>NZ_JBTMWU010000009.1:0-150289 GCF_054489375.1 Devosia sp. A449 | reverse complement strand
ATCGAGGTGAACCAGACCATGCTGGGTATCGCCGAAACCGTGCGGCCCAAGCTGATCGCCGATGGCATGTTTCTGGTGGGGCTCGATATCGTCGGCGACAAGCTGCTCGAGATCAATGTGTTCACCCCGGGCGGGCTCAATAATCTGTCGCAGATGTATGACACCGATTTTACCCAGTCGGTAATCGACGCACTCGAGCACAAGGTCACCATCAGGGACGCTTATATGGGCAAGGTCAGCAACCGTGATCTGGCGACGCTGTAGCGTTTTTCCCCGGCAGCTTTGATGCTCTGAACGCGAGGCCGGCAGGCGCATTTGGGGTGCGCCATGCTGTAGCCGGAATTGCTTCCCATCTTCCACGCAGAAATTGCACCGGCCCGGATGAGGATTCGCTCAGGGTCGTCACCGACCATCGTGCCGGCTGCAATTGCTTGGGTCCACGTCCTGAGCCGCCCCAAGGCACCTGCAACCAGCAAGAGAATATGCAATGGTTCGAAACCGTTACACATTGCGCGACGCCGTCGGTAATCCAGAAGACTGGAGCTTTAGCTGGCAACTCAGGGATGATGTCACCCTGACCAGCACTTGTGATTTTTGCGGGCGGACTGCGTTGCGCCTGACCTATGAGGTCACGCGCGACACGCAGGCCTTGTGGGTTTGCCAGAGCTGCGTCAGCCGCTACCCAATCGGCGCCATGCTCGATGGCGAGCCCATGCTGCCCAAGGCTGCGCGGGCCTATGCGCACGGGCTGACGGCTCGCCTCAAGCAGCAGACCTGCCAGGACATTCTTCGCCACGTACAGAGCGCCCTGCCCGACGCGGTGCTGGAAGAAATCCTGGTGTATTTCGACCGCAATCTGCAGCTCTCTCCGCAGCGGGCCGCCCGACTATTCTCTGCGATGGCGCAGGTTGGCGAGGCAACCAACGCCAGAATTTTCGAGGTGCAGACCCGAAGCAACGCGCACCAGCAGGAATTCGGGGAGCTCGATGATGGTGATCGACGCCTGGTCTGGACCGTACTCTCGCCGCAACAGCGGCGGCGGCTGGCGTCACTGGGCTTTGCGCCAGCGGGGACCTTGGTTCACCGCAGCCAGGGCCGCCGCTCGCCGCGCGTGGAAATCGAGCTGGCCGCACCGCGCATGCCTGCCCTGACTGGGGTGGCAACGCTCGGCTCCGCGCTAAAAATATACTGATATCAACACGTTAAGGCAGAATGAGGAGCGGAGCGGCAAGATCCGGCCGTGCCAGCGCCCCATTGCGGGCACGTTCGATCCCGACAATCCCTGCTCCTACGATCAGCAGCAAGGATGGGACATGATCCCCACCCCGGACCAGATTCGATCCGCCCTCCGCTATACCGCCAGCGTCGCCATCGGGCTGACCTGGCTGGGCGCCGCGCAGGCCGCTTCACCCTACACGCTGGGCGTGTCCGACACGCTCAATATTAAGGTCGTGCAATGGAAGGCGGCAGATTCCACGTTTGAGGAATGGACGGCCCTGGCCGGCGAATATGTCGTCGGCGCCGATGGCAATGTGAATTTTCCGATGGTCGGGGCCACCGAAGGCGCCGGCAAGACCAGCGCCGAACTGGCGGCGGCGCTAGGGGGCGCCCTGCAGCAGACGCTCGGTCTCAGCACCGCGCCGACGGTAACCGTGGAAGTGGCGGCCTATGGCCCGATCTATGTGTCCGGCGATGTGGGCACGCCCGGCGAGTATAAATTCGCGCCCAATTTGACCGTGGTGAAGGCGCTGGCCCTGGCGGGCGGAGAGCGGCGCAGCGCGGAGGCCGTGGCGCGCCCGGAACGAGAAATACTCACCACCTCCGGCGCGCTGGAGGTGCTGGAGGACGAATATCGTCGCCTGCTGGTTCGCCGGGCGCGGCTCGATGCGGATTTGGCGGGGCAGGAGCAGATTACCGTCCCTGCCGAACTCGAAACGGCGGATGGGCTCGACGCCCTGCTTAGTGCCGAAACAGCCATTCTTTCGGCACAACGGCGGCAGGCCGAGGCGCAGTCGACCTCGCTGACCGATCAGGTGGCGCTGCTCAACAGTCAGATTGAAGCCTTTGGGCAGAAGGAAACCGGGACCGAGGCACAACTGGCAGCGGCAAGGGAACAACTCGACAAGATCACGGCACTTTCCGACGATGGTCTGGCCCTGGCCTCGCGCGTGGCGTCCCTTCAGACCAATGTCTCCGATCTCGAGTCGAGGCTGCTCGATACGCAGACCACGACCTTGCAGGCCCGCCAGGACATCGCCGCCGCCGAGCGGGAAAAGGCGCGGCTTACCGACCAGCGCATTTCAGACCTGTCGCTTGAACGACAGACCGTCGATGGGCAGATCGCGGCGCTGCAACTCAAGATCGCGACGCAGCGGGGGCTGGTTCAGGAGGCCGCCCTTTATACCGGCGTTGCCGTACCGGGAGATTCCGCGCCGACCTTCAGCTACGTCATCGTCCGCGATGGCGACGAAGTTGCGGCCGACCTGGCGACGCCGCTCGAGGCGGGCGATGTCGTCGTTGCCAGACTGGAGTTTGCGTCATGACCGCGAAACAGAGCCTGAGTGCTCTTGTCCTGATGGGCGCGCTTGGCCTGCCGGTGCAAGCATTTGCTCAGGAAACCGCCTTCCGCGACGACTTCGACACGCTCGATCTGGCGCGCTGGTATGTATCGGATGGCTGGAGCAATGGCGGCCACCAGAATTGCACCTGGTCATCCGACCAGGTGACGGCGAGTGATGGGCTGCTGCAAGTGGGCTTTGCGCCGCTCGCCAAAGGGGATCGCGAGCATCGCTGCGGCGAGCTCCAGACGCGACAGGCCTATGGCTACGGGACCTACGAGACGCGCCTGAAAACGCCGTCCGGGTCGGGCCTCAATGCGTCCTTCTTCACCTATATCGGGCCCCAGCAGGGCAAGCCGCATGACGAGATCGATTTCGAGGTGCTGCTGCGCAATACCGGCCAGGTCGACACCACCACCTTCGTCAACGGCAAGAGCGGCGACGGCACGACTGGCAGCGGCCAATCCCATGCCCTGCCCGTCCCGTCCGATGGCGGTTTCATCACCTATGCCTTCACCTGGGAACCGGACCGCATCCGCTTCTATCTCGATGGCAAGTTGGTGCGCACCATGGACGACCCCAAAACCATTCCTAGCAACCCACAGCGCATGTTCTTCAGCCTGTGGGGTTCCGACACACTGACCGACTGGATGGGCAGCTTTGCGCCTGTCGATGCGGCCATCGCCATGCAGGTGGACTGGGTGGCTTTTACGCCGCTCGGGGAGGCATGCGCCTTCGACCAATCCATCCTGTGCCAAGACAACGAGGACAATTGATGAAGCTGGTGTTCTTTCGCGGCAAGGTGCCGAATTTCGGAGATGAACTGAATCTCCATGTGTGGCCGGCGCTGCTGCCCAAGGGCTTTCTCGATGATAACGAGGACGAATTATTCGTCGGTATCGGTTCGATCATCGGCGATCATTTGCCCGCTGGCGCGCGCAAATTCGTCATGGGCTCGGGCTATGCCGGCTATATGGGGCTGCCCGACGTGCATGACGGCACCTGGGACATCTGCTTCGTCCGTGGTCCCAATACGGCCAGGACACTAGGGATCGACCCGGGCCTGTCGATCTGCGACAGCGCCATCCTGCTGCGCAACATGAATTTGCCGGCGCCCGACACCAGTGTCGGGGTCGCCTTCATGCCGCATTATGAGAGCCTTGAGCGGGGCAACTGGGCCGAAGCGTGCCGGCAGGCCGGGATCACGCTGATCGACGCGACCGAGCCGGTCGAAAAGGTGCTGAGCCAGATTCGCGGCGCTCGCCTGCTGATCACCGAGGCCATGCATGGGGCCATCGTTGCCGATGCGCTGCGCACGCCGTGGATTGGCGCCCGCCCGATTTATGGTGGCCACCATAGCAAATGGCTCGATTGGGCAGGCGCGCTCGACCTCGATGTGCAGCTCAATGCGCTCAAGCCCAGCAGCGTTCTCGAATATTATATCGGCAAGACCGGGCGCGGCGGGAGCTTGGGCAAGGTCGGCCGCTTCAGCGCCTCGCCGCTGGCGGGCATTCCGAACGGCATTCTGACCGACATGGCCGCCCGACATCTGGATGGAATGTCCCGCCTCGAACCACAGCTGAGCAGCGATACGATGATCCGCCAGGTCACAGAACGCGCCCAGGAAGCCGTGGACGGCTTCGTTCGCAGCCGCCTCGCCGTGAGCTAGCGCCTGCGGCGGACGAAGCCGACCAGGGTTTCGAGGCGCGGCCTCCCCAACAGCACGATAACGGCGCCGTAGCTCAAAGCTGCGGCGCCGATTGTTGTGGCCAGTCGCAGCAGCGGATCGGCCCCCGCCAGTTGATGCTGCACCAGCCACCCGCAACCGCACATCGCCAGCGTGGCAACGACCGGCAGAGCGAACGAACCGAGATAGGCCCATAGCGAAATGCCGAGCAGACGCACGACCATGTGCAGCGTCGGCATCCACAGAATGATGTTGAGGATCACCAGCGATGTGGTCAGCGCCATGACGCCCCAGCTTGAGAACAGGAAGATGTAAAGCACAGTCACGCCCTGCTTGCCGAGGATGTAATAGAACCACAAATCGGCCTGTCCCTGGCTGCGGATCAGCGAGGACTGCAAGATGCCTATCGCCGTCAGCAGTCCCAGCACGCAGAATGCCTGCACGACCGGTACGGCTGGAACCCAGGACGCGCCAAAGGCCATTGGCACCAGGTCGCCCGCAACCAGCGCCAGACCTGAAAACACCGGGAACGCCACGACCGAGGAGGCGAACGTACCCAGCAAATAGGCCTCGCGCAGCTTAGCAGGTTCGCGCTGCATTGATGCGAGCAGCGAATAGGACACCAGATTCAGGGCGCCGGACATGAGATCGGTCAGGATCTGGAAGATGCGACGCGCGAAGCTGTAAATACCCAGCGCTCCCGGCCCCATCAGGGCCCCGATCAGCAGCTGATCGATATTGATCGTCGTGATGAAGTGGTTGCCGTTCGAAAACAGCCCAAAGGCCCGCAAGTCCCGCAAGGCGCTGCGGTTGAAACGCCGGCCCGGCAGCCAGCGGGCGCCGATAAGCGCCCCGGCGCAACTGGCCACCGATCCGGCCAATTGTGAGACTGCAAGCGCCCAGAGTCCAAATCCGGCCCAGAGCAGTCCCAGGCAGATAAGAGCGGTTACGAGTGAGGCCAATGTGGTTCGCAGCGCGAGTGTCTTGAACGCCATGGTGCGCACGATGAGCGCGTTGGGCACGGCAGCCGCCATATCAAAAATGACGCGCGCGGCAACCAGCGGAATGAGCAGCGCCAGCAGCGGCTGGCCGAATGCAGTGGCGATGACCGGCCCGGCCAAGCACAACACCGCATAAATAACGAGGGCGGCGCCGAGGCAAAGCCAGAACACCGTATCGAGATGGGCCGAGGAGATGCGCTCGCGCTGGATCAGCGCCTCGCGAAAACCGGCGGGCGCGATGGCCACCCCCACGCTGGCAATGCTGACGGCAAAGGCGACGATGCCGAACTCGGCGGGCGACAGCACACGCGAACTCGCCAGAAACACCAGGAAGCCCAGCGCCGCCGGCACAAAGCTGCTGACCAGCGACCAGAGTGTGCCCTTGATCGCCGCCGAGGCTCGTCCCGTGGTGAGATGGTCGCGCCGCGCGCCCGTTTCGATGGAAACGCTCATGTGTGGGGGGTACTGCGCGAGGCGACGAAGCGGTCGAAATCGGGGGTGACCCGCCCCAGCGCGCGGATCATCATGCCGCGGGCGCGTAGGCGCAGCGCCTCTATGGGTGAAACATGGCCCGAAAGCCCCTGCCCGATGAGGGCTTTTGCAACATGGGTTGCTCGCACCGCAATCGGCGCGGCAAAGCGTGGGTTGGTCAGGAAGGCAGCACGCGCCTCCTTGCTGGTCTCGTTCCATACCTTCTGCCGCAGGGCCTGGACGGCGCGTTTGAGGTCAAGCTCGCGCCGCAGGTAGCCGGCTTTAAGCTCGGCGTTCCGCGTGGTCTGCTCGGCATTTTCGGCCCAAACGGCCAGCGGCTCCATGGCGACATAGACCGGCTCGGCGATGGAATAGGTCCGCAGATATTCCTGCAGGGTGGCGGTGCAGGCATATTGGATTTCGAGCGGAGAGCGTGCCTGCACCGACCAGAACAGCCCGCCATTGGACACGCCGATGCCGGCCAGCAGGGCCAGGCGGAATTCCTCGGCGGCGTAGCGGCCCTCGGTGAAGAGATCGTCGAGCACGCCAATGGTGCCGATCCTGGCGGCCACTGTACCGCTGGCGTGTTCGATCACCTGGTTGCGCAGCACGATCTCGACGCCTTCGCGAGCCATCAGGGCGATGTTCTGGGCGCAGAACTCGGGCAGGATAAAATTGTCGTCCTCGACCACGCAGAAAAACGCCGCGCCGTGCGGGTTTTCGGCGGTAAAGCACTGGTCGATATTGCGGGAGGCAAACAGCTGCGGCTTGTTGGCAGTGTAGCGAATGCGCGGATCAGCAAGTTCGGCCACGGCATATCTTGCCGCCTCCGATGGATCATCATCGAACACGTCGCAGACCCAGTGCGGCCAGGTCTGCGCGATCATCGATTGCAGGGCGCGGCGCAGCGCCTCGGGGCGTTTATAGGTCGGGGTGCGGAAATGGACGAGGTCGGGCTGGTACTGTGCCATGGCTCAGGACTCCTCTGATGGGGTTTCGCCGCGACATCGCGGCCGATTGCTGGCGCAAGGCAATGAGCCCGGCTGCAGCGTAAATGAGGGTGGCAATGCCCAGGATCGAGCGGATGGAGAATTCAAAGAACACCTCCACCTCGATGAAGCTGCGGAGGATCATCAGCGCCTGGAGCGCCAGCAGCAGGGCATTGGGTGCGCTGGGACGCGCGAAGGTATAGGCGGCCATCAGGATGGCGCCGCCATACATGATAGCGATCTGCAGCCCCAGCCCGATCAGGCCGATCTCGACGGCATTGGAAATGTAGGTGTTGTGGAAGTTGAAACCGGCGCCGGAGAGCACATCGAACATGGCCCATAATTCTTCGGCCGGCGCGAAACCGAGCACCCAGAAAGAGCGATAGCCAAGGCCCAGGAACGGCCGTTCGGCGATATAGCTCAACCCCGTGGCCCACAGATCGGTGCGCCCGGTCAGCGTGGCATCCTTGCCGGAGCCTTCGAGGATTTCCGCCAGCAGCGCATCGCCGGTGGTGATGACGATGACGGCAAGAGCCGCCGCAACAAGGACCAGCATGGTGAGCATGAACAGCTTCTGCATGCCGGTCAGGCGTGCCGAGAGAATGGTCAACAACACAATGGCGAGGCACGGGGCGACCATCAGGCTCGCGCCGGCCGATTGCGCCAGCACCAGCAGGGGGGCAGATGCCACCGCGCCCACCGCGCCCGCGAGGCGCAGGAGCAAAGGCGATTTCCCGTCGGCCGCCACGGCTACCGCGATGAGGGCGAAGACGGCGATATGGGCGGCAAAGGCATTCTTGCTGCCGAAGACGCCCAGCCAGGCGCCTCCCGTGCCGGTGCGGCCGAACAGGATGCTGGCAATCACGCCGATGGCGTAGACGATGAACATCAGGCGCATCAACGCGGCCGTGGACAGCCGCCCGGTGATGACAATAGCGACGATGACGGTAAACATCAGCTGCACGCCGTAGCGCATTGAATTGGCGGGATATTGCGACCACAGCGCCGTCAGCATGCAATAGGCCGGCAACAGCAGCACGAACCACCAGCGACGGAGGCTGTCGATGCTGGCGGGCACATTGCTAACGATGAGCAGACTGCCGCAGCCCATGAAGGTCAGGGCGGCCAGCGGCCCGAACATGGCATTCAGCACCAATGCGGCAAAGGCGCCGAAGGTCAGCAGATCGGCGAAGTTGATGGTCACCCGGGACGGCAAGGCGATCATGAGGCCTCCATCACAGTGGTGCGGGTTTCGAGCCTGACCTCGGGGACAAAACCGGCGGCATAGCTGCCGGCTTCGTCCAGGGCGATACAGTGGGAACCGGCATGGCTCGCCAATTCGCGCCAGGCGTCACGGGGACGCGGGACGGACCAATCGACCAAATGGGCCGGGACGTAGTCGGGAACGGGCTGATCGGCGCCGGCCATCCCCTGCCCGCCGAGCACAAGTGTCTGCGACCGCCGATCCACCGGCTCTTTAGCGCCACGACGCTCGTTGAACGAGACCCAAAGGCGGCGCGCAAGGCCTGGGTCGCGCGCCAGCAGGCCAAAAGCCTGTACCACCTTGCCTTGCTTGATGCTGGCGACCAGTTCCTCGTAGGCCAGGCCCTGCCGCAGCACCGCGAGCCGTTTGGCAAACGCGGCTGACAGCTTTGGCGATAGAGGGGCGTGCATCGCAGTCAGCGCCAATTGCCGCTCGATCATCGCCCGCATGTCTGGCTCCGACAGGCGGTGCGAGGTCGAGGCGGAATGGCGCCGATAGAGGTAGAACGGCTCGGGCACCACCAGCATGCGCGCGCCATCGAGCAGCAGGCGCAGGATGAAATCATAGTCCTCGCCGATCCGCAGGGCTTCGTCATAGCGCAGTTGCTTGAGGCAATCGGCCCGGATCATCGGCTTCAGATAGCCAAGGGCCGGAGTGCCGTCGACGCCTGCCAGCACCCACTGCTTGGGCGCCACCAGGAAACTGGCTCCAGCGTCAGCGCCCAGCATCAATTTGGGGGGGCTGCCATCCTCATGGAACAGCAGCAGGTCGTCGGCGACGATATCGGCATCCTGCTGGCTGGCGGCGGCCAGCAGCCGCTCCAGGCGCTCGGGATGGATGATGTCATCGGCATCGACGATGGCGATCCAGCGCCCGCGCGCCAGCTCCAGCGCGCGGTTCCGGCAAGAGGCGGGGCCGCAATTGCTCGTGGTCTCGATCAGCCGAACCCGGGGATCGGCCTGCGCCATGGCACGGACCAGCGCCACGCTGTTATCCTGCGAGGCGTCGTCGCTGACGATGACCTCAAGATCTGACATGGTCTGGCCGAGCACGGAACGGAGTGCGGGGATGATTTTGTCGCCGGCCTGAAAATTGGCCATGATGACGGAGACGAGCGGCCCATCATGGGGCTGTCGATCAGAGAAATCCATATTACCTCGCCCCGCATGATGCGGCATCGCCCTCAGGCGACGCCCTGGTTCAGCACGGTCTGGGGTCCAGGAGCGTGGTCCAGTTGCGCGAGGAACTCCTCCAACCGCCCGATCTGGGTGTCGAGATGGTCGATGCGCTGGCGGGCGCGAGAGGCGTTCTGCCCGGCGGTGTCGATGGCAGCCTCGTCGGCGCCCTCGCGCTGGCCGTACTCGCCTGAATTATCCATCAGTGTGGTCGCCTGAGCGTAGTAGAAATCCAGCCGCTGGCTCAGGCCGTCGCGCTCACGGCGGGCATCCGCCAGAGCCATGGCAATGGCATTGCGAATGGTGCCGAAGCGGGCCTCGTCAGTTTCGGCGTCGCGGCCGGAATTGCGGGTTCGAAAGGCACGGGGACGAAGGGAAAATAGCGACATTTTTCGTCTCCTTAACGGCTGCCGGCGCGCATGACGACGACCTTGACGGTCTTGATCAGGATCACGAGATCACCGGAAAAAGACCATTCGCGGACATAGCGGCTGTCGAGCTGGACGCGCTGGTCGTAGTCGACATCGCTGCGCCCGCTGACCTGCCACAGGCCCGTGATACCGGGGCGAACAGCGGCGTAATGCGCGATCTCGTCGGCATAGCGCACCACTTCCTCCTGAACGATCGGACGGGGCCCCACCAGGCTCATGTCACCGCGGATCACATTGAGGAGCTGCGGCAATTCATCAAGGCTGGTGACGCGCAGAAAGCGACCTAGAGGCGTGATGCGGGGGTCGTCACGCAGTTTCTGCGTGGCGTCCCATTCGGCGCGCGCCTGCGGAAACAACTCAAGGTGCCGCCGCAACGCCTCTTGGGAATTGACCACCATGGAGCGGAACTTGAGGCAGCGGAAACGCCGGCCATTCCGCCCAATACGCTCATGCGAGAACAGGACCGGTCCTCGATCGGTGGAAAACAGAATGACAGCGATGAAGAACATGGCCGGCAGGGCGAAAGCCAGAATGGCCAAGGCCGCGATCAGGTCAAAGGCCCGTTTGGCTCCGGTGCCACGCCGTGCGCTCATGTTGGAAAGTCTGTCCGATGAATCGACGTCGGCATTGGTGATCGACATGAGATTTTCTCGCGAAGTTGAGAACCAGGGAACGCGCAGCGCCAACCATCCATCCGGGCATAAGCTATGGTTCGCGCAAGCGCAGGCGCCTACGCGGGACCCAAGCCCCTCAAAACATCAAACTGGTCCCGGACCGCTTAGTCCGGGTGCGCCGCATGTTGACGACAACGCCTCCGTGACCGGATTGCGTATCGCCATCGGCAGGAGGCAAACATGATCAGAAAAGCGTGGCAACGCCGGGTGCGCATAGCTGCGATGCGCCGGTTTGTCACAAATTCACCCCAAACGGCTGGGGCAGAACCGGAGCAAATCAGGGAGCAAGATGAAGGGTCTAGCGGCGACGGTGCCTGACAAGACTATCGTTTTGGCTCTGCTATGCGGCACAGCTGCCGCAAGTAAAACCTGGCGATCACCAATTGAACAGAAAGGCGACACCGTTCCAGAGCAGGTAGATGCCGACCCAGGCCAGAGCCATGATACCGATGGCAACCAGCCCCCAGGGCCATGGGAAAGCTGTGCGCTCCTGCACCGGCTGAGATGCGGTCAGCGGCGCCTTATGCACCTGCCCGTCATCGGGTCCCTTTGGCTCCACGAAAACCTCCCATAGCTGCCCGGACCAGCGCCCGGCAACGGGTCCTGCAGTGGCCGCGGTGTCGACCTCTGCGGGAGCGAATTCCGCCCCCGTAAACTCACTACCATCGCACGGTAAATACAAGCCTCATAGCGCGGGTGAAATAGCCACGTCGATCACGACTGCGTTGAATGTCAGGGTATCCCGCGCGGGACGCAAAGCCAGATTCACCATGCAGTTCTATTTTGCGCCGAGGCAAATTGCGCGTACTTACTTCGCAGCTCTGTCAAAACACCAAAAAACAAATATGGCGCCATATAGCCAATATGGCCGAAACCTGACCCAATGCTTCGAAATTTGACAGATGCGATCAAGAGCATATCTGCAATCGAGCCATGCAACCCCACAATGCATTTCGAGTGGATCGACTTGCTCCATCATGCTCCAATTCGGCGTCATACGCAGAATAAGGAGAGCTATGTGTTGAAACCTGTAAGGACCGCCGTTTTCCCCGTTGCAGGACTGGGCACTCGATTCCTGCCTGCCACTAAGGCCATGCCCAAGGAAATGCTGACCGTGGTCGATCGACCGCTGATCCAGTATGCCGTCGACGAGGCCCGCGAAGCGGGCATTACCCATTTCGTCTTCGTGACCGGCCGCAACAAGGGGGTGATCGAGGACCATTTCGACCGCCAGTTCGAGCTGGAAGCAACGCTCGAGAGTCGCGGCAAGACCCGCATCCTCAAGGAACTGCAGCAGGACCTGCCCTCGGCCGGACGAACCAGTTTCACCCGGCAGCAGGAGCCCTTGGGGCTCGGTCATGCCGTCTGGTGCGCGCGCGACATCGTCGGCAACGAACCCTTCGCCCTGCTATTGCCCGACATGCTGTTTAAGGGCCGCCGCGGCGTCCTCAAGCAGATGATGGAGACCTACGAGCGGACCGGTGGCAACGTCATTGCGGTCGAAGAGGTCCCGATGGCCGAAATATCGTCCTACGGCGTCGTTGGACGTGGCGCGGGCGACAGCCGGAGCTTCCGCATCAATGACATGGTGGAGAAGCCGGCCCCGGCCGATGCGCCGTCCAACCTGATCATTTCCGGCCGCTATATCCTGCAGCCGGAGATCTTCACGCTGTTGGCTGATCAGCCGCGCGGTGCGGGCGGGGAAATCCAGCTGACTGACGCCATGCAGACGCTGATGCGGCAGCAGGACTTTACCGGCGTGAAATATGAGGGCCAGTCATTCGACTGCGGCTCAAAGGTGGGGTTCCTGACCGCAAACGTCGCCTATGCGCTGGATCGGGACGATATCGGCGACGACTTCCTGGCCGCATTGACCAAGATCGGGCTGCACAATGCCCTGATGGAAGGCTTCCGGATCGCCGCTGAGTGACCCTGTGCAAACGGCGCCCTAATGGGGCGCCGCTTCCACCTGCTTTTGCGCCCGCTGCTCGGCCTTATGGGCAAACCGTTCCAAGCCACCCACATCAGTAAACCGGGGCAGCGCGCCCAGATCCACCTTGTTGAGCACCACGCCAACCAGGTAATCGGCCAGCTCAGGCTCCTGCTCCAGCAAGCTGTTGAGCAATCTGCGGGGCGTCTTGCCCCATTCCGCCACCAGAATATTCCCGTCGGTAAGCGGCAGAACCGCAAGGGCGTCGATGACGAGGCCCAGGGCGGGCAGATCCAGAATGACATAGTCAAACTGTCCGCGCGCCTCGGCGAGTACCTTCTGCATGGCGATGCCTGAGAGGTCGCCGCCGCCCGCTTCCGGCGCCGAGGCTGAAAGGCTCACGATCCCCGTCTCGTCGTCCGTTGCGGTGGCCCGACGCCAGTCGCCCATTTGCGATGGCAGGACGCGTCCCGGCATCCGCGCCGTGTTCTCGTCGGCATTGATCACCAGAACGCGCGAGCCGGCGGCAGCCAGCATTTCCGACAAAGCGGTGGCGAAGGTGGACTTTCCCTCCCCTGGCAACGCCGAAAGAATGCCAATCACGGCAGTCCCATGGTTGGCCGCGGGCTGCAGCACCAGGCGCGTGGCCTTGAGCGTCTCCATGAACGGCCCGCGCCAGCGCCGCCCGATGCGCTGGCCAAAGGCACCTCGGACCAGGGCGCGAATAGTCGTGCGTTGCTCCTCTGGCGTCGCGCCGGGGCCGAACTGGAGCTTGGGCAGGTAGCCGAGGAAGCGGAGGCCCAGATGGCGCCGGACCTGCGCGCCCACGCGGAAACCGCGCTCACGCAGTTCGTTGAAAGTGCCCAGTACCGCGCCGATGAAGGCGCCGCCGATGAGGGCCGCCACCAGGATGATCATGGTCTTCGGGCTCGACGGCCGCTCGGGCAAGAGTGCATCGGTCACGATACGAACCGAAGGGATCGGGAAGCTCTGCCGCTGCACCGATTCCTCATAGCGCAGTAGGTAGCTGTTATAGAGCGAGCGCAGCGCATCGGAGCGCTGCTGCAGCTCGTTGAGGCGCACCTGCTCCTGACTGATCAAGCCGGCATTCTGGCCTTCGGAATTGATGTCCCGACGAAGGCCCGCCTCCTGCTGCGTGGCGATGGCCAGTTGCGTGCGATATTGCTCGTCCAGACTTTGCAGCAGCGCAAAGATGCGGCTGTCCAGCGCAGCCTTCTCGGCCGCGAGCGTCATCAATTGCGGGTGCTCTTCACCAAAGCTGGCGCGCACCTCGGCAATTCGGCTGGTCAGTGCGGCGGACTGCGTGCGCAGCGCCGCGATATCAGCCGGGTCGGTCTGCGTGCCGCTCAGCAGCGATACATAACTGGCGGCCGATTGCGGTCCCGCCGCAACCACCGTCTGCAACTGCTCAGACAAGGCCCGCAGCCGCGCGGTTTCCGCCTGTGCTTCGGCCAGTTGGTTGGACAGGGTCTCGATGCGCTGATTGGTGAGGTTGCGATCCTGCCCGACGGACAGGCCGGTTTGCTGGCGGTAGTCCTCGATGGCGAGGCTTGCATCGCGCTGGCTTTGCCCGATTTCGGTCAGCCGCAGCTGCAGCCAGTCGGCCGCTGCGCCGGTTGCCTCGAGTTCCGCATTGAGCTGATCCTGCAGCAGCGCCTCGGCATAGGCGCGGGCAATGCGCTGCGCCAGATCGGGGGTCCCGGCTTCGTAGCCAATGCGGATGATCGAGCTGCGCCCCATGCGGTCGACCTGAACATTGGCGCGCAACATGCCGACCACTTCGTCGAGACCCGCTTCCAGCGAAGCTGGCCGCTCGGCCTGACCGAAGGGCAGCAGTCCACGCAGCCGCTGCGTGAAGGATGGCGGCGGGTTGAGAAATTCCTGATCGGTCATCAGGCCTTCGGCCTGCGCTACCGCCGTGGCGACGCGGCTCGATCGCAACACTTCGATCTGGTTGAGCACCTGCGCTTCCAGCTCGACACTGCTGGTCGCGACACCGCCCTCCCCGGCAACCTGCTCGAGGTTCCGGTCCAGCAGCACCTGCCCGGCCGACAGATAGTTGCGCGGCGCCAGCGAAAGGTAGAGCGCCGCCAGCAGCAGCATCACCGCAAGGCTCGCGCCCAGCACCAGTGCCTGCCGACGCAGCAAGGAGAACACCCGCTCCAGATCGATGGTCTTCAGATCGGACGGTTGCGGGGCCAGCGTCTCGGGATAGAGGGTCTTGTCAAGCATGGGTGTACTCCGCCGTTATGGTCGGGAAGAAAAATGGGACGCTCACGATGGCGTCGATTGCCCGTAATGCACGGCCTGACGCACGCCCAGAATGCCGCCCGCCACGCCCATATGCAGCACGGCGCGCAGCCAGTTCCGCCGGCGATGCACCGGCGAAAATGCTGTGAGCGCGGTCATCAGGCCGCAATAGAAGATTTTGGCTGCCACGATCGCCAGGGCTTTGGCACCAGCATCGGCTTGCAGCATGCCGTGGGTTTGCCCGAAGCGCAGGCGGCGGCGCACGAGCCAGTTCATGGTCGCCCGTTCTATCGGAACCGGCTCCTCGACGACCGCATTGGCAGCGTAGCCGATGGAGCCACCCAGAGCCGTGAGCTGATAAAAGAACGCCGTGTCCTCGCCGCCGGATTTACCGAGCGCCAGATCGAAGCGCAGTCCGCGATAGGGCGCGCTCCAGCGGATCAGCACGTTGCAGGTGTAGCCGGTGCGGATGCTGCCGCAGACGAAGACCGGCAACGTCGAATGAAAGTCCCCCTCGGCCATCCAGCGCGGCGCGTCAGGGCCGTAGATGGCCCGTACTGGTCCCAGCACAGCTGCCGCGCCACTTGCCTCGGCCTGAGCAACCAGGGCCATGATCCAGTCGGGGGTGACAGTTTCGTCGTCATCGACAAAGGCGACGTAATCGGCATCCGCATGGTCGAGGCAGGCATTGCGCGCGACGCAGATATTGGCCGCTGGGGCGTGAACATAGGTGATGGGAAACGGCAGTTGCGCGCGCAGGTCATCGACCAGTTCCCGGGCCGAGGGGTCATGATCGTTGTCGGCAATGATCACCCGGAGCAGGTGTCCGCCATCGGCAAGCCGGGCGATGGAGGCCAGTGTCTCGGCGAGGAATGGCCGGCGAAAGGTGCAGATGCAGATATCCACGCTGGTCATGGCGCTCACACCGTTTCCCGCCGAAACGGCCGCTGCGCCACATGGGCCCAGAAGCCGGACGACCAGGCCAAATGCATGATCATCGCCGCCAGACCCACCAACGGCGACAGCACCATCGGCATGCCCTGTTGCGGGTAGTGTGTTCGCGCCGCGTGCATGCCCAACGCAATGCAGCCTAGGCCCCACAGGGCGAGGGGCACCAAAAAGCCCCAATGCCAGAGGGACAATGCCGCCAGCAGCACCACCGGCAGGATGGCGAGTGGCATCAGCTGACGCAGACGTGGGCGCATGCGGTGCTTGAGGATATTGCGTGCCCTGCCCCCGCCATAGCCAAAATACTGCCGGAACAACCCACCAACCGTCGAGCGCGGATAGTAGGTCATGGCGGTGCGCTCGGTGAGCCAGATGGTCTGCCCGGCCTGCCGCAAGCGGTAGTCAAGCTCCGCATCCTCGTTGAAGCGGAAGCTCTGGTCGTAGCCACCCACGCCGCGAAAGGCGTCCACGCGCATCAGCGCATGATGGCCGTGATCGACCGACCCGCTGCCCAAGCCCGTCCGATGGGCGGAGCCCCCGGTGCCGATGGCTGAGTTCTGCGCTGTGGCCACGGCGCGCTGGAATGGTGCAACGCCAACGGTGGTCATGGGCACGACGACGCTGCCGACCTGCCGCTCCTCGGCCTCGGCGACCAGCGTCCGACAATAATCCGGCGGATAGGCGCCATGCGCGTCGATGCGGATGAGATAATCGACGCCGTCGCCAAACTCCTGCACCGCCAGGTTGATCGCCGCGCTCTGGATACGGTGCGGGTTGTGCATCAATGCGACTCGCGGTGCCGTCAGCGCGCGCTGCGCCACGATATCGGCTGTACCATCCGTACTGCCGCCGTCGGCGACGATGACAGTTGCGTCGAGCGCCTCAGCCTCGACCAGTAGCGCGTCCAGCAAGGGGCCGATATGCCGCGCTTCGTTCAAGGTGGGAATGACGATGATGGTGCGGGCGCTCATGCTGCGACCTCCAGGGCGGGCTTGCCGGCAAGGCGCGTGACAAGGTCAATGCAGTCCTGCACATCGCATCGAAATGTCGCTTCATCCTGCGCCGCGACCGCGGCCGCCAGTTGCCGAATGCGCTCAGCGGTCATGCCCTTGAGCATATCGACCAGCGTTTGTTGCGAAATATCAGGCACTTCGATGCCAATGCCGAGCCGCTGGATGAAGGCCGCTGTTTCCGTGCCGGCCAGGGCGATGGGGATGGCGCCGTTGAGACAACCCTCATAGAGGCGGTTGGGCAGCAGCCAGCTCGAATTGAGCCCCGCTTCAAAGAAGTCGATCGCCCAGACGAAGTGCACGCCCGAATAAAGCGCGGGCAAATCGGTGGGGTAGCGAAAGGCCCCACCATAGGCGAGATGCGGCGCCGCGCTTGTCGTCGCGTGAAAGTGGTCGAACTCGGTCAGCGCCGGTTGGCCGGCCAGGGTAACCTTAAGCTGCCCGTCCAACTGGCGCGACAGCGCGGCAAGCGCCGCCAGCGACTTGTTGCAGCGCAGGGCGCCGAACCAGCCGATGCGAATGGGCGAGACCTCTTCGCGCAGAGCCGGATTGCGGCCCAAATCACCGATGTCGGGCGCAAACACCTTGTTTTCCACCAGCAGCGCCGGTGGCGCGCCATGGATGTCGAAATGATGGCGCAGAAAGGCGGGGGAACTGGTGATCAGGAGGTCGACGCTCCGCATCAGTCTTTGTTCGAGTGCGCGCATGGCCTGACCGATCCGGTCCGGCCGCAGCATCAGGCGATGGAGGTCCAGGCATTCGTAGATTAGGGTCGGCGCATGGTCCCACAACCCGAGCAAGCGGCTGGCCACCCCCAGCATTTCAAGATTGCGCGCCACGATCACATCGGGGCGGCGCAGCGACCGCGACCAGTTGGGTGCGCGCCAGGCGGCACCCAGTGTCGCCGCGAGCCGGTGCAGCATGCGGCCGTCATGGGTGATGTCGAGTTCTACTACGGTGTCGATTGGCAACGTCGGCGGCGGCGCGTCGCCACGCCGAAACCCGGCGATTTCGACCTCGGCGCCCCCTGCCCGGAACATGGCGACGCGCCGTGCCACCGCCGGGTCCGCAAGGTTGTGAACGAGATACAATATCCTTGGCAAATAGCGTCTCCTGTCCCGAGCGAGGCGTATGCTCAAGGGGCCGACTGGCCGGCAGCGACTGCCGCTGGCATGTCCCTTCACCGAGGCGATGGGAATGAACGGCGAGTTGAGGACGCACGGCCGATAGGGTCAACCTGACCCGGGGTGACACTGTGATGCGCAGAGCGCATGCCACGAAAGAGCCCTAATCCAGCGCGGCGGCTCGTTGGCGGGGATAGTCGTGCCGGTGTTTCGGACGGCGCGACAGCAAGTTGACATTCGCCCTAGTCAGTGAGAGCCTGCAATGGAGTGGGTTGCTCATCAAAGTAACTGTGGCCCATTTTCTTGCGTCGAGTCTGTTCCTGCACTGAGTCACTGAAGGTGATGCAAGGAGCGTGGCCATGCGAATGAGCATACGACATGACGGCCGCCTGGGTCGGTTAGCATATCACCCAATCGGACTGGTCCGCGCATTTCGAACTCGCCTGCCGAAAGGGAGGTGAGTGTACGATGGCCATTGCACTCATCCTTGTGCTCATCGTCGTCGGATCGTTGCTGTTCCACTTTTTGAGCCCGTGGTGGTTCTCGCCGCTGGCATCGAACTGGGGCTATATCGACGACACCACGGTGCTGACATTCTGGATCACCGGCGCGGTGTTTTCAGCCGTCCTGCTGTTTGTCGCTTACTGTCTGTTTCGTTTCCGGCATGTGGAAGGCCGCAAAGCCGCCTATGAACCCGAAAACCGGCGGCTGGAAGGCTGGTTGACCGCCATCACCGCTGGCGGGGTGATCGCGATGCTGACTCCGGGCCTGTTTGTCTGGGCCCAGTTCATCGAGGTGCCCGAAACGGCGACTGATGTGGAAGTGATTGGCCAGCAATGGCTATGGAGCTTCCGGCTGCCAGGCGCAGACGGCAAGCTTGGTGCTGCCGACAATAGCCTGGTCGATTTCGACAATACGCTGGGCGTCAGTCCGGCTGATCCGTTCGGGCAAGACGACGTGCTGCTCGAAGGAACAGAGCTCGTGCTTCCCGTGGACCGGCCAGTGCGGTTTCTATTGCGGTCGATCGACGTCCTGCATGATTTCTATGTCCCGGAATTCCGGGCGAAGATGGACATGATCCCGGGCTCGGTCACCTATTTCTGGGTGACGCCGACCCACACCGGATCCTACGAAATTCTCTGCGCGGAACTGTGCGGCACGGGACACCCGTTCATGCGCGGTGTGGTGAGGGTTGTTACCGACGAGGAGTACCAGGAATGGCTGACGGAGCAGATCACCTTTGCCAGCCTCGCCCTCTGAGCGCGAAACGCCCGCAGGGCCTTGAAGAGGAGACTTGGGGAGGAATTTATGGTCGACATCCCGCATGACGCGAGCGCATCGGCGCCGCTCGCCGAAATCGAGGATATGGAGCTTTACCACCCGCGCAGCTGGTGGACGAAGTATGTCTTCTCGCAGGACGCCAAGGTCATCGCCGTCCAGTATGCGGTGACGGCGCTGGCGATCGGCTTTGTCGCGCTGGTCTTGTCCTGGCTGATCCGCCTGCAGCTCGGGTTTCCGGGCCTGGTCGATTTTATCGATGCCGATCGTTACTACCAGATCATCACCATGCACGGCATGATCATGGTGGTTTATCTGCTGACCGCGCTGTTCCTGGGCGGCTTCGGCAATTACCTCATCCCGCTAATGGTGGGCGCGCGGGACATGGTGTTTCCCTACGCCAACATGCTCAGCTTCTGGCTCTATTTCGTCGCGGTGATGCTGCTGGTGATCAGCTTCTTCGTCCCGGGCGGCCCGACCGGCGCCGGCTGGACGCTGTATCCGCCGCAGGCCATCCTCTCCAACACGCCGGGCCAGCAATGGGGCATCATGCTGATGCTGGTGTCGCTGATCATCTTCATCATCGGCTTCACCATGGGAGGCCTCAATTACACGGTGACCGTGCTGCAGGCGCGGGCGCGGGGCATGACACTGATGCGCCTGCCGCTCACCATCTGGGGCATTTTCGTCGCCACCGTGATGGCCCTACTTGCCTTCCCGGCCTTGTTCGTCGCCTCGGTCATGATGCTGTTCGACAAATATTTGGGCACCAGCTTCTTCATGCCGACCCTCGTGGAAATGGGCGAGCTGCTCAGCTATGGCGGGGGCAGCCCGATCCTGTTTCAGCACCTGTTCTGGTTCTTCGGCCACCCCGAGGTCTATATCGTCGCCCTCCCCGCTTTCGGCATCGTCTCCGACCTGATCAGTACGCATGCGCGGCGCAATATTTTTGGTTACCGGATGATGGTCTGGGCCATCGTCGGCATTGGCGTGCTCAGCTTCGTGGTCTGGGCCCACCATATGTATGTGAGCGGCATGAACCCCTATTTCGGGTTCTTCTTTGCCACCACCACCCTGGTCATCGCCGTGCCGACCGCGATCAAGGTCTATAATTGGGTGCTGACCCTGTGGCGGGGCGACATCCACTTCACCCCACCCATGCTGTTCGCGCTCGGCTTTATCGTCACCTTCGTCAATGGCGGTCTTTCTGGGCTGTTTCTGGGCAATGTGGTGGTCGACGTGCCGCTCTCCGACACCCTGTTCGTGGTCGCCCACTTCCATATGGTGATGGGGGTGGCGCCGATCCTTGTGATCTTTGGGGCCATCTATCACTGGTATCCCAAGGTCACCGGCCGGATGCTCGGCGACACCCTGGCCAAGTTCCATTTCTGGGTGACGTTCCTCGGCGCCTATCTCATCTTCTTTCCCATGCACTATCTGGGCCTGATGGGCCTGCCCCGCCGCTATTTCGACACTGCCGACATCATGATCATGCCGGAATCGGCGCACACGCTGAACGCCTTCATTTCCATTATGGCCTTCATCGTCGGCTTCGCGCAGATCGTGTTTGTGTTCAACCTGATCTGGAGCCTGCGTCACGGCAAGCCGTCGGGGCCCAATCCCTGGCGCGCGACCACGCTGGAGTGGCAGACCCCGCAGACTCCGCCGGCCCACGGCAATTGGGGCGAGCATCAGCCGCTGGTCTATCGCTGGGCGTATGATTACAGCGTGCCGGGGGCCAAGGAGGATTTCATCCCCCAGAACGAGCCGGGCGCGCTGACCAAGGGAGGCGCGGCATGAACGCGATCCTTGGCTTCATCGCCATCCTGACCCTCATCGTGGGATGGTGGCTGTCGCGGCACGGAATATTCGCCAAGCCCTGGTTGCAGGTCGATCAGGCCGGCGGCGTGGCGGCCACCAATCCCTCGCCCTATGCACCGGCGCAGGTCGGACTGGGCGTGTTTCTGGCCGTCGTGGGGTCGCTCTTCGCCCTGCTGATGACCGGCTATCTGCTGCGCTCCGAGGGTTCAGACTGGCGAGATATGGCCCTGCCCTGGATTGTCTGGCCCAATACGCTGGTGCTGCTCGGCACCGGACTGGCTCTGGAATGGTCGTTGGCCGCTTTGGCGCGCGGCGCCACCGCAAGCCTGCGCGCGGGCGTGCTCGTGGCGAGCGGGTGCGCCGTGCTGTTCCTCGCCGGCCAACTCCTGGCCTGGCGGATGCTGGTGGGCAGCGGCAACTTCGTCAATTCCGGACCGGCCGCCAGTTTCTTCTACCTGATGACGGCAGCCCATGCCCTGCACGTGATCGGCGGCATGTTTGCACTCGCCGGCACGTTCGAGCGGATCAGGCGACATGATCGGCCCGAGCGCATCCGTCTCAGCGTCGAGCTATCCGCCACCTATTGGCTGTTCATGCTGCTGATCTGGGCGCTGCTGCTCGGGGTGCTGTCGGGCTCGGCTGGCGAGTTCCTGGCGCTGTGCGGCCAGCTATTGTCCCAAGGAGGCCGACCATGAACGATCATGTTGCGACGCCACCTGATGTCACGCCGGCACCGACGCCGGGCTGGCGCTCCATCGTCTCCGACTGGTCCTCGGACCAGCGCTCGTTCAAGACCGCCTCCTGGGGCAAGGTGATGATGTGGGTGTTCCTGCTGAGCGACACCTTCATCTTCGGCTGCTTCCTGCTCTCCTACATGACGACGCGCCTGTCCACGACCGCGCCCTGGCCCAATGCCAGCGAGGTGTTCGCGCTGGAGATCGCCGGCCAGCATTTCCCGCTGCTGCTCATCGCCATCATGACCTTCGTGCTGATCACCTCGAGCGGCACCATGGCCATCGCGGTCAATTTCGGCTACCGGCGCGACCGTAAGAAAACCGCCATCCTGATGCTGCTGACCGCCGCATTCGGTGCACTCTTTGTGGGCATGCAGGCGTTTGAATGGAGCAAGCTGATTTCTGAGGGCGTTCGGCCCTGGGAGAACCCGTTTGGCGCGCAACAGTTCGGCGCCATTTTCTTCATGATCACGGGCTTTCACGGCACCCATGTCAGCATCGGCGTCATCTTCCTGCTGATCGTCGCCCGCAAAGTCTGGCGGGGTGATTTCGATAGCGGCCGCCCCGGCTTCTTTACCGCCCGCAAGGGGCGCTACGAGATCGTCGAAATCATGGGCCTTTACTGGCACTTCGTCGATCTGGTGTGGGTGTTCATTTTTGCCTTGTTTTACCTGTGGTGAGCCAGATGAATCATAGCGCGACCGCCTCCGCTCCGCCGACATCCACCCACGCTGAGAGTCAGCAGCACCCGATCCGCCTGTACCTGGTGGTATGGGCGTGGCTGTTCGTGCTCAGCGTCGGCTCATACTTGGTCGATATCCTGCAGTTCCAGGGCCTGTTGCGCTGGGGATTGATCCTGGCCTTGATGGCCCTCAAGTCCGGGCTGATCGTTTCGATCTTCATGCATATGCGCTGGGAGCGGCTGGCGCTGAGCTACGCCATTCTGGTGCTCCCGGTGTTGATCCTGGTCTTCGTCATGCTGATGGCATTTGAGGCCAGCTACACGCAGATGACCCGCGTGCTATTCCTCAATGGGGGAACATAAGCCCCAGCGCGTCACTGTGAGCGCAGGATTCAGATCGTGCCAGGTGACCGCCGGGTCGGCGCGGCGGATTGCGACCTTCGCGTGCGGGCTTGCCGGCCGGCCTGCGGCACGATCAGTTTGCGATAAAGATGCCATGTGGCATGGCCCAGCACCGGCATAATAATCACAAATCCGATGAACAGCGTCGCCATGCCCACGGCTAGCGATACCGCCACAATCAGGCCCCACAGCGCTACAGGAACCGGATTGGCCAAGCTGGCCCTGATGGACGTGGCGATGGCCAGGCTGGGGCTGACATGCCGGTCGAGCATCAGCGGGAAGGACACCACCGAAATGCCCAGAACCTCAATAGCGAACAACAGCCCGATGACATTGCCGGCGACGATCAGGATCCGACCATTGGTCGTGGTGAAAACCTCGTAGAACAAGGCCGACAGCGAGCTCGGCAGGGCGTTGCCGAACAGGCCCGCGAACAGCACCTGCGCAGCGATCAGCCAGGTGACGAACAACACGCCCAACACCAGGCCCAATGTGGCGATGGATAGCAGGGCGGGCGATCGAAAAACTTCGAAGCCATGTTTCCAGGACGCATCAAGACCAAGCTCCTGACGTCGGCTGATCTCATAGAAAATCAGGGCCACGAAGGGTCCAAGCAGGGCGAAACCAGAGGCCAGCGGGTATAATAGTGGCAACACGTTCTGCCCGGAAATCCAGAATGCCAGCACCGTCATCACTATGGGATAGATCAACCCGGCAAAGACGTAGTGCGATGGATGCTGCCAGAAATCATCGAAGCCATGCCTGAGGGCGTCCACGACATCACCCGTGCCGATCTTGCGGATTTCGGGGATAGCACTGTGCCCGACGACAACGCCGGTGCCTCTGCGAGATGGCAACATGTTGTCCTCCCAAACGCGCCATGAACCGGCCGTCGGCAGCGTGTTTCCGCCAGGACAAACTTCTTGGCCACGCCTACGCGACCTATACCGCCATAGTAGCGCCGATGGCTCGCCATGTCAGCTCGTTGGCTGGTCCGCACCAAAGCATCAAAACTCTTATGTAGAGGCTTGGTTTATTTGAGTATTCCCAGGTTGGCCATATCCAACTTCAGGTCATTCTCCGCCGCAAAATCTCGCGCATAGAGAGCGGATAGCAGGTCGAGGCCGGCCCGGTGCAGGACCGGAGGGACACCGACTGCCTCGCCCAGGCGAACCAGGGGCACCAGGCCGAATGGCGCGTCTTCCAGCACGTAACGGCTGTCGGCTTTGGTCGGCCCGAGTTGGCCCGGACCCATGGCCCGGATGGTGTCTGCCATCTCCGGCAAGGGCGCCAGTGGGATATTGTAGCTCAAATGGTAGTGCTCGGCCGCCGTACGCACCGAGAGGCCCAGGGCATCGGCAATGGCCAGACGTTCGCGGTCCAGTGCGTCCATCAGGCGGGCGACGGATGGCGTCAGGTTTTCACTTTGCCCCCAGGCCTCGCCACGCTCCATCCGGGTGAAATTGGTGAGCGCCAGGGCCAGATGGCTTTGGGGATTGAGGTTGGATAGTGAGATGGCCAGCAGGTTGGCCCGCGGTTCAAAATGGTCACCGAACAATTCACGGCAAAGCGAAATGGCGCCAATGTCATTGGCCGGGGCCGTTGCGACGTCGATGCGCTTGCGTATGGTGTTGATCCGAACCCCGGTCTCCCCGACGCGCCGCGCGCGCAGCAACGTCGTCCCCCAGGCGACAACCGGAACCTGCAACTGAGCCGCCTCAAGCTGCTGCAGCAGGTGGAAACCGCCCAGGGCCGGATGCGCGTTGATGATGATGGTTTGGCCTGGAGAAACCGACTCGGCCAAGGCGTCATAGACCATCCGGTGGCCATTGGCCGGCAAGGCGATGAGGATAGCTGTCGCCCCGGAAATCGCGTTTGCTATGTCAGCGGCGATCTCGGGTCTGTACTCGCCTTCGACCAGTCCTTCGCAGTGCAACGCCTGCTGTTTCAGGGCAAGGGTACTGCGCCCCGAAGGCGACCACAGGGCGACCTGATGGCCGCGCTCCATGAGATAGGCTGCGCTGGCGAAGCCGATCGCTCCAGCGCCAAGAATGGCGACCCGCATGACCCGCTCCTAGTTGAAAAAGCGAGAGGGACGGAACTCGGCCAGCTCGGGCACGTCGCGCCCATGCACCAGCTCCGCTGTCACGGCCTCGCCGATGAAGGCGCCAAGGGTGACGCCGCTATGCGTCACAGTCACGTAGTAGTCCTTGAGAGCGGGATGGGGCCCGATGGCGGAAAGCCCGTCGCGCGGGATGGGACGAATGGCGGTCCGAACCGCTTCCACATGCACGCCCTTGAGCGCCGGCATCAATTCCGTGACGCGCGCCAGCAATTGCTGGGCGGCCGGGTGCGATGGCACCGGATCGGCATCGGCGGGTACGGTCTTGTCGATATCATTGGCGCGCAGGAGAATGCGCCCTGCCCCATCGGGACGGCAATTGACCAGCGGCGTGCGCAGGCCGTGGCGCAGGCTCGTGTCACAACTGACGGTATAGGCGATCAGCCCGACCGTGGGGGCTAGTGGCAATTCATAATCCGGTACGCCGACCACCTCGTTGGCCCATCGGCCGCCGCTATTGACGACAAGATCGGCTTCGATCACCGCGCCCGTGTCCAGGGTTACCCCGCGCGCCGCGTTGTCGCGGACGACGAGCCCGGTGACCTTGCCATAGACCAGTTCCAGTCCGTGCCTGGCGATGCCTGCCTGCACCATGGCACCAGCGTAAACCGGAGCATCGAGCCAGCCGTCCTCGGGATAGTAGATCGCACCGGTCTCGTTGAATGTGCTCAGGTCGACATCGGGTTCGAGTTCGGCCAGCGTCTGGCGATCGATGGTTTCAGCCGGATAGCCCCACTGTTTGAGCCGCTCCAGCTTGTCGAAATCGCCCTCATCGAAGCCCGCGGCCTCGGCACCGGCGTCCTGCCACTGCACCACGCCCGGACGATGCAGCCAGTTGGCGCCCGCAAATTCCTCGGCGACACGGCGATGCGAGCGGACCCCGGCCATATTGAGTTCGAAATAGGCCTTGGAGGTCAGCTTCTCGCAGGCATTGACCCAGGCATAGCTCGTCGACGAGGTGCCGCTGCCCACCCGATTGGCTTCTACCAGGACGACTTCTGCCCCCGCTTCCGCCATGCGGAAGGCGATGGATGAACCGATGATCCCGGCTCCGACGACAATGACTTTCATGCTCTCGATCCTTATTCTTCTGCCCAGACGCGACCCAGCTCAGCCAGCATCAGCGGCCAGCAGCGAATGCCTTCGCGGATGCTTTGGATCGCATAGGATTCGTTGGGCGCGTGGACGCCGTCGGCCGGCAGGCTGAAGCCGAACATCAGCGTATCGATGCCAAGCTCGGTCCGAATGGTGGAGGTAATGGGCGACGTGCCGCCGCTACGCACCCGGACCGGGGTTTGCCCGGTTACGTCACGGAGCACCCGATCGGCCGCAATCACCAGAGGGCTGTCCTCGGCCAAATTATAGGCCGGTGCGCCATTGCGATCCGAAGTGATGTCGAGGCTGGTGCCAACAGGCTTGTGTGCCTCAAGATGCGCGATGACGGCATTCGCAGCGATCTGGGGATCCTGGCCCGGCACCAGACGAATGGTAATTTTTGCGTGGGCCTCATTGGGAATGACGGTCTTGGAGCCTGGGCCGGTATAGCCACCCCAGATACCGTTGAGCTCAAGAGTGGGCATGAGCATCAGCCGTTCAACGGCCGAATATTCCGGATAGCCGTGCGGCACGCCGCCAAAGCTGGCGAAGAATTCGTCTTCGTCCATGCCCAGTTCGGCGACATGGCGACGGGCCTCAGTGCTGGGCAGCGAAGCCTCGGGCAGAAAGCCGTCAACGACCACGCGGCCTTCCGCATCATGCAGGGACGACAGCAGGCGCGTCATATCGTGCAAGGCGTTGCGGGTGGTGCCGCCATAACGGCCCGAATGCAGGTCGCGCACGGCCGAGGTCTTGAGCGTAACTTCCAGGGCGTTGACGCCACGGCAGCCGACATTGATGGCTGGCCAGAACCCGTTTCGCCCGCCATCGGCAGAGAGGACCATGTCCCCCTGCAACAGGTCGCGATAGCGTTCGAAAATCACCGGCAGCGTCACGGCGCCGACCTCTTCCTCACCCTCGAACAGGCAACGGACATTGAATGGAAAGCCGCCCTCGATCGCCAGATAGGCCGCGAGGCTTTCGATGGCGATGGTCGAGGAACCCTTGTTATCCGAGGCGCCACGGCCGTAAAGGCGGTCGCCTTTCTGGGTCAGGACGAACGGATCGGTCTCCCAGGCCGACAGCGGATCGGGCGGCTGGACGTCATAGTGGCCATAAACGATCAGCGTCGGCTTGCCGGGGGCATGCAGCCAATCGGCATAGACCGCCTTGTGACCACCACCGTCCAGCAGTTGGATGTTCTCCATGCCGATTTCGCCCATGCGACGGAGCAGAAACTCGCGCGCGCCCTGCATGCCTGCCTCGAAAGCGGGATCGGCGCTGACGCTGGCACAGGCGACATATTCTGCCAGCCGGCCAATGATGGCATCGAGCTGAGTTTCCAAGTGATCGGCAACACGTACGGTCATGAGCGGTCTAGTCCTTGAAGTTTCGATTAGTTGGCGCGTGGGTCCAGCGCATCACGCAGGCCATCACCGAGCAGGTTGAAGCCCAGGACGACGAGAAAGATCGCGCCGCCGGGAAAGATCGACATCCACGGAGCCTGGGTCATGAAATTCTTGGCGGTATTGAGCATCGATCCCCAGGAGGGGTTGGGTGGCTGTTGCCCGAGCCCCAGAAACGACAGGCTGGCTTCGGCAATGATCGCCGTGGCGACGGTGATCGTCGCCTGCACCACGATGGGGGACATCACATTGGGCAGGATGTAGCGGATGATGATCAGGAAGTGCGGCAGGCCGATCGCGTGCGCGCCCTCGACATAGTCCTCGGTCTTGACCGCGAGCACCTGCCCTCGGGTCAAGCGGACGAAGATCGGCGTTGCCGCGATGCCGATGGCGAACATGGCATTGGTCAGGCTGGGGCCAAGAGTTGCCGCCAGGGCAATCGCCAGGATCAGCGACGGAATGGCCAGCAAGGCTTCGATCACCCGCGAGATCGTGCCATCGACCAAGCCACCAAAATAGCCGGCAAGCAATCCCAATGGCACGCCGATTGCCAGCGCAATGGAAACCGAAACCACGCCCGCCATCAGCGACGCACGGGCGCCGTAAAGCAGCCGGCTGTAGATATCGCGGCCAATTTCATCGGTGCCCAGGATGAAGTTGGCCGAGGGTGGCTTGCGAACATCGGTGAAGGCGGTGGCGAATGGATCGTGGGTGGCGAAAACAGGAGCAAAAACCGCCAGCACGACGAAAAACAGGACGATGGCGGCGCCGACCAGCGCGCCGCGATTGCTGGCAATCTTGGACAGTGCTCGGAAACGGCGGCGCGGCGCGACGGCCTCGGCTTGGACGGCTACGGTCATTGCGGATGCCTGAGACGGGGATTGATGAGGATGTAGAGCACGTCGGCAAGGATGTTCATGGCGATGAAGCCGATGGCGGTGAACAGCACCACGCCCTGGACCACGGCATAGTCACGGGTAAAAACCGCATCGACGATCAGCTTGCCAAACCCGGGGATGACGAAGATCTGTTCGGTCAGCACGGCGCCGGCCAGAAGATCGCCGAATAGCAGGGTTGCCAGGGTGACGATCGGCATCAGCGCATTACCGAGCGCATGCCGGAGAATGACGGCGCTGCTCAGCAGCCCCTTGGCACGGGCGGTGCGGATATAGTCAGAACTGAGCACGCTCAGCATCGCGCTGCGGGTGTGGCGCATCAAATAGGCCGCGACGGCGGTCGACAGGACAAAGGCCGGCATCAGCATGGTCTTGATCGATAGCCAGAAATCCTGCGTGATCGGCACATATCCCGAGGCAGGCAGCAGCTTCCAGTTCACCGCAACGACCATGATCAGGATGATGCCCAGCCAGAAATTGGGAATCGACATCCCCGATAGGGCAACGGTGTTGGTGGCGTAGTCGACGATCGTGTTCTTGCGCACGGCGGCGATGATGCCGGCAGGAATGCCGATCAGCATCGCCATGATCATCGCCATCGTCGCCAACTGCACCGTGATCGGCAACTTCTGCAGGATCATGTCGGACACGGACAGCCCGGTGCGCAGGGATCGACCAAAATCGCCCTGCAGCACATTGCCGACCCAGGCTAGATATTGGATCGGCACCGGGTCGCCGAGGCGGTATTTATCGCGCAGGAACGCCAGCACCTGCGGGTCGGACTCCTCCGCCATCATCGTCATTATCGGGTCGCCCGGCAGCATGCGCTGCAGACCGAAGATGATCATCGACAGGATGATCAACGTCGGTATGGCGAGCAGGATACGTCGGAGGATGAGCTTGATCATGGAGTCGGACCTGTTTCAGGTCGAGGCGGCGGTAGAACCGCCGCCTCGATATGGATCACTCTTTCGGCTTCACCCCTGCCAGGCGCAACACGCCGTCGGCATAGGAGGCGATACCGTCGAGCTTGGCGCTGTAGGCCCAGGTCCGGGGCGTGTAGTAGAAATACAATGCCGGCAGATCCTGCTGGGCGATTTCCTGCGCCTGGTCATAGAGTGCCTTGCGCTCGGTGACGTCGTTGACGACGCGCGCCTTGTTCAGCAGTTCGGTCAGCTCTTCATTGCAGTAGCCGCCGACATTGCCGGCGCTGCCGCAGGCGAGGTAGCGGTGGAAGTTGCCGTCGGGGTCGATACGACCCGAAGCGCCAAACTGGCTGACGTCGAAATTGCCGGCTTCACGCTCTTCAACATAGGCGGCGAACTCGGTCGGACGCAGGGTGATGTTGAACCCGGCCTCGCTTGCCATCGCCTGAACCAGTTCGAAGAGCTGCTGCATGGCGCTGTTATTGGCGTAGAGGATCTCGAACGAAACCGTCTCATGGCCAGCTTCGGCCATCAACTGCTTGGCGCGCTCGATATCGCGACCGCCGCCATCGAATTTGGGATTGTAGGACCAGGACGCGCTGGAGAAGGGCTGGTAGGCAGGCGGATAGGTGCCGGCGCCCAGAACCTCGTTGAGCACGTTGCGGTCGATGGTCAGATTCAGCGCTTCACGCAGGCGCTTGTCCTGGTTGATCGGGCTATTGGCGCGGTCGCCATTGCCCATGTTGAAGTTGACGCCATAAAAACCAAGGCCGGTGACCAGATCGAACACCAGGTTCGGATCGTTCTTGATGGTCTCCATATCCGACGGCGCCGGGCGCTCGATGATCTGCAGATCGCCCGACTGCAAGTTGGCCAGGCGAACCGTGGTGTCCGGAATCGGGCGGTAGGTCACGGTATCGAAGTGGTAGTTGTCGGCATCCCAGTGGTCGGCAAACTTTTCCATCACGATACGATCGTTCTGGATGCGCTCGACAAACTTGTAGGGACCCGAGCAAACCAGGCCACCTTCGCCGGTGGTCTCGAAGGTCGCAGGCGAGATCAGCATGCCGGCGCGGTCGGTAAGATTGGCGAGGAAGGCGGCATCGGGCGCCTTGAGGGTGATCGCCACCTGATAATCGCCGAGGACATCGACGGAGGCCACCGAGGCCAGCTCGGCCTTGCGGTTGCTTTCCGGCAGGGTCATGGCGCGGTCGAGGTTTGCCTTGACGGCTTCGGCGTTGACCGGCGTGCCATCATGGAACAGCGCATCGTCGCGCAGGGTCATGGTCAGGACGGTATCACCCTCCGACCAGGCCCATTCGCTGACGACACGTGGCACGATGTTCAGCGAGGTGTCGATGTCGAACAGGGTATCGCACATCGGCCCGAAGACCAGGCGGCCAACGAAAGTATTGGCGCGGTGCGGATCGAGAATATCGGGATCGTCCTGCATCGCGATATTGAGGTTGGCGGCAAACGCCGTCGAGCTCAACATCGCTGCAAGAATAGTAGTCAAGGCTAGCTTCTTAAACATCAACGTCTCCTGCTTCACTAATGTCGTCCACTGATGCCGCCGCGAGCCCCTCGCCCGTGGTGTCTTTTTGCGGATCAGAATGAAAATTGGCCTAGGGCTACCTACGTTTGCACCGACTTGGCCGTTTCCTTTTCCCGTTGCCGGGCCCGATAAAGCTCCAGCCGCGTTTTGAGGGCCGGGCTCCGTTCTGCCGGAAATGGCACGCTTGCCCCCGCAGATTGAATTTCCCGCCAGAAGTGACAGGCGACCTGCCGCCCTGCCCCCACCACCTCGAGTTCCGGATGATCGGTCGAGCAACGAAGACGGGCGTGCGGGCACCGGGTGTGAAACCGGCACCCGGTTGGGGGCGCGGTCGGGCTCGGTACGTCGCCCTGCAGCAATTGGCGCGTGCCGCGAGCAGAGGGATCTGAAACCGGGATCGCCTGCAGCAGCGCCGAGGTATAGGGGTGCAACGGCGTCTCGTAGACATCGTCCGCCGAGGCGAGTTCGACGATCTCGCCCAGATACATGACGGCGACGCGGTCGCTCATATGGCGGATGACCGCGAGGTCATGCGCCACGATCAGCAGCGTCAGGCCGAAATTCTGCTTGAGCTCACCTAGTAGATTGACGACCTGGGCCTGGATCGAAACGTCGAGGGCCGAAACCGGCTCGTCACCCACGATCAGCTTCGGCCCGCCCGCCAAGGCCCGGGCAATGCCGACGCGCTGCCGCTGCCCGCCGGAGAATTCATGGGCGTAGCGATCGCTCCAATCAGGGCGCAGGCCGACCGTACGCATCAGGTCGTCCACCCGATCATTCACTTCGCTACCCTTGGCGAGGCGATGCAGGCGGATCGGCTCCGCCAGGATATCCCGAACCGTCATGCGCGGATTGAGCGACGCAAAGGGGTCCTGGAAGATGATCTGCAATTCACTGCGCAAGCGGCGCATCTCACGCTGGCTGAGCGCCGTGATCTCGCGGCCCTCATAGAAGACCTGGCCGGAGGTGGGCTCCAGCAGACGCAGCAGTGCCCGCCCCAAGGTCGACTTGCCACAACCGGATTCCCCGACGATAGCGAAGGTTTCGCCACGGGCGATGGTCAATGACACATCGGAAACCGCATGCACCAGGTTTGATGCGCGCATGAAGCCAGCCGGATGCCCGAAGCGCTTCACCAAGTTGCGCGCTTCAAGAATTGGAACAGACGAGGCGGTCATGCCGCTCTCCCATGCAGTTCGAGCGGGGCATACCAACACGCGACCTGGTGGTTTGGCGCTGCAGTGAAAATGGGCGGCACCTGCTCATGGCAGCGCTGATCGGCGAACGGGCAGCGCGTGGCGAAGCGGCACCCCTTGGGCATCAGTGACAGGGGCGGCACTGAGCCTTCAATCGTCGCCAGCGCGCCCGTCCGGCGGCCGAGCGACGGCACCGAACCAAACAGGCCGAGCGTATAAGGATGCTGTGGGTCGGAGAAAATATCCTCCACGGTCCCGGTCTCAACGATGCGGCCGGCATACATGACCGCGACATGATCTGCGACCTCGGCCACGACGCTGAGGTCGTGGGTGATCAGGATCATCGCCGTGCCGGTTTCCTTTTGCAGCCGGCTGATCAGCGCCAGGATCTGAGCCTGAATGGTAACGTCGAGCGCCGTCGTCGGCTCGTCGGCGATGAGCAGCTTGGGCGAATTCGCCAACGCCATCGCAATCATGGCACGCTGGCGCATGCCGCCGGACATTTGGTGCGGATAGGCGTTCAGCCGCTTTTCCGGCGCTGGAATTCGGACCAGCCGCAGCATTTCCAGCGCCCGCTCATGGGCATCCTGCTTTGACACTCGGCTATGCCGACGAATGCCCTCGATGATTTGCTGCCCCACCGTCATCGACGGGTTGAGCGAGGTCATCGGCTCCTGGAAAATCATCGCCATGCTATTGCCGCGCAGGTCGGCGCGCTGCCGATCCGGCATCGTGAACAGATCCTGCCCCTCGAAGATGGCGCGACCGCTGGCAATACGGGCAGGCGGGGTCGCCAGCAGGCCCATCAGCGCCAGCGACGTGACGCTCTTGCCGCAGCCGGATTCACCCACAAGGCACAGGGTTTGGCCGGGAAAAACCGAAAATGATACGCCATCGATCAGGTGATCCGACCCGGAGGTGGAAAAACTGAGGGAGAAATCCTCGACCGTCAGCAGGGGTTGGGAAGCCGGTTGGGTCATGCTGCTGCCTCGAAGAACCGCGCCGGGCGATAGGGCGCATATTCAGGCGCTGGACGCCCGCTCAGGATTTCATCGCGCAAGGCCAGCCCGATAAAGGCGCTGGTATTGATGCCGCCATGCGTGACCGCCACCCAATAATTTTCGATGCCGGGGATCGGCCCCACACAAGGCAAACCGCCCTTTGGAATGGGCCGAACCGCAATGCGAACGGCCTCCACCGGAACGCCGGCCAGAGACGGCACCAGCGCACCAAGGCGCTCCACCAACGCCTGCGCCGCCGGATGCGCGGGGTTCGGCAGATCGTGCATACCCACGGTTTCGTCCAAGTCATTGGCGCGGAGCAGCAACCGGCCACCACCGTCGGCACGAACATTGAGATTTGGGGTCCGGAGGATTTTGCGGATGGTGGCCGGCAAGGCCGGCGTATAGGCAATGAGGCCCACGGTCGGGGCCAGCGGAACCTGCAAGTCCTCGCAGCCCACCACATCATTCACCCAGCGGCCGGCGCAATTGATCACAACATCGGCCATCAGGCTCTCGCCGGCGGCAGTGGTAACGCCGACGGCGCGGTCACCCTGAACCAGGACCTGCGTCACCCGCGTCTGGGTCCGCACCTCGGCGCCATAACGTCGAACCGCAGCATCCAGCAGCGCCCCGATGAAAACCGGCGCCTCCACATAGCCATCTTCAGGATAATGGATTGCGGCGTGGCCTTCATCGATGGCGGTGTCTGCAAGTTCAGGCTCCAGACGCTTAAGATCGGCCCGCGTCAGCAGCTCGGCCGGATATCCCAGCTCCTGCAGCCGTGACAGCTTGAGCCCAGCACGCCCTCCCGCCTGCCCTTCCAGCTCGGCATGCTGCCACTGGATGGCGCCAGGACGCCGATACCAATCTCCCTGAGCGCCAAACTCTTCGGCGATCGCTGCATGGGCATGGACGCCGGCAAGGTTCAGCCGGAAATGATCATTGGAGTCGACCTTCTCGCAGGCACTGACCCAGGCAAAGCTGACAAGCGACGTGCCGGCGCCAACCCGGCCGGCTTCGAGCAGCAGAACCTGCACGCCGGCCTCAGCCAGACGATAGGCGACCGAAGAGCCGATAACGCCAGCCCCCACCACTATCGCTTTCATCGTCGCCCCCATCACGAGAATGCACTCCAAACGCACAATGCCTGATTATGCATTCATTTCAAGCAAAAATTCGTCACATATGCAAACTGGAGGGCACCGGCGCGAACGACACAAAAAAACCGCCCGCAACAAGCTGCGAGCGGAGGGTCATAAGGGCAGATGATCAGTCCAGATCTTGGGAGGGATTGCCGCCGAGATAGCGCAGGGCCGCCGCACGCTTGTTCTGCAAATGGCGGAACATGATGTCGCTCAGTTCGAGCCCGGCACGACGCTGTAGAGCGTCGAGCATCTGCTCATGCTCCCGCATCGCCTCGCCCCAGCGATCCTTGTGATTTTCGCGGTTTGCGTTGTAGCGCACCCGCTGCAGCCGGCTAGTGAAATTGCCATACGTCACCGCCAGGGCCGCATTGCGCGCGGCGGCGACGATCGCTTGATGGATCTGCTGATTCAGGGAGAAATAAGCTGGAAGATCCCGCCGCATATAGCTGGAATACATATCATAATGGAGTTTTTCGATCTCCGCAATTTCTGCATCCGTTATGCGCTCGCAGGCTAGGCGACCAGCGACCGCTTCCAGGCCACCCATCACCTCAAACATTTCGCGGATGTCATTCTCATTATAGACCCGCACGCGCGCACCGCGATTAGGCAAGAGCTCCACCAGCCCTTCGGCCGCCAGAACCTTGAGCGCCTCGCGCAGGGGCGTCCGCGACACCCCCATGGTTTCGCACAACAGTCGCTCGGGAATGCGCGCGCCATCAGGCAGACTGCCCTCGATCAGGTAATGCCGCAGGCTAGCCAGGATTTCCTCGTGCAGCGACCCTCCAGCAGACCGCAGGGCACCCTCCTCGCCCGCCTCCGCCACACCGCCCATTTCGGCCATTCCGCCCGCCCCCAACTTAGGTAGTCCGCACTCTACCACTCGAAAAGATCGAATACAAATCCATTGTACTGCCCCGAAAATGAATGCAAAATGCGGACCAAGGATTCACTTCAAGGCAATCAGGCGGCAGATGACACTTCATTTTGGACAGCACTTCCTGCAAATCCCAGGCCCAAGCCAGGTCCCTGACCGGGTTCTTCGTGCCATCAGCATGCCGGTCATCGACCACCGGGGACCCGAATTTGCCGATCTTGCCAAGACGGTCCTCACCGGCAGCCAGCGCATTTTCGGAACCCAACACCCGGTTCTGATCTTCCCCTCCTCGGGCACCGGCGCCTGGGAAGCAGCCATCGTCAACACATTGAGCCACGGCGACCGTGTACTCATGGTTGAGACCGGACACTTCGCCACCCAATGGCGCAAGCTTGCCACGAAATGGGGCGTGGAAGTCGAGTTTATCCCTGGCGATTGGCGGGACTGGGCCGATCCCGAGGTCATTCGCGAGCATTTGGCTAAGGATCGAGAGCATCACATCAAGGCGGTGATGGTGGTCCACAACGAGACCTCGACCGGCGTCGCCAGCCCAATCGCCGCGATCCGCGCAGCGATCGACGCGGAGGACCATCCGGCACTGCTGATGGTCGACGCGATCTCGTCGCTGGGCTCCCTGCCCTATGAGCACGACAATTGGGGCGTCGACGTCACCGTCACCTGCTCGCAAAAGGGCCTCATGCTGCCACCCGGCCTGAGTCTGGTCGCCCTGTCTCCCAAGGCCATCGAGGCAGCGAGGACGGGCGGGATGCCCCGATCCTATTGGGACTGGTCCGAAATGATCGAGTTCAATCGAACCGGCTATTTCCCCTACACCCCCGCTACCAACCTGCTTTACGGTTTGCGGGAGGCCATTGCCTTGCTCGAAGGCGAAGGCATGGCCAATGTCTTTATCCGCCATGACCGCCTTGCGTCCGCCGCCCGCGCCGCGGTGCAGGCATGGGGTCTGGAAGTGCTCTGCACCAATGACCATGCTTATTCCTCCGTGCTGACGGCGGTCCTCTTGCCTGAGGGTCACGACGCCGATGCGTTGCGGGCCCACGTGCTGGAGCATTACAATCTTTCTCTCGGCCAGGGACTGACGAAGCTGAAAGGCAAGATTTTCCGCATTGGCCACCTGGGACAATGCAACGACCTGACCCTGCTTGCGACGCTCTCCGGCATCGAGATGGGCCTGAAGGGCACGGAAATCCCCTTCCAGCGAGGCGGCGTCCAGGCAGCGATGGATGTGCTGGGCAGATAGGCAACGGCCCGGCATTGTCCAGCCAGGTGAGGCAAACGATTGGGCGCAGGGCTGAGTAGCACTTACTCCGCCTTGCGCACTCGCGAGGTCACCGAACAGGCGGCAGCTCAAGACCAAGGAGGGCGGGATCAGTGACGACCATGTGGGCGTAGATGGGGAGCGGGCCGCTGCGCCAAGGCGGTAACGTCTTATCAAATGGCCATTCCAACACTGGCCAGCGCCGGCCAAATACGCAATGATCCGCCATGCGTGCATCGTCCCGCATCTGGGACGATGCAAGTATTTTCAGTCAACCGGAGGGCCGGCATCGACGTTAAGTTGAATATGTCCAGCCTAAAATTGACCTACAAGAAATTATTCTTGTCTTGCCAAAATTACTCCGAATACATCCGCCTTCGCCTGAAGCAAGCCGACTTGGAGATTTTTCATGAAATTGTCAACATCAAGCATTTGCATTGCCCTTCTGCTGAGCACTGGCGCAGTTAATGCACAGCAAGCTGCGGCACCAGCCGAAGTGCAGCCGTTCAAGGCCGGCATGCCAGTGGGTGTGACCAGCCGCGACGGGGTCTACACCCCGGCTTCTGACAATGTAAAAATGTACGGCGCCCTGGTGAGCACCGAGAGCTGTTCCTACGATGCTGAACGAAACCTCATTGTGGCCCTCAACCGAGGTGCGCCGCAGGACAGATTCCCCAATGATGCCTTTGTGTCCCTGATCAATCATGATGGTTCGGTGCATACGCCCCGCTGGATCGGGGCCAATCGCAACGGCCTGGTGCTCAATGAGCCATTCGGCAGCGACATCGTGAACGGCACGCTCTACGCCGCCGATAGCGATGGTGGCACTGCTGACGGGGTAGCACGAACTGTCGTCATCCGCATGTTCGACATGGCAACCGGCGCGCCTTCGGGCGAAATTCCGGTGCCCGAAGTGGCGTGGTTCAACGACATCGAAGTCGCCGACGACGGCACGATCTATGCGTCCCAGACCGGCGGCGGCAAGGCCGAAGATCCGATGCGCATCTACAAGATTACCCCGGATGGCACGGCCAGCGTCTTTCTTGACGGCGCGCCGCTGGCATCGCCCAACGGTGTGGGGATCGATGGCGACGGCAATATTGTCGTGGTCAATATCGGCGACGATGCGGTGCTGACGTTTTCGCCCGAAGGCGAGTTGCTCAATGCCGAGCATGCCGCCCAACCCGGCAGCGATGGCCTCGTGATCATGGCCGACGGCACCAAATATGTCAGCAGCGTCACGCAGGGCGGCATTTCCAAGATCGTCCCGGGACAGCCGGCCGAGCTTATCGCCACCGGCGTGCCGAGCGCCGCCTCGATGTGCTACGACGCCGAGGCCAACCAGTTGGTGATCCCGCTCAACAACAATAACGGACTGGCTTTCCTCAAGCTGGACTGATCGCAGGTCTGAACAGGCCTTCGTGCTGAAAACGCGCGGATTGCTGGCGGCGACGCCCGCAATCCGCGCGGCCCAGAATCAGCAAATTCAACCTCAAAATCCGCTCCGGTGGACGGTTGTGATCGCGTCTGCCTTCCCCCGGCGCGACAAATAGGCATAGACTCACGCTAATCGTCGAAACGCAGTTCCGGCGGTGGGAGATGTCTGAATTGTTTAGTTTTACTGGGCGCGATGCCCGCCTCGCCGGGTTTTTCATCCGGACTGTTTTTTGCCTGTCGTTTTTAATCGCGTCACTGGCCCATGCTGCTGACTACGAATATGGGGAGCATCCGCCCGCACTCAGCGAGCGGCTGACGCCAGATGTGGTCAGCAAGGTTTTTCCCGAAGCCGACCGCACCGAATTGCTGGACGATGAGGGGCCGCTGTCGGCAGCCGCCTATCAGGGCGATGAACTGCTCGGCTATATCTTTTCGACGCTGGATATCGTGCGGGCTCATGGTTATTCGGGCACGCCATTCGATGTCATCGCGGGTGTTGGCCTGGATGGACGGGTGACCGGCGCGGTCAGCCTGTTTCACCGTGAGCCCCTGATCATCGAGGATGACCGGCTCATCGCGCTGACGGATAAATTTCTGACCGCCACAGCGGGCATGTCCTCACGTACCGGGGCTGCGGACGGCCCCAAGCCGGAATTCCTTGCCGGGGTGACGACCTCTGGCCGGGCCTTCCGCAATGCGATCCGAGATAGTGCCCGCGTCGTGCTCAGCGCGCGGCTCGGCCGGCCGGTGATTACCCAGCCCACGCTCGACATCGATAGTTTCGCGCCGATGGACCACAACGCCCTGCTCGCCGATGGCTCCATCGCGTCGATGACCATCACCAATGCCGATCTCGCCCAGGCGATGGAACAGGCCGGGGCGGCAGCAATGACGCCCGAGATTACTCCGCGCGGTGGACCTGATGAGGTTTATCTGCAACTGCGCGCTGGCCTTGCCACGCCTGCCATGATCGGCCGGAATGCCGCCGGCCGGGGCAGCCACGACTTGATCTTCGCCGACTTCCCCCCGGGGTCTCAGGCCATTTTTCTGGCCTCCAATGGCCGCTATGATTTCCTGGGCTATAAATTCCAGAACCGCTCCAGCGGCTTCCACTTGGAGCGCTTGCGCATCCTACAGGGCGACCGCAGCTTCGAGTTCGACAAATCCAGTTTCATGCGGGCCGGAATTCGGCTGGGCAAGGTCAGCGGCATGGTGCTGTTGCCGCCCGATAGCGGTTTCGACCCGCTGGCGCCTTGGGGCGTCGAGATTCTGGTTCATGCCACCGACGCTGCTACCGGCGCCACCGCGACCATCGCGCTGCCCGTGCTGGACTATCAATTGCCCCCCCGCCACATCCTGATGCCCGAACCGGACCCGGTTCCGGCCTGGGTCGAGGCCTGGGAGCATAGTCGGACCGAAGTGATCATCCTGGGCGTGGCTCTGCTGGCGCTGACGGGAATTCTGGCGTTCCAGTCGGTATTGTCGCGTTACCGGCGTTTGCATCGCTGGGTTCGCACCGGTTTCCTAGTGTTCACGCTGGTCTGGCTGGGCTGGGGTGTCGGCGCGCAACTCTCCATCGTGCATGTCATCAACTATCTCAAAGCGCCGTTCCAGAATCTGGATATCGGCTTCTATCTGGCCGAACCGCTGATCGTGATGATTTCGATCTATACGGCCATTTCGCTGCTGCTTATTGGGCGCGGGGTGTTTTGCGGCTGGCTTTGCCCATTCGGGGCCTTGCAGGAATTGCTGGCCCAGGCGGCCCGCCTGCTCCGCCTGCCGCAATGGAATCCCAGCGCCAAGCTGCAAGGCAGGCTGTGGTGGGGGAAATATGTGTCCTTCGCCGTGGTTGTCGGCTTGGCGTTCCTGGCGCCCACTGCGGGTTCGGTCGCCGCCGACATCGAGCCATTCAAGACGGCAATTTCCACCCACTTTGTCCGCGCCCTGCCCTATGTGCTTTACGCGGTGGTGCTGTTGTCCATCGGCTTGTTTACCGAACGGGCGTTTTGCCGTTTCCTTTGCCCGCTTGGCGGCGCCTTGGCGATCCTCGACCGGCTGCATTTGCTGACCTTGCTCAAGCGCCGCCCGGAATGCGGCAGCCCCTGCAAATTATGCGAACGCAGTTGCCCGGTGCGTGCGATCGAGCCGACCGGCAAGATCAACATGGCCGAGTGTTTCCAATGCCTGGATTGTCAGGTGGAATATTACGACGACCATCGCTGCCCGCCGCTGGCCAAGCAGCGCAAGCAGCGTGAGCGCTCCAGCGCCGCCCAGCGTCCGAATGTTCCGGTTTTCACGCGCAATGCGGTGGCTAAATGATGAGCGGAACCTCCTCGCGCCCCGGCGCTCCGTCGAAATACTCGCGTCGGCAGGCCCTCAAGGTGCTGGCGGCGACGCTGGCCGTGCCGGTCGGCATTGCCGGCCTCAGCCGGCTCGGCGAGCAACCTTCATTCCAGACCTGGCAAGGCGAGTCGCTGGGCGGCCCGGCCAGCCTGACGCTGTGGCACCCCAATGCCGCCTTTGCCCATTCGACAATCGCCCGGATGCGGAGCGAGGTCGAACGGCTGGAAGGGGTATTCAGCCTGTTCCGCCATGACAGCGAAATTTCCCGGCTCAACCACAATGGCCGGCTGCTCACGCCCTCGCCCGATCTGGTGGCGGTTCTGGAGGCTGCGCGCGAGATTGCCGCTGCGAGCCATGGCGCCTTCGATCCGACGGTCCAGCCGCTCTGGCGGGTCTATAGTGAGCATTTCCGCAAGCAACCGGAGTTGGTCGCGGGGCCGCCTGCTGCGATCATCGAAGCGGCGCGCGCGTTGGTGGACTATCGCCAGCTCGAGATCGGCCCAAGGCAGCTACGATTCGCCAAGCCCGGCATGGCCGTGACGCTCAACGGCATCGCCCAGGGCTATATTACTGATCGGATCGCCGATTTACTGCAGCAGGAAGGCTTCGATAACAGCATGGTGGACGTGGGCGAAACCCGTGCCATCGGCGGGCGGCCGGAGGGTGGCGCCTGGTTGATCGCCCTCAAAAACCCACGCAATACCCTGGAAATCAATCGCACCATCAGCATCGCCAATGAAGCGCTGGCTGTTTCGGGCGGCTATGGTCAGCATTTCCCCGGGTCGGACCTGCACCATATCTTCGATCCGGCCAGCGGGCGCAGCGCCCAGCGTCTGCTGGAGGTCAGCGTAGTTGCCCCGCGCGCCATGCTCGCCGATGCCCTGTCCACAGCCATTTTTGTTTCGGGTGAAGCTGCGGCCCAGCCGCTGCTGGCGCTCTATCCCGAGACTCGGGCCATGCTGACGCGCCGCGATGGCACCAGTGCGTAGCCCGCAGCCGTTTTGGGCGCGCTTTGATCGTCCGGCATGCTCCAAACCTGTCCTGTGGCCGTCGACTCAGCCTCCGGACCGGCCGACGTCTCGAACCCCGGAAAGGCTTTTAGACATTCGTATGACTTTTGCCCATTCTTGCTTGCCATCCACGTCATTTTTTGTAACAACTATCGTGGTTTAGGACGAATTTTCTAGTTTTTGAACCACCAAGTTTAAAAGGGAAGGTATTGCAATAATGCCTCAATCCAAACGTCGCTTCCTCGCTGCCGTTGTTGTGTTTTCATTGTGTTCGTCACCATTGTTGGCGCAGCCGCTTGAGATAGACGGCACCTACGGAACAGCGGCTGGTTGCGCGATCATAAATGGCGAGCGTTCCATTCCAGATGGCAAGGTTAGAGCCCTGGGAGCAGAGAAGGCCCTCGTTGATGAGGCCATTTGTACCATTACTGGGTTGACCGATCCGGTTGCCGAAGATGGCAAGACGGTCTGGGATGCCAATGTCGTGTGCGAGGCCGGCCATGAAGAGGCCGAGAGCGGTACGCTGCGCATTTCGCTGCAGGACGACAAGCAGTCCGTTGACATCAAGGTGCTGGATGGCGCCGGCCCCAAGGGGAAGCTGAACCTCTGCCCTTGAGGGCGGAGCCAATTTCTACCGATAATATTATGCGTTGTTGAGGAGCGCTGAATGAGCAGCAAAGAAGATAACAACAAAGAATTTGGCGAAGGTCAGCCGATCTGCCGTTTGGCTGCTGGCTTTGGCCGGCGCGCCGTTCTTCAGGGCATGGTCGCCGTTGGCGGCATTGCCGTCGCTGGTCCCGCTTTCGCCCAGGCCGACAACGAGCTGGCGCCGCAGGTTGGCGACTTCATCACGATCCGTGAAGATGGCCGCCGCCTGACCGTCAAGGAACTGCGCGCAGGCACCAGCCCGAAGACGGCTTATGCGGTGTCGCCCGAAGGCGTTGTCCGTAACGGCGATTACATGCACACCCTGCTGGCCATCAAGTTCAACGACAGCGATTTGACCGACGAGGCCAAGGCTGCTGCAGCTGAAGGGGTGTTTGTCTATTCCGCGATCTGTACGCATGCCGGCTGTGAAGTGACCGGCTGGCTTCGCGAAGAGAAAAATCTCGAGTGCCCGTGCCATGGCTCGCACTTCGACCCAAAAAACAACGGTTCAGTCGTGTTTGGGCCTGCCAGTAGAAAACTACCCCAGCTTGGTCTGGAAATAGTTGATGGCGAGATCGTGGTTGCTTCAGTCTTCGACTCACGAGTCGGCGGCGACGAGACGATGTGATTTAATTTTTAGATTGGGAGGCAATAGTATGAGACGGAATTCTCTGCTGCAATCAAGCCTGATTGCACTCAGCATGGCTTTGGCCATTGGCGCGCCGATGGCCGCTGACACGACGGCCGAGCGCCTGCTCGCCGCCGGCAGCGAGGCCGAAGACGCCAACTGGCTGATGGTTCACCGGACCTATGACAGCCATCGCTTCAGCCCGCTGAAGGAAATCAACACGGACACCGTCAAGGATTTGACGCTCGCGTTCGTGACCACGTTCGACAACGCCTCGCGCGGTGGTCGTTATGCCAGCGCTCGCAACGAGGGTACGCCCCTGGTTGAAGACGGCTTCATGTATGTGCAGTCCGGCTGGTCCGTGGTGTACAAAGTGGACGTTCGCGACGGCAAGGTCGGCAAGATCATCTGGAAGTATGATCCGGAAGTCGACCGTGAGTGGATTTCGGACGCGACCTGCTGCGGTGCAGAAAACCGCGGTATCGGCCTGTGGAACGGCGATGTTATCGGCCTGACCATGGACGGACGCGTCTTCTCGCTCAGCAAGGAAAGCGGCGAAGTGAACTGGGAGGTGCAGCGCGCCGACCAGGAGCGTGCCGAGAGCTTTACCGGCGCACCGCTGATCGTGGGTGACACCGCAGTCTACGGTCCGGCAGGTGGCGAATATGGTATTCGCGGCTGGCTTGAGGCCCTGGATCTGAATACCGGCGAGCCGGTATGGCGGACTCACCTCGTCCCCGGACCTGGCGAGCCAGGCTTTGATACCTGGGAAGGTCGTGACTGGGAGACTGGCGGCGCCTCGATCTGGCAGACCGGCAGCTATGACCCGGAAACCGGCATGATGTATTGGGGCACCGGTAACCCGGCGCCGCAGATTGACGCCGAATACCGTCCTGGCGACAACCTCTATGCGTCCAGCATCGTGGCGATCAGTTCCAAGGACGGCGCCATCGACTGGCACTACCAGTTCACGCCGAACGACCCGTATGACTATGACGAAGTTGGTGACAACCAGCTGATCGACGTCGTCGGTGAAGACGGCAAGACCAGCAAGATGGTGGTTCGTGCGGCCCGTAACGGCTTCATGTACGGTTTCGACCGTCTGGACGGCAAGCTGAGCTATGCCGAGCAGTATGTTGAAGACGTCTCCTGGACCACTGGCATTGACCTCGAAACCGGCAAGCCCAACGAGTACGATCCTGCAGCCCGTCTGCAGAAGTACATTGCTGGTACCGTCGGTTCGCGTGCTGGCGACGTCGGCATCTACTGCCCGACGCTCGGCGGCGGCAAGAACTGGCAGCCTGCTGCGTACAACCCGGGTGTGAACCTGCTGTACGTGACGTCGGCTGAAGGTTGCTCGGCTTACGTGCCTGAAGAGTCGCCGAATCCGACCATTACCGGTGGCGAATACGACGTCGTGGCCGCACAGCGTGAATGGAACGGGCGTCTGCCTGCTCCTGAAGGCACGGTCATGCCGGAAGTGTTCAACGGTGGTTCGGTCATCGCGATCGACCCGGTTACCGGTGAAACGGTCAGCAAGGTCACCATGCCGCGTCGTCTGAACGGCATGCTGGCAACCGGTGGCGACCTCGTTTTCGGTTCGGGCACGGACGGCTACATCACTGCCTATGACGCCAAGTCGCTGGAAGTGGTGTGGAAGTTCAACGTCGGCACCTCGCTGGCTGGCCCGCCGATGAGCTACGCAGTGGATGGCAAGCAGTACATCGCTGTGCTGGCTGGTGCTGCTCCGTCTGCCGCAGATCGTGGCGTCTATCCGCCGTCCGCGTTCTTCGTGCCGACCGATCAGCTCTACGTCTTCGCGATCAACTAAGTTATCGAAGGTGGGCCCCATTGGGGCCCACCTTTACCTCACGCTGTGGGAGGCCTTTAGCGCTCGTTGAGATACGTATCCTCCCAGATCCACGGAGGCGTAAATTCATCCGCGGCCCACAAACCTACCCTGTTCGACTTTGCCTCTTCCTCAAGCCGCACATACTCATCAGACTGGTCGGGAAATGCCATGGCCATACCTTGACGAACCAGCTCAGCGGCGAGATCCAGGTCGCCAATAGTGCACCGGCCAAAGCGCAGCACGCGGCGGCGCAAGTGCGGATCGCGGACCTGCTCGCAGCTTACGGTCTCGTTTTCGATCAGGCCCTGCAGCGACTGCAAGGCCTCCAAGCCACAGCCAAATTTTTGGCCATCATTGGTACACCACTGAATTCTAAGGGGCGCATCGACTCCAAACAGCGCGAAGACCACGCCGTTCACAGCCACATGATCCCCTTCAACCGCGACGGCGGGTCCGACTTCCGTCTTCAGGGGCGCGCTTAATATCCCTTGGGCATATGTGGCTCCAACCAGCGCCGAATATAGAAAAGCCAAACATGCGACCCGTTTCATTTGTATTCTCCGCAATTCTTCAAAAACTTCGCTCTGCTCAATATGCATCGGCAATTGCCGCTTCGGTCTTGGCGCTGAGCCTCTCGGCCGCCGTACAGGCCCAGGAAACAGCGCCCTTCCCGCCCGATTTCCGCACCTTGGGCATCGGGCAGAATGCTGCTGACATTACCACTGAAGGGTATGACCGCTTTGCCTGCGGCAACAATGGCAATCTGTCGCTGCAAGCCTTATCCGGTTGGGCGGAGTATGCAAAATGCGCGGCGGATGAGAACGGGCTGCATGAAGTTGTTGTCGAATTCGGCAACAGCACCGAGCGCCTGTCCCAGCTGTTTCATGACCAATATGACGAAGAGCTCTGGCTGCAGCCCTTCGGCGGCACGCGGGTCGCCAATTTTCCCGTGGTGATGTCCCTGCTGTTTGACGAAAACGGCGTGTCGCGGGGGTTCCGTGCGGTGACCGATTCACGCGCTGAAACGCGGGACCGCTCCAAGGCCTATTTGCTGCGCTTCCGGGTGTATTCGCATTATGGCAGCGAAGGCTGGGACTGCGACAGCTTCGAACCACGCTTCGGGCGCACGCCGGTGGGCACCAACTACGTCGATGACATCTGCACCAAGTCCGTCGACGGCAAATTTGTGCGCGTCGAGGGCCATGCCTTCCGCAAGCCGGGCCAGACCGGTGTCGATCTCACCGGCCAGTTCGCCCCAGGCCAGTTTGAAAGTTCGACGCGGTGGGAAGCTTGGGATGCGTCCTATCCTCGCGTCGAGGAGAAAGCCCAGCAATGACCCTGGCACGCAGGACAGCACTGGGCGCGTTCGCGACGCTGCTCCTTCTCGCCCAGGGCACGGGCATGGCCAGTGCCGATCCGTTGCAGGATTTCCTGGCTGGGACGACGACGCGCTGTGTGGCCTGTGACTTTACCGGCGCAGATCTGAGTGGCGCCAATCTGTCCGAGGGCGATTTCACCGACTCCATCTTTGACGGTCTCGATCTGAGCGGGAAAAATCTGGCAAATTCCGGTTTCTATCGGGCCAGCATGCAGGGCGTGAATCTGCAGGGCGCAAACCTGACCCATACCGATTTCACCGAAGCCAATTTGACCGGCGCCAATTTGCAGAAGACCACGGTCGATCAGGTGATCTTCTTCCGGACCAAGCTGTCAAACGCGGTTCTCGATGGAGCGATCGGGCTTGGCGCGGTGTTTCGCCGTGCCGTCATGACCGGCGCCACACTCAAGAACGCTGAATTGCCGTTCAGCCAGTATGAGAACGCCCGCCTGAGTGGTGTTGATGCTTCTGGCGCCGATCTGAAGGGCTCGACCTTTCATGGCGTTACCATGCAGCGCTTCAACCTGCAGGGTGGCAGCGTTGAGGGCGGTGACCTGTCGGAGATCAATGCCCGCAACAGCAACTTCGCCGGAGCCACCTTGAAGGGCGCCGACATGCTGCGCGCCGATCTGGTAAACTCCGACCTGTCCAATGCCGATCTGAGCGGAACAAGGCTGCTTGCGGCGAATCTCCGCGACACGAATATTGACGGCACGAATTTCAGTGGCGCCCTTATGCCGGACGCCTCCTGGCACGACTAAAAATGGAGATATGCCGACCTAAGACAGCAATGAATTTGTAAAAATCACAATTCCGACGACGCGCTGGGTTGCGCAAAGCGAACAGCGCCAAAAAAATTAGCAATTGTTCACTCAGGGAAGAGGACACACGACGATGAAGATTTGGAATTCACTCAAGGCAGCCGCTATTTTTACCTGCCTGATTTCCGTCCCCGGCACGGCTTTGGCCGAAGGTAACCTGGCATCGAATGCGACCCGCCTGCCTGATCTGGAAATCAACTCCACTGACCTGACCTTCTCGCAAACCACCTTCGAGCTGGAAACCGGCAAGTATTACCGCTGGCGCATCGTCCATGATGGCGGCGAAGAGCTGGCAGTGATCGCACCGGGCCTGTTCCGCAATTCCTGGATCAACCAGGTGATCATCAACGACCTCGAAATCACCCCTTATGGCCTGCACAGCGTCGAATTCGACGACGAAGGCATTGTCGACATCTGGTTCGTTCCGGTTCGTCCGGGCGAGTATCAGTTCTCGGCTGACGGCTATGAGAGCCGTGGGTTGGTCGGCAAGTTCATCGTGAAATAGCCATGAAGCTAAAATCCCTCATCACCCTCGTCGGCATGACGTTGGCCATGATTGTTCCCGCCCAGGCGGCGGGAACTAATCTCATTTTCGTATCCAACGAAAAGAGCCATGAAGTCGTCGTGCTCAATCCTGAATACGAGATCGTCAAGCGGATCGAGACTTCGCGCCGTCCGCGCGACATGCATTTCAACGCCGACCGCACCCTGCTCTATGTGGCGTGCGGCGACGACGACATCATCGACATCATCGATGTTGAAACCCTCGAAGTGGTGGACAGCATCCCGACCGGGCCGAGCCCGGAAGTGTTTGCCTTCTCACCCGACGAATCGCGCATCTACGTCTCGAACGAAGAAGATTCGCGGCTCGAAGTGATCGATGCGGCGACCCGCATTTCGATTGCCGATATTCCGACTGGCGCCGAGCCGGAAGGCGTTATCGCCACGGCCGACAACACCACGGTTTACGTGACGTCGGAAGTTGCGGACATGATCCACGTCGTCGACGTGGCGACCAATGCGGTCACCAAGAATATCCTGGTGGGCACCCGTCCGCGTCGCTTCGCCATGACCCCGGACGATACCGAGCTGTGGGTTTCGGCCGAGCTGTCGAGTGAGGTCTATGTGATCGATCGCGCCACCAACGAGATCAAGGACGTGCTGGAATATATCCCGCCCGGTTTCCGCCTTGAAGACGTGACCCCGGTGGGCATCGAGATCACCAAGGATGGCAGCAAGGCGCTGGTCAGCCTGGGTCGCGCCAACCACATCGCTATTGTGGATGTCGCTACCAAAGAGGTGATTGAATATGTGCTCGTCGGCCGGCGCGCCTGGTCGGTGGCGCTCAATCACGATGACTCCATCGCGATTGTGGCCAATGGCCTGTCTGATGACATCACCATCGTTGATATGGCCACCATGAAGGCGGTGAAATCGGTTCCCGTTGGACGGGTTCCGCACACCGTGTTGATCGATGATTAGGCCCCTGGCAGCCCTTGGGTTTTCTCTGTTGGTGTCGACGGCTTTGGCCGCCGATATCAGCATTGGCTACCTGTCGCTCGAGAACGATCCGCGCTATTCCGAAGACTATGTCTATGCGCGGATCGAACTCCATCCCACCGGTGACGCGCTCAAGGGCGCGGAACTGGGATTGCTCGATTCCCAGATGCTGGCCGAGGCAACCGGCAACAGCTTTGTGCTCGATGCAGAGAAGGCCGGCGATGTCGCCGGGCTGCTGGCCAAGGTTGAGGCCATGGCCGCAGCCGGGACGCAGTTTGTCATTCTCGACCTGCCCGGCGAAACGGTCGACCAATTGGCCAGTGCCAGCCGCGATCTACCGGTGACGCTGGTCAATGCGACCGCGCCAGACGATGTCCTGCGCGGTCGTTGTTATCCCAACCTGCTGCATACTGCGGCATCCGACCGGATGACCGCCGACGCCATGGTGCAGTACCTGCGGAGCAACAACTGGACCAAGGTGCTGCTGCTGGTTGGCGAACAGCCTCGTGACGCCCAGATCGCCGACAGCTTCCGCCAGTCGGCCGAGCGCTATCGCTTGGACATCGTGGACCAGCGTCCCTTCTCGCTCAGCACCAATCCGGAGAGCCGCGAGGAGAACAATACCCGCCTGCTGACCGGCGGTGCGGATTATGACGTCATCTACCTCGCCGATAGCGATGGCGAGTATGGCCGGTACCTGCCCTATGCGACGCAATTGCCGCGCCCCGTCCTGGGCTCCACCGGGCTTGTCGCCACCGAATGGCACTGGTCGCTGGAGCGCTATGGCGCACCCCAGGTCAATTCTCGCTTCGAGGATATTTCCGGTGGTCGCCGGATGGCCGGACAGGACTGGTCGACCTGGATTGCGGCTAAAGCCATCGCCACGGCCTACACCAAGTCGCGCGCGACCGATGCCGCCGGCATCGACGCGTATCTGCGGGCCTCAAAGCTGCGCATCGACGGCTCCAAGGGCGTAACCATGAACTTCCGCGAATGGGACGGGCAGATGCGCATGCCGGTCATGCTGGCAACCCACAACGCGGTGATAGCCATTCCGCCGCTCGATGGGTTTGAACACCAGATCAACACGCTCGACACGCTCGGCACTGACGAACCGGAACACGCGTGTCTGTAACCGCCCATCATCTTTGGCTCGGCATTGTTGCCATCAGCTGGCGCGAGATTTCAAAATTCTTGCGCCAGACTGAGCGCCTGCTCGCGGCCCTGATCCGGCCTGCCCTGTGGCTGCTGGTGTTCGCCACCGGCATGCATGATCTGCTGGGCGTCTCGATCATCCCGCCCTACCAGACCTATACCCCCTATCAGGAATATATCCTGCCGGGGCTGGTCGGGATTGTCGTCCTGTTCCAATGCATGCAGTCGGCGCTGTCCATGGTCTATGACCGGGAAGCCGGCGTGATGCGCGTCATGCTGGTCTCGCCACTGCCGCGCAACTTCCTGCTGTTTGGCAAGATCGTCGGGGCCACCATCCTGTCACTGCTGCAGGCCTATGCCTTTCTCGGCCTGGCCCGGCTGTTCGGCTATGGCTTTCCGCTCTGGGGCTACGTCACCATCATTCCGGCGATATTGCTGTCGGGTCTGATGCTGGGCTCCATCGGCCTGCTGGTCTCGGTCTATACGCGCCAGCTGGAGAATTTCGCCGGCATGATGAACTTCGTCGTCTTTCCGATGTTCTTTCTGTCGTCCGCCCTCTACCCGCTGTGGAAGCTGCGGGAGGTGGGGGCCCAGCCGGTCTATTACCTCTCCGAGGCGAACCCCTTCACTCACGCCGTCGAGCTAATGCGGTTTGCCGCCTATGGCCGGTTCAGCTGGGTCGATTTTGCGGTCGTTGCCGGCTCAACCATTGTCGCTTTCGCCCTGGCCGCGCGCGGCTATGACCCGCAGGCAGGGGCTATTCGCAAGCAAAAGCGCGATTAGGCGGCGACCGCCGCACTGCCCACCAGCGCCAGATAGGCCTCAGCCAACGTCGCGGCGCCCGCCAGTTCACAGATCTCGGCGGGCGTCCCGGCGGCCAGCACCAATCCCTCGGCGATCAACACGATCCGGTCCGCCGCCGCAACCTCTTCCACAAGGTGGGTGGCCCACAGGACGGCCACCTTGCGGGTGCGTTGCAGCCCGATGATATGCTCGTTGAGCAGGCGCCGACTTTCTGGGTCAAGCCCCACCGAGGGCTCGTCCATCAGCAGCAATTCAGGCTGATTGAGCAGCGCCCGCGCGATTTCCACCCGCCGCTGGTTGCCGCCTGACAGCATGCGCACGGTCTTGTTGGCGACCGCGTCAATTTCCAACAGCCGCGTCACCTCATCGATGCGCGCCGTGAGCGCCTTGCCCGACAGGCCAAACAGCGCCCCATGAAATTTGAGATTGGCGACTACGCTCATCTCCAGATCGATCGAGCGTGTCTGGAACACCACCCCAAGCTTTCGCAATATCTCGGACGGGTTTTTCCGATAGCCCAGCCCAAATGCCGAAACCGAGCCTGCGTCCGGCACAAACAACCCAGCGGCGATCTGGAACAGGGTGGATTTGCCTGAGCCATTGGGCCCAAGCAGCCCCACAAATTCTCCGGCCCCAACCGCCAGACTGACCCCTTTGAGGGCTTCGGTTTTGCCGTAGGATTTACGGACGTCGCGGAACTCCAGGGAGGGTGTCACGCTGCAACCTTTCGATCATGCCGCAGGGTCGATGAGACCGGCCTGCGTTGGAGAATATAGGAGGCCTGTGGCAAGCCGTTTGAATTGACCGCCACGCCCCTTAGATAAGGCACGCGCCTGGCATTGTCCCTACACATCCAGCTTTTTCCAGCGCCAGTCTCGTCATACGTCGCCGGGCTCACTATTGGGCGATCTCACAGCCAGGCCTGCAATCTCGGGACGATGAAATCGAGAAACAGCCTGATCCGATGCGGCATATGCCGGCCGCCGAGAAAGAGCGCGTGGACCTCCTCGAAATCGCCAATACCGAGATCGGGCAGCACCTCGACCAGCCGCCCCGCCGCCAGGTCCTGCCGGAGGTGGAAATCACCCAGCCGCGCCAGACCGACGCCGGCCAAGGCCATGCGCCGCACCGATTCGCCATTATTGGCCAACAGGCTGCCCGCGATGATGTGATCGACAATGCGGCCGCCATGATTGAGCGGCCAGATTGGTCCGGAGCGGCGGAAATTGAAGCCCAGACAATTGTGGCGGTCGAGGTCTTCGATGCTTTGGGGGGTGCCGTAGCGCGCCAGATAGGCCGGCGTGCCAACAATGCGGCGCTGCACCGCACCGATGCGCCGCGCCGTCAGGCTGGAATCAGCCAGCGGCCCGATGCGGAAAGCGATGTCGGTGCGATCAAGATAGAGGTCGACGATCTCGTCCGACAGCGACAGATCGACGATGATATTGGGATAGGCCGCCCAGAATTCCGGCAGCAGCGGCTCCAGCCCATGCACTCCCAGCCCGACCGACGCATTGACCCGGACAATGCCCCCGGTGCTGGCGGCACCCGCGGTCAAATCGCGCTCAAACTCGTCGAAGGCGCTCACCATCGCCTTGCCGCGCTCGTAGAATAGCCGCCCCTCCTCGGTCAGCGACAGCCGACGCGTCGAGCGCTCGATCAGGCGTGTGCCCAGCCGCGCTTCGATCCGCGCAATCAGCTTGCTGACCGTCGATGGCGTGGTCTGCGTCAGCCGCGCCGCCGCCGAGAAGCTCCCCGTTTCCACCACCCGCAGGAAGACCTGTAGTTCGCCGATGCGATTGTCCATTGGAATGCTCCATCCACGCGACAATAGCCTAATGTGCGGCCCGCTATCTGTGAACTGGTTTCATGAGTGATGCGACGCTGCGTGTCATTATCGCCGAGCGCGATCAGTGTCATCTAAGGGCAACTCAGAGCGACCGTGAATCGGTCCTGCGCGTTGCCGCGCCTCTTTCTTCTGCAAGGACCTAGATCCATGAAACTCAACTGGCCCCTTCTGGCGCTGGCCATCGGCGCCTTTGGCATTGGCACTACCGAATTTGCCCCCATGGGCCTGCTGCCCACTATCGCCACCGGAGTCGGGGTGGATATCCCCACAGCCGGTCTGCTGGTCAGCGCCTATGCCATCGGCGTCATGCTCGGCGCGCCGGTGATGACGCTACTGTTCGGCCGCTTGCGCACCCGCACCGCGCTGATCTTCCTCATGGCCATCTTCACCCTCGGCAATATCCTGTCGGCCATTGCGCCGGATTATTGGACGCTGCTGGCCGCTCGCCTCGTCACCAGCCTCAACCATGGCGCGTTTTTCGGCCTCGGCTCCATGGTCGCTGCCAGCCTCGTGCCCAAGGAAAAGCAGGCTGCGGCCATCGCCACCATGTTCATGGGCCTGACCATCGCCAATATCGGCGGCGTACCCGCCGCCACCTGGATCGGCCAGCAGATCGGCTGGCGCATGGCCTTCGGGGCCACGGCGGGTCTGGGCCTGTTGACCATGCTGGCGCTGCTGCTGGCCTTGCCGCGCGGCGCCGTCGCCGAGCGCCCCGATATCGGCAAGGAGCTTGCGGCCATCACCCAGGGCCCGGTGTTGCTGGCTCTGCTGACCACGGTGCTGGGCGCTGGCGCCATGTTCACGCTCTACACCTATGTGGTGCCGATGCTCGAAACCCTGACCGCCGCGTCCCCGGTCTTCATCACCCTGGGACTGATGCTGGTGGGTGTTGGCTTCACCATCGGCAATGGCCTGGGTGGCAGGCTCGCCTCGTGGTCGCTCGATGGCAGCATCAAGATCTTCCTGACGGCGATTATCGCCATCCTGATCGCCCTGCCCTTCCTGCTGACCAGCCAGATCGGCGCCGCTATCGGCCTGTTCCTCTTCGGCGTGGCGACCTTCGGCATCGTGCCGCCGGTGCAGACCAAGGTGATGCAGGCCGCCAGCGGCGCCCCGGGCCTCGCCTCATCGGTCAATATCGGCGCCTTCAATCTCGGCAATGCCCTGGGCGCGGCCGTTGGCGGGGTGGTGATCTCCGCCGGCCTCGGCCTGCCCGTGGTATCCTTCGCCGGCGCTGCGGTCGCCGCGCTGGGCCTGGTGGTGGTCTTCGTGTCCGGGCACCGTCCTGCCCGGGCTACGCAGCCCGCAGAATAGGAACCTTGGGCGCCCTTCGGGGCGCCTTTTTTGTTCAGGACAGGTCCACGACCTCCAACTCCTGCGCGCCGACGCTCACCACATCGCCCACCTGTTTGCCCATCAGCGCCCGCGCGATGGGCGAGACATAGGAGATCGAGCCAGCCTTGGGGTCGGCCTCGTCCTCGCCGACGATCCGATAGGTTTGCACGCGGCCGTCGTCGCGCTGGAAGGTCACCCTGCCACCGAAAGCCACCACGTCGCTGGTGGATGCCTGCGGCACCAGTTGCGCGGTGCGGACCCGGTCGGCGTAATAGCGCAGGTCGCGCAATGGCCCGGCGGCTTGCCGCCGCTTTTCGTTGACGTCCTCGATCAGCATCGCGGCGTCATAGGCCAGGCGCGCTGTTTCGAGTGCCTGTTCAAGCGCCGCGAGGCCCGCGGCGGTAACCAGGTTGGGCTCGGGAGAAATCGGCCGATCGGGCAGCAGGGTTTCCGAGGCCGTTTCGGCACTCTCTTCCTTGGTGAAAGCAACGCTCACGCAAATCTCCTTCTCGACGCAAGCCGGCGTCTGGGCTCCCATAGCCGCATTCGTTCGCGCCAGGCAAATCAGCGCAATCCAACCACGGTGTTTAACACTATTTTCGTTGCAGCAGCGCAGGGTATCGCTTTCAGCGAATACTGGCAGCCATGACTGGTCAATTCTTCGTATCTCTGTTCAACCCGGCAGTTGCGCTGCTGCTGGCCGTGGCTTTCTTCTTTCTGTGGAGCTACCGCAAGGATCGCGCCTACATCCTGTTTTCCGCCTGGGGCTTTGCCGCCTGCGCGGTGGGTTTTTTCATACAGGACGTCGCGCCGCTACCCGATTTCGGCGCCAGCAAGCTGCTGGCCAACGGGATGTATTATGCCTCGGTCACCCTGCTATGTGCCGCCACCATATCCCGGCGCGGTGCCGAGCTTCCATATCGGGCCTGGGCCGTTATCCTGACCTGCGGGATGATTTTTCTGGCCTGGTACACTTATGTCGAGGTCCGCCTCGACGCGCGCATCTATGCGGTGAACGGGACCATCGGCCTGGTGTTGGCGGTAACACTCTACGCTCTGGGCCGGCCACGGCGCGGCAATGTGGTGGATTATCTGGTCACCGGCATCACGGTGCTGGCGCTGCTCAACTTCATCCTGCGCCCGGCGCTGATCGTGCAGGATGGCTCGCGCTATACCAGCTATGAGGGCTTTCAGCAGTCGGTCTATTGGACGACGGTGCAGTTCGCCTCGTTCCTGCTGACCATCGGCGTCGCCCTGACCTTGATGGTGGCCATTGCCCTGGAGCTGATCGGCGAGCTGAAAACCGAATCCCGCACCGACAAACTCACCGGCCTGTTGAACCGGCGCGGCTTCGAGGACCAGGCCGATGAACGGCTGCAGGATTGCATCAAGGACGGCCGCCCCGCGATGATGGTGCTGGCCGATCTGGACCATTTCAAGTGGATCAATGACGCCCATGGTCACGCCTCCGGCGATGCGGTGATTGCGGCCTTTGGCGCCGATCTGCGCCAGGCCGCCGACAATCAGGCCATTATCGGCCGCATCGGCGGCGACGAATTCGCCATCCTGCTGCCCGACAGCCCGCAGGCGTCGGCCCATCTGTTCGTCGATCGGGTGCGCGCGGCATTCCGCGCCCGCGCTATCGAAGGCCTGTCGCGACAGACCGCGCTGACCGCCAGCTTTGGCATCTGTTCGCACCGGGCCGGCTCGAATTTCGATGATCTGGTCCGCAGTGCCGATGAGGCGCTCTATGCGGCCAAGCGCCAGGGGCGTGATCGCGCCACCCAGGCCAGCCTGCCGCATGCAACGGCCCTGCCCGGCCCCAAAATTGGCCGCTCCGTCGCGTAAGTTGGACGCTTGATCCTCAAGGAGGCGCAGCATGGACCGATTTACCGGCGGCTGCCTGTGCGGCAAGGTTCGATTGGTGGCCTTGGGTCGCCCCTACCGGGTCGGCATTTGTCATTGCCTCGATTGCCGCAAGCATCATGGCGCGCTGTTTCACGCCTCCGCGATTTTCCCGCAGGATGCAGTGACCATCACCGGCGAAACCAGCGACTATGCCGGACGCCATTTCTGCCCCCATTGCGGCTCATCGGTGTTCTCCCGCAGCGGCGACGAAATCGAAGTCCATCTCGGCGCCCTGGATGCCCCGGACCAGTTGCGGCCAGCTTATGAACTCTGGACCATCCGCCGCGAATCCTGGCTGCCGCCGTTTCCGCTGACGAAACGCTATGCGCGTGATCGCGACAGCACGGAACGCAGCGAAGACTAGGCAGCAAATGGCCCAGACAGGGTCAGCCGCGACGCGCCGCCTCGATGGCGGCGATGTCGATCTTTTTCATCGTCATCATGGCCTCGAAGGCGCGTTTGGCTTCAGCGCCACCGGCGGTCATCGCTTCGATGAGGGCGCGGGGGGTGATCTGCCAAGACAGGCCCCATTTGTCCTTGCACCAGCCGCACATGCTTTCCGCGCCGCCATTGCCGACAATGGCGTTCCAATAGCGGTCGGTCTCGGCCTGATCGTCAGTGGCGATCTGGAACGAGAAGGCTTCGTCATGCTTGAAGGCCGGTCCGCCATTGAGGCCGACGCAAGGGATGCCGCAGACGGTGAATTCGACGGTCAGCACGTCACCCTCCTTGCCGGATGGATTGTCGCTGGGCGCCCGGCGAACGGCGCTGACGGTGCTGTCGGGAAAGGTTTCGGCATAGAAGCGAGCGGCGGCTTCGGCGTCTTTGTCATACCAGATGCAGACGGTGTTCTTGGCGATTGCCATGGCTGGTTCCTTCCGTTCCAACGCCAATCAGGCCCAAGGCCGCCATTGGCTGGGTGTAGAAATCTATCACAATCGTAAATGCGCTCATGCGGAATCGCGTTCCAACCTTGGCGTGGAAGGCGCGGTCATCGGGGCCACGATTCCATACCAATCTGGGGTCAAAGTCAGACCAGTGTAGGACCACTCTCGACATTGCCTATGGATCGCTCCTAAGCTCCCATCCAGACGAACTCCATTTGCCAGCGGCCCATGCGAGATGGCCGGCGCAATGGAGCAACGTCTGGCGGCGTCAAGCTATTCGAGGTGCGGCTTGGCGCCCAGCGACAGCACCTCTGAGGGGAAGAGAATGCCAATGAAATTCACCCGCACCGTCTTCGCTGGCCTGGCTGCGGCCCTGCTCTCGACCGCGGTTGCGCTGCCGACCCAGGCCGCCCAGTTGCGCATGGCCTGGTCGCAGGATGCCACCGGGCTTGATCCGCATACGCAGCCGGCATTTTCGTCGCTGCGCCTGCTGGAATTGATCTATGAGCCGCTGGTGCGCCTCGATGCGGCGCTGGATGTCGTGCCGGCCGTGGCCGAATCGTGGAGCTTCTCCGATGACGGTCTGACCCTGACCTTCAAGCTCGACCCCGATGCCAAATTCAGCGACGGCGTAGCGGTCACTTCGGCGGACGTCAAAGCCTCGTTCGAGCGCCTGCTCGATGAAGCCACGGCGGCCGCAGCCCGCTCCAATTTCCTCTCCATCGCCTCTATCGACGCGCCCGATCCGGCCACCGTGGTGTTCACCCTGTCGCAGCAGGATGCGCCGCTGCTGGTCGCCATGGCGACGATCAACGCCGCCGTCGTCCCGGCAAAATCCATTGCTGACGGTTCTATCGGCACCACGACGTTGGGCTCGGGTCCGTTTGTCCTCGACCAGTGGGAGCCCAATTCCCGCGAAGTGCTGAGCGTCAACCCGCATTGGGCTGGTGGCAAGATCGCCTATGACGGCATCACCATTTCCGTGCTGCCGGACGAAACCGCCATTCTCGCCTCGCTGCGCGCTGGCCAGACCGATTTTGCCCTGCTCAACGATCCGCTGGTGGCGACACTCGTCCCCAATGAGCCCAATCTGCAGCTCAATGCCGTTCCGGGCCTCGCCTACAACGTGCTGCAGCTCAACCCGGCACGCACGCCAATGGACAATCTGCAGGTGCGCCAGGCCATCTCCTGCGCCGTGGACCGGCAGGACGTGCTCGACACCGCTCTCGTCGGCGAAGGCAAGGTCACTGGTCCGCTGACCATGCCGGCCTATGCCAGCGATCCGTCGACGCTGTTCTGCTACGAGCAGGATATCGAGAAGGCCAAGGCGCTGATGGCTGAATCCGGCGTGGATGGCTTTACCGCAAAAGTCATCGCCGCGACGGGAGAACCGCCAGTCGCCTCGGCCGAGGCCCAGGTGTTGCAGAGCCAGCTGGCCGAAATCGGCGTCACGCTGGAAATCGAGCTGATGGAACTCAACGTCTATGTCGACCGCTGGCTGGCCGGTGATTTCGACATGGCCGTCGCGCTCAATGGCGGCCGGCCCGACCCCTATTCGATGTATAACCGCTACTTCACCAAGGACGGCAATCTGCAAAAGGTGTCGAATTTCGCTGATGACGAGATCGACAGCCTGCTGCAGCAGGGGCGTATCGAAACCGACATCCCCAAGCGCAAGGAAATCTTCCAGAAGTTCGAAGCGCGGATCGCCGAGCTGGCGCCCTGGATCTGGCTGTCCACGTCCAACCTTTACACGGCGCAGCTGAAAACCGTGTCCGGCTACGAATCCTCGCCCACCGGAACGCTGTTCGGCCTCACCACCGTGAAGCTGGCTCCGTAAGCCAAAACTAACCGGGCGGGCCGCGAGGCCCGCCCTATTCCACAAAACGGGCTGGCTTTATGAATTATCTGGCACGGCGGCTGCTGACGTTTCCGCTGATCCTGCTCGGCGTGTCGCTGCTGGTCTTTTTCGCCATCCGCATGATCCCCGGCGACGCTATCATCGCCATGCTCGGCACCGAGGCGGGCCTGCTGACCCCGGCCCAGCGGCAGTCCCTCGCCGTCTATTTCGGCATCGATCAGCCGGTCGTGGTACAGTATGGCCGCTGGCTGGCCGGGCTGTTCGAAGGCAATCTGGGCATCTCGGTCACCTATGGCAAGCCGGTGCTGACGGTGATCCTCGAGCGTTTCCCGCTAACGCTGGAACTGGCGCTGCTGGCCATGATCATCGCGCTGGGCGCCGGCGTTCCGGCCGGGGTGCTTGCCGCCACCCATAATGAGCGGCCCACCGACATCTCCATGCGCGTGCTGGCCATGCTCGGCCAATCGACACCGGGCTTTGTCGTCGGCCTGCTGATCATTTACGTGCTGTCGGTGTATTTTGGCGTCATGCCGGCTACTGGCAGTTTTACCCCGCTCTGGGTCGATCCGTTGGCCAATCTCGGGCAGTTGATCTTTCCCGCCATCACGCTGGGCTTTGCCTTTGCCGCCTCGGTGACCCGAATTTCCCGCGCCGCCATGCTCGACGTGCTGAGCGACGACTATATCCGCACCGCCAGGGCCAAGGGCGTTCCCGCCCGCAACGTCATCTGGCGCCACGCGCTACCCAATGCGCTCATCCCCGTGGTGACACTGAGCGGCGTCGAATTTGGCTATCTGCTGGGCGGCGCGGTGATCGTCGAACAGATTTTCGCCCTGCCCGGCCTCGGCCGGCTGACGCTCGACGCCATCGGCCAGCGCGACTATGCGCTGGTGCAGGGCTGCGTACTGTTCATCGCGCTCAACTTCCTCATCGTCAATCTGCTGGTCGACCTGGCCTATGCCGCGCTCGATCCCCGCATCCGGCTGGGGGCACGCTGATGCGGATCCTTGCGGCCATCGCCCGCCATCCCACCGGCCGCATCGGTGCGGCTATCATCCTGCTTTATCTGCTGCTGGCCCTGTGCGGCACGCTCGGCTTCACCCCGCATAATCCGCTGCAGCAATTCCGCATCGACCGGCTTACCCCGCCCAGCGCCAGCTATTGGATGGGCACAGATCTGTTCGGTCGCGACACTGTCAGCCGGCTGATGGTCGGCATCGGCCAATCCTTCGTCATCGCCTTCGCCTCGGTGGGGCTGGCGACCCTGTTCGGCACGCTGATCGGTCTGCTGGCCGGCTGGTGGGGCGGCGCGCTCGATGGGCTGTTCATGCGCGCTATGGATGTGCTGTTGGCCTTCCCGGCCATTTTGCTGGCGCTGCTGATCATCGCCGTCACCGGCCCCGGCACCTTCACCAGCGTCGCCGCCATCGCCATTGTCTATACGCCGATCTTCGCCCGCGTGGTGCGCGGCCCCACCCTGTCGCTCAAGCAGCGCGATTTCGTCGATGCGGCCCGCACCTTCGGCAGCTCGCAACGCTATATCCTCACCCGCCATCTTCTGCTCAATCTGGTCGGCCCGCTGACCGTGCAGGTAACTTTGGCGCTGGCCTGGGCGCTGCTGACCGAGGCGGCGCTGAGCTTTCTCGGCCTCGGCACCCAGCCCCCAGCCCCTTCGCTCGGCCTGATGATGAGCGAGGCGCGCAATTTGATGCAGCAAGCCCCCTGGCTGCTGGCCTTCCCCGGCCTCACCATCATGCTCGGCATTCTCGGCTTCAACCTGTTCGGGGACGCGCTGCGCGACATTCTCGATCCCCGCACCCAGCAGAGGCCAGCATGACCCTGCTATCAGTGCGCGACCTGTCCGTCGCCTTCGGCCAGAACGCCGCCCCAGTGGTCAAGGGCGTCAGCTTCGACCTCAAGCCGGGCGAAACCCTCGCCATTGTCGGCGAAAGCGGTTCGGGCAAATCGGTGACCGCCTTGTCGATCAACCGTCTGGTCGATTTCGGCGGCGGCCGCATCGTCAGCGGCGCCATGGGTCTCACCCGCCCGGACGGCACGGCGCTCGATCTGGCGCAGGCCGAGGAGAAGACCCTCGAGACCATCCGCGGTCGCGAGATCGGCATGATCTTTCAGGAGCCGATGACCTCGCTCAATCCGGTCCACACCGTGGGCGCGCAGATTGAGGAGGCCTTCCGCCTGCATCGCGGGTTAGACGGTCAGGCGGCCCGGCTGGCCGCCAAAGACGCGCTCGACCGGGTGCGCATTGCCGACGCCGCCGCCCGCCTGCGCTATTATCCGCATCAGCTCTCCGGCGGCATGCGCCAGCGCATCATGATCGCCATGGCGTTGGCCGGCAATCCACGCCTGCTGATCGCCGACGAGCCGACCACGGCACTCGATGTCACGGTACAGGCGCAGATCATGGCGCTACTGGCCGAACTGAAAGCCGAAACCGGCATGGCGATGATCTTCATCACCCATGATATCGGCCTAGTCGCCGGCATCGCCGATCATGTGCTGGTGATGCAGAACGGCGAAGTGGTGGAACAGGGCAAGCTCGACACCGTGCTCGACGCCCCCCAGCACGACTACACCCGCCATTTGCTGCAAGCCGTGCCACATTTCAGCGGCGGTCAGGCGGTGCGCGTCGATGGCACCCGCGCAGCAGACGAACAGCCGGTGGTCGCCGTCAGCAACCTCATGGTGCGATTCCCGGTCCGACGCGGCCTGTTCTCCCGCAATGCCGGCGCCGTCCACGCCGTGGAGGGCGTCGATTTCGACCTCGTGCGCGGCGAAACCCTCGGCATTGTCGGCGAAAGCGGTTCCGGCAAATCCACCATCGCCCGCGCCATTCTCGGGCTGGTCACCAAGGCCGGCGGCAGTATCACCGCCGCCGCCAGCAAGCCCGGCAGCCGACCAATCCAGATGGTGTTTCAGGACCCCTTCGCCTCGCTCAATCCGCGCCTCAATGTGCAAAGCCTGCTCGCCGAGCCGGCCATCGCTGCCGGCCGGCGCATCGACGCGGCCTTGCATGAGCGCATGACCTTCCTGCTCGAACGCGTCGGCCTGCCCCCCGATTGCCTGCCTCGCTATCCGCATCAATTCTCCGGCGGCCAGCGCCAGCGGCTCTGCATCGCCCGTGCGCTGATGCTCAATCCCGATGTGGTGGTGCTGGACGAGGCGGTCTCGGCGCTCGACGTCTCGGTGCAGGCGCGGGTGCTCGATCTGCTGATCGATCTGCAACGCGAATTCGGCCTCGCCTATCTGTTCATCTCGCATGACATGGCCGTGGTGGAGCGCATTTCCCATCGCGTGGCGGTCATGTATGCCGGCCAGATCGTCGAAATCGGCGCCGCCCGAGCCGTGCTGTCGCAGCCGCGCCACAGCTATACCAAGCGCCTGATCGCCGCCGTGCCCGATATGGATCGTCGCCGCCAGCATTACGGCATCGACACCGCGCCGGTGCCCTCGCTGGTCCGGCCGCGCGGCTACGAGCCGCCGCCAGCCGACTGGGCCAGTATCGGCCCCGACCATCTCGTTCGCGTGGAGCCAGCATGAGCCTGCAAACGGTCTTCGACCGCGCCTTTTTCTCATTGACCGAAGCCGTCGACAGCGGCCGCATTCCCGGCGGCGTGCTGGGGTTGATCGATGCGTCCGGGCAGCGGCTGACCCGCGCCATCGGGTTGGCGCAGCGCGTGCCGACAAGCCGCCCGATGACCGAGTCCACTTGGTTCGATCTCGCCTCGCTGACCAAGGTGCTGTTCACCACGCCACGCATTTTGGCGCTGGCCGAGGCCGGCACCATCGATCTCGATGCGCCGCTCACCAGCGTCATTCCCGATTTCGCGCAATACAATCCAGACAACTGGCAGCGCAAAATCACCTTTCGCCAATGCCTCGGCCACCAGACGCCCCTGCCCGGCGTCTTTCCGCTCTACACCTATGGCGACGATCCCAATCGGCTGCGCCATTTCGTGCTGCAACGCGATTGGCAAGCCGGCCCCGCCGTCTATTCCGACATCAATTTCATCCTGCTCGGCATCGCCATCGAGCGCCTGAGCGGCCAGACCATGCGCGCTATCGATCCCGGTCCCGGCTTTGCCTGGTCGGCTGACCCAGCCGAAGCCGCCGCCACCGAAAGCGACCCGTGGCGGGGTCGGGTTGTCTGCGGCGAGGTGCATGACGAAAACTGTTTTGCCCTCGCCGGCTCCGGCCATGCTGGCTTGTTCGGCACAGTCGGCTCCGTGCTCGATTTCGCCCATGGCGCCCTCAACGCCACCACGCTGTCGCCGCAGATCGTGACCCAGATGCGCACCCCGCTGTCAGCCCGCCGCACCCATGGCTGGGAGCGCCCCTATGAGGGCTGGTCCGGCGGCGAGCAGTGTTCACCCGAAACCATCGGCCACACCGGCTTTACCGGTACCGGCCTGTGGCTGGATTTTGCCCATGGCCGCGCCTGGACCCTGCTGACCAACCGCGTCCACCCCACGCGCCATTTCGACAGCGGCATTCTCGCCCTGCGCCGCGCCGTCGGCGACGCTATCAACCAGAACTGAGGAGGGCTCCATGGACCCGATCTGGACCATTGGCCTGATGACCGGCACCGTGCTCGACGGCAATATCGACATCGCCATGCTCAAGACCGATGGCGAAATCATTGAGCGCTTCGGCCCCTATACGCTGGCGCCCTATAGCGCCGAAGTGCGGGCGCTGCTGGAGGAAACCCTGGCGCAGGCCCGTCAATGGAATTTCACCGGCCCGGAGCCGGAAATCTTCGCCCGCGCCGAGGATGCGCTGACCCGCGCCCAGTCCAAAGCCGTGCTCGACTTCGCCGCCGCCAACAACATGCAGATGAGCGATATCGGTACTGTCGGCTTCCACGGCCAATCGGTGCTGCATCGCGCGCCCCAGCCCACCCGCATTGGCGACACCCGCCAATTGGGCAATGGCACCCTCATGCATCAACTGCTCGGCACGCGCGTGGTCTATGATTTCCGCAGTGCTGACGTGCGCGCCGGCGGCCAAGGCGCACCGCTCGCCGCCGCCTATCACCAGGCTTTGCTGCGCGGCCTCGACACCAGTGGCGACACCGCCGTGCTCAATTTGGGTGGCGTCGCCAATATCACCTGGTGGGATGGCGCCGAGCGGCTGATCGCCTTCGATACCGGCCCGGCCAACGCCCCGCTCAATGACTTCGTCAAGGCGAACGGCCAGGGCGAAATGGACCGCGACGGCGTGCTTGGCGCGCGCGGCACGGTGGATGAAGCCCGGCTGGCCCGCCTGCTTGAACACCCCTATCTGACCGTCCCCGCTCCCAAATCGCTCGACCGTTTCGACTTTTCGTCCAGCATGGCCGATGGCCTCGATCTTGAAACCGGCGCGGCCACCCTGACCGCGTTTACCGCTGCCGCCGTCGGCAAGGCGCTGGACCTGCTGCCGCAGCGCCCCAAACGGCTGATCGTCGCCGGCGGCGGTCGCCACAATCCGACTTTGATGAAAATGCTGGCCGAACGCGCCGGTGTCGAAGCGGTGAATGCCGACAGCGTCGGCTGGCGTGGCGATGCCGTCGAAGCCGAATGCTTCGCCTTCCTCGCCGCCCGCGTGCTACGCGGCCTGCCGATCAGTTTTCCGACCACGACTGGGGTGCCCGAGCCGATGACCGGCGGGCAGATCGCGGGGTAAGCTCCCCAACGCCCCCCCAAACTCGATGTCACCCCGGCGAAAGCCGGGGCCCATCCTGAGATTGTGCCGGTGATTGCATCTCGGGATGGGTCCCGGCTCAAGGCCGGGATGACACCGGGGGTGTGGTCCCTAAAGCACCTTCATCAAAAAGCTGCGTGTCTGCCCCTTAGGAAAATCCGGCAACTGCCCAAACACCGCATAGCCCTGCCGCTCATACACTTTCAGTGCCACCGGATTGAACGTATCGATATGCGCGCCATGGCAGCCGCGTTGCCGCGCCTCCTCCTCGGCCGCAGCCAGCATCCGCCCGGCCCAGCCGCCGCCACGCTGATCCTCGGCCAGCCACAGCCATTGCACATAGAGCCACCCCCAGGCGGTATAGCCCGACAACCCGCCCACCAATTCGCCGGTCTCGTCGCGCAGCAACACCGCGAGCGCCAGCCGCTCCGATGGCCCCACATCGCCATCGTTGAAGCGGGCCAGATTGTCGCCGATGCTGGCCAGCTCCGTGCTGGTCGGCGTGGCGGTGACGGACAGGGCATTGGACATAAGAGCTACTCGGGCATGGGGCGAATAAAGTGGCCATCCGCCACCTGCCGGATGTCCGGCTGCGGCAGCGCCGCCTGCCGACGAATGGTCTCGATGCGGTCAAGTTCATCGGCAAACGGGGTTTCGGCAAAGCGCCGGTCCGGATCGGGCACCGCCGACAGCAACAGCCGCGTATAGGGATGCTGGGGATTGTTCAGCACGCTTTCCATCCGCCCCCATTCCACGATCTGCCCGGCATACATCACCATGATGTCCTCGGCCACATAGCGGGCCGTGGCGATGTCGTGGGTGATATAGAGCAGCGCCAGCCCGAGTTGCGCCTTCATGTCGTTGAGCAGGTTGAGAATGCCCAGCCGCACCGACACGTCGAGCATCGAGGTTGGCTCGTCGGCCACGATCACCTGCGGATTGACCGCCAGTGCCCTTGCGATGCTGATGCGCTGGCGCTGCCCGCCCGATAGCTCATAGGGATATTTCGCCATCACCTGCGCCGGGTCGAGTTTCACCCGCTCCAACAGCTCTTCGATGGCCGCCTGCCGCTGCGCCTTGCCGAGACCGCGCTGATGCAGCCGTAGCGGCCGCTCGAGATGGTAGCGGATGGTGTGGGCCGGATTGAGCGATGAAAACGGGTCCTGAAACACCATCTGCACCGAGGCACGATAGGCCTTGATAGCCTTGGCGTCGCCCTTGCCCAGCGGCACGCCCCGAAACAGCAATTGCCCGCCATCGGGGCGGTATTCGCGCATGATCAGCCGCGCCGCCGTGGTCTTGCCCGAGCCCGACTCCCCCACCAAAGCCAGCGTGCGGCCCGCATGCAGCGCAAACGACACGTCGCGCGCGGCATGGACCGGCCGGTCGGTATGGCCGAAGATTTTCGACACCTTGTCCAGCGCCAGAATGGGTGGCGTGTCGCTCATGCCCCGGTCTCCAGCTGGATTTGCGCGCCATGCAGCTTGGGCATCGAAGCCCAAAGCTTGCGGGTATAGTCATGCTGGGGCGCGTGATAGATGGTCTTGGCGTCGTTGACCTCCACTAGCTCGCCTTCGAGCATGATGCCGATCCGGTCGCTCACCTGCACCATCAGCCCCAGATCATGGGTGATGAACAGCACCACAAATCCCAACTCCTTGCGCAATTTGTCGATGCGCTGCAGGATTTCGCGTTGCACCACCACGTCGAGCGCCGTGGTCGGCTCGTCCATGATCAGCAGCTTGGGGCTCAGCGCCAGGCAGATGGCAATGACGATGCGTTGCCGCATGCCGCCCGAGCATTGATGCGGATAGGCCGACAGCCGGTCCGGCGAAATATCGACCAGTTTCAGCAGCTCGACGGCACGCGCATGGGCTTCGTCCCGGCCCATGTTCAGATGCGCCTTGAGCACGTCGTGGAACTGCGCCTCGATGGTCAGCACCGGATTGAGCGAGTTCATGGCGCTCTGAAACACCATGGCGACCTCGCGCCAGCGGAACCGGCGCAGCGCCTCATCATCGAGTGCCAGCACATCGCGGCCACCGACGAGAATCTGGCTACCAGTGCGGATCAGCGCCGGAGGCCGATGCAGGCGGCTGACGGCGAAGGCGATAGTGCTCTTGCCGCAACCGGATTCGCCGGCCAGCCCGAAGAATTCACCGGGCGCGATATCGAAGCTGACATTCTTGACCGCATGGAAATCAGTTTCCGCCCCGACATAGTCGATGCTGAGATTGCGGATGGAAAGGACGGGTTCGCTCATAGCTTGCCCTCCCCAAGACGGACCATGCGGGTCCAGCGGTACAGCATGCCCCCGGTGCGCAGTCGCGGATTGGCGATTTCGTCGATGGCGAAATTGATCAGCGCCAGTCCCAGCCCCAATACCGCCAGCGCCACGCAGGGCGACAGCAGATCCCACCACGCCCCCACCGACAGCGCCGAAGCGTTCTGCGCGTTATACAGCATGATACCCCATGACACGGTATTGGGATCGCCCAGCCCAAGAAATTCCAGCGTCGCCTCGGTGATGATGGCGAAAATGACACTGCCGATGAAGTTGATCCCAACGATAGAAATCAGATTAGGAAACACCTCGAACGCCATGATCCGCCAGCTGGATTCTCCCAGCATCTCCGCCGACTTCACATAGTCGCGCTGGCGAATGGAGAGCGTTTCCGAGCGGGTGACGCGCACGCCCCAGGCCCATGAGGTGAAGCCGAGGATGAGGGCGATCACCAGCGGGCTGGCTTGGCCGATGAAGGCCGCCAGCACCAGCAGCAGCGGCAGGTTGGGCACCACCAGCACCATGTTGGTGAAGAAGTTGATGACTTCGTCGATCACGCCACCCTTATAGCCGGCGATGATGCCCAGCACCGTGCCGATCAGCGTGATCAGCAGTCCGGCGCCAAAGCCAACTGCAAGCGACACCCGCGCCCCATAAAGCAACCGGGTGAACACGTCATGCCCCAGCCTTGTCGTGCCCAGCCAATGGTCGGCAGATGGCGGCTGATGTGGCCGGCCGACCCGCTGGGTCGGGCTATATTCGGTCAGCAGCGGGGCAAACACCGCCGCCAGGATGACCAGGATCAGGATGCACACCCCGACCATGGCCTTCTTGTTGTGCAGCAATTGGCGCAGCAGGGTCATCGCTCACGCCCCCTTGAGACGTGGATCGAGCAGCACATAGCTCAGATCGACGACAAAATTGGCGACCAGCATGGCCGCAGTCATGATCAGCAACTGGCCCTGGATCACCGGATAGTCGCGCGCCAGAATGGCCTGATACAGCGTATTGCCGAGCCCGGGATAGTTGAACACCACCTCGGTCACCAGCGAGCCGCCCAGAATAGTGCCAACGGCGATGGCGAGGCTCGATACCGTGGGCAGCAGCGCGTTACGCGCCGCATACCACACCATCACCCGCTCATCGGACAGCCCCTTGGCGCGGCCCATCACGATATAGTCCTCACCCAAGAGGTTAATCATGTTGTTGCGCATGGTCATGGCAAAGCCGCCGGTCAGCACCACCACCAGCGTCAGCATCGGCAGCGTGCCGTGATAGATCACGCTGGAGATGTATTCCCAGGTCAGCCCCGGATCGAGCATCGGATCGGCGGCATAGCCATTGGGAAACCAGCGCAGCGTGTAGCCGAACACAAACAACACGATCAGCGACACCACGACGGCTGGGACGGAACTGGAAAAAATCGCCGCCACCGAGACCACGGAATCGAACCAGGTGGCGCGGCGCCACGCCGCCATCACCCCGAGCAGCGAGCCGACGACGAAACTGATCAGCGTCGCCAACCCCACCAGCAGCAGGGTCCACACCAGCGCCCGGCCCAGCAGATCGGTCACCGGCAGCGGGAAATACTTGATCGAGCGGCCCAGATCGCCGGTGAACACGCTTTTGAGATAGGCCAGATATTGTTCGCCGATCGGCGCGTCGATGAAGCCGAAGGTCAGCTTGAGCGCGTTGAGATTTTCCAGCGACAGCTCCGAGCCGGCGCTGGCGAACATGATCTCGATCGGATCACCCGGCATCAGCCGGGGCAGGAAGAAATTGATGGTGGCGGCGGCCAGAAACGCCGCGAGATAAAATGCCAGGCGCCGGAGCAGAAAGGCCATGATGTCTCCCCTTCCGGAGGTGGGGACGCGCCGTGGCGCGCCCCCGGAACGCTATTTCGCCACCGGACGCAGCGCCAGCAGCTGGATCAGCCGGCCCGGATTGGCGTTGGACACCACCGGCGAGATGAACGGACTGTCCGCATCGGCCCAGCCGGTGAAGCGCGTCGTGTTGTATTCGTAGAAGGACGGGCTGTTATAGACCGGGATCACCGGCATGGCCTCGGCCACGATCAGCTGCACCTTGTCCATGATGGTCTTCTGCTCGGCCGGGTCCTTGCTCTGCGAATACTGCTCGAGCAAATCCATCACCTCGGCATTTTCCCAATGCGGCGCGGTGAAGCGGCTCTTGCCGAAATCATCAGGATTAAACGACCGGCGGTAGGGGAAATAGGGGTCCGCCGCCGACGCCAGCGCGTTCAGCGTCATCGAATATTTGCCCGCGATCAGGTCGGAGGTCCACACCGCGGCTTCCGGCGTGCTCATTTTCACGTTGAGGCCGGCTTCCTTGAGGCTCTCCATGGTGATCTGCACCGCGTCGATCCAGTCGGTCCAGCCATTGGGCACTTCGATATCGATGGCGATCGCCGAGCCATCGGGATTGTCGCGGAAACCATCGCTGTCGGCGTCGACATAGCCCGAGGAATCCAGCAGCGCCACGCCGGCCGCCATGTCGAATTTGCCATATTGGCCGAACTGGGTTGCCACTTCCGGGTTGGCAAAGCTCTTGTAGAGTTCGCCCAGCATGGACGGGTCGTCATTGACCAGCGGATAGCCATAGCCGGCGATGTCGACGATGGTCTGGCGGTCGACCAGCATGCTGAGCGCGCGACGGAAGTTCACATCGTTGAACGCCTTGCGGTTATTCTCGTCCGGCGTGACCATGCTGAGCTGGAACGACACCAGGCTCGACGGCGTGAACCAGTATTTATGGTGCTCGGGGTCCTTGGCAACGAACGTATTGTCGATGTCGGGAATAAAGCTCGTCGCCCAGTCCAGCGTGCCTTCGGCCAAAGCCGCCAGCACCTGCGGGTTGTCGGCCAGCTGCGGCAACCGCATGCAGTCGACGGCCAGCGTCGCTGCGTCCCAATAATTCGGGTTGCGGCACTGCTCATAGACCTGCGGCGTGAAGCGGGTGATTTCCGTCAGCGGGCCGGAGCCGACCGGGGTTTCATTGGCAAAGGTCACCGGGTCGTCGATGCTTGCCCAGATATGCTCGGGCACGATGGGCATGCCGACAATGGTGTTGGCAATCAGCGAGTTGGGCTCGTTGAGGTTGAAGCGCACGGTGCGCTCATCGACTTTTTCCACCGAGGCCAGCAGCCCGGTGACCGAGATGAAATCCAGCGCCGGGAATTTCTTGATATAGTCATAGGTGAAAACCACGTCGTCGGCGGTCAGCGCCTCGCCATCCGACCATTTCAGCCCATCGCGCAGGGTGAAGGTGATGGATTTGAGGTCATCAGCCAGCGCAAAGCTCTCCGCCAGGCGGAAATGCGGCTCATTGGCCTTGAGGCGGTTGAACACCACCAGCGGCTCATAGACGAAATCCAGCGTGGTGGCGCGGGCCGTGGTCTGGCCAAAGGGGTTGAAATTGCGCACCCAGGTGGTGGTCTGTTCCGAGCTGGCCGTCAGCACGGCTTGCGCACTTGCCGGCGCCACCGTGGCCAGAAGCGCCGCGGATACAGCCGCGATCAGCGATGTTCTAAGCATTCCTGTCTCTCCTCTGCTGTTGCGGCTCCATCAGGCGAAGCCGTTCTCCCTGAAAATCTGCTCCACTTCGGCGTGGAGCGCCTGCACGTCGACGCGGGTGGTGCCGAGCCGGGCCTGGGCCCGGGCAATGCGGCCGAGGCTGGCCTCGGTCAGCGGCCGCGCCGCATGGGCTGCTGCCGCACTGGCCGCCAGATCGCCTTGGCTATGCAGGGCAATGTCGTAACCGGCGTCGAGCGCGCCGCGCACCCGTTCGGGCCATGTGCCTTTGAGCGCCTCCATGGTGAGGCAATCGGTGATCAGCACGCCATCATAGCCAAGCTCGCGGCGGATCAGCTCACAGACCAGTGGCGATACCGAGGCCGGAAGTTCGGTGTCGATCTGGGTGAAGATCAAATGCGCCACCATGGCCCAGGGCGTATCCCTGAGCGCCATGAAGGGGCGGAAATCCGTGCCCCGCATATCCTCGACGCTGGCATCGACCACCGGGCAATCGAAATGCGGATCGACCGTCACCCGGCCATAGCCAGGAATATGCTTCATGATCGGCATCTGACCGACCTCCAGCATGGCGTCGACAACCACCTGCCCCATGGCGATCACCAGCTCGGGATCGTCGCCAAAAGCGCGCTGGCCGATCACGTCATGCGTGCCCGGTCGCGCCAGATCCAGCACCGGGGTGGTGCCGCTGCCGATGGTCAGCTCGGTCATCATCGCGCCCATGGCCAGCGTCGATAGCCGCATGGCGCGCTTGCCCAGCTCAAGATCCTTGCGCGCCAGCGCCCCAAAACTGCCGAGACTCCGAAACAGCGGCCAATTGCCATTGTCGAGCCGCTGCACCCTGCCGCCTTCCTGATCGATATAAACCGGCGCATCCGCCCGCCCCACCGCTTCGCGGAACTGGACGCAGAGGCGCTTGATCTGCTCGGGATTGTCGAGATTGCGCCGGAACAGGAACAGCCCGAACGGGTTGGCCTCGCGGAAAAACGCAATCTCGGAGGCGGAGAGTTCGAGCCCGGGCATGCCGACGAACAAAGCGAGTGGCGTGGTGGTCATGGTCACCCAGCGGTTTCTGGTTTGGCTTTGAGGCGCAGCAGGCCCTGATAGATATCCTCCTTGTCGGCCGGAATGGGCATGGCGCCCACGGCGTTGACATAGAAATCCACCGGACCAGCCGAGCCGATAATGGCATAGGCATAGCCCTGCGCCTTCATGGCGATCAGGGTGTGATAAAATAAAGCCAGGCCAATGCCCTTGCCGCGCTGGGTCTCGGACACCCCGGTCGGGCCGAAAAAGCCGCGCGCCGTGGCGTCGTAGCAGGCAAAGCCCACCAGTTCCCCGTCAACCACGGCGATCAGGCAACCCGGCGGCTGGTGCGCCATGGCGGCGCTGACTTCGCTCACCCAATATTCGCTGAAATGGGCACGAACCCAGTCCTTGATGATGTGCTGCTCGGGCGGCAGCGCCACCCGGATCACCGCCCCTACCCCCTCGACGCGCTGGCGCAAGGCGTCCAGTTGGCGACTATGGAGATTGGCGAGCAGATCCATCGATCAATCCTCCAATACAGGCGCTAGCCGGCAGCGCGTGGCTGCTGCTGGCCGGCCGCGCGGCGCAGGAAGCCATCGGCCGCGTTCAGCTTCACCTCGGCGGCGGCGGCGTCGAGCCCGGTCAGCGCCATCAGAATGGCCAGCTTCACATTATTGCGGCTCAACGCCAAATAGCGTTCCGCCTCTTCGCTGCTGCAGCCGGTTGCTTCCACCACAATGCGCGTGGCCCGCGCCGCCAGCTTCTCATTGCTGACCGACAGATCCACCATCAAATTCTCATAGCTCTTGCCGATGCGGATCATGCTGGCCGTGGTCAGCATGTTGAGCACCAGCTTCTGCGCCGTGCCGGATTTGAGGCGGGTCGAGCCGCTCAGGGCCTCGGGCCCCACCACCGGCGAAATCGCGATATCGGCGAGGCGGGCAATCACCGAGTCGGGATTGCAGGACAGCGCCACGGTGACGGCGCCGACGCTCTTGGCGTGATCGAGCCCGCCAATCACATAGGGGGTGCGGCCGCTGACGGCGATCCCCACCACCACATCCTTGGCTGAAACATTGATGGCTTCGAGGTCGCGCCGGCCTTCGTCGCGATCATCCTCGGCGCCTTCGATTGGATGGCGCAAGGCCGTGTCGCCGCCGGCGATCAACCCGATCACCATGCCCTCGGGCACGCCAAAAGTCGGCGGACATTCCGAAGCGTCGAGCACACCCAGCCGCCCGCTGGTGCCGGCGCCCATATAGATGAGCCGCCCGCCCGCCTTGAAGGCATCGACGATGCGATCGACCGCTGCGGCAATATTGGGGAGCACCGCGTTGACCGCCTCGGGCACCCTTGTATCCTCCGCATTCATCGCGGCCAGAATCTGCTGGGTCGACATGAGGTCGATCTGCGTGGTTTGGGGATTGCGCGCTTCGGAAACCAGATCGCCCAGTTCCGCCATCAGGGTGTGTTTTGCCATCGTGCCTTCACTCAAATCCGCTGAAATGCTAGAGGCGAATATTCCTTGTGTCAACGAAACGAGGAATATTGTATTCCAGTTCATGTCGACACGGTGCAGCATGGCGTGGCGGCCAATCGCAGCGCAGCGGCGGCGGTTTGGCAGCGCCAACTACGGAAGCAAGCATGTCCATTCTGAAGATCCTCGGTGCACAATTGGAGTCGATGACGCAGGCGGATCGCCAGATTGCGCAGTTCATCATCGACAATCCCGAACGCATGCTGACCCTGTCTTCGGCAGCATTGGCCGAGGCCACTGGCCGCAGTCAGTCCAGTGTGGTCAAGTTCAGCCAGAAGCTCGGCTATGCCGGTTATCAGCAGCTCAAGCTGGCGGTAAACAAGGCCAAGGCGCTGGAATGGCATTCGCCGGGTGGCGTCATTCACGGCACCATCGACGCCAGCGACAGCTATATGACCATCCTGCAGAAGCTGATCGGCAGCAAGCTGTTGTCGATGCGCGAGACGTCGTCGGCCAATGGCGAACACACCATCGATTTGGCGATTGATGCGCTGGTCAAGGCGCGAAGGGTCCAGCTGGCGGGCGTTGGCGCCTCCTCGCTGGTGGCCAAGGACTTTTCTTTCAAGCTGCTCAAGCTGGGCCGCACCGTGCTGCTCGACAACGATAGCCACATCCAGATTTCCAATGCGTCGGCGCTGAACGAAAACGACGTGCTGATGGCGCTGTCCCATTCCGGGCGGAGCCTCGAAATCCTGCGCATCGCCGAACTGGCCAAGCAGCGCGGCGCCACCATCATCTCGATCACCGGGTTGCAGCCCAATCCGCTGCTCGATCTGGCCGATATCAGCCTGTTCACCGTGGCCGATGAAGAGCGGGTGCGCTCCTCCGCCATAACCTCGCGCGACGCCCAGCTGATGCTGATGGACATGCTGTTCATCCTCCTGGTCCGACGCCAGCCCGATGCCTATGACTACATCCATCGCAGCGAGACCGCCGTCACCGTGTTGAAGGCCTGAAACCAGCCACGACAAGCTCCGTCTCTTAATTTTATATTCTTGACACTAAGAAGATTTGGAATTTAGTATTCCAACGTTGGCCCGACTTGGAGGGGTGTGCCGGCTTGCAGCGGCTTGCCTGCCCGCTGGACCTTGGAGGAGGCGTCTTGGCTCAACTATCGCTGCGCGGCATCAAGAAGCGCTTCAAGAACACCGAAGTGCTGCACGGCATCGACCTCGAAATCGGGGATCGCGAATTTGTCGTGTTTGTCGGCCCGTCCGGTTGCGGCAAGTCGACCCTGCTGCGGCTGATCGCCGGGCTCGATCCGATGAGCGAAGGCGAGTTCTTCCTCAACGGCAAGCGCATGAACGACGTACCGCCCTCGCGGCGCGGCATCGCCATGGTGTTCCAGTCCTATGCGCTCTACCCGCATATGGATGTTTACGAAAACATGGCCTTTGGCGCCCGCCTGATGGGGCTCGACAAGGCCGAGGTCGAACAGCGCATCGCCGACACCGCGCAGATGCTGCGCCTCGAACCGCTGTTGCAGCGCAAGCCGCGCGAACTCTCGGGCGGCCAGCGCCAGCGCGTCGCCATCGGCCGGGCACTGGTGCGCAAGCCGGATGTGTTCCTGCTCGATGAGCCGCTGTCCAATCTGGACGCCGCCTTGCGCTCCGATGTGCGGCTCGAAATCGCCCGCCTGCACCACGATATCGGCGGCACCATGATTTACGTGACCCATGATCAGGTCGAGGCCATGACCCTGGCCGACAAGATCGTGGTGATGAATGAAGGCCGCATCGAGCAGGTCGGCTCGCCGCGCCAGCTCTACGAAACCCCCGCCAACACCTTCGTCGCCACCTTCATCGGCTCGCCCCGCATGACCCTGCTCGACGTCGCCCGCGACGGTGACCGGCTGGCCATGCAAGGCGGCGGCGCGGTGGCCGTCGGCCCCATGCCCGAAGGCAATGCGTTCAAACTCGGCCTGCGCTCCGATGCGGTGAAGCTGGCCAGGGGCCACACCGATGAGGGCTTTGCCGGTCAGGTGGTTTACACCGAATATCTGGGCGACAACGCCTATGTCTATGTGCGGCTGACCGACGGCATTTTGCTGGCCGCGCGCACCGCCCCCAATGACAGCTTTCCGCCCGATGAACTGGTCACCGTCCGGGTGGAACCAGCATCGGCGCATTTCTTTTCCGCCGAGCATGGCCGGCGGCTGACGCCTTAAACGACTGCAACAGGGAGGAACCTTCATGAAGACCAATCTTATCCGCATCGGCGCGGCGCTCGGCGCCGTGCTCATCGCCGTCCCGGCACTGGCCCAGGACCTGACCTTCTGGAGCTGGCGCCAGGAAGACCGTGCTGCCTATGAGCAGTTCATCGACACCTTCGAAGCCGCCAATCCCGGCATCACGGTCAAGTTCGAGACCTTCGAGGCGACCAATTACAACACCATTCTGGCCACCGCCCTCGCCGGCGGCACCGGTCCCGACGTGGCCCAGGTCCGCGCCTATGGCGGCCTCGAAAACCTCGCCATTGGTGGCTATCTCGAGCCGCTGACCACCGAGATGATCCCAGCCCTCTCCGCCTTCGCGCCCACCGCGCTCGCCGCTGAAAGCATGCGCGAAGACGGCACGCTCTATGCCGTGCCCTTCGCCAGCCAGTCGCAGCTGGTGATCTACAACAAGGCCATTTTCGACGCCAATGGCCTCGCCGAGCCGCAGACCTGGGACGAACTGGTCGCCGCCAGCCAGAAGCTCAAGGATGCCGGCGTTATCCCCTTCGCCAACGGCACTGCGACCGCCTGGCAGAACGAGACCGTCACCTTCGGCCTCGGCTCCTCGCTGATGGGCCGGGACTTCTATGATGCGCTGATGGCCGGCGAAGCCGACTTCACCGATGAGCGCTTCACCTCGGCTCTGGGCGCGATCGCCAGCCTCGCCGCCGACTACTTCCCCGATGGCTTTATCGGCCTCGATTACCCCTCGGCCCAGCAGCTGTTCAGCTCGGGCATGGCCGGCATGTTTGTCGGCGGCTCCTATGAGCTGGCCACCTTCAAGGCGCAGAACCCCGATATCGAGCTCGGCATGTTCGCCTCTCCCGGCAGCGCCGCTGCCGATGAGAAGCTGGTGGCGATCTATTTCGACGGTGGCTACGCGGCCAATGCCGCCGGCGCCAACAAGGAAGCCTCGCTCAAGTTCCTCAACTATCTGGCCAGCACCGAATTCGGTCAGGCCATGGCCAATACGCTCAGCGCCGTCTCGGCCGTGCCGGGCGTCAGCTTCGACAGCCCGCTGCTGGCCGAGGTAAACGAACTCAACCAGCACTCCATTCCCTATCTGATGCTGGTGAATTTCCGCTATGGCGAGCCTTCCGGCTCGGTGCTGATCCAGGGCGAGATGCAGAAGCTGTTCTCCGGCGAGACCACGCCTGAGGCCATCGGCACGGCGATCACCGACGGGCTCGCTGCCTGGTACGCGCCGTTCAAGAAGTAAGCCACCACGCTTGCGCCCCTTCCCGCTTGCGGGAGGGGGCATCCCCGCCCCGACTGTCCAGCGAAGCGAACGCGACATGCCCCAATTACGGATGACCGGCCGTGGTCTGTGGATCACCGTGCTCATCGTGCCGCCACTGGCGTTTGTGGCGCTGTTCATCGTCTATCCGATCCTGTCGGCCTTCGCTTATGCCTTCTTCGACTGGCAGGGCCTGCGCCGCGGCGCCTTTGTCGGCCTCGAGAATTTCTCCACCGTCCTGTTCGTCGAGCCCTATCGCAGTTGGACCATCAATGCCTTCAGCCACAACATCACGGTGTTCGTAGCGCTGATGGTGCTGCAGAACGGGCTGGGCTTTCTGCTCGCCTATGCCCTGTGGCGCGAATTGCCCGGCGCCCGCTTTCACCGCATCGCCGTGTTCCTGCCCGTGGTGCTCTCCACCATCATCGTGGCCTATCTGTTCAAGCTGTTCCTCCATCCCCTGTTCGGCGCGGTCAATCTCAGCCTGCGCGGCATGGGGCTGGGCTGGCTGGCCCAACCCTGGCTGGGGCAGAGTTCCACCGCCCTGTGGTCGCTGATCGCCGCTCAGGCCTGGCACATGGTGGGTTTTCCCACCCTGGTGTTCCTCGCCGGCATGCAGCGCATCCCGGGGGAAATCCTCGACGCCGTGCGCATGGAAACCGAAAGCGAATGGGTCAAGATCACCAAAGTGGTCTGGCCGCTGGTCGCCCCCAGCGCCACCATCGTCTTCACCCTGCTGTTTGTCGGCGCCTTCAACTGGTTTGAGCTGCCCTACATCATGGCCGGGCTCGACGGCTCGCCCTTCGGCTCCACTGACGTGCTGGGGCTTTATTTTTACCGCACCGCCTTCGGCAACGTCTCGTCCGGCCAGCAGGATTTCGGGCTGGGCAGCGCGCTGGCCGTGCTGATCTTCATCTTCATCGCCGCCATTGCCAGCGTCATCACCGTCAGGTTGCGGGCCCGGGAGATTCAGCTGTGAGCGCCGCCGAAACTGCCTATTACGACCGCAAGGGTCCGTTCGCCGCGCTGGGCCGCGACGGGCTGCTGCAGATCATCCTGATCACCAATACCGTCATCATGCTGGCGCCCATCGTCATCATGGTATTCTCGGCCTTCAAGACCACGCCGCAGATTTTCCAGTCGCCCTTCTCCGTCCCTGATTTCACCCAGGTGGCGAACTTCATCAAAATCTGGACCCAGACCAATTTCCTGCGCTATCTGCTGAACTCGTTCTTCGTCACCGGCGCCTCGATGGTGCTGATCCTGACGCTGGGCACCATGGCCGCCTATGCCATCGGCCGCTATGCCTTCACCGGCGCCAGCTTCATCCTGATGTTCTTCCTCGCCGGGCTGACCCTGCCGCTCAAGCTGGCCATCATTCCGCTGTTCATGCTGATGCGGGACTTGTCGATCCTCAACAATCAGCTGTCGCTGATCTTCGTCTATACCGCCATGGGCCTGCCCTCGACGGTGTTCATCATGACCGGCTTCATCCGCACCCTGCCCAATGAGCTGGAGGACGCCGCCCGCATGGATGGCGCCAGCGAGGCCCGCATCATGTGGTCGATCATGCTGCCGCTGGTGCGGCCCGCCATGGTCATCGCCGCCATCCAGAACGTAGTGCCGATCTGGAACGATTTCTTCTTCCCGCTGGTCTTCATCCAGAATGATGACCTCAAAACCCTGCCGCAGGGCCTCACCACCTTCATGGGCGAATACACCACCGATTGGGGCGTGCTGTTCTCCGGCCTGACCCTGTCGGCCGCGCCCATCGTCATCCTCTATATCGTGCTGTCCAAGCAGTTCATCGCCGGCATGACCTCGGGTGCGGTGAAATGAAACTGCCACGCGGGCTGATCGTCTCCTGCCAGGCGCGGGCCGATAACCCGTTGCATGGCCCCGCCTTCATGGGCGCCATGGCGCTGGCCGCCCGCGATGGCGGCGCCGTCGCCATTCGCGCCAACGGCCCCGACGACATTGCTGCGGTCAAAGCCGCCGGCCTGCCGATCATCGGCATCCACAAGATCTTCTCCGACCGCTACCCGGTTTACATCACCCCCAACTTCGTCGCCGCCGAAGCCATCGTCGCGGCGGGCGCAGAGATCGTCGCTCTCGACTGCACCGCCCGCCCCCGCAATGGCGAAGCCCCCGAGCAACTGGTGTGCCGCATCCGCGACGAGCTGGGCGCGGAAGTGTTTGCCGATATTTCCACAATCGAAGAGGGTCTGGCCGCCGCCGATTACGGCGCGACCTATGTCGCCACCACGCTTTCGGGCTATACTGAGGCGACGCAACCCAAGCCACAGGAGCCCGATCTGGCCCTGCTCGAAGCTCTCGCCTCGCGCCTCTCCGTGCCGGTCATTGCCGAAGGCCGCTTCAACACGCCCGCTCTGGTGCGGCGGGCCTTCGACGCCGGCGCCCATGCCGTCGTCGTCGGCACCATGATCACCAATCCGCGCGAAATTACCCGTAGCTTCGTCACCGAAGGCGTCCCCCATTGAGTGCTCATCTGGGCATTGATGTCGGCGGCACCGCCAGCCGCTGGGTCGCCTGCGACGAAACTGGTGCAGTGCTGGCGCGCGGCCAGGCCGCTGGCGCGACCGGACACATCTTCAATCCGGTTGAAAAGGAACGCCTGCGGCTGGCGCTCGTCAGCATCGCCCAGGCGTTGGGCGCGGCCGGGCTGGCCACAACCAGCATCACCATCGGCCTGACCGGCTATGGCTCCGCCGTCGCCGCCGAGGTGGAAGCCCTGATCGCCGCCGTGTTTATGGCGGGACCCGGCTCCATCATCATCACCGATGATATCGTGCTGGCCTATATGGCCAATTTCGCGCCGGGCGAAGGCCATCTGATTTCCGCCGGTACCGGCTCCATTGGCCTGCATATCAGCGCCGACAGCAGTTTTGTCCGCGTCGGAGGCCGGGGCATTCTCATCGACGATGCCGGTTCGGGCAGCTGGATCGCGCTGCGGGCGCTGGACCTGCTCTACCGCGCGCAAGACCATAACGGCTCCTTTGACGTCGTCGCCACGCTGGCCCAGCATATGTTCAACGCCATCGGCGGGGCCGAATGGCACGCTGTGCGCCAGTTCATCTATGCCGGCGACCGCGGCCGCATCGGCACTCTCGCCGTCGCGGTTGCCCGCGCTGCCCATGACGGTGATCTGGTCGCCACGACAATCCTGCGCGACGCCGCCGCCGAACTGGCGCGTCTGGCCCAAGCCCTGATCGCCCGGGCCGGCCACCACCCCGTCGGCGTCATCGGCGGCGTGCTCAAACTGCATCCGCTGATCACCGAGGAAATTCAGCGCCTGCTGCCCGACGCCGATATCCGCCTGCTCAACGCCGACGCCGCCCTCGCCGCCGCCCAACTGCAAACCAGCAGCACCCCCGGTTGGCGGCAAGTGCTGGCCGCGCGAACATCGATCGGCTAGTCGCACAGGGGCCGGCATTTGGGCGACCCTGATCCCTCCCCACAAGAGAGGGCGACGATGGCACCGGCATCGCAACCTGCGCCTCCCTCCCCTTCGATGGGGAGGGAATGAGGGTGGGGTGGAGCCAAGCACACGGAGACAACATCGAACCACCGTGTCATCCCGGCCTTGAGCCGGGACCCATCCTGAGATGGCCGTAACGGTGTGATCGGGGGATGGGCCCCGGCTCAAGGCCGGGGTGACATCGTGGTTGGGGCAACGTCCACCCCCCCGCCATCCTTACATGTAGCGCACAAGGGTCTTGCTTCAAGGCCCCGCCCCTGGCGTAAAACCTCTGTCCGACCCCAACTGTGCGGAGCGACCCATGCCCAATCCCCAGCCTGCAATCATCATCGCCGGCGGCGGCCCGACCGGGCTGATGCTGGCGGGCGAACTGGCGCTGGCCGGCGTTACACCACTCATCATCGAGCGCCGCCCCAGTCAGAACCTCGCCGGCTCGCGCGCCGGGGGCCTCCATTCCCGAACCATCGAAATCCTCGACCAGCGCGGCATCGCCGAACGCTTTCTGGACGAGGGGCAAAAGGCGCAGGTCGCCGGCTTTGCCGGAGTGAAATTTGATATCAGCGACTTTCCCACCCGCCATCCCTATGGGCTCGGCCTATGGCAAAACCATATCGAACGCATTCTCGCCGGTTGGGTCAACGAGCTAAAGGTGCTGATTTACCATGGTGTTACGGTCACGAACTTCACCCAAGACGCCAGCGGCGTCGATGTAGTCCTCAGCGATGGCCGGGTGCTGCATGCGCAATATCTCGTCGGCTGCGACGGCGGGCGCAGCCTGATCCGCAAGACTGCCGGTATCGACTTCCCCGGCCTCGACCCGACCACCAGCAACCTCATCGCCCAGGTCGAGCTTGCTGAATTGCCACCGGCCTGGGGCACCACCCGCAACGCCTTCGGCGTCCATTCGCTGGGCCGGGTCGAGTACGAAATCCGCGATGGCGAGGTGATCTATGCCGACACGGGCCCAATCGGCGTCATGGTCACCGAAGAGCAGGTCGGCGCCAATGGCGACCCGACGCTGGACGATCTCCGCAAGGCAATGATCGCCGTCTATGGCACCGATTACGGCGTCCACAGCCCGATCTCGATCTCCCGCTTCACCGATATGGCGCGGCAGGCCGCCACCTACCGCCAGGGCCGGGTGTTGATTGCCGGCGACGCCGCCCATGTGCATCCGCCCGATGGCGGTCAGGGGCTGCAGACCGGGGTGCAGGACGCAGTCAATCTGGGCTGGAAGCTGGCGCAGGTGATCAAGGGCATTTCGCCCGACAGCCTGCTCGACACCTACCACGCCGAACGCCACCCCATTGGCGCCCGCGTGTTGCGCAATACCATCGCCGCCGTGGCGCTGCGCCGCGACGACGGCCGCACCAAGGCGCTGCGCGACACCGTGGCGGAATTGCTGGGCATGGACGAGCCGCGCCGCCACTTCGCCGCCATGCTGTCCGGGCTCGACATCCATTACGATTTCGGCCCTGGCCATCCCCTGCTCGGCCGTCGCATGCCCGATCTCGATCTGGTCACCACCAAAGGCCCGCTGCGCGTCTTCAGCCTGCTGCATCAGGCCCAACCGCTGCTGCTCAATTTCGGCGCACCCGGCGCGTTCGACATCACCCCATGGGCGGATCGGGTACAACTGCTCGACGCCCACTATGCCGGCCCATGGGACCTCCCGGACCTCGGCTCGATCCCCGCGCCCGCCGCCGTGCTGATCCGGCCCGACGGCTACGTCGCCTGGGTCGGGGACCAGAGCCAGCAGGGACTGACCGACGCCCTCACCACCTGGTTCGGCCCTCCCGCCCCGCCCTAAGTCGCAAAAAAAATTGCTCGGGCGTGTCGAGCCAGCCGGGAGCCATTCGTCTAGAATGGTACACGCTCGGAGGGGCAAAAATCATGGAACGACATTATGGCTGGGTCATCGTCGCCGCCGGGGCGCTGATCACCTGTGTGGCGGCGGGCTCGATGTTCGCGCTGCCGGTCTATCTGCAACCGATGGCCGACGACACCGGCTGGTCGCGCGCCGGCATTTCCGGGGCCATGACCATCGGCTTTATCGTCATGGGCTTTGCCGGTTTTTTCTGGGGCACGGTCAGCGACCGCATCGGCGCCCGCCCAGTGGTGCTGATCGCCTCGGGCCTGCTCGGCCTCGGCCTGTTCCTCGCCAGCCGCGCCACTGACCTGCTGCAATTTCAGTTCGCCTATGGCGGGTTGATCGGCGCCGCTGGCGGAGCCTTCTTCGCTCCGCTCATCGCCACAACTCTGGCCTGGTTCGACAAAAACCGCAGTCTGGCCGTTTCGCTGGTCTCGATCGGCGGCGGCGTCGCGCCGATGGTGATCACCCCCTTGGCCAGCGTGTTGATCGAAGCCTATGGCTGGCGCAGCGCCATGCTGATCATCGCCATCGCCGCCTGGATCATCCTGCTGCCCACCAGCCTGCTCATTCGCCGCGCCCCCATCCTGTTGGCGGCAGCGGCGCCGGTCGATGGCCCGCAGCCAAAAAAATCCTCAACCTGGTCGGCCCTGCGCACACCACAATTCGCAGTGCTCGCCGTGGTGTTCTTCCTCTGCTGTGGCGCGCATTCCGGCCCGATCTTCCACACCGTCAGCTACGCCATGATCTGCGGCGCCTCGGCCCTGGCCGCCGCCAGCATCTATAGCGTCGAAGGCGTCGCCGGCCTGTTCGGTCGGCTGGCGTTCGGCATCATGGGTGACAGGCTCGGCGTCAAGCGGGTGATCATCGGCGGCTTGCTGCTGCAGGCGGCCGGCATCTTCACCTATATCTACGTCACCCAGCTCACCGAGTTCTACATGCTCGCCGTGGTGCTCGGCATGGCCTATGGCGGCGTCATGCCGCTCTATGCGGTGTTGGCGCGCGAATATTTCGAGCCGCAGGTGATGGGCATGGTGCTGGGTGGCATCACCATGACCTCGAGCATCGGCATGGCGTTTGGCCCGCTCGGTGGCGGCTGGATTTTCGATACGTTTGGCGACTATCACTGGCTCTATATCAGCTCGGCCGCCATCGGCCTGGCCGCCGCCGCCATGGCTCTGGCCTTCCCGCCAGAAAACCGCAAGAAATCTGCCAGCATGCTGCCGGCGTGAGCTTGTCGTCAGGCGGGGCTGGCTTCGGTCGCCCCGCCATCGCCGTCGTCATCCCCGCCAGCATAAGCCGCTGACAATTCACGATAATACCGCGAGTTGAAGGCCAGAATGGTCAGCATCACCCCGAACAGGCCGGCGACGGTGAAAACCAGCGCAATGCCGCGATCCGGCCCGGTCCCGAACCAGCTGCCGATGGCATCAGCCCCCGCCCCGTCGGTCATAAACGGAATGACCACGAACTGCGTCAGCGGCCCAATCAGGAAGGCTGTCAGCGGCGAAGCGGACTGTTCCACCGATTGAGCGAAGCCGAATACCCGGCCCTGCCGCTCCAGCGGCACCACCTTTTGCAGCGTCGTATGTTCGGCCGCCTCGGCATAGGGCCCCAGCAGCATCCAGATAAAACAGCCGCCGGCCAGCAGCCAAATCGACGGCTGGATGGTGAAGACGCAGCACACGCCCCAGGTGATGAGGTTGACTAACAGCAGGGTACGCAAGGGATTTTTGCCCAGCCCGGTCTGCGAAATGATGATGCCGCTGGCGATGAAGGCCGTAGAAAGCACGCCGAACAACAGCCCCCAGACCTGCACCGAAACCAGCGACAGCCCATAGGCATCAAGCAGCGCCATGAAGATGCCGCCGAGAAAATTGTTCATGGTGGCGAAAAAGATCAACGCAAACAGCCCCGGCACCGCCGCGATCACCGCAATGGTGCCCTTGATATCAACAGTCTTGGGCGCCGCCGGCTCGCCCGGAACCGCGGCAGCGCGCTGCTCGTCAATCGTCACGAGATTGAGATGCAGAAAGGCCAGCAGACTCAGCGCCAGCGCCATCAGCAACACCGCCAACATGCCGCCATAAGCCACAAGGAAACCGCTGATAACCGAGGTCGTCAGAAACCCAATGCCGCTCACCATGCCCACCAACCCATTCGCCTTGTCGCGCCGATCCTCTGGAATCAGCACGGTCACCAGCGTCGGCAGCGCAATGGAGCGGATATTGCCGGCAATCACCCCGAGCATGATCAGCAGCACAAAGCCCCAGAGATAAAGGCCATAGGGATCGGTGAACGCCCCTTCCGGCTCCAGCAGCAGCACGATAAGCGCCAGGCCGTAGAAGCCGAAAGACACGACACTGGAGCCCATCATCACCAGCTTTTTGGGATTGTGATCGACAATGCTGCCGAGCCAGAAGCCAAAGCCGGCGGTGAACACCAGATAGAGCCCGGCAATCATGCCGGTGGCGAACACTGACTGAGTCTCGATGAACACCCAGAAGGTCACCGCGAACCACACGGTGAAATTGGTGATATTGGCGACCAGATTGTTGCCGAGGATGTGATAAAAAGTCTTGTTCATGACGTCACCTGCACCTCGCGCGGGGCGTTAAATTATGGGTTTGCGGCCCATTTCTCAAGTAACGATTGACCGTGACGAATCCTGTCAGCAGCTCGGTTTTCCTGCCGCAACCATGCTAGCGTGGCCCTCATGAACATCCTCTATGTCATGGCCGCCGAGGCCGAATATGGGCCGCATCTGCGGGCCCGGATTACGCCGCTGATGACCGGCATCGGCCCGGTGGAAGCCGCCGTGGCGGTGACGCGGGCGCTGGCCGAACGGCAGGATGCCCTGCCCGGACTGGTGGTCTCACTCGGCTCGGCTGGCTCGCGTAGTCTGGAACAATGCGGCGTCTATCAGGCCAGCAGCGTCAGCTATCGCGACATGGATGCATCGGCGCTGGGCTTCCCCAAGGGCCAGACGCCCTTCCTCGATCTCCCGGCCGTGCTGCCGCTGCGAACCATCCCGGGCCTCGCCACAGCCACGCTGTCGACCGGCGCCAATATCGTTTCCGGCGCTGCCTATGACGCGATCGAGGCCGAGATGGTGGATATGGAAACCTATGCCGTGCTGCGCGCCTGCCAGAGCTTTGGCGTGCCGCTGCTGGCGTTGCGCGGCATTTCCGATGGCGCAGAAGAACTCGGCCATGTCGGCGACTGGACGCAATATCTGCACATTATCGATGAGAAGCTGGCGGCGGCGGTCGATGTGATCGAGGCGCTCAGCGCCTAGTTGCCGCTGGCCTTTTTGTCGCGGCGAGCGCGGCGCCAGGTGGTCCATTTGCGGGTGCCGCGGACGATGGCCAGATTGACGGGTCCCTGCAGGAACACCAGATCGATCGCCAGCAGCAGCAGGCCCAGCGGCAGCATCCAGATGCCCAGCACCGGCAGGAAGCTGAAAATGCCGCCCAAAATCAACAGGATGCTCAGTGGGATACGAACCCAGCGCGCGCCGGGACGGCGGACGCGTTCGAGCAGGCGGGCGGCGAAATCGGGTATGCGGCGTTGCAGGCGGTCAAACTGCCGGTTGAGGCGGTCGTGGCTCTTGGCTGCCATAGTCGGATCCCCTCGGACGGAACTGTTCCACCCACTATCTGGGCATAAGACATATAGTAGCCAAGAGGAATGCGGTTACTTTTTCGTGCAAACGGGTAAATCGCCCCAGATAGCGGGCTGGGGGAACCTCCGGCCCGGCGCCGAGTTGAGCCACTACACACTCAACTTACCGGAGCGAGCCGATGGCCACCGCCGCCAAACGAACCCTCAAGACCGTCGAAGACGCCAGCGAAAACATGTCCGATGCACTGCATGACCAGGTTGCGAATTTGCGTAAGGAAATCGCCGCAATCTCTTCTGCTGTCAGCGAATATAGTGGCGGCGCGCTGGACGATGTACAGCACAACGCCGTGGCCATCGCCAAGGAAGTGCGTCACCAGGGCGCCGTGGTTGCCAAGCAGGTCGGCCGCCAGGCCAATGCTGCCGGCAAGGCGGTGCAGGAAAACCCGGTGCCGGCCCTCGTCGCGCTCGGCGTCATCGCCCTGCTCTCGACGCTGATCTTCACGCGCCACTGAGCTTTGTCGTTTCATTAACCCTTCGACGCAGGCCTTCCTTAAGTCTGTTGGGGCATTTTCGGTCAAACTTGCACAAAAGCAACAGACCGGAGATGCCCCATGGCGCGTTCCCAAACAGCCATATTGCGTTTCGCCGCTTTTGCCGTCGCGGTGACCAGCCTGGGTGGCTGCAGTTTCCTGGGCCTCAATTTCGGCATGGCGCAGCTCAGCGAAAAAGAATGCCTGATGCGCGCGATGTATTTCGAGTCCAACCGCTCCAGTTCCGAGGGCATGCTTGCCGTCGGAACCGTGGTGATGAACCGGGTCCATGACGGCCGCTACCCCAGATCAGTCTGCGGTGTGGTGGGGCAGAAAAACCAGTTCGCCCAAGGCGTACTCACGCGCAAGATGACCGATAGCGGCGCGGTTTTGGCGGCGCAGACCGCCGACCAGGTGCTGCGTGGCGCGCGGCATCCCGGCGTGCAGAATGCCCAGCATTTCCACACCGCCGGCCTGCGCTTCCCCTACAACAATATGTATTACGTGCTCGAAGCTGGCGGCAACGAGTTCTACGAAAAGCGCACTCCCGGAACATTCTGAGGTCCCGGCAGGAAGCCTAGAAATCGCCGCCGAGATCGAAGTCGCCACCGTCGAAACCGTCGCCACCGGCGTCAATATCCTGCTGATCGTCAGCGCCGCCACTGTCCGGCTCCCCGGCCTGCGCCTCGCCGCCCAGCATGCCGACAATGGCGCTGCCCAGCAGCATGCCACCGGTGACGCCAAGCGCGGTCTGTGCCGCGCCCGCGAGAAAGCCGCCGCCCTGCCCGCGCCGGTCAGCATAATCCTGCGGCCCACGATCCCATGGTCCACGGCGGGCCGGCCGACGCGGAGGCACGTCGCCGCCGAACAGGCTGTCGAGAAAACCGCCGCCTGAGCCGGCGCGCTGGCCAGCCTCAAGCTCCTGAATGCGCTCCTGCGCCTGCCGCAATGCCTCTTCCTGCACCAGAATGGTCTGGGCCATGTAATAGGGTGCGGGCGGAAATTCGCGCAATCGCTGCTGGATCAGCGCTTCGGCATCCCGATCACGCGGCTGGCTATTGCGCGCCACATCTTCGATGCGGTTGAACAGGCTGTCGATCGCCTGCTGGTCTTGCTGGTTCGGCATGGGCCCACTCCTGAGCGACGGATGATGGGGAATAAGTGGGTAGCAAGGCCAATCGTTGCAATGTTGATCGCCCCATTGGACTTTGCCTCAGAAAAGCCACGGCTTGGCCAAAACTTCGCCAGGACTCGCAGTGTAACGAGACCGTGATTGGCCGCATAAGTGGCCGAGACCACAGGGATATTCTCAATGACCACCAAGATCCTGCTGCCGCTGGCTGCCGTTGCCCTCCTGACTCTGGCTGCCTGCAGCGACTCCAACGCCCCTGCAGCGCCCGCAGCGACGACCGAAACCGCCCCGGTGGCAGCGCCCGCCGCAGCGGCAGCACCCGCTGTCGAAGCCGTTCCGGCCGCGCCGGCGATGGCACCCGCTGCCGCTCCTGCCGCAGCCCCTGCTGCCGATGCCACCACGGTGACCCCGGAGCAGGCGATGCAGGCTGTGCAGGCCCAGGCCGCCACCATGACCGATGCGCAGAAGGCCGAAACCATTGCTGCTGCCCGCAAGGCCGCTGAAGATGCCGCCAAGGCGCAGGGCCTGACGGCCGAGCAGATCACCCAGGCCGGCGACATGGCTGAGCAGGCCGCCAAGCAGATGCTCGGCGTCCAGTAAGCCCGACACTGCCGACCAATCCGGCCCCGCGATTCGTCGCGGGGCCGGTTCCGGCTATTTCTGCGTGCTGACCCGCAACACATAGCCGATGACGATGGCCACGGCCTCGTAGAGTTCAAGCGGAATGGTGTCGTCGATTTCGACGCCGCTCAGCGCCTCGGCCAACACTGGATTGGCCTCGATCACCACGCCATTTTCCTCCGCCAGTCCGACAATGCGGTCGGCGAGCAACCCACGCCCCTTGGCGATGACACGCGGCGCGTCCCGCGTCCCCTTTTCATATTGTAGCGCCACAGCCAGCGCGCGTGGTTTGCGGTCATCGCTCATGTGCGCGAATCCACGAAATGGCCTGAGGGCGCAGGCGGCGGCGCGGGTGGTGCGCCGTGGCGGACGATGACGGCGCTGGGGTTGAGACCGGCCGCCATGAGCCCGTCGCGCAACAGCGCCAGATCCGCCTCCAGCGCCGCCGAGGTTTGAGGCTCGGTGGCCCACAGCATCACGCCGGTGGCCCCCGCCCGCAGTGAAACCTGCGCACCCACTTCTCCCATGCCCGGCAGGTTCAGCGCGAAGCGCAATTGCCAGCCACGCTCGCCGCCTTCGGCACCCTCGTTGTTTTGGTCGCGGTGAATCTGGATCTGCATCAGCGTCTGCTGGGGGCCGACGAGTACCGGCAGGTCCATGCTCCAATCGCCTGTCCGGCCCAACGGCTCGGGCAGCGAGGCATGCTGATGCAGCCGCACCCGCGCCAGCGCTGAATCCGTGCGCTCCAGCAATTGCTTGCCGATCGCTTCGGGCCCGTCTTCGGGATCGAGGGGCGGCGGCTCGTTGGCCCGGGCGCGCGGCACGCTGCCTTTTAGCGGCGGCGCGATATGGGCGACGGGCGTCACCGGCGCCTGCTGGCCCAACCAGGTCGTCAGCGTCTGCCGCAAGGCCAGCAGCGCCGACTTCATGTCGGCCTGCGGCAGCGGCGCCTGCCCGCGCGCCAGCGCAGCCTCCTGAAACACGCCCGAGCTGCGCACCGCATTTTGCAAGCTTGCGCCGTCGAACTTGACGCCGTCGATGGCGACCCGCCCGGCCAAGACCTGCTGCGCCGCCCGCAACACCGGCTCCGGCAGCACGACCCGGCCGGCAATGGCCGTCAGCGCCGCCGTCAGATTGGTCACCGCGCCCTGCCGCGGCACGGAAGCCTGTACCATCTGGGCCAGCGCCGCCTGTGGGGTCGCCGGCTGGGCCGGAGGCGGTTGATTGAAAAGGCCGCCCCCGGTCATGGCAGGGGCTACCGGCTGGATGCCACCGGGTATGGGCTGCGCGGCTGGCGGCGTGGCGGGCGCCGTGGTCGCAACAGCGGTTGCAGCCGGGTTGGTCGACACCATCGCTGGCGAGGCCGGGGCATAAGGCGTCGCTGGCAGTACTGCTGGCTGACCGGGCTGCGCTGCCGCCGGGCTGGTCGGTTGCGCGGCGAGTGGTACAGGCTGTGGCGACGGCACGATCTGTGGCGGTGCCGACGCTGGGGACATCGGCAGGGGACTAGCCGGTTGCGGCACTGGCGGGCTGGCTGTGGCGGGCGCTGGGCTGGGCGTTACGGCGGCTGCCGGCTGCAGCGCGAGGCGCAATTGCGTGCCGCTGCCCTGCACCTCAAAGGTCAGGGTCTGCCCGGCCTGCACCACCATCGGCAGCAGCAGGTTCAGCATTTGCCCGCGGATTTCCACCCGGGTGCCGCCATTCGGCGCTGCGCCGACAATTCTCGCATCGATCAATTGCCCGGCCTGCAAGGCCAGGGCCTGCAGCGCCCCGGTGCGAGCGGCAGTCACCAGTTGGGGAAGTTGGGAAGGGATCGACATGCGTTCCAACCCTCGACCGCCCTATGCGGCCTGCCCACTCTAGCAGGTGGGACGATTCCCGCTATCGGCGTTCAGTCGGGCCGGACGTCGGTATAATCCTTGGTGGCCGGCTTGCCGCGGAAGGTCACCCAGAAGAAATTCAGCGTGTAGGTGCCCGCCGTGCGGAACACACCTTCCTTCTCCAGCCGGCGGCCGGAGGTGTTCATCTTGAGGGCAAAGGTGAATTTGACCTTGCCCACCTTGGACAGGCGCACGGCGACATCGGTGTCTTCGCCGAAAAACTGGATCGAGCGGTCATAGCCGCCCACCTGCGCCCAGGCGGCGCGCTTGAAGACGAAATTGCCACCCTGCACCACCGAGCCGACGCGCAAAATATAGCGATTGAGCACGTAGATCAGCCAGGTCAGGCCGTAGAACATATTCACCAGGAACCGGCTCCAAGCGCTCATGTCGTAATAGACATAGGGGCCGCTGAGGCACACCAGCTTGGGATCGCGCTGGAATTCGGTCAGCACGGTGTCGAGCCAGCCGGCCGGCACCATGGTGTCGCTGTCGATATTGGCGACCAGCTCAAAACCTTCGCTGGCGGCAAAGCCGGCGTCGCGGGCATTGACCAGACCCTTTTTGGGCTCATCCACCACGCGGACACTGGGGAAGCTGCGGGCGATTTCGCCGGTGCGGTCCGTGGAAGCATTGTTGACGACAATGATCTCGGCATCGGCCCCGGAGCGCGCGATTTCGGCCACCACCGAGTCGAGGCATTTGCCGATCAGCGCCTCTTCATTATAGGCGGGTATGACGAAGGCCAGTTTCATTGCTGCCTCTGGGCTAAGGGGGCGGCGCGGCGCGCCGCGATGCGCTGCCAATAGCCGCTGACTGCGGCAACGGCAACAGAGCAGCGCGCTTTTCCCGGGGCAAGCCCCGGCTCGCCTCAGCCGATATAGTCGCGCTTGCCAATCGGCACGCCGGCATGACGCAGAATGGCGTAGGCCGTAGTGACGTGGAAGAAGAAGTTCGGCAGTGCCCGCTCGGTCAGATAGGTCTGGCCCGACATGGTCACGTCCTTGCCGCCCAGCTTGAGCGTCACTTGCCGCTCGTTGCCGCCCTCAAGGTCTTCCGGCTTGATCGTCGCCAGCAGGTCGAGCGCCTTCTGGATACGGGCGCGGAGTTGATCGAAACTCTCTTCGGTATCCGGCCAGGACGGGATTTCGCGGCCAGCCAGGCGCGACACGCAGCCCTTGACGTGGTCGGTGGCGATCATCACTTGCCCGCGAAACGGGATCATGTCCGCCGCCAGCCGCATATTGGACAGCACCATGGTGTCGACCTTGCGCTCGCCCGCATTGGCTTCGGCCTTGTCCATGATGGCCAGCAGATTGGTCAGCATGCGCGTGAAGATCGGCACGGTCATGCCGTAGACAGAAATGCTCATCGCAAAGTCACCTTGATTGTCCGGCCCCGAACGGGAACAACTCTTCTTGCGCCCGCATTGGAGGGCTGGCAAGGCAGTTCGGTATGGGTATGAAAAAAGACAAGGTGGCCGAGACGACGCCGGAAAAATCGACCGGGTTTCAGCGGCTGAGATCGACCTTGCGGCTGCTCTATCACAGTCAGTCGCCCAAGGCGCAGCGCTTCCAGCGCTCGGTGATGGTCGTCGATCTGGCCATCATTTTGTTTTTCATCGCCACGCCCCTACTGCGTGACAACACGTCGTTCCTCTGGATCGACTACTCCATTGCCGGCGTGTTGATCATCGACATGGTGGCGCGCGCGCTGGCCTCGACCGATATTTTGCGCTGGCTGCGGCAACCGCCGATCATCATCGACCTGTTCATCCTCGCCACGCTGCTGGCGCCGACCTGGCTGTTCAATCTGGGGTTCCTCCGCATTCTGCGGCTGTGGACGCTGACCCGCACGTCCACCTTCTGGCGGCCGCTGCGCAAGCGCGGTCTGGCGCGGTACCAGGATGCGGTGCAGGCGGTAATCAACCTGCTGGTGTTCCTGTTTGTGGTCACCGGCTTCGTCTATACCGCCTTCGCCAATCGCGGTAACGACGCTATCGCCAGCTATGTCGACGCGCTGTATTTCACCGTGACCACCGTTACCACCACCGGCTATGGCGACCTGACCCTGCCCGGCACTGGCGGCAAGCTGGCCTCCATTGCCATCATGATCATCGGCATTTCGCTGTTCGTGCGGCTGGCGCAGTCGATCTTCCGCCCGGCCAAGGTGCATTTCCCCTGCCCGCAATGCGGCTTGCAAAAGCATGAGCCGGACGCCGTCCACTGCAAGGCCTGCGGACATCTGCTGAATATTCCCGACCACGGCGAGGGCTAGCTGGGCCGCACTACCGCCAGCCGCACACGGAAGCAGGCGCCCGGCAAGGCTCCCTGCACCAGATCGAGCGAGCCATTCATGCGGCTGACGATCTGCCGGGAAATGGCGAGGCCCAGCCCGGCTCCGCCCTGGTCCGCCACGCCGCCGGGTCCACGCCAGAATTTTTCAAAGATCAGCTTGCGTTCGCTCTTGGCGATGCCCGGTCCATTATCGGAAATTTCGACCACGTAATTGCCGGCGCGGACCGAAGTGGCGATGCGCATTTTGGGCTCGTCGGTGTCGTTGTATTTCACCGCATTGGAAATCAGATTGATGAAGACCTGACATAGCCGGTCCGCATCGCCCTTCACCATGGTCCGGCGGGCTCGTTCGCCCAGTTCAACCTTCATGCCGCGCTGCCGCAGCAGGGCCTCGCACACTGCCAGGGCCCGGTCGAGCGCCGCGCCGGCATCGGTCGGGCTATTGTCCCAGGTGCGCTCACCGCGTTCCAGCGCCGACAGATCGAGGATCTCATCGAGCAGCTTGGTCAGCCGCAGGCTTTCCTGGTGAATGGTCGAGACGAAGTGGTGACGCTGGGCGTCGTCGATCTCGCCGGCATCGAGCAAAATTTCCGAGAAGGAGCGGATGGAGGTCATCGGGGTGCGCACTTCGTGGCTCACCTGGCTGAGGAATTCATCTTTCTGGCTATCCAGCTCGCGCAGCTGGAAGTTGGCATCTTCCAGTTGCTGGGCGGTGGAGCGCAATTCGGCCGAGGTTTTTTCCAGCTGCTGGGAATATTCGATGACCTGCTGGGTCTCGTCGGCCATCTGCATCATTTCTTCCAGCGACACCTCGCTGCCCGACACCACTTTGGACAGCATGACGTGCGCCGACGCCGCGCCGATGGAGCCGGCCAGTTCACGCTCCAGCCTGCCAATGAATTCGGGCGAGGGCTCCAGCATGTCGGGGTCGACGCCGCTATCGCGCGCCTCGGTCTGGAACAAGGCCGCGGCGCGACGGTCGCCCAGCACGCGTTCAGCGACGAAGAACAGATCATTGGCGGTGGCCGAGCCACGCACGAAATTGCCGCGCGTCGCCTGACCCCGCTTGAACACATCGACGAAGACGCTGGCCTGAATCCGCTCCAGTGCTGACTGACTGGTCAGCAGCGACACCACGGTCAGCGTCAACACGTTGATCGACAGGCTCCAGAACGCGGCATGGGCGAGGGAATCGACGTCGTTGAGCCCGAACATGGCCTCGGGGCGCAGCCAGGAAATCCCCCACGGCCCCTCGCTGAGTAGCAAGGCGACCTGTGGCGACACCGATTCGAAGGAGGGCAGGAAACTGCACCACACCCAGAACACGAAGCCGGCGGCGATGGCTGCAGTGGCGGCCTTGAGCGAGGCCTCGCGCCAGAACAAGGCAGCGATGACCGCCGGAAAGAACTGGGCGATGGCGGTGAAGGAAATCAGCCCGATCGGCGCCAGCGCGTTGGAATCGCGGGTGAAGAAGAAATAGAAAAACCCGAGCGACAGGATCAGCACGATGGAAAAGCGCCGGGCGATCAGCACCATGCTGGTCACGCCCTGCCCGTCGCCACCGCCGCCCGAGCTGAAACGCAGGATCAGCGGCATGATGATGTGGTTGGACACCATGATCGACAGCGCGATCGACTCGAGGATGATCATCGAGGTCGCCGACGAGAAGCCGCCGATAAAGGCGAACAGCGCCAGCGCGTCCTGCCCGAATGCCATCGGCAGAGTCAGGGCGAACATGTCGGGGTTGGAGCCAGCCGGCATGGTGGTCATGCCGAACACCGCAATCGGCAGGATGAACAGGCTCATCAGCAGCATATAGGCGGGGAAGGCCCAGCTGGCGACGCGCAGATGGTTCTCGTCGGAATTTTCGACCACGGTGACCTGAAACTGGCGCGGCAGGCAGACAATGGCGGCAATGGAGAGACCCAAAGTGGTCAGCCAGCGGGCGTCAAACGTGTTCCTGGAGTCGACTTCGATGCCGATCTCGGCCGCACGGCTAAAGATATTTTCAAAGCCGCCGCCGACAAACACGACAAATATGCCCACCGCCAGCAACGCCGTCAGCTTTACAACAGCCTCGAAGGCAATGGCGGCGACGACGCCGTGATGCTGTTCCTTGGCGTCGATATGGCGGGTGCCGAACAGGATGGTGAACAGGGCCATTGCGGCCGCGACGCCAAAGGCCAGTCCCACATCGTCAATCCCGGCGAGGCTCCCTTGGCCGAATTCGGACGAACCGGCCACGGCCTGGATCGAGGAGGTCACGGCCTTGAGCTGCAGCGCGATATAGGGGGCAATACCGATGACCGCGATGCAGGTGATCAGCACGGCCAGCCGGTTGGATTTGCCGAAGCGCGACGAAAGCAGGTCGGCTACCGAGGTGATGCGCTGTAAATGGCTGATCCGCACCAACCGGCGCAGCAGGAACCACCAGCCGACGAACACCAGCGTCGGCCCCAGATAGATGGTGACGAACTCCAACCCACTGCGCGCCGCATTGCCCACGGCGCCATAAAACGTCCAGCTGGTGCAATAAACCGAGATGGACAGCGTGTAGACCGCCGGCGAGTGCAGGAAGGATTTGGTGTGAGTGCGGGCGCGGCGGTCGCCGAAATAGGCCAGCACGAACAGCAGCCCGACATAGCCAACCGCCGTGGCGATGACGAAATCGGCCGACAGCATCAGTGCTCACCCTTGCCCGGGTCGGAGCCATGCTCGTCCGGCGGCAGGGCATGGGCTAGCAATGCCGTGCCGACGACCAGCAGCAGCCAGACGACGAAGAGGTAGAAAACGATCTGCGGAATGCCGAAATGGGAAACGGGGTGGCTGAACACATAGACCATGGGCGGCAGCATCAGCACTGCGCCGAGCACTGTCAGCAGCAGCATGCCGCCAGTGAGCCTACGCCGGTCCGCCATGCTCGCCCAGTAATTGCCGTACCGCGCCGACCACATCGGCATTGGCATAGGGCTTGGTGACGAACACGTCCGCCCCGAACTCCTCGGCAATGCGGCGATCCTGCTGCTGGCCCTTGGCCGTCAGGATCAGCACCCGCAGGCTGCGGGTATCGGCATCAGCACGGATCTGCTTGAGCACCTCGAAGCCGCTGCGCTTGGGCAGCATGACGTCGAGCACCAGCACGCGCGGCCGCAGGCGTCGAACGGCTTCCAGCGCCGCGTCGCCATCGGTTACGGCGCTGATGGACCAGCCCGCACGCCGCAGGATGAAGTCGAGCGATTCAAGAATGCTCGGTTCGTCCTCGGCAATGAGTACATCGAGTGCCAAATTTCCCCCTTGGCTACCCACGGTCTCCCCTCCGCGAGTTCCGGCACTAAAGCCTAATCACGACGGATCGCCAAGGCCGAAATCCGCAGGTAGCAGCGGCGCACGGATTTCGGCGCCATTTCCGCCCGGCGACAGGGCCTCTTCCTGCCGGCTGGCGCAGTCGCGGCGGGTGCAAAGCCGACAGCTCGGTCCCACCGGAATATCGGCCGACAGGTCCGACAGGTCGAGCCCGGAGCCGTAGATCGTTCGGTCGGCATGCAGCACGTCGCAGGCCAGCATGACCGAAGACAGCGTCGGCTGCCGGTGGAAGGAGCCGGCCCGCTGCTGCACCGTGCGCCCGAGAAACATATAACGCGAGCCATCGGAGAAGCGCACCACTTGCCGCAGCATGGTATCAGGCACGCGAAACGCTCCATAAATTGCCCAGAGCGGGCAGGCATGGCCGCTATTGGGCAGCAGCAGTCCCGGCAAGGGGAAATGCTTGGTCAGCCGCCCTGCCGGGTCGGAGCGCAGGAAGCCGAAGGGTATACCTTCCTCGCCCGGCCGCCGCAGCGTGACCAGCCTGTGCGCCACCTGCTCGAAGCTGGCGTTATACACCTGGCGCAAATGGTCGATGTCATAGGCCGAGGCCTCGACCTCCTCCAGCATGCGCCCATAGGGAAACACCATGGCCCCGGCCAGATAGGAGCCAACGGCCCGCGAGGCGAGCCGCCGCGCGGTCGGGGTCGATAGGGTGGCGCTTTCCAGCACCTGCGCGATGGCGTCGGCGGCCGCCAGCTCGCCATAGAGCCGCGCCAGCTGGAATTGTCGTGTCGCCAGCGTCGACGCCCCATGGAACCACATCACCCGGCGCGATGGATCAAACCGGTATTGCCCGGGATAGTCCGGCTCGGTAGGCGGGCCGCCCATCACCACGGTCACGCCGAATTTTTCGCCCAGCAGACTGGCCAGCGTGGCAATGCCGAATGGCCCTGCCCGCTCGATTTCAACGCGTAAGCCATCGGCTACCCGTTCGAGTTCAGGGAAATGGTTCTCCTGCTCGATGATCAGATCATCGATCTCGCGCGCCGGCGAAACGCTGCTGCGGCTGCGGCTTGAGGTTTCGAACTGGCCGATCAAATTGCGCGCCACATCAGCCAGCGTCCGCGTTTCACGGCCGATGGCCGCGAGAAACTGCCGCCGCTCGGCCTCGTCCAGATCGCCCACATCCTCGAGAATTTCGGCGCTGGAGCGCACCGCGGTGATGCCCGACAGGATCTGATGCAGCAACTGGCTCAGCAGCGGGTCCGAGCGCAACCGGTCGGCATAGGCGTCGGCGCTGGCAATGGCATCGCCATAGGCCCGGTGCAGCCGCGCCAAGGCTGTGGCGCTGGCTGGGTATTGCGCCACCAGCTCGCGGCGCTCATCCGGGCGGAATGGCAGCGACTCTAGCATGGGGTCGGCAAAGGCCTCTTCGAGGTCCTGCAGCAGCTTTTGCTCGGACCGGCCGGCCAGCTCATCGATATCAATATTCAGCTTGGCGGCGACCCGGTTCAGCAAAGCGCCGGCAATATCGCGTTTATTGTTCTCGATCAGATTGAGATAGCTGGGCGAAATACCAATCATTCTGGCCAGCGCGGCCTGCGAAATCTTGAGTGATTTCCGCCGGTTGCTGATGCGAAACCCTATTGGCGCCCGCATGTTGATCTCCCCCTCGCCCGGCGCCCTGTCAATGAATTGACAGTTATCCGCGCCAGCACGATCAACAATTTACAGAAAATCCCTTTTATAACAATAGCATATTGCCTCTGTTTGCATTCGGGGCAAATCTCCTGCGCACGGTGAGTTGGCGGCTATGCACCTCCGACCCCGTGCCAAAGGAGGAAATCAATGACTGTATTTACTCGCGGCGTCTCACGACGCCGGGTGCTTCAGACTGGCATGGCCGGTATCTTGGGCGCGGGCGTCATGCCGACTATTCTGAGCCGCGGCGCCTTTGCCCAGGAATATTGCAATCCCCCCGGCGACACCGTCGTGTTCGGCTTCAACGTGCCGCAGACCGGTTCCTACGCCGAGGAAGGGCTTGATCAGCTCAAGGGTTATGAGCTCGCGGTCAAGCACATCAACGGCGAAGGCGACGGCGGCATCATGAATACGCTGAAGCCACTTGCCCTTAAGGGCAATGGTATTCTCGGCAAGAAGGTGAGCTTCGTCACCGGCGACACCCAGACCAATACCGACGCGGCGCGCGACGGCGCCCGCCGCATGATCGAGCGCGACCATGCCATAATGGTGACCGGCTCGGTGACCTCGGGCGAAGCCATTGCCCAGCAGTCGCTGTGCCAGGAAATGGGCGTGATCTACATGTCCGGCCTCACCCACTCCAACGACACCACCGGCAAGGACAAGCGCCGCTTCGGCTTCCGCCACTTCTTCAACGCCTACCAGTCCGGCGTGGCTATCGCGCCCTATCTGGCCCAGCAATATGGCAAGGAACGCCGCGCCTATCACCTGACCGCCGACTACACTTGGGGCTGGACCCAGGAAGAATCGATCAAGAACGCTACCGAAGCGCTCGGTTGGGAAACCGTCGCCACCGTCCGTACCCCGCTGGGTCTGGGCGACTACTCGCAGTACCTCACCCCGGTGATGAACTCCGGCGCCGACGTGCTGATCCTCAACCACTACGGCCACGACATGGTCAACTCGCTGCCGCAGGCCGTGCAGTTCGGCCTGCGCGACCGTCAGGCCAATGGCAAGCAGTTCGAGATCATCGTGCCGATGTTCTCCGAGCTGATGGCCGTGGGCGCCGGTGAAGCAGTGAAGGGCATTATCGGCACCTCCAATTGGCACTGGAACCTGCAGGACGCCGGCACCAAGGCTTTCACCAAATCCTATGGCGAAGCCTATGGCTCCCCGCCGTCGCAGTCGGCTCATACCGGCTATGTGCAGGCCATCCTCTATGCCGACGCCTGCGAGCGGGCCGGTACGTTCCACCCCACCGAAGTCATCAAGTCGCTGGAAGGCTTCGAATTCGACGGCGCCGGCAATGGCCCGACGCTCTACCGCGCCGAAGATCACCAGTGCTTCAAGGAAGTGCTTGTGGTGCAGGGCAATGACAACCCGAGCAGCCAGTATGACGTGCTCAACGTCATCGGCCAGACGCCGCGTGAAGACGTCATGTACGACGCCTCGATCTTCGGCGGCGAACTGGGCCCGTACGAACCCAATATGTGCTGAGTAGCACCATCCATTCGCACAATCAGCTCCGGCACCTCAGGGCGCCGGAGCCTTTGCCCAAGGTGGAGATACGCCGGGAACCTCATCCCGCGAGAGAGCGCTGATGAATACGATACTCGCACAATTGCTCAATGGCCTCGACAAGGGCGGCGCCTATGCGCTGATCGCCCTGGGCCTGACGCTGGTTTTTGGCACGCTGGGCGTGGTGAACTTCGCCCACGGTGCCCTGTTCATGCTCGGCTGCTTCTGCGCCGTAACCCTCAGATATTTCCTCACCATGGAAACCGTCACGCTCGATCCGACCCAATTGTCACCATGGGGCGCTCCCATGGAGGTGCGGACCCCGATCGTGCAGAACTGGTTCGGTGACTTCGGCTATTTCCTCGTCGATTATTCGGTGCCGCTTTCGATCCTGCTGGTCATTCCGGTGATGCTGATCATCGGCATCGCCATGGAACGCGGCCTGATCAAGCATTTCTACAAGCGCACCCATGCCGAGCAGATCCTGGTGACCTTCGGACTGGCCATCGTGCTGCAGGAGATCGTTAAGAGCATTTTCGGCGCCAATCCGATCCCCCAGCCCATCCCCAGCGACATCCGCGGCGCGGCCGATATCGGCATGTGGTTCGGTATGGCACCTCACGCGCTCACCTATCCATGGTGGCGGCTGATCTATTTCCTGTTCTCGGTTTCCATCATCGGCGCCGTCTTCGCCTTCCTGCAGTTCACCACCTTCGGGCTGGTGGTGCGGGCCGGCATGGCCGACCGTGAAACCGTCGCCATTCTTGGCATCAATATCGACCGGCGCTTCACCATCATGTTTGGCCTGGCCGCCGTGGTCGCCGGACTGGCTGGCGCCATGTACACGCCGTTGCTGCCGCCCAACTATCAGTTGGGCATGGACTTCCTGGTGCTTAGCTTCGTGGTGGTGGTCGTTGGCGGCATGGGCTCGTTGCCCGGTGCAGTCGCTGCCGGGTTCCTGCTTGGCATCCTGCAGTCCTTCGCCGCCATGACCGAAATCAAGTCGCTCATCCCCGGCATCGACCAGGTCATCATCTATCTCGTGGCCGTCATCATCCTGCTGGTACGCCCCCGCGGCCTGTTGGGACGCCGCGGCGTCATGGAGAGTTAAGCAGCCATGCTGTCCCTATCCCGCAAAGACCTCATTACCCTGGTGCTGTTCGGCGCCGTCGTTCTGGCCATGCCGCTGTGGCTGTCGCCGTTCGGCGCCGCCTATCCCGGGCTGATGCAGAAATTCGTCATCTACGCCATCATTGCCATCGGCTTCAACATCCTGTTCGGCCTCACCGGCTATCTCAGCTTCGGCCATGCCGCCTTTGTCGGCATCGGCTCCTACACCACGGTGTGGTCGTTCAAGCTGCTATCGATGAATGTGGTGCCGGCCGTCATCCTGGCCGTCATCGTCTCGGGCGTGTTTGCCCTGATCATCGGCTATTTCAGCCTCAAGCGCACCGGCATCTACTTCTCCATCCTCACGCTGGCTTTCGCCCAGATGTGCTACAGCCTCGCCTATTCCGTGCTCACCCCGATCACCAATGGCGAGACCGGCCTGCTGCTGGCGCGTGACGATCCGCGCATGCTCGATATGCTGCTGGGCACCCAGTCCACCAGCGCCGGCCTGCCAACGCCTTCCTTCTTCGGCATCGCCATGAATGGCTATTCCGGCTTCTATTTCTGCGCGGCGATGCTGATCGTGGCCTTCTATGTGTCGCAGAAAATCTTCGCGTCCCCCTTCGGGCTGGCACTGCGCGGCATCAAGTCCAACCAGACACGGATGAACTATACCGGCTTCAATCCCAAGCCCTATACGCTGGCCGCCTTCGTCATCTCCGGCCTGTTCGCGGGCCTGGCGGGCGCGCTGCTCTCGGTTACCGATCCGCTGGCCGGAGCGGAACGCATGAAGTGGACCGAGTCCGGCAATATCGTGCTGATGACCATTCTCGGCGGCGCCGGGACCCTGGTCGGGCCGGTGATTGGCGCCTGGTTGATCAAATATTTCGAGAACATCTTCTCTGCGATCAACGAAACCATCCTGCGCAACGTGTTCGCCTTCCTGCCCGATGGCGCCACCGACTTCGCCGTTGCCGTGGCCGGCAAATTCGTCGGCGAAGGCTGGCACCTGACGCTGGGCCTACTGTTCGTGGTGGTCGTGGTGTTCCTGCCGGGTGGCGTCATGGAAGGGGTCAGAAGGCTGCAAGCCTGGGTGCAGAGCCGACGACAGCGGCCTCCAGTGCCCGATGTGCCGCCTAGTCCGTCCACGCAACCAGCAGAATAGGGAACGACAATAATGACCACACCCAATGTCGTCCTGCATGTTGCTGACGTCCACAAGCGCTTCGGGGGCCTACATGCCCTGGCCGATATCGACCTGCAGGTCGAGGAAGGCCAGACCCATGCCATCATCGGCCCCAATGGCGCCGGCAAGTCTACTCTACTCAACGTCATCATTGGCAAGCTGGCGCCGACCAGCGGCCAGGTGATCTTTGACGGTGCCATTCTCACCGGGCGCAAGCCGCACCAGATCAACCAGCTGGGCATTGCCCGGGTGTTCCAGACGCCGGAAATCTTCGCCGACCTGTCGGTGCTGCAGAATGTGATGATCCCTGCCCTCGCAAGGCGCGACGGCGCGTTCAAGCTCAACATGCTACGCGCGCTCGATAGCGAAACCGCCATCCGCCAGGAAGCCGAGGGAATGCTCGAAGATGTTGGCATGCTGGCGAGCCAGGACATGGCGGCGGGCAGTCTCAGCCGCGGCGACAAGCGCCGTATGGAGCTGGCCATGTGCCTGATCCAGCATCCGCGCCTGCTGCTGCTGGATGAGCCGACGGCCGGCATGAGCCGCCACGACACCAACACCACCATCGAATTGCTGCAGAAGATCAAAAAGCGCGGCATGACCAAGGTCATCATCGAACACGACATGCATGTGGTGTTCTCGCTGGCCGATAAAATCTCGGTGCTGGCCCAGGGCCGGATCATCGCCGACGGCACGCCCGACCAGGTGCGTGGCAACCCCAAGGTCCAGGAAGCCTATCTCGGAGGGGCCCAGTCATGAACGCGATAACCATGGACAGCCAGACCATGACCAACAGCCACGCCGCCAGCGTCGAAACCACGCGGCCGTTCTTCTCGATCCGCGACATGCACGCCTATTATGGCGAAAGCTATATCGTGCAGGGCGTGTCCTTCGACGTGCGCAAGGGCGAGATTTTGGCGCTGCTGGGCCGCAATGGCGCTGGCAAGACCTCCACCCTGCGCACCATCGCCCGCACCGATGATCCGCAAATGCGGCAGGGTGAAATCTGGCTCGACGGCAACCCGATCCACCAGATGAAGTCCTATCAGGCGGCACGCGCCGGCATCCAGCTGGTGCCTGAGGATCGCCGCATCATCCAGGGACTGACTGTGGAAGAAAACATCACCCTGGCCCAGGTCGCCCCCGGCCATGGCTGGAGCCTCGAGCAGATCTATGAGAGCTTTCCGCGCCTGGCCGAGCGCCGCAAGCAGGAGGGGGTGACCCTCTCCGGCGGCGAGCAGCAGATGGTGGCCATCGCCCGCGCTTTGGCCCGAGACCTCAAGCTGCTACTGCTGGACGAGCCTTATGAAGGGCTGGCCCCGGTCATCGTCCACGAGATCGAGCGCATCCTGGTATCGATCAAACCGCTGGGCATCACCACCATCATTGTCGAACAGAACGCCGTGGCAGCGCTCAAGCTCGCCGACCGCGCGGTCATCCTCGATACCGGCGAAGTTGCCTTCACCGGCACCGCCAAGGAGGTTCTCGACAACGCCGAACTTCGCCAGGAATATCTGGCGATCTGAGCTACCCTGGGCCTGTCGACCAAAGGCATTCCGCCGATCTCACCCTCTCCCCATCGAGAGGCCCAGGGTAAGGTTCTCACTTGCGTGCAGATTGCAGCACGATCTCAAGATGGCCCCGGCCCAAGGCCGGGGTGACATCGTGGGTGGGGCACCAGCAAGGGCGCAAGCTGCCTCAATCCGCCGCCGCCTCAGGCTCCCCCGCCGCAATCACGATTCCCTCGCCCTCCAGCGCATCGCGCACCTCGCGGGCCAGATCGACCGCCCCGGGCGTGTCGCCATGCAGGCAAATCGAGCGCGCCGCCGATTGTAGCACCGTGCCGTCGATGGCGACGATTTCGCCCGTGTTGGCCAGCCGCAAACAGCGCTCGATCACCGTATCCACATCATGGATTACCGCCCCATCCTGGCTGCGCGGCACCAGCAACCCGTCCGCCGTATAGGCCCGGTCGGCATAGGCCTCGCGGATCAGTTGCATGCCAACCGCCTTGGCCGCCCGCACCTGCTGGCTATTGTCGAGCGCCAGCACTGCCATTTTGGGGTCCATCGCCTGGATATTAGCAAAAATGCCCACGGCAAAAGCGAGCTCTTCCGCCGTCTGGTTGGCCAGCGCACCGTGCAGCTTCACATAGGCCAGTCTCACGCCCACCTCATCGGCGATGAAACGCACCAGAAACAGCTGGCTGCGGATCTGCCGCAGCAATTCATCGAGCGGCATCACCAGCCGAAACCGGCCGAACCGTTTTGGATCGGCGTAGCCGGGATGGGCGCCGGCCCGGACGCCGCGCGCCTTGCACAGCTTGAGTATATGCCGGATCGTCGGCGCGTCTCCCGCATGGCCGCCGCAAGCGATCGAGGCGCTAGACACGATACCGAGCAGGTCCTCATCGGTGCCCATGCCCTCGCCAAGATCGGCATTGAGGTCGATCGAAATCATCTTCGGCGGCTCCGCAACAGCGCCTGCGCATGTTCCACCGTGACCGGCTGGAAGGCAATTGGCGATCCGGGGCGCAATTGGGCGAACCGATCCAGGTCGGCGGTGATGACAGTGGCGATGCGCGGATAGCCGCCGGTGGGCTGGTGGTCGCGCATCAGCACGATGGGCGTGCCATCGCCCAGAATCTGAATATCGCCCGGCACGATGGCGTCGGAGGCCAGCGACAGGATCGTCGCGTCAGCAAAGACAGCGCCCTTATCCTCCAGCCGCACCCCCATGCGATCCAGCCGCGTCGACACCACGAAGGTCTCGGCCACGAAGCGCTGCCGCGCCGCCGGCGCAAACAGCTCGGCATGCAGCCCCCAGATCACCCGGATCGGTCCCTCGATACGGTCTTCGACCGGTGCAGGCGCTTCAAGGCGTTCTGCTTTCGCCAGCTCGATCACATCGCCGGCCCGCAGCACTCGCCCGTCCAGCCCGCCCAGCCGGGCACGACTGCTGGTGGCAATGCTGCCCATCACTGGCGCGACGGCGATATCGGCATCAAAGCGCAGATAGCCATAATTGCCCCACTCGCCCGGCGTCACCGCCAGAACATCGCCGGCTTCCAGCGCCACCGCGCCCGGCCACGCCAATGGCTGGCCGTTGTGCCGAGCAACAAACTGCCCACCGGCAAAGCCGATGCGGCAGCGCCCCTCGGTCAGCTTCAGCTCAATGCTGGCCATGGTGAACTCGATGCCCCCCAGCCCACCGCCGGCCGCGGCATAGGCCGCCCGGTCCATCGGCCCCGAGGCACTGATGCCGTGGCGCAGCATGCCAAACCGTCCCGCATCCTGAATGCTGGCCAGCGGCCCCGCGCGCAAAATGGTCAGCACGGCGCTCATGGCGCTACCACAAAGGTCACGACATCCCCCGCGCCCAGCCGCGTCGGCCTCTCGCTGGTCGGGTCAAAATTGATAAAACTGGTGTGGCCGATCACCGCCCAGCCGGTGGGCATTTCAGTCGCGGCAATCGCCGTCTGCCCCGCCGCAAACAACACACTCCCTGTTGGCACCGAGGGGCGCACACTGGTCTGACGCGGCAGCACCAATTCGGGTGCGTGCAGCCCGCAATAGACGAAGCCCGGGGCAAATCCGGTGGCGAGCACGCGTAGGGGATTGGCGTTATGCGCCGCGATGAAGTCCGGGGCGGTCATGCCCAGCACCGCGGCGACCGCGTCGAGATCGGGACCGTCAAACGACACCGGAATGGTCCAGTGCTTCGTCGCTCGACGCTCGTGGCCCAGATTGAACAGCAGCAAGCGCAGTTCGCCGACAATCACCGATGGGGCTGATTCCAGCGGATCGTAGCGCAGCAGCACAGAGACCAGATTGGGGGCGATTTCGACCACGCCGGGGATTGGCGCGCGATCCAGCGCCAGGGCCAGCGCGATAGCCGCCCGGTTGGCGTCATCAGTGAGGCTGGTGCCAAAGCGCACCAGCAGCCCACTATCGCCGAGCGGGATAAGCGTCGGCACAGGAAAATTTTCGGGGGCGGACGAGCCAGCCACGACGCAGCCTCCTCGGCCGGAACATGTGGCAAGTCCTGTCGGACCCGCCCGGATCAGTCAACCCGGTCCATAAGCGCAAGAACTCTGCCGCGCTCGGAAGACCGTTCGTGATGTGCCGCAATCACCTGTGTCAGGCTGCGGCCGGATTTGACCTGCCGGGACGGTAGCGTCCGGTCAGTTCGGCTCCCTGCCCTCCTGTTCGACTACGGCGTCGAACAGTTCCTTGGCCTGTCCCGCCCCAATCGCTTCGATAGCGACCGCGGCGATGGCAGCAAACAGCTCCGCGATTTCCTGGGGGTCGGTGATTTCGGTGTCGTCGTCTTCGGCGTCGGCGTTGATCAGAGTAAACACAATAACGCGCCTCCAAGTTAGCCAATGGGGAGAGTGTGGGCGATTCCCGTTACGGAACAAATAATGGAATGTGGCGATCCCCAAAGGGAGGCCGATTGCCAGTTCGGTCGGGCGGCCTTACTATTCCCCCGCTTCGAGCTTATCGAGATAGGCCTCGATATCGTCGAGCGACGCCGAGAATGGCTGCGGCTCATTGCCGTAAACCACCTTGTAGCTTTCATCCTCGCGCAATGCGTGGCCTCCCGTACCGCCGAGGACCTTGATCTTCTCTGCGGTGAGAATGGTCAGACCATGCCGGGCAGCGATCCGCTTCATCCGGCGCATCCGCGACACATCCAATTCCTTTCGGCTCACGTCTCTTCCTTTGCAGCGATTGGCGGCAGAGAGGGAATGACACCAGTCAGTCCGTCAGCGCCCTACAATGGGCTACCTACCCTAAAGCTCGCGCGGAATCAAAACGTCTTCCGCGGGCCCACCTTACGACGGCGCAACTGCCCGCAGCTCACCTTGGCTTTCGGCGCTGGCTACGGCCGGATTTTCCGGTTTGAGCAGCCAGGTTTCGAGGACGGCAATGGCCATAGCCGCGCCGACCCCACCCACCACGGTCAGCACCACGCGCTGGAGAAAGGCGAAGGAGGGTTCGGAGGTCATCAGCGCACTGCCCGCCAGCGAAACCATGACCGAGCCGGCGTATTGATAGGTCATTGGCGACAGCCGCCCCACCATCATCTTGTGGCCCAGCCACAGCAGGAACAGCGCGGTAACGCCGAACAACACGGTGACATGGGCCGAGATGCCGAGCAGCCCGAGCAGGATCAATCCCAGGATGCCGCCGCCCAGCGTGGAGATCGAACGCTCACGCGCCTCGCGCCAGACCTGATCGGTATATGGATAGATGATAGCAAACATGGCGCCGATGGCCAGGATCAGATTGGACGAATCCAGCACGGTAACCAGCAAGCCGGTGAAGGTCATCAGCACCACCGTACGGATCAGGGCGCGCTTGGCGATCAGGTCATCGCGGACCGGCGTATGGATTTCAACGAATTCTTCGGTCGCCCGCGGCCGCAGCAGCATATAGGCGATCGGCGTCAGCAGGCCCACCGTCAGCGCCGCCTTGAACATTTCGCCGCGCAGATAGGTCATGGTGACATAGGAATTGGCGCCCATGATCGTCATCATCAGGACGGAGACGATCAGCAGCATGCCAAAACTGTTGCCGGTCTTTTGAATGACGAAAAAGCCGAGGAAGCAGATCAGCGCCGTGAAGCCGAACAGCAGGCCGGGCAGGCCCATGAACATTTCCACGAAAAAGCTCATCACCCACATCATGCCGCCCAGCATGATCGGCGCTGCCAGGGCCCGGCCAATGCTGAGCGCCTTGCGATGCCCGGCCACCAGCGACACCGCCAAAGTCGGATACAGCATGGCCATGGGCGACTGCACCATCATGCCGATGGCGAAGCTGACGATCGGGACAATCGCCAGCCGCACCGCAAATAGCGGGTCATCTTCGAAGGTCGGACGGGGTGCGATATACATGGCTGGCTCAGTACAGGTAGGAGAATAGCGCCCCGATGCGCTGCATCCCCGAGGCCAGCCAGGCCACCGGGTTTTCGCCGGTGGCATAGATCATGGCATTGACCTTGGAGCCGACGCGCATATTGGCCGGCACGTCGTCGACGATCTCGATCCGCACCGGAATGCTGCGCGCTGGCTCAAACCAGCGGGTCGATGACTGGTTTTGCGGCAGGCCATTGGCGGTGGTGCGGCCCGCATCGATGCCCCAGGCCACGCCCTGCACGCGCCCCTTGAGGACTTGGCCCGGCTGCCCGTCAAACACCAGGGCGACATCCTTGCCGGCCTCGACATGGGCCAATTGGTTCTCGCGGAAATCAGCCATCACCCAAGGGCGCTCGCTGGAGATAAAGGTCAGCGCCGGCGAGCCCACATTCAGATATTGCCCGGCCGACAGCTTGAGATTGGTCACATAGCCATCACTCGGCGCGGTCACCACGGCAAACTCGCGGTTGAGCAGGGACTGCTCCAGCTGCACCTGGGCGGCCAGAACCTTGACGTTGGCGTCGCCGATGCCGCCGGCGCCCTGCTCGGCGCTGCGATAGCCGGCTTCGGCAGCGGCGAGGCTGGAGCCGGCCGATTCCAGTTGTGCCCGCGCCGTATCGAGATTGGCCTGGGAGATCAGGCCGCGACTGTGCAGTTCGGTGGTGCGGTTGAAGCTGACCTGGCTCGCTGACAGACTGGTGCGGGCCTGCTCCACCTGGGCCAGCGTTGCCGCCAAGGAGCTGTCGGAAGCGGCAACCGCCTGGCGCGCCTGCTCCAGATTGACCTCGGCGGTGCGCACCGCCAGATCATAGGGGCGCGGATCGAGCGCGAAGAGCGGCGCGCCGGCGCTGACGAACTGGTTGTCGGTGGCAAAGATGGTTTCGACCTGGCCCGACACGCGCGGCGCGATTTGCGCCGTGGCCGCAGCCACCTGCCCCGTCGAGCTGGATGGCGCCATGCGGTCGCTGGCGACGTGATAGCCCAGGCAAGCAATCGTCACGAACAGGATCAGCCCGGCAGCCTTCTTGGCGGCACCGCGCGCATCCTTGGCCGGGGCCGCAGGCGTGTCAGCCTCGCTCTCCAACTCAGCCGTCAGGGATTGTGACGATGGCACCGAAATGTTCGCGGCAACCGCACGCATGGCCGGCGTTTCCGGACCCGTCGCGGCCGCCTCGGATGAGTTAGAATTATTCTCGGCGTCTGCTACACGCATCTGGGACGCAGCATTCATAATTATCTAGTCCGTAAACAATCTTGATGGTAGAGATAATTACCCAATGGAGTGGAGTCAATGACTGATACGAAACGCCACGCCCAATTGGTCCGAGTGGGCACGGCGATGCGGCGCATGCTGCACAGCGTCGAGAATGCGCGCCTGCATGCTGCCCGAACGCAGCATCTGCATCCCACCGACTTCGCCTGCCTTGGCCTGCTGGCGCGCAGCAGCGAGCCCCTCAGTCCCAAGGACATTATCAATCAGCTCGATCTCAGTTCGGGGTCGGTCACCGCCCTGCTCGATCGGCTGGAGCGCGGCGGCTACATCACCCGGATGGCCAATCCCGATGACCGACGCAGCCTGCTCGTGGTGCTCGATACCAATGCGGCCAGCGAGCCGATGAAAAGCTACCAGAGGATCGAGCAAAGCTACCGCGACGCCACCGCCGGATTCAGCCCCGAGGAACTATCGATGATTTCGGAATTCCTTGAGCGCATGGTTCGTCTGACCGATGATTTGAGCGCAAGCGCCCCGCCGCAGACCAAGGCGACACCCGCCGACCAATAGAAGGCAATGCCGAGCTTGCCTTTCGCCATGGACATGTCAGGCTCCAGTCAGGAGCAGCAAAATGGCAAAATACCTGGCGGTTTACATCGGTACGGCTTCGGCAACTACGAAGGCGGAACAGCCGATCGATCCCGCCACCGAGCAAGCGGGCATGGCAGCCTGGGGTCAGTGGGCCACCCAGAACGCCGGTGTCATTGTCGATCAAGGCGCCCCGCTCGGTCGGACCAAGAAGGTGAACAAGGCCGGCATTTCGGATACGAAAAACCAGCTCACCGGCTATGTGATCGTTGAAGCCGGCTCACTCGACGAGGCCGCAGCGCTGTTCAAGACCCATCCGCATTTCAATGTGTTTCCCGGCGATAGCGTGGAAATCATCGAATGCCTGGAGATGCCCGGCTAGGCAGCGCTCAGCCAAAGTTGGCCGCGTTGGAGCCTTGGGGTAAAACGGGCTGAGGGAATCAGCAAAAATGCTGGCCGGCGGAGCGCCTATGTTTGCTGCGAGCCATTTGATATCCTTTGACGATTTTTCAGAGGACCCGATTTGAACGACTCCACAGCTGTTGCCACCATCCCCGTCGCCTGGCTCAAGCCGCTTCCTGATGGCTATAAGATACCGGTCTGGCGCTGGATCGTGCTGCCCGCCACCACCATTCTGCTCAAGCGCAACGGCGGCGTCTGGATGAACGGCACGCTGGCGCTTTTGGCCAATGACCTCAGCTTCACGCAAACGCGGCTGACCAAATCCACCCGCACGCCGCCCGTGCAATGGGTCGTTCCGCTGGCCAATATTGCAAAAGTCAGTCTGGAGAAGGGCTTGGCGTCGGAGAAGATTGAAATCCAGCACGCCCGCGGCAGCATCAAACTGATGTCGGTGCGCTCGTTTGATTTCGTCGCCCTGCTGCAGCAGGCGCTGCCTTCCCGATAGGCGCGGCCAGGAGTCTTCGGATGTCGGCCGCGCGCCAGTTGGTGTAGGATGCCTCGGCAACGGCCGGAGGAGGTCTGATTATGCCACTCTATCTGACACGCTTCAGCTACACGCCGGAAACCTGGGCTCGACTGATACAGAACCCGGAAGATCGCCGCGACGCCGCGCGCAAATATATCGAGTCCGTCGGCGGCAGACTGCACGGCTTTTGGTACGCCTTTGGCGCGCATGACGGTTACAATCTATGGGAGGCCCCGGACAATGTCTCCATGGCCTCCGTCGCCATCGCGATCGGGGGCGGTGGTGCCCTGTCGAAATTCGAGACAACACCCTTGCTCACGGTCGAGGAAACCATGACGGCGCTAAGCCGGGCGCAAGCAGTCGGTTATCGACAGCCGGGCGAACGGGCCTGAGCCTGGGAGCGGACATTGTCCGCTCCCCTCATCTATTGCGGGACAGCACCAACCGCGCATGATTATGCCGGTTTCGTCGCCACGCCATCGAGCCACAGCAGATTGTCTCGTCCCGGTGCGTGCCCGTCGATCCAACATGCTTTGCGTCGATTTCGGGCCCCTTCTGGATAATATGAACCATGGCCATGCCGTGGCCTCGCCCGAGGTCGTACTCGGACTTCAGCCAATCCAGGATTTGCCCGGCCTTGACGCCCGGTGCATTCAGTCCTTTCGCTGCCGCGAGGTCGACGATCTGTCTGGGCGTGAGGCCCGTTTTTGTCTCCACGGCGTCGAGGTAAGCTTGGAATGACACGCTCGTTCTCCTGCATTGCAATAGCCACCGAGACACTCGATAGCGCCTCGCCTGCCTCCCCGTCGAATGGAAGACCCCGATTTCGACACTTTGGACAGAAATTCGGGCGGGGCGTACGGCCCCTAAACGCGATCAATTCGCCCCAAGTCAGTCCCGGCGCGACAATCGGGCAACAAGCGTATAAGTTCGCAGCAGGGCGAACATTCGCGGGTTTCGCGGCCGGCCCGGATCGGCATGCCCACGATGTTGGACTCTCTCGAAACAATTACCGATGCGCAGACGCTCGCGCAGGCCATCGTCAACACCCTGCCCGAGCCGTTTCTGGTGCTCGATCAGGATTTTCGAGTGCTGGCTGCGAGCCGGGCATTCTATGAAACCTTCAAGGTCGATCCCGAGAATACGCGCGGGCGCCTGCTCTACTCCCTCGGCGATGGGCAGTGGGACATCCCGGCCCTACGGGTGCTGCTGGAGACGATCATTCCAGAGCGGACCGCGATGGACGGGTTCGAAGTCGACTATGATTTCCCCAATGTCGGCCGCCGGATCATGCTGCTGAACGCGCGCAAGGTGATCTACGAGACCAGGGCCAGTTCGAATATCCTGCTCGCCTTCATGGACGTGACGGTGCGCCGTGGCATCGAGCGCGACAAAGAGGCCCTGCAAAGCCAAACCGATGAGCTGTTGCGCCAGAAGCAGGTGCTGCTCGATGAAATGCAGCATCGTGTGGCCAACAGCCTGCAGATCATCGCCAGCATTCTGATGCTGAAAGCCAAGGCGGTGACCTCCGAAGAGGCGCGCGGCCATTTGCAGGATGCCCACCAACGCGTGATGTCGGTCGCGGCCGTCCAGGCCCATCTGCACACCTCGGAGGGAATCGACCACATCGAGGTCAGCTCCTATCTGTCGAAGCTATGCGGCAGCCTAGCCCACTCCATGGTTGGCGAAGGCCAGCCGATCTCTGTGAAGGTGTTGAGCGACGAGGCTTTGATCGAATCTGCCAGGGCAGTGAGTATCGGCCTGATCGTCACCGAACTGCTGCTGAATGCCATCAAATACGCCTTCCCGGCCGCCTCGACCGACGCCACGGTGCTGGTCACCTACGAGGTCGATGGCGACAATTGGCGGCTCAGCGTTTCCGACAATGGCATTGGAAAAAGCGAGGATATCACCTCGGCGGGTGGCGGCCTGGGAACCGCTATCGTCAAGGCGCTCGTCGCCCAGTTGGACGCCCAGATCAAAACCACAAGCGGGGCGAGTGGACTGAACGTTTCGATCACCAAAACCTCGTTCACGCCACGCGTACTGCTCGACGTCGCCTGAAACCGAATGTCTGGCGCCCAGGAGAGAACAACATGAAACTGCTTCTCCTCATCGTCGGCGTCGTCTGTGTGTTCTTGGGCAGTCTCTGGCTGGTTCAGGGGCTTGGCCTAGTCACCATTCCACCAATCCTGTGCGTTGCCGAGTGCGAGACCATCGAAGGTCCCGCGCCAGGCTGGGCGCTGTCTGGCCTGGTCGTCGCCGCAGCCGGGGTGGCGGCGATATTCTACGCGCTCAGAAAGCGCAGATCGCCTCGGTAGCTTAGCGTCCCGACCCATCCGGCCCATCCGCCCCCCCCTATGGGTGATGCCGCAAAATTCTCTGCAAAGTCCGCGTTTAGTGCTAGTCTTCCAGACAACTACAGAGGTCCTGTCCTCGACTTTGTCCGCGCGCGAACAAGGAACACCGTGCCCAGTTCAACAGAGAAGGCCGTAGATTTCCTGTTTGACGCCGCAGTTCAGGCTGCTCCTTGGAGCGTGGGTCTTGATCTACTTGCTTCCGCTTTCAATGCCGCGGGCTCTTTCATCATCACGGATGACCCTGTCGGGGTGGAGCGCGGCATTCCGCTCGGCAGCAAGCTGGATGGTTTGTTCGAGGCCTTTGTCGCCGGCGGCTGGCACCAGAATGATTTGCGCGCCGCCCGGGCCTGGCCGCTTATTTCCACGGGCAAGCGAGTGTTTCTCGAACATGATTTGTCGACCGAGACGGAGCGCCTGACCCAGCCCTACTACCAGGACTTCTTCTGGAAGCTGGGGCTACCGTGGTTTGCGGGCGTGGGCTGCGCCATCAAGGGCCGTCGCTGGGCGCTGTGTTTCCTGCGCGGCACTAGCCAACAGCCCTATGACGGCCATGATACCCGCCCGCTCGGCGCCCTCTCGCCCCATCTGCGCCGGATCGTCACCATTGCCAATGAGTTCTCGGCCTCGGTCCAGCGCTCGACCTTGTCCCTACTCGAGCATTCCAGCGAGGCGCTGCTGGCGCTGGATTTTCACGGACGGGTGGAATGGGCCTCGCCTCCAGCGGTCAGCACGCTGGAATCGGTGGTGTCCTTCAGGAATGGCAGGCTGCACGCGCGGGACAGCGGCGCCAATGCCCAGTTGCAAAGCGTCATTCGCGCCGCGATCACCGCCACAACGCCGGCCCTGCAGCCGGAAAACGGCGTGGTATTGCTCACCAACGAGGGCATCCCCGCAGTGCTGGTCGAAATCATCGCCCTGCCGCGCAGCGGTACGGATGTGTTTTCACAAGCCGCCGCCCTGATGTTCGTCAAGGATCTGGTGCATCGCCGCCCGGCGCCGGTTGAAAAACTGGTGCGTCTGCTCGGCCTGACCAACCGCGAAGCGAGTGTTGCCGCCGCTGTCGGCTCGGGGATGTCGCTGCGCGACACCGCCACCACCCTTGGCCTGAGCTACGAAACCGCGCGGACCCACCTCGCCCGGATTTTCCAGAAACTGTCGATCAACCGGCAGGTCGAACTGATGCTCATCATTGAGAAGCTGTAGTCTCAGGCGTCGGAGCCGCCAACAGAACAGCGGTCAGACCAAACAATCAGCTATAAGAGCTGCCTATAGGTCATTGAAATATCGATGAGAAGGCTGGCGGGTAGAGAGGGATTCGAACCCCCGGAACGCTTTCACGTTCGCCGGTTTTCAAGACCGGAGCAATCAACCGCTCTGCCATCTACCCGTGGGATGTGCGTTTATCGACAGAGTCGCATCCTGTCCAGAGCCGAGCGTGCCGCCAGGCTATTGCCTCAGGGCAGCAACACCACCGATCCCGTCGTCTCGCGCCCCTCCAGCGCCCGATGCGCGTCGGCGGCCTGCTCCAGCGGAAAGGTCTGGCCGATCTCGACCTTGATGGCCCCGCTCTGCACCGCCCCGAATAGCAGCGCCGCGCCTTTCAGCATGTCCTCACGCTGGGCCAGATAATGCACGCCGGTCGGCCGCGTCACATAGAGCGAGCCCTTGCGCGACAGCAGGGTGATGTCGGGAATCGACACCACGCCCGAGGCATTGCCGAAACTCACCATCAGCCCGCGCGGCCGCAGGCAATCGAGCGATTTCTCGAACGTCGCCTTGCCGACGCCGTCATAGACCACGTCGACGCCCTTGCCCCCGGTGATGTCGCGCACGCGGGCGGCAAAATCCTCGGTGGTGTAGTTGATGAGATAGTCGCAGCCATACGCTTCGGCCAGCGCCAGTTTCTCAGCGCTGCCGGCCGTGGCGATCACCGTGGCGCCGAGCGACTTCGCCCATTGCGTGGCGATGAGCCCGGTGCCGCCGGCGGCGGCGTGCCAGAGAATGGTTTCGCCCTTGGCCACCGGCCAGGTCTTGAACAGCAGGTAATAGGCCGTCAGCCCCTTGAGCAGAATCGCCGCTGCGGTGCGGTCGTCGATGCCATCGGGAATCGGCACCACCCGCTCTGCCGGTGCCAGCCGCTCGGCAGCGTAAGCGCCGATCAGGCCCTGATAGGCGACCCGGTCGCCGACCTTGAGCCCGGTCACATCCGGCCCCAGCGCCGTGACGACGCCCGCGCCCTCATTGCCGGCAACGAAGGGCGTTTGCACCGGATAGAGCCCGGAGCGCTGATAGGTGTCGATAAAATTCAGCCCGATGGCCGTCTGTCGCAGCGCCACCTGCCCCGGCCCAGGGCTGGCCAGCGGCCAGTCCTCGACGCTCAGAACTTCGGCTCCACCGGTCTGATGGACCACGACTGCCCGGGTCATTTGGGAGCCTTGGGCTTGCGCGGCGCCGATTTTGGCCGCGCCTGAGCGCGAGCCGTCGGCGTCGACTTGGCACTCGGCTTTTGGGTTGCGGCAACGCCCGCTCCGCCGGTCACCGAACCGGTCACGGCGGTGAACGGAGCGACGGCAGCGTGCCCACCGCCCACCTTGGCCTTCTTGCGGCCCGAAGCAATGATGTTGATGGCCTCAACTAGCACGGAGAAGGCCATGGCGGCGTAGATATAGCCCTTGGGAATGTGGAAGCCCAGACCATCGGCCACCAGCGACACGCCGATCAGCAGCAGGAAGGCCAGCGCCAGCATCTTGGTGGTGGGGTGGTCGGCGACGAATTTGGCCACCGGGCCGGAGGCGACGAACATCACGCCGACGGCGACGATCACCGCCGCAATCATCACTTCCACATCGTCGGCCATGCCGACGGCGGTGACGATGGAGTCGATGGAAAACACCATGTCGATGACGATAATCTGGCCGATAATGGCGGCGAAGACGGCGCTCGCCTTCTGGCCCACACCCGACTCATGCGGCTCCTCGATGGCCGCGTGCATTTCATGCGTGGCCTTGTAGATGAGGAAGGCGCCACCAGCGATCAGGATCAAATCCTTCCACGACAGGTCGAGGCCAAAGGCCGAAATGGCCGGCTGGGTCAGGCTGATGATCCAACTGATGACCAGCAGCAGCAGGATGCGGAAAATCAGCGCCAGCGCTAGGCCGATCTTGCGGGCGCGGTCGGCCTGCTCCTTGGGCAGGCGCGAAACCAGCACCGAAATGAAGACGATATTGTCGATACCCAGGACGATTTCCATCACCGTAAGGGTGCCGAAGGCGATCCAGGCATTGGGATCGGCCAGTAGCTCAAGCATTGTCGGCTCCATTTCGAGTCTCGGTTCGCTTATCTAAGCAGAGCTTGGCGCGCCGGAAAGGCCCGGCAGCAGAGAATTTCTTGCGGCCTGCCTTTGGCGGCACAAAGTCGCTGCCGCAATGCTGGCTTCGGGACCTCGGCGGGTGATAGCCTTGCCGGCAAAGAGCGCGAGTATTCTCATGGAATCGTTCACCCCACTGACCGCCGCCCTTGGCGGCGCCCTGATAGGCTTGGCCACTGCTGTCCTATGGTTGGGCAATGGTCGCATTGCCGGTATCTCCGGAATATTCGGCCAGTTGCTGCCGCCGGCGCAGACCGTGGTCTGGCGCGTGGTGTTCCTGGTGGCGCTCGTGGTCGCTGCCTTTGGCGCGGCAAAACTGTTCCCCGAACTCGGCGTCGGCGGCATTGAGCCCGCTCGGCTGGTCGACGCCCCCGCCGGTTGGGGTGTGCCGACGCCGGTCTGGCTGGCCATCGCGGGCCTGCTGACGGGCCTGGGCACCAAGATCGGCAATGGCTGCACTTCTGGCCATGGCATCTGCGGGCTGGCCCGCCTGTCGCGGCGCTCGCTGGTGGCAGTGCTGGTGTTTTTCGGGGTGGCGATCGTCACCGTCGCCGCGACCGGGGTGGTGTGATGGCTAGTCTCAAGCTCCCTTATCTTGCCACCGCCGCATTGAGCGGCGCGCTGTTTGGCTCCGGGCTCTACGTGTCGCAGATGGTCGACCCGTTCAAAGTGCTGCACTTCCTTGATTTCGGCGCCATCCCTTCGGGCGGCTGGGACCCCAGCCTCGCCTTTGTCATGGGCTCGGCGCTCATCGTCATGTTCATCGCGGTGCGCCTCGGCAAGCGCCGGGACGCGCCGCTGTTCGACACCGCCTTCCACGAACCGGAATACAAGAAGATCGACCGCCGGCTGGTTGGCGGCGCGGCGCTGTTCGGCATCGGCTGGGGCATGGCCGGCATCTGCCCCGGCCCAGCCATCTCGCTGATTGCCTTTATCCCTGATGGCTTGTGGATTTTCCTCGTCGCCATGCTGGTCGGCTCACTCGCCGGCAGCGTGCTGATCCCCAGCGGCCATGCCCGACGCCTGGCGGACGCCCAATGAGCGCCCATGACGCCGATGCCATCGTGGTGGGTGGCGGACTGGCCGGTGTCGCCGCCGCCATTGCCGTCGCCGCCGCGGGGCTGAAAACCATTCATCTAGCGCCTGTTGGCCCGCCAGACCGCCGCACCTCGGCGCTGATGATGCCCAGCGTCGATTATTTGCGCGGGGCCGGCCTCGTCGACGATCCGGCAGAGCTGGGCCATGCGCTAACCCAGATCCGCATCATCGACGCCACCGGGCGGTTGATCCGCGCCCCCGAAACCCTGTTCGACGCCAAAGAGGCCGGCATGACAGCTTTTGGCTGGAATTTTGCCAATGCCCGCCTGCTGGAGCGCTTTCACCGCGTCGCCACTGGCCTCGCCAACCTCGAAACCCGCAATGTCGGCGTTACCGATCTCACCGACTCCACCGTCACCCTCACCGATGGCAGCCGCCTCACGGCACCGCTGATCGTCGGAGCCGATGGCAAGAAATCGCTGGTGCGTGGCGCCGCTGGCCTGCGCTCGCGCGAACATGAATTTGCCCAGGCGGCTTTGGTCTGCGACCTCGATCTCGGCCGCCCCATCGGCGGTGCCTCCATCGAGTTCCACTACAAACAAGGCCCGTTCACCCTGGTGCCGGCTGGCGACAACCGCGCCAATCTGGTGTGGATCGATGATCGCGCCGTGCTGGAGGCCGCCCAGGCCGGAGGCAATGACGCGCTGATCGCCCAGTTCCGCGAAAAATCGCAGCGCCTGTTCGGTTCTATCACCCTGGCCAGCCCGGCCTTCGTGTTCCCGCTCAGCACGCTCAGCGTCGACAGCGCCGGCGCAAATGGCGTGGTGTTGGTTGGCGAAGCGGCGCATGCCTTCCCGCCCATCGGCGCGCAGGGGCTCAATCTGGGCCTGCGTGACGTTGCCGACCTCGCCGCCTCCCTCGCGGCCATCGACCGCAGCACGCAAGACTGGGCGATACGCGTCAGCACCGATTACGCCAGCCGCCGCGCCAGCGATCTAGCCCGCACCGGGGGCATGGTGGACACGCTGTTCCGCTCGCTGCTGGCCGACATGATCCCCGCCCAAGCCTTGCGGGCCGGCGGCCTCTGGGCGCTCAAGCTGGCCCCCGCCCTGCGCAAGCAGGCTTTTGCCGTCGGCATGGGCAACCGCTAGCCACACCACCTACCACATAAAAAAGGGCGCCGTCACCGGCGCCCTTTCAATTCCAGTCCGCTCGCTTTACTGCGCGGCGGGAGCAGCTTCGGCCGGCGCTGCAGCGCTGCCGTCAAGCTGCTTGCGCAGTTCTTCAGCGCGATCCTGCAGCACCTGTTCCAGCGCGTTCTCACCCGAAGTTTCCTGACGGAATTCTTCGAAGGTCAGTGCGGCATCGCCATCATAGGCGGCGGTGAAGCCGGCCAGGGTGATTTCGATGGTCAGGTCCTGATTCTGGCGGTTCTTGGCGGTCAGTTTGAGCGTGCCGCCCTTCTTGAGCGAGTTCACATACTGCTCGTTGATCACCAACTGGGTCGCGCAGGAGGTGGGGTCGCAGAGCATGTAAGGCACGCGGATCGGCTTGGCGCTATCGATCTGCCAGGTCAGGCCGAACGGCAGCAGCACGCCGAGCGGCACGGCGGCTACGGCGAGCAGGCGGCTTTCCTGACCCGGATCGTCGCGCAGCAGGAACGAGCCGAGGAACTGGCCATTGGCCAGCACCACCTGGCGCATAATGCAGGCTTTCTGGCCATCAGCCAGCGGATCGCAGACTTTGAGCCAGTTCTGAGTGGCACCGGCAGCGGCGGGAGCCGCAGCAGCGGCATCGACAGCGGCAGGCGCCTCGACGGCCGGCGCTTCAACAGCGGGCGCGGCGTCCTGTGCAAAGGCCGGCAGGGAGGACAGCATGAGCGCGGCCACCGTAAAACCGGCGACTAGAGGTTTCCTGATGTTCATAGAATTTCCTTGGCTTCTTTGGCGGTCCCGGTGACCTTTGCCACCTTGAGAATTGAACTGCCCTTCAAGTGCTGAATTCGGGCAATAACATGACGGCTATCCCTTGCCAAAGGATTATGGCGATTGAGGGTTGATGCTATTTGGTCAGGCAACATTTTCTGCCAGTTTAGCCAGCCGTGACAAGATGGTCGCTGCGCCTTTCAGGCGATCATTCGGTGTCGGCCAGTTACGGGCGAACACGAGTTTCTGATCGGGCTTGATGCGCACCTGGTTGGCCGGATCGCTGACCAGCTTCACCAGCGCCACCGGGTTGGGATATTCGTTGTTACGCAGGGAGATAACCGCGCCCTTGGGGCCGGCATCGACCTTTTCCACATTGGCCTGGCGGCACAGCGCCTTGACCAGAATGACCTTGAGCAGCGCCTCCACCTCTTCGGGCAGCGGCCCGAAACGGTCGATCAATTCTGCGCCAGCAGCATCAATATCGCGAATATCGGTCAAATCGCCCAAGCGGCGATAGAGCTGCATGCGCAATTGCAGATCTGGAATATAATGCTCGGGGATCATCACCGGCATGCCCAGCGAAATCTGCGGGCTCCACTCGTTGCGATCCTCGTAATCGGCTTCGCCGTTCCTGAGATTGGCGACCGCCTCCTCCAGCATGGCCTGATACAGCTCGAAGCCGACTTCGCGGATATGGCCCGATTGTTCGTCGCCCAGCAGATTGCCGGCGCCACGGATATCGAGGTCGTGGCTGGCGAGCTGGAAGCCGGCGCCGAGGCTTTCCAGCGATTGCAGCACGCCCAGCCGCCGTTCGGCAGTGTCGGTGAGCTTGCGGTCGGCCGGCACCGTGAACAACGCATAGGCGCGCGCCTTGGCCCGGCCGATGCGGCCGCGGATCTGATACAGCTGCGCCAGCCCGAAATGATCGGCGCGATGCACCACCAGCGTGTTGGCGTTCGGAATATCGAGCCCCGATTCGACGATGGTGGTGGCCACCAGCACGTCGAATTTATTGTCGTAAAAGGCGTTCATGATATCGTCGAGCTGGCCCGGCGGCATCTGGCCATTGGCCACGACATAGCTGACCTCTGGCACCTGCGCCTTGAGGAACTCGGCGATTTCGTGCTGATCCGTGATGCGCGGCACCACGTAGAAGCTCTGGCCGCCGCGATATTTCTCGCGCAACAACGCTTCCCGCACCGATAGCGCGTCGAAGGGGGCGATAAAGGTGCGGATGGCCAGCCGGTCCACTGGTGGCGTTGCCAGCAGGCTCAGATCACGCACCCCGGTCAGCGCCAGTTGCAGCGTGCGCGGAATCGGCGTTGCCGTCAGCGTCAGCACGTGGACGTTGTCCTTGAGCTCCTTGAGGCGCTCCTTGTGACCCACGCCGAAATGCTGCTCTTCGTCGATGATCAGCAGGCCCAGGTCGCGGAACTTGATGGTCTTGCTCAGCAGCGCGTGGGTGCCGATGACGATATCGACCTGGCCATCGGCCAGCCCTTCCTTGGTGGCCTTGAGTTCAGCGGCGCTGACCATGCGCGAGGCATGGCGCACCCGCACCGGCAGTCCCTGGAAGCGCTCGGAGAAGGTCTTGAAGTGCTGGCGGGCCAGCAGCGTCGTCGGCACCACCACCGCGACCTGCTTGCCGCTCAGCGCCACGGCAAAGGCGGCGCGCAGCGCCACTTCGGTCTTGCCAAAGCCCACGTCGCCACACACCAGCCGGTCCATGACCCGGCCGGAGGTCACGTCATCGAACACCGCCTCGATGGCGGCCATCTGATCCTCGGTTTCCTCATAGGGGAAACGCGCGGCAAATTCGTCATAGGCGCCGGGGTTGATCTCGACCACGTCGGCCTTGGTCAGCAGGCGCGCGGCGGCGATCTTGATCAGCTGCTCCGCCATGTCGCGGATGCGCTTCTTGAGCTTGCTCTTCTTGGCCTGCCAGGCGACGCCGCCGAGCCGGTCCAGCGTGACATTGCCGTCATCGGAGCCATAGCGGGTCAGCAGCTCGATATTTTCGACCGGCAGATAGAGCTTGGTGTCGCCGCCATATTCCAGCTCGACGCATTCATGCGGCGCGCCGCCGGCATGGATCACCTTGAGCCCGAGGAAGCGTCCGATACCATGATCGACATGCACCACCAGATCGCCGGCCGCGAGGCTCGCCGCCTCGGTCAGCGCATCGGATGCCTTTTTCTTGCGCTGCGGGCGCAGAATGCGTTCGCCCAGAATATCCTGCTCGGAGAGGACCAGCAGGTCCTTGGTCTCGAAGCCGGTTTCCAGCGGCAGCACCACGAGCGAGGTCGTCGCCGCGCTGGTGGTTTCAGCATCACGCCAGTTTTCCGCCATACGCGGATTGGTCAGCCCGTGGTCCTTGAGCACCTGCACCATGCGGTCGCGGGTGCCGGTGCTCCAGCACGCCACCACGGCGCGGCGGCCCTTGCGGCGCTCGTCCAGCAGCCGGTCGACCACCGACTGGAACAGATTGGTATCGGTTGCCTGCCGTTCGGCGGCAAAGCTGGGGGCAATATGCCCGCCTTCATCGTCGACGGCCCGCGTGCCCGGCGCCACGAACTGGCTGAGCTGGATCACTGAGGCCCCAGCCAGCGCATAAGGATGCTGGTCGACGGCATAGAGCAGTTCGGGCCGGATCGGCTTATAGGGCGCCCCTGCCCCGGCTACGACCGGCAGCAGTCGCGCTGCCTCGCGCGCGTCGTAATAGTCGCGGATCTGCTCGACGCGATCGGCATAGGCTTCCGCCGCCTGCTCATCGAAGACGAAGGGCGCGTCGCCGACATAATCGGCCAACGTATCGAGATGGTCGTAGAAGAACGGCAGCCAATGCTCGGTGCCGGAATAACGCGAGCCGCCGCTGACCGAGGCATAGAGCGTGTCATCAACGGTATTGCCGCCAAACGTGGCGGTGTAGTTCTGCCGGAAGCGCTTGATGGTGGCGTCGGTCAGCACCAATTCGCTCATCGGCGTCAGGTCCACGCGCTTCAGCGTGCCGGTGGTGCGCTGGCTGTCGGGATCAAAGGTCCGGATGGATTCGAGCTGGCTACCGAAAAAATCGAAGCGCAACGGGGCTTCAGCGCTGGCCGGGAACAAATCCACCAGCCCGCCGCGCACCGCATATTCGCCGCTCTCGCGCACCGTCGGCACGCGCAGATAGCCATTATTGGCGGCCCAGCCGATCAGCTTGTCGCTCTCGACAATCCGCCCGGCAATTGCCGAAAACGACATGGTTTCCACCACATCGCGCGGCGGCAGCTTCTGGATCAGGCCATTGACCGCCGTCAGCACCACGGCGCCCTTGGCCCCGCTGGTCAGCGCTGCGAGCGTGTTCATCCGCGCCGCAATGGTCACATTATTGGGCGACACCCGATCATAGGGCAGGCAGTCCCAGGCTGGCAGCGTCAGAATCGTGTGGCCCGGCAGCATGGCGGTCAGAATATCGGCCATGCGCTGCAGCCGCCGCCCGTCGCGCGCCACGAACACGATGCTCGCCGCATCGTCCGGCGCCGCCTCAATGCGCTGCTGCACCAGGCGCGCCAATACCATCGGCTGCATGCCGTCGGGAACATTGGCGAGGGTGCGGCTGGGACGCGGCGCGATCAGATCGTTCATCGACCCAGCCGTGCCTGATGGTCGGCGATCACTTCGGCGAGAAATTCCGCATCCACATGCTCGGGTGGCACCGCCTGCCCCATCACCCAGGTCAGAAGTGGCGGATCTTCCTCGCTCATCAGCGCTTCGAGCTGATCGAGCCCGGCATGATCCAGCCGCTCAACATGGGCGTCCGCATAGGGGCCGAGCACCAGGTCCATTTCCTTGGTGCCACGATGCCACGCCCGATAGCGCAGCTTCTTGCGGCGCACAGCAATATCTTCACCGGCAGTCATTTGACGCGCCATGATCCCGAAGTGGTTGATAGAGCGTTCTGTGTAACGCCATTCGCGGTGTGTGTCAGCCCTCGCCCGCGCCTCGTGATGGCGTGACCTAGAATAGCAGGCCGAACACCAGCCAGATGAGCCCGGCGACCAGCGCCCAACTGAGCAATGCCAACACGATGATAAGGGGCAATCGCCGTCGCTGCAGCCAGCCCAATTTGTCCTCCGGATAGCCCATGGCGGCCAGCCAGTCGATAATCCGCTCCATCTTGGCCTCCATACAGCTCCACCAACTCCAGGATTCGTGCTAACGCCCCTTTGCCGGTTTGGTTACAATTCGAGCTTCCATAGCTTGTTCGCCCCCAGCCCTCGCGCGCTGGCACTCCGCAATATCAGGTGAAGGAGCCGATTCGCTGTCTCGCCCCGAAACTCTTTCGCCGCTGTTTCGCTCGCTGCGCTCCATCAAGGGCGTCGGCGACAAGCTGGCTGCGCTGCTGACCCGTTATTTCGGCGCGCCCGACGGGCAGGAAGCCATCGCCCTCGATATTCTGATGCATATGCCCTCCGGCGTGGTCGATCGGCGTCGACAGGTCGGCGTCGCCGAGGCCTATCTCAACCAGATCGTGACGCTGCGCCTGCATATCGACCGCCACCAGCCGCCGCCGCGCGGCCGGGAGCACGTTCCCCATCGCGTCTTCGCCCATGACGACACCGGCGACATGCAGCTGGTATTCTTCCGCGCTCAGGGCGGCTGGGTCGAGAAGGCCCTGCCCGTTGGCGAAGAACGATTCGTGTCCGGGACTGTCGGCTTTTTCAATGGCGAGAAGCAGATCACCCATCCAGACTACATCGTCGAGCCCGATAAATTCGCCACCCTGCCGCTGGTGGAGCCGGTTTATCCGCTCACCCAGGGTCTCAGCTCCAAGGCGCTGGCCAAGCTGGTGCGGCAGGTGGTCGACGATGTGCCGGAGATTCCCGAGTGGATCGCCCCTGCGACCATGGCGGAGCGCCGCTGGCCGAGTTTTGCCGACGCGATGCGCATGGTTCACATGCCGACCAACCCCGGCGAGGCGGAGCTATGGGCGCCCGCCCGCATGCGCCTTGCCTATGACGAGTATTTTGCCGGCCAACTCACCCTGCAGGTGATCCGGTCGACCATGGTCGCCGACCGGGGCATCAGTCGCAAATTCACCGGCGTGGTAACGGCGAAGGTCAGCAGCGTGTTGCCCTTCTCGCTCACCGAAGGGCAATTGCAGGCGGTCGAGGAAATTCGCGCCGATCTGGCCTCGCCCAACCGCATGTCGCGGCTGTTGCAGGGCGATGTGGGCGCCGGCAAGACTGTCGTCGCGCTGATGGCAATGGCCGCCATGGCCGAAAGCGGCGCCCAATCCGCCATGATGGCGCCGACCGAACTGCTCGCCACCCAGCATTTCAAGACCTTGAAACCCCTATGCGATCTGGCCGGGCTCGGTTGCGAACTGCTTACCGGCAAGATGCCCGCCGCCGAGCGCCGGGCCAAGCTGGCCGGCATTGCCAGCGGCACCACCACCATCGTCGTCGGCACCCATGCCCTGTTCCAGTCCGGCGTCGAATTCCACAATCTCGGCCTTACCGTAGTAGATGAGCAGCACCGCTTCGGCGTCCATCAGCGTCTCGCTTTGTCCGACAAGGGCAAGCACACCGATTTGCTGGTGATGACCGCCACGCCGATCCCGCGTACGCTGGTGCTGACCCATTTTGGCGACATGGAGGTCAGCGTGCTGCGCGAAAAGCCGCGCGGGCGTCAACCGATTGACACCGCCGTGCTCTCTATCGGCGACTATGACCGGGTCATCGCCCGCCTGCAGGCCCGTCTGGCCGAAGGCGCGCAGGCCTTCTGGGTCTGTCCGCTGGTCGAGGAAAGCGAACATCTCGACGTTGTCGCTGCCGAGGATCGCTTTGCCGAGCTGCACAAAGTGTTTGGTGACCAGGTTGCGCTGGTGCATGGCCGCATGAGCGCCGCCGCCAAGCAGGAGGTGATGCAGCGCTTTTCCGCCAATGAACTCAAGCTCTTGGTCGCCACCACCGTCATCGAAGTCGGCGTCGACGTGCCCAACGCTTCGATCATGATCATCGAGCATGCCGAGCGCTTCGGCCTCGCCCAGCTGCATCAGTTGCGTGGCCGTGTCGGGCGCGGCACGGCCCGCTCCGCCTGCCTCTTGCTCTACAAGGATCCGCTGAGCGAAACTGCCAAGGCCCGGCTCGAAACGATAAAATCCACCGAGGACGGCTTTGAGATCGCCGAGCGCGACCTCGAACTGCGCGGTCAGGGCGACGTGCTCGGCACCCGCCAGTCCGGCATGCCCGGCTACCGCCTCGCCGTCCCCGACGTGCATCGCCATCTGCTCGATTTCGCCCATGACGAGGCAAAGGCCCTGCTGGCGTGCAACCCGGCGCTCCTCGGCGACGAAGGCGAAGCCGCCCGCACGGCATTGTATCTATTCAGAAAAGACCTGGCGATTCCGCTGATCAGGGCGGGGTAGTTCTTCACCTCTCCATTTGGGGGAGAGGTGAAGGGCGCCTATTCCACCGTCACTGACTTCGCCAGATTGCGCGGCTGGTCCACGTCGGTGCCCATGAACACTGCCGTGTGATAGGCCAGCAACTGCACCGGGATACAGGCCAGGATCGGCGCGACGAAGCTGGACACACCCGGGATGACGATAATATCCGCCACGCCATGGCCCACGGTCTCCGCGCCCTCGGCATCGGTGATCAGAATGATCTTGCCGCCGCGCGCCGCCACTTCCTGCATGTTGGAGAGGGTCTTTTCCACCAGCTCGTCCGATGGGGCGACGACGATCACCGGCATGTCCTCGTCAACCAGCGCGATGGGGCCGTGTTTGAGTTCACCTGCCGCATAACCTTCGGCGTGGATATAGCTGATTTCCTTGAGCTTTAGCGCGCCCTCCATGGCGATTGGGAACATCGGCCCGCGCCCCAGATAGAGCACGTCCTTCGCCTTGGAGAGACGCTTGGCGATCTCCACGATCTGACTCTCCGTGCCCAGCGCCGCTGACACCGCGGTCGGCAGGCCGACCAGCGCACGCACATGCTCGGCTTCCTGCTCGGCGCTCAGCACGCCCCGCGCCCGGCCGGCAGCGATTGCGAGGCTGGCCAATGCGGTCAGCTGCGCCGTCAGCGCCTTGGTGGAGGCAACGCCGATTTCCGGCCCGCACAGAATGGGGAACACCACGCTCGATTCGCGCGCAATGGTGGATTCCAGCGTGTTGACCAAGCTCGCCACATGCTGACCCTGCCCGGCGCAGTAGCGCAGAGCGGCCAGCGTGTCGGCGGTCTCGCCCGATTGCGAAATGAACAGCGACAGCCCGCCCCGCTCCAGCGGCGGCTCGCGATAGCGGAACTCGGAGGCCACGTCGATATCGACCGGCAGGCGCGCATAGCGCTCGAACCAGTATTTCGCCACGGCGCCAGCCAGATAGGCGGTGCCGCAGGCGCTGATGGTCAGCCGGCTCAATGCGGCAAAGTCGAAGGGCAGATTCTCGCGGATGGCAACTTTCTCGGTGGCCATATCCACATAGTGGCTCAGCGTTTGCGAGATGGTCTGGGGCTGCTCGTAGATTTCCTTGGCCATGAAATGGCGGTAATTGCCCTTGTCGACCAGCAGGGCCGAAGCCTGCGACACCAGTTGCTCGCGCTGCACGATGGCGTCAGACCCGTCACGGATGGTGACGCCCTGCGGGGTAATTACCGCCCAATCGCCATCTTCGAGATAAGTCAGCCGCGAGGTGAACGGGGCCAGCGCCATGGCGTCGGAGCCCAGATACATTTCGGTGGTGCCATAGCCGATGGCCAGCGGCGCGCCGTGGCGGGCGGCAATCAGCAGCCCCTCTTCGCCCTTGAACAGGAAGGCTAGGGCGAAAGCGCCGCGCAGATGCTTGAGTGTCCGCGCCACCGCCAGTTCGGGATCGGCGCCGTTGACCAGTTCGCGCGTCACCCACAGCGCCACCGATTCCGTATCGGTCTGCGTCTTGGGCAGATAGCCGTCCTTGGCCAGATCGGCCAGCATTTCGCGATAATTCTCGATGATGCCGTTATGCACCACGGCCACGCGGTCGGTGGCATGGGGATGAGCATTCTGCTCGGTCGGCGCGCCATGCGTGGCCCAGCGGGTGTGGCCGATGCCGATGCGGCCGCCCAGCGGCTCAAAATTCAGCTTCTGCGCTAGATTGCCCAGCTTGCCCTCGGCGCGGCGGCGGGCGATGGCACCGCCGTCCAGCGTCGCCACCCCGGCGCTGTCATAGCCACGATATTCGAGGCGCTTGAGCGCGTCCACTAGACGGTTGGCAACTGGTTCGCTGCCTACGATGCCGACGATGCCGCACATGTCAGTTGCCCTTCTTTGCCTGTTTCTTGGCCGCCGAGGCGGCGAAAATGCTTTTCGCCCGGCCCGGCTTGACCACTTGCCGCGCGCGGCCCAGTGCCAGCGCATCGGCCTCGACGTCTTCGGTGATGACACTGCCGCTGGCCACCAGCGCGCCGGCGCCCACCGTCACCGGCGCCACCAGCGACGCATTGGAGCCGATAAAGGCGCCATCGCCGACAATGGTCTGATGCTTGTTGTAGCCGTCATAATTCACGGTGATGACGCCGGCCCCGATATTCACCCCGGCGCCAATCGTGGCGTCGCCGATATAGGTGAGGTGGCTAACCTTGCTGCCCTTGCCGATCTCGGATTTCTTGACCTCGACGAAATTGCCCACCTTGGCATCCTCGGCAAGGTTCGCCCCCGGCCGCAGCCGGGCAAAGGGTCCGACATTGGCGCGCGGCCCGACATGGGCGCCCTCAAGGTGGCTGAACGCGTGAATCACCGCGCCTTCCTCGACCTTCACCCCCGGCCCGAACACCACATTGGGTTCGATGGTGACGTCGCGGGCAATTTCCGTGTCGTAGGAGAACCAGACGCTGCCTGGGTCCTTGAGCGTCACACCGGCCTTCATGAAATCCTCGCGCCGCACATCCTGGAACAGGCACTCTGCGCGCGCCAGCTGGCTCCTGTCATTGACGCCCATCACATCATTTTCCGGCGCCAGCCCATAGCCGACCTTCTTGCCGGCAGCATTGGCCAGCTCCACCAGGTCGCCCAGGTAATATTCATTCTGAGAATTATTGGCTTCGACCTTGTCGATCAGGTCGCGGAACACCTCGGCGCGAAACGCCAGAATGCAGGCATTGCACAGCCCGATTCGGCGCTCGGCCTCGCTGGCATCCTTGTGCTCGCGGATCGCCAGCAGCGTGTCGCCATCGGTGATGAAGCGGCCATAGCCGGTCGGGTCTTTGGGTTCAAAACCGAGAATCGCCACATCCAGCCCATCATCCAGCCGGTCGAGCACCGCGCGGAAATTGGAGCCACGCAGCAGAGGGTGATCGCCGTAAACCACCGCCACATAGCCCTCGGCCTGCTCAAACAGCTCGCGCGCCATCGAAGCGGCGTGGGCTGTGCCCTTGGCTACGCTTTGCTCGAAATGCGCGACCCCGGGATGCAGCGCCGTCACCGTCTTGCGGATCGAGTCGTGTTGTGGCCCGGTGACCAGTGCAATCTGGGTCGACCCGGCTTCGCGCGCTGCCTGCGCCACGTGGCCGATGATCGGCATGCCGCCGACTGGATGCAGCACTTTGGGCAGTGCTGACCGCATGCGCGTCCCCTCGCCCGCCGCCAGAATGATCGTCAGCAGTTCGGTCATGACAGGTTTCTCCGCAATACAGTCGTTTGGCCGCGCATTTGCACAAATTTATGGCATGCAGCCGTTGGCGAACCCATAACGTCAGCCGCATGATTAGGTTCGGTGCAGTATATGATTCGATTGCACCTCTGGGGTAGCGCTTTGGCTAAAGCATCGGAGCAATTCCGGCAATCGGATGTCACCACCTGGGGCATAATTGCGCTGGTGCTGGGTGGTATTGCCGTGATGGGTGCTAATATTTCGGCCCTCGTCCCCCAGATGGTATTGGCGGGACTGCACAAGACCCGCCTCGAAGGCGCCTCGCTCGAGCAGTTGCGGCTGCAGGTGGCCGAATTGCGCGAGGAAACCGTGCGGCTCAAGCGTGACAATAGCGTGCTGACGGCGCGCTTTGCGCTCAAGGAGCAGCAAAGCAATGAAGTCACCCGCCGCGTCGGCGCGCTTGAGGTCAGCCTGCCGCTGCTGCTCGAGGCTTTGCCCGATGGCACCCAGATCGACCGCAGCAACCTGACGGCCGCGATCGGCAATGATCCGGCTGTGGTCTATCAGACCGATGGCGGCTCGGTGGTGATCCGCCAGCAGCCAATGGCCGCAGCGCAGCCGGCCGCCCCCGGCAGCCAGCCCCTGCCCGCGCCGCTGGTCCAGCTCGCTGCTGTGCCCAATGCAGCGGCCTATGGGGTCGCCCTGGGCACTGCGACCGGATTGGAACAAGCGCCCGAGGCCTGGCGCGACCTGAATATGAAGCTGGGTCCCCTGCTGTTCGGGCTGGCACCACTGCTGGCTGATGCGCCCGATGGCGGCGGCAAACGCATCGTTGTCGGGCCGATCCCGCAGCTCTCCGAGGCCACGGCACTCTGCACCCGGCTTGAACAAATTTCCGTCGCCTGCCTGCCCACGCCGTTCATTGGCATGCCGTTAGCCCAGTAAAGTCGCGCGATTGCGGTTGACAGGCGACGAAGCGTAGCTATGTTCCGCCGCGACGCCAGCAGCGTCAGACATGGTGTGTGCCGGTAGCTCAGTGGTAGAGCATTCGACTTTTAATCGAATGGTCGAGGGTTCGAACCCCTCCCGGCATACCATTCCTCATTTCTGAACGGGCTGCGGCAGTGTCACACGATATTATCGATCTGCTCAAGGTTTTGACGACGACCCTCCTGGTCTTTGCCGCCGGCACGCTGGTGATGCTCTATGTCATCTACCTGCTGGCCCAGTATGGCGCCAACCTGCCAATGGTGGGCTCGCTTCCGCTGAATGCGCCGCCCGAAATGGTGCCGCTGCTTGCTGACAATCGCCTGTTTTCGGCGCTGGCCGCCGCCCATGTCACCGCCGCCGGCCTGGCACTGCTGATCACCAGCCATACCATCGATATGGCCCTGCTGATTGCCTCCAAGGCCGTCACCGTGGTCATCACCGCCCTGCTCGGCTTTGTCGGCGGGCACATGATCTATCTGCAGCTGACGGAAAACGCCGCGCTCTCACTGGCGCCGCTGACGCCAGTGTTTATCGCGCTCGCCGCGTTCCTGGTGCTGTCATCGGTACTCAGCGTCTACAATCTGCGCCGGCTGGGCCATCTGCGCTTCGTCGTCGCCATCGCCATGGTGCTTATCGGCCCGCTGCTGCTGGTCTGGCTTTAGCCCTTAAGCCGCCAGCGTCACCACAATGGCCCCGCGGGTGGTCGCGACCACCGTATGCTCATACTGCACGCACAGCGCCGGCGGACGACTCACCAGCGTCCATTCGTCATCCGGCGACTTCTGATCCGCCAGATTGCCGCCCAGCGACAGGAAGGGCTCGATGGTGAACACCAGCCCGTTATTCATGCGACGGCGTTCCGAGCGATCCGGCCAGGTCGAAATCTCGCTGGGCTCGTCATGGAGGCTATCGCCGACGCCATGGCTGGCGAGGTTGCGGATCAGCGTATAGCCGCCCTTCTTGGCGAATTTGCCGATGGCGTTGCCGATATCGGCCAGCGGCGCGCCAGCCTTGACCGCGCGAATCCCCGCCCACATCGCCTTCTTGCCATCGCGGCACAGCGCATCCAGCCTGTCGGTACTCGGCGGCAGCACATAGGACGCGCCGGTGTCGGCGAACACGCCGTCCTTTGCCGCCGACACGTCAATATTGACCAGATCGCCGGCGTTGAGCACCCGGTCGCCCGGGATGCCATGGGCGATCTCTTCATTCACTGAAATGCAGGTGGCGCCGGGGAAATTATAGGTCAGCACCGGCGCCGAGCGGGCGCCATGCTGCTCCAGCAGCTTACGGCCGATCTCATCGAGTTCGGCCGTGGTCATGCCCGGCTGCATTGCCTCTGCCATCGCGTCACGCGTGAGGGCACAGATACGGCCGATTTCCTTGAGCCGTTCCAGCTCTTCTTCGGTGGTGATGGTCACCTGTTACCCCTTATTGGCGAGGTAATAGGCCAGCAGGCCCTGGGTAGAGCTGTCATGCCCCTCGCCGCTCTCCTTGCCCTCAACCTTGGGCAGCAGCGCCTTGGCCAGCTGCTTGCCCAGCTCAACGCCCCACTGGTCATAGGAATTGACGTTCCAGATCACGCCCTGGGTGAACACCTTGTGCTCATACAGCGCCACCAGCGACCCGAGCGTCTCGGGGGTGAGCTGCTCATAGAACAGCGTGTTGGACGGACGATTGCCGGGGAACACCTTATGCGGGGTCAGTGCCTTGATCTCGGCCTTGCCCAGGCCCTGCGCCTTGAGCTCTTCGACAACCTCTTCCGGGCTCTTGCCCAGCATCAGCGCTTCGGACTGGGCCAGCACGTTGGCGACCAGCTTGTCGTGATGCGGCGGCAGGCTCTCATGTGGCCTTGCGGCGATCAGAAAATCGGCCGGAATGACGTCCGTGCCCTGATGGATCAGCTGATAGAAGGCGTGCTGGCCATTGGTGCCCGGCTCGCCCCAGACGATGGGACCGGTGGACCAGCCGACCGGCTTGCCGGCCAAAGTCACCGATTTGCCGTTCGATTCCATGTCCTGCTGCTGCAGATAAGCGGCAAAGCGGCTCAGGCGCTGGTCATAGGGCAGCACGGCATGGGTCGAGAAACCCCAGACGTTTCGATACCACACGCCCAGCAGGGCCATGATCACCGGCAGGTTGTCTTCCAGCGGGGCCGAGAGGAAATGGCGGTCCATGGCGTCGGCACCGGCCAGGAACTTGGCGAAATTGTCATAGCCGACGGCCAGCGCAATCGGCAGGCCGATCGCCGACCACACCGAATAGCGGCCACCAACCCAGTCCCAGAAGCCGAAAATGCGGTCTTCACGGATGCCGAACTTGGCGCAGGCCGGGATGTTGGTCGACAACGCGGCGAAATGGTTCGGCACCGCCTCTTCGCCCAGCGTATCGGCGATCCAGTCGCGGGCCGACGCCGCGTTGGTCATGGTCTCGTCGGTGGTGAAGGTCTTCGACGCTACGATGACCAGCGTCGATTTGGGGTCGAGACGCTTCAGCGTGTCGTGGATATGGGCGCCATCGACATTGGAGACGTAATGCACGCGCAGATCGGCGCGGGTATAGGGCTCCAGCGCCAGCGTCACCATGGCCGGGCCAAGGTCCGAGCCGCCAATGCCGATATTGACGACATCGGTGAACTGCGCCCCGCCGTGGCCGCGAATCTCGCCGTTGCGGATGGCGTCGGTATAGGTCTCCATGGCCGCCAGCACGGCGCGCACGTCGGGCATCACGTCCTTGCCGTCGACCGGCACCGGCTTGTCGCCCTGATAGCGCAGCGCCATGTGCATCACGGCGCGGTCTTCGGTGATGTTGATGTGTTCGCCTTCGCACATCTGGTCACGGCGTTCCTCGACGCCGGCCGCGCGGGCCAGATCGAACAGCGCAGCCATGGCGTCTTCATCGATGCGGTTCTTGGAATAGTCGAGCAGAATGCCAGCGCCGCTCACCGAGTAGCGTTTGAAGCGGTTGGGATCGACGGCAAACTGGATGCGCATCGGTTGCTCTTCGAGGCGCTTGCGGTGCTTACCGAGGGTGGCGAAACTCGCCTTGCGTCCAGCTTTTGCCATGTCGAAAAACCTTTTCTAAAGTCAGATGACCGGCAGGTCGCCAGCGGCCCATGCCGCGCGCGTCTCTGCCGCAAAATCGTTGAACCGGCCGCCTTCGATCGCACCGCGGCAGCCCTGCACCAGCTCTTGATAATAGGCCAGGTTGATCTGGGAAAGGATCATCGCGCCCAAAATCTCTTCTGTCTTAACGAGATGGTGCAGATAGGCCCGGCTCCAGCGGCGGCAATTGAGGTTGGGCGACGCCTCGTCGATCGGACGATGATCTTCCTTATGCCGGGCATTTTTCAGATTGATGACGCCGAAGCGGGTGTAAACATGGCCATGCCGGCCAGCGCGCGTCGGATGCACGCAGTCGAACATGTCGATGCCGCGCCCGATGGCGCCCAGAATGTCGTCTGGCTTGCCCACACCCATCAGATAGCGCGGCCGGTCAGTCGGCAGCTCAGGGGTGATGTTGTCGAGCACCCGGAACATCACTTCCTGCGGCTCGCCCACCGCCAGCCCGCCCACGGCATAGCCGTCAAAGCCGATGGATTTCAGTCCCTGCGCCGAGCGGGCGCGCAAATCGGCGTCGTCGCCGCCCTGCACGATGCCGAACAGCGCCCGATTGAGCTGGTTGTTGAAGGCGGTCTTGGAGCGGTCGGCCCAGCGCAGCGACAGCTCCATCGCCCGTTCCATCTCCTTGCGCTCCGCCGGCAAGGCGATGCACTCGTCGAGCTGCATGATGATGTCACTGTCGAGCAGCGTCTGGATCTCGATGGAGCGCTCCGGCGTCAGCTCATGGCTCGACCCGTCGATATGGGAGCGGAAGGTCACACCCTTTTCCGTCAGCTTGCGCAATTGGGTCAGCGACATGACCTGAAAGCCGCCGCTATCGGTGAGAATCGGGCGCTGCCAATCCATGAAATTATGCAGGCCACCCAGCCGGTCGACCCGTTCGGCGCCGGGGCGCAGCATCAGATGATAGGTGTTGCCCAGGACGATGTCGGCGCCGGTCTCGCGCACCTGGTCGGGATACATCGCCTTGACGGTGCCGACAGTGCCAACCGGCATGAAGGCCGGCGTCTGGATATCGCCGCGCGGCGTGTCGATGCGGCCGCGCCGCGCCATGCCGTCGGTGGCGGATAGGGTGAAGGTGACTTGTTTCATGATGCCGGGTTGTAACCGCTCAATCGCCCCCGGACAACTGCCCGGCGCGACCGAATTCGGCCATGTTTGCTGACAAAATCAACGGTGTTGATGTGCTGATTTGCCAAGGGACCTATTGTTGATGCGTAAATTGCTTTTTCTGCTGCCGCTGCTGGCCGCAACCGCCCTGCCGACTATGGCGCAAGAGAGTGCCGGGCCATTGGGTGAACGTGACGGGAAATATGTCGGGTCCGGCGAAGGTGAGCTGTCCGCCGAATTCACCCATATCGAGGGTGATATCTACGCTGTGGACTTGGAAACCGTCGTGCCGATCGGCGATATGGGCGGCTGTGCCGGTGGCATTAGCGGCGAAATGATCATGTCCAAGAAGGGCGGCAATCTATTCGTCGAAAACGAGGACTATGATCCCGAGCTGGCCGACAACCCGATCAATGCCCGCGTGTGCGAAATCGGCATCCACTTTGAGGACGGTATTCTGGTGCTTGAGGAGCGTGACGGCTGCATGCAGTATCACGGCGCCTCCTGCTCCTTCACCGGCCAGTTGATCGGCGAAAACGCCGCCGGCTAAGGCGCTCATAGCTTCCCCTCGGGCCTGGCCCGAGGGTCGCCTATCAGTCCTCCGGATGGCCCGCCCGCAGCAGCAGCGACGAATCCCCATAGGAATAGAATCGGTAACCTTCGCGTATCGCGTAGGCATAGGCCTCTTTCATGACCGCCATGCCGGCAAAGGCGCTGACCAGCATGAACAGCGTCGATTTGGGCAGGTGGAAATTGGTCATCAGCGCATCGACGGTGGCGAAGCGAAAACCGGGCGTGATGAAAATATCAGTGTCGCCGGAGAACGCCTGCAACGTGCCGGTGGCCCGCGACGCGGTTTCCAGCAGCCGCAGGCTGGTCGTGCCCACCGCAACCACACGCCCACCCGTCGCGCGTTTGGCGAGAATGCGGTCGACCGTTTCCGGATCGATCTCGCCCCATTCGGCGTGCATCACATGGTCTTCGGTGTTGTCCACCTTCATCGGCAGAAACGTCCCTGCCCCGACATGCAGCGTCACCCGCTCAATGGTCACGCCCTTGTCGGTCAATTGCTGCAGCAGGCTTTCGGTGAAATGCAGCCCCGCCGTCGGTGCCGCCACCGCGCCGTCCTCAGCGGCATAGACGGTCTGGTAGTCCACCAGATCGCGCTCTTCCACACCGCGCTTGGCCCCGATATAGGGCGGCAGCGGCATGGCGCCGTGTGATTTGATGGCCTCGTCGAGCTGCGCGCCGCCGAGGTCGAATTCCAGCGTCACCTCGCCGGTTTCGCCCTTCCCCGCCACATAGGCGGTCAGCGCATCCGATTGACCGTTACCGAGTTCAAGCCGGTCGAGCAGCGCCAGTTTCTTGGCCGGACGAGCAAAGGCGCGCCAGGTGTGGGCATCCACCCGCTTATGCAGGTTGAACGACACATTGGCGCGGTTCTCGCCGCGAATCCGCGTGCCGCGCAGCTCGGCGGGCAAGACGCGGGTGTCATTGACCACCAGCACGTCGCCGTCTTTCAGCAACCAGAGCAGGTCGGGAATATGGTGATCGGCCAACCCATTGACCGGATCGACCAGCAGCAGCCGCGCGGAATCACGCGGCTCGGCCGGATGCAGGGCAATGAGCTGTTCGGGCAGGTCGAAGTCGAAATCGGATACAAGCATGGCTCGTGCCTAGCACAGCCCGCCAATTGGAGAAATCCGTTTGCGCATCACAGCAGGCGGATCATCAGCGCGCCGATGATCAACAGCACGGCGCCGGCCACCCGCCCCATGGAGATTTCACGCACCGCCGTGCCGAGAAAGCCGATCTTGTCGAGCGTCAGCCCCGCCAGCAATTGCCCGGTAATGGCCAGCGCCATCACCGCAGCGGTGCCGATCATCGGCGTCAGCACAATGGTGGAGGTAACAAAAAAAGCGCCCAGCAGACCGCCGGTGACAAACAGCCACGGCGCCGGTGCCGCAAACTGGATCGGGGTGCCATTGATGGCCGACAGCGCGAAGCTGATGCCCCACAGGGCAATGGCCCCGGCCAAAAACGACATGGCGGCGGCCGCGAAAGGCATGCCGAGGGCCTTGCCCAATTGCACATTGATCGGAGCCTGCGTGGCAATGCAGGCGCCGGCGATGACGCCGATCAACGTCCAGAGAACTACGTCCATTTTCATCCGTGGAAAGCCATCGGGGCGCCCACCTGAGTGAGCGCCCCGATCGGCAGTGCCTTAGGCAGCAATATCGGCTGCAACTTTGACCGAAATCATCTTGTCCGGGTTGATCACCGGCTCGCCGCGCTTGATCTCGTCGACATGTTCCATGCCTTCGATGACCTTGCCCCAAACGGTGTACTGCTTGTTGAGGAAGGGCGCGTCGCCAAAGCAGATGAAGAACTGCGAGTTGGCCGAGTCCGGGTTCTGGGCGCGGGCCATCGAGGCCGTGCCACGGACATGCGGCTCGGCGTTGAATTCCTGTTTGAGGTCCGGATACTTCGAACCGCCGGTGCCGCGACCATCGGGGCAACCGGTCTGGGCCATGAAGCCGTCGATCACGCGATGGAACACGACGCCATCATAAAAGCCTTCGCGCGCCAGCTTCTTGATGTGAGCGACGTGGTTGGGGGCCAGGTCGGGGCGCATGGCGATGACCACATTGCCCTTGGTGGTTTCGATGACGAGGGTGTTTTCCGGATCGGCGTAATCAGCCATGGGTTCAACTTTCGGTTGGGAAATCGTGGCCCGGATGTAAGGCCATTAGGCGACGGGTGCAAGACTTGGGAGCTGCAGGCTTTGACAGGGTGCCTGTCAGCCCCCCTCCCGGCCTCCCCCATCAAGGGGGAGGTGCCGTTCTGATTTTGCGACTGGATCATGCCCCCGAACTCGATCTGATACCTCCCCCATGATGGGGGAGGTTAGGAGGGGGTGGGGCAGCAAACACCAGGCGACGAGCCGACCTTAGCCGGCCCGAAACGACTTACTTATATTCGATCTTGGCGGTGACGATCTTGTCCGGATTGGCCACGGCGCCATTGGCCGATTGCGGGCCCTTTTCCAGCGCGTCGACCACGTCCATGCCCGACAGCACCTTGCCGAACACGGTGTACTGACCGTCGAGGAAGGTGGAATCGGCGGTGACGATGAAGAACTGGGAGTTGAACGAGTTGGGGTCCTGCGAGCGGGCCGCGCCGACCGCGCCGCGGACAAAGCTCTCGGCGTTGAATTCGGCGACCACGTCCGGCTGGTCGGAACCGCCCATGCCGGCGCGGGCCAGGTCGAAGCCTTCGGCACCGCTCTTGCCGAACTCCACGTCGCCGGTCTGGGCCATGAAGCCTTCGATGACGCGGTGGAACACCACGCCGTCATAGGCGCCCTGCTCGGCCAGCGCGATGATGCGCTCGACATGCTTGGGCGCAATCGCCGGCAGCAGCTCGATATCGACAGCACCGCCCTCAAGCGTGAGCATCAGATGCGGCGTACCGGACTGGGCGAAGCTGGGGGCAGCGGACAGCGCCACGGCGCCGATGACGAGGGCGCTGAACAGGCGGCGGGTAATATCGGTCATTTGGTTTGCAGGGCCTTGAGAACAATTTGCGGGACGAAGGCGGAAATATCGCCGCCCATCTCAGCGATTTGGCGCACTAATGTGGCCGAGATATGCCGAACCGGGGGGCTGGAGGGGAGGAAAACGGTCTGCAGGTCCGGCGCCATCTGCGCGTTCATGCCCACCATTTGCATTTCATAATTATAGTCGGTGGTGTCACGCAACCCGCGAATGATCAGCTTGGCGCCGTGCTCGCGCGCGGCATTGACCATCAAGCCGCTGAAATCGACAATCTTGAATTCTGTGTCGGTGCGCTTGCCCACCGGGGCCAGTGCCTGCTCCAGAATCGCCAATCGGTCCTCATGGGCAAATAGCGGCGTCTTCTTGCCTGGATTGATGCCGACGGCGACCACCAGCGTATCGACCAGCTTGCAAGCCCGCTCGATGACGTCGAGATGCCCGTTGGTCAGCGGGTCAAATGAGCCGGGATAGAACCCAACCAGTCTGCTCATCACGGCCTCCCCTTTGTTGTTATTAGGGTTTTGTCATGGGCCGACAGTGCTGGCAAGGCGGGGCTCACCCCGATTTTCGTCGCGCACCGACACTGCTCATGACCGCACTGACGAGCCCGAGCAGCACCAGCAGCCCGCCGCCGGCCAGAAAAGCGGCGGCGGTGCCGTAGGTGGCGGCGATGAAGCTGCCAATGAAGGGTGCCGATAGCATGACGGCTGTGATCACCGCCTCACCGGCGGCAAACACCCGGGCGATGCGCTCAGGCGGAGTCGCTGCCTGCACGATCGTGCGATAGGGCACCAGCATGAAAGCCGTAGAGCCGCCCATCAGCCCCAGCACGATGAAATAGGGCAGTATCGGCAAATCATAGCCCTGCAGCGCAACCAGCGCGAGGCCGGTGGTCACCAGGCCAGAAAACAGGGCTGCGCAAATCATGGTGGGCAATGGATGGCGTGCGGCCACGCGGCCGGCGACCAGCGCGCCGATCAACCCGCCGCCGCCCGAGGCGGCAATGCCAATGCCGAAGGCCGTCGCGCCTAGCCCGAAATCCTCGGTCAGCAGGGCAATCAGCGCGTCATAGAGAAAGAAGGAAAAATAGGCGACCGACGAAAACACCAGCGCCGCCAGCAACAGGCGGCTGCGCCCAAACTCGGCAGCGCCGGCCAGTAATTCCGTACGAAAATCAGCAGCTTGGCGCGGCGGCTTCATCGGCAGATTCAAGCCCAAAACCAGCACCGCGGCCAGCAGCGACAGCACCGCATTGAAGCCGAACACCGACTGCGCCGGCATCACCGCCAGCAGCAATCCGCCCAGTGCGGGGCCGGCGATTTTTGAGGTCTGGTTGATGGCCTGATGCAGGCCATTGGCGGCGCCGAACAGTTCTGGTGGCGTCGAGGCCTGGATGGCCGCCTGCCTTGCGGGGGTAAAAGCAGAATCGATGCAGGCCCGCACAAACACCAGTGCCAGCACGATGGCGGTATGACCGGCAAACATCAGCGCCAGCGTCGCCATCCCACGGCCCAGATTGCTCAGCACCAGAATGCGCGGCAAAGGCGTGCGATCGACCACCACCGCCAACAAGGGACCGACCAGCACATAGGGCAAGGTCAGGCAGAAGGCGAACAGCGCCAGCACCCATGGCCCCTCACCCCAGGCAAACACCAGCAGCGCGATGATAGCGGCATAGTCCAGCCAGTCGGCAAAATCGGCGGGGATCGAGGCCAGTGCCAGCCGGCGCGGCACCGGCAAGGCCAATAAGGCGCGGTATCCGGCTGGTTTTTGCGCCAATCTCAGGCCCGCTGCTGCAGCGCCAGCCACAGTCCGCCGGCCATCAGGATGACGCCGGACACGCGATTGACGAGGCGGACCCGGGCCGCCGTGAGCAGATGCCGAGCCCGGCCGGCGGCAATGGCATAGGCGCAGTCGCTGGCGGTGGCGACCGCCATGACGATCAGGCCCAGCACCATGATCTGGCCAAAAGCCGGGCGCGACAGATCGACAAACTGCGGCAGGAAAGCGCTGAGAAACAGCAGGGTTTTGGGATTGGACCAGTTGATTAGTGCACCCTGCCAGATATAGCGCCTGATCGGCAGCCGCGCGCCGTCGGTCAGCGCCAGGTGCCCATCGGAGCGGAGCATCTTCCAGCCGATCCAGATCAGATAGGCCGCGCCGGCCAGCTTGATGATCTCGAAGGCGCCGGACACCAGATTCATCACCGCCTCCAGCCCCACCGCGACGGTGAGCACCATGCTAAGCATGCTGAGTTCGGTGCCCAGAATGGTGAACAGCCCTGCCCTTGTGCCGCCGGCCAGCGCATTAGCGATCACCACCGAAACGGAGGGACCGGGAATAATCGAGAACAGCAGGCAGGCGAGCGCATAGGGCAGGATGATGGCCGGATCGATCATGGCGCGGGGCTCATTGCAGCAGGAGATGGTGCGATAACAGGCCACCACGCCCCGCGCTTGGCAAGAGCCGATCGCCGGCCCGCCCCAAAAAACCAAGGGGCGCCGAAGCGCCCCTTTTTCTTATTCCTCAGTCGGCGCCTCAGGCGCTTCGGGAGCGTCCGGTGCATCGGGCGGCGTGCCCTCGCCGCCGGTCTCCGGCGCGTCCGGCTCCTCCTCGGCTTCCGGCTCGCTGATATGCTCGACCGACATCACCTTCTCGCCCTCGGCGGTATCGAAGACGATGACGCCCTGGCTACCGCGCGACACCATGCGGATCGGCTTGTCGCCGCCCACCGGCAGGCGAATGGTCTGCCCGCCATCGGTGATCAGCATGATCTGGTCTTCGTCTTCCACCGGGAAGCTCGACACCAGATTGCCGTTGCGCTTGTTGACCGCCATGGCGACGATACCCTTACCGCCGCGCCCGGTGATCCGGTATTCGTGGCTCGAGGTGCGCTTGCCATAGCCGTTTTCGGAGATGGTCAGGATGAACTGCTCGGTGGCGCCCAGCTGGGCATAGCGCTCCTGCGGCAAATCGCCAGCCACCACATCGGCCTCGTCCGAACTATTCTCTTCGGCCTCGCCCTCGCCCCGCACCGCGCGGCTCATCTTGAGGTAAGCGGCCCGCTCTTCGGCCGAAGCGTCGGAGTGGTTGATCACGGCCATCGAGATGACCACGTCGTCCTTGGCCAGCTGAATGCCGCGCACGCCCATCGAGTCACGGCCCTTGAACAGGCGCACATCGTCCATGCGGAAGCGGATGGCCTGGCCCATGGCGGTGGTCAGCAGCACGTCATTATTGATCGATGCCGTCTCGACGCCGACGATCTGGTCGCCCTCATCCAGCTTCATGGCGATCTTGCCGTTCTGGCGCACTTCGACGAAGTCGGCCAGCGAGTTACGGCGCACCGTGCCGCGCGTGGTGGCGAACATGATGTCGAGATTGGCCCAGCTGCTTTCGTCCTCGGGCAACGGCATGATGGTGGTCAGCCGTTCGCCCTGCTCCAGCGGCAGGATATTGATCAGTGCCTTGCCGCGCGCATTCGGCGCGGCCAGCGGCAGGCGCCACACCTTGAGCTTGTAGGCAATGCCCCGGTCGGTGAAGAACAGCACCGGCGTATGGGTATTGGCCACGAAGAGGCGGGTGACGAAATCCTCGTCGCGCGTCGCCATGCCCGAGCGGCCCTTGCCGCCGCGGTTCTGCGAGCGATAGGTCGAGAGCGGCACGCGCTTGATGTAGCCCTCATGCGACACGGTCACCACCATGTCCTCGCGGGCAATCAGATCCTCGTCATCGAAATCGCCGACCACGTCGGAAATCTCGGTGCGACGCGGGGTAGCGAACTGGGCCTTGATCTCGGTCAGCTCGCTGCGGATGATTTCGACCACCCGCTCACGGCTGCGCAGGATGTCCAGATAGTCGGCGATTTCCACGCCCAGCCCATTGAGTTCGTCGCCAATTTCATCACGACCCAGCGCCGTCAAACGGGCCAGACGCAGTTCGAGGATGGCGCGGGCCTGTTCCTCGCTGAGATTGAAGGTGCCGTCCTCGTTGATACGGTGGCGCGGATCATCGATCAGCGCGATCAGCGGCGCCACGTCCTGGGCCGGCCAGTGGCGGGTCATCAGCTGCTCGCGCGCCGTCGCCGGATCGGGCGCGGTCCGGATCAGGGCGATGACCTCGTCGATATTGGCGACGGCCACGGCCAGACCAACCAGGATATGGGCGCGGTCACGGGCCTTGTTGAGCAGGAACCGGGCGCGACGCGTCACCACGTCGTGACGGAAGTCGATGAAAGCCTGCAGGATTTCGCGCAGATTCATCAGCTGCGGCTTGCCGCCATTCAGCGCAACGAAGTTGCAGCCGAACGAGGATTGCAGCTGGGTAAAGCGATAGAGCTGGTTGAGCACCACATCGGCCAGCGCATCGCGCTTGATCTCGATATAGACGCGCATGCCTTCGCGCGAGGATTCATCGCGCATATCGGCAATGCCTTCGATACGCTTTTCGCGCACCAGCTCGGCAATCTTTTCGACCAGCGTCGCCTTGTTCACCTGGTAGGGCAATTCGGTGATGATGATCGCTTCGCGTTCCTTGCGGACTTCCTCGATGGAGACGCGACCGCGTACCATCACCGAGCCGCGTCCGGTTTCATAGGCAGAGCGGATGCCGGCACGGCCAAGGATAATGCCGCCGGTAGGGAAATCGGGACCCGGCAACACCTGGAGCAATTCCTCGGTGAGCACCGAGGGATTGTCGAGCATCAGCAGCGCCGCGTCGATGGTTTCGCCCAGATTATGGGTCGGGATATTGGTGGCCATGCCCACAGCGATGCCGCTGCCGCCATTGACCAGCATATTGGGGAAGCGCGCCGGCATCACGACGGGCTCGTGTTCCGAGCCGTCATAGTTGGGGCGGAAATCCACCGTGTCCTTGTCGAGGTCATCGAGCATGGCATTGGTGATCTTCTGCATGCGCACTTCGGTGTAACGCATGGCAGCCGGCATATCGCCGTCGACCGAACCAAAGTTACCCTGACCTTCCACGAGCAGCTCGCCCATGGAGAAGTCCTGCGCCATGCGCACCAAGGCCATATAGACCGCGCTATCGCCATGCGGGTGATACTTGCCGATCACGTCGCCGACCACACGGGCCGACTTGCGATACGGCTTGTTGTATTCGTAGCCGTTCTCGCTCATCGAGAACAGGATGCGCCGGTGTACCGGCTTGAGGCCATCACGCACGTCAGGCAGCGCGCGACTGACGATCACGCTCATCGCATAATCGAGATACGACTTGCGCATCTCGTCGGTGATGGAAATCAGCGAAATGTCGGAGGGCGGCGGTGCGCCGGTTCCGTTCTGAGGCGTATCGGTCACTGGGGTGATTCTTGGTTGTTCGAACTGGGATTAATCTAGGCGATTCCGGGCGAAATTGCTAATTTCCCCTTGGCAAGCCTGTGGAGAGGCCACCCACACCATTTACCGGGCAGATACCGGCCTTCGCTTTGGCCGCGTCCGACAGCCGTCGCTGGATCGACGCTATTCTCGGCGCGCGGCCTAGGCTATGAAGCAATCATGGCAGATACCTATCGAGCATGGCTTCGCGGCGTCCTGAAATGGCAGAATATTGCAGTGATCGACCTGCGCTCCCTCGATGGGGTTGGCAAGCGGCTGCAAATGGCTGGGCTGAAGACGCTGGGCGAGATTGACGAGATGGAAGGCCCGGCCCTGCTGAAGCTTGATGGCATCGGCGTCGGCGTGGTGCGGCGCACGCGTGGCATCATCCGGACCTGCAAGGCCGAAGAGCGGCGTCGCCGGCCTGCCGAGCAGCGCGTCCGCCCGCCCCGCCCACCGGCATAACAATACCGCTCGGCGGCTGAACACACTGCCCACAGGCAATTATTCGCCCCCTGTCCGCCCCGCTGGACGCCTTCACGACAAAGCCGTACCAATTGCGCCAAATCGTCGCGTCAGGGCGGAGTCGGGTGCCGGTGTCAGTGGGTTTGTTTTTCAAACGTCTGTGGGCGCGCTTCGCCTATGATCGCTCCATCGGCTTCGGCCTCGAATATATCGGCCTGACCACCCTGCGCTATCCCCGCGCCGTGGCGCTGGCGGTACTGGCTTTTTCCATCCTCTGCTTCACCCAGATTCCGCGCGCCAATGTCGATGGCGATCTGCTGCGCGTCTATGCCCATTCCGGGGCCGAATACGACGCCTATGCGCAGCTGTCGGAAACCTTCGGTACCTTCGAAAACGACATCTATGTGCTGGTCAGCACGCCGCGCCTGACCGAGCCGGAAACGCTGGAACGCGTGCGCGAACTGGCCTTCGACCTCGAGCTCAATGAATTCGCCGTGGGCACCATGTCGCCCTTCTCCCTGCGCAAGCCTGATGGCAGGGGCGGTTCGGTTCCGGCCGTGCCCGAGGGCATGGACGATTTTGCCGAAGTCGCCCGGGCGCTGGGCGATTTGCAGCAGAACGATCCGATGATGCGCAACCTCATCACCCCCGATCTGGACGGGGTGGTGCTGATCGTCTTCCCCGACCAATCCATGACCAAGGGCGACGGCACCAGGGCGATGATCGCCAGCCTGCGCGCCACCGTGGCCCCCTATCAGGACGAAAACATCACCATCGAGCTGACCGGTCCGCCAATCTGGACCTCGGAAATGCTCAATGCCGCGGTGGACGACCAGGTCAAATTCACCGTCTGGGGCTTTGGCCTCGGCGCGCTGATCGCCCTGTTGGCGCTGCGCTCGCTGCCCGCCGCCTTGCTGGTGGCGGCCACGCCGTTCCTGTCGGTGATGTGGTCGATGGGCATGATCCTGCTGTTCTTCGGCTCGTTCTCCTTTCTCACCATCATCGTCACCACGCTGGTCCTGGTGATCAGTTTTGCCGAGTCGATGTTCTTCATCTTCAACTGGCTCGCCTATTGGCGCGACGGCATGGAGCCCAACAAGGCGGTTGATGCCACGGTTAAGTTGGTCGGCCCGGCCGCCGGGCTGACCATGCTCACCACGCTGATCAGCTTTGCCTCGCTGGCGCTGACCCCGGGCCAGGGCATTCGCGAATTCTCCTTCGCCGGTGCCATCGGCACCTTCCTGCTGTTTGTCTGCCTGATGACCTTCATGCCGCTGATGCTCAAGGCGGCGATCCGCATGGGCTTCAAGGCCCCCAAGCGCAGCAGTCTGGTGCTGACCGCGCCGCTGCCGCTGAGCTGGTTCCTGGCCAGCCGGTTCGGCCGCCCGCTATCCATCGCCGCCATCGTGGTCACGCTGGTGCTGCTGATCCCCTACGCGCTGATCAAGCCGCATTTCTCCTTCGAGGATTTCGTCGCCACCGATTCCAGCGCGCTGACCGCCGCTGCCGAGATCGATGAGGGCGTCGGTGGCGTGGCGCCGCTCTATATCCGCGTGCCGCTGCAGGATCATGACCCCAATGTAACGCCGCGCGACTTCGACACCATCCGCATCGTGCACGATATTCTCGAAGCCCATCTCGGCGAGAACAAGGTCATTTCGGCCGCCGCGCTGACCAACTACACCGATAACGGCTTTACCCGCGAGGACGTGTTCGACGCTGTTGGCCCCTTCATGCGTAAGCGCTTCGTTACCGATGATGGCAGCCAGGCGCTGGTCACCGGCTTCATGCCGACCATCATCGATTCCGACGATCTCAAGCAGTTGGTCGCCGATGTGAATGCGGAGATGGACGCTGCCGGCGTCACCGGCGCCGAAATCGGCGGCTTCCGCATCCTCACCACCTTCGCCACGGATAATATCGTCACCGGGTTGCAACTGGATCTGACGCTGTCGGTCATCGTCAATATCGGGCTGATCGGCTTTGCCTTCCAATCCTCCCGGGTGGCGCTGGCCTCGGCCATCCCCAATCTGTTCCCGGTGCTGGGCACCATTGCCTGGCTATATTTCACCGGTCAGGGGTTGCAGCTGACCACGGTCATTGCCCTGACCATCGCCTTCGGCATCGCCGTCGACGATACGGTGCATTTCCTGTCGCATTATCTGCATGCGCGGCGCGAGGAAGGCCGGCCGCATCTCGAAGCGGTCAAGCACACGCTGGATCGCATCGGCGGTGCCATCGTCGCCACCACGATCATCCTGTGTTCGGGCGTGGTGATTGTCACCTTCTCCGAGCTGCCGCAGGTGGCGCTGTTCGGCACGCTGTTCGTTTCGACGCTTGCCTTCGCCCTCGTGGGCGACCTGTTCATCCTGCCGGCGCTGCTGGCCGCCGGCGGCAAATTCTTTCACCCGCTGGGCAAGATCCGCGTGCGCACCGCCGACCACGAGCCGACGCCCGACGACCCGATGGGGGACACCGTCACCGGCGAAGGTGGCACGGAAGGCGCGCCCTGAATACTGCCGCTTGCGGGCTCATCGAGCGCCCGCCAAAATGCTGGTGACGCTGATTCTGCGACGGTTTGGTCCGGGCCTCGGTGTCGAATTGCCGGGGGGCGCGATTTCACTGGAGGCTTTGCTTAAATGACCTATTTCAGACCCCTGTGGCGCGCTGTCGCCCTCGCTGGTCTGCTGGCTTCTGCTGGCAGCGTCCCTGCCCTGGCCGGCCCCGCTGATGCTGCCCTGCTGAAGTCCTATATCGGGGACTGGCGCGGGCGCGGCGTGCTGATCGGCGCCAATACCGAAACCGTGGTCTGCCGCATGTCCCTGACGCAGGGCAATCAGGACAAGGTGAACTATAATGGTCGCTGCACCCTGGCCGGCACGCAATTGTCGGTAGCCGGCACCATGGTCTATGTCGAAGCCAATAAGCGCTTTGAAGCGGCGATGAGCTCCAACGCCACCTTTACCGGCGTGGCCGTGGGCCAGAAGCGCGGTAGCAGCCTCATCTTCAACCTGCGCGAGCGCGAGAAGGACGAAACCGGCAAGCCGCTCAATATCAGCGCCCAGATCACCCTCAATGCCGACGCCATTAAGGTGACCTTTGAGGTGGTCTATGTCGAAAATGGCGATAGCCTGCGCGCCGAAGTGCCGTTCTCCCGCTGACCCCGGTCGGGCGACCCGCCGGTCGCCCAATTTCTTTTTAAATCCATGGCCTTGGCACTGAAGAAATCTTAACCACGACACGCTAGCGTTCGGTAGTTCGTAGGATCGCCCAATTGCGTAGCCTTGCTGCCACCGCCCCCTCTGCAGAACCGGCCTTCGCCGGTGACTTCCCACACGACCATGCCTTTGACGGCCGCCTGCGCCGTCTTGCCAAGCTGCTTGGCGTGGGCAGCGCGCGGTTGACCAGCCTTGCCGCTGACAATGTGATGACCATCGCGTCGGTGGGTAATATCACGCAGAATCTGGCCGGGCTGGAGGCGCGTGCGCTGGCGGCGGAATACCCCTTGGTCATGGCCGATACCGCCATTGTCGGCGCCCGCTTTTATGCCGGCCTGCAGCTGCCCGCCGCCTCTGATCGCCCGCCGCTGCTGCTCAGCCTGTTCGACGCGCGCCCGCGCAGTCGCCAGATGGCCGAGCGCATCGTGGCGCTGGCGCAGGATATTTTTGCCCGCGCCACCATCAGCCGACAAAACCGCACCATCCAATCCCAGGCCGGGCGTATCGCCGCGCTGGAGGCCGAGGACCAGTTGCGGCGCCAGCTATTCGACCGGGCCTCGGCCACGGCGCGGATCGGGGTCTGGCAATGCGATCTGGCCGACAATGCCATCGCCTGGACCGACAGCGTCTATGACATTTTCGAGGTCCCGCACGGTGCGCCCATTACCAGGGAGCAGACGCTCACCCTCTATACCGATGCCTCCCGCCTGAAGATGGAAGCGGCGCGCGCCGAGGCGATCCGGACCTGCACGGATTTCGGGCTCGACGTGGAAATCATCACCACCACCGGCAAGCATCGCTGGATGCGGCTGACCGGTGCGGTGGATAGCCAGGATGGCGTGGCCAAACGCATTTTCGGCATGAAGCAGGACATCACCGACGAAAAGCTGATGGCCGACCGCACGCGCTATCTGGCCGAATTCGACGTTATGACCGGCCTCGCCAATCGCAGCCTGTTCCAGGCCCGGCTGATCCAGCTCGACGCCGGGTATCACACCGTCGGCACCCTGCTGCTGGTCGACCTCGACGGCTTCAAGCAGGTCAACGACACCTACGGCCATGCCGTGGGCGACGAATGCCTCAAGGAGGCGGCGCTGCGGCTGAGCGAAAGCTGCGTCGGCGCCGATCTGGTGGCGCGGATCGGCGGCGACGAATTTGCCGCGCTGCTCGGCCCCGACATCGCGCCCGACGCGGTCAAAGCGCAGGCCGCGAGCATTGTCGGCACCATGGGCCGCCCGCTCACCCGGTTGGGCCAGACCCTCACGCTCAGCGCCTCGGTCGGCGTCGCGTCATATCGCGGCGGCGCGCCGGAGGACCTGTTCCGCCAGGCCGACACCGCGCTTTATGCGGCCAAGGCCGCCGGTCGCAACACGTTTTGCGTGTTCGCCACCTGACCGATGCTGGTAGGCTGCCTGCCTGACTGCCTGACTGACTGACTGGCTGCCGGCCCGCCCCCTCCCACCGTCATTGCCCACATACAAAAAAGGGGAGCCGCTGCCCCCCTTTGCTGCCGTTCCTAGAACGGGATGTCGTCATCCATGCCGCCGGGCTCGAAGGCCGGGGCGTTGGCTTGGGGCCGACGGGCACCGCCGCCACCACCCTGAACGCCGCGGAAACCGCCGCCTTCATTGCCATAGCCACCCTCATTGCCGCGCGGCGCGCCGGCGCCTTCGCCTTCGCCGCGACCATCGAGCAGCGTCAGGTTCGAGTTGAAGCCCTGCAGCACCACTTCGGTGGAATATTTGTCGGCGCCGGACTGGTCCTGCCACTTGCGGGTCTGCAACTGGCCTTCGAGATAGACCTTGCTGCCCTTGCGCAGATAGCTTTCCGCCACGCGCGCCAGCCCTTCCGAGAAGATCACCACGCGGTGCCACTCGGTCTTTTCGCGGCGCTCGCCGGTATTCTTGTCCTTCCAGGACTCCGAAGTGGCAACGCTCAGATTGACCACCTTGCCGCCGCTGGGAAGGTTACGCACTTCGGGATCGGCGCCGAGATTGCCGACCAGAATGACCTTGTTCACGCTGCCTGCCATGGCGAATTCCTTTTTATTCAGTCCCGCCCTGTCGTGGCCTGGGACGCTTACTTACCGGTTGCACAGCCCTGCCGCCTCAACGGCGGTCCAGCAGATGTGCGGCCGCGACTTTACCGCTTCCGACAGCGGAAAGCGCGCGGGAACCGATTGTTTTAAACAACACTGTTCGTTCCCTTTATGTTCCAATTCAAACTGACCTGTCAAGCCGGCCCCTCCCCATCAGGGCGGGACCGGCGACAGATCAGGCTGGCGTCAGCGCCAGCGCACAGGCCTCGGCCAGAACCTTGTTGGGTGCCTCGGCTCCGAGCGGAGTCGCCCAGCCTGACTTTTCGATGATGCCGCGGCGCGAGAAGGCCGATGCCGCGGTGAATTCGGCCAGCACGACGCCAGCCTGCGGATCGGACTTCGAACGCTCCACGCAATACGGCGTCAGCGCCGTCGCCAGATTGCTGGCCGACAACTTCGCTGCTGCCTCCTGGGCGCTACCGCCGGTCACCCAGCCGCCCCAGGTAAAGCCGATGATGGCCAGGGCAACGGCGCCAGTCGCCGCGCCGTACAGCGCGGGTTTCGTCCATGCGGGAATGTTCATGAAAATCCGATCAGTGTCGGGACAGGCCGCAGGATTGTCGGCCAGACTGGAATGGTAGCACAGCGAAACCGGCCTGCGGGAACCGATTGCGGCATTTCTGCGGCAGCGCGGCGCTGCTGACACATCCTGTCAGCAGGCTTGGCCGACATCGGGGCGCAACCACTTTGGGGGCCAGCATGTTCTCCCTTGACCGAATCCTGTTCGTTCTGTTTATGTTCTTGTCGCGAATGACGCTTTGGCAAGCTTGGGGGACACGCTAAGGTGAGCGGACCGCCGGACGGCCATGCGCGCGAGCCGCTTGCAGCAGGAGCAGGCCGCGCCTATCTGTCTGGTCTTCCCGACCCCAAGCCTTCTGCCGCCGTGCCGCTATCTCGGCGCACCGAGCCATGGACTGAAATGATGACGCTAAAGCCCAGCCAGAACCGAGAGATCGTCGTCCGCGGCGCCCGCGAGCACAATCTCAAGGGCATCGACCTCCGGCTGCCGCGTGACAGCCTCATCGTGATGACGGGCCTGTCGGGGTCCGGAAAATCCTCCCTGGCATTCGACACCATCTATGCCGAAGGCCAGCGGCGTTATGTCGAGTCGCTGTCGGCCTATGCCCGCCAGTTCCTCGAAATGATGCAGAAGCCCGATGTGGAACATATCGAGGGCCTGTCGCCCGCAATTTCCATCGAGCAGAAGACCACGTCGCGTAACCCGCGCTCTACCGTTGGCACGGTCACCGAGATATACGACTATCTGCGCCTGCTGTTTGCCCGCGTCGGCGTGCCCTATTCGCCGGCCACCGGCCTGCCCATCGAAAGCCAGACCGTCAGCCAGATGGTCGACAAGGTGCTGGAGCTGCCCGAGGGCACCCGCCTGTTCCTGCTCGCGCCGATCGCCCGTGGTCGCAAGGGCGAATACAAGAAGGAACTGGCCGATCTGATGCGCAAGGGCTTCCAGCGCGTCAAGATCGATGGCGAATATCACGAGATCGAGGACGCCCCTGCCCTCGACAAGAAGTTCAAGCACGACATCGAAGTGGTGGTCGACCGCGTCGTCGTCGGCCCCGACATTTCCGGCCGCCTGTCCGAGAGCTTTGAGACGACGCTGAAGCTGGCCGATGGCATCGCGCTGATCGAATTCGCCGATGAGAAGACCGAGGACGGTACGCTCAAGCAGACCACCTTCTCGGAAAAATTCGCCTGCCCGGTGTCCGGCTTCACCATTGCCGAAATCGAGCCGCGTCTGTTTTCGTTCAACAATCCCTTCGGCGCCTGCCCGGCCTGCGATGGCCTCGGCACGGAACAGAAGATCGATCCCGACCAGATCGTGCCGGACCCGACCCTGTCGATCAAGGACGGCGCCATCCTGCCCTGGTCCAAGACCAGTGCGCCCTATTATCTGCAGACCCTGCAGGCCGTGGTGAAGATGTATGGCGCCTCGACCGGCACCGCCTGGAACGAGCTGCCCTTCGAGGTCCAGCATGCCGTGCTCTATGGCACCGGCAAGGACAAGGTCGATTTCGTCTATGATGACGGGTTGCGCCAATACAAGACCACCAAGGCCTTCGAAGGCGTCATCGGCAACCTTGAGCGTCGCTACAAGGAAACCGAAAGCGCCGGTATGCGCGAAGAAATCGAAAAATACATGTCGGCCAAGCCCTGCTTTGCCTGCGGCGGCTATCGGCTGAAGCCGGAGACGCTGGCAGTCAAAATCAACGGCCTGCATATCGGCCAGGTCACCGAGAAATCCATTCGCAATGCCGTCGAGTGGTTCGCTGCGCTGCCCGAGGCCTTCACCCCCAATCAGCAGTTGATCGGCGAGCGTATCCTCAAGGAAATCCGCGAGCGGCTGAATTTCCTCATCGATGTCGGCCTCGATTATCTGACCATGGCGCGCAATTCGGGCACGCTGTCGGGCGGCGAAAGCCAGCGCATCCGGCTGGCCAGCCAGATCGGCTCAGGCCTCACCGGCGTGCTCTATGTGCTCGACGAGCCCTCCATCGGCTTGCATCAGCGCGACAACGCCCGCCTGCTCGAAACCCTGCAGCGGCTGCGCGACATCGGCAATACCGTCATCGTCGTCGAGCATGACGAAGACGCCATCATGACCGCCGATTATGTGGTCGATATCGGCCCCGGCGCCGGCGTCCATGGCGGCCATATCGTCGCCGAAGGCACGCCGCAGGACATTCTCAATCATCCCGATTCCCTGACCGGCAAATATCTCTCCGGCCGCATGGGCATCCCCATGCCGGCCGAGCGCCGCGAAGCCCGGCCGGGCAAGCAGCTCAGCGTCAAGGGCGCCACCGGCAACAACCTCAAGAATGTCTCGGTGGATATTCCGCTCGGCCTGTTCGTCGCCATCACCGGCGTTTCCGGCGGCGGCAAGTCGACGCTGATGATCGACACCATGTATCAGGCCATTGCTCGACGTTTGAATGGCGCGCGCGTGGTTCCGGCCCCGCATGAAAGCCTCACCGGCCTCGAATTCCTCGACAAGGTCATCGATATCGACCAGTCGCCGATCGGCCGCACCCCGCGGTCCAATCCGGCCACCTATACCGGAGCTTTCACCCCGCTGCGCGAATGGTTTGCTGGCCTGCCGGAAGCCAAGACCCGTGGCTATGGCCCCGGCCGCTTCAGCTTCAACGTCAAGGGCGGCCGATGCGAGAAGTGCCAGGGCGATGGCGTGCTCAAGATCGAAATGCACTTCCTGCCCGACGTGTACGTCACCTGCGATGTCTGCAAGGGCAAGCGCTACAATCGGGAGACGCTGGAGGTCCAGTTCAAGGGTAAGTCGATTTCCGACATTCTCGACATGACCATTGATGAGGGTGTCGACTTCTTCTCGGCCGTCCCCGTCATCCGTGACAAATTCTCTACCCTGCAACGGGTGGGTCTGGGCTATGTCAAAATCGGCCAGCCGGCCAATACACTGTCGGGCGGCGAGGCGCAGCGCGTCAAGCTCTCCAAGGAGCTATCCAAGCGCGCCACCGGCCGCACGCTCTATATGCTGGACGAGCCGACCACGGGCCTGCATTTCCACGACGTGGCCAAGCTGCTCGATGTGCTGCATGAGCTGGTCGATGGCGGCAATACAGTGATCGTCATCGAGCACAATCTCGAAGTCATCAAAACCGCCGACTGGGTCATCGACCTCGGCCCCGAGGGCGGTGATGGCGGCGGCGAGATCGTGGCCATCGGCACCCCCGAAGACGTGGCCGCCAACGCCCGCTCCTATACCGGCCACTTCCTCAAGGAAGTCATGGCCCGCCGCCCGCATTTCGCCACCAAGGCGGCGGAATAAGCCCCATTTGCGGCGCCCGCAACGCGCCCCCCACAGCCTCGATGTCATCCCGGCCTTGAGCCGGGACCCATCCTGAGATGGTTCAGCCGGCGTGATCTGGCGATGAGCACCGTGGCTGGGGCAAGATTTTGCCCACCCACCGGCTTCACCCTCCCCCTTGCGGGGAGGGAGAGCGAGATAGGAGTTAGCCCTTGCTAACTCCGTCGTCGAGCCGGGAGGGGTGCGAGAGCCCCGATGAGCGTGGCCACCCCCCCCCCACCCTTGATCCCTCCCCGCAGGGGGGAGGGTGTCGACTGCGACATCTGTGCTCCTTCCCGGCCGTCACCCTCGGGCTTGACCCGAGGGCTCTGCACTTCCCCGGCCGCAGCAAGTTCAATCCCCTCGGGTCAAGCCCGAGGGTGACGATCCAGTTTTTGGAAAACTT
>NZ_JBTMWU010000008.1:0-193019 GCF_054489375.1 Devosia sp. A449 | reverse complement strand
CCGTGGCAGGCCGAGATCGCCAGCAGCACTGATGCGCAGGTGGCCCGGATTATGGGCTCGGCCAACGCCCGACAGGCCGCCTCCGGCAAATCCCTGGCCGATTGCCGGGCCGCTTATGCTGCCGAGCGGATCCGAACCAATAAGCCGGCGACCGGCAAACAATTGGACGATATGGATAAGACCATTGGCCTGTTCCAGGCGCTGGCCGGGGTCAGCGATGTCGGTCTGGTGCAGCGCCGGCATATCATATCGTTTCGCGACCAGATGTATGACAGCGGCCGCTACGCCACCGCTTCAGTCAATAAGCGCACCGGCTACATCACTACCCTGGTGAAGACCGCGGCCAACAAGGGCTGGATTGATGGGGCGATCCGCGGCGATATTCGCCTGACGGTGCCGGACGGTGAAGATGCCCGCGAACCCTATTCCAATTCGGACCTGCACACGATCTTCGGCCATCCGCTGTTCACGAAGCGCCAGATCCCGACGTCGGCCACCGCCCTGGACGGGCTGCCGTTCTGGCTGCCCCTGATCTCCTGTTTGCACGGCATGATTTCCAGTGAAATCCTGCAATTGGGCCCGGACACGATCCGCAGCTATCCCGGCACCGATATTCTGTGTTTTGTTGTCACCACCAGCGGCGGGCGCCATACCAAAACCGTGGCAAGACGGCGCTGGCTGCCGATCCGCCAGGAGCTCATCGATCTCGGCTTTAACGAACTTGTCGAGGCGGCCAGAGCCGGGGGCTGGAGCACCCTGTGGCGGCCGGTGGCGGACAAACATGGCGACATTGATGCGGTGTCGCAGCAGGTCTCCTCGTTCTGGGCCGACTTTGCCCGCAGCGAACTCAAGATCAGCGATCCGCAGAAAACCCTCTATTCGTTTCGGCATAGTTTCAAGGATGCGACGGCGAGCGTCGGCGCCACGGAAGATGAAAAAAAGCAGCTGCTCGGTCATGCCGAGACCGGCGCCACCAAAGGCTATGGCACCAAGAAAGAGCCGCGGCCCGTCGATATCCGCCGACTCAATGACATCGTTCAGGCAGTCGAGTGGGATTTTCTCGAGGGCTTAGCTCGTGCCGGCAATTGGACCGGCAATGGGAATCGAATTTCTTGAAGAAAGGACCGAGAGTCCATACTTTTTAAGGGCTTCTAAAGTCGGCAACACATTCAGTATCGCACTTTGTATAAACGGCCCGACTTGTCTCGATGGCCAAAGAAACGCCAGAACCCAGATTTGCCGCAGGGGACACACGTATTATGATTCCGTCAAAACCCCAGGCAATCCGGGGCTTTGAGCCCTGTATGTCGCATCTGTGTCGTACCTAGGGTCTGTCGGAGCATTTTGGAGCGGGTGGGAATGGTGGATTTTTGAGGGGAAAGCCCCGGCGTTTCCACCGGGGGCTTAAAGATCGCTAAGACGACCATAGATCACGCCGCCAGCGGCTGCTACTGCGCCAGCAGGCGAGCTACCTGTCTTCCCTGGCCGGCCGGCATACAGGAAGGTCGGCAAGTTGTGCCCGCGTCATGCGCTGGATCTCAGGGTGGGAGAACGGATCGGCCTGCCATCTTTGTATAGATTCGCCTTCGTCCAGATACTTCATTCTCCGGAGCCACAGCCGGAGATATTTCCGAAGTGAGATTGCCATTTGCTGCCTCCCACTAGTGACCCGCCAGATCGAGCGGCGGAAAGCGACGTGAGTCCTCGCGGCACTCATGCCACTCCATTTCGGCGTTCGCTTGCCCATCAAGGCCGCGGCACCAGTTCTTGTCATTGAGGGCTGCGCCGTAAATGGATCGCGAGACACATGTGCCACGTTTTTTAACGGGGTCGAACGCCTCCAATAAGCAGTCGGCAACTCCCCTCCGGCGACCACGGTAGCATACCCAGTTTCTACCGCGCACAGACGGGCCAAGGCCCGTGATCGTTTTTTAGGATGTCGCGCTCCGCCTTGAGCTTGGCGACCTCGCGGCGCAGCTTCTCGATCTCGAGCTGCTCAGGCTTCATCTGCCCATGACCGGGGAATGCCTGCTGCGGATCGGCAGACTGCTCGCGCACCCATTTGCGCAACACGTTCACATGCAGGTCCAGATCGCGGGCCGCCTGCACCACAGCAACGCCCCGTTCTCTGACCAGCTTAACAGCCTCGAGCTTGAACTCCCGGCTGAACTTGCGTCTCTCCATCAAAACTCTCCAGTTCCAAAAACACCTTAACTCGGTGTCCTCAAAACCCGCAGCAGATCAGACCGTGGTCAGAGGTTTCAACTGCGCGATCGCGCCGGCACCGCACTGTGTCTGTCTAGAAGCGGAACTGCTCGCTCAATACGCGTTCTTCGAGGCTGGTGCCCGGATCGAACAGCAGGGTGACGCCATGGGTGCGGTCTTCCTGAATGGTGACTTCAAGCACGTTCTGGAATTCGACATTGTCGGCCACGGCATTGACCGGGCGTTTGACGGCCTCACGGGTGATCAGCCGCACCACGGCCCGATTGGACAGAATGGCGCCGCGCCAGCGTCGCGGGCGGAAGGGCGAAATCGGGGTCAGCGCCAGTAGCGGCGCCTCAATAGGCAGAATGGGACCATGCGCCGATAGATTATAGGCGGTCGAGCCGGCCGGGGTGGCCAGCAGCACGCCATCGCAGACCAACTCTTCGAGCCGGGTTTCGCCATCGATGATGATCTGGATCTTGGCGGCCTGATAGCTGGAGCGGAACAGCGAAACTTCATTGAGCGCCAGCGCCGTCTGGGTATGGCCGGTGGTATCGAGCACCTGCATCGACAGCGGAAAGATCTGGGTGCGCTGCACCGAGGCGAGACGCCCCACCAGGTCATCTTCGGAGAAGCTGTTCATCATGAACCCGACCGAGCCGAAATTCATGCCATAGACCGGCACGCCGGTATGCATGACCCGGTGCAGCGTCTGCAGCATCAGCCCGTCGCCGCCCAGGGCCACCACGATATCGGCGGCGGTGATGGCATGATCGCCATAGCGCCGCCGCAGCCGGGCGCCGGCGGCGTCGGCCTCCGGCGTGCCGTTGGTGACGAAATGTATTTGTGGGGTAGGAATATCGTTACGTCTCAAAATGAGCCTGTCCCGGTGCACATAATTTCTCAAACCGTGTCGTCATTCGTGGGAATCGTGGTCCGGTGGTCCGGTCGTTTGGCGCGAGGTCTTGGGCTCTCGCGTTCAGCCAGTTTCTAGGGGCAAATTGCCTCACGGCCTCCAATTTCATCACCACTGGCTCTGCTCCTGTCGCGAGGTAATGCTTGCGGATGATCCGTTCACATTCCTTTTCGTCGTGACCAGTTGCCTCCGCGATTTCCACGATCGACGCCCCAGCGCGGTGCGCCAAAGTGATAAACGTTCCACGCAGATCATGAAAGGTTATGCCGGACAGGCCTGACCGAGAGACAGCCTTACGCCAAGCTCCCTTGAAACCCTCAAGCGACCAGGGGATGCCGCGGGAGTTTGTCAGGACGTAGTCTGGCTGGGGGCGTCGTTTCTTCGGATTTGGATCTGCGGCCCGAGCTATCTGCTCCAGGTTTATTTCTGTCAGGATTTGACGCAGTTCCTTGGAAACCAGAACCTTGACCCGGCGAGCTGGTGTTCCTCGGTAGGATTTCTTCGGCTGAAGCATGATATATCTCCCGTCATAAGAACCCCATTTCAGGTTGATAAGGTCGGCTTGCCTCTGACCAGTCCAGATCGCCAACAATAGAACTCGCGCCAAGTGCCTGGGAGCTTTGCTGAGGAAGGTCGCAATCTGGGCGTCGGTCCAAATGATATCTCGCCGCGTCTTGGTGTGGATGCAACCCAAATCAGCCGCCGGGTTGCGGTACAGATATTCTTCATCGACAGCGAAGTTCAGAAGTAGGCGCAGAATCGCAATGGCGGCATCAGCACTCCTGGGGCGTGAGGCGAGCTCGTTGTCCCGCCACTGGCGTATGAGGGATCGAGCACCACGCTCGTCAAACGCCTGAAGCGGCAAGGAGCCAAATTTCTCCAGTATTTGCCTGAGGTACAAATGGTATGAGCTTTTCGATGCGCTCGCCAGTGATTTGTAGTATCCGGAAGATACGTATAATTGGATGAGATCTGCGATAGTATCAACGGAAGCTGGGTCGCTTTTGAAGTTGAAATCCTGCCCCGGTTTTAGACTTGCTAGTCGAGGGGCGATTTTATGAGCGCCCGGGCCGCGCCAACCTCCCCATAGGGAATATTGTAAGAACTGCGTGGCTTTTTCTGCCACTCGCTTGCGGAAGGAATGCTTCCATATCCTTTTGGGCTTCATCTATGCTCTGAAGGTTGGGTCCGAAAGGAACGAAGGCTTCTCGCTCAAGCACCGATGCGTCAAGATCGGCTGTTTCGGCATCGCACGGTAGCGTTGATGAATTGGATTTATATCCATTTGCCATGAAGATCCCCGTTGCGTCCGGGTGGAGGCTGCCCTAGAATCGGCAGCTGTGCCCTAGCAGAAATTTGGGTCTCGGGTGCCCGTGAGGCACTTAATTCATGGTGTTTTATTGGTGCCGGCAGCAGGGTTCGAACCCGCGACCCCCTGATTACAAATAATGGGGTCGAGGCTTGTCAGTGTGGTTTGCGTATAAGGAAACGGAAGCTATCTCAAGATAACTTCCTTTCCACATTAAGGAAAACCTCAGATCGGCATTGCGCGGTGTGAATCTGGATGCTCTTGGTAAGGCCGTCCCAAGGCCGTCCCAATCGACGTAGGCAGTCCCAGCATGCAAACGACCATCACGAACACGACGATCGTCAAGGCAAAAGCCGACGCCAAGGCAATGGCTGAGGGCAAAGAAGTCATCAGGGATGGCAAGCCGATCACTCGTGAAGAAGTGCGAGATACAAAGGCGACTGGTCTGATCCTTCGAATCGGTCCTGCCGGTGTCGTTTGGCAGTACCGGTTCCAGTTCAAATCGAAGTCGTTCCGGCTGCCGATGGGTGCCGTGGATCTCCTGACCATTCAGGAAGCTCGAGACCTCGCCGGCGAAGCTCAGACATTCTGGAAAAGCGGTGTCGGCATTCCTGATGAGAAGTGGTTGCAGCGGCGGCTGATCAAGAAGGGGAAGGTAGAGCAACCCGACACTGGCCATGCTGACAGCCGGCATGCCGTGCGATGGAGCTTCGCCCGAGCCCGCCACAAATACCTTGAAGGCGTGAAGGCCTCTAAATCCGCTGGCACGTTGGCCGACTATCGCCAGAAGCTGCAGTCAATGGATTTGAAGGCTTTGGATGTCCGCCCTATTGCCAGCATCAGCAGGATTGAAATGGCCAAGCTGATCGCCGGCGTCCATGCGAGCGGCCGCGAAAGCACTGCCGAATCCTTGGTCCGCATCGTTGGAGCGTTTTGGTCGTGGCTGGGGGAAGACACTCAGACAGGCGACAGCGGTGTCCAGCCAGGCATGATGAAAGGATTGAAAGCGCCACCTCGCACTCGTCGAGCGTCAAAGCGCATGGTGGAGGATCCAACGCTCGAGGACCTGGGTCGCATCATTGCCGTTGCGCGCTGCGGTGCTGTTGATCCACAGATCGCCTGTGCTATCGAACTGACGGTCTGGTCATGCCAGCGGCGCCGGGCGATCGTTAGCGCCCATGAACTCGATTTCCGCGCAACTGCTGATGGCAGTGAGGGGCTTTGGTATGTCTATGCCGACGATCGTAAACGCAACGACGGCGAGGCCCATGTTATCCCGTTGCCGCCTGCAGCTTGGGAGTGCGTCCAGAAGGCGATCAAATTTAAAAAAGCTGGAAAGCGATCGCCGTATTTGTTCCCTGCGTTCCGGCCGCGTCGCAAAGGCGGTGATGTTAGCCATTTGAACGCCAGCACTTTGACGCACACCATGGCCTATCTGCCCGGCGTCGATTCATCCCCTCATCACATCAGGTCTGTGTTCGGGACCTATGGCGAGAGCGTGCTCGGATTCCTTCGCAGCGAGACCAAGGTCATCCTGGACCACAGCGAGGGCGGGCAACGGACCGACGTGACTGGGCGGCATTACAGCCTTCATGACGGGACGCATGCCAAATGGCCGATCATGAGGAAATGGGTGTCGGCGATCGAAACCGATATCGAGAGCGCCTTGGCAGTGCTGGAACCAGTCGAACAGATCAAAGCTGCAATCGAGGCTGCCCGATATCGTAATACCGATATCGAAATGCTTGAGGCTGCCGAATAGAAAAAGGGCGACCCGTAAGGATCGCCCAGATGCCTGTCGTTGGAGATCGGCTCGAATACCGTTATGCCACCTCATCTTCACGGATGAAGCCCATGCCCGGGCCGATCGCCGTGTGGTCGGTGGTGACATAGCAAAGCAGCGCTTGTTCAACTTCAACCGTCACCTTTTGATTTGGCTGGTCAATCAGGTACGTCACTGCCCATTCGAACTCGGCTCTGTCGTCATCAACACGCACGACTTTGTCGCCTTGAAATGCGAGCTTGATCACGCCCTTTGGGCGCTGTTCCATGTAGCTGAAACGAACAACGAAGTCTTCATGCGCTCCGGCCTGGGCCAGCACATCGAAGGCGTCAGTGGTCGTGTACGTGCAGCAGGTGTGGTCGTAAGCCTGGTCGAAGGTCTTGCTGATTTTATGCGGCATCATGGTCTCTCTGATTTTCGAGTTGACGTTCATGGACCCGCAGAAACTGACGGACGTTCTCTACCTTGCGGCCGACCGATGCCGTCTGATCGTAGAGTTCTCGCAGTTTAAGGTAGTGCTGCTCCTGCACTTGGGCGAGCTGCTCATAACGTGCAAACAGCGCCTGGTGCTGGTCAAACACCTCTGAGAAGGGCTGCTCAGGCTCACCACCCATGCGAACGGTTTGGGTGATTTTGCGCAGCGTTGCATTGAGCGCGTTCATCTCACGAATGGCTGTGGCTTTGATCTCGGAGTGCGCATCAGAAGCCTCTCGAGCAGCATAAATCTGCGACTCTAAGGCTTCGGATTGATCGCACAACTCATCCATGCGTGACTTCAATTGCGCGGCATTCATGTTCTTCAAAGGGATGTGGTTCACGAGTTATCTCCCTGATCTTCCGTATCCGGTGTTGAGGTATGAGCGAGCTGGTCAAGGTGTTCTTCCAGCGAGTGGCCGGTTACCTGCTTTACCAAGCGCTCAATCAAATTCATTTCTTCAAGGCGCTGCTTCCACTCACGAGCGAGAAGATCAGCAAGCTGCAGCATCAGCAGATCAGTCGCATTGCGTTCACGATTGACGATGCGAACAATGAGCGACTGATCCACTTTTAGGCCGCGAGCGAGGGGAGCGCCGTAGCGCTCTCCGTATAGTGTCATGCCGACCGAGATGATCAGCGTGCGGCGGTCTTCTGGTGTCATGCTGCTGCCTTGAGGCGTTTGAGTTCGTGAAGCACACACAGGATGCTTTCGCCGAACGAGACTTCATTTTTGACTTCGGACAGGAGGCCATCGCCCTTGGTGAACCAGGAATCCAGTTCGGCGATAGATGCCGCCAAAGCTTGGGGAGCGATCGGAAACGCGCCGGGTCAGCCATGCCAGCCAGCACTTCGGTATCGACATCAAAGCCGCCGATGAAGTCAGCGATTTTCATTGCCTCTTCATATGTCGAGAGGTAGGCCGCGAGTGGGACGCCATTGAATTCGAATGCATCATCGCTTGCGTTGGCGACGTCGACGGCATTGAAAAAATGGCCCAAAAGGTCGTCTTCATCGTGACGCTTAGCAACCTCAATCATCTTATCGAGGTGGGCATAAACGTGCAGCGAACCAAGGATCACATCGCGTTCCTGGCGATTGACCGTGAAGGTAAAAGTTTCTTTGGGTGTGTCTGTCATCGCAATCGGCCTCCTGGCCTGTCGGACAGGCAGAAATTGCCTTGACCAATACGTCATAGATAGTATGACACCTTTCGGATGTCAAGACGTCGCGTCATAGGAAGTATGAAATTCAATCCGCTTGCTTTATATTCTTAATGCCAAAAAATTTGGCGATAAGAACTACGGCTTGATGTTTGCTGAAGTTGCTGTATTTATCTTGTCAGCGGCCAAGGCAATCCTGCCTCGCCGCCTCGGCATGAAAGCTGATCAATGAACAAATATTCCGAGAAGCAGATTATCGAAGCATGCGAGCTGCGTGAACGCGGCTGGACATATCCTCGCATCGCGAAAAAGATCGGCATGCACCAGGCGAGCGTGCTGGAGTATTGCCAGAAGAATGGTGCCGTATCGCCGAACTGCACTGCGGTGCATCCAGCCAAGACATTCACGCTAGAACAGGATGCTCAGATCATTGCCCTGCGCCAGGCCGGGCACGGTACTAGCAGCATCGCCCGTCAACTTGGCCGTCCAGTGCCAAGCGTTCAGCATCGCTTGCATGCCGTACCATCCAATCAGGCCAAGCTCGAAGTGGCGATGGGGCCATGAACAAGGTCCTTGAGCGCGAGAAGGTCAACGTTACCGGCGAATACAAAGGCAAGGTCGTGCTGGCGGCTGCCGTGGTGCGTACGCTGAAGGGCTGGAAAACAGTGCTGATCGTCGAAGGCATGGGGACGGTTTCAGAGAACGGCTATCGGTCATCCGCAGTAGCTCAGAAACGAGTCTTCGATATGCTCGATTCCCCTTTGTCGAACATGGTCGCTGGTGGCTCCCATGGGGCGTAGTCTCAACTCTATGCAGCGCCTGATCGGGCCGACGCAATGGAAGCGGGAAACCGCTCCTATCCGTGCAGAGATGCTCGCTGAAATGGATGGTTGGCATCAGCGGCGCCTGCTTGGTCACACCACTCATTGTCAGCTCTGGAAGCGTTACCGCGGTCGTGTCGTCGAGCTGGTAACAAAATTCGACGAACTGCTGATCACCACGCTTGATGCCAGAGAGGTCTATTTCGCAGCGGCTGCAGAGTGGGGCTACGAGACCCCCTCTGCAAAGAACTGGTATCTGCCCTTTTACCGAGGACCACTTACTCCGGAAAATCGGCACCCTGCTGGGCAGCACGTCCACGGCATTGTGTCGGATGCACACGATGAGTTCAACGAAGCAGCGCGTGCCTTTTTCCGATTTATTCGACAACAGTCCGGCGGCAGGTATGACGCTAAGAACTTTCCAACTAGCCCTGAACGCCCCCCACTTATGGAAACTATGCCTGCATGACGGCACTGGTCACATCACCAGCGATCAGCAATTGTCCGAGGACGATTCGTTGTCCTCGGAGCTTCCGCATGTCTATCCAGCCACCCGCCGATTTCCGGCAGCTTGTTGCGGAGGTTTTTCCCGTTGGCACGTCTGGTCGCCTGGCCCGAGCCCTCGAAGTCACTCCTCGTGTAGCGCAACGTTGGATTGCTGGCGACATCTCCCCGCCCGATCGAGCCTGGGAGTTTTTGCGGGAACAGTGGGAAATTATGGACGCCGTGAACCCGCTCGGATCCGTTTATGCGCTGGTGTCCGAGTGGGAAAAGACCAACGCCCATCCTGAAGTGATAGGCAGCTATATCGCCCAAATTTACTTTGAAGTGATGGGCCGGCACCTCGAGTAAGGTTCGGTTAACGTATCCATCCTGTTCCGCTTGCCATTTCATTCCGACATCTATAGGCACCACGATCCAATCTAAAGTTGCTGTTCAAGGTTCATGCGAACCTGGGCGCATCGGAGATGATGATCATGAAGCCCACTCGCCCGTTGCGGCCTGCTGCCGATCTCCCATCAGATACCCGTGCTATCGATACGCTCTTTGCGGAAATTTACGCAGAGCACGCCGACACGATTGCTGCTGTCGTAGAAGATCGTGCGGAAAGCATTGGATCGCTCTCCAAGCCAGCGCCGATTGACGATGACCTGCATGCGTTGCTGACTGGTCCAACCGCCACCCTGATCAAGTATCTGGCTGTTCCTGCAGGTCCGAAGGATAGGATGGCGCATGCCAAGCCTTACCAACGATTGATGTCGCCTGTCCCTTACGTGCTGCGTGGAAATCCTGGTGATCACAGAAAGGCTATGTCGGCTAGGGGCTCTTATCGGCTGCCCGTCATCGACTTGTTCCTGCGTGATCTGGCATCGCGAGAAGTGGTGAAATTCAAGCCGACGATCCTTGTCGGGCCGCATGGATCAGGAAAGACCAGCTTGGCTCGGGACCTCTGCAAGGAGCTCTCGTTGCCGCATGTGGTTTTCCCAGCTGCCGGCGTTTCAGATGGTATGTTCGGTGGCAGCAGCAGCAATTGGGCAAACACAAACCCCTCAGTGGTCTGCCAGATCTTGCTGCAATTCCAGGTTGCTAACCCGCTGATCATCATCGATGAAGCCGACAAAGCTACCAGGGGCAGCCATAACGGAAGTTTACAGGACGTCCTGCTTAACTTCCTGGACGCTGGGAACGCTGCTGTTTTCCGCGATCCATCCTTGGAAGCCATCGTCGATTGTTCACACGTCAACTGGATCCTCACAGCGAACGATATCGACGCAATTCCGGCGCCGCTCAAGGATCGCTGCAGGATCGTCCGCATGCCTGAGCCGCAGTGGCGCCATGTCGGGGAAGTCACCAGGGCGATTCTGGACGACATCGCAACGGAACGGGATCTTGATCGGCGATGGCTTCCCGAGCTTGATCCGGATGAAATCTATCTGATCGGAAAATACTGGCGTGGCGGCAGTCTCCGTCGATTGCGGCGCATCGTCGAGACGATGATCGACATCCGTGATGAGCACATGCCGTCCGCCTGACCCTTCAGTCCTGGCCAATGGCCGGGACACCTTTCCCAATTCCGAGGTCTATCATGATCAGTCGTGCCGCGGCTCTGCGCAGTCGTCTCGAGTTTCGTATCCGCCATCTTTCCACGCAGCACCCGTCCGACGAAATTAAAGCCCAGGCTGCGGAGCTGATTGATACCCCGTCTGCTGAAGGCTTCCGCCGGCTTTGGATCGCGTTGAACCTCTACGGACCAATTTTGCTGATCGAAGATGTCCTGATCGATATCGGTTTGGACATTTGTAGTTCGGTTTGGGGCATGGGCCACTGCGATGTCTGAGACCGCAATTAATGGACCAGGCCAAGTGGCTTTGGCTGCTCTGTCGGATTTCAAAGGGTTCACACAGATCGGCTTCAAGCACGATCGCCTCGAACCCGAAACAATCGAGATCGCTGCCGTCGATTGGCATCGGGACCGCAAATGGTCCGTCATCAGATATCGATCAGCGATTTCAGATCCGCCGTCAAAAATGATGTTATCCGCCATCGGAAGAATGGTCAGCGTTCGATCGCGACGTCGAGACAAAACAACCGGTGAGTTGAAGCCGGTGCCGAACGGTTGGCGCATGGCGGTGAAACGATCGTTTTCGCCGATGTTCGATCGTGCCGGATCGTTGGATGTTTCTGACGGCTGGTTCGATTTGATTGTTGGCATGGCTGATCGGCTGTGGAGTTTCGAAGATAACCACCGTCCGAAATTCGATGACATCAAATCCAAATACGCAGGCCTTCGGGCCTACCACGGCAGTGATAATGCCGTCGCCGAAGCTATCGTTGAAACATACGAGCGCCTCAGTGAGTACGTCTGCGAGACCTGCGGCGCCCCCGGAAGGATCAGAGGTCGCGGCTGGCTTGTGACTGCTTGTGATGCCCATGCACCGGCGGAGAAAACCGCATGACGAGCATCTGGCTTATCTCCGATCTTCATATGGAAACCTCCACTTTCCAGCTGCCGCCAGTGCCCCATGGCGCTAAGGTCCTGGTGGTGGCTGGCGACGTTTCTGAAGACGTTGTCATGTCGATCGAAACCGTCGCCAGGTGGCAGGAAAGCACCCGGCTGCCGGTTATCTTTGTGCCGGGAAACCATGATTTTTATGGCCGGGATATCGACAATTTCGAGATGCAACAGCGAAACGGCAGCCTTAGCGACTTTGCAGAATACGGACTTTATGTGCTGCACTCGGGTCAAACGGCAGTGATCGCTGGCACCAGGTTCGTCGGCGCAACTCTGTGGACGGATTTCGCTATCGCCGGCGACATCATGAAGGCGGGATACTGGTTCAATCAGCAAATGCCGGATCGGGCTGCCATCGACATCGGCCTGAAGCGGATTTCTGCCCGGGATCTGCGACGTGAGCACCAACGTCAACTGACTGCGATCGAGAACGTGCTGCAGGTGCCATTCGATGGCCCGACCGTAGTTGTGACGCACCATGCGCCACATCCGAAATCGTTGCGCAATCCACAGCAGCCCGATGTCATGGACGGTAGTTTCGGCTCTGATCTGACATCGACGATCATGCGCTATCGACCGAACGCGTGGCTTCATGGCCATGTTCATCAGTCATATGATTACATGATCGGAGACACTTGGGTCGTCTGCAATCCCCGTGGATACCTGACGCCCAGGCACAACGGTAACCCCGAATTCGATCCGGGACTGGTGCTCTATGTCAGCTGAGACTGATGGATCCAGGTCCTGGATGATGAAGTCGTCGCCATAGGCATCGATATCGTTCATGGCTTGGCCAACATCTTGCGGCCTTTGGCGCAGTCCTTAGAAGGTCCGCTCGCCTATATGTGGCCATCGCTCGATCGCAGCATCCATGCCGTGCGAGGCAACCAGTCTGGCAATCTCGACTGGTGTACCGGCGCACAGCATGGTCAGGAATGCGGTGCTGGGGCTGGTTCATTCACTGCAGGACCAGAACTGTCGCTTTAATCCTTACGGCTTCAGCCAGGCTGAATGCGCCGCGAAGGCTCCAGTTGTGGAACTCCGAGTCTCCGCGGCGAAGACGTTCGAACATCTTGGCGCTCATCGGCCTGACGTTGACGATGATGCTGTCAGACGTGAGCATTTTCGTAATGACGGTCTTACGGACGGCCTCGAGCATAGTGTCTCGAGCATCGATCTCGATCTGGCTGACGAATTGGCGGGGCTTCAGCGGTGTCGGCAATTTTGTACTTGAAAAAGAATCCATCTAGGTAGGATTATAATCCTAGTCTTTGAAACCTCGTATAGACGGTTGCATCCAAAAACGGTCAATTCTTGAAAAAAGCGACAGCAATCGTTCGAAAGTTGAAGGTTAGTTGCGGCGATCCTTCCCCCTAAGGGGGTTTTGCATGTGACTGCACAATTAATAGCAAAACTATCTTTGACTTATGACTACCGCTATTCAGGGGTTCTGAACACCGTTCAGTTAGATGCTTGATCAAAAAGAGGATCTATTAGATTCCATCCCTTGACACATGATCCTGTCGGTCGCATCTTTACAGACAAGCGTTTGCAGCGCTCGACACCAAGTTTGCGGAAAGAAATCCTAAATGGCCTTGAAATCCCTCGACCGTTTAAGCCGGTCGAAGCAGTCCCCCGAACCCGCTCAGGAATGGACGGGCACAATCACACGCAAGTTGCCATCAGCTGAGCAGATGCGCGTCAATGCGCTGGCGTCTGGCGCTTGGATGTCGGCCCGGCAACTGATCGAACTCGATATACAGAAGGAAGAGGCGCTCAAGCTTTGGATGGAGCACCCCCTTAATGTTGCTGCCTCAGCGGATTACGAGATCGATCCGAAATCGAAGGTCCTGAAGATCTATCGCCGGTTTGGTGGGCGTGCATGGGCGCTCGGTTGGAATCCTTTGATGGAGACCATGGATCGCAAACCTGGAGTCTATGCCGAGCACTCCGTTTCTCAGGATCGCAACAAGGGAAAATTGAAGCGGGTTGTTACTAAACCTTCGACTTTCCGCGATCGCCAGCGCTCTGCTTTTGAAATGTGGTACGAGCTTGATGGCACGTATGCTGAGTTCAACTTGGCGATGACGAACGGCCTGCATGGATGCACCTGCACCCTTGACTTTGATATCCGCGACCAAGAACTCGTTGAGCAAGTCCATGCCCTGGCTGACGAAGTGCTGGGCAAGAGCGAATTTGTTCGCGTTAATACATGGCCCAAGCGCCAGATCATCTTCCACATGTCGCCAGAGGATCTCAAAGCCACGTCCACCATGAGCTTTGAGCTGTTCGATGCTGACGGCAAATTGGATCAAGTCGAAGAAATCCGCGACGGCAAGGCTCGCATGGTGCCCAGGAACGCCGTGGAATTCCTGTCCTACGGCCACAACTGGACAGCCTATGGCCGCGGCAAGCGTGGCAACGCAATCTCCTGGGCGCTGGGTACAAAGCATCCCGCGATTGCTGGGCCAGAAGAAACACCCCTGATCGATCCAAAGAAGCTCAAGGTGTTCTTCGAGCGCCTGTACGAATTGCGCCGCTTCAAGCAGTCGGGGTCATCCAGCTCGTCGCCGTTCGGTGCACCGGTCAATGAGGTCACCAGCTTTGAGCGTGCCGACGATCAACGTGTCTGGCAGCCAAAGGTCAGCACAGGCATCTGGACCGTAGATGAGAATGGCATCGTCACTGATGGTCGCGAGCCCTTTGCGGCTCACATGGCTTGGTCATTTTGTGCTGCCAATGCCCACTTGCTGATGAATGATCAGGACGCTGCAGCTGTCCGCGATACCTACATCGCCTACGTCACTAACAAGTGCTTCGAGGGGCAGGTCAAGAACCGCCCTGCAGTCTACGAGTGCAAGCCAAAATTCTCTGCTGCTCGTTCGAAATGGGTTGCATCAATGAACTGCCATGCTGCAACAGGCAAGTATCACGACGGAATGGTGCCCTACCGGGTGCTTGATAACGGCAGCCGTCCTTGTGCCCAGCATATCCCTGCAGTCGCTCGGCCTGCCGATGGCTCGCTGGATTGGCTGCCTGAATCTGGTGGCATTGTTCCGGAACTGGGTGGCCGCTCCAAGATCGCCAACATCATCGTCCGTGAGAAGAGCAAGGAAGACATTGCGCTCGACAAGCAGTGCCGTGCTTTGGTTGAGAGCGTCGCCGATAGGGAAGCCATCCACGCCCGGGTTGCTGTCCAAATCGAGGTGGCTCTGGATACGATGCTGGCGGAAGTCCTTGAGCGCGAAAACACAGGTGATAAGGTTGTCGTCGAAGCTGGTGCATCGGGTCTGGAGATCGGACTGGTGCAGCTACTCCCACTGCATATCCTTGGCGCCCCCACGGGTGCAGGCAAGACCACAACCGCGATCCGTAAAATCGGCGCATGGTGCAAATTGAACCCACGTCGTGTCGGCAGCGTCGACCTCGGGCCAGTCATTCTTGCAGCCCCCACTGGCGAAAATATTGAGGAAGCGAAGCGGACGGCCGAACGCTCTGGCATGACCGTTCCCAATCCTGAGCTTTCGATCGATGAAATAGAAGCTAAGCTGAAAGCCAACGGCGTGAAAGTCGTCGTCATCCGCGGCAAAGGCTACAATAAATGCCAGCGTATCGGCGAGGTTCAAGCCCTGAATTCTCGTGGGATGTCCTCAGCTCGTTTGTGTGAGGCTCGCGTCCCTAAGGACATCAAGGAAGCCCTCTACGGTCAAAACATCGAGGACGCTGACGATGCTCGCGAAATCGACACCGACGATGACGAGAAATTCGAAACCGTTCTGTGCCCGTTCAAGGCTGACAACACCTGCGAATACTGGAAGCAAATGAAGGAAGCCGAGACGGCCGACATCATCCTGATCCCCCATGCCTATCTGACCACACAGGGCGTCCCAAAGGTCATCAAGAACGTTCGTGCCGTCTTCATCGATGAGTCGATCACGTACCGCGTCCTGCACCAGCTGCGCATGCCAATGTCGGGTCTGGATGTTCCTCGCAATCCGCCCTGGCTGACCAAAGCGGAAAAAATAGCGGAGGTAAAAGCCGAGGAAGTCCATCACGGATTTGAAATGGCTCGCAAGGTCGCTGTTGCCGCTATGAAGTCCGGTCGCTGCCCGGCTGCCGACCTCGCCGCTGACAAGCATGGTTCCGACTATTTGGACGCAGCGATCAAGACTTGCGACAGAAACCATCGGGACGAAAAGTCAGTTCGCCCGGACCTTACTGCGGATGAAATCACTCAGCTGACCGCACGCGAGACCGGCACAAATTTGGCTGAAGAAACCCTTTTCTGGCGAACCGTAAAGGAGCGCGTTGTCGCGTTGGTAATGGATAAGCACGAGCCCCTGCCGACGAAGCGTGCCCGTGGCGATCGCGAAATGCGCCTACAGATCGTGCACCTCACCATCGACGGTGTAAACGTACCCTTCGTTCGCGTGTCCTGGCGCTCTGAGCCCAACTGGGCAGCTGCTCCCATGATGCTACTGGATGCGTCGGCGTCACCTAAAATCATGGCCAAAGTTTTCAGCCGCGAGATCGTCCGCCATGACGTCGAGGCACCGCTCCACGTGCGGACAGTCGCGATGGTCGATAGCGCCTTTAGCAATAGCTCTTTCATTCCCCGTGAAGGGGCATCCGCTGATCAGATCGCGATCTGCAAGCACAATGTGATCAGAGCCCGGGCCCTGATTAACAAAGTCGCTGTGTCCTATTCTTTCGGCATGGTCTTGGTCGGGATGGCAATGGCCGTCAGGCAGGTGATTTTCGCGGCCGACTGGACCGCACCACAGAACGTCGAAGTGGTTCATTTTGGCGCTTTGCGTGGCCTCGATTTCGCCAAGGATTACGTCGCCGCCCTTTCGATTGGTCGCAGCGAGCAGCCAGTGCACATCATCGACGGCTATGCTGCCGCCTTGGCATACGATGACGAAACTCCTGAGTGGCCACACGACAAGCTGGGCACCGGGTTCACGGTCGATAAACAACCAGTTTTCCGCGTCAAAAAAGAGCGCCTACTGCAGATGCGCACGGGTGAAGATTACGGCGTCGAAGTGCCAGAAATGCCCAGCGCCTGGGGCAAAGAACTCGAGGAGCAATGGCGTGAGGAGGAACAGCGCCAGTTCGTTGGTCGCCTGCGCCCCGTGTACCGTTTGGGGGATGCACCGACTTGGATTTGCATGACCAAATGCATGCCAACTGGATTCATCGTCGATGACGTTGTAGCCCTGAATGACACCCTTCAAGACGCTGCTGTCTGGTCAATGCTCAAGCGCTGCAATGGCGCATTGCTGCCCGGCCTCACAGACCAGCTGCCGTGGACTCAAAAGCTGCTCGGCGGCAAGGATCTGATCGGTTGGTTCAAGGATATACTGCCGACAGACAAGGCATTTCAAAGCCGGATGATGCAGACCTTATACGAAGTCCGGTACGCAATGCCTGATGGCAGCCGCAAAACGGGTCGCGTTGCTGGCTGGCATACCGATCCTGCATCCGTGGTGCAGTCGCTGGCCGACCTTGTTGGTGTTGCTATCCACACGATCAAGGTGAAGCCTCTTGTCAGAGAGCGCGTCATCGGTGCTCGTCGCAAGCCAGATCGCATTGCCACCGAACTCGTGGCTGCCAAGGAAGCTCGTCAGCAGGCGAAAGCCGATGCTGCCGTACGGACCTACGTTGCCGATATTCACTCTTTCCTGCCCGACGAAGAGAACATCACGGTTGAAGAGCTCTATGCCGGCCATTTGGCAGGTGAAGATATCGAAGGCCGGCTGATCGTCTGGCTACATTCATGGCATCCTGATCGCGATATCATCGGCGTGGACGAAGTGAAGAAAGAATGGGAAGCGGCGAAAGCGGTCCAAACGATCGATGAGCTCAAGATCACATTTGGCATTGGCCGGTGCATCGCAGCGGAGTGATCTGGTGCGATGTTCACTCCCTGAACCCCTGCGCTGTCACCAGAGAGCTGTCTCTTGATGCGGAACAAGGTCTCGATACCGCTAAAAAGATCTTATGCTGGAAGCTACCAGCAAGCTGACCGCAACCCCAAAAGTGATGGACACACCTATAAACGGATCTACCGTTCCTGTTTCGTTCATGCCTATAACCGAGCCTTGGTAATCCTGGCGCCGAGGAGTCGAGCTATGCGGATCAGTCGAGTTGTCATGGCTCCAGGTGGCATGCCGGTCCCGTTATCGACCCTAATCCAGATGAAGATCCCCCTGGTCGGCCAGTCCGTCCATGCCGGCTTCCCAAGCCCGGCCGACGACTTTATCGAAAAGATGATCGATTTGAACCAGGTGCTAGTCGCCAATCCGGTTGCGACTTACATGTGGCGAGTTGTCGGCGACTGCATGATCGACGTGAAGATCTTCCCAGGCGACGTTGTACTCGTCGACAAATCCGTTACCCCGAAGCACCGTGACATCGTCTTGGCCATTATAGACAACGAGCCCACTTTGAAGCGGCTCAAACGCCGCGGTGGCGTCATGATCCTGCACAACGAGAACGCTTCGCTGCCGCCGTACCTGATTACCGAGGGCATGGAGGTGTCCGTTTGGGGCGTCGTGACGACCACAATCCGCGACCTTAAGAAATGACCGACCGCTCGCCGGCGCTGGCCCTGATCGACGGCAACTCGTTTTACTGCAGCTGCGAGCGGGTATTTGACGCCAAGCTTGAAAAGCGTCCCGTAATCGTCCTGTCCAACAACGACGGGTGTGCAGTGGCAAGGACTTCTGAAGCGAAGGCGCTGGGGATCAAGATGGGCCAGCCCATGTTTCAGATCCGGGACCTGTGCCGGGACAACAAGGTTGCCGTGTTCAGCTCGAACTATGCCCTGTACGGCGACATGAGCCGGCGCATGAATTCGATCTACGACACCTTCTCCCCGGATGTGGAGATCTATTCGATCGACGAGAGCTTCATAGACGTCACCCGGCTGCCGGTGAACGACAGGACGGTCTGGGCATCGGACCTGCGTGCGACCACCCGGCAGTGGACCGGCATCCCCACCTGCGTCGGTATTGGGCCCACGAAGACATTGGCGAAACTGGCGAACAAGGCGGCAAAGACGTTGCCCGGCGGCGTGCTGGATCTGAGCGATCCTGTCGAGCAAGCCAGGGTGATGGCAGACTTCCCAATCGGGGAGGTCTGGGGCATCGGTCGAGCATCGCAGGCCAAACTGCTGGCACTCGGGATCCAGTTTGCCGGCCAGGTGCGGGACATGGACCAGAAGCTCGCAAGGCAGCTGATGACCGTCGTCGGCGAGAAGATCGTGCATGAACTGAATGGCCGGCCCTGCATCGCTCTCGAAACCGTGGCGCCGCAGCGGAAGGGTTGTGCCGTCACCCGCTCGTTCGGGCAGCGGGTCACCACGAAGATTGAGATGGAGCAAGCCGTCGCCGGATATGCCACCCGCTTGGGGGAGAAGCTGCGCCGGCATAACCTCGCTACCGATCATGTCACCGTCTTCATGCACACCAGTCGGTTCAACGATGGCGAGCCCCAGCGGTCCGTATCGATGACCGTCGATATCCCCGAGGCCACCAACGACAGCCTGACCCTGATCAAGGCTGCCAGACATGTAGTCGATGCCCTGTGGCAATCGGGCTTCCGATATTCCAAGGCCGGCATCATCATCCAGGACCTAGTGCCGCCACCGATCCCGCAGCGCGCCCTGTTCAATAACCTGGACCATGAAAAGGCGGCCAAAGTCATGGCAGCCATGGACGAGGCGAACCGGCGATGGGGACGAGCAACTGTGGTGCCGGCTGCAACTATGGGCGGCCCGGCGAAGGGCCAGACTTTTACGACGAAGTTCGAGCTGAGGAGTTCCCGGTTCACAACGCGGTGGGACGAGTTGCCTGAGTGCAGGTGAACGCAAGGGGAACAGATTGCCTGTGCATGCCCGTGGATTACTGCCACAGCATCCTTGCCCGCCTTCAAACAACAGGCGTAGGGGTGGAGCAGTCCAACAGTATCGAGGTGCACATTGCGCGTTTCAGAGAAGATGGCATTGATCGATAAGATCGGTCGAGAACTTCAGGCCAGGTACAGCTACCAAGAAATTGACGCTTTTCTTGCCGAATTCGAAATCGACCCACCCGGGGCCGTGAACTCCAATAGTAAGTGGGTGTATTCGAAAGCTGCGCTCACCGGCATTCGCGACGACGTGGTGCTCCGGGTTGCTGCTGAATTGGACATGCCGGTAGCAGGTGCCAGTGGCATCATCCAGCCTCCACGGAACTGGAAAGATACCGCTCATTTCAAGCTGTTCATCAGCCACATCTCCAAAGACAAACTGAAGGCGACGAGGCTGAAAGAATGCCTGGCACCCTATAAGATTGCCGGGTTCGTGGCGCATGAAGACATCACACCGACACTAGAGTGGCAGACCGAGATCGAACGTGGTCTGCACACCATGGACGGGTTTCTCGCGATGCACACTGTTGGCTTTTCACAAAGCTTCTGGTGTCAGCAGGAAGTCGGTTTCGCCGTTGGCCGGGGGATTAAGGCAATCTCTCTGAAGATGGGCGAAGATCCGACCGGCTTTATCGGCAAGCATCAGGCACTGCCTCGTCGAGACCGCAAGGCTGAGGACATCGCCAAAGAGATTGACGCTATCTTGGCGGATGACCCCCGAACAAAGGAACGCCTGGCCGACGCAAAATCTAAGAGCCGGACTTGGGATGACATTATGTCACAAGACATTCCGTTCTAAGATCAGATCGCCCCATTCCGGCTGCCACATCTGCGAGCTCTCAATATCGATAGCGATGGCATGGTAACCGAACGCTTCGGCATAGCTGTCCGCCAACGGAACAGCCACGTCCATTGTATGGGGGCCGTCCCAGCCTTCTTCAAGTTCATGCCACTGCGGCGTAACGATTGTTGCCCGGATAAATCCGTCGGCGGAAGTCCGGATGATCAAGACGATGGATCGATCGTCGGGCTCATCCACGTTTAAGGCATAGACCGGACGGGCGGCTCCGAACCGCCGATCGGGTTGGGCTGCAGGCGGGCCTTTATTTAAGCGGGTCATCAAGTTAGCGATGTCGTCCGTGGGTTTAGTCAAAGCGCGTTGATGATCGGCTTCTTGGTATTGGTGCCTTCGTACCGGCTATTGTTCACCTCGCGGCCGACCCGGAAGAACTCCAGCTGGCTGTCGAGATGGTTGTTTAACAGCAACCGCTTGGCTTCGGTACCTTGAGCCTCGCCTGACAGCCAAGCGTCGTAAGCGCTCTCCTCCAAAATGACCGGCATCCGACCGTGGATGTGCTCGATATTCTCCACCGCCGGCGCCGTGATGATGGTGCAGCTGGTGACATCCAGATTGTCGTTATGGGCCCACAGGCCGGCGAAGCTGAAGCCGCGATGCTCCGGCAGGTGCAGGGGCCAAGGGTCCTTCTTGCCATCCACGGGCGATGTCGTCCACTCAAAGTGGGTATCGGTGGGGATAAGGCAACGGCGGGTCTTGAAGGCGTCCCGGAATGGCGGTGAGCTATCTAAGGTCTCGGGCGATGTTGAATTTCGGCTGCATGTTCGACGGCGGCCTATGGGGAACAGCTCGTCGCTCAGGCTATAGAGCGCATGCAGCTCGGCCCAGGTAATTTCGTTGGTGAAGCGTCCGCACATCAGTCGAGCTTTCCCCATGTCGGCAACCACTCGAAGGTATCTGGCTAAAGCGTGATGTAAACCGTATCCTTGCCCTGTTCATCGGCAAGGGTTTGTGCCAGCACCAAGGCGTCGGAACCAACAGCGGGCCTTCATCGCTGACTACGTTGCCCTGTGCCATCCAAATGACGCCGGCGGTGAGGCGTGGGTAGCCGAAACGTTGCATCTTCCTCCTCTGACAACCCGGGATGCCCCCCGTGAGGATGCATCATCAGAACCTGGACATACTGGGTCTTGCCGGCATCCTATTCGTTGTATTCCGAGAACAAGAATGGGGGGAGCACACCTTGGCCAAGGAAATCCCTTTTAGCTTTGCTGTCGCCGGATCCAGAGAAGCCCAACGGTCGGCAATGTCGTTAAGGTAGCCTCAGTAGAATTTCCAAGCTCCCGGTTCGATGACCAGTCCCCAAGTTGGAAAGCGGATAACGCCATCCTCAAATGCCCCTTGGCAACAGCAAAGCCGTGACGATCCAACAGACTTTCAATTTCGCTTTAAGCCTCTCTGAAGTCCACACCAGGGTCGGTCGGCAACATTCGGGTTAGTGTTACCGTGTCACTTTCACGCCTGTTGACAGAACGCGTTCCAGTCAGGCGTATCGGATTCGCTTTCTGACCTTGTGATTTCAAAACCATTGAAGCGAAGGCCGGCGACGAACTTTTTCCAACTAGGGGTGCCTTGTGAGATCGACCTGATGTTCGAGCGGTTCGTATCGACGGAACGGGACGAGTCACCCGACATCGACGTCGCGAGCGGCCAAATACTTCAGGCAAACTTTTCCAAGATATCAATGTCGTCGTTTCCAGTCGCGGCGGGCCATTTGGCCAGGCCATTGATAGCTCTCTGCATGGTGGATGCCGTACAGTACCTAGTTACCTCCCCTTTCCAATAATCTTCATCCCATGCGAGCCAGCCTTCATGCCGGACTCTCCCGTTTGTCCAAACTGCAGGTGAAACTTTGATTGTACCTAGTGCAAGGTGATCGCCGGCGTGAAGCACCATTACAGTTCGGATTCCTCTAGGCGGGATTGGAAGGTTGTGGAGGCCACGCGCGTGCACATCTTCCATCCAGTCAGGAAGCAAGTAGAGGATAACTATCGGTATGCTTCCACGGAGATTGAACGTGCATTTAGGGTAGGGCCCTTCAGGGGGCGCACGAAACTGGAGAACCGCGAGGCAGTCTTCTGCACGCGCCCCTTCTATTCCAGCGAATCGCAAAGCCGATTGCATAGCGGGATGTGCTAACTCTTCTGTGATGACCAAACTCCAAACTTGTGGATGGCTTTGCGCAGCCGTGACTGACACTAACTTACCTTGTGCTTGATGAGCCCGAAAGTGAGCAACAGATGATAATGCAAGATTATCGGTCATTATAATTTGCCGACGGGCCAGGCGCATAATAGTGCATTCTATGGCGATAAGCGCCGTGGCGTGTTAGCCATCCCGGGATGAAAGCGCGCACTGATTTGCTGCCTGTTGATCCTCCGCTGGTGCCGAAAGTGCCGGTATGGGCGCGACCGCGTGGTGTGGTGTTGCACGATGCCGATGCGGCTTACGCTGCCGGTTCGGCCTTGAATTCGCTGGATAATCTGGTGCGCCAGGATTTTCCCTGGGCCGGTGTTTGGCGCCAGCGGCTGGCGCTGCAAAACGCTGCAGCTGCGGTGAATTTGACCGGTCGGCGCGAGGATGAATCCGCCCTGCGCGACACCCACTATTTGCGCGGCGCCGGTGACGACCCTGGCCCTGCGGGGCACGTCCTGATGGCCTGGCGCCGATTGGCCATCCGCACCACCGGGTGTGACCAAGAGTTGGTGCGTCCGGTCGTCGAACAGCATTTTGGCCTGCAGTGGGACGATGCCCTCACTGAGGTGTTGGCCAATGCGGAGGATATGGCGGTGTCAGCGCGGCCGGCGCCGGTGCTGGCGGCCGAGATGGCTGCCGCCGTCTATCGGGCCCGCCCCGATGCCGAACTTTTGGGGTTCTGGCTTGCCGACGTGCTGCTCGCCCAACAGTTCAGATGGCCCATTCCCGTGCCGCTGCTTATCGGGCAGGTGTCTTCGCCGGTCTTCAAATCGGGCGAACACCGCAAGCGCATCCGGCCGGGAGGCGAAGGCAGGGGCAGGGCGGTATTCTCAGCCTACGCGACGGCCGCAGCGGAGGCTTGCGATCTCGGTATTGAGCTGGCACAACGCGCGGCAACTACCCCCTTTAAGTTCGAGCGGCGCCGGTCCTGCCGGCGCCCGTTTCGGCAGGGGCCGTTTGATCGGCAACACCTGCGTGAGAGCTAGTGCACAAATCACGTAGATGGTGTTTAAGGTACTAACAGGAAGCTTGAAACGTGCCTTGCCCGCGTCGTAGCACGGGCTGGCGGTAACCAAAACGCTGGAGCGATGAAACGTGTCAGATGACGTGGCCGTGGCCGAGAAGGTCGATAAGCCAAGGGTACAGACCGCCGCCCGCACCTGCCATCTGCTCATCGCGGTCGCCAATGCGGGACCCCAGGGCATAGCCGCCAAGCGGCTGAGCGAAATACTCGCGATTCCCCGACAGGTGGTCTACCACCTCATTCATACCCTTATTGCCGTCGGCATGCTGCGCAAGGCCACGGCCGGTTCCTATGTACTGGGTCTGGCAGCTGCGCCGATTGCCCACGCCTTCCGCCAGCAGTTGTCGTCCAAGGACTTCCTGGTGGACTACGCCAACGAGGCTGCGCGCGTAACGGGCGAGACGGCCTACGTCGGGGGATGGCTGGATGGCGAGGTTGTGGTGTTCGCCTCCCGTCGCGGCAGCGCCGCGATCACCGCCTCGACCACGCCCGAAGGCAAGATCGGCGATGGCCATGCCCGCGCGACCGGCAAGCTGCTGCTGGCCATGAGTGCCCCCGACGAGATCGACGAGTATCTGACCCGGCACCCTATTAGGCCGCTGACGACCAACACGCTCAAGACCCGTGCTGAGCTGCGGGAACAACTGGAGACGATCCGCGAGACCTATATCTCGTTCGATCGGGAAGAATATGCCTTGGGCTTGTCATGCCTGGCCGTGCCGCTCGGTCCGGTGCCGGCACAGCTGGTTCTCAGTATATCGGCGCCCACCGAGCGCTTCCTCGAGCGCGCTGACTGGTATGTCGCGACACTGCGCGACATTGCATCGCGGACAAGCTAAGGCAGCGCCAGCCTATTCTCCCAACCCATATGAGAGCAGTTCGGCCTGTGCTTAAAGGACCGGGTGGTGGAGGGGCTGGCCTTCGGTGGGCAGTTCAACCAGTGGCCGACTGCGTACTTCAGTGACGTAGGCCGCACGACGGCCGGGGACGAAGGCCAGATTGGTGGGCTTTGACCCGTTCAAGGCAATCTTCGACCATCTTACCCGCCCTGTCTAGGACCACCAGATTGCCTTGGTGGTGAGCAACGACTCCGGCATCGAGTCCGTCGAAGATCTTGTCAAACTTGCCGCCGAGCGGCCGATCGTGGTCGGTCTGCCTGGGTCTCTCGGCAACGTCGCCTACCTTTCGGGCTCGATGCTCGAAGCGGCGGGGGAAGTGCAGCTCAACTATGTGCCCTTTAGCGGCGGTGCGCCGGCGCGACTGGCCTTGCTTGGTGGCCACGTTTCGGTGGCACTGCTGTCCACGATCGAAGTGTATTCCGATGCCCGCTCGGGATCGCTCAAGATCCTGGCAACGACGGGTGTCGAACGCTCGCCCTTGACGCCGGACGTCCCCACCATGAAGGAGCTCGGCTATGAGGTCGAAATCGGGTCGCTGGCCGGTTTTGCCGCTCCCGCCGGTCTGCCCGATGACATCAGAGCCAAGCTCAGCGAAGCCTTCGTGAGCGCGCTCAGCGACCCGGGCTATATCAAGGAAGCCACCGAGCGCGAGCTGGCCGTGGCCCCAATGGACGCCGACGCGTTTACGACGGCCCTGAACAGCTATTTCGAAACCGTCCAAGGGCTGTGGGCCGCAAAGCCCTGGAAATAACGCCGATCATTGATTTTTCCTGAAAACATAGCCGCAGCATCGTCCATCAAGGCGATGGTGCGGGCAAAGGAGGCGCGGGTGGAGCGACTGTCACTCGGGCGAGAAGATATTCTCGCTGGCACAATATTCCTTGCGGTTGGGATCGCGATGATTGTTTTTTCGAGCGATCTTTCAATAGGTTCGAGCTTTCAGCCAGGCTCAAGATACTTCCCGCTTGCCGTCGGGGTACTGCTGTCTACGTCGGGTGCGTTTGTGTTGCTGAACGATCTGATCCGGCGCCATTCCAAGGCGGTCCAGTTTCCCGCTTTGCGTCCTTTCCTGATTATTGTCGGCATCGTGCTCTTCGGCCTGACCATCGAGCGGCTGGGCTTCATCGTCAGTTCCACCATCCTTACGACTTCAACTTATGCGGCCTTCGGGAAAATCAAGATAATCGAGCTCATCGCCGTAAGTATGGCGCTCACCGTATTCTGTATTTTGGTATTTGTTATCGGTATCGGGGTTAGGATGCCCTTGCTCCCATGATTGACCTGTTTGCCAATCTCCAAGTCGGCTTTGCGTCCGCCGTTACGCCGATCAACCTGCTGTACTGCCTGGTCGGGGTCAGCCTGGGCACCATCATCGGCGTGTTGCCGGGTATCGGACCCTCTGCAACCTTCGCGTTGCTGCTTCCCCTGACTTACTCCATGCCCGATACCGCCGCATTGATCATGCTGGCGGGCATCTACTATGGCGCGCTCTATGGCGGCTCCACCACCGCGATCCTGGTAAACCTTCCCGGGGAAGCGTCGTCGGTGATCGCCTGCATGGACGGGAATGCCATGGCCAAGAAGGGCCAGGCCGGTGTTGCCCTAGCGCTGGCGGCGATAGGCTCATTTATTGCCGGCACCATCGCTACAGCGCTCGTGGCCTTCGTGGCCAAGCCGTTATCTTCAATAGCGCTGCTGTTCGGGCCTGCCGATTACACCAGCCTGGTCGTGCTGGGGTTGCTTTTTGCAGTCATGCTTTCGGGCAGTTCGCCGATCAAGTCGATCGCCATGGCCCTATTGGGCATTGCCCTTAGCCTGATCGGCATCGATACCACGTCAGGCGAGCTACGATACACGTTTGGTATTCCACAGCTCTATGACGGCCTGGACTTCGTGGTCGTCGCCATTGGCCTGTTTGGCGTGAGCGAAATCCTGCTTAACCTGCAAGGGGAAACCAAGGCTACCGTGTCGGTCAAAACCGGCCGACTCTTGCCGAGCTGGGCGCAGCTCAAACAAACCCTGCCATCAATGCTACGCGGCACCGCTCTAGGATCGTTTCTGGGAGTGCTGCCAGGAGGCGGAGCCACCATGGCTTCGTTTGCCAGCTATGTGCTGGAGCGTAAGCTTTCCAAGCATCCAGAGCAATTCGGCCATGGTGCGCCAGAAGGTCTGGCCGGCCCGGAAAGTGCCAACAATGCGGCAGCGCAACTCTCCTTCGTACCGCTTCTGACTCTGGGCATCCCGTCGAACGGGCTTATGGCGCTGATGGTGGGTGCGATGATGATCCAGGGCATCACGCCCGGCCCGGAAGTTATCACGCAGCGTCCGGACCTGTTCTGGGGCCTCATCGCCAGCATGTGGATCGGCAACCTGCTTCTGCTCGTGCTCAACCTCCCGCTGGTGGGACTATGGATCAAGCTGCTCAGCATACCGTATCGGTTCCTGGGACCGGCCATCATCATGTTCTGCCTGGTAGGTGCCTACAGTATTTCGTATAATACGATGGATGTCTTTATCTGTGCGATATTCGGCATCCTGGGCTTCGTGCTGAAGAAAGCGGGCTGTGAGCTGACCCCGCTGATCCTTGGATTTATTCTTGGTCCGCTGCTGGAGGAGAATTATAGGCTAAGCCTGCTGATCTCCATGGGCGATTATTCGACGTTCTTCACCAGCCCGCGCAGCCTGACATTCCTAATCCTGTCTACGGCATTCATCGTCATGATGTGCCTGCCTCTAGTGCTCAAGCGTCGTGCGGCGGTGTTTGAGGGCACCGAGGATTAGCACGCAATACGGCCGGCCGCTGCTGGCGGACGGCGGGCGGGCTTCAGAAACGGTGCTCGCGCTTTGGGCGTGAGCACCAGAGAGACCGGTGCAGCGGTAGTGTGGGGAACTTAGGTGGGCGTAAAGCCTGCGCGCGCCGTCCCACATCAATCACCCAGGCGACCCGTTCGGGGGTGGATCCCGGCGCCGCTGATGACCATCGGCACGGGACCAGCGCGATAGGGCGCAAGCGCCAGATTGTCACTTTCTACGTAAATGGACCAAGGCAGACCGATTCACCGCAGCGGCGATCCACGCCTTCGAGCCGATTCGCCAGGTAGACCCATACAGACCGAAGCAGTCATGTAGCGGGCGCCTCCACAATTAGTCGTAGGCGGTTTCAGTCGGTTCCGGCCCGAAGTCGTCGTTGCCGGTTGCGGCAATGCGTAGAAGAGGTGTTTCGGGGGCTGGTCGCGCCTGAAAATGACGCGATTTATATATAAGACAAGTAATTTCTAGCATCATAATATGATGGAGGCCTTTGTATTTGACACGCCTCAGATGCAAGTTTAAGTGTGGCCGTGTTAGAAGCAAATATGTGCTCACAATCTATATGGGAGTTGGAACATAAATGGATGGCCGCAATGCATTTGTTACCGGCGGTGCTGGTGGAATCGGTTTCGCAACCGCTCAGGCTCTTTCCAAGCGTGGCGCCCGCGTCGTGCTGGCAGACCTCGATCTGGAGAGTGCAAAAACCAAGGCAGCCGAACTGACCAGCAGTGGTGGAAAAGCGGACGCGGTGCAGCTCGACGTATCGGATCGTGAACGTTGCAATGTAGTCGCTCAGGAACTGGTCGAAAAATACGGCCCTTTTTCGATGGTCGTCAACAATGCCGGCACGAGTGGTCCGGCCCGCCTGGGCGATCCGGATTCGCCGGCACAGTGGGACCGCAGCATCAGCGTGAACCTCACCGGCACGTTCAACGTGACGTCGGCATTTCTCGCCGGGCTGAAGGAAACCAAGGGTGCAATTGTCAACGTGGCATCCATTACCGCGTTCACCAGCGGCTTTTCGCAGGCTGGTTACACCGCATCCAAAGGCGGCGTTCGTTCACTGACGCAGGTTATGTGCCGGGAGCTGTCGTCCTTCGGCGTTCGCGTCAATGGAGTGGCCCCGGGCTATATCGACACGGCAATGGGCGGAAAAAGCGTTGCGCACCTGGCGCAATGGCTGGAATTCCACTGCCCAATGAACCGACATGGTCGTCCGGAGGAAGTCGCCGCGGTTATCGCATTCTTGTGCTCCGATGAGGCAAGCTTTGTGACTGGTACAACAGTCCCGGTCGACGGCGGGTACCTCGCGATCTGATTTCGACTTGGGCAAGCGCGCCAAGTTCGGGGCTGCTCTGGCGATCTTCATTTCAAGCGGTAGCGTTTTTCAAATTTTAGAGCATAGTTGCCAATAAAATTCGAGTGCCCGGGCAGAATAGAAGTATAGCTAAGCTGTCCGGGCGCATTTACGAAGAAAAGTATGCAATGATATTGCAATTCATGTCATTGGAAACTTGTAGCAACTTGAACCCACATTTGATGATCCGTTATATATTTGACACAAATAGCCCGACCATATAGGGCATTACTGTCATATTGCTGATAACAACATCAGTAGTTGCAATGTACCCGTTGTTTAGTCTGGGAGGATATCGGTGGCACCGGTCACAATTTCTGCAGTCAAGAAATCATACGGCTCGCATCCCGTACTGCGTGGCGTTTTCGTCGACATAGAGGATGGCGAGTTCGTAACGTTAGTCGGTCCTTCCGGTTGCGGAAAATCGACCTTGTTGCGCATGATTGCCGGTCTTGAAGATATTACGAGCGGTGACATTTCAATTGGAGAGAAGGTCGTTAACGACTTGCCGCCGAAGGATCGCGATATCGCGATGGTCTTCCAGAGCTATGCTCTCTACCCGCACATGACTGTCGCCGATAACATGGGCTTCTCCCTAAAGCTCAAGGGGGCCACGCAGGCAGCCAAGCAGGCTCAGGTCCGCGCAGCGGCAGACATCTTGGGGCTGGAGGCCCTGTTGGACCGCTATCCAAGGCAATTGTCCGGTGGTCAACGCCAGCGCGTCGCGATGGGTCGCGCGATTGTGCGTGACCCGGCGGTTTTCCTGTTCGACGAGCCCTTGTCCAACCTTGATGCCAAGCTCCGCGTCCAGATGCGCGCCGAAATTAAGGCGCTGCACCAGCGGTTGCGGACAACGACCGTCTATGTGACCCACGATCAGATCGAGGCCATGACAATGGCCGACAAGATCGTGGTCATGCGCGATGGCGTCATCGAGCAGGTGGGCAAGCCCCTCGAGCTTTACGACTTTCCACGCAATACGTTCGTTGCCGGCTTCATCGGCTCGCCCGCCATGAACATGGTCAGCGGCAGCATCGAGGCCAGCGGGTTCGTTACGGAAGACGGAACGGTCTTGCCGCTGCCAACAGAAGCGCAGCGCCATTCTGGGACCCGCGCAATCTATGGCGTCCGGCCGGAATCCGTTGTGATCGGCGACGGCGGCGTTGCTGGCCTGGTCGAACTGATCGAGCCCACTGGTGCGGAAACCCAGGTTTTCATTCGGATCGGCAAGCAAACAATTAACGGGATATCCCGCGAACGGCTCAACTTCGTGCCTGGGGACCATGTCAACTTCTCAGTGGACGTGAAAAAGGTCCACCTATTTGACGCCCAGTCCGATCTTAGACTGGATCTTTAGATTATTCCCAAGGGAGTTTGTAATTGATCTGCGTAATTTGGAGGATTCTATGGTCGACGACGGTCGAGTAATCAAGAAGATATTTGCAGCGGAATGCGTGATACCATTGCAGCGTCCGGTTGTATTTAAGGGGCGCCGGATCGAGGCGCGCAAAGGGGTCGCGCTAAGGCTGGAAACTGCCGACGGCACCATCGGCGAATATTATTCTGGAACTCGGGGTACGCCCCTGTTGTCTATCCTTGAACTGCTGGCCCCGGAATATCTGGGTGCCGATTCAACGATGATCGCGCAGTTGGCGCACGATGTGGGGCATGCCCATGTCAGCGGCAAACCCATTCTGATGCACGCGCTCAGCGTCTTTGACGTCGCGCTATGGGATATCGCGGCAAAGTCCAGCGGCCTGCCGCTTTTCAAGATGCTGGGCGGGCTGCGCAAGCAGGTCCCGATGATGCTGGTTGCCGGTTACTATCTCAATGAACGGACCATCGACGACGTCAGAGACGAAGTCGCCAGGTACGTCGACGCGGGCTACGCCCAGGTCAAAATCAACCTCTCGGGCAAGGATCCCGCTTTCGACAAAAAATATGTCGAGGCCTGCATGAAGGTTGCCGAAGGAAAGCTCTCGGCCGATGCGCACTGGAGCTGGATTTCGCTTGGGGAGGCCCTGGCCACCTGCACCCAGATCGACGACTTGGGCCTGCGCTTCATCGAGGATCCGTTCGGCGTTCAGGAGATCGACATGACCGCAACACTGCAGTCGCAGTTGCGGACCCCGATCGCCTATGGTGAGGACATGACCAACATCTATGCCCTGGAAAAGGGCAAGTTCCGCGTCTTCCGCCTGGGGCCAAGCGCCTGCGGTGGGGTCACCGGCTCGGTCAGTGCCCTCAATCTGGCTCGGGCCGCCGGATGCACGGTGATGCCGCATGTGGAAACCCTGCTTAACGGGCAATTGGCTGGGGCGTCGCGTGCCATCGAGGCTGTCGAAATGCTTGGCGATAGCACGGCTTCCGGCTCGGCCGGCCTTAACCGAAAGGGTCCCAATATAGTCGACGGCATGCTGCACCTGGATGAGGAACCAGGGATCGGCGTGCAACTCGATTGGGACGTTGTCGGGAAGTACACAGTGAAGAACTTTATTCTGGAAGTTTAGTTTCCAGTCGTTTGTCAATTAGGGAGGGAAGAACATGGAACTAAATCGCCGTAAATTCTTGGTCGGATCGTCCGCAGCCTTGGCTGTCACGCAGTTTGGACTTCCGGCCTACGCCGCCGAAAGCCTGAACTACTGGCATCATTTTACCAGCCAAACCGAGATTGCCGGCCTTGAAGCCGTGATCCAGGCGTTTCACGCCAAGTATCCGGAAATTAGCTTGCAACACGAAACCATTCCACTGCCGGAATATCTGGCCAAGATTACCAATGCTGTGATCGCCAACGCGCGCGCAGACACCTGCATGATCCAGGAAAACAATGCCGCCGACATGCTGGCATTGGGCGCGGCACTTGACATTTCGGACCGCATCCAGGCAGCCGGTTTCTACGACAATTACGCTCCAAAGGTGTGGGATGGTGTCACCCGGGACGGCAAGCAGTATGCCGTGCCGTTCGCTTCCATGGTCACCCAGGCCTTCTATCGCAAGGACCGCTTCGACGAGCTCGGGTTGACCCCGCCGACCAATTTCGAGGAATTCGTCGAAGTGGCGGCCAAGCTGACCGATCCGAGCAAGGACCAGTATGGTTTCTGCATGCGTGGCGGCGCCGGCGGCGACGGCTTCGTGATTATGATAATGCAGGCCTTCGGCAACAAGATTGTCGAGGACGGTAAGATGGCGCTCGACAAGGCAAAGGTCGTCGCGGCGCTTGATTGGTATTCCAGCCTTTATACCAAACACAAGGTTTGCCAGCCGAGCGCACCGGCAGACAGCTTCGGGCAGATTTTCCAGAGCTTTAAAACCGGCAATACCTCGATGATCTGGTATCACACCGGCGCCACCAAGGAGTTTGTCGATGCTCTGGGTCGCGACAAGATCGGCACGGCGCTGGTGCCGAAGGGACCGGAAGCGCACGCCATTCCGATGACCAATCTTTATACGTCCATGATGAGCGATCGTAACCCTGACCTGGCTTGGAAATGGCTGGAATTCTGGGCGACGCCTGAAGCCGCGCTGGCCCTGTTCAACCAGAACGGGCACTACCCAGCCAACCAGGAACTGGCCAAGCTCCCCGAAATCGCCAACAACGAACTCTATGCCTCCGCTCCTGAAGGCTACGAGAAGGGAACGCAGACCCTGTCCTTCCCCGGTCAGACCCCGTGGCGCATGACTGTGGTCCTGCCTGAGTTCCAGAAGCTGCTGCTTGGGCTGACAACGCCCGAAGACGCAGCTGATGCGATGATCCGTGGTCTGGAAAGCGCCCTGGCGAGCTAAGACGGCCCACGGTCGATCTTATCGCCTTCAACGACACGAGCACTGTCTTCCGCGCGTCCCTGTGACGTGCGGAGCAGGTCGGTGCTTTCTCATTCGACGCTGTGCTGACGAGCCGGGACACCCTTCTCGTTCCGCTTGTATGACAGGAGCAAACGATGACTATGACGCCTGCCACCATCCGTAGCTACACGCCTTTCTTGCGACCGCTGTCGAAAGTAATCGGCTTCATCGAAGGCAAGCGGTGGCCTTTCGTCTTCCTGATACCGAGCATGGTGATCATTGGCATCATCATCCTTTTTCCAATTTTCTGGGGCTTCAGCCTCAGCATTCGCGAAATGCACCTTACCCGACCCGACAAGGGCCAGGATTTTGTAGGGCTCAAGCACTTCATCCGCATCGCCACCGACCCGTTGTTCTGGCTTGCCTTGGGCAATACGGTGAAATGGGTGGTCGGCGCCGTTCTTGGTGAGCTGGTTCTGGGCCTGGCGGCCGCCTTGCTGCTGAACCGGTCGCTGCCGGGGTTCAAGTTCCTTGGCATCATCATGCTGCTGCCCTGGATGCTGCCGAATATCGTGGCCGCACACATGTGGGCTGTGATGCTCGATTCTCGTATTGGCATCATCAACGACATCTTGGTGTATCTGGGCATTATCGGCCAGGCCAAGGCGTGGTTTGCCGATCCGAGCACTGCCATGTGGACTGCCCTCGTCGTCGAGATTTGGCACGGATTCCCATTCTTCACCCTGCTTCTGCTGGCAGGCCTGCAAGGCATTCCCAACGAACTCTACGAAGCGGCGCGCTGCGACGGCGCCACGAGACGGCAGCAGTTTGCCTTTGTGACGATGCCCATGCTCAAGACGATGATCGTCGCCACGGTTATCCTGCGGGTCATCGCATTGATGAACTCGCCGGACATCCTGCTGATCCTGACCGGTGGCGGCCCCGCCCTGTCGACGATGGTGCTATCGCTCTACGCCTACCAGGAGGCAAGGCTGAACTTTGACTTCGGGTATGCGAGCGCCCTGACGACCGTCATGTTCTTTATCCTTCTGGTGTTTAGCTATACTTACGTCAGATACTCCAGAATCATGAAGGACTAGCATCATGTCAGTTAAACGAAGCAAAATTCTTAGCAATATTGCTAGCTATCTCGCTGCTGCACTTTTGATGGTGTTCGCGCTGTTTCCGCTGATGTGGTCTTTCCTGCTCTCGTTCCAGTCGGAAAGCGATATTCTGGATGGCATCATGCGGTTCTCCCCGCTGGAGTGGACAGCCTCGCATTATCAAAACGTCTGGGTACGCGGGGATTATCCGCGACTCCTGGGCAACAGTGCGATGTCCACCGGTCTGACGGTACTGATCTGCCTGTGCGGCGGCGTGCTGGCCAGCTACGCCCTATCCCGCGGACAATTCCGCGGGCGAAACGAAACGATGATGTTCTATCTGCTGGTCCGTATGGTGCCGTCCATCATGCTGGTCATTCCGATGTTCATCATCTTGCGCAGCCTCAATTTGCTCGACTCCACAGTGGGGCTGTCGATCGCCTATTCCGCGCTGTTGCTGCCGGTGTTCATCTGGATGATGAAAGGGTTCTTTGATGGAGTTCCGGCCGAGCTTGATGAATCGGCGCGTATCGACGGTTGCACCCGGGCCGGCGCGTTGTGGCGGATAGTGCTTCCCGTCGTAAAAGGCGGCTTGGTGGCGTCTGCCGTGTTCATCGCTATCGCGGCGTGGAACGACTACCTGATTGCCCTGCTCATGACCTCGAGCACCGGCAGCCGCACTTGGCCGGTCGGACTGCAGATGCTGGTAGGACAGTTCCAGCTTCCATGGGGCAGTCTCGCGGCGGGGGGCATGATCAGTATTCTGCCGGTGGCCATCCTATTCGCCCTGTTCCAACGCCTGATGGTCAAGGGCCTGACGGCCGGTGCGGTCAAGGGGTAGTCCAGCGCCCGCAAATTCCGGCGGCGTCTCCCAGCTTGCTGTGGAGATGGCGTCAGTCGACACAGCTTTTCACTGTCGGCAGCCACAGCCGGAGCCCGGATTTAGTCTTATTCTTTCATCACCAGCTTCTCACAGGCAATGTTTTTTGATGTCCAGCGAAACCAAAGTCAGCCGCAACATCGTGGTCCTAGCACTGGCCCAAACCCTGGGCGGCTCCAATGGTCCGGTGATCATTTCGCTCGGTGGCCTGGTGGGGGAAAAGCTGTCAGGCGACGGCGCCATTGCCACCCTGCCGGTGAGTCTTTACAACCTCGGTTTGGCGCTTGGTACCGTCCCGGCCGCGATGGTCATGCGCCGCTATGGCCGGCGTTCCGGCTATTTTTTTGGCGCCGTCATTGGCGCCGTGGCCGGGATCGTTTCCACGGTCGGGGTGATGACGGCCTCGTTCCTGGTCTTTTGCCTTGGCACCATGCTGTCCGGCTTTTATGCAGCCTATATCCAAAGCTACCGCTTTGCGGCCACCGATGGACTCGATGGTCCGAGAAAGAGCAGAGCCATCTCGGCAGTGATGATCGGTGGACTTGCGGCAGCCATTCTCGGCCCGCAATTGGTGATCTGGACGGGAAATAGCATTCCCGGAGTACCGTTTGCCGGCAGCTTCATCGGCCAAGCGGCACTCGCTTTGATGGCAGTCCCCATCATCCTCCTGTTTCGCTCACCCGATAAAACCGCGGCGGGGCACCTAAACACCGCGTCGACCGGTCGCCCGCTGCGCGAGATAATCCTGACCCCTGGTTATGCTCTGGCGGTGCTGGTGGGCATGGTCTCTTATGGCCTGATGACCTTTGTCATGACGGCTGCGCCCCTGGCCATGGTTCATACCGGCCACTCGATGGACCATGCCGCCTTGGGTATTCAATGGCATGTGCTGGCGATGTTCGGCCCCAGCTTTTTCACCGGTCGCCTGATGGTGCGTTTCGGCAAGGAGCGTGTCGCCGCGGCGGGCCTGCTCATCATGGGGACATCGGCGCTTGTCGCCCTTTCAGGACTCGATCTGGCTCATTTCTGGATTTCGTTGTTTCTGTTGGGCGTGGGTTGGAACTTTGGTTTCCTGGGCGCCACGGCGATGGTGACCGACTACCACACACCGCAGGAACGCTCCAAGGCGCAGGGCGCCAACGACTTCATCGTGTTTGGCACGGTGGCCCTGGCCTCGTTTACGTCAGGAGCGCTACTGAACTCGTCCGGCTGGCTTTCGCTGAACTGGATCGTGCTGCCCGCCGTGGCCATCGTCCTGGTGCCACTGGTCTGGCGGAGTGCGAGGCGCGGCCCAGTTACCCGCCCGGTCGCGGCCTTTGGCGATGTGTCCAAGAGGTGAACCCATGAAAACAGGTCGCCAGTGGGGCAGGCCGGTAGGTCCTTGCTTAAGGTTTAGCCGGAAACACGGGGTTTCCGGCACAGGCATGACGTTTAGACGCACAGATAGTTCGATAGAGGGAAGAACATGATCGTCAGCAAAATTCACGGGATTGAATGCTCTGTCCCCCCCGTCGATATTCCCTACGGGACGCAGCGCGAACGAACCTACTTCGTTCTGCGGCTAGAAACGGACGATGGCATAGTGGGGGCGGCGATCACCCGGCCGAACGGCACGCCCGTGCTCGATTTCATCAAGATGGCGGCGCCCCATTACCTGAAATCCGACCCGGCGCTGCGTCGGGCAACGACCGCCAAATACGAGAAGTCTTTCAGGCCCAACGCTATTGCCCTGCAACCGGTGATCAGCCTGTTCGACGTCGCTTTGTGGGACATTGCCGCTAAGCAGGCGCAGTTGCCGCTCTACGGCATGTTGGGCGGCCATGCGAACAAAGTGCCGGCAATGCCCATGATCGGATCGCACATGGACAGCAGGGACATCGACAGTCTGGCCGATGAGGCCAAGGAGTTAATGGACCAAGGGTTCACGCGGTTCAAATTGCCGATAAACGGCGACATCGAGACCGAATACACGTACCTTGAACGGCTCGTCCCCCTTGTGAAGGGCCATATGAGCGTCGACTACCATTGGGCTTTTGGCACGTTCAATGCGGCGCTCAAGGCTTGTCGTAGCATCGACGATTTTGGGCTGCAGTTCATCGAAGATCCGTTCCCGGCGCACCTGGTGGATATGACCTGCCGGTTGCAGGGGAAGTTGAAGACCCCGCTGGCGGCCGGCGAAGACATGACCGCTATCAGCGAAATTCAGCGCGCCGTCACCGAATTGGGCCTTTTTCGCCTGGATGCGACGCGGTGCGGTGGCGTTTCCGGTGCCATTAGGGCGATGAGCTTGGTGGAAGCTGCAGGTTGTACCGCTCTGCCTCTGACCTCTCCGGAGCTGCACGCTCAGCTGGCCGGCGCGTTTTCCGCGATTGAAGCCATCGAATTCATTCACCGCGGAAATATGGCGACTCCCCAGACCATCCTGAAGCGGCCCCTGACCTACTCGGACGGCCACGCGGTGCTGAGCGACGAGCCAGGAGCAGGCTGGTCATTCGATTGGGACCGGGTAGAGGCCTGCGCGATCAACAAGGTGGAGCTTCTGGCTTAACTGTCCGGAACGGCACCCACGTAATCGCGTCCTCCAGCGTAGGGCGATATCATCCACGGCACCGACGCGTGCCTGATCGCTTGCAAGAGCAACAACAATGACAAAGCAGGACATAATGGCAACGACGACCAATTCATTTCAGATCGATGTGTTCAGGAGGGCGGCCTTCATCCGGGCGTTTGAGGCCAAGGCGATGGACCTATCGGCGGCCAAGCCACCCGTGATCAACGGTTCGGTGCATTTTTGTGCCGGTCAAGAAGTGGTGCCGGTCGCTACGATCGCCGCACTTCGCGACGACGACCAGATCATCTGCACCTATAGAGGCCACGGCTGGGCCATTGCTTCGGATCTCGATCCGACCTCGCTGATGGCAGAACTGTGCCACCGCGAAGGAGGAGTCAACGGAGGTCGCGGCGGCTCGGCGCTGATCGCGGCGCCACACACCAGATTTGTGGGTGAGAATTCCATCGTCGGCGCCGGCACCACCATTGCCTGCGGCGTCGCCATCGCCAACACGCTGCGCGATACGGGAAGGGTAGTGATCGTCACCATCGGCGACGGAGCGATGAATCAGGGTTCTGTCCACGAAGCCTTCGCCTTTGCGGCAGCGCGAAAGCTGCCCGTCATCTTCGTCGTCGAGAACAACGGCTGGTCGGAGCTGACCGCGACATCGGACATGTTCGCGATCGATCGCCTTTCCATGCGGGCCCGCGGCTACGGCATGCCGGGGGCAACGATTTCGGGAACCGATCCTGTTGCCGTGCGGGACAGCATTGCAGCAGCAGCCGAGCACGCGCGGAACGGAAACGGGCCGAGTCTGCTGGAATTCAAGGTGCCGCGGTTGTGGGGCCACTATAATCGGGACATCCAGCACTATCGCTCCAAATCCGACCGCGAAGCGGCAGAGGCAAACGATCCGCTGCTCACCATGCGGCCGGGACTGCTGGAGCAGGGTTTCACCGATGCGGATCTGGACAAGGTCGTCGCTGAAGAGGCGAGCCGTGTCGAGGCCATCGTCGAGCGTGTGGTTGCTCTGCCGCCCGCCAATGCTGCGCAGGCGGCAGACCATGTGGTCTCGACCATTCCCGAGGTTCAGGTCAACGAGGTCGAACGTCAGACCCTGAGCGGCATCGAAGCGGTCAACCTGGCGCTCAAGACGGAACTTCAAAACGATCAAGACGTGATCTTCTTCGGCGAAGACGTCGGCAAGGCCGGGGGCATCTTCGGAGCCGCCCGCAACCTGCAACGCGAGTTCGGCGAGCACCGGGTCTTCGATACGCCGATTGCAGAAAACGCTATTCTGGGCAGCGCCGTCGGCGCCGCCATATCCGGGCTGCGCCCGGTGGTCGAGATTATGTGGGCCGACTTCATCTTCGTGGCGCTCGACCAGTTGGTCAACCAAGCGGCGAACGTGCGCTATCTCAGCCAGGGCAAGACCAGCGCCCCGCTGACCGTGCGCACCCAGCAGGGCGCGACACCCGGCTCGTGTCCCCAGCATGCTCAGTCCATCGAAGCCATTCTCGCACACATTCCCGGGCTAAAGGTCGCGGTGACCAGCAACGCCAACGACAACTACGCAGTGCTTCGCGCCGCTATTCGCGACAACGATCCCTGTGTCGTCATCGAGGCGCGCGAGGGCTATCAGACCAAGTCCGAGGTCATCATCACCGACGAGGCGGAGGCTGTTGGTAAGGCCAAGCTCAAGCGCGAGGGCAAGGACGTCACGATCGTCTCCTGGGGCATGATGGTCAACAAGGCCCTGCAGGCTGCTGAACAGCTTGCGACCGAGGGGATCGAAGCAACGGTGCTGGACCTGCGGTGGCTGTCGCCGCTCGACGAAACGGCGCTTCGGGCAGCCGTCGACGCATCCAACGGCAATGTCATCGTGGCCCACGAAGCCACCAGAACTGGTGGCTTTGGCGCCGAGATCGTGGCGCGCGTCCTTGAATACCGCTCTGCGGATGGCCGGCCGATCAATATTCGCCGCGTCGCGACCCCTGATGTTCGTATCCCGGCATCGGCCGAACTGCAGCAGGCGCTCATCCCTTCGCCGGACGACCTCGTCGACGAGGTGCGCAGCTTGCTGAAACGGTCGAAATGAACAACCCTATTCTCAGTCTGGATACAAACATGGTTTTGGACCTTTTTTATGCAATCACCTCGCCCTACGTGCGTAAGGTGATGATCTGTGCCCACGAGCTGGGGGTTGCAGGCCAGCTCAAGCTGCTTCCCGCCGCCCCCCATCCCGTCAATCGGGACGCCACCATCCAGCCGGTCAATCCGTTGGGCAAGATTCCGGCGGCGCGGACCGACGACGGCCTTTTCCTCTTCGACAGCCGGGTGATCTGCGAATATCTCGATGCCCGCTTCAACGGTACGATCTTTCCCAAGACCGGTGCCGAACGCTGGCAGGCGCTGACGCGGCAGGCTCTGGCCGACGGCCTGCTTGATGCCGCGCTGCTCCATCGCTACGAAATGGTGGGCCGCCCGGCCAACCTGCAATGGGAGGAATGGCGCGCCGGCCAGCACAGCAAGGTCGTGGATGCCCTGATAAGCATGGACGAACAGGTGGGCGAGTTCGGTGCAACCTTCGACATCGGCACCATCACCTTCGCCGCCGCGCTCGGTTACCTGGACTTCCGATTTGCCGACTTTGACTGGCGCAAGGATCATCCTCGATTGAGAGACTGGTTTGCCAAGATTTCAGATCGGCCATCTGTCTCCGTAACCGTTCCGAAGTGAGCTTGTGAGCCGCATTTGCAGGTCGGGAAGGTCGATGTTCACCGCGCGACGAAGCGAGGTGGCGATAATCTCCCGGCCCGCAAACGCTCGGTCGCGGCATTCTGGCCTCAGTTGCCAGGACGTTAGCGATATCGCCTTCGTCGCGGCGCGCCAAAAGCCATGGGCCGGGGCGCGCAACCCGCTTTTAGCACGCAAGATGCAGCCATGACCGACCCTATCCAGCCTGATGTCAGCGTATTTTTCGATCCGGCGACGTTCTCGCTTCAATATGTCGTTGCTGATCCGGTCGCGCGGGCCTGCGCCATTATCGATCCGGTCTGGGACTATGACGAACGCTCGGGAAATCTGGCGACGCGCAATGCTGACGCGATCCTTGCCCATTGTGCTGCGCGAGACTACCGGGTGGAGTGGATCATCGACACGCACCCCCATGCCGACCATCTTTCGGCATCCCAGTATCTCAAGTCAAAAACCGGGGCGCGCACCGCGACCGGAGCAACGGTCACGGCCGTACAACGACTTTGGAAAGACTTCTACAACTGGTCCGACCTCGCCGTTGACGGCTCCCAGTGGGACAAGCTGTTCGAGGACGGGGAGACTTTCACGCTGGGCAGCCTGGCGGCCCGCGCCCTGCATTCGCCCGGTCACACGCTGGCTTCGACCACCTTCATCATCGGCGATGCCGCCTTCATCCACGATACATTGTTCATGCCCGACAGCGGCACGGCGCGCACCGACTTTCCAGGCGGATCCGCTCGCGCGCTCTATCGCTCCATAGTCGGGTTGCTGGCGCTGCCAGACGACACAAGGCTCTTTACCGGGCACGATTACCAGCCTGGCGGCCGCGAGGTGCTCTGGCTAAGCACACCGGCTGAGCAGCGTGGGAAAAATCCGCACCTGCGGAGCGATGAAGACGCCTTTGTGGCGATCCGCGAGCAACGCGACGGCACGCTTCCCATGCCCCGGCTGATCCTGCATGCTCTACAGGTCAACATTGCTGGCGGACGTTTGCCGCCCCCGGAAAGCAATGGCCGCCATTATATCCGTTTGCCCCTCGGCCTGTTTCCAGACGCGCCATGGTAACCGGCTTTTTCACCGCGGATGATCTCATGGCCAGGCAACGCTGTGCGGCGGACTCCCAATGCGCTTGACCAGCTTCTTTGCGATTCTCAACTGGGGTGGGCGGTTTAGCCGGCAGACGCTTACCAGCGACCTAATCGCGGCGGTCATCGTGACCATCATGCTGATATCGCAATCGCTGGCCTATGCGTTGCTTGCCGGCCTGCCCCCGGAAGCGGGTCTTTACGCTTCGATCCTGCCGCTGCAGGTCTATGCGATTTTGGGGACATCCTCGGCGCTGGCAGTCGGTCCGGTAGCCGTTGTCTCGTTGACGACCGGCGCGGCGGTGGGCTGCGTCGCGGCGCCGGGCAGCCATCATGCTCGCCTTACTGTCCGGCGGAATGCTGACGTTGATGGGCCTGTTCAGGCTTGGCGTCCCCGCCAATTTCCTGTCCCACCTGGTCATCTCCGCCTTCATCACCGCTTCGGGGATCATCATCGCCACCAGCCAGGTCGGCGGCCTTCTAGGCATTCGCACCGAAGGCCACGCCATGCCCGAGCTCGTATTGTCCATCATCGGGAACATCGGCGCCATAAATTGGTACACTGTTGCAGTCGGCGCAGTGGCATTGGCGCTCTTGCTGTGGGTACGCCTTGATCTTAAGAACTGGCTCAACCGCCTGGGCGTATCCAAGCAATTGGCGATCTTCATGGTCCGCGGCGGTCCGGTACTGGTCGTCTTCCTCACCATGGCGTGGTCGACGTTGATGGAACTGGGAGGCAAAGGCGTGTCGCAGGTCGGTGGCGTCCCGCAGGGTTTGCCCCCGCTGTCCCTTCCCAGCTTCAATCTGGGCGTCATGCAGCAACTTTTCGTGCCAGCACTCATCATCTCCGTAGTCAATTTCGACGCTGGCGCCGCCACCCGGCCGCCGGTGCGTTCACCGCCATCGGCATTGCCGTCGCGACGCTGCTATCGCCCCATTCCTTGCCGTCCTGCCCAAAGCAACGCTGGCCGCCACCATCGTCGTAGCCGTGCTGACGCTGGTCGACTTCTTCATCCTCAGGCGTGCTTGGTCCTATTCTAAAGCCGATTTCGCTACGGTCGCCATCACCCTGGCTGGCACCCTTCCGCTCGGCGTCGAGGCCGGGATTTCGCTCGGTGTCGGCGCGTCGGTCCTGGTCTTTCTTTATCGTGCCTCGAACCCATTCCGCCATCGTCGGGCAGGTGCCGGGTACAGAGTATTTCCGCAACGTTAAGCGCCACCAGGTCGAAACGGTCCCGGGCGTCCTGTCCATACGCATTTACGAAAGCCTGTACATCGCCAATGCGCGCTATCTGGAAGATCTTCTGACAGACCAGGTTGCCGCCAATCCGGGTTTAAGTGACGTCGTTCTCATGTGTTCGGCCGTCAACGCCATCAACATGTCTGCGCTCGAAAGCCTCGAAGCCATCGAGAATCGTCTGAACGACCCGAGCGTGCGCCTTCAAAGGCCCGGTCATGGACAGGCTGAAGGACACCGAGTTTCTCGACAGTCTGTCCGGGCGCGTCTATATTAACCAACACCAAGCCATCCGCGCCATTCTTGATGATCGTAAGTAGAGGCAATGGCGCGAGAAAGGCGCCTGTGTAGGCGAATTTTGTCACTACTGCACAAATCACGTGCATCGCCAAGCGGTTAGACGAAGCCCGCCATTCTCGACAGGTGGTCTATCATCTGACAGCCGTTTCGAAGGCCAGATATTCCCTCGCTCAGGACCTGCTCGCTGGACCGCGCTCACTCGGCAGGCGCTCGCTGACGGGCTCCTCGATGCGGCCCTTCTCGTGCGCTACGAGACAGTGGTCTGCCCGACGCAGTTCCGGTGGGACGACTGGCGAACCGGGCAGTTCGGCAAGATCGAAGATGCACTGGACCGTATGAATGACGGTGTAGCCGCGCTGGAAACGGCGTTCGACATCGCCGGAATAAGCGTCGTGTCGGCGTTCGGCTACCTGGACTCCCGGTTTGCCGATCTCGACTGGCGCCATGGCCGCGTCCCCTTGGCCGGCTGGTTCGCGAAGGTTTCGCTCCGTCCGTCCGTTGCCGCCACCATACCCATTGACGGCTCCAAGGGGCCGCTGCAACCCAGACCACGAGTTCCGAAATGAGAATCGAAAAGGTAGAGTCGCTCCTCGCGAGTGGCGCCCACTTCGTCCGTATCACCACCGATACCGGCTTGGCCGGCCTCGGCCAGTCGGGCCTCTGGGCCTATCCCGAGGCCGGCCACGCCATCGTTCAGACGTTCGACCGCTACCTCGTCGGTCAGGACCCGCTGCGCACCGAGCATCATTGGCAGCAGATGTACCGCATGGGGCCGTTCCGCGGCTCTGCTCTGGGCGGAGCCCTGAGCGCTGTCGACATCGCTCTTTGGGATATCAAGGGGAAGCACTACGGCGCTCCGGTCTGTTACTTGATGGGCGGCAAATGCCGCGACAAGGTCCGACTCCATCTGCTGCTCTGGTCCACGACGCCCGAAGAGCTTGCCGCCGATATCACGAAAGCGGTTGCCGACGGCTTCACAGCTGTCAAATTCATTCCGTTCCCGGACGATTTCGCAAGAATGAACTACGACACGTTGGTGCGTTATGTCGTCGACATGGTGGCTACCGCCCGGGAAGCTGCGGGCAGTGGCGCCGACATCATCGTGGAGCTGCACCGGGGCTTCACGCCGCTGCAGGTCGACGCGATTTTGTGCGAAATTGCCAAGTTCAATCCACTTTTTGTCGAAGATCCCATTCAGATCGACAGAATTACCGCACAGGCCGATATCGCACGGAAGTTTGGAACGCAGATCGCCAATGGCGAGCGCCTAAACACGATCTGGGAATTCCGCGAGTTGCTCGAGCGAGGCGGCCCCCAGTTCATCCGGCCGGACGTCGGGCTGGCGGGCGGCCTCACGCATTGCAAAAAGATCGCGGCCGTCGCGGAATCCTTTTCCAGCCCGGTGGCGACGCACAATTTCCTGGGTCCGGTTTTGACGGCGGCCTCCATCCACTTGGCTACCTGCATCCCCAACATTGTCACTCAAGAATATTCGATGTTTGATGAGTCGGAAGCGTCCGCGGCATTTCGGTCTTCGTTGCGGCGTTCGGGCGGATATGTGGATGCGCCGTCCGAGCCGGGCCTGGGCGCGGAAGTCGCTCAAGAGGCATTCATAGCCGCTATCTTCGGATCGTTTCCGACCTGCCTTGTGCCGGTCGTCGTGTTGAACTTCGCCTTATGGCCCGGCGGTTCGTTTGCGACGCGCCATTCTGTCGGCGGAAGATCTTTGCTGAGCGCTTTGCCGATGGCGTTGTGGCAGAGCAATCACGACGGTCGTCGCGGCTGGAACGTATAGTCCATTATCTCGGGGTGGCACTTGGAGGACGGCCGGCGGCAAGCTTGGCCCGACGCCCACGATCGAGCCTTCGCCTTCTTCAAGGGCCCCTGCAGCCGCGGCATCTACGACAACATGAAGACGGCGGTCGATACCATCCTGGTGGGCGGAGCGTGTTTATAACCGCCGGCTCCTGCAGATGTGCGGGCATTATCTGATCGATCCTGTCGCCTGCACGCCGGCCTCGGGTTGGGAGTCTGTCGATATCCGCTTCGGAGATTCCAGACGGTACTACGGACGACGCTCACGCACGTGCGAGCGAGACTTTGGGGTCGATGCGGAAGAATATGAAATCGGCCTTTCCTGCATTGCGGTGCCCCTTGGTGGTAAAGCTCGATGCTTGTCTTGGGCATTTCTGCGCCGACTACGCGGTTCAAAGAGAAGATGGATACCTATCTCGCGATTCTGAATCATATCGCGGCAAATATCATCGATATATGATGCGGACATATGTATTTGACAGATTCCCTGAGGTTTCCTAGAACCTTCCTATTACGGAGGGACTAATGACTACCCATTTCCCAAATAAGCGTGTCCTGGTACTGGCTAGTGAGCTGGGAGCCCTGCACTTGTCAGAGCTGCTTGCCCGCCGGGGAGCCAAGGTCGGATTAATTGTCCAGCGGGGCACCCACCTTCAGCCTCCCGGAGACGACATAGTCTCCCGCTATTCTTGTGTCGCTCTAGACTTGCAGCGGCCCGAGGCCCAGGGACTCGTTCTGCGGCTGGCTTCCCAATATGAACTGGTCATCGACGGCACAAACGCGGCCCTACCGGCCTCTCCCACCACAATGAAAATCCAATACGCGATTCATAGGTGGGTCGGGACACCGGACGCAGCCTCCGTCGAGAGCTCCGGCGCGTCAATGCTTCTCAGCCTTGCGCTGGCTGGCCTGGACGAGCAGAAGGCCATCTTCACACCCTATGGCCCTCTTCGTGCCCCCCAAGATTTACCGGGTCCTGCAGTCCTTTCATCGAGGTCCCTGCTAGAGCAACTCGGCTTGTCGCAGAGTGAACTTCTTTGCCTCGAGAGCGAAGCAATTATCTGAGAATGGCGCTCAGAACAAACCCCACGACTTAGGGGTGCTTTGCCAGAAATGATCATAGTATGTTGTCATTGCAATATCGTGACAATTTGGCCAATGTTTTGTCATATACCTAAAATTTACGTAGCCGGAGTTGCCCCTTGACCATCGCCGCCAGAACGAGTCCACCCGCGCTCCCAATTTCTGAGCACAACTACGCCAACGATGCGCTGGCAAAAATCGCCTTTATTCGTGCTTTTGAAGCCAAGGCCCAGTTTCTCTCTGACCAGAACCCGCCCGAAATCGTTGGCTCGATCCATCTCTGTGCTGGCCAGGAAGCGGTAGCGGTAGGAGCCATTGCCGGCCTGCCCGGGTGATCAGGTTCTGGCTACCTATGGCGGTCACGGATGGGCACTTGCGTCTGATCTCGATCCTTATTCGATCATGGCGGAACTCTGCCACCGCCGGGACGGCATCAACGGCGGCAGGGCAGGTTCAGCTTATTTCATGGCTCATAGGCGAAAACTCTATCGTCGGCAGGCACGACAATCGCCTGTGGCGTGGCTTTGGCAAACCCCCATGCCCAAAACGGTCGGATCGTTGTCGTCACCATCGGCGACGGCGCCATGAACCAGGGCTCGGTACACGAAGCCTTCGCCTTTGCGAGCGCCAAACGCCTGCCGATCATCTTTATTGTTGAGAATAACGATTGGTCCGAGCTGACAGCGACGGGCGACATGTTCCGCATTACCCGCCTGGCCCAGCGCGCCGCCGGTTATGCGATGCCCTCCGTGACGGCCGACGGCACCGATCCGATTGCCGTTCGCGACTCCATCGCCCTTGCGGCGGAAAAGGTGCGCTCCGGTGAAGGTCCTTGCCTACTCGAGTTCCGCGTGCCTCGTCTCTGGGGGCACTACAACTACGACATACAGCACTATCGCAGCAAGGCCGACCAGGATGCGGCAACGTTCCGCGATCCGCTTAAGACTCTGGGCGATCGTCTTGTCGCCGCTGGCTTCATGACGCCGGCTGAGGTCGAAGCCTCCATTGCCGAGCAGAACCTGAGCGTGGACCAAATCGCCGAAAAGGCCGTCAACGGCTCCCTGCCAGATCCGGCAGTTGCCCACCTGCACGTAACCGCTCGCGGTGAGGGCAAGGGCGCGCCAGCAATCCTCGAAACGCGGGAAATGAAGTACATCGAAGCCCTCAACTTTGCCATGCGGGAGGCTTTGGAGAGCGATAGCAAGGTACTGGTCTTCGGCGAAGATGTGGGTAAGGGAGGTGGCATCTTCGGCGGCTCCCGCTACCTGCAGCGGGATTTTGGTGCACAGCGCGTCTTCGACACCCCGATTGCCGAAAATGCCATCCTGGGCAGCGCGGTGGGCGCTGCGATGCAAGGTCTCAAGCCGGTTGTGGAGATCATGTGGGCCGACTTCATCTTCGTGGCCCTTGACCAGATCATCAACCAAGCTGCCAATGTCCGTTACATCACGGGTGGCGCGACCAGTGTCCCTATGGTTGTCCGCACCCAGCAAGGCGCGCTCCCAGGCTCATGCGCGCAGCATTCCCAGTCGATTGAAGCCATCTTGGCGCACATACCCGGGGTCAAGGTCGCCCTGCCTTCGTCTTCTGACGATGCTTATACCCTGCTCAAGGCCGCTATTGCTGACCCCGACCCCTGCGTGGTCATCGAAGCCAGGGGCCTCTACCAGACCAAGGGACCGGTTCACATCAGCGACCGTGCAGAGCGCGCCGACATGGCCCGGTTGGCTCGATCAGGCGGTGACTGTTCCATCATCACATGGGGCACTATGGTCCCGCGCGCACTGGAGGCCGCGCAATTGCTGGAAGCTAGGGGGGGCGAGGCCGCCGTTCTCGAGCTGCGTTGGCTTAATCCGCTGGATGAAGAAGCTATCCGGAGCGCCGACAAGGACAGCAACGGGCGCGTGCTGATCGTGCACGAAGCCGTCAGGTCCGGCGGATTTGCCGGCGAACTGGCAATCCGTATTGCAGAGCTTCTCCCAGAAATGAAGCTCACCATCCACCGGCACACCACGCCGGACGTTCGCATACCTGCTTCACCAATCTTACAGCAGGCCTTGCTACCGCGACCCGAAACCATTGCGGATGCCTGCGCACAGGTCCTCACCGCTGCAAGGAGGCAGTTTTCATCTTATATTGATGCTGACGCACAATAGTTACAAAACGTGGGTTCAAATGACGGGGGAGTATCGATGATGGGTCATACGGCGATTATCACTGGCGGCATGGGTGGCATCGGCTTGGCAACGACCAAGCGGCTCCTCGCTATGTGTCATTAGGCGTGGAATAAGGGCTCTGACGCACATTCGATGATCCCAGGCTCATGTCGCTCCGATCAGTCTGGCCTGGAGCAGGTCAAGCTTGGCGCGACCGTACATCTGACGTTTAACGAGCTTGAGCTTGTTGATCTGCCCTTCGACCTGACCGTTGGACCGTGGCTGGGTGATCGCTGCGCGGATGGCGCATTTATCATTGGTGATCCCCCTGGCAAAGGATGCGATCAGGCTGGGGCTAGCCTCGGCGATCCACGGATCGAGTTGGGCGATATCCTTCTTGCGGATCATAACGTGGAAGTCGTCGACGATCCGACGCGCCTCTGCAAGCATTGGAACGCCGGTCTCGATGGCAGCGACAGTGACGGTTTCTGCCTTGCTCAGGTGATCGCGAGCGGTGGTCATCAACCGCGCGATGGTTCTGGCGGACGGCACCCTGTGCAACTGCTGAAGTCGTCTCGGCTCGCCGGCGGCGAGTCGTCCATTCACCCACAACGCGCAAAGAGCCCCGGAAGCCTTTCCCCCTCAGCTGGCGCCACAGTTCGTTGCAGGAGCCTGAACGCCATTGCTCATCCAGCCAGGGCAGCCAAGGTTCCAGCGAACTCTGTCGGACCCGGAATATCTCGGTGGGCTGACCGCGGATGACCTGCCGCACGAGTTTCCGGCTGTGGCCAGTCAGTCGGACGATCTGCTTGATCGCAATTCCCTCGCCGGCAAGCTTGAGGATCGCCTTGCTCGTCTCCTCGCGCCGGACATAACCATCATATTGCAGCCTCTCGGCCGAGGTCAGCAGTTCGGGGTTGATTGTCGTGGCGGCGCCAATTGCGGCCCGGATCGACCGCATGGACTTGCGCACCGCATCGGTGAAAGCAGCACTGGCATTTTCCATCAAGTGCCACGGTCGGCAACCTGGATTGCTTTGGGCAGCGCCCTTGCTGCCGCAGCGCCATATCCGCCACCGCGATCACGGGAGACGATGTTGATTTCCGGATGATCGGCGAGCCAGGCCGCCACAGTGGCGATTTCCCGATCGGGCAACAGTGCTACGATCCGCCGCCGCTCCAGGTCGCAGACGACGGAACCGTACCGATGGTTCCTGCGCCAGGCCCAGTCATCAATGCCGACAACCTTCAGAACCTCAGTTGGCTGGCGGGCCCGGCGCCGCACCACCCTGAGCAGCGTGTCGTTGCTGACCGGCACCATCAGCCGCCGGGCCAGGCTTGCCGCCGGCCGTCCTCCGAGTGCTACCCCGAGATAATGGACGATACATTCCAGCCGCGACGATCGTCGCGATCGCTCTGCCACAACGCCATCGGCAAAGCGCTCAGCAAAGATCTTCCGCCGGCAGAAGGGCGCGTCGCAAGCGAAACGCCGGGCCATCAGGCGAAGTTCAACCCGACGACCGGCACAAGGCAGGTCGGAAACGGTCCGGAGGTAGCGGCTATGAATGCGTCTTGAGCGAGTTCCGCACAGCGGGCAAAGCCCCTCAGGCTCCGCCGCCCGCGCCAGAACGACGATCTGCGCTTCTGTCTCGGTTATGCTTTCGACGACCAGTCCTGCCGGGATCAAGGATGAAATCCGTATATTCATCGCCATGGTGCTGATTCCTCTTCGAAAACAGCACCACCTCGCCACCAAATATCATCGAGAGTGAGAGCCCTTATCCGGCGCCGATTGACAAGCAGAGCCGTCTTAGCGACCTGCTGCCGTGGAACTACGCCACCAACGTGTGATCGGCACAGCGCTTACGATCAAGTCGGCGGCCTGGGCGTCTTCGTAGGCACAATTCGCGCATGGTCTGGCCTGACTGTCGTTTCGGCCAACAGTAAACGCGCCAGATTAGGAGGGGGGCGGGCGCAGGCCTGCTCCGTTTTTTCGAAAATGAAATCGACTTGGACCCAAACCCGCCATTGAGCTGTCAGGCGGTCATGTTGGAACGGGTTAAGCGGACGATACGATCAATTTTTTCGTCCAGAATGGCCCGCGACGTTGCAAAGTTAAGGCGAACGAAGCGTTCGTAATGTGATCCAAAGTTCCTTCCATCGCCGCCAGCAACCTGCGCGTTGTTGAGAAGCTGCTCATAGGGGGGCGCGCTAGTTTGCAAGCAGCCAAAATCGACCCAAGCCAGATAAGTAGCCTCGGGCCTGTACATACAAACGTCAGGCACCTCGGCACCAAATCGCGCCATCATATGATCGCGGTTTGCTTCAAGAACGGAGATAAGCTTTTGGCACCAATCTTCGGACTCCTCCCAGGCAGACAAGGTGGCAAAGGTACCTGGTGTTGCTGGCGTTCCAAGCAACATTGGGGGAATGCGATGCTGAAATTGGGTCAAAAGCTCGCTTGACCCGAAGTGCATCACCGCAGTGCGTAGACCTGGGATATTGAAGCTCTTGGTTGCTGAATAGAGGGTGATGGTCCGATCGGCTGCCTCTGGAAACATCAGCGCGAAAGGAACATGCTTTCGACCATCCAGCAAGAGGTCGGCATGAATCTCGTCCGCTATAATGACAATGTCGCGGGCGATCGCGTGGTCTACGATGGGTGCCAGTTCTTCGCGCGAGAAGACTCGGCCGGTGGGATTTTGCGGGAGGCACAAGAGGAGTATCCGGGTTTGCCCCCCGATCGCAGCGCGGAACTGCCCGGAATCGATCTCGAAGCGGAGCCCGGTGTCGAGCATCGGGTTGAGCACCGCGCGGCGGCCCGATTGCGCCACGATCGAATGGAATGCGGGATACGCTGGGACTTGGAGCGCCACGCCATCTTCAGGATTGGAGAAAGCGAGAATTGACGCCATCACCCCCTGTACCAAGTCATTGACGATAACAACCTTGCTAGGATCAGCCCCAGACCAACCAAACTTATCGGCCATGCGGCGGCAATAGGCATCTGCCAGCAGCGCGCTGGGACTGCCGGGGCCACGGGTGGAGTAGCCATATTGTTGGCCCGAAACAATTCGCTCCATGGCCGAATGGATTGCCGGGGCCACAGCAAAGTCCATTTCGGCTGGATTTGAGGGGAGTACTGTCGGCTCAAAGCTTGACCATTTCGCGTTTTGGCGAGCGCGCAAGAAATTGGGATGAAGATCTTCGATGTCGGTCATATTACGGTCCCAAGTGATGCCGGGCCTCGCGGGGAGGCCCGGCCAAAAGGTTAGGCGGAAATGTAGGCGGAGGAGAAATTACCCTCAAAACCAGAGGCAGTGTCGGCCAGTCCGTGACAACGGGTGTTATGGATGGTCTCGAAAACTGGCATCACGAGATTGATCGTAGGGACCTCCTCCATGATGATGTCCTGGATGCGCATCCATTTTTCGACGCGTTGCCCATGGTCCGGGTCAATGGCCGCGGCCTCCAGCAGAGCGTCAACCTCGGGATTGCTGTAGTGAGTGGCGTTCGAGTACGGCACGCCCTTAATGAAGTTTTTGGACCAGTAGGTGCGCTGCACACCGACCTGCGGATCAAAGAGGGGGCTGAGTGACGCCAGTTGAATTTCAAAATCACGGTCGGTATAGACTCGTTTCGCAATGGTGCCTTGGTCCTGCCCCCGCGCGGTCACTTCGATGCCAATGCGGCCTAGGGTAGCGCGCAAATATTCGGCTAGGCGCTTCACGATGTCATCGACGTAGTAGTCGATGGTGACTGTGAAACGCTTGCCGTCCGCGCCGGCGGGGTAGCCTGCCTCATCCAGTAGGGCTGCGGCTCGATCGAGCGCGACCGGAAAGGGACTGGGCTTGGGATTGTGGAATGCAACTACACCGGGAACGATGGGTGAATGTGCCGGCACAGCCTTGCCAAAATACACAATCTTGCAGATTGCTTCTCTGTCGATGGTGTGGGCAATGGCCTGTCGGACCCGGATATCGGCGAATTTCTCCACATCGAGATTGAACTCCATGCAGATATTGTTGGGCGGAGAATATTGATAACCATTGGGCTCAAACGCAATTGTCGGCAGTTGCGCAAGGCGATCCACATCGTTCAGTGAGATGGGTGTGCGGAAACCCACGTCAAGCTCGCCCGTTTCAAATCCGATAGAGCGCGCTGCTAGGTCGGGGATGAAGCTCGCAATAATGCCATCCAGGTAGGGTTTGTCTTCGTCCCAGTAGTTCGGATTGCGCTCATAGACTGCATGGCTCCCGCGCACCCATTCCTTGAAGATGAAAGGCCCCGTGCCGATTGGTGCGATATTTGCTGGGTTCGTCGCAGGGTCAGTGTCCTGGTAGATATGTTTGGGAACAATGGGTGACTCAGCTGCCGAAAGTGCCTTCAGCATAAAGAGGGTCGGTTTGCTGAGTTTGATGACTACGGTGTGGTCGTCAGGCGCTTCCAAACTTTCGACATATGCAAAGGTCGTTCGCCCCCGTGGATGTACCTTCTTGAGAGTCTCAAGGGAGTAGATGACATCAGCGGCGGTAAAGTCCTGGCCGTCATGCCACTTTACGCCTTGCCGGAGTTTGAAGTTATAGGTCAGTGCGTCTTCCGAAATGGTCCATTCAGTCGCCAGTTGCGGCTGGGGGTTCATGTCGAGGTCGAACTGAAGCAGACCTTCTGTGACCTTGGCACTCAAGGGAAGGCAGGAGGTGTTGGCGAGCGAGACCAACATTGGAGGCTCCCAACCGGGCAAGATGGTCATGACACCCCCAGACGGGGGCGGTGAGTCCTGGGCGAGCGCAAAGCTGGCGCGAGTCAGGGCTGCGAGGCTTACAAAACCCGCAATGAAAGTGCGACGAGAAAATCCGCGGCAATGGATTTGCATGGTGGTCTCCCTTGAAGAAAGTGAACGTTAGACGAGGTTCTATTTTTTTTTGTGCGATAAGCGCTACAAATACTGACTTGACCGATGGCCGCTGCGCCTCCATGTAAAAGTGAACATACTCAAAAAAAATTGGAGATCGAATTGGACAAGGTGGCTAGGACAGCGTCTCGTCGCGACGATCCGGAAGTCCGCGAGCCCAAGTTGGGTAAGCGCGAGGAAAACAAACTGCGGAAGCTTGCCAAGATCGCCAAGGCGGCGAAGCAGGTTCTTTCGAAGAAGGGGTTCGAAGCGGCAACAATGCAGGACATTGCAAAGGTTGCTGGCGTCGGCATCGGGACCCTTTTTCTCTATGCCGATAACAAGCGTGACCTTGCCTTTCTCGCGGCGGCGGAAGACTTCGCAATAACGCTCGGAGAGGCGCGAAAGGTGCCAACCACCGAGCCTTTCGTCGATCAGGTCGTGGATTGCGTGCACCAGAACTTTGTTCTGCACCACAAAAACCCGGAAATGGCCAAGATTATTCTCACGGAGTTCCTGTTTTTCACCGGGAAGCAGGCGCGACAGTACGGGGGAGGTATCGTTGCGATGAAGGAAGAAACGACACGCCGTGTGCAACTTTGCCAGGCCCGCGGCGAACTGGTGAATACCGTGCCAGCAGCCGAGATAGCAGACATCACATACTACCTCTTTCAAGGTGTGGTGCGGCGTTGGGTACAGGGCGGTGCGATCCACGTAGGAGAGGGACTGGCGGCGTATCATCGCGCGCTGACGCTTACCCTCACTGGATTGATGGTGCGGTCCGCCAACTAGCGATAACCGGCGGACTGCACGTGTCATTCGGCCGCCTTCCATGCTGGGATGGAGACAAAGCCATAGACTGTTGCAGCAGCTTCCGAAGAGATTAAGCCAAGTTCAATATCCCGCTCCACGGCCTGCCGTTCCCTGTCTCGTGGAATGCCGTTCCCTCCGGCTCCAGGGGAGTTGATATGCAGACGCTCACCGGCCTCAATGGTGTAGGTGCCCTTGCCGGCGAGTTGCTTTCCTCCGCCTAGGTGGAGCGAGCCTTTTTCGCCGTCAGCGCCGCCGTTTACCCCCCTCGCGGCGAAGCGCGTCCGCTCATAGGAAGCAAAGTACGTGAATGGCTCAGGGATGGAGTTGGCGAGGATCATTTCCTGGCCTAGGCCTCCTCGATACCTTCCGGCCCCCCCGCTGTCCTGACGATACTGCTTCCGCCACAGGACGACCGTGGACATCGATTCGAAGATCTCTACGGGTCCCCCACGGACGCCGCTTGGAAAGCCAGTGGCAGACAGGCCGTCGCGGTAGGGAAGGGCGCCCATACCGCCCGTGGTTACGAGGCCAACGCGGAAGGTATCGCCATATATTGGTGGGCTGGTGCGTGGTCCCGAGCAGTCTAAGCCCCAGAGGCAACCTGCACCTTCTGCTGGAACGTCGTCTGGTAGCGCCTGGCGTAAAGCCCCGAACACGAGGTCGGGCAGGTTGATACCGACAATGTGACGGGCAACTACCGCCGCGGGCTTTTGCGCATGCATGATTGTCCCCTCAGGCGAGGACACGCGGATCGGTGCCAATGATCCCGCATTGTTGGGAATTCCCTTGGAAACGATGCAGCCAATTCCAAATGAAGTGTAGGCGAGCGTGTAACAGATCGGCACGTTGATATTTTGCTTCACCATCGGAGACGAGCCGGTGAAATCAACATCAATACCATCCTGAGAGATCGTCAGGGCGGCCCTGAGACAAATTGGATCGTCATAGCCGTCCAGCCACATCTCTGAATGCCAAGTGCCAAACGGCAATGCACGAATGTTGGTCAGTACCGCTTCCCTAGAGGTGGTAATGATATGGTCTGCAAGTTCGTCGAGTTCGGTGATTTCGAACTCGTCCATCATCATATTGAGACCAGCATACCCCACATCGTTGCAGGCGATCATGGCGTACACATCGCCTTCGGTATCGATAGGCAAACGGGTGTTGGTCCTGATCATGGCCATAAGCGTCTGGTTGACCATACCCGCTTCGACGAGCTTAAGGATGGGGATGATCAGCCCTTCCATATAGAAGTCAGTCGAAGACGTTGGTCCCAGCACGCCGCCGATGTCCATCAGATGGCAATTGCAAGCGAAAAGGCCCACCAACTTGCCGGCGCGGAACACGGGCGTGGTTATGCAAAAGTCGTTGGTGTGCCCAGTTCCGAGCCATGGATCATTTGTAATGTAGACATCACCGTCCTGCATTGTTTCGGCAGGGTGGGCTGCCAAAATGTGACCGACGTTTAGCGCCATCGTATTGATGTGGCCTGGCGTACCGGTTACCGCCTGGGCCAGCATGCGGCCCTTGGTATCGAATACCCCTGCCGCCAGGTCGCCCGATTCTCGCACAATTGTGGAAAAGGCAGTCCGCTGTAGGGTTTGAGCCTGCTCTTCAACAACTGCGATCAGTCGGTTCCACATGATTTGATTGTCGATGAGAGAGACATTGTTGCTGCTCATTGAAAATGTCCTTGCCACTTAAGAAGGTTGGAGAGGCTCATGCGACTTCTTCTGACGTTCGTCGGGCTTTTCGTTGCATGACGATCGCATTCGACGCGTCAATCCAGGCGTCGAAACCTTCAGTGACAAAGGTCGAAGTCTCGGTTTCGTTGATAATCGCTGGGCCGGCCATCCGCTGACCCGGCTTCAAATCACCGCGACGGTAAAGGGGAACGTCGATATGCACGCCCTTCCGACCGTCGAAGAACTTGCGGGTGGTGGAACTTAGTGGAACGTCGGTAAGCTCAAGCGATGCAATAGCTTGAGGTAGGGTGGGCACGGTGGAAATCGAAACGGACCAAGCCATGATTTCGATCTGTGCGAGAGGAATAATTCGCTTGAAAAGCGCCTTATAGTCGGCTTCGAACTGATTGCGAAGGTTGATTGCGTCCTCGGCCCCAAGTACGCCGTCAGGTATTTCGACCGGGATTTCCTGCCCTTGTCCCAGGTAGCGCATATAAGCCACACGCCGTTCCACAAGCGGAGCGCCGCGGGCGGCACTTTCGACCCAACTCCGAATGAAATCGCTTGTTTTCGCGAGCAGGCTGTTGGCCGCCACTGCGTCAAAAGTGTCGAGGCGCTGATGTCCTGACTGCACCACTTCATGGGAGATTGGGGCCGCCAGGAATCCTACCGCTGACCCAACGCCCGCATTGGGCGGCACAATCACGCGTTGCGCTCCAATCTTTTCGGCCACTCTGGCTGCATGCAGAGGGGCGGCACCGCCGAATGCGATGACTGTGTGCTGGCCGGTAACTGCCCCGCGCTCTGCGGCATGGACTCGAGCTGCGCTGGCCATATTCTCGCAGACCGTTTCATAGACAGCGTACGCAGACATCTCGGCGCTAAGCGAAAGAGAAGCTCCAATCTTGCTGGTGAGAGCCGTTCGGGCCTTTTCCGTATCCAGCGTGATGGAGCCGCCCGCAAACGCCTGTGGATCAACCAAACCAAGCACAAGATCGGCATCCGTAACTGTAGCCTGAGTACCTCCGCGGGCGTAGCAGGCTGGGCCGGGGACAGATGAGGCGCTCTCGGGACCGATGGCAATGCGATTTAGGGAGTCGATGCCGGCGATTGAGCCGCCGCCGGCGCCAATCTCCACCATCTCGATCACAGGGATGCGCAGTGGCAGGCCGCTCCCCTTTAGAAAGCGGGCTGCGCGATCGACCTCGAAACTGCGAACCGTCTCGCTTTGAAAGTCGTGGATGAGGCTGACCTTGGCGGTCGTTCCACCCATATCGAAGGCAAGCACTTTCTTTTCGTTGAGGCGCGCAGAAACCTGAGCGGCGAAGATCGATCCTCCAGCGGGCCCGGATTCAACCAGCCGCACGGGGAAACGCCGCGCCGATTCAACAGAAGTCAGGCCACCTCCAGAAGTCATAAGGCAAAAAAAGCCCGTGAAGCCGCGGTCACATAAAGCGACTTCGAGCCGGTGGAGGTACCCACTGATTAGTGGCTGAACGTAGGCGTTTCCAATGGTTGTGGAGGTGCGCTCATATTCGCGGATTTCAGGCGAAACCTCGTGGCTGAGCGAGACCGTTACTTCCGGCAGGTGCCGTGCGAGGAGTTCCCTAACAGCGAGTTCGTGGGCGGGATTGGCGTATGCGTGAAGGAAGCAAACCGCAACGCTTTCAATGCCCAGGACCTGCATATCTCGAGCGGCCCCCACGACATCGGCTTCCGCTAATGGCAACAATACGTTTCCATGAGCATCCATTCGTTCACGGATCGTGAAGCGAAGAGGGCGCTCGACGAGCGGCTTCGGGCGGACCAAGGCTAGTTCGTATTGATCGTACCGGCTCTCGCTGCCGATCTCTACGATGTCGCGAAAGCCATCCGTAGCGATGAGGGCGGTCTTAGCGCCTCGGCGCTCAATAATTGCGTTGGTTGCCAATGTCGTGCCGTGCACGAAAGTGGCGATCCCTCCGATGGATTTATCAGCGAGGTGCAATATCTCGGCGATCCCTGTGAGAACGCCCTCTTCCGGACGCTCTGGGGTGGTCAGCACTTTGGTGGTCCAGCGGCGTGCACCTTCCTCCAAAACCATATCCGTGAAAGTGCCTCCTACGTCGGCGGACAGGCGAAGTTCTAGCGTTTCGATCATCAAACGTTCCCTTGATAACGCAGGCGGGGTAGCCCCCGATGTTCCAGAGCAACAATCATGAACATCTTCAGAAATTGCAATAGCAAATTTGTGCAGGCGGATCGATGATGTCGCAAAAACGTGCTTAGTAGCCACGTGCAGTGGCTTCTCTCCCCTTATGGCATTGCCTTGGCCAACCAGAACGTGTTGACAGGTACATGAATGTGTTCAATATTAACAAAAATAGGAGGTGGTCATGCCTGAAAAGATCGAGTATTATTTCTCCATAAGCTCGCCTTACGCCTATCTCGGCTTTGACCGCCTTTGCGCCCTGGCTGCGGAGTTCGACCTCGTTATCGAGCCGTACCTCATCACCATCATTGAGGCGAATGGCGCTATTGCCCTGAAGAATCGTGCGGCGGCCCGCCAGACCTATTGGCAGAAGGATTTGCGGCGCTGGGCGCGGCATCTGAATAAGCCCGTAGTTCTGGAGGGGCGGCCTTCAACAGACTGGGTGCCAGCTTCATATATGGTCATCGCTGCCCAGCTTGATGGGCTCAACTGGAAGGGCCTCGTGGCGGCCATGCAGGAACGTTGGTGGGGTCATGCAGATGACATCGGCACCCCTGAAGTGCGTCAGCGCATTGCTTTTGAGGCGGGCTTTGATGGCGCTGCACTACTGGCACGTGAGCAGGATGACGACGTCCAAGATAAGTGGCGGTCCAATTTGATTCGCGCGCAGGGGAAGGGGGTCTTCGGCAGTCCTACCTACGTATACCGGGACGAACCATACTGGGGACAAGACAGCCTGCCATTTCTCAGGCTGCACATCGCAGGCGAGATGGTTCCCGAAGCATTCAGCGGTGCTTGACGTCTAAGCTTGGCCAATTGGAGGACACATGGCATACGCCCCTATCGTGCGAGTAATTGGGAAAACAACCCTGCAAGCCGTGCCTACGATTTTTGGCGTGGTTGTGCTCAATTTTTTGCTCCTCAAGATGCTTCCGGGAGACGTTGCCGACACAATCGCCATGGAGGCGGGATCGGCGACGGTGGAGTCGATGGCAGCCATCCGGGAGCGGCTTGGACTCAACCTCGGTCTTTTTGACCAGATCGTGCAGTATCTAAGCCGTCTTGCGCACTTCGATCTCGGAGTTTCAGCTCGTTTGGGCGTGCCGGTCACTGAGTTGATTCTTGATCGACTGCCAGACACGCTCATGCTTGTGATTACGGCGCTATTTTTCGCCTTTGTGATCGGCGTCGTCCTGGGTTGGGTGATGTCGGTATTCGCTGGCAAGTGGCCCGATCGGCTCATTTCGTTTGTGCTGATGTTTGTTTACGCAATGCCCGGGTTTTGGCTGGGTTTAATGTCAATTGTGTTGTTTTCTGTCGTGCTCGGCTGGCTTCCGAGCAACGGAAACGCGACGGTCGGCGCTGGCTTGACCGGGTGGGCGTCAGTCGTTGATCGAATGCTGCACCTTGTCATGCCGGCATTCGCACTGTCCCTGTTCTACGCCGCTGTCTACGCCAGGCTTACGCGCGCGAGCATGCTGGAAGTGCTTCAACAGGATTTCATGCGCACGGCGGCCGCCAAAGGGCTGCATCCGATTGCGATGCAGTTTCGGCACGCTCTGCGCAATGCACTAATTCCCGTGACAACAATGGCTGGCATGCATCTCGGCAACATGTTGGGTGGCGCCATGGTGGTGGAAACTGTTTTCGGCTGGCCGGGAATGGGGCGTTTGGCCCTGGACAGCGTCATGAACCGGGACTTCTCCATCTTGCTGGGCATTCTCCTCCTCTCGTCCATCATCGTTATCGTCGCCAATGTGGTTGTCGATATAGTGCAATCTTGGCTCGATCCTCGTATCGACCTTCGCTAGACGGAGCGGTCTTTTGAATTCGCAACCTTCCATGGAGACCTCATCGGTCATCCGAGTGCCTCCCGCAGAGGTAATGTCGTCCAGCCGAGATCGGTCGCGCACCTGGCGTGCCGTCCGCAAAAATGTTCCTTTCCTGATCGGTGTGGCTTTGCTGGTCGCCACTTTTGTTCTGGCGGCGTTGGCCAACGTCATATTCCCCGGAGATCCGCGAGATATGGTGACCATGCCCCTAACTTGGCCGTTGACCGACATGCAATACCCACTTGGCAGTGGCTCCCTAGGTACGGACCTCGCCAGCGGGCTTGTTCATGGCGCGCGCGCATCCCTGCTGGTGGGGGCTTCAGCTGCGTTGGTGGGGCTGGTCATCGGTGTTTTGGTAGGGGCAATTGGCGGTTATTTCGGTGGGGTTGTAGATGACGTCCTCGTCCGCATCACCGAACTATTCCAGACCATCCCTACCTTTCTCCTTGTCATTGTTCTGGTGGCCATTGCCGGTCCGACGCTTCCAGTGATTGCTGTTGCTATCGGAGTTGCGACCTGGCCCACCGTGGCCCGCTTGGTGCGGGCAGAGTTCCGAACTTTGCGTAATACTGATTTCGTCATGGCCGCCCGCAGCCTCGGTTATGGCACACTGCGCATCATCTTCGGCGAGATACTGCCGAATGCGTTGCCGCCGATTATCGTCGCAACGTCCATGCTCGCGGCCAATGCCATCCTCACTGAGGCTGGCTTGTCGTTTCTCGGCATGGGCGACCCCAACCTGATATCATGGGGATCCATGATATCCGATGGTCGATCACTGCTGCGTTCGGAATGGTTCGTAGCGGCGCTGCCAGGTGCAGCAATCACACTGACTGTATTGTCGTTGAATCTGTTGGGGGATGGTCTCAACGACATTCTCAACCCGCGGTCCGGGAGCAACCGATGACTAACCCAGTCCCAGTGCTTGATGTGTCTGATCTGTCCGTCGGGTTTTCCTTTGGCCCAACCGTGCACGGCATCTCATTCCAGATTCAAAAAGGTGAGATGTTGGCTCTGGTCGGTGAGTCCGGATGCGGTAAATCGCTGACCGCCCTTGCCATCATGCGTCTGCTGCCAGCCGGCGCACGGATTTTGCGCGGCCAGGTCGTGGTGGAGGACGTGGACCTCGCCACGGTGTCTGCACAAGAACTGCGCCGTCTCAGGGGCAACCGGATCTCCTTAATTCTGCAGGATCCGATGACTTCGCTAAATCCGGTCCTGACTGTCGGTGCTCAAGTAGCCGAGGTCATCCAGTGTCATCAGAAGATATCCCCGCGGGCGGCACGATCGAGAGTCATCGAACTCTTTGATCTGGTGGGTATTCCCGATCCTGGGAGGCGCTATGATCAGTTCCCCCATAATTTCTCTGGCGGAATGCGTCAGCGCGTTATGATCGCCATGGCGGTAGCCTGTAATCCGACGCTCCTAATCGCCGACGAGCCGACAACTGCTTTGGACGTGACGATTCAAGCACAGGTTATGGATCTTCTGAATCGTCTGCGTCGCGAGTTGTCCATGGCTGTCCTGCTCATTACGCATGATTTGGGCGTTGTTGCGCAGTGGGCAGATCGTGTCGCGGTCATGTATGCTGGTAGGATTGTCGAGACCGCCCCGGTGGGCCGCTTCTTCACGTCACCACAGCACCCTTATTCTCTGGGTTTGCTCAACTCCTCGGTCAGCAATGGCGATGGTGGCTGGCACTACACCAATCACCGTTTGACGGAGATCAAAGGCTCGGTCAATTCCGCCGGGAAAGCTACCGGCTGCGCGTTTGCGGCTCGATGCAACAAAGTCTTGCCAGAGTGCCACACAATTAGACCCGAACTGGCTGTGCTGGAAGATGGCTGGCTAGCGAGCTGCCGCCGCGGCCAAATAGGCAAGGAGTAAAACCATGATCCTGCTCAGTGTTGAGGACCTCAGAGTCACCTATAATCAGAGGGGAGGGACCTTCCAAGCGATCGATGGCGTAAGCTTTTCATTGGAGAAGGGCGAAACTGTAGGCGTCGTGGGGGAATCTGGTTGCGGCAAATCCACGCTCGGCAAGGCCGTCCTTCGACTAATAGAAACGTCAGGAGGCGCAATCAGCATTGACGGAGAGGACATTACTGGCCTTGGCCATAACGCTATGATGACCAAACGGCGTCGGATGCAGATGGTGTTTCAGGACCCCTTCGCTTCCCTCAACCCCCGCCAGACGGTAAAGAGGCTTTTGGACACGCCGTTGCGTGCCCATGGTGTCAGGGATGGAGACGAGCGTCGCCGCCGCATCTCATCGATGATCGACAAGGTTGGCCTTCCACAGGCCGCCCTTGAGCGTTTCCCGCACGAGTTTTCCGGTGGTCAACGGCAGCGTATCGGTATCGCGCGCGCGTTGATCCTGCAGCCTGACCTTTTGATATGTGACGAACCAGTTTCTGCTCTCGATGTTTCAATTCAGAGCCAAATTTTAAATTTGCTGACCGATCTAAAGGCCGAGCTTGGTCTATCCTACATATTTATTAGCCACGACCTATCAGTAGTTCGATTTTTCGCGGATCGGGTGTTCGTCATGTACCTCGGGCGCATCGTTGAATCCGCCGACTATAAAACCCTGTGGCGTGAACCGCGCCACCCGTATACGCGCGCACTCCTTGCTGCAGTGCCAGTGCCACGCCCCGGCCCGCGAACTTTCGCAGAGAGCATTTCCGGCGAAATATCGAGAAGCGTCGCTAGTGGTGGCTGCAGGTTCTATAGCCGATGCCCGATGGCCCAGCCTATATGTGCACTCGACGATCCGGCACTGCGTACGCTATCACCTGGCCATCAGGCAGCGTGTCACTTTGCGTGACACGGCTGTCTGATGGTAAGCCTCCGGCGGAGAGCTCACCGGATGCTTACGTCTGATGCCCAATGTTTGCGCTCTAATCGCCTGCCACCGCTGCACCGACCTATTGAAGACTAGGAGCCTGCGACTTGCCTGAGCAAGGCGACATACTTTTCCAAATTAGAGCGAACGCGGTCTGCTGGTCCGGAAAGCCCAACCGCGAATTGGGAAGGAGCGCGGCCGAGCGGAACTGCGACGCATGTCATTCCGGTCGCATACTCTTCATCGTCGATAGATATCAACGTTTTGCGGATTGATTCCAGCTCCAGCATAAGCTGATCGAAAGTGGCAATGGTATGGGGCGTGCGGACTGTCAGCGGATACTTTGCGATGTACATCGATGATGTCGTTGTCAGTACTCATCGCTAGCAGAAGTTTGCCACTCGCACGGGCATGTGCATCACCCGCCCTGCCAGTCGGCACCGCGGCCGCCTGTATCGGAGAGCTGCCTTGAGCGTTGGCTAGTTACAACGATTTCTCCATCAATCCAACCAACCATGTATGCGGTTTCGCCGGTAAGTTCCGCAGCCAACTCTGTAAAACGTCCCATCTGATCGGGAGCAGCCATTTGGCGCCTATAGCCATTGACCAGCGTTGATACGGCTAGCCCCAGCACATAGGAACTACCGCCGGCCTTTCGCAACATGTCCACCGATACGAGGGTGTGGAGCTGGTGGTAGACAACTTGGCGTGGCAGGTCGAGTTCAAGGCTAAGGTTTTTGGCCGAAATACCGCCGGGGCCGTGTCGGGCTACGGCGAGCAAGATTTCCACCGTCCTTGCTGCCGATTGGACGCGTGGCGCTTTGGGCCCCAGTTTATCCACTGTCCGTCGTCAGATCATTTGGCTCAGTTTTGGTGTCGGATTAGCGGAGTGTCGGCCTCGTCGTTGGGTTGATGTTATGCGGCGATCTTGCGGTGTTGCAAGCGCCGATTCGGGATGGTCTGGCGTTTGATCCTTTCGCGCTGTTTGATGATGGCTGCGGTCCTGCCGAAGTAGGCGTCGGCTGGCGTCACGTTGTTGAGGCTCTCGTGGTAGCGCCTGTGGTTGTAATGCTCGACGAAGGCGCCGATCTGGGCCTCGAGGTCGCCGGGCAGGAAGTAGTTTTCGAGCAGGATGCGGTTCTTGAGGGTCTGGTGCCAGCGCTCGATCTTGCCCTGGGTCTGGGGATGCATTGGAGCGCCCCGAACATGGCTCATGGCTTGGGCCTCGATATAATCGGCCAGTTCACCGGCGATGTAGCTGGGGCCATTGTCGCTGAGCAGGCGAGGTTTGTGATGCACATGGGCCTGATCGCACCCTGAGGCCGTCAGCGCCATGTCCAGCGTGTCGGTCACGTCTTCGGCGCGCATGGTGCTGCACAGCTTCCAGGCGATGATGTAGCGCGAGAAGTCGTCGAGCACGGTGGACAGATACATCCAGCCCCAGCCGATGATCTTGAAGTAGGTGAAGTCGGTCTGCCACATCTGGTTGGGCCGTACCGTTTTGGTGTGGAACTCGTTTGCCGCCTTGATCACCACATAGGCCGGGCTGGTGATCAGGTCGTGGGCCTTGAGAAACCGGTAAACGCTGGCTTCCGACACGAAGTAACGCTTCTCGTCGGTGAACCGTACGGCCAGTTCCCGAGGGGAGAGCTCGGACTGCTCCAGCGCCAGCTCGATGATCTGGTCATGGATGTCCGCCGGGATCCGGTTCCACACCCGACTGGGTGCCGATGGTCGATCCTGCAGCGCCTCAGGACCGCCACCGAGATAGCGATCATACCAGCGATAGAAGGTCCGTCGTGGGATCCCCAGTCGGTCCAGGGTGCGTTTCGCCGGCAGGTGCGACTGCTCGACCAGTCTGATGATCTCGAGCTTTTCGGATGCGGGATACCTCATTCTGGCTCGTCCCCATCGCGATCATGCTTATGGAATGGCTCGCCCCTCCTTCCTGGCGCATCATCGCCCAGGATCAATCAAGCAAGAAGGAGCAGAGCAATGCAGATCGCAATTTTGGGTATCGACCTTGGAAAGAACAGTTGCAGCTTGGCCGGCTTCGATGCGACTGGGCAAGTTGTGATGCGTCGGCGCATGAGGCGCGAAGGCCTTATAAATTTGGCCTCGAGCCTGCCAGCTTGTGTTGTTGCAATGGAGGCTTGTGGTGGAGCTCATCATCTCGGGCGTCTGTTTCAGAAACAGGGTCATGAAGTTCGGCTGATGTCTCCAGAATATGTTCGCCCTTACGTCAAGGCGCAGAAGAATGATGATCGTGACGCCGAAGCGATTGCGGAGGCTGCCAGCCGCCCGACGATGCGTTTCGTTGAACTCAAGAGCGAAGAACAGCTCGACATGCAGATCTTGCATCGCGCACGTGATCGGCTTGTCGCTGAGCGCACAGCGCTGATCAATCAATTGCGGGCGGTCTTGTTGGAGCGTGGGATCACCATGCCCCAAGGTCGCAAAATATTGGAAACCGGCCTGGCTATGCTGCTGCGTACAGACGTTGCTTCGATCAGTCCCAGAACCAGAGTTCTCATTGAGGATATGCAGCATGAGTGGTGTGAATTGGATCGTCGTATCACGGCATTTGACGAGGAGTTCAAGGTCTATTCCCGCTCGGATGAGGCTTGTCGGCTTCTGACCACGATCCCGGGCGTCGGCCCGCTGAACGCCACGGCCTTCGTCGCGGCGATCGACAATGCGCAGACATTCGGCCGCGGCCGGGATCTTGCCGCTTGGCTTGGTCTGGTGCCCCGGCAGATGACAACTGGCGGCAAACCAAGGCTCTTGGGGATCAGCAAGAGAGGAAACGGCTATTTGCGAAAGATGCTGATCCATGGCGCGCGAGCGGCGTTGCCAACGCTGTCAAAAGGCCAGACAATCCTTGGAAGCTGGTTACGAAACTTGCTGGCAAGAGCTCATTTCAACAAGGTCGTTGTCGCGTTGGCTGCCAAGATGGCGCGGATCATCTGGGCTGTGCTGCGGAACGGGACAGCTTTTGAGCTGGCGGTAGCGGGGGACCTTGCTTAATCAAAAACGGTCACGGATGGACGAAGTCTGAGACCTTTAATGTCTGTGGGTGGATGTGTGAAGATGGCCTGACAGTCGAACGGCATTTCGAAAACCTGATTAAAAAAATGGCGAAAATCGCCGTCATGCTTATGAGGATCGGGATGCGCGGAGCTCCATCTTGGCCAGGATACGTTCCTGAGACCGGATACGTTGGTGCAGATTGATTAGCCAAATGAACAAAACGCTTGCAGACGGGGCGAGCCATACGTTTTTTTGAGCAGACGGTTTTCCAGCGTCAGATCGGCAACGCATTCCTTTAGCGCACTGGCCTCGCGGCGCAGATCCTTGACCTCATCACTGGTGGCAGCGCGCGCCGTATCACCAGCCAGCCGCCGCTTGCCCGCCTCCATAAACTCCTTCGACCAGGTGTAATACAGGCTCTGAGCGATCCCTTCTTTGCGGCAAAGCTCGGCAATACTGTCTTCGCCGCGCAGGCCGTCCAGCACGACCCTGATCTTGTCTTCAGCTGAAAAGTGCCGCCGGGTCGCCCGGCGAATGTCCTTCACCACCTGCTCGGCAGGCTTCTTCGTGTTCGAGGATTTGGTCGTCATCTTGGTTCCTGCGTCATGCGACGAGACCAAAACACTCCTTAATTCTCAACCCTAATTCTGGGACATATGTGCTGACGGCGGACAGTGGTCCATTACGGGACGTTCCAGCGATTTCAGCGAAACGGCAGTATTCAGGAATGGCGATGGCGATCGCAATGACCGAAATGGCGCTTTTCCGCCTCGCGGCTTCCGATAATGATCACGTGACCGCGCCGGGCGCAAAGTGGATATCGAACAAGCTTGCAATGATTAATGCGAAGCTAACTAAAGATAGCTTCGCTTTTCTTGTAGAACGGCCGCTGGTATTATCAGTTCGTGATAACTTTCACTTATCACGAACTGGCGTGATTGCTTTTGTGTGAAGATAATAATCCCTAGCACCATATTGAGTTGAGCAATTAAGCCGGAATTAGTGTTCTATTTGCGCTATCCTTGCTTATATTCTGCACTTGGTTATAGATTGACGAACTGCCCTATTTGGCATGTCATTGCCGCAAAGGCGGCTGATCGCAACATCATCGGACTGATCGACGAGATTGCGTTGTCCAATGCCGCAGAGGCGGCTGATCTGTGAAACCCCCAAGCAGCTCTTGGGGGTTTCGTCGTTATTGGGTTGTTTTCAGACGGTCCGAAGATAAAGACATGCCGGCTTGTCAAGTGACATGGGGCAGCCGCTTGCACTCAGCGATGCCGAAATGCACGCAAGGGATAAGTTTTTTGAGGTCTGGAAATGGATAGGGGTGAAGCGTTTGCAGCGCCTCACCCCAGAATATCGCGACACCAATCGCGGACACCTGTAATATACGAATTACCTAAGCAAACTGCAAGAGATTCAAGGGTTACAGGCGTTCTATATTTGCGTTACCTCGTGCTACCCGCCCTTGGACACGTCCTGATGGAGTAACGGGGGTGCATCAGGTTTGGGTAGTGGACATGTCCATAGCTGATAGCTCGCAAGAGGGATGGTGAGGCGTCCAATACGGGTTCAGGAACTCGGGACGCTTAGACGTGCGAGCGACCAAGGCCTTGGCAGCCTGATCAGCATTGAACTTCCAGCGCTTGGTCAGGATATCCAACGCTGTGCTGATGATCATTGCGGCACTGAGCTGCTGTGCTTTCGGCTGAGCACGAACACCTTCTTTGTCTGAGGTCGCCACGGCAAGGGTGAACGCCACAGCTTCACTGAGGGCATTATCCACCTGGTGCGGCAGTGGTGCGCCAAGGGCGCGCAAACGCTCACGACGAGCACGTTGGCGCTGGCGATCTTTCTCGCGGTGCTGAGCAAGGGTCGTTGATCTATGTGACATAGCAAGCCTCCGATAATGGCTTACTTCGCCAGCATTCCCAGCAAGTAACAACAGGACACGTCACGTGATTTGTCACAAATTTGAGACCCTCAATCGCGGCCTGAAATGATCGACCTCTTGAGGCTGGCAAGGAACGGGTGTTTCGCAGCGGAATTTAACGGAGACACCTCAAGAGCGGTTACATACCCTGGATCAGAGGAAAACAGGCACGATCGCTATAGGCAAGAACTCGATCGAGGATCACCCTCAGAGGGCAGTTCCAGAAATCATAAAATTCCCCCTTCCTCTCCCCCGTCTTCAGGGGGACGGCTCCTTTTGATGAAATTCCCTTTCACAGATCCTTCTTGTGGGCACTGTACTCGAGCGCAGCGATGAGGCCTCTTTCGATCTCACCCCTCGCGCGGTTTTTACACCAGAGTATGAGGAGGATTCAGAGTCCTAATCATAGATCCAGAATCCTCTTATATATTTGTAACTTAATCTAGAGGAACTAATCTTGACATATGCGAGGCGCGACCTCATGTGTTGAAAACATTTCGTCGCCGAAGTCAAGGCGTTCGTCGGCACAAATCTTGAGGCGGTGCTGTGATGGCCTCACCTGTTTCAGACAAGCTCGATCCTCACTGCATGACTGGCTCCCAGCTTCGCGAACACTTGGGCATCAGCCTCTTCGATTTTGTCATGCTCCAGCGGGACGGAATGCCCTGCATTCTCGGGCCAGATGGTCAGCCACCGACTCATGTTCGCGACCTGCGCTACGACGTGGACATGCTCATCGAGTGGTTCCAACAAAACCCAATTGAACAGGAAAGCTGAACTAATGCGCAAGATCAAGGTCAACCAGTACGTTGCCGTGTCACTCGAGATCGAAGAAGCCGCTCGTGCCGACTATGAGGCAGCCCGCAAGAATGTAGGTGGCCGCCCTCGTTCAAAGTGGACGTCGGATTTTATCCGATCGAACGCAGGGAAGTCATGGAGATCCGTGACTGCCCGTCCATGCTGCCGAAGCAATTGAGCCCGTTCCCGGTGTATTGCCAGCCCAAGGAATATTCCTATGCTGACAAAATCCATGCTGCCTGCCGCCAGGGTTCGGGCAACGGACGGATCCGGGATTATTACGATCTTTACCTGTATGCGATCAGCCCGGATTTCCGTGATTACATGGCTGCAGAGGCGCTACAGGTGGTATTCCCGCTTTATGCGTCCCAACGCTATGGCAGCGAAATGCCAGCATCTGTGGCGGATATCCCAGCCCTATCGGCTGCATCTGCCACCGCCAACGCCGAGCAATGGGAAGGCCTCCGTACGGGTAAAACCTGGCCGTTGCAGCTGCCTGACATACACACCGTCATCAAAATCATCTGCGAGCGCCTGGATCCAATCCTTGTTGCCGCCAACACACCAGCGCTGGGAGCAGCAGCATGAAGCTCAAGTCGTTTCAAAACGGGATCGGGCAAATTTTCTTCACCGCCGATCAGCATTTTGGCCACCGCTCCGTTATCGGAATGTGCAACCGCGAATTCGACGACGTAGACCAGATGGACCGCGAGATGGTCGAGGCCTGGAACTCGGTCGTCGGTCCCCGTGACGTTGTTTTCCATCTTGGCGATTTTGCGCATAGGGCTGATCCTGAGCGTGCTCGCAAAATATTCTATCGGCTCAATGGGCAAAAACACCTCATACTGGGCAATCACGATCGCAAACATACTCAGGCTTTGCAGTGGACCTCGCAGCAGCAGATGCTGCACCTGACTGTCGACAACCAGAGATTGCACCTGTGTCATTACGGAATGCGGGTTTGGCCGGGTATGTGGAGGAATGCGGTGCACCTGTACGGTCATTCCCACGGTCGGCTGCCCGGCAATCGGATGAGCATGGACGTGGGAGTGGATTCGGTTGGATATTATCCGGTCACAGTCGAGCACATCCAGCAGAAGCTTTTGAAGTTACCTGTCGTGGAGTTTCCAGAAGATCTGGATGAGGGTGACGAAGACGAGATCGAAGTCCTAACTCCGTAAATCAGGTTGGTGCCATCCAACCGCCTGGGCGTTCTATCATTCGGGCGATCAGCGTATAAAATCTGGCTTGAAGGGTGAGGGCGATTGCAGCCTGCTCCTTCAAATCAGCGGCGGTTATTGAAAGGACTTGGGCCTCCTGTGCTGTTTTCGCTTTGTTGGGATTCACTTTCGCAAAATACAGCACATCGCCGACGCCTAAATTATTGATGTCTATCTGACCGTGGGCGAGCAGGTCTCTCACGACTTTGAGACCATTGATGCCTCGAATTACTTCGAGCCCTTCATCACGCCAGGGTGCCGTGACAGGACTGTTAAAGGCTCTCTCAAGCTCAGTGATACGATCGCTCGATCGATAAGCATGCTTCAAAACAGTGCCGTCCAGCTCACACAGCGGCCGAACCATTTCCGTCGTCAGTACAATCATCGTATCGATGGCAGCATAGGACAGGATGATGTGCCCGACCGATGGCGCCAGGTTCATCATAGTTTGAGCTGGAAGATTTAGTGCCATGATTGACGAGTCATTCGTTGTGATCAGGCTTGATACTCGCTGAGTACAGTTCGGACCGCCACAACTGAATGCGTCGATGCCCATCTGGCCTGCGCACTTGCAGCATGCCGACATCGTTCATAACGGGGTAGCGCTGCCTCACTCGCCACGATCCACCGCTCTTGCACCTTGGACACCGGCCGCCAAACAAGTCCTCAAGGAACAATTCTGTGCTGTAAATCTCGCAAAGATCGCTCGCCAGGTAGACCTGCGACCGCTGGCAGGTATAGCACCGGCATACTACAAACAGGCCTTCAGCAGCAGCCTGACCCAAACGCGGTCTGTAGAACTCTCTCGATGGTGGTGTGTTGGTCATCGAATCCCATTGCCGTATGTTCTTGTTCTGTTCTAGTTTCCAGTGAACAAGATTTGCAAGCGCAGGAGCGATCACGATGCCCAAATTTCAACAGAGCACCAGCGGTGGCGAAGTGCCCATGATTAAGTCCACAACCTTGATCGTGCTGGCGGCCTTCGAGAGGGGAGAGAACGGCGACCTGTTTCCGGCTTTCGAAGCTCAGCAGATGCCAAGCGAGCATGCCGCCATCGCTCGGGCAAAGCTGATGTCGAGATCCTATGCCGGCGTTATAACGTGGAAGCGGCCACCCAAACCGGACGAGGGAGAGTTCGGGGAGGCTGAAGTGCTTTGGCAGCACGGGGACGTTCCGGAAATGGAATAGGCGACGCGGGCTTTTTGTTGTGTCGCTGCTTGATTTGCCTTTATCTCACCCGAGGGCAAAGTTAGAGGGCACATGTTCGGAAAACCAAGCATCGTCAAAGAATACGCTGGCCTTATCAAGCAAATAGAAAACGGTGAGCGTCGGCCAGCGCAACACGTTCGTCCGCGTGCCTTGGATGATCGCTTCAAGTCATTTCTTACCGGCGGTGCAGAAGCCATTTTCGAGAGCTTCGATTATTTTGCGGCTATTCTGAATCAGCACATCGCGGATCCATGGACAATCGAGGAAACCGGCGACACTCACATCCGGGACATCCTGAGCGATAGCCCGTCGCTTGGTCGCACGTACCAGGTTTTCTATAATTCCGTGAAAACCGGCCGGCTGCAGGTGTCGGATGGAACGAGCGTTGGTGGTATTAGCGAAGGTATCGAATGGCACCGACTGCATGGGGAAGCATACGTCATCCTCGAGCTGGATAACCTGCGCTTCATTCCTTACGACCACGCACTGTCCCTGGTCTCGGCTGTGGAGCTATTCATTGGGCCATTCAAGAATAATGAAATTGCACGACCACGGGCCCGCTCAAATGCGGCCGAGGTTCTGTCGGGACATTTATGGGAAATCATGCGTGCCGTCGATGAATACATTCCCCAGTTTGATCACCGGGTGACTGGCCCCTACGAGCTTCTGCGGCATACTACCGACCATTGGAAGGAAGGGGGCGTCGACCCCTTCGAGCGTTGGAACGGAGATCGGCTATCGTGATGTTTAGTGGCAAGAAACCCGGTGCTGAAAAGCCTCCAGTCGCTGCAGGTCCTGGTGGCGATCCATGGGACCAGAAAACCCTCGAGTGGTTCACCAAGCTCGATCGGATCAGCTTGCGGATCACTCACATCGAGCGTCGGTATAAAGCCGGGCCCGGAGCCCCATGGGGCGTTAAGGACTATGGCAACCCCGAGACAATAGCGACTGGCTTTCTGAACGAGGCACCACAGCATGTGCACATTGAGATCGAGTTCAAAGATGCTAGCCCGGAATTCGGCAGTGCTTACCTGACCTATCAAATGGACGTCGATCATACATCCGGCCCGATCAACATGCCGGTTATGAAAATTTCCGTGCTTGATACCGACCATGCAATCAAGACGGGGCTGCTGGAGAGCTTACGAGATGCCGTTTCAGCCGGGGAGAGTGTCGCCCAGGCTCGGATTTGGGCAACGCCCACCGAAGGCCGGTGGGAAACCGTCGAGGGCGGCCATAACCGGTGCCTGGATGTGACCGGCATGATCGTCTGGGTTTTCACGAAGTCACCGCGCTTGCAATCGTGGGCTATGCCGATCGGAGAGCAGGATTTAACTAGCTATCCTGATCCTAGACAGCTGCGTTCCAAGCCCAAGGAATAACACTGATGGGCGAAGCAAAGACAAAGAAAGCAGCTGCAGAGCGAGCAAGGCTGCAGCGGAAGCTGCCTGAGAACCTCAGCCTCCTGCACGACGGCGAACTCAACTACAGAGCTGAGACGGTCAAAGCGATCGAAGCCGATCCCGTCATGATGGATCACCTCGAGCTCATCGAATCGATAATGGACTACATCCATTTCTTTGTGCTGCGGCCGCCAAAGGATTTGGATACCGAGACGGTCCAACTTCTGACTACCAGGATGTTCAACGACCTGGCTGCTGCATATGGCCAGCTTGTTCGGGGCTACTATCACATTGCAGCCATGATCCTTCGTGACGTGATGGAAGTGGCGTTCCTGATCGGCCTATTCATTCACAAGCCGGATCAGATCCCGGTGTGGAGAGAGTCCGACCATAAAACCCGTCGGGACCTTTTTAGCCCGGTGAAGGTCCGCGACTTCCTGAATGGCTTCCCTGGTTATTCAGAAAAGAAGAGGGACGCCGCATACAAGATGTTTTGCGAGTAGGCCGCCCATGCCACTCAAGGTGGCTTTGCTTTGATGGGCCCTACCGGTGGCCGTCCCACGATCGGGCCATTTTTCGATCTGGGACTGCTGAAGGCTATCCTTGAAGAAATGGCCCAGCTCGCTGCTCAGGCAGGGGCCAACGCCTCGCATTGGTTCGATACTGATAGTGACATCCAAGCCATCGCCGTGCAGCTTCGGCGTCTGGAAGTGTCTGCGGATTGGCTGGAACGCTACTACGCCCGGCCTGCTGATCGGAAAGGCATCGACGCTATGAAGCGACTGTTGGAAGAGTTGGCAGCGGCAGGCTGAAAAGTTGTCCACCGGTGAGTGGTCCATCTGGCCCGCGATTCCGGGGCTTTCGAGGAGGGGTGGTAAACTCTGGGCTCAACGACGCCGATTTCTTCCACGATTTCAACGTTGCAGGGATCGGCAGTATCTATCCGAAATCGCTGTTCTGCAGCACCGTGCCACGGATTTTAAGAATCATCCGGGCGGCGGTGCTTTTTGCATGGCCGTCCCATGGCCGTCCCAGACCTGAGGCCGTCCCAATTCCAGAAAAGAAAAACCCCCGGTTTCCCGAGGGTTTGATGGTGCCGGCAACAAGGCTTGAACTCGTGACCCCCTGATTACAAATCAGGTGCTCTACCAACTGAGCTATACCGGCGCTGCCCCCGCTTAGCATTGCAGACGGGGTGAGACAAGCGGCTACGTCACAGCGTACGGCATACTCTCTAGCGGCCCTCTAAATCGCGCAGCAGGGCCCGGATAGTTTGGGCTCGTTCGTCGGCGTGCTCATCGTCACGGCGGCGTGCGGGTACCGCCACCAACGCTGCCAGTAGGCGCTTGAGCCGAATTATTTCGGTCGCGCAGGCTGGCGGACGGCATGTGGCTCACTATTCACCGGCAAAGCGCACTCAGTTTCTATTATGCTTGCTCTCCGGGCCCCCAATAATACTTATACGCATACGGCTATGCAACGCCCATCGAACCAGCATATACGCCATTGGAAATAATCCGGCCGATCTAGGTCCAAAGCCAGCGCCAGCCAAAAAAAGCGCGACGGGAGCCGCTATCAGCACAGCCGGCAGGGTCGACACAATAACCAGCGCTAGGGCGCTGATCGTCCCCCCGAAGCAGGCTGTGGTCGCCTGCGGCGTAGGCTAGGTCCGATGGAGCGCCTCGGGTCGACCTGTGTGCTCGATTGATCGGAGATGCGCTGAGGTCGCCCTTTTTGGCCGGCCCTTGCTTGTCATGGCGTGCGGACGGGTCGGCATGTGCCCGCGATCCGTTTCGTTTCAGGCGCCCGCGCCCTTACCCGCCGAAGCTAATCTTCGAAAAGCTGCCCCTCATCGCTCAGCGCACCTCGTCGATCAACACTGCCATCGCACAGCTTCCATGATCGAGCGGCAACTGGAATAAATTTCAGTTCCAAGCGACTAGCCTAAGACCTCATTAGGATCGGCCGGCGGCGGCGTGGAGGGTGGCGCAGCGGCCGTCGGTAGCTGTGAGGTCTGGGCTGGGTTACTCATTGCCGGCGCCCGGATGCGCCGCATTGCGCGCACTATCTGATACTGAGACTCAATTCAAAGAATTAACGGTATCAATTACTTCGTACCGAAGGATGAATGACGACAGATCATTGTTGAGCAGAGCTAAAACGTTCTGTTTCGTTAGCGGAACAATTTCAATTCTTTCGATGAGCATCGTCCTTGGGATTTCCTCACCATCACGACCAATTTCTAGAAATAACGCTGCCACCGCCTCACTGCGGATATTTCATTATCAAAAAACTCATTGCTAACGCCGTCATCATGCCAGCGGTCTTCGCCGGCCCCCGACGCAGATGAGTATGTGTAGAATGTATATCCTTGGATATCGGACATCGATTCCTCTCAGAGCATCTCAGCGGCGCGCCCCCGCCTACGGATCTTTGACCCCTAGAAGGTTATTCGGCGCCATTGTGTGACCCCCACCGATGATTGGGATTCAAAGGCTTATCGCGCCGATCGGCACCCAACCGCCTCGCCGATTTACAGGCTACCAAACTCGGGACTGTTCAGCCGCTATATCTGGCTTTTCACACCCAGCATTTTCTGCGCCGATGCGAGCTCTTAAACCGCGATGTCTCGGGCGTTCATGAAGGTCAAGATATCGCGGTTGGCGACGGTTATGGCGGCGATGGCGGCGCGGATGCGTTCCATTTCGTCATCGTCCAGGGCTTCGACCTTACCGTATTTGAGGTTGTCGTTGAAATCGATGATCCGCATCAGCTGGGTGCTGTTGAGCTCACCATTGGCGTCGAAAGAATAGATACAGTGATTGTACTTATTGCGGATCCGGGCCTCGCGCTGCAGGCGGCCGGCTAGATCGAGCACGGCGGCGCGAGTATCGGGCGTTACCCCAGTGGTCTTGGCGAGCCGTTCGAGCAGGTCCAGCCGCGCGCGGGTGGTGTTGAGCGTGAGGAAGATTACAATCGCCGCCTCCTTCCTAGTCCCGGCCAGGTAGGCAATCAGGTAAATGAATAGGCTCTCGGTATTGGTCCAGACATAGTTGAGCTGACCCACAAGCTGCAGCACGTTCTCAATCCGGGCCATGTTCACCGCGCCCGCATTTCGGTCTGGCCCCGTTGCGCCTGATCGGCCTGTCCCTGAAGGAACGCGGCTGCGGCTTGGGTACGGTTGGTCAAGCCGAGCTTTGCAATCAGGTTGTGGACATGTGCCTTCACCGTATGCTCAGACAGCCCCGTTTGGTCTGCAATCAGCTTGTTCTGGTAGCCAACGGACACCAGCTGGAGAACTTGCCGCTCGCGCGTGGTGAGGGTATCGAGCCCATTGATCGGTTGTCCGGCGGCATTGGGCGGCGGCGCATCGCGGTGCAACGTCACGTCATGGGATAGGTATTCGCCGCCCGCCACCAGAAGCGACGCCACCGCGAGCCACACTTCGAGCGGCAGAGTTAGCGGCAGGATACCTTGAACGAGGTGATGCTCCATGAGCCTGCTATCGAGATCGAGTGCGCCTCGCTCAACCACGAGGCCGATCGCCGCCTCGGGAAAGCGGCGGCGACATTCACGGACAGTGTTGACAGACATCCAGCCCTCATCATGCCCCAGGATCGCAAGGCGGACAGAAGCATCGGGGGGATCCCCGATTGAGATATGATCGAGAAGGCTGACCTCGAACATTGCGAAATGGCGTTGCGCCGCCAGCGAAAGGCATTGGTAGTGTGCCTGTCGGGAAGCCATAAAAACTATGCGCTGCGTATTGTCGGTCGCCGTCCGATGAATCGGACCAATGGCGCCACCTACCCGATCTGACACCTATCTTCCCTCCCCTGACCTGGCGGATTCCTCCATTCCAGCCTGCTACCTAAGTTTGCGATTAACAAAAGATTAACACCGAACATTTGACGCGGACATCCTCCTTTCCATCGCCCGATCTCAGCCGATTGGTCAGGTATTGGGGCGTTCATCGCCCGTTCTCGCTCGGGTAGAATAGGCCACGGGCCCGCTTTTAGTCCCTACGGGGTTCATTACGCATAAGCTTCAGGCTTATTACGTCTCGCGGCTTCTAGGGCTTAGATCAAACTTACTAGGCAACAATTGGTGCCCCGGTTGATCTAATTGCTGTCTGTTTTCTGGGGAGCGAGTGTTTCACTGTCGTCTGGTTCTGGCAGCGCCCTGTTGCCGAACGGGCGTCGCCAATGTCGTCGGTGCCAGCCGGAACCGCGCTCCGCAAATCCGGACCTGACATGCCGCCGCCTTGCTCGCCCTCAACCCGCGGAACAGCCAGACTGACCTCGTTGGAAATGCGTGAGGTTTTTGGCCAATCCGCTGCTTTTGAGCAGGAGAGACTTTATGGCCGACAACTTCCAAAACAATGGCATGTTTACGGACAATTCCGATCTGAACTCCCACAACGACAATTCCGACCAATCAGCGGATGGCTCCGACAATTCGCTCGACGTCGCTGTCTCGGATATCGGAAACGACAGCTCGGACAACTCCGATAATTCGGACAATTCCGATAACTCCGATAACTCCGATAACTCCGATAACTCCGATAACTCGGATAATTCCGACAGTTCGGACAATTCGCTCGATGTCGATCTGACGGACAATTTCAACGACAAATCGGATAATTCGGATAATTCGGACAATTCCGATAATTCCGATAACTCCGACAACTCGGATAATTCCGATAATTCCGATAATTCCGATAATTCCGATAACTCCGATAACTCCGACAGCTCGGATAATTCGGCCGACGGTTCGGACAATTCGACGACCAGCGACAGCTTCAATGACAGCCGCAACCAATCGACCAATACCAGCATGCCGATCACGGACTCGGGAAATGACAGCTCGGTTAATGACTCCAACAACGACAACTCGACCGACGACGATATCACTGTCGACCTGAACGACGTCGCCAACGATAAGTCGATCAGCGACTCCTACAACGACAACTCGACAACCGACGACAATTCGGCGGACGACTCTGACAATTCGAGCGGCAACAACAATTCTACGAATGACTCGAACAACGACAATTCGAACAATTCGATGAATGACTCGAATAATGACAGCTCGACCAATCTCGATGCGACAATCGACGTGGCCATCAGTGACTCATTCAACAGCTCGGATGACGACATTGCCGACTCGTACAACCAGGACAACGACTTCGCCGACCTCGATATCGGCACCGCCACGATGGACAATTTGTTCATCAATAGCGGTACGCTCGATTTCAATCCCGGCGATGACGTGATCTTTGAGAATGTGTTCAACGGCGCCTTCTCGGGCGGCGGTGACGATGCCGGCTTTGCGATCAACCAGGTCGCCGACATCCTCGACAATGATGCCCTCGAGAACGTGCAGCAAAACAACGGTGGTGCGATCTTTAACGCCTACGCCACCGGCGGTAGCGACTTGCACGCCAGTGAGAACGCGTTCGACGCCACCGCTGATGACGATGCGTCCAACCACAATAGTGCTGATGGCAGCGCCTATGTCTCAGCCAATGCCTTCAACATGGAAGTCGTGCTCGGAGCGAACCTGCAGCAGAACAACGTCGAAACGACGGTGGTCGGCGGGGATAATCACATGGGCAACGACGCCGGCAACGACGACGCATAGCAAGCTTTCCATCAAGCCTGACCTGCGCGGCATCCTCCGCGCAGGCATCGGTCCAAGCGTCCCCATTGCCTGCATTCGCCGCGGGCACTCGGAGGTAGCCAGTGTTCCTGACCAACGACCCGTCGACCGAGATCGTCGCCCACTTCCTCGGCTATTTCGAACTTGCTGTGGAAGCCATGCGCACGCGGCTCGGTTACGAGACGATCGAGGCCGCCGTTGCGGCCGATCGTCTCGATCCGGTTCTGGAACAGCTCTCCGCCGACATCACCCAAAAATTCACCCTTGGGGCCTACCAGCCGGGCGTCGAATACGCGCCGCCGGCCTGGGAGATCCGGGGCCACTCGCCCATCGAAGAATTTGGCGTCCATGCGCCCTTTACCCGCATCAGCCCGCCCCCCATCGCCCCCGACGATCCAGTGCTCGATCAATCGGGCCCGCATATGGACCCTGGTCCCTTCATCGGCCCCGAGCCCGGGTCGGTCATCGCCGTCATCGCGCAGTCGATCACCCTTTCGGACGACGATATCGTGGTGCTGGGCGAGTATGAGGGGGCGCTGGAGTTCCAATCGGGCGCGGCGTCGGCCATCACGCTGCTGCACGGCGCGGTCACCGAGATTTCCAACCCGGTCACCGAGGCCTCTGCGCTCCACGCCGTCAGCGACGTTCCCCGCTTTATCGAGCAGGTTGCCGAAGTCTTCGAGCAGTTGGCCACCAGCGCTCCCCCGCCAGACACGACAGTCAATATCACCGATGACATCGGAGGCACTTACTTCAACGGCGAGATGGTCGATGAGGCGCCCGAGCTGTCCAACGCCCTGCCGGAACACCTGCAGGCAACGATGGGCGACGAGGAAGAAGCACCGCCCGAAGAACCCACTGAAACCCAGGTCGAAGTGACCCTATCCGGCGACACTGTGGCCGCAACGGTTACGCTGCATTCGGGCGGGAACCTGCTCGTCAACGAGGCGGCCTTCGTCAATGGCGGTGTGGGCGGCTCGATCCTCGCCATCGGGGGCGACCTGCACCAGCTCGATGTCATCATTCAGACCAATGCCCATTTCGATAGCGACACCATCAACGGCGACGTGCCCGGCGCGGCGCAGAATCTGCCCGGCACCACCGCCGCTATCAACAGCGCCATTTTCATTCAGGAAGTGCGAGACGCCACCGGCGATGCTGCCGAGGCCAATACCGATGTCATGCCCTCCAACTGGCAGGTGTCGACGGTGGCAGGCGATCTGGTGTTCATCGAGTGGCTGAGCCAGTTCACCTTTTCGTCCGATCAGGACATCAGCGTGCTCTCCTCCACCGGGAGCAATACCGTGGTCACCACGGGCGAGAATGTGGGCCTCAATGGCGTGAGCTTCCTCAATCTGGGGCTCCATTTCGATCTCATCATCGTGGGCGGCAACCTCTACGACGCCAACGTCATCGTGCAGACCAATGTGCTCTACGACAACGACACCATCCAGATGCTAGGCAAGGGTTCGGCGGGCACGGGCAGCCTGGCCACCAGCGGCAACCTGCTGTGGAACGAAGCCTCCATCCACAATGTCGGCCCCACCAGTGTCGTCGACGAGTTGCCCGAGCACTACCAGCAGACGATGGACAACATCGACAGTGGCAATCTCGGCATGCCGGCGAGCTTTGCTGGCGACATGCAGTTCCAGGGCTTCGAGATGCTCCGTGTGCTCTATGTCGCAGGGGGCATCTACGACCTACGCTATGTCGAGCAGACCAATATTCTGGGCGATGCCGATATGGTGGCGTTGCAAAAGGCCGCCGTGATCGAGGGACAACCCGAGGGCCAGTGGGACATCAGCACCGGCGCCAATGCCCTCGTCAACATCGCTGGCATTACCGATTATGACGGGCTGGGCGACACGGCCTATGTCGATGGCCAGGTCTACTCCGACGCCATCCTGATCCAGGCCGATATCATCGCTGCCGACAGCGCTCCCGCCGGGGGCGACGCGCTGGTCACCGAGGTCATCGCCTTTCTCGATGTCGATGTGACGCTCGACATGCCGCTCGATGGCGGGCTGGGCCCCACGCCGCCCTCCGCCGATGGCCCGCCGGCCGACATCATCCAATCCGTGCTCGCCTAGTCCAATGCCAGCAGGGATCAGAACATGACCATCGAAAGTCTTCCCCGAGCCGCTGAAAACATCGTGGCCCGCCACCTGCGCCAAAGCGAGATGGCGCGAGCCGCCCGCGTGGACCGCCTGATGTTCGACATCAGCACCGCCGCCGCCGAACTGGAAGCCCTGGCGGAAGAGGGCGAAGCCGAAGAGGAAGTCCTCCCAGCAGAAAGCGAAGAAACGGAAGAGGCCGCGTTAGCCGAACCCGAACCCGAACCCGAATTAGAACCAGAGCCCAAGCCACAAGCCGCCCCACCGCCTCCCCCTGTGGAAGCCCGCGAGACCGAATTCCGCACGCCGGAGCCGGCCCCCAGAACCAAAATCCCGCCCATTGTCGATGCCGATCTGGGCCCCCTCAAAACCGTCAATCCGCCCGCTCGCGATGGCGGCGACAAGCCCAAGAACGGCGGCGGGGGCGGCAGTCGCGATGGCTTCCACAAGCGCACCGCCACGCCCAATTTCGCCCAGAGCCTTCAGAATGGGCTCGATGTCGTTCGGACCAATCTGATGATTGTGATGGGCTTCACTGTTTTCATCAACATCCTGGTGCTGGCGCTGCCGATCTACCTGTTCCAGATTTCCGACCGAGTGCTCACCAGCCGTTCGCTCGATACGCTGGTCATGCTCACCGCCGCCGTGGTCGGCGCGGTGATCCTTCAGGCCGTGCTCGATGCGGTGCGCCGCTTCATCCTGATGCGAACGGCGGTCGAGGTGGCGGTACAACTGGGCTCCCCCATTCTCAGCGCCGCCGCGCGCGCCTCGCTGCACAGCAATGGCCGGGATTATCAGGTGCTGGGCGATCTCCAGCAACTACGGACCTTCATCGTCTCGGGCACGCTGTTGGCCTTCCTCGATGCGCCCATGGCGCCGCTCTTTGTGCTGGCGGTCTACCTCGTCCACCCCGATCTTGGGCTCATCGTCATCGGGGCGGCGCTGGTTCTGTTCGTGGTTGCCACGATCAACCAGCGCCTAACCGCCAAGCCGTTCGCGGAGGCCAACAATCTGCTGAGCCGCGCCACGCTTCACCTCGATTCCATGTCGCGCAACTCCCAGATCATCAACGCATTGGCGATGATCCCCGAGGCCGTCCGCATCTGGGGCCGCGACACCGCTGGATCGCTCAAAGCCCAGGTGCGCGCGCAGGACCGCAATATCCTGATGTCGAGCGTCTCCAAGGCGGTGCGCTTGCTGACCCAGGTCGCCATGCTGGGCTGGGGCGCGTTCCTCGCCATTGAAGGCGAGATCACCGGCGGCATGGTCATCGCCGCTTCGATCATTGCCGCCCGCGCGCTGACCCCCATCGAAGGCGCCATCGAGGGCTGGAGCGGCTTCACCCAGTTCCGCGCCTCTTTCAACCGCATCAAGGGCCTGCTGCAATCGTCGCCGTTCAACTTCGAGCGCCTCATGCTGCCCGACCCCAAGGGGCGGCTCGATGTGGAGCGCATTCTCTTCGTGCCACCGCCCAACAAGAAGGTGCTGCTCAACGGCATTTCCTTCTCGCTGCTGCCGGGGGAGTCCCTAGCGGTGATCGGTAATTCGGGCGCCGGCAAGACCACTCTGGGCAAGATGCTAGTGGGCTCCATCCTGCCCACCTCCGGATCGGTGCGGCTCGACCTGATGGATTTGCGCAATTGGGACCAGCGCCAGTTTGGCGAAAATATCGGCTATCTGCCGCAGGACGTGCAGCTGTTCCCCGGCACCATCAAGGCCAACATTGCCCGCATGCGCGAGGACGTCAGTGATCAGGCCATTTATGACGCCGCCGTGCTGGCCGATGTGCATGAACTGATCGCCGCCTTCCCGCAGGGCTACGAGACCTACGTGGCTGCCGATGGCGCGCCCCTTTCGGGCGGCCAGAAGCAGCGCATTGCCCTCGCCCGCGCCTTTTTCGGCGATCCCAAACTGGTGGTGCTCGATGAACCCAATTCGAACCTCGATGCCCTCGGCGAAGCGGCTTTGGCCAAGGCGCTGCTGCATGCTCGCAAGCAGAAGATCTCTGTCGTCACCATCACCCAGCGCCCCGCTTTGCTCAACGTGGTAGACAAGATCCTCGTGCTCAACAATGGCTCGGTGTCGATGTTCGGTTCGCGCGCCGAGGTCATGGCCGCGCTGACGCAGAACAAGGCAGCCAGTGCCGGCCAGACCGGCATCGACTCGCCTGCCCGGGAGATGGAATCATGACCGCAGCCGCCGAACTGCAAAACCTGGAATGGTATTCGGGCGTGCCCCGCTCCATCCGCAAGCAGACCCTGTTCGGCTTCGTGCTGGTCACGGCGGCATTCGGAGGCTTCGGCGCTTGGGCGGCCCTCGCGCCCCTCTCGGCCGCCGTCATCGCGCCCGGCAGCTTCGTCGCGACCGGCGAAAACAAGATCGTCCAGCATTTCGAGGGCGGCATCATCAAGGATTTGATGGTGCGCGAGGGCGATCAGGTCGCCGCCGGCCAGAGCATGCTGCTGCTCGATGAGACCGCCGCCCATGCCAATGCCCAGCAGCTGCAATTGCGGCTGGTGCGGCTCGAAACTATCTGGGCCCGCCTTAGCGCCGAGGCCAATGGGCTCGAAGAGTATCAGCCGCCGCCCAGCGTGCTGACCCGGCTCGACAATGCCGAAGTTGCCTCGATCAACGAGAGCCAGCGCACCAATTTCAACGCGGCGCGCGACAAGCTGGTCAACGAAACCGCGCTGATGCAGCAGAATGTGGCAGCGCTCGATTTCCGCATCGAGGGACGGCAGGCCCAGATCGAGGCCATGAACCGCCAGCTCGCGCTATTGCGCGAAGACTACCGGGTCATGGTCGAACTGCAGACTAAGGGCGTTGCCCCGCAATCGTCGGTCCGCACCATCGAGCGCTCCATCGCCGATGCTGAAGGCGACGTAGAGAGGCTGGAATCCGAGGTGCGCGAGGCCGAAGCGCAGATCGAGAAATATCGTCGCGAAATCATCCAGGCCACCGACGCGGTTCAGCAGGCCGCGCTCGATGAAATGCAGTCGGTAGAGGCCGAACTCGATGCCCTGCGCGAGCAGAGCCAGCAGGCCAACAATGTTCTGGCGCGCACCACCATCGCCGCACCGGTCGCCGGCACCATCGTGCGCATGTATTATCACACCACAGGCGGCGTCATCGAAAGCGGCAAACCCATCTTCGAGATTCTGCCGGCCAATGTGCCACTGATCGTCGAGGTCAAAATACCTCGCATGCAGATCGATGAGGTCAGCCAGGGCCAGCCCGCCACGGTCCGCCTCACCGCGCTCAACCAGCGCACCACGCCCATTCTTGATGGCGAGGTGATCTATGTCTCAGCCGACACCATTGTCGACGCCGCCGACATGAACCAGGAGGTCTATGTTGCCCGCGTGAGCATCGCCCCCGATCAGCTCGCCCGCGTCGATGGCTTCACGCCCACGCCCGGCATGCCCGCCGAAGTCTTCGTGCAAACCCGCGAGCGGACTTTCTTCGAATATCTGATCAAGCCCGTCACCGACAGCATGTCGCGCGCATTCCACGAGCAATAGGGGGCCACGACGGGCCGCAACTCTGCTCAGCGCTGCCGTGCCGGCCAGCTCAAACCGATCTGAGGTGGCTTGACGCTGCCTCAGGTCCTTCCGCCGAGACTGCGGGCCAGCGTGCGTTGTCGGTAGGAGCAACGGCTCGATAAGTTTCGGACGCGAGATACTTCATTCTGGCGCGGCGCCACCCGCGAGCGTGCTTTGGTGCTGGCGGGGGACAGGACCTAGCTCAAACTGCCTAAAGGCAGGACGCGTAAAAACTTCCAGATTTGAGCGGCCCTGCAATGAGCAGAGTGCGAGCGTGCGTCGGGACGCGTTGCCGTAAAGGCCTGCAGACGGGGTCTTTGCCGCGGCGTCGACGAGGATCCGGCCAACTGGGTCGTTGGGAGCGGGAGAGTGAAGGGTGAAGGGCATTATTCTGGCGGGTGGCAGTGGGACGAGGCTCTACCCTTTGACGCTGGCGATCTCCAAGCAAATCCTGCCAATCTATGACAAGCCGATGCTTTATTATCCGCTGAGTGTTCTCATGCGCGCCGGCATCCGCGACATCATGATAATTTCGACGCCCCGCGACCTGCCGGCTTTCGAGATGCTGCTGGGCGATGGCGGCGAGTTCGGGCTCGAGCTATCCTATGCCGAGCAGTGCCAGCCCAATGGGCTGGCCGAGGCTTTCATCATCGGCCGCAATTTCATTGGCGACGACAATGTGGCGATGATCCTCGGCGACAATCTCTATTTCGGCGATGGTTTAGCGGATCTGACCAAGGCGGCGGCCACCCGCGCTGCGGGCGCCACCATCTTTGCCTATCAGGTGGATGATCCACAGCGCTACGGTGTCGTCACCTTCGATCCATGTACTGGCAAGGCCGTCAATATCGTGGAAAAACCCGAATTCCCAGACTCCGACTGGGCGGTAACGGGGCTCTATTTCTACCCCAACGATGTCGTCGATATTGCCGCAGCGACCAGACCCTCGGCGCGTGGCGAACTCGAAATCACCTCGGTCAACAACGACTATCTGCGACGCGGCCTCCTTAACGTGGCGCGGCTAGGGCGAGGCTATGCCTGGCTCGATACGGGTACGCATGAGAGCCTCCACGATGCGGCCTCGTTCGTACGCACCATCGAACAGCGGCAGGGCGTGCAGATCGCCTGCCTCGAGGAGATCGGGCTCGAAATGGGCTGGCTCGATCCCGAGCGGGCAATGGCGCGGGCAGGGCGGTTGGGCGGGTCGCGCTACGCCACCTATCTCAAGCGGCGTATCGGGGAACTGGTGCTGTGAGCATATTGGTTCGAGAGACGAGCTTGGCCGGTGTGCTGGAAATCCAGGCACAACAGCACGGCGATGAACGGGGCAGTTTTTGCGAGGTCTGGAGCGCCGAGGATTTTGCCCGCCACGGGATCAGCATCGCATTCGTCCAGGACAACCATTCCGTCTCGCGCCAGCGTGGCGTGATGCGTGGGCTGCATTATCAATTGCCCCCCTTTGCGCAGGCCAAATTGGTGCGCGTGGCGCGAGGAGCGATCTTTGACGTTGCTGCGGACATTCGCCCAAGCTCGTCCACCTTTGGGCAATGGGTGGGTGTCGAACTCTCGGCCGCGTGCTGGAACCAGTTGCTTGTACCGGCGGGCTATGCGCATGGCTTTGTCACGATCGAGTCGGACACCGAAGTCATCTACAAGGTATCGCAGCCCTATAGCCGCGAGCACGAGCGGGCCATCCGCTTTGATGACCCCTGCCTGGCCATCGCCTGGCCTGTCCTCGCTGCCGATATGTTGTTTTCGGATAAGGACAGCCTGGCGCCGACGCTCGACGCCGCTGATCTCACCGAGCTCATGGAGGTTTCAGTATGAGGGCCCTGGTCACCGGCGGTGCCGGTTTTATCGGCTCGGCGCTTTGTCGCCATCTAATGCAGGATCCAAACAATGTCGTCGTGGTGCTCGACAAGCTCACCTATGCCGGTAATCTGCAGTTGATCGCGGCGCTGCGCGAACTGCCAAATTTCACCTTTGTGCGCGGGGACATTGGCGATGGGCCACTGGTAAGCCACTTGCTGGCGCATCACCGCATCGATCACATCATCCATCTCGCGGCCGAAACCCATGTCGACCGCTCGATAGACGCACCGGGGGCGTTCATCGAGACCAATGTCGTGGGCACATACGCATTGCTGCATGCGGCATTGAAACATTGGCAGAAGCTTCCGCCGCGCGAACGGACACAGTTTCGCTTTCACCACGTCTCGACCGACGAGGTCTTCGGCGACCTGCCATTCGACGGGAGCCTCTTTTCCGAAACCACGCCCTACGCGCCTTCGTCGCCGTATTCGGCATCAAAGGCTGCTTCTGACCACCTGGTCCGAGCCTGGCACCACACCTATGGGCTTCCCGTGGTGCTGTCCAACTGTTCCAACAATTACGGTCCCTATCACTTCCCTGAAAAGCTCATCCCTCTGATGATCCTAAACGCCCTCGCCGAGCAGCCGTTGCCGGTCTATGGCACTGGCAGTAATGTGCGCGACTGGCTCTATGTGTACGACCACGCTCGTGCCTTGGCGCTGGTCAGCGCGCGCGGCACAATCGGCGAAAGCTACAATATCGGGGGCAAGGCAGAATGCTCCAATCTCGACATAGTCGAGCAGATCTGCGCCCTCCTCGATAAGCGATCGCCACGAGAAGATGGTTCAGCCTATGCAGAACTTGTTAACTTTGTAACCGATCGCCCCGGACACGACCGGCGCTATGCCATGGACATCAGCAAGATTGAACGCGATCTGGGCTGGACGCCGCAGGAGACCCTTCAGTCCGGCCTGGGCAAGACCGTCGACTGGTATCTCGACAATGCCAATTGGTGGCGGCCGCTGCAGGGCTCTGGTGAGGCCACGGCGCGCCGCGGTGTGGCGCTTTCCCCATGAAAGTGCTGGTCAGCGGCAGGAGCGGGCAGCTCGCCCAGTGTCTGATGGAGCGGGCGGCCAGATACGGCGATATCGAACTCGTCGCGCTTGGCCGGCCGGAACTCGACCTCTTGCGGCCAGAGACGCTTCTGCCCGTGCTTGAGCATGTAAGGCCCGACATGGTTGTATCGGCTGCCGCCTACACTGCCGTAGACCTTGCCGAGAGCCAGCCCAATCTGGCCTTTGCCGTCAATTGCGACGGGGCGGGTGCGTTGGCGGCGGCGGCAGAGCAGGTTGGCGCAAGCATCATTCATATTTCCACCGATTATGTGTTCTCGGGCGACAAGGGCGCGCCTTATGAGGAGAGCGACGCGGCCTCGCCGCTCAGCGCCTATGGGCTCTCCAAATATGCCGGCGAGCTGGAAGTGAGCGCGGCGAATGCAAAGAGCGTCATCCTGCGCACCGCCTGGGCCCACAGCCCCTATGGTAACAATTTCATTCGCGCCATGCTGAACCTCGCCACAAACAGGAGCATGGTCAATGTCGTGGCGGACCGCTATGGATCGCCCACATCCATGCTCGATGTCGCTGATGCGATTCTCCATCTGGTTAGCAGGCTGGATGCAAACCATTATGGGCTCTATCACCTGACTTGCCGCGGCAGCACCAGTTGGGCGGGTCTGGCGCGCCATGTTTTTGCTGCCAGCCGTGCCGTGGGTGGGCCCTGGGCGGAAGTTGAGGACATTTCCGGTGACGACTACAAGACGGCCGCGCAGCGCCCGCTCGCCTCGCCGCTGCTGGCCGTGCTTTTTGAGCGCCGGTTCAGTTGGGCCATGCCGTCCTGGCAGGAAAGCGCGACCGTAGTGGCGCAGCGTATTGCCCGCGAAATTGCGGCGTCAAATGCCCATTGAGATGAAACGTCGATAGCTGCTACGAGATTCACGAGATTCAGGGGCGTCAGATATGCGCTACGATTTCTGCGTCATCGGCGGGGGTATAGTGGGCTTGGCCACTGCGCGGGCGCTGCTTGCTGCCCGGCCCGGCGCCAGTCTCATTGTGTTGGAGAAAGAAGACCAACTCGGTATCCATCAGACGGGACGCAATTCCGGCGTTGTCCATTCCGGCATCTATTATGCCCCGGGCAGCCTGAAAGCCAGGCTGTGTAGTGCCGGCATGCGCATGACCAAGGACTATTGTCGCGCCCATGCCATTGCCTTTGAAGAGCGCGGCAAGCTTATCGTCGCGACCTCACCACTGGAAGTAGAGCGGCTTGACGCGCTGGAGCAGCGGGCAGCCACCCACGGCATTCCCGCTCAGTCCCTGTCTCGCAATGAGATAACCGCAATCGAGCCTGCGATAACTGGCATCAAGGCGCTTCACGTACCGTCATCGGCGATCGTGAACTATCGGGACATTCTGGCTGTCCTGGCTGCGGATGTCAGGCGCGATGGTGGCGAAATTGCCATGAGGACTGCGCCCTTGGCTATCAGGGAGTGCGGCGCTGACGTTGAACTGGACCTGGGCGAGCGGACCATCATCGCAGCAGCGCTCGTCGCCTGCGCCGGCCTGCAATCAGATCGCGTCGCCCGCATGGCCGGGCTCGATGTCGATTTTGCCATCGTGCCCTTCCGCGGCGAGTATTTCCGCCTCGCGCCCCGCCGTGCCGGGCTGGTAAATGCCATGATCTATCCGGTGCCCGACCCGGCATTGCCGTTTCTCGGCATCCACCTGACGCCGATGATCGACGGCAGCATCAGTCTTGGACCCAATGCCGTCCTCGGACTGGCGCGGGAGGGGTATGGCAAGCGAGCGCTCTCGCTTGAGGATTTGGCCGATGCAGCACGCTTTCCCGGCCTATGGCACCTGCTCGGAAAGAACCTGAAATCGGCGCTGGACGAACTGAGCAACAGCGTCTTTACCGGCCGTTACCTCGCTGCCTGCCGCAAATACTGCCCAGAGCTGGAGCTATCCGACCTCACGCCCATGCCTGCTGGAATCCGCGCTCAGGCGGTGAAGCGCGACGGCTCCATGGTTCAGGATTTCCTGATGCTGGAAACGGCGCGCATGCTTCACGTCTGCAACGCGCCCTCGCCAGCGGCCACCTCGTCGTTGCCTATCGCGGACTATATCGCCGATCGCTTGCTGGCGCGGCTCAAGGCCTAATCAAGCGGCCGGCGCCCGGTTCATCAGGTTGCGGTAGAAGTCGACGGTTTCGGCGGTCGGGTTTACCCCCAATTCGCGCCGCAACACATTGCTGCACTCTTCGTAGACATGTCGCAGCAGGGTAAAGTCGCCGTTCAGCGCCGCCTCATACATGAGAGCCCTGTGGGCGCCCTCATGGTAGGGATCTTCATCAAGTAGGCGCGATGCACAAAAATGGCGTTCCCGGTGAGTCAGCAGGCTGGTCGGTAGCACGGCCTGCGAGATGGCATTTATAAAGTCAAATCGCAGCGCCGTCCGGCGGTGATCCAGCCATTCTTCAAAACCCTGCCCGGCGGGCCGGTGCGCGCCCAGCAGGTCACCGCCATAGATCTCACATAGTCGCACCCACGCCTTGGGACCGGGATTGGCAATGAGCTCCCGAAACTCGACCAGATCGATATATACGCCGTTCCCCTGGCCAAGCCAGAACATGTTGGGGTCGCTCATCAGCACTTCAAAATGGTGCTGCTGCTGGAATCGTCTTATGCGAGCCACCGTCTGGCGCACATCCGCGTTCGCCTGCTCGGAGGCAGTGTCGGACCAGATCAGGTTGGCGATGCGTCGCCGGGAAATCGGCTGACCGCGACCCTCGATGATCAGGTAGGAAAGTATTCGTTGAAAATGACATGTGGGATAAACCACGACCCCGGAGGCGAATACATGGGAGTCGCCGAGTAGCCCTATGGCCACGTCGAATTCGCTGCCAAAGATTTCGATGCGTTCAGTCATTCAAGTAAAAGCACCATTTAACGTGCCCTCCTGACGCTCGATCATTCACTCCAAAGCGGAGTATATCACATCTGGGCGGCGGTGCGAATAGACGGGGAATCATACAACGGGCGGCGATCTAGGGATCGGAAGACCGCCGCTGCTTGCGTCCGGTTATGTACCTTGAGTTTTCGAATAATATTGTGAACGTGTACTTTAACCGTGTGCTCGGATAGCGCCATTTTGGACGCAATGATCTTGTTTTGCAGTCCATCCGACATCAGCTCGAGAACTTCTGCCTCTCGCGAGGAGAGAACACCTGCCGAATCTGCATGCGGGTCAGAGGAATTGCTCGGCCCACGGCGAGACAAGAAACCTCGTGCAGCAGATTTTGGAGAAACAACTTGCGGGAAATATTCACCACCATTCAGCAGGAGCCAGATGGTCGCCAGCCACACATTGATGGGTAGGTTGAACGGCACAAGCCCCTGTATGGCGCGTTCGGCCACGATCGCTCTGAGTGCCGGATCTTCATTCCATCCCCCTTCCACCATGAGAGCGATCTGGGCGTCTGGAAAGCGTTCGCGGCACTCTCCCATCAATGTTGATACGCTGCGGAAGGCAAACGCATCGATAAGAATTAGCCGCGGCTCAAATGTTGCCTCATTATCATCTGGGATTTTATTCGACAGGACAATATCTACTTCTGGAAAACACTTCTGCGTCGAATTGAGCAAGCTCTGAAATGCCACTCCGGTGTCAGCAAGAATAAGTATCCCTATTCTGCAACTATTTTGAATTGTTGTGTTTTGCCAAAACGCATACAAACCAGCCCCTGAAATAACAGACGTCTCAACCATTTTTACCCCCATTTTTGTCCTGTATTTACTTAGAATTCAAACTAATCACACAAGGCGTGACTCAGCCGTGACTCGGAGCGGCGCTCTATCAAACGGGTCAAAGTCTTTTCCGGCTTCGATTTAGTCCTCACCAGCGGGGGACCGCCTCCCAAACAGTTAGGGTTATGAATACTTGAGCGCCTCAACCCGCGGTGAAATGGCGGCTATCCTGATGTCGCGGGCCTTCTCCCCTGGACCGGCCTGCAGAATTGCGCTTCCCGTAGCCAGGACGATGTAGTGGCGCGCCAAAAGATCAGGTCACGGCCAATTGATGAGCTTCCCGGAGGCAGCAAGAGTGTGATCGACCAATCCGGGAGATCAGGTGCGCGCTATGGAGGAAGATAAGGGAGAGCAGGGCCGGCGATATGGCGACATCGTGAAGTCCATGTCAGTCATCGCCCTGTCGCAACTGATCAGCATTGCCCTCTCCATATTCCGGGTCAAAATACTGGCCGTGTTGCTCGGGCCAAGCGGGATTGGGCTCTTCGGTCTCTATAATGTGATCCTTGACCTTGGCGCAGGCGTTGCCGGGCTGGGAGTGCAGTCGAGCGGGGTTCGGCAGGTGGCGGTAGCCGTCGCTGCGGGAGAAGCTGCGCGCATAGCCACAGTCGCGCGAACGATCACGCTGCTGTCGGTCATGTTGGGTGCTGCGGGGGCCATCCTCCTCGTCCTCGTCGCCGGCCCGATCTCGCTTCTGACCTTCGGAACCGAGGCGAACGCACCGGCGGTTGGCCTTCTGGGCGCGGCGCTGTTCCTGCGCATCGTCGCCGGCGCCCCCCTTGCCATTCTTCAAGGCAGCCGGCGCATGGGCGATCTGGCACGCACGACGGTGCTCGGCGCTGTCGTCAATACGGTGGTCGCAATTGTGCTGGTCTATTGGTGGGGTGAGGCAGGGGTCGTCCCTTCCCTAGTTGCCATGGCCTTTACCTCCTGGCTCACGGCCCTCTGGTATGGCCGCCGACTGAGCTTGCCGCGTGTAGCGCTGACCTTGTCTTCGTTCAGCGCCGAAACGCGCCTGCTATTAGGGCTGGGCTTTGCCTTCATGGCCAGCGGCATTCTCACCGCCGGTGCCGCACTGGCCATTCGCGTGCTGATCGTCCAGCATGATGGCGTCGAAGCCGCTGGCAATTATCAGGCGGCCTGGGCCCTTGGCGGCATCTATGTCGGCTTCATCCTTCAGGCCATGGGTACGGATTTTTACCCACGCCTCGCGGGTCTTGCCGACGATCACGCTGCCGCCAACCGGCTCGTTAATGAGCAGGCCCGGGTAAGCCTGCTACTGGCGGGGCCGGGCCTGCTCGCGACCGTGGCGCTTTCCCCACTGGTGATCACAGCGTTCTATTCCAGCCAATTCGGGGACGCCGTTCCGGTTTTGCGCTGGCTGTGCCTCGGCATGCTCCTGCGGGTCATGGCCTGGCCCATGGGCTATCTCATCCTCGCCAAGGGCAGGCAGCGGATGTTCTTTTGGACGGAAGTGGCCGCGACAGCGGTGCATGTCGGGCTGGCCTATCTGCTGTTCAATACACTGGGCATTGTCGGCGCAGGCATTGCCTTTGTCGGGCTCTATGTCTGGCATGGCGCGATCATCAACATCCTCGTCCGGTCGCTGACCGGCTTTGTCTGGTTTCGCGAAAATCTATGGCTCGCCGCGTTGTTCTTCGGGCTGACCAGTCTTGCGCTATTAGCTGCCGAGTTTCTGCCTCCCGTGCCGGCACTGGCGGTGGGGCTGGCCATGACGGTGGCGGCCAGTTGGCTTTCCCTCACCCATCTGATCCGCATTGTTCCTCAAAAATGGATACCGTTGGTGCTCCGCCCCTTTGTCTACCGGCTGCTACGGCATCGACCGGAGGCGGCTTAGACAGAAAGGGCCGATGCGAGTTCATCGACGACATAATTTACATCATCGTCGCACATCTGCACGAAGAGCGGCAGGATGATCGCGCGGGCCTGCGCCTGTACGGACCGGGCGAGGTCGCCAACGCTGCGGAAGGCCGCAGCGTTGGAATAGGCCGGTTCGAGATGGGCATTCATGACGCCACGTCGGGTAGAAATTCCCCGATCGAGGAGGGTCTGCATGATCGCCACCTGATCGCAACACACCGGCAGCGTCACGCAATAGCTCTGCCAATTGCTGCGCGCCCAGTCCGGCTCCATGGGGGGCAAGACCTCGAGGGCCGCCAGCCTTGTCGTGTAAAGCCCCGCCAGCGCCCGCCTTTGCGAAATGATCTCGGGCAGGCGGGTCAATTGCACGCGGCCAATGGCCGCCTGCACGTCGGTCATGCGGTAATTGTAGCCGAGCGTTTCATAGCTTTCGAAGATCACCTCGGCCGCCCCATGACGCACAGTGTCGGGCACGCTCATGGCATGCTGGCGCAGCAGGCGGAACTTCTGGTCATAGTCGGCGTGGCGCGTGGTCAGCATGCCGCCATCGCCGGTGGTGATCACCTTGCGCGGGTGGAAGGAAAAGCACGCAATATCGCCAAGGCAGCGACCAATGCGCTGCCAGTCTCCATCTACCGCAATCTCGCTGCCCGATGCACAGGCTGCATCCTCAATGACCTTGATATCATGGGCCTGGGCGATGGCCACAATCGGCGCCAGGTCGCAGGGCATACCGAGTTGGTGGACACAGATGATGGCCCGGGTGCGAGGCGTGATGGCAGCCGTGATCTGATCGGGGTCGATGTTGAACCCGCCCTCGCTGATATCAATAAAGACGGGCAGCGCGCCGCAATAGCGGATGGCATTGGCGGTGGCGATGAAGGAATGGCTGACGGTAATTACCTCGTCGCCGGCTTCGACACCGACGGCAATCAGCGCCATATGGAGGGCAGTCGTGCAGTTGGATACCGCACAGGCGTGCGGCGCGTCGACATAGCGCGCGAATTCCTCTTCGAAGCGGGCGACTTCCTGCCCCTGCGTCACCCAACCGGAAAGGATGACCCGGCGGGTTGCCTCGGCCTCTTCCTCACCGAGAACCGGCCGTGCCACGGGAAGTTTGCGAATGGCCATGTTCATGCGACGGCACTCCGCTCGGAATCCCGGCTTTGCCGCCACCAGGCGACGAGGTCGGCCATCCCCTCCTCAAGGCCGATTTGGCTGGTGAAGCCAAGCTCGCGCGCCGCCTTCTCGGTCGAGGCTAGGCGGCGCGGCACCGGGTTCACCTTGCGGGCCGGTTCGTGCACCGGGCTCAGGGACGAGCCCATAACAGCGAGCAACACGCGCGCTAGGTCGCTGAGGCTGATTTCGGTGCCGCTGGCGACATTGAACACCGCGTCGCTGGCCCCAGATTGTGCCGCCAGCACGTTGGCGCGGGCGATGTCGCGCACATGAATGAAATCCATGGTCTGGCTGCCATCGCCCATGATGATCGGGGGCAGGCCGCTGGCGATGCGCTCCATCCAGCGGATCAACACCTCGGTATAGGCACCATGCACATCCATGCGCGGGCCATAGACGTTGAAGTAGCGCAGAGCCACATAATCGAGCCCCGTCATTTCGTTGAAACTGCGCAGCAGCGCCTCGTTGTAGACCTTGGCCGCGCCATAGATGGTGCGATTGTTATAGCTGTGATGCTGTTCCGTGGTCGGGAATACATCCGCCGCACCCAGCACCGACGCGGACGATGCGGCCACCACCTTCCCGACGCCCGCGTTCACCGCAGCGTCCAGCACATTGAATGTGCCGGTGGCCAACACATCGTGCGCGAGCCTTGGCTCCTCGGCGCATTGGGTGATGCGGATCGCCGCCTGATGGAAGAGGATGTCGATCCCCGCCATGGCCTGGGCCACCAGGGCGGCGTCGCGGACGTCTCCCTCAACGATGGTGACCGCCGCGAGCCTTTGTGCTTCATGCAGGTTTGTCATTCTGCCGCGCACGAAATTGTCAACGATGACGATCTCGGCCGGCTCCTGGCGCGCCACAAGGTCCGCAATATGGGAGCCGATAAGCCCGGCCCCACCAGTGATCAAAATGCGCTTGCCTCTCATCGTGTCAGATCCTTCTGGTTCAGCGCTGACGCAACACGCGGGCGGGAACGCCGGCGGCTATAGTGAAAGCCGGAATATCGGTGGTCACGACGGCACCCGCACCGATAATGGCGCCTTCCCCGATGGTGACGCCGGGCAGGATGGTCGCATTGGTGCCGATATCTGCGCCCGTCCCTATAAGAACCGGCTTGATTTCAAGATCGGTGGCGATGACTGGCACGCTGGTGGGTAGGCCCGTATGTTGCGAGCCCAATACCCGGGCGCCCGGGCCCCAGCCAACATGGTCGCCCAACACCAGGTTGCGCGCGTCGAAATAGGCTTGCGGGCCGATCCACACATGGTTGCCGATGGTGCAATGGCCATCGAAGCGGCCCTGGATATATGCCCCGGCCCCGATAAAGACATTGTTGCCGATCTCGAAGGTCTCGATATGCTTGAAGCCCACCTGACTCCCGACCTGCAGTCCGGCGCCGCATGACCTCGCACCGACCTGGAAGACTAGCTTGCGCATGAGTGCATCGAGCTTTCCGTCGCCGACCGCAAAGCGGGAATAAGCATCAGGCAGTCGCTCGCCGCCATAATGCTGCGCGAGCCAATCGGCAAAGCCGCGCTCAAAGGCAGGATCATTCTCCATATTGTTCCGGCCGTGGATGGCCGGGACGACGCGAGCATGCGAGGGCTCTTCAAGCAGCGTAGACATCTTGGCTCACCGCGTCGGCAATGAATTCCACGTCGCGTTCCGACAGCTCTGGATAGATTGGCAGCGACAAGACCGTGTCGGCTGCCGCTTCGGCCTGCACGAAGTCCCCACGCTTGTGGCCAAGGTCGGCATAGGCCGGTTGCAGATGCACCGGCACCGGATAGTGCAGGCCCGTTTCTATGCCTTCCTTCAACAGCTGCGCTCGAAGGTTATCGCGATCCCGCATACGCACCGCAAAAATGTGCCAGACATGTCGATTGCCCTCGGCCTCGATTGGCGCCGCAATGCAGGAGCCCTCCAGCAATTTTGTATAAAGCTGAGCGCGGGCACGACGTGTTTCAGTCCAGCTCTCAAGCTGCCGCAGTTTTACCCGCAGAATCGCGCCCTGAATGGCGTCCATCCGGTAATTATAACCCTCCACCACATGGTGGTAGCGCTTCTCCTGGCCCCAATCGCGCAACATGCGGATCTGGCGCGCATGCTCGTCATTGCTGGTGACGACCATCCCACCTTCGCCACAGGCGCCAAGGTTCTTGCCGGGATAGAAGCTAAAACAGCCCGAGACGCCCATGCTGCCGGCGCGCTGGCCCTTATAGCGCGCGCCATGCGCCTGGCAGGCATCTTCGACTACCGTTAGCCCATGCCGAGTTGCAAGGTCGAGGATGTCACTCATAGCCGCCATCTGCCCGTAAAGATGCACCGGTAGGATGGCCTTCGTGCGCGGCGTGATGGCGCTTTCGATCTTGTCGGGATCAATGGTGAAGGTCTTTGGATCGATATCGACAAAGACCGGCCGCGCACCAATATAGCGAATGGCCGCCGCCGAGGCGATGAAGGTGAACGGGGTGGTGATCACCTCATCGCCGCGCTTCACCCCCGCCGCCAGGAGTGCCAGATGCAGTGCGCTTGTGCCGGTATTGACCGCAACGGCATGGGTCGTGCCGCAATAGGCGGCGAATTCTTCTTCGAGCGCCGCCACGTCGTCGCCCAGCACATAGTGCCCCGAGCGCAGAACCTTGGTCACGGCGCTCTCGATCTGCGGCTGGATGCTGGCATATTGCGCCTTGAGGTCGAGAAAGGGGATCATGCGAGTTCCCTTTCGCGCGCCAGTTTCACGACAGCGCCGCCTCGGGCCATGGACTGCGTGGCGGCCTCCAGAATTTTGACAACCCGCAGGCCTGCGGCCCCGTCGGCTATCGGTCTGGTGCCACGCTCGACGCAGGTGACGAACTCATTAAGCTCGGAGCCGAGCGCTTCGGTGATGTCGAGCTGGGGCGCCGACATGTCGCCGGCCCGGTAGCCGATGCGCATCTGGTTGCGCCGCTCGCCCGCCTTTGGCGCCATCGGGTCAAAGGTTATGCCGCGGTCATAGATTTTGATTTTCTCGCTGGGTTCGAGATCGTCATAGACCACCATTTTCTGGCTGCCTCCTACCAACGTGCGCCGCACCTTAAGCGGCGCCAGCCAGTTGACATGGACATGGGCCATCAGCTTACAGTCGAAGTGCAGGTTCAGATACGCGATATTTTCGGGCGTCCCTTCCACGTGCGACATGCCGAGTGCCGAGACGGCGACGGGTTGGGCCTCGACCACGTAGTCCATGATCGAGAGGTCATGCACCGCCAAGTCCCACATGACGCTCACATCATGCTGGAAGATACCGAGATTCACCCGCACGGAGTCGTAGTAGTAGAGCTCGCCCAGATCGTTGCGGATCACCTCGCGCAGTTTCTTCACCGCACCGGTATGGATGAAGGTGTGGTCAACAGCGACCACAAGACCCCGCCGGTCCGCTTGGTCGATCAACCGCCGCGCCTGTTCCGAGGTTGCCGTAATCGGCTTCTCAACGAAGACGCTTTTGCCGGCCTTGAGGCATTTCATGGCGAGATCGAAATGGCTGGAAACCGGCGTCGCAATCGCCACCGCATCCACCTTGGGATCGTTGAGCACATTGGCCATGTCCTCTGTGATCTGCACTGCCGGATAGCGCGAACGCAACCGTGCCAGCCTCTCGGTTTGCAGGTCGCAGACCCAGCGCAGATCGACATTTGCAATGTCGGAGAAATTTCGGACCAGATTGGGGCCCCAATAGCCATAGCCGATAACGCCGATGCCAATCATGATTGCAACCCATGTTGATGAATGGAAGGATGGACCTGTTGCCGTTGGCTCAAGGGCCTGGCCGGGACACCGACGACAGTTTCGCCCGGCGCCACGTCGCGGGTGACCACAGAGCCGGCGCCGACAAGGGCGCCTGCTCCAATGGTCAGACCGGGCAGAATGGTGGCATTGCTGCCGATGGACGCATTGCGGCACACCCGGGTCGGCAGCACTGCCCAGTCGCCGCTGCCCTGGAGCGCGCCAGTTTCGGTCGTGGCGCGCGGGTAAAGGTCGTTGGTGAACATCACGCCATGGCCGATGAAGACGCCATCCTCAATGGCGACCCCTTCGCAGATGAAGCTGTGACTCGAAATCTTGCAGTTTCGTCCGATCGTCGCGTTCTTCTGGATTTCCACAAAACTGCCAACGCGGCTGTTGTCACCGATCGAGCAGCCATAAAGATTGACCAGGTCAGCGTGGTGGATCACCACGCCCTTGCCCAACGTCACCTGCTGCATCATTGCTTGCCCCCCATGCCGGCAAATTGTCTCGCCGATCCGGTGCAAAAATGTAGCAGTGCGCGGGTAGCCAGCAATTTCTCAATGTAGCTACGGGGATAGCTCGACCAGCAGGCGTCGCGGGAAATGCGCGGCTTTCAGGTTAGAGGCGCAGCTCGGCATAGGCCAATTGAGCTAGCGAGGCCGTACGCGCCGCCCTGCTATCGATAGGCCCCGGACAGCGACCCCTGACGCCATGGCGAGGCCGCTAGCGAGGAGGCCGCCTTGTCGATGATGGTTGCCAGCGCCGAACCCAACTCGCTCGGAGATGTGCTTCGCCTGGCGCGTGGCCACGTTGTCGTGCTCTTCGCGCTCAGCGTCACCTCCAACATCCTGATGTTGACGGGCTCGATCTTCATGCTGCAGGTTTATGACCTGGTCATTCCGAGCCGTTCGGCAGAAACGCTGGCCGCACTGACCGCACTGGTGGTCGTGCTGTTCGGCTTCTATGCGGTCATCGAATGGATTAGGGCGCGCATGGCCGGTCGCATCGGTGGCCTGCTCCATGACCGACTGGCGCAGCGTCTCTTCCCACTCACCATGCGTATGAGGATCAATCAGAGCCACCTCCATCTAAGCAATCCGGTGCAGGATCTCGATCAGGTTCGCCTCTTCATTTCAGGACCAGGCGCGATCTCGCTGCTGGATATCCCATGGGTGCCGATCTACCTGGCGCTGGCCTTTTATCTACACCCCTGGCTCGGCACGATGGCGCTGGCCGGCGGTCTGGTGATGACCCTGCTGCTGGTGCTCAACGAACTCAACTCCCACCGGCCCGCTATGGCCACAACGGCGGCGTCTGGCGAACGCGCCGCGCTCGGCCGAGACGCCGACAACAATGCCGAGTCCATCTTTGCCATGGGCATGCAGGACGCCGTGACGCGGCGCTGGGCGCGGGCCTCCGGACAACTGGTGCGTACCCAGATGCGCTCGTCCGACCGCGTGGCCTTTTACAGTTCGATCACCAAGGGCTTTCGCTTCCTCCTCCAATCGGCCGTCCTCGCGCTGGGTGCCTATCTCGTCATTCAAAACCAGGCGACAGGCGGCATCATGATCGCCGCGTCGATCCTCACCTCTCGCGCCCTTGCGCCCATGGAACAGGTTGTCGCCCACTGGCGCAGTTTCGTCAGCGCCCGCCAGGCCGGGGTGCGCATCAACCGCATGCTCAAGGCTTCCGGGCAGCGGGAACGACCAACGCGCCTCCCCATCCAGCGCCAGACCCTCAGCGTCGAAAATCTTTCGACCGGCATCAACGCCGAAAGCATTGTGGCGCGTGGCGTCACCTTCACGCTCAATGCGGGTGACGGACTGGGCATTATCGGCCCGTCCGGCGCAGGCAAGTCTTCGATAGCGCGGGCGCTGGTCGGCGTCTGGCCCGTCCTGTCCGGGGCGATCCGCCTCGACGGCTCCGAACTGGCCCATTTTGACCCGGGCGAACTCGGCGCGGCAATCGGTTACCTGCCGCAATCGGTGGAGTTGCTCAACGGCACCATCGCTGAAAATATCTGCCGCTTCGACGCCAGCCATGACACCGAGGCTATCCTCGCCGCTGCGCAGGCTACCGGCGTGCATGATCTCATTGCGTCCCTGCCCAATGGCTACGAGACCAATCTCAGCGCCCACGGGTCCAATCTCTCCGCAGGGCAGCGCCAGCGCATCGGTCTTGCCCGCGCGCTTTATGGCAATCCGTTTCTCGTGGTGCTCGATGAACCCAATTCCAATCTCGACATGGAGGGCGACGAGGCGCTCACCCTCGCCATAGAGGAGGCCCGCAGGCGCGGTTCGATTGTCATAGTCGTCGCGCATCGTCCGAGCGCTATCTCTGCGGTCGACAAATTACTGTTCATGCGTGACGGACGCCAGGTGGCGTTCGGCGGCAAGGGCGAAGTGCTCGACCGGGTCGCGCTGCCAGCCTCGCAGGCCCGCGATGCGTAGTCCCCTCCAACTCGACCGGCCCGGCATAAACCGGCTTGGGCCCAACGATCACTATCTCGGCAGCCTCCAGCGCCATGCGGTGATAGGCGGCATCGTACTGGCAGCGCTGTTTGTCGGTCTCGGCGGCTGGGTGGCGCTGGCACAGGTGCAAAGCGCCGTCATTGCTTCGGGCATCGTCGTGGTTGAGGGAGGGGCGCGCAAGGTGCAGCATTCCGAAGGCGGTATCGTCCGCGAAATCCTGGTGCAGGACAATGACAGTGTCACCGCGGGCCAACTCCTGGTGCGGCTTGACGATGTCTTCGCGCAGGCTGAACTCGGCGTGATGAAAACCCAGCTCCGCGAGGCATTGGGGGCCAGCGCTCGCCTCTCTGCCGAGAGCATTGGCAGCACCTCCATGGAACTGCCCCAAGTCCCTAGTGTTCTCGACGCTGATCCGCTGCTCGAACAGGTCGTGCGCGACCAGCTCCGCTTGCTTCTGACGCGAAAGCAATCGCTTGACAGCTCAGTGTCCCGGATTGCCGAGCTGATCACCGAAAAGGAGGCGCTCATCGCCGGGCAGCAGGCCCAGATCACCGCTTATTCGAGCCAGCTTGAGATCGTCACAAACGAGTTGCAACAGCTCGAAACCCTTGCGGGGCAGGAACTTATCTCCAACCAGCGCGTCAACGAGATGCGGCGCAGCAAGGCCGAGATCGAAGGACAATTGGCTGGCGTTCAATCGGCCATTGCCTCAACGCAAAGTTCGATCGCCGAGCTGCGCCTGCAGTCCGAACAAACGGTGAGCGATTTTCGCTCCCAGGCGCTGACCGAACTCCAGGCGGTGTCCCAGACCATCGCCGAGGTGATCGAAAAAATCATCGCCGCCCAGGCCAGGCTGATGCGCCTCGAAATCCGCGCGCCGATCGACGGCACGGTGCATGAATCCATCGTGCACACTGTGGGTGGCGTTGTCTCTCCGGGCGAAGAGCTGATGCTGATCGTTCCGCGGGCCGTCCATCTGGTGGTTGACCTGCGCGTGCGGCCCACCGACGTCAGCCGCCTCCATGTTGGCCAGCTCGCCGATATCCGTCTCTTGAGCTTCGACACCCGCAGCACACCGCTGCTGGACGGCACCGTCGACGCCATCGCCCCGGACCTATTGCGGGACCAGGTCACCGGCATGGAATATTTCTCAGTGCGGGTTGGTGTGGCCGACGAAGAACTGGCGAAGCTTCCGGCGGAGGCCCAGCTGGTTCCGGGCATGCCCGCCGAAGGCTTCTTCCAGACCGGCGAACGGTCCGTCTGGTCCTATCTTATGGCGCCAATCGAAGAGCGGTTCGTGCGGACCTTCCGCGAAGGCTGATCAAGCCTGGAAATTGCTGTTCTTGCCAGTAGGGTAACGGCACTTGTTGAGCACCACGCCGAGCAGGTGCGTGCGGTCCCTCATCTGCCGTTCGCACACATCGATATCGTCGATCGTGCTCTGCTCAGCTCCCACCACCAGAAGCGAGGCCTCCACCAACGGCAAGAGCCCGAGGCAGTCGTCTCCTTCCAGCAGCGCAGGGAGATTGTAGAGGACGAGGTCGGCACCCAGCTCCGCTCGTAACGTGCCCAGAACCGCCGCCGTGTCGGCGCTGTGCAGCAGTTCGGAAACATGGCTCGCACTAGGCGGACTTGTCCCGATTGCGAGATTGTCGCCCAGCCGGACGAGATAGTCCTCCGCCTGGCACCGACCACGCAGAAAATCTTCGGTCGCATAGCGCCCCGAATGTCCGAAGATGCGCGCCAGGTTTGGCCGCCGCAACTCGAGGTCTATCAGCGCAATCTTGAGCTTTTCGTGTCTGGCAAGGCTGATGGCGAGATTGGCCGCCACCGTTGTCTTGCCACATTTTTCCGTCGGCGCCGAAATGCCCAGCGTCCTCCAGCCCTTGGTGCGCGCATCCTGCAAAACCTTGGTGCGCATGATGTCGAAGATGGCGGCACCCGAATGCCGCCGCGTCAAGGAAATAATCCGCTGCCGCTCAAGCCGCCATGGATCGATGTCGAGCGCCGCGATTTCTTGCCATGACACTGCCGTATTGGAATTCGTCTGCAGCGGGGTGTCCATTTTTCTACTGGCCCGTTCTGGTCTTGGTAAAAGCGGCAAGCGCGGGGACCGGGAAAGCGTTTCGGCTTCCCCCGAAACCCAGTCTGCTACGCACAGCTTTGGACAGACGCCGCAGCCCCCCATGGCCCCGTGCCGGCCGATCGATATAGGGCACGGTGACAAAAGGCACGATCTGCAGCCGCGAGACCAGCTCGGCCGGTCGGCGGATATGCTTGCTCAGCAATTCCGGCACCACGACCACTGCCAGCGCCAGTACGAATGCACCCAGCGCACTACCCAGCAGCAAGACACGCTGGCCTGGACCCTGCGCCTTCTGCGGCGGCACCGCACTTTCGATCAAAGACAGGCGCTCGCCCTTGAGCAGCAGTTCGATCTGTTGCCCCGTTGAGGCCTCGGCCAGCCGGGAGACCGTCATGTCATATTGAGCCTGCAGGTTTTGGTGGTCCCGCTGCAGCGAATTGAGTGCCGTTTCGATGCCGGGTGTCGCCTTGATGGAGGCCGTCAGCGCCGCCAGCGATTGGTTGAGCTGCACGCGCTCGTCTTCAATCTCCTCAAGCCGCACGCGGATGTCGAACATCGCCGGGCTTTGCCTGGCGCCGTCACCGGCAGTGTCGATTCCTGCGCCCTGGTTGGTCGCCATCAGGCTCTTTTCCAGCGTCTCGATGCGGCTGCGCAGCGCCACGATTGTGGGGCTCGTCTCGGTGAAGGTCGCCCGCTGCTGCGCCAGCAATTGCCGCAGCGACGTCAGCGTCTGCTCGTCCGGCGTCGCCGGATTGACGATCACACCAAGAGGTCGTGACTGCAGCTCCAGCTGCTGCCGGTTGAGTCCCGCCTTCTCCTGCGCCAGCACCAGCAAGCGGCTTTGCTGATTGGTCTGCTGCGTCCGGCGGAATTCGATGCTGTCGGGCAGCGCATTGATATTGGCGTTCTTGAACCTGAGGATATTTCCCTCAACGATCCGGAGCGCAGCATTGAGCCTTGCAGTCTCCTTGTTGAAGAAGGTCACCGTTTCCTGCGCTCGTCTTGTGCGCAAGGCGACGTCCTTTTTCAGGATCATGGCGACGAGGTCATTGACGACCTCAGCTGCCGTGCTCGGATGATCTGCCTTGAAGGAAATTTCAAAGACGGTCGCGGTTGCGCCGTTGCCCGTGCCAATCGGCATCGGGGTGATCCCCAGGCGCGCCAGCATGTCGGCGACGATCTCCGTATCGGTCCGCTGCGGTGTGCCGGCGTCAAGCCCGAAGCGCTCGGCCAGGTCCAAAAGACTCTGCCGCGACAGCACGTCCTCCTGGATGATCTGAAATTGCTCCGCGGCACCGGTGGGCACGGTGGATTTGGCCAGATCTGTCGGTATCTGCGGCGATTCCACGAGAATTCGCGCCGTCGCCTGATACGACACCGGCCAGAAGACAATCGCGGCGACAAAGGCCGTGCTGACCAGCGCCAAAACCGTGAGAAACACCGGCAATTTCCGGCGGAACAGGGCAAAATAGAATCTGAAATCAAGATCGAGCAATGCCGTCACCTGCTGTCGGCAGCCGCGGACAATGCGACGCTTGGCGACGAGGATAAGGCTCTGACGGGGCTGCACTATCGCCAACACGGGTAGGGGTTCGCCCCGCCTACGCCGCATGGGCTAAGCCGCACTAGTCGGTTCAGGCAGACCCCGAAGCGGGATAGGATGCGCGATAAAGCCATGAAAGGCGGATTGAAGATGCCCATATTGCAGCGACCCAGTCCGCGCCGACGCGCCCTGTTCTGGGGTGTTCTGATGGCCTCCATGGCCGCCCTGCCTCTGGCGGCCAGTGCTGCCGTGCTGGTGCCAATGACCCGGCTGAAGCTCACCGTCGTGCAATTCGTGGCCGCCTCGGGTGATTATAAGCGCTGGGACGCGCTTGGCGGTGAGTTCGACATTGCCGCCGATGGCACCATCACCATTCCCTCGCTCGGCGCCATCTCGACCGAGGCGCTGACCCCCGATGAGCTAGCTGCCGAGATCGCCCAGCGCCTGCAGCAAAAGCTGGGCCTCATTGAAAAGCCTGAGGCTTCGGTGCAGGTGGTGCAATATCCCCCCATCTATGTGGTGGGCAGCGTCGCGGCGCCCGGCCAATTCGACTATCGTCCCGGCATAAGCGTGATCCAGGCCCTGGCATTAGCCGGAGGCGAACGCCGCTTCGAGAGCAGCACCGGTGCCAGCGATGCGATCCGCCTCGAAGCCGACTTCGCCGGCTTCGGCAGTGACATCCTGCGCCTCAAGGCGCAACTCGCGCGGCTGAAAGCCGAGTTCGCCCGCGATAGTACCATCAACTTTCCGGAGGCTCTCACGACCGCCGATCCCGTCACTGCCGAAATTCTCGAGCAGGAGCGACGGATCTTTGATGCACATGTCAACGAGACCGCCCGCCAGAAAACCGGCCTCGTCGACCTCGCCGCGCTCTACAATGCCGAAATCGATGCGCTCGGACAAAAACTGGATGCCGTTGACGATCTGACCACAAAGGCCGAACAGCAGGTCGCCTCGATCCGGGATCTGGTAGCCGCAGGCTCCGCAACAGTCTCCCGGCTCAACGATGCTGAGCGAGAGCTTTCCAATCTGCGCTCCCAACGCCTCGACATCGTCATCGCCACTATGACCGCACGCGAAAACCTCAACCATTCCCAGCGCGAACTCGCAAAGCTCGAGGACGAGCAGCAATCGGAAACAGCACGCCTGTTGCAGCAGGACCAGGCCAGTCTGGAAAAAATCCTGCAGCAGCAATCGGCGGCGCGCCGGATGCTGCTAGAATCGATCGAGGCCGACAACGCCCCCGTCCTCAACGAAATGCTGCAAACTCAGGTGGAATACACAATTCTGCGCCAGCAGGACGGCGAGACCGTCGCTCTGGACGCCACGGAGACAAGCCTCCTGCAGCCCGCCGATCTGGTGAAGGTGACGATGGAACCACCAAAGACGCCGGCGGATACGGCGACGGTCACGCCTCAGTAGCCGGTGCCGCCTAGCACTACGCCGAAGGTCTTGACGATGGTGCGGAAGTCGGTGGCAGCTGAGATGCTGCAACCATAAAGCTCATCATAACGGGCTCGCTCGGCAAAACTGCAACTGTTGCGCTCGCTGACCTGCCACAATCCGGTCAAGCCCGGCCGCAGGTCGTAGTAAGCCATGCCGTCATAGAGCAGGCGCTGTTGCGGTAGCATAGGACGCGGCCCGACAAGGCTCATGTCACCGATCAGCACATTCCACAATTGCGGCAGCTCATCGAGAGAGTAGCGGCGCAAAATAGGTCCGAACCGCGTCAGTCTGGGGTCGCGCCGCAATTTCTGATGCTTGTCCCATTCCGCTTTTTCGGCGGGGTTCTTGTCGAGATAGGCCCGAAGCGCCTGGTCGGCATCTTGCACCATGGAGCGCAGCTTCCAGAGGATAAATACCCGTCCATGACGCCCGATCCGAGGCTGGCGATAAAAAGCCGGCCCACCATCCAGCCTCACCAGCAGAGCAAGGATGAGTACGAGCGGCAGGATCATAGCACCACCGACTAGGACGAGAACGATGTCGATAAGGCGTTTGCCAAAAACATATGCCCGCCCTCGTGCCTCCCCCGGCACCCGCAAGGTGAACGGGCTTGCCTTGAGAAGGGCGTGGTCTTCTATGAAATGGTCGAGCATCGTCGCCCCACAATTTGCTTTGTCGTGGGCACGATAGGCGCTATCGCCCAAGCCAAAACTCCCCCGTGCGAGCTAGATTACGCCCGCTTTTCCCGCGTAATAAGCTTAACGAAGTATGAATGGAGGGGCCGGTGCAGGTCCTCGCCTCCTCGCTACTCCTTTGGGCCGGCCACTAACCGTCTTTGGCTAGGGCCTGCACACGGCGGCCATGGACCTCAGTCACGGCTTAGCAGAACGAGGTATTTGCTGCAGAGCACTCCACGCCTAGCGTCACCTGTGCCGAAGGCGGGAGACCGGTTGATGCGCAGGATTCTGGTTGTCTATGGAACGCGGCCCGAAGCCATCAAGATGGCGCCCCTCATTGCCGCGATGGATGCATCCGAACATCTTGAACCGGTTGTGGTGGTTACCGGCCAGCACCGGCAGATGCTCGATCAGGTCAACGCCATTTTCGGCATCGAGCCGCGTTATGATCTCAACATCATCGCCGACCGGCAGCGCCTGGACGGCATCACAGCCAGAGCGCTGGAGGGTGTTTCTGAAATCATTGAGCGAGAACGTCCCGACGCTGTCCTCGTACAGGGCGACACCACCACCTGCTTTGCTGGGGCGCTGTCTTCCTTCTATGCGAAGACGCCGGTCATTCATCTCGAAGCGGGTCTGCGGACCTACGATGCCTACGACCCTTTTCCCGAGGAAATGTTCCGCACAATGGTCTCGCGCCTGGCTGCCCTACATCTGGCGCCGACGGAAACGGCGCGACAGAACCTCCTGTCCGAGGGCATCGCCCCCCACCGTGTCGCCGTAACCGGCAACACAGTGATCGACGCCCTACTTGATGTCGCCTCCCGACAATTGCTGCCCACCAATCAGGACCTATTGCGGCTCAACGGCCGCCGGATCATCCTGGTCACTGCCCATCGTCGCGAATCCTGGGGGGAGCCCATGGCACGGGCCGCTCGGGCCATGGCTCGGCTCGCCCGAGCATTCCCGGACGTCCAGTTGCTGCTGCCGGCCCACCTCAACCCGGCGGTGCGCGAAATCCTGCTGCCCGAGCTTGACGACATCGAAAACATCATCATCACCGATCCGCTCAACTATAGCGATTTTATCTACGCGATGAAAAAGTCGGACATCGTGTTGACTGACAGCGGTGGCGTGCAGGAAGAGGCGCCGAGCCTAGGCAAGCCGGTGCTGGTCATGCGGGAAACGACCGAACGCCCAGAGGCCGTGCTCGCCGGCACGGCGTCGCTGGTGGGAACCGATGAGAACTTGATCTTTGAACAGGTGAGCCGGCTTCTGACCAACGAGGTTGCCTATGATGCGATGGCCAAGGCCGTCAATCCCTATGGCGACGGCCTTGCTTCGGATCGCAGTGTGAAGTCAATCGAGCATTTCTTTGGTCATGGTGAGCGCCCAATCGACTTCGTTCCGAGCGTAAGACAGGTTCACGCCCACGCCCCGCGGGTGTCATAGACCACCTTGCCATTGTGGCGATTATGGCGCAGTGCCTTGAAGGCATCATGCTCGACCAGAAGCACGATGATGTCGGCCCGGTCCACAGCCTCGCCGGCGTTGGTCAGCCGGAGATTGGCGTTGCCCACGAGTTCTTTCGGCAGCGTCTCGACATAGGGGTCGGCGACCATGATTTCGACGTCCGGCAGGGCGCTGGCAATCAGGCCAACTACCTCGATCGCCGGGCTCTCCCGCACATCGTCGACATTGGCCTTGAAGGTCAGGCCCAGGCAGGCCACCGATGGCGAGACAAAACGTCTGGCTTTGGCGATGACCTGATTGGCCACGTGATGCGGCTTGTGGTCATTGACCTCGCGCGCCGTACGAATGAGCCTGGCCAGATCCGGCGCCGCGGCGACAATGAACCACGGATCGACCGGGATGCAATGTCCGCCAACGCCCGGGCCTGGTGACAAGACATTGACACGTGGATGCTGGTTGGCGAGCTTGATTACTTCCCAAACGTCGAGCCTTAGCGACTCGGTGATCAGCGACAGCTCATTGGCAAAGGCAATATTGACGTCGCGATAGGAGTTTTCCACCAGCTTGGCCATTTCGGCGCTGGCGGCATCGGTGAGAAGAATCTCGCCTTGTGAGAACACCCGATAGATGCTGGCCGCCTTGATTGCGCAGCTCGTCGTCAGGCCGCCCACCACCCGATTGTTGGTGATCATCTCGATCATGATTTTGCCCGGCAGCACCCGCTCGGGGCAGTGCGCGACATAGATGTCAGCGTTGCCACCCACGACATGGGGCATGATGAGGTCAGGTCGAACGGCGCCGATCCACTGGCTGACCAGTTCGGTCGTGCCTGGTGGGCTGGTGGATTCCAGCACCACGATGTTGCCCTTTCGCAATTTCGGCGCCACTTGCTCGGCCGCTGCTTTGACGCAGGAGAGGTCTGCCGTGTGGTCTTCGTTGAACGGAGTTGGCACCGCGATGATGAAAGCATCGGCCTCAGGGATGTCGCGCGCCATCGAGAGCCGCCCCATGGCCACGGCGCCGCTGACGGCGACGGCCAGGTCAGGCTCGATAAAGGGAGCCTCGCCGCGCGAGATCGTCTCGACGATGCGCGGATTGACATCGACGCCCGTCACCTGCACCCCGCGCGTCGCCAGGACGGTGGCCGTAGGCAGGCCGATATAGCCCATTCCGACAACCACGAGGTTGCCACTAAAAACTTCGTTCAACATGGCCAATCCTATGATGAGATGTGAGAGCTGGGCGTCGTGCCAGGCTCGGCAGGAAGGCGCTGCATTTCGGCGCTGGGGTGGAAGATTTCGCGGAGGGTCAGGGTAACAAAAGCGGTGTTGGTGGTGAGATAGCGCCGCCACAACCGCCGTGGCTCCTGCGCCAGCCGGTAAGCCCATTCGAGCCCCATGCGCTGCCAGGCGCGCGGTGCGCGTTTGGTCAACCCGGCCAGAACATCGAACGAGCCGCCAACGCCGTGTAAAACTGGCACCCCCAGGTGGTCCTGAAAGCGTCGAAGGAAGATTTCCTTCTTCGGCGACGGCATGCCCAGAAACAACATGTCGGGCCGGGCGTCCCGAATTCCTTCTGCGACGTCGGCGGCTTCGTCCTCGGCATAATAGCCATCTCGGCTGCCGACGATTTCCGCCCCCGGCCAGCATTGGCCGATTTTAGCGACCAGCGCCGCTAGAACCTCGGGCGTCGCGCCCAGCAGATAGATGCGCCGCCGTTGCTGATGCGCCAGCGACAGCAATTCCTGAAACAGGTCGATGCCGGCCACGCGCTCCGGCAATCTATGCCCAAGCAGCCGACTGGCCCAGACCACCGATTGGCCATCGGCCAGCAGCATATTGCAGTCGAGTATGGCGTTCCGCAGCTCCGCATTGTGCCGGATGCTGACAATTTTTGCCGCGTTGAGCACACCCACCAACAGCGTGCGCCGCGTCTCCAGCGCCAGCCGACACCGCTCGATTGCCTCGGTCATGCCGATGGCATCAACGTGCAGCCCGAACAGTAAGTCGGGATTCTGCGCAAACGGCCCGCCGGCCTGGGCTTCACCCGCGCTCCATGTCATTAGGACCTCCCCATTGGCAGGGGATGACGCTATGCGGCGGTGCAAAGGCCCAACAATCATCCTAATAGGGGCGATCAGCGCATAATAGGAGCGCATTTGCCGTCCGCCGGGAGCGATACGCGCGCGAAATTGACTAGTGGCATAAGCACAACGACGCTCCGCTAGCTGCAAATCACTAGTGCCCAGCCCCCCTGTGAACGCTGACATGGGTCGCATTCTTGGGAGGCGATGATGGCTTTGGGAGTTTCAGGCCAGCCCCGTGCTGACAATTCGAACGATCGATCGCTGGCGGTGATCGTTGTCACCTACAATAGCGCCGACACACTGGGCGGCCTTCTCGACACGCTGGGCGAGGGCCTCGCCGGCCTCCCGCGCACCGAAATCGTCGTCGTCGACAACGCCTCTTCCGACAAGTCCGTCGCCATTGCGCGTGCGCATCCCATTGGTGCGCGCGTGGTGCAAACCGGACGCAATGGAGGCTATGCCGCCGGCATCAATGCCGGTGCGGCCACCATCTCGGCCGAGGCCGATCTGCTGATCCTCAACCCCGATATTCGTGTCGCCCCTGGTTCGGTGGCCCATCTGATCCGCCGCCTGTCTGCCAATATCGGCATCGCGGCCCCCCGCATCCAGCACGAAGATGGCATGCTCTTTCATTCGCTGCGCCGCGAACCATCGCTGCAGACCGCCTGGGCCGATGCCCTCCTCGGTACGCGGCTCGGTTATGGTCTGGACCGCGGCGAATGCATCTGCAGTGATCATCGCTACGAACGCACCAGCACAGTCGATTGGGCGAGCGGCTCAGCCCTGCTCATTTCCGCCAGTGCCCGGGCCCGCACCGGCCTGTGGGACGAGTCCTTCTTTCTCTATAGCGAAGAGGTCGACTATCAGCGCCGGGTCCGCGACGCCGGCCTTCACGTCGCCTTCGTTCCTGAAGCGGTCTTCATCCACATTGGTGGTGACTATAGCCGCAACGCCAACCTCTATGCGCTTCTCACTACCAACCGTATTCGCGATTATGCCCGCCATCATGGCCCGACAGCCAATGCTGTCTTTCGACTGGCCCTGCTCACCGGCGAACTCCTGCGCAGCCTCGGTGGTTCTGCCGTGCACCGTGCGGGCGCCCTGGCGACATGGCGGAGTTTTTCCCAACAGCGCCCACCGCATCACCAGCCGTCCGGCAGCGAGGCATGAGCGTCGTACTAGATCACAACGGCGCCAGAGCTAATCCCCACGGGCGATAGGCGCGTCGCTGGAACTCTGTTCTGGTCGATCCACAGCCGCGTTGCAAGGCCGGCTGAGCCCCGTAGCAGGGCCGTAAGATACCTTAGATGCGGTGTTCGTGGCACTGCAGGCAAGGTGTCCTTCGGACACGAAACGTCGGGCAGGGCTGGGAGGATAGCCCCGCCCGACGTGGGGGTATCCGCGTTTCGTATCTCACCGGGGGAAGTCGCGTGAAACATTTCGCAATTGCCAACCGGCAGAGCACGAAAGGGCTAGCATTGACCTTTGCGGTGCTGCCATCGCCGTCCCAGGAGACGCGTCATGCCGTCGAGCCCCTCTGGTTGCGGCGCGGCACTGGTCACAGTCGTTGGACCGCCCCGAAAGGCGCCTCCAGTGCCCTTGTGCCCCTGAACGAGAATCTTGCTTTGGCCACGTCTGGGTTGTTTGCGGACAAGATCCCCCTGGCTCGCTCGCAACACCTGCCCAACGCGTTGACGCCCGCGATAGCCTATGGTCCGGACGCTACCGTCGCCGGCAGTACATTTGCCCCGACCCAGTTCCAACCGACGCTCTCGCCACATCTACTGCCGGCGAGTCCTGTTGAGGCCAGCGGCCCTTCCCGCTCTGGGAGCACACCTCGCTTGGCCGACGCCTCCGCGACCGGGCAAGCCTTGAAGACGCCGCCAGAGCCGTCGCCGCAAGCCCCATCCCCCGCTGCCGCTTCGGAGACCGACAAAACCGCAGCGCCGGATCTGCTTGACTGGCGCGCCAGCTGGGTCGCCGCCTCCGCCACGACGCCCTGCGGCACCTGTACCGGCCGCGCCTGCACCATGTGTTCCGTGCGCACAGGTGGTCCGGCCGCCACCAATGGCAAGCCGACTGGCTATGCCCAGCGCGTTCTCGATTTTTACGAACCGGTCGATGCGCCGACCAGCGCGAGCACTAGTCTTGCGCGTGACACCATGTCGACTCTCAATAATTTATCGGCCACGCCAAATGCAATTGTGCTGGAAAACAGCAAGCAGGGCACGCCAGAAAGCGAGTGGTTGATTGGCCTCGCCGATCCATCGATAGAAGGCTATGCCGCCCAATTTACGCTGAACCATGGCGAAACTGTCGACTTCAAAATCAGCACCGACTCAAAAAATTACCGGATCGAGATCTACCGCCTCGGCTACTATGGCGGCGATGGCGCCCGGCTGGTCCACACCATCGAGCGCAATCTGGCCAGTGCCCAATCCCAGCCGCTGCCGCTTTTCGACCCAACCACCAAACTTGTCGATGCCGGCAACTGGTCCGTCTCGGCCTCTTGGGCCGTTCCGGCCGATGCCGTTTCTGGGGTCTATTTCGCCAAGCTGACGCGCCTCGATGGCTCGCTGGGCGAGAACATGATCCCCTTTATCGTGCGCAATGACGAAGCACCAAGCGACATCACCTTCCAGACCGCGGACACCACCTGGCAGGCCTATAATTGGTGGGGCGGTTACAATTTCTACGGTGGCATTGGCGGCGGCTTGCGCACCGGCCGCGCCAGCAAGGTCAGCTACAACCGTCCCATAATCACCCGCGATGGCGGTTTCGCCGCTGGACCGCAGGACTACATCTTCGGGGCCGAATATCCAGCCATCCGCTTCCTTGAGCAGAATGGCTACGACATCAACTACATCTCCGGCATCGACGCAGCGTCCAACGCCGCCCAATTGCTCAACAGCAAGATTTTTCTCAGTGTCGGCCATGACGAATACTGGTCTGGCGAACAGCGCGCCAATGTCGAAGCTGCCCGCGATGCGGGGGTCAATCTGTCGTTCTGGAGCGGCAACGAGGTCTATTGGGAAACCCGTTGGGAAACCAGCATTGACGGCAGCGGCACGCCTTACAAAACGCTCGTCTCCTACAAGGAGCGCTGGGACAATGCGGACAGCGACCCCGAAGGCACCACCTCCACCTGGCGCGATCCGGTGCTCGGCTCCGGGCGGCCGGAAAACAACCTGACCGGCACCATGTTCACTGTCGATTCCTATCGGCTCGACGCCATCAACGTGCCCTATGACATATCCAACCTGCGCTTCTGGACCAATACCGCCGTCGCCGACATCAATCCGGGCGAAGTCTATACGCTCACCAAGAACCTGCTTGGCTATGAGTGGGATTCCGACGTCGACAATGGCTTCCGCCCGGCGGGCTTGGTGCCATTGTCCTCCACCAGTGTGGACGTCAACACCCTGCTGCTCGACTATGGCGCCTCCACCGGTCCGGGTACGGCGCAGCACAGCCTGACGCTTTATCGTGCTCCCAGCGGCGCACTCGTTTTCGGCGCCGGCACCGTCTACTGGTCCTGGGGCCTCGACAGCCACCACGACAATGAGGCAACCCCGATCGACCGCAACGTCCAGCAGGCGATGATCAATCTGTTCGCCGATATGGGCGTACAGCCGACAACGCTGATGCAGAGCCTCGTTACGGCCAGCCAGAGTATGGACAGTCTGGCGCCGACCACCGTTATCAACCCGCTGACCGAGCCGCTCGAAGCAGCCAAGACCGCCACCGTCACCGGGACTGCCACCGATCATGGCGGCGGTCTGGTTTCGGTGGTCGAGGTCTCGACCGATGGTGGCGCCTCATGGCATCGCGCCACCGGCGCCTCCAATTGGAGCTATAGCTGGACCCCCCTTGTGGGCGGCACCTATACGATCCTGTCGCGCGCCGTCGACGACAGCATCAATCTCGAAACGCCGACCGCCGGCAGAGCGGTCAGCGTCGATCAGGGCGGCTCGGGCAATCTCTTTGGCCCGGGCGAAACCCCCACCGCGCCCTTCAGCCTCGATGACCGGCCGGTCAATCTCGGCGTCACCTTCAGCTCCAACCAGTCGGGCAGCATTGTCGGTCTGCGCTATTTCAAGGGCACCGGCAACAGCGGCGAACATATCGGTTCTCTCTGGACCTCCACCGGTACGCTGCTGGCCCGCGCCACCTTCCGCAACGAGACACCCAGCGGCTGGCAAGCAGTGATCTTCGACAACCCGGTCTCGATCACCGCTGGCACCAGCTATGTCGCATCCAATTACGGTATTGGATATGCCGCCTCGCCCAGTTACTACGCTACGCCGCATCTGCAAGGCCCTCTTACCTCGACGGGTAGCCTCTATTCCTATGACAGCGCCAGCGCCTTTCCGGGAACCAGTTCGAGCGCCAACTATTGGGTTGATGTGGTGTTCAGTGGCGTTCCCACGCCCAATGCGGCCCCTATCGGCCACAATGACGATGGTTATCTGGTGCAGCTTAATACGCCGATCACTTTCGCCATGGCGACCCTGCTCGGCAATGACACCGACCCCAATAACGATGTGCTGACCGTTATTGGCGCTGGATCTGCATCCCACGGCACCGTCACCTTAAACGCCCAGGCGCAAACCCTCACCTTCATCCCGACCACCGGATATACCGGCCCGGCGTCCTTTGGTTATTCGATTTCGGATGGTCGCGGCGGCGTCGGCTCGGCCGTGGTCAACATGAATGTTTCCCCCTCGGTCACCACCAGCACCCTGTTCCGGCCCTCGGACACACCGACCACGCTCAGCAATTCCGACGCCGCCCAGGTTAATCTGGGTGTCAAATTCGTCGCTTCTGCCTCTGGCGTCATCACGGGCGTCAGCTACTACAAGAGCGCACTCGACACCGGAGCCCATAGTGGTTCGCTCTGGACCAGCACCGGCGCGCTGCTAGCCACCGCCACCTTCGTCAACGAGACTGCAAGCGGCTGGCAGACCGTCATGTTCAGCAATGCCGTGCCGATCACGGCGGGCACCACCTATGTGGCCAGCTACCACAGCAATGGCCACTATGCGACAACCAGCAATTACTTCGCGACGAGCCATGCCTCTGGCCTGCTCACGGCGCCTGCCGGAGCCAATGGGGTCTTCTCCTACGGCACAGCGAACCTCATGCCGACCAGTTCTTTCAACTCCACGAATTACTGGGTCGACGTCATCATGAATGCGACAGCAGCGACCAATCGCGCCCCCATCGCGACCAATGACAGCGGCTACACAACACAGAAAAATACGGCGCTGACGCTGAGCGCCGCCGCACTTCTGGCCAATGACAATGATCCCGACCGCGATCCGCTGTCGATCACCGGCGCCTCCGGCGGTGTCAACGGCACGGCGGTGTACAACGCCCAGACCAATGCTGTGCTCTTTACCCCTACCGCTGGCTATTCGGGCGCGGCGTCCTTCGTCTATTCAATCAGCGATGGACGCGGCGGCACCGCCTCGGCCTCCGTCGCCCTGACGGTCACCCAGGCCATCAGCGGTAACTCGCTGTTTGCGAGCAATGCCACGCCCGCCACTGTTACAGCCAATGATCCGGCTTCGGTCGAGCTGGGCATGCGCTTCACCGTAGCCCTTGCCGGATCGATCAATGGTATCCGCTTCTACAAGGGCCCACAAAACACCGGTCCTCATACCGGCACGCTTTGGAGCAGCACCGGCATCCAGCTCGGCACCGTCGCCTTCACCAATGAATCCAGCAGTGGCTGGCAATCGGCCAGCTTCTCCAGCCCAATCGCAGTGACGGCGGGCACGAGCTATGTCGTCTCTTATCACACCAATTCCGGCTACTATTCCGCCACTGCAGCGGCCTTCAACACCGCGATCAGCAACAACGGGATCACCGCCCCGCAAAATGGTAGCGGCGCCAGCAATGGCAACGGCCTCTTCGCCTATGGCCCTGGTCCCCTCTTCCCGACCAATAGCTACAACGCCACCAATTACTGGGTGGATGTCTATTACGCGCCCGGCGCCAACACCGCCCCGGTCGCCGGCAATGACAGCGGCATCACGGTCCAGCGCAATACGCCCCTCCAAATCCAGGCGGCAACACTGCTGGCCAATGATAGTGATGCCAACGGTGATCTCTTGACCATTACGGGCACGAGTGGCGCGACGAACGGTACCGCCGTCTTCAACGCCACGACCAACATCATCACCTTCACGCCCAACACAAACTATACCGGCCCAGCCACCTTAAACTATGCCATCGCCGATGGCCGTGGCGGCGTTGCCTCCGCCAATGTTGGCCTCAATGTTGCGGCGGCAGCCACCGGCGTCTCCCTGTTTGCCGCCAGCGCCACACCGGCAACAATCTCGGTCAACGACCCCAATGGGGTCGAGCTGGGCATGAAGTTCACCTCATCCCAGAATGGTACCATCACTGCGGCAAAATTCTACAAAGGCCCCAACAATACCGGCCCGCATGTGGCGACGCTGTGGAGTTCGACCGGTACCAATCTAGGCCGTGTCAGCTTCCAGAACGAAACTGCCAGCGGGTGGCAGACAGCAAACTTTGCCACGCCAATCGCCATCACCGCAGGCGCGACCTATGTCATCTCCTATCACACCAATGGCAATTACTCGGTCACCGGTGCAGGCCTTAACCAGGCGATCACCTCGGGGCCACTGACCGCGCCTTCCAGCGCCACAAGCGGCGGTAACGGCCTCTACGCCTATGGCAGCTCCAGCGCCTTCCCCACCAGCAGCTACAATGCCTCCAACTACTATGTCGACGTCGTCTTCAACGCACAGCTCGCGACCTGAACACCAACCGGAGACCAACACCATGCAAGCCGAAATCTACGCCGATGCCATTGGCGAAATCACCGTTACCGGCACGATTATGCGGCTCGACCTGGTGAGCCTCTCCCACACCATGCGCGACGATATGGGCCAGCCAGTGCCCGAGCATCGTATGCGCATCGTCATGTCGCTTGAAGGTTTTGCCAACAGCTTCGAAGTGCTGCAAAACGCCATGAACGGACTGATCGAAGCCGGCGCTATCCGCCGCAACGAGCCCAACCTGGCGGCCACCGCCAGGCCCGCCAGGTCGAGCGACGGCGTTTCGCCGAACTTCGTCTGACGCCGTCGCCAAATGTCGATCCAGACCGGCCCCTCCTGCCTGTCCGCCGTGCTTCGGCATCACAATGTCGACGTGAGCGCGGAACGGCTGATTGCCGAATACGCCCTTGGCGAGGAGGGCATTGGCCCAGACCTAATGTTGCGCATGGCGCAAAATGCCGGCCTCAAGGCCCGCCGCACGCGTCTGCGCGCCCCCGCCCTGCTGCGCCTTGGCCAAGCCTACCCGGCGCTGGTTCGGCTTCAAAACGGCAATTGGGTGGCCATCATCGGCGCCGACAAAGACGAAGCCGGTGCCGGTATCCTCAGGCTTTATGATCCTTTGGCCGAGACGGTCGGCGGCATGATTGTCGTTAAACTCGATCAGTTCGCCAAACACTGGTCCGGCGAAGTGCTCCTGGCCAAACGTAGCTATGGTATGGCTGACCCCGAACAACCCTTCGGCTTTCGCTGGTTCATCCCCGAAATTCTGCAGCAGTCGCGCCTCTTCACCGACGTCGCCATTGCCGCGCTCTTTCTCTACGCGCTGGGCCTCGCCACGCCGATCTTTTTCCAGCTCGTCATCGACAAGGTGCTGGTGCATGAAAGCTATTCGACGCTCAGTGTCCTCGCGGTGGGCATCGGCATCGCCCTGATCTTTGAAGCTGTCTTCGTTTTCCTGCGCCGCTATCTGCTGGTCTACGCCACCAATCGCATCGATATCCGTGTGGCAACCCGCACCTTCCGGCATCTGCTCGATCTGCCGATTACCTACTTCGAGCAGGCTTCTGCCGGCGTGCTGGTCAAGCATATGCAACAGGCGGGCCGCATCCGTGAATTCCTCACCGGCCGCCTGTTTCTCACCCTGCTCGATGCGCTCTCGCTCATTGTCTTCATTCCAGTGCTCTTTCTCTACAGTACCTTTCTGGCGTTGATCGTCCTTGGCGCCAGTGCGCTTATTGGCCTTGTCGTGGCCTTGCTTGTCGTGCCCTTCCGCAAGCGGCTGGCCGATCTCTATGCCGCCGAAGGCGAGCGGCAGGGGCTGCTGGTCGAAACCATGCATGGTGTGCGCACGCTCAAATCGCTCGCCATGGAACCTTTGCAGCGGCGCAATTGGGACGATCGCTCGGCCCAGACTATCAACAGCCGCTTCAAGGTCGAGGTCATCTCCGTCACCGCCCAGGCCGTCACTGGCCTTGTCGAAAAGCTGATGTCGGTCGCCATCATCGTCTTTGGTGCCCTACAAGTCTTTGACGGCGTACTGACCGTGGGTGCGCTCATCGCCTTCAACATGCTGGCCGGCCGTGTCTCTGGCCCCCTGGTGCAGATCGTTACGATGGTCCACGAATATCAGGAGGTGGCCCTTTCGGTGCGCATGCTCGGGCAAGTGATGAACGAGAAGGTCGAAAATGCCGGCCGCAGCGAGGGTCTGCGCCCAGAGCTCACCGGCGGCGTCGAGTTCGAAAACGTGGCCTTCCGCTATCGTCAGGATGGGGCATTAGCGCTCAAAGATATCAGCTTCGTCGTTCCCGGAGGCAGCGTCATGGGCGTGGTGGGCCGCAGCGGTTCCGGCAAGAGCACCATGACGCGCCTGATTCAGGGCCTCTATCCCATCCAGCAGGGCCTTATCCGCATCTCCGGCCACGACGTGCGCGAACTGGATCTCAATCACCTGCGCCGCAGCATCGGTGTCGTGCTACAGGACAGTTTCCTCTTCTGTGGCACCGTCCGCGACAACATCGCCGCCGCCAAGCCAGATGCCACCTTCGAGCAAATCGTGGAGGCTGCCGAACTCGCCGGCGCCGTCGAGTTCATCGAGCAATTGCCCCGTGGCTATGATACGCGGATCGAGGAAGGCGCCGAGAACCTTTCGGGCGGTCAGTGCCAGCGGCTCTCCATTGCGCGGGCGCTCGTCACCAATCCAAAAATCCTCATTCTCGATGAAGCGACCAGCGCCCTGGACCCCGAGAGCGAAGCTATCGTCAAACGCTCCATCAAAGGCATCGCAGCGGGCCGCACGGTCATCATCGTCTCCCACCGCCTCTCCATGCTCACCGATGCCGACGCCATCCTCGTGTTCGATCGCGGGCAATTGGTGGATTCGGGTCCGCACAGCCAGCTGGTGACCCGCTGCACCACCTACCGCCAGCTCTGGAACCAGCAAATAAAGCTCGTCGGATGAAGAACTTCAGCAAAAAACCACGGCTCGTAAAACCTAAAAAGGCGCCGCCTGCTGCTGTGACTAAGCCCGTTGGGCACAGTACGGTCATGGATTTTCAGACCGACGCCATCGCGCTGGAAGAGCGTCGGCCGCCTGTCGTCGCTCGCCTCACGCTCTATATCGTGGCGTCCGCCATATGCTCCGGCATCGCCTGGGCCAGCGTCTCGAACATCGACGAGGTCGTCGTGGCCCCCGGCAAGCTCTCGACCAGTCAGCCGACATTGGTCATGCAGCCATTCGAGACTTCGATCATTCGCGCCATCACGGTCAAACCCGGCGACATAGTCCGGAAAGGCCAGTTGCTGGCGACGCTTGATCCCACCTTCAGCTCGTCTGATGCCGGGCAGCTCAAGTCGCATATTGCCAATCTCACCGCCCAGATTGCGCGCCTCCGTGCTGAGGTGGATGGACGTCCATACGCCCCTGGAGCGGGAGCCTCGTCCGAGGCCGCGATGCAGGAACAGCTTTTCCGGCAACGCCGGTTGGCCTATGCGGCGCGGCTCACCGATTTCGACGCCCAGATTGCGCAAAGCCAGGCCGTCATCGACGCCTCACTGACCCAAAAGACCGCGCTGGACCAGCGGCTCGAAGGGCTGCGGGAAATCGAGAGCATGCGCTTTGATCTGGCCGAGACCGGCAACGGCTCGCGCCTGGCGCTCCTCGAAAGCCGCGACCTCGGCCTCGACCTGCAGGTAACCGTGAGCCAGATCGCCGGCCAGCAGGTGCAAGCGAGCGAACAGCTCAACAAGACCGCGGCCGAGCGCCAGAATTTCATCGAAGACTACCGCCGCATGACGCTTGAGCAATTGGTGGAGCTGGAGGACACTTATGCCAGCGCCAGGGAAGAACTGCGCAAGGTCGACCTCCGCGCCACCATGTCCAAGCTCCATGCCCCCGCCGATGCTGCAGTCCTGGAGGTCGCCCAGCGCTCGGTCGCATCGGTGATTCAGCCGGCCGAGCCGCTGATCACGCTCGTCCCCATCAATGTGCCCCTAGATGTCGAGGTCATTGTCGCAAGCAATGATATCGGCCATCTGGCGCTGGGAGATCTGGCCCGCATCAAGTTCGACGCCTTCCCATTTCAGGTCCATGGAACCATGGACGGGACGGTAACGTCAATCAGCGGTAATTCCTTCACCCAGCCAAGCCCTGCTGGCCAGGACAATGGGCCAACCTTTTACAAGGTGGGTGTCAAATTGGGCGAGGGCCGACTGAACAACCTGCCGAAGGATTTCGTGCTGCTGCCGGGCATGACCGTCTCAGCGGAGATCCATGCCGGCGAGCGGACGATCATCTCCTATTTCCTTCATCCGCTGATTCGCGGACTGGACGAGGCGCTACGCGAACCTTAGGTCCGGCGCAGTTCGGCAACGACACCACGCGAGCGCCAGGCATAGAGCATCCAGCCAAATTCATAGGGCCGGCACTCCCGGTCGATCTTGCCGGTCGGCAAGATCAGGTCGATAAAGGGCAGATGCAGGCCAGGAGCCACTGCCGTCGTCGCGGCGCCGAGCTTGCGCGACAGCTTGCTGGGCTCGTTGCGCCCGACCTTGCGCCAGATAACGCCATCGCCCTCCGACACCATCGGGCTTGTGGTTTCGGGGCGCGCATCGATCCACTCCAGTCCCCTTGCCAGGGCCTGGCGATGATCCACACCGCCCGCATCATGGAGGTCGAGCAGCGCCATAGGCGCCATGGCATGCTGGTGCACGCTATAGACCGGATAGCCCTCCACCACTTGCCCGTCGCGCGTATCGTAGTGCCACCACCATTGCCCGGCTGGTCCCTGCAGGTTCACAATCCGCGCCGCGCAGGCATTGGCCGCCTTGAGAGCACCGGCATTACCGGTCGCAGCGCTCAACCGCGCGAGGGCCTGTATCGGATAGACTTGGTCCGCAAAGCTGCCGACATGGCGGCGGATCCAGCTTGCGGCCCGAGACGGCAGGACATGCGGGAACAGCCCATGATCCGACTGCGCCCCGGCGAGTTTGGCCGCAGCCCGCCGCTCCACTTCGCTGGTATCGCCAAGATGGCGGGCGGCTACCGCCGCCGTCAGCGCCCAGGCGCAGGGCACGGTGTGGATTGCCGGTTCAGCCGACAGCGCCCGCGCAAGAATGTCAAAGAGTGCCGGCGTATGGACCCCAGCGGTTTCCGCAGCGGCCCAGGCCGCCAATGCCACGGCGCCCGGTTCGCCGGCTGCCTGCGCACGGGCGACACAGCGAAGAGCCAGGTCAATCGCCGTCTTGCCGCCCAGAACCTGATGTTGCACCGCTTGCGGCACCCAGCCCAGACCCTGCGCGACATTGACCGCATATCGCAGATTATCACCCTCGGCATTGCTGCCCGAGCCATTGCGGTTGGCTTTGCTGCGCATCGTGTGAACGAAGCTCAATTCCGGCAGGGCCATCTGCGGGAGGCCACTCGCTGCCAGGTCACACAAATCTATCAAACGCTGCGCGCTGACGCCGAAGCCGGTCGCCATGGCGGTGATCCGGTCCGTTCCAGCGTCTGGAGTCACCTCAGGATCTTCAAGTCCGTTGACGCCGTTCAGCATCGCCCGTCTCCCACGTCTGGATCAGCGGTAAAATTGCCATGCTGCGGCAGGGCGGAGACATCGCTCATGCGATGCAGTTTGGCCTACGCTGGGAAGTAGATTCGGCACGCGCTAGTCCGATCGAATGACCTGACCTAGCGCTTTTCGCGGTTCCACAAGTCAACCATGCTCGCGGCATTGTCGTGCCAGAGGAGGTCGATCATGCGGGCTGCGCGGTAGAGCCGAACCCTGGTAAGGCAGGCGAAGGCAAGCATTTTCTCGCGCACGCCCTCAACCCGATCGCTGCGCAAGATGGGCACGATCTCGCCCAACGGGGACAACGCCATGATGGCGGTCTTGGCCAACCAGCGGGCGACGCTGGCGAGGGTCCGGTCAAGTTCGCCAAATTCATGCGCCACGTGCCGGTCCCAACGCCGCGTCAGTTCCGCAATAGACTTGCATGATGGCGTCGTCACGCAGGCGCCATCAAGATAGGCGATGCGATATCCCATGCCGGTCGCGCGCTGGCCCCACGCCGTGTCCTCCATCGTGCCGATGCCACCAAAGGGTCCTATTTTTTGGAACACCTCGGCCCGGACCGCCATGTTCCCTGTCGCCGCAAAGCCATGATGCTCCACGTAAAAGCGGGTCCTATAGCTGTAGATGCTCTCATAGGCCTCGACGGCGGTCAGCCGCCCTGAACGGGTGGGCTGGATGCGAATATTGCCACCGACGATGTCGACCGACTTGTGTTCATCGAAATAACTGACGATCCGCGACAGCCAGTGCGGCATGGCGATACAATCGGCATCGATGAACAGCAGTAGCGGCGCCTTTGCCTCCGCAGCGCCCAGATTGCGCGCCGGCCCAGGCCCGGGAATGGATTGGTAGAGCAGCCGCGCGCCTGACACCAATGAAACAGTGCCCTCGGGCGGCACCGTTGAACCATTGTCCACAACGATGATCTCGAAGGGGATCCCATCCATTTTTTGCTGGTCGAGCGATTGCAGGCAAGCCAGTAGATCCGGCTCGTTCAAATGCGGAAGAATGACGCTGGCGCGCGGCGTTTGGACCATTCCGGCACTCCCGATTTCGCAACAGGGTGCTGGTACGGGCCGTGCCCGACAATAACCCGAACGCAACGCCAAGCTTAGCCTGAATGGCTACATCGCCAGCCGTACTACTCAGCCTCTTACCTCACGGCGAGCGCTACTGTCGCTCGAACCCTTGGGAGTGTGTCCCGATGACAATTCGAGACCTTCGAGTCGGCAGCGCCAATCTACCCACCAGCGCGACACATTGCATTGTGGGCGGCGGCGTTGCCGGATTGCTATTGGCCAGCCGCCTGGCCCAGCACCATCGGCAGGTCGTGCTCCTCGAAAGCGGTGGCCTTGAACTCGATGACGAAACCCATGGCCGCATGATCCCGATCAGCGCTCACGATCAACAACGCCGCGAGCATCTCGCGCTGGATGAATGGCCCTTAGCCATGGGCGCGCTGGAACACTATCAGCGAGAACTAGAGGACCTGTTCAAGATCGGTCACGATTCTTTTGAAGACATCGACGCCGCCGCTCCTGGCGCTTCGGGCCTCCTGCTGGCCGACATCGAGAACTTTCAGGCCCGCTGGGCCAAGCGCCCCTCCATCGCGCACGGAAATATCATGGCCACGCTTGGCAGGGAGATTCGCTCCAGCCTCAATCTCACCGTGGTGCTTCATGCCAGCGTCGTCGACTTCGCCCTAGACCGAGATCAGGGACGTCTGCAGGCGGTCTCTGCGCGCAGCCTTTCGGGCGCCACCCTGACCGTGCGCGCCGACGAGTTCACCATCGCCGCCGGCACAATTGAATCCACCCGCCTGTTGCTCGCACTTGACGCTTCGAGCGACGATCGCGCCTTTGCCCGCACCGACGCGCTGGGCCGCTATTTTCAGGATCATCTGAAGGCCGAGATCGCCGTCGTTGATCGCCAGCGCGCAGAGCTCACCAACCACATGCTGGGCGGCCGCTTCATCAAGGGCACGCGCCGCGACCTCCACCTCGAATTATCCCGAAGCGCCCAGGTCGCGGACAATGTTTCGAGCGGATTTGTCCATGTGTCAGTGGACAAACCCGATAGCGGCCTAGCGGTCGTCAAGGCCCTCGCCCATGGGCTCCAGCACGGCCGGATGGAAGCGAGGCAAGTGCGTCGGGCGCTGGGCCAGATCGGGCGCGCCTCCATCGCCAGCTATTGGCGGCTCCGTTACCGCCAGCTTTATGTCCCGCGCGATGTGCCGTTCCGCATAATCGCCGGCGTCGAGCAGCTTCCCGATCCGCAAAACCGCATCCGCCTCTCCCACAAGAAGGATCGTCTCGGAATGGGCATGGCACAGCTCGACTGGAAGCCGCGTGATGCCGACGAGCGTACCTTCCGGTCCATCGTCCGTCGCCTCGCCCTCTATTGGAAGCGTTCCGGCTTCGACACACTCTGCCCGCTCGACTGGGACAATTCGATACTCGACCCCGCCAACCGCATCTGCGACCGCGCCGAGGCCTGCGCCCATCCCTCGGGCTCAACGCGAAGCGGCAACAATCCCGCGACCTCGGTGGTCGGGTCAGACCTGCGCTGTCACGCCATCCCCAATCTCGCCGTGGCCAGCGCCTCGGTCTTTCCCACCGCGGGCAGCGCCAACCCTAGCTTTACTGTCATGACGCTCGCTATGTGGCTGGCCGATTCCTACCTGGGGCGGCCGGCGACTGCAGATTTCTTCCGGGCCGGGGCGCAAAATGACGGCTCCCGCCTTGCGGGCGGGAGCCGTCACTCAGGTCGCAATGTTGCGGACTAGAGGATGAAATCACCCTCGGTCAGCTGAATGTGGCCAGTCAGCTGGATCTCGAAATCGTGACGGCCATCACCGTTGATATCACCCTGGATGACGGTGATACCCTTTTCGGTGTGCCATGCGATTTCGCCGGGCTTCTTGTTGAAGATGGTGTCATCTCCGGCGACGAAGGAAAACGCCTGGTTGCCTGCGACACGGCTGTTGGCGTCGATAGCACTGAGGTCGATCTTGTCTGCGCCTTGCTTGAAGTCCGTGATCACGTCACGATAGCCGGCCCTGGTACCCATCTCGTTGACGGCCTTGAACTGGAACACGTCGTTTCCAGCGCCGCCGGTGAGCGTATCCCGGCCGGTACCACCGATCACGATGTCATCGCCGTTACCGCCGGACAGCGTGTCGTTGCCGCCGCGGCCGTCAATAGTGTCATTGCCGTTGGTGCCGGTCAGACGATCGGCGTTCTTTGTGCCGTTAATCGTGTTGGGCGGGGTTGGCGTCGGAGTGGTGGGCGGCGTCGGAGTTGGACTCGTGACCGTACCAGCAACGCCGATAAAATCCTTGGCCGTAAGCTGCTTGATCCCGGCCATGGCGATATCGAGATCGCTGACGCCGTCGCCGTTGACGTCGATCTGGACGATCGTCCGGTTGTTGGCGGCGTCAGTGTGCCATGCCAATTCGCCGGCCTTCTTGGTAAAGACGGCGTTGTCTGCTGCTAGGAAGGTAAAATCGTCATTGGCCGAGGTACGGCTGTCGGCGTCGATACCACTGAGGTCGATCTTGTCCTGGCCCGAGACGAAATCGGTGATCACATCGCGCGTGGAGTTGTTGGTCCCGGATTCGCTGGTGGAGCGGAAGACGAACACGTCATTTCCAGCGCCGCCAGTGAGGGTATCTCGTCCCAGGCCGCCGATGATCGTGTCGTTGCCAGAACCGCCATCGATGCGGTCGTTACCGCCCAAGCCATTGATGGTGTTGGCATCGGCGTTACCGGTCAGGACGTCGTCACCCTCGGTCGCGCCCTTCTCGGGGGACGGCGTGGGATTGGGGTCCGGGTTGCCAGGCTGGGGTTCGCCCGGCTTCGAGGGAACATAGGCACCGTTCTCGGACAGACCTGCAGCCAACTCGTCACCATCGTTGAGGTTGCCGGACTGGTGGACGCTGGTGTTGGTATTGAACGTGCCCCAATGGCCCTTGCCAAAGTGGTTGTCGATGAATTTGACGTCGACAAGCGTGCCAGGGCCAGCCTTGCCCGTTACCGCATAAACGGTATAGCCGGCGCCAACCAGCAGGTTGTCTTCAACGAGAACGTTGCGGACAGTGCCCCAGTCGCTCGACACCATCAGCGCGGATGTCTGCGAATGGTCGACGATCACAGTGTTTCGTTTCACCGTTACATTGCTGGCGTCGATGTTAATGCCGTCATAGTGCGGATCATCTGTGCCATAGAGGTCGTGGATATAGTTGCCTTCGATGTGGGTATTGTTGCCGTTCACATCGATACCGTCGACGACACCGTGAATGTCGTTTCGCAGAAACGTGCCATGACCAATGATGCCCTTGCCGGACTTGCCCAGGCCGTCGATCTCACTGTCCATAATGACAGTGCCGGTTACCCCCTGTTTGACGTTGATCACCGAAAAACCAGAGCTGGAGACCTTGCTGTTCTCGATCGTCACATTGTCGGCTTGGATATAGACGGTCCCGCGAATATCGAGGCCGGACAATACGGTACCTGCCTTCGTGACAACGATGTCGCCGGTACGTGCATTCAGTGTAACCCCGTCGGGTATTCCAGAATTAGTTCCATCGGGCCAATATCCCATGGTTAATTACCTATCCTATTAAAGAAGCTGTCTAGTTGGTCGATTATATGGGCGATTTTGTGGCTATGATTAGCTCGTCCGAGTGACAAAAGGGCATTCTGATCGTCCAAATCTAAGCAAAAATGCTTAGGTCGGATATTGAACAGGCCAAGAAATTTCTGAGATGACAGTGCTTTATACTGCCAGACGCTCGTGACGACTCGATGCCGAATGCGGCGCGGTGACGCAGCGTCTCGTTCTGCATCGGCAATCGCCCATTGCGGCCGCATCTAGCCCGTTCGGTCGATTTTCGTGCCCAAAACATCATGCAAGATTTGCAAGCTTACGTAGGCAGACGTCTCTTGCCGGGGGGCACTTTCGATGCAGACGGTGGATATCGTCGTGGCGCGGACCGTGACAGCGGTAGAAAGCCTTCGTCCGCTCTGGGCCTCCCTGTCCGTTCCAAACATCGACGCTGATATCGATTATTTTTTGACTGTGGTGCAGGCGTTCCCGGCGCCCGTCGCGCCCTATGTCATCCACATTCAGGCTGACGGGCACGACATGCTGGTCGTTGCCCGGACCGAGGATCTGCATCTGCCGTTCAAGTTCGGCTATTTGACAGTGGGGCACATCAGGCAGCGCGCTCTGATCGTCGCTTTTGACGGCATTCTAGGCTCGCGCGGCCGCGCCGACGAGGAGCATGCCCTTTTTGCCATCCGTGCCGCCCTGGCCAGGGGAGACGCCGATCTTGTGGTCATGCGCAATCTGGATATTGCTGGCCAGCGCCTCGCGGCCGCCAAAGCCGTCAGTCACTGGTTGTTTCGCAACCACGGCAAGATCCCGACGCACCGCAGGGGTATCGACGTTTCGGATAGTTTTAGCGCGTTTCTCGCTAAGCACTCGGCATCGACGCGCAAGATGCTGCGGCGTGAAGAGCGCAACCTGATGAAACATTTCAACGGCGATGTGAGGCTGCGCCGCTTCGAGCGTCCGGATGAGCTTGAGGAAGCATGTACGCATATGGCGGCAGTGGCGGAGCTGACCTACCAACACAATCTGGGCGCCGCCTTTTCCGCCTCGGTGCTCGACCGGGCGCTTTTGCGGATCGGTTTTGCAAAGGGGTGGGCCCGTATCTGGATGCTCTATTGCGCAGGCCGTCCCGTCGCCTTCTGGTCCGGCACCATCTATGCCGGAACCTGCGCGCTGGGCACGCCGGGCTATGATCCGGCCTTCGCAAGATATGCCGTCGGCCGTCTGGCCATGCTCAGAATGATCGAGGATCTGTGTCGCGATCCGGCAGTGGTGCTGATGGATTTCGGTCAGGGTGAGGCGGAGTACAAATCCCGCTTCGGTCAGTTGTTGCGCAACGAATGCGATGTCATGATCGCCGCGCCAAGACTATGGCCGCTGCTGGTCCTGTGGATGCATTCCTTGTTCACACTGGCCAATGAGATCGCGCGCCGCTTCGCCGCGTCGATCGGATGGCTGGGGCATCTCAAGACCATGTGGCGCAAGCGCGGCAGTGTCGTGGTGGTGGACGCTGAGGTCGCCCCATGACGAGGCATGACAACGGACCTGAACTGACCTGCCTAACCTATTGCAGCTTGCCCTATGCGGGCAATGGCTGGCCACAAAGCTGCGTCAATATTCTGTCCCAGTTCAACGCCCAGTCGATCCGGCCCATCCTGTTCCTGCCCCGGCTCCGCACCGAGGGGCCCGCGAACATCGAATTCGATTCCGCCCTCCGCTTCCCATTGTCCCGCTTGCCATGGACGCAGGTCAAACCCGCGGCAGAGCGTCGGCTCGTCAAAAATTTCAAGGACCAGCTGGACAGGGCCGACCCCCGAACCACCATTGCCTATCTCTGGCCGGGCACGCCTCCCGAGATTGTTGAGCATGCCCGGCGTCGGGGGATCGTCACCGTCCGGGAAATGATCAATTGCTGCATGGCAACAGCCAAGCCAATTCTCGACCAGGCATATGCAAGGGCAGGGCTTCCGCCCGGACACTCCATTACCGAGGCAGCCGTGAAGGCCGAACTGGCGGAGCTGGCGCGCTTTGACTACGCCTTCGCCTCAAATCCCTGTGCCGAGACCTCCCTCACCGAGGCTGGGATGGACCGCAAGCAGATACTGCCAACCAGCTTTGGTTGGGAGCCAGCCCGTTTTGCCGGCGAGGCCGCTCCCCGTCGCGACAACGCGTTTCGAGCGCTCTTTGTCGGCACAGCCTGTGTCCGCAAGGGCATCCTCGAGCTGATCAAGGCCTGGGACAAAAGCCGCGTTCAGGGTGAGCTTCTGATCGTCGGTGATATTGAACCCTGCCTTGCCGAAAGGCTGGCTTATGCAGTGTCGGAGCACCGGATCAGGCTCGTCCCGTTCACCACCCGACTTGGCGACCTCTACCGATCCTGTGACGTATTCGTCTTCCCCACCCTCGAAGAGGGCGGGCCGCAGGTGACCCTTGAGGCGGCCGGCTGTGGCCTGCCGGTGATCACAACGCCGATGGGCGCATCACGTCTGGTGGAACATGACCGCAACGGCATCATCGTCCGGCCGGGCGACGTCGATACTCTCACCGCCGCGCTAGTGCGACTTGCTGCCGATTCCACCCTGAGACGGCGCTTCGGTCACCAGATCGCGGTCGATGCAGGGCACTTTGCCTATGACCGCGTGAGCGTGGCCCGCGCCCAGATGCTCAAGGGACTGCTCAGGGATCGGGCCAACCCGCAGACGGAGCGCCTGTTCCTTGTCCAGAATTAATGCGCCCCGTCTGGCACCTCCACGCTCGCAATTCGCGCGATCCGCCGCTCGACCGCCCCGCGCCACCGACCGCCCTGTTCGCGCGCCGCGTATCGAGCGTCGCCGGGACGACATCGCGGCGCCGGATGTCCAAACCACCCGGCTTGCCTGGCCCGTTATCGCTCTCTGCTGGTCCCTGATCATTCCCTGGATCATTCCGCTGGGGTCACTCGCCATGCAGCCCTATCGGATGGTTCTGATTGTGGTGTTCTTTCCAGCCTTGTTTCGGCTGCTCAGCGGCAAGGCCGGGCGCATCGGCATCGCCGATATCGCCACGCTTGGGTTCTCCTGCTGGATTTCTGTCGCCCTTTTTGTCGCGCACGGCTTTTCCGGCGCTGTCGAGCAGGCCGGCAGCGAGGTGCTTGAAACGATGGGCGCATACATGGTGGCGCGCGCATACATTCGTTCGGCCCGCGACTATGAAGCCCTTGCCCGCCTGCTCTTCATTATCGTTGGCCTTGTGCTGTTTCCGCTGGCGCTGCTTGAGGTGGCAACGGGGCGGAATATCGTCCTCGAACTCGCCTCGCGCGTCCTACCCACGCACATCATCAATTATCAGCCGCCACGGCTCGGAATCAGGCGTGTCCAATCGGTCTTCGAGCACCCCATCCTCTTCGGCGTCTTCTGCTCCGGCGCTCTCGCCATGACCTATATCGTCCGCGGTTACGCCAAAACCATGACGCAGCGCGTGGCGAGCACGGGCGTCGTGGCCATCACGGCCTTTCTCTCCATGTCCTCGGGTCCGATGTCGACCGTCATAGCCCAGATCATGCTACTAATCTGGGACAAGGTCTTCCGGAAGCTGGCAAGCCGCTGGTGGCTGCTGATCGGGATCGTTGCATCCTCGGCACTGGTCGTCGATCTGTTCTCCAATCGCTCGCTGCCGGCAATCCTCTTTTCCTATTTCGCGCTCGACGAAGCCTCAGCCTATTTCCGCTTGCTGATTTGGGAATTCGGATCGCAGTCCGTTCTCAACCATCCCATCTTCGGCGTTGGCATGGGCGAATGGGACCGCCCCTCGTGGATGCCCTTCAGCGTCGACATGTTCTGGCTGGTGAACGCCATTGTCGGCGGCATCCCGGCTGCATTCTTCATGGCGCTGGCCTTTTTCGCAACCACGCTCTCCGTCACTTTTGCCACAGGTCTCGATGGGCGCGAGGAACAGTGCCGGCTCGCCTACCTCATCACCATGAGCGGCTTCTTCTTCGCCGGGTGGATGGTCCACTTCTGGGGCGCAACCTACGTGCTTTTTATCCTGCTCCTCGGCAGCGGCCGGTGGATGGCCGATTCATTCAGTCCTCGTTCATCCACCATTCATCCTGCGCAACTTCGGACCTAGCCCGTTGTGCTGATTTCGACCGCTGGTCCGCACCGCTAAATTTGCGCGAACAAGCTGCAGGGGTCCCGGCGCCAGATGAAAATAATCGTTTATCCGCATGAGCTAACCATCGGCGGCAGCCAGATCAACGCCATCGACCTCGCCGCCTCCGTCGCCGCAAAAGGCCACAACGTCATCATCTACGGCACAGACGGCCCCCTGGTTCCCTACATCCGCGAACTCGGTCTGAAATTCGTCAAGGCCATACCCTTCAAGTATCGTCCGGCACCCGCAAAAATGGCCCAGCTCTACGCCCTGGCGAGGTGCGAAAAAACTGATCTCATCCACACTTACGAATGGCCACCCTGCCTTGACGCCTATCTCGGCGCCGGCCTTTTCGGCCGCGTCCCAGTGCTTGCCACCATCCTCGACATGACCCTCTCTCCATTCATTCCTCCCTCGCTGCCCCTGATCATGGGCACAGCGGAACTCACTGAAAAGGCAAGGGAAATTCGCCCGGGCCCGGTCTGGTCCATAGAGCCACCAATCGACACCCAACGCGACCATCCAGGCCTCGACGGCAGCGCATTCCGACAGCGGCTTTCGCTTTCGGACAGCGACCTTCTGTTCGTGACCGTGTCGCGCCTCGCCGTCGATCTCAAGCTCGACGCCCTGGTCCGCGCCATTGATTCAATTGATCTTTTGGCGTCTCGTTTCCCCGTTCGCCTCGCCATCGTCGGTGGCGGGCCCGCAGGCGATGCCCTGCTCAGCCGTGGAAACGCTGTAAACGCGCGACATGGCCGGGAAGTGGTGAGCCTTGTCGGCGAAGCGGGCGACCCCAGATCCGCCTATGCAGCCGCCGACGTCGTACTCGGCATGGGCAGCTCCGCCCTCCGCGCTCTCTCCATCGGGCGCCCGCTGATCGTCCAGGGTGAGGAAGGATTCTCTCGCATCTTCGCGCCGGACACCATTCACCTCTTCATGCAACAGGGTTTTTATGGGCACGGCAATGGCAAGGAGGGACCGGACCCGCTGGCGGCGCAGATCGAAAGCCTGTTGGCCGACAGGGTCCTGCGGGAGGCATTGGGCCAAATTGGTCGCGCAACCGTCGAGGCTAATTTCAGCCTCGAAGGCATGAGCAAACGACTCCTCGACATCTACGAAACCGTATCCAGCCAAAGGGCTTCTTTCAAACTCGGCGAGGTCGCCAGCGTTCTCGGAAAAGCCTTCCAGCGAGAGCTCCACAACCACGAGCCCAAGCGCAAACGCGACAGGAAAAGCCTCGAAAGCCTCAAGCTGCGAACGGCAGCAAGCGGCAAGTGGCCCCCGTCAGATTTCCACACGGCAACGGAATGAGTGATATGGAACACGACGCTGCTTTTACCCGTCCACCAATGGTTTCGGTGATCCTGCCCACCTTCAATCGGTTGCATTCCCTAGGCGACGCGATGGCCAGCGTTCTCTCCCAGTCTTGGTCAGATCTGGAGCTGATTGTCGTCGATGACGCGTCCTCAGAAAATGTCGAACCCATCGTTCGCGGCTTCAATGATCCAAGGGTGGTGTTCACGAGACGAGTCAAGAATGGTGGCGCCGGCGCGGCCAGAAATTCCGGCATCGCGTTGGCGAAAGGCGAGTTTATTGCCTTCCAGGACAGCGACGATCTCTGGCTTCCGGGCAAGCTCGACCGGCAGATGCAGCTCCTCGCCACGCTCGGTCCTGCCTATGGCATTGTAACCGGTCCGAAAATCCTCTACGGCCGCGACAAAAAATTCTCGTTCGGCAAGGGCAAGGTCGCCGTCGCGCCCGATCCCGCCACCAAACTGGTGCCCGGCGGTAACACGCTCCAGCATCTGCTCATGGACAACCGGATCAGTCTCCAGAACACACTTTTTCGGCGGAACTGCTATCCCGGGATAGTCTGGTTCGACCCGCTCGTCCAGGCAAATGAAGACTGGGAGTTTGCTGTCCGGGTCGCGAGGAACGTGGACATTTTTGAGGATACAGAGCCCGTCGTCCTTGGCTTCATGTCAGCCGACAGCATTTCGCGCAACAAGCGCAGGGAGTGCACGGGCCTCCTGCGCATCCTCAAGAAAAACAAGGACGTGCTCGCCCTTTGTCCCTACCAGCACTCGCTGCTACGTCTCGACTTGGCCCATTATTTGTACAAGTTCGGCAAGCGCCGCCGCGCTATGGGTTTTCTGCTGAGCGCCATTCGCCTCTCGCCCGGCTGTGTCTCCATGTTAGCCTTCATGGTCGGTCGCCGCGGCACAACGCGCCTTTCAGCCGCGTGGCAAGCTATCGCCTCGCCACGCAGAAGGAAATGCCGGTCCGATCTAGGTGACAGCGCCGGAAGGGGCTCAGTCGACGGCCTTTAATGCACACTTGTGTCCATTGGCCTGGGGGCACGTTTCGCCATAGCGGAGGCTAAAATAGCGTTCGAGCTTGCTGGCGAGAACGGCATGGTTTGTGAGCCGCGCCCGGGGCTCCGGCTGGGAAGTCGAGGAACATCGTGTCGCTCCACCGCGATCACGGGAGGCGATGTTGATTTCCGGATGATTGGCGAGCCAGGCCGCCACAGTGGCGATTTCCCGATCAGGCAACAGTGCTACGATCCGCCGCCGCTCCAGGTCGCAGACGACGGACCGTACCGATGGTTCCTGCGCCAGGCCCAGTCATCAATGCCGACAACCTTCAGAACCTCAGTTGGCTGGCGGGCCCGGCGCCGCACCACCCTGAGCAGCGTGTCGTTGCTGACCGGCAGGGACTGTCAGTAATTTCGTGTGTGGCGGGCGATTTCACATTACGCCGCCATGGCTCGGATGAAGCGCTCGCCGAAGATGACGACGAACTGAGCCTTGGCCATGGACCACTCACGTGGCGGCATCATCGCTGGGGAAGTGGCCCCTTGCCCTGATGGCCCGGCGATGATTGAGACCAGATCAGCGGACTACCATCAAGGCCATGCAGAAATCGACTGCTGCAACACAAAGGCCGGACAGATGACCGCAACGACCAGATGCTGTAATGTTTAGTCAAATCCGTGCCAAAGGTGGGTGGCATCCACAGATGCACAGGTGTGTACGAAACAAAATGCAGCAAATCAGAGCAATATGCAGCAAATTGAAACGACTGAAGCAGGGTAAAAATGGCGACGTCGGACGCGGGGTGACGCTCTAGTAAGACACTCCGAGCGAGCGGCTTCGGCGACCAACCGCGGCCGGTCGATACGGTTTTAGCTTTCGCGCAGGCGGCATAGGCTGTCCTTGCAAACCCCAGCTGATTCGCCTTTGCGGCATCGTTTTGCGGTCACGCGCTGCCGTTTCGGCTCTATTGGTGAGCAAAATCACTCTCAGTGCGTGAGGTGTGGTGGCCCTAGTTTGCTGGTACTTCACTGGTCTTTTTACTGGTACTCACTGGGGCTGCTGGTACTCACTGGTACTTCGTGGGATTTGCTCGGCTTGTGGGCCGCGGGCTTGTGGGAAAAACTAGCCTGCAGTTTTGTCGAGAGGGAGTGCTCTAGCTATAAACAGAGCTTTGGGCTTTGGAGCCCTTGGTGCCGTCGGCAAACGGCAGAGAGGCCCCAGCGTTTCCGCTGGGGCCGTCATAGTTGCGTCAACCTCCATGACGGGCGCTGATCGCAGATAGAGGCGAAACGTTCCACTCGAGCACGATTTTTTTGATCGATGGTCCGGCCTATTCCCTTCCCCCCGCCGGCCGCGCTAAGCTCGTAGAATGAACACTCGTCCTGCCCGCGTTCCGAATGTGAAAACGGCCGAGCGCCGCGCTGTCCGGCTGCAGCGGGAGGCCGTCATTGCCGAGCAGATGGCATTCCTTGAGAGCTTTGACCGGCAAGTCACCGAGCTGGATGCGGGGGAGGATAAAGAAGAGCAATGACCCCAGCCCGCTTAAGAGAATGCCTGCATGTAATCCGCTGGTCGACGCTTACACTGGCCGAGGCGCTGGGTGTGGAAATAGCGGTGACGCTGGCGTGGTATCACGGCCGCGTTGAGATTCCTGAACGCGTTGCCCACTGGCTCGAGGGCCTAGCTGAAGCTCATAGGTCAATGTCGGCGCCGAAAGGGGCTGCGTTCCTGTGAAGCCCCGAAAACCAAAGCCAGCATCCCGCCCGCGCAATCCCGTAGATCCGAGAGAGAAGGCCTGCCGCGCACGCCGTAAGGCCTACAAGATACCGCCCGACGCCCTGCACGAGGGCAGGCCTATGTGGACCAGATTTCTGGATGAGGTTGAAGCTGCACTCAAGGCAGAAGAAAGCCAGAAGCCAGTGAGAACCAAGCGCAGGCGGCATAACGGGCATGATGCCGCGATCGGGGCAATAGGGTTCAAAAAAGAGCAAATAGATGACCAAGACGCTTAGCGATCCGCCCAACCCGGATAACCCAGAGATTGAGTATTCCATCCACGGAGGCGAACACTGGGAGGGTGAATTGCTGGTCTGGGTAAAAATATACCGCTTAGCCGGCACGACGAACCCATGGATTTTGGAGGTCGAAGGGACGGATGGGTCTTCGACCGTTTGGGATGAGCCGTTCGATACTGATGACGCTGCCTGGATGGAGTTCCAGAGTGCGATTTCCCAATCAGGGCTGGAGCAGTTTTATGACGATGACGACATGCCCGTCGGCACGTTGCACTAGGCCGCAACCTCAAGGGCCAGCGCTTTATGGGGCTGATGCCGTGACCGTCATCGCCTGACCGGCCGCCGGCGGGCCTTTTGTTGCCCAAACGTGGCTAGCTCGGATGGTCTAAAATTTCAGCCTTTTGCCGGGGTGTTCGTCGCACTGCCTGAACGGCCTAATGTGACGCAGGCTTTGGCACACCAAGGCTCAGGGAGGGCGACGTGCCCCCAAATGCAACCTGCCCTCCCGCCCTGACCTCCTAACCTCAGCCCCGGTTCATACCGGGGCTTTCTTTTGAGCCGACCCGAGATGCTTTGGCACATCGCCGTGCTTGCCCAGGATCACCGGATCATCGCTCTTGCAACCCAAGCTGGATCGTCCGACAGTAAAGCTGCTGCGAGGGGTTCAAGCCTGTTAACGCCTCGATGCGCTCCTCTGAACGCCTCGCAGCTCCTTGATATCAGTCCCCCTGCACTAGCCTCGCCATCGAGCGGGGTTTTTCTTTGCCCACTCTGGCGTCATGACACCAAGTTTAGCGAATAGGCCTCTTGATGATCGTTCGTCGCACGCACACCATCTCCGGCCTGCTAGACAACCGCATCGCTTGTTTCATATTGAGGAGGAAGTGATGGGGCAGAGACCCTTCAAGAAGCCGGTATTTCTGCGGCTAAACAGCACTGGGAACTACCAAGCCCGCAGCGCTTGGGAAGCGCTGGAATATCTGGATCTGCATTGGCCAGCGGCGCCAAGCGCCCATTTCCGACACGCCCAGCAACTCTGTCGGGGCGCTGTCGACGGAGCAATAGATGCAGAGCCTGCTCGGCTGGCGTTGATTGACGCGGCGCAGCGTGCCGGCATTCTCGAGCAAGGATGGAAAACACAGCCTGATGGAACACGAACAGTGTTCCGTGCGGTTCATGATGAGCGGAAGCTGGTAGCACAGGACCACTTGGGCTGAGCACTGCGGCTTTATGTTGCCACAATCCCAAGGCCTGGATCACGGTAGGCCCTTGGGCTCAGGGAGGGCTTACCGCCCCCAGGCTGCGCCCTCCCGCTTGACCCATCCAGAGCTCCTTGGCTCCGGCTCGGCGGGGCTTATCGATATCCGGCACCCTCCGACAGCGCGGAAATCACCCGCCAGCCGATTCTGCCAGATGGCTCCTAAAACTTTTTCCCCTTTGGCTCAGCTTTGCCAGGATTTGCAAAAGTGTGAATCTCCTTCGCATAGCCCGGTCCTTCGGCATCACGAGCTTGTTCCAGCACGTACTCTCCTCGTGAGCTTCCGTTGGGGTAGCAGTCACTTTCATTGCAGGATTTCACTTCTTGCCCCCAGTTGTTCTGCGGGGCACTGACAGGCATGACGCCTAAGGGAATCGCGACCAGAGCAGCTACCAAGAGAATTTTCATTGTACCTCCGCACAACCTGCAGGCCACAACGATAGCTCCCCCAGAAGACCTCGGCCCTAGCTAGTTGTGGCTACACCAGTCGCTGTCCGCTTGCGTCATTGCCGGAACACAACTCTGGCGACCCAATCCCATGCCCCCATCACCCCCGCCATGGCCACCACTGGGAAGCGGAAACCACCAGCCCTGACAGCGTGGCGGCTAGCCCGGCAACCCCAAGCAGCAGCCGCCAGCTGCCCTTGATCTCCTGCAGGATAGTGAGGCCGGCACTCTCGTGCCCCAGGTCGCCGAGGATCGCAGCCGCATCCACCGGCGTGATGGGGAAGTCCCTGATGAGCTGCGCCATGATGGCAGGCGCTTTCGCGCGGAACACTTGCTCCGCGTTGAGTTTGGCCATGATGGCCTCCTGATGTTGATGTGGTGAGCGTGTGCGGCTACAGCCGTATTGGGGGGGTAATTTTCGTTGGGATTCTGAGCGTGTACAGAAACGTCTTCGACCAAATTGCCAATTATTCCAGCGATCCGGACCTCGCCCTGCACGTCCCCTTTGTGCCGACCGAAGATGACGTCGTTGAAGCCATGCTAAATTTGGCAGACGTTGGCCCCGAGGATGTTCTGTACGATCTCGGGTCAGGCGATGGTCGTATCTTGGTCACTGCAGCCAGGGACAGGAACACGCGAGGCGTCGGCATTGACCTCGATCCGGAGCGCATCGCCGAAGCAGTCGAGTTTGCTGAAGCGTCATGCGTTGAACACCTTGTCGATTTCATCGAAGACGACATTTTCACCGTCGACTTCAGCGAAGCGACTGTCGTTACGCTTTACCTGCTTCAATCAGTAAACGTGCAGTTGCGGCCGCGCCTGCTGAGCCAGCTGCGACCTGGCACCCGCATTATTTCGCATGCCTTTGATATGGGGGACTGGAAACCCGATGAATGGGTGCGCTTGCCCAACGGAAGCATTTTCAAATGGATCGTTCCGGCTCAAATTGCCGGCGTTTGGGATTGGCTTTCACCATGCGGCAGGCTGTTTCGCTTTGAACTGCAACAAAACTACCAAGAGATTTCTGGGAGCGCCTGGCTAGGCGGAAAGAAGGTTCATTGGGAGGACGCTGAGCTGCGAGGCGACTGCTTGCAAATCATGCTGCGAACTGAGGCGACTGCTCCTGTGGAAGAGTTCACCCTGCAATTTGACCAAGCGACACTGATCGAAGTGTGACAGTCAACCTGATCGGAGCGCCACTCGCCGGGCGGGACCCTCCAAGTCTTGTAGACCGTGTTGGCCATGATGGCCTCCTGTTATGTTGAAGGAACGAACCGTTTTCAGAAGGTGCAGAACGGTTCCTGCTGCGCAGGGAGTGAATTTGGCAGAGTGTGGTCGGGTCACTCCCCAAAGCGTGACCAACGGCCTCTTGCCAATTAACCTGTGCGGCCCCCATCTCAGACGGGTAGCAGCACATCTGTCCGCAAACGGCGTGCGCTACAGGGGGCCGAGCGTTGAGCGTCTGAACTCCGCCGGCCCCACCCCCTCCTGTTGATGCTGGGCAAACAAAAGGGCTCGAAGCGGGCTGTGAATCTAGGAGGTTTGATGTCGATTTGGTGTTACGAGCCGGCTAAGCTTTGTTGCGCATGCCGTAGTCGCGCACCGACCTTCATGGTCAACGCCTGTGCCTCCCCATGGGCGCAGGCGTTTTTCGTCATCGTTATTTATTGCTCACCTGGTCCAGCCATTACCGGCTAAACGCCGCATTCTTAGCCATGACGACCTCCTGTGGATGTTGCGAATTCGACGTACTCCCCAATTGGGGGATGCGGATGCCGGCGGAGCTATCTACTAACGAGGCGCTTGGGGGATTATTATGCGAGTGCTTCAACGACTTGAATTTGGATTTATCGCCATAGCGGTCTGCGTGGCGGCTTATTGGTTTGTGATGTCGTGACCGACCAAGCTATGCCCGGTGACGGTACCGCTGAAGATACGGCGGATAAGCCATTCGATCCGTGGGAAGAAAAATTCAGCTCCCATTATCGCCCGTCCAGCGCCGACAGGGCCAAAGAGGAAGCGCCTCCTGCCCTCGATCAAGCCGCTGTCTAGATGCAGTTGCACGTTTTCATTGCGCAGCATGAAGATCGTCAGCAGCGGCAGCTGTTATTGCTGCCGCATGAGAAAGGCCCCGAGGCAATCCCGCAGCAACTGCAGCATTTGAACTGGCGTCATCTGGCCGCAACGACGCTGGCCGATAGGTTGCTTGTGACAGCGGGGCCGATTATCGAGGCTGAGATTGGCAGCAATGGATATGCTCTGCTCAGCCTTACGACGTGACTGGGGATTAGATTGCGAGTGAATGTGTTTGTTGCCAGGAATGACGGGAAGACACCGCACGACTTGCTGGTGCTGCCATGGGGTCCGTTGGGAGGCATCCCGCCACATTTGAGGCACTTGGACTGGCGCAACCTCGCCACGACCATGACCGATGACAAACTGCTGGGCAACGAGGCCGAGAGGATTAAGGCGGAGATCGCCAGCAAGGGGTACGCCATAGTCCAGGCAACCGAATGATGGCCTCCTATGATGATGTGATGTCGATGAATTAATCGGTCATTCACCGAGCGATGGCAGTCTTGGTGGGCGCGCCACGTATCGAGTTCGCGCCGTCGTCCTCCGAAGCCTGCCTCGTTGCCACGCGGGGCAGGCTTTCGTTCGGTGTTTCCAATTTCAGTCAAATTCTCCAGCTGACCTTGTCTGTCCAGAGACCATTGAGACGCACAACGGGATTGGGGCTCCCGGAGCGTGATGATGAAGCAAGCCAACCTGCCCCACCCGCTCTACATGCGGGCCAGAGACCATCTCGAGCAGGCCATGGCGGTTCTGTCGCGCGAACCAAACGCGGCGCCACTGCTCGCCCTACTTGATGAAGCGGTCGATATCGCAATCGAGCTGGCGCATATGCCACCGGCGGATGAGACGATCCTGCGCCTTATGCCTTCCGACAAGGTCTGAGATTAACTCGACGCGAGCTGTGAGGATTAGCGGCCGATTAACTCTGTGCCCGGAACTAAACCAGCTACGATGCGACGCGCAGTCCTATCATCTGTCTAGGAATGGTTCTGATGGCAGAGAGGGTCGTAGGACTGCGCAGTCCCTGCAGATCGGCGATGCTGATCTGCATCTAGACGTGGTGCACGGCGCGGAAAGCACCGAGCTCGGCCTGATTTTCGCTCTCGATAACAAGCAGATCGGAGACCGTTTGCGCCAAGGCGAGCCGGTCTTCCATACGGGCGCGCAAGCCGTTTACATATGCCGAAAGCCCAGCCCAGGCGCCGGCGTTTGCCTTGATAGCCGCCGCCTTTACCCAAAGCTGGGCACCGCGCTCAGCATCAGTACTCACCTCACCACGATGGGCTTCGCACACCGAGACAAGGAACGACGCGATCGAGGAAAGGCCGGTCATTGACGCCCCGTGGGTCGCGGCTTCTCCCCCAGCGATAACGGCCTCAGCCTCCTGCTTCTGGATAGTCCAGCTTTGCACCTCCGCAGTCGGATATTCCTTGAGCATGTCGTCACCTCGGACTTGCCGCCGGCAGCTTCTTGCGCCTGTTGCCCATTTGCGGCGTGTCCGCTATCTCCAGCATTTCGTCGAAGATCGCATCGGCACTAGCATCGCGGGCGGGCGCGTATTGCTCGCGAAACGACGTGTAACGCTCGTCTGCCAACCATCTGAACACGGTGACCTGGTCCGGCATCTTCGTATCGCGGCAGATGCTACGCAGACTCGCTCCCTCGGACATGTGCTGGCAGATATTGTCGGCGATATCCTGCGAATAAGTGCTTGGGCGTCCTATAGGCTTCCCCGGCTTCTTACTGGCCATCACGCTGCCAAGCTTAGCACTGGGCGATATGTTTGTTCTACTGATCGGCCTTGGAGGCGTCATGGTTACTTTGATGATCTGCCCATTTCGGGGGAAATGGCCGAGGTCTTTCTAGAGGGAGATTGCTGGGAGATATCCTGCCCATTCTGCGGGCGGTTCAGGATCAACAATGACACCCTGAACACCTACGCAGACCGACCGGACCTACTTAGTGCCTTGCTAATTGAGGCGAAGAAGGGGGCGGCTCGCAATCAGATCCCGGTGATTGCCGCCGCTGAGTCCTGCCCCCTGGCTGTTATGCCAAGGGCTGGGGAATGGCGTAACTTGAACTTGCTGCGATATCGGCTGAACGATATCGCTATGGAGGGCACTATGCACAATCTGCATAGTGCTGCGCTCCAATGCACTTACCTGCCGAGAGATGGTGGCGCAGGACACTATGAGTTGCGGCAGGGCGGCCACACAGGGCCACTAGCGACCTGCGCCGGCACGAAGGCTAGCGGGGCTGCGTGCGACCGTACATAGCTTGTAGGATGTATGCCCTGATGGGCGAATGGGCTGGCAGGGCACGTCAAACCGCGAACACAGCCAGTTCGGTTTCAGATCACAACCAGTGCGAAGTGGTTAACGTTTTTCTTGGTTCCTCGTATCAAGCGAGGCGATCAAAAGGAGAGTGGAATGAAAGTCCGAACACTTCTATCCATCGCCGCCTTGCCTCAGCGCTGGCCGTTCCGGGGCTCACCTTGGCCCAAGAAGAGCACCTGATCAGCGGCAAGGCGGTCCCCTGTGGATCAAATTGTAGGCGTTCAAATCAAATGTGAAGAGCTTCGCAAAGCACTGCCGGTTACGCCAGCACCCGCCGCGAGCGCAGCGGCTCCAGCGACCGGCACCGCGGGGTGGACTGAGGACGGCACCAAGATCGACCTGACTAAGCTTGCCGTGGCTCTGTGCGACGAGGGCAAATGGCCGCCGGCCTCAACTTTGATCGCTCGCTTGGCCTCCCAACGCCAAAGCGTGCTCACTTGTGCATAACTTGGTGCAGTGCTATGACGTTATTCAGCAACGTAACCCATTGATATTGCTTAGGTGAATGACGAAAATTCTCCCTCAAGGGGAGAAGGGGGATGACTGATGGGCCGCCTGCAGGCACTCGGCCAGTCGGGTCGACCAGAATTTCACCCCCTCGGGGTGAATGATCTCGTCATGGCGGATTTCGATCATGGTGGCGTCGAGCCCGCGACCGTCGCCATGGCGTTCGAGGGTCAGCGTGACCCCGAGCAGCGCCGCATAGGGTTCGTTCCAGCCGATATTGAGCGCAGTGTCCGAGGCCTTGAGCGCGTCGAACAGCGCCTTGGTATAGCGCGTGTCGACCCCATGGATCAGCCCGATCGGCCAGGGCCGGGGCACGCCGTGATAGACCGGCGTGAACGAGTGCATGCAGACCAGGATGGTGTGCTGGCCGGCATGGCGGCGGGCCTCCAGCAGCGTGTCGATGGCGGCGTGGTAGGGGCGGTGGAAATGCTCGATCCGATATTGCCGCTCGGCGGCGTCGAGCCCCTTATTGGCGGCGATGTGGGTGGCTTCCGACACTGTCCAGATCAGGTCGGGCGCATCGATATCGCGGTTGCAGTCGATGATCAGGCGCGACACCGTCGATTGCACCAGCGGCGCATCGAGCCGGTCCGATAGCGCGAGGCTGACGGCGAGGGCGCCGGGGTCCCAGGCGATATGGCTCAGCCTTTCGCTATGCGACAGGCCCAGATCGCCATATTTCTCGGGAATGCGGTTGCTGGCATGGTCGCAGACCATGACGAAGGGCGACGTCCCGCGTGCATTGATGACCCGCACCGCTGCCTGTCCATCGCTGCTCATTCAGTCCCCATCCGCATCGTTGAACTGGCTATCGGGTGCGCGTATCGCCGGGCGCTGTCAATGTCGAATTGCCCGCACGGAGGCGGGCAAGCCTAGTCGGCATTGGCCAGCTTGAGGAAGTCCCGCGCGCTCAGCGTGATCTCCGGGTCGATCTTGCCGATGGCCTTGCGGCTCTTGCCGGCATAATCCAGCCGGTCGAGCACGGTCTGGATGACGTTGATGCGGCCACGGCGCTTGTCATTGGCGCGGATCACCATCCAGGGGGCATGCGGGCGGTCGGTGCGGACCAGCATGGCGTCGCGGGCATCGGTATAGGCGTCCCATTGATGCAGCGCGTCGATATCCACCGGCGACAGCTTCCACACCTTGAGCGGATCATGCCGGCGATCATGGAACCGCTTGAACTGCATTTCCTGGCCGATGGAGAGCCAGAACTTGAACAGATGGATGCCGTCGCGGGTGATGCGCTTCTCGAATTTGGGGGCTTCATCGAGGAAATGTTCGGTCTGTTCGGGCGTGCAGAAGCCCATGACCTTTTCCACCCCGGCACGGTTGTACCAGGAACGGTCGAACAATACGGTTTCGCCGGCGGCGGGGAACCAGTCGACATAGCGCTGGAAATACCACTGCGTGCGTTCGCGATCATTGGGCTTGGGCAGGGCGGCGATCAGATTGTAGCGGGGATTGAGATTTTCCAGATAGGTCTTGATGGTGCCGCCCTTGCCGGCGGCGTCGCGCCCCTCGAAGACGATCATGACGCGCTCGCCCGATTGGGCCAGATGGGCCTGCAACAGCACCAATTGCTTCTGCAATTGATACATGCGCTCTTCATAGAGCTTGCTATCCAGCTTATCCTCGTAAGGATAGCCGCCCGAAGCCATGGCGCGTTTGCGGATGGCTTTGGGTAGCTCTGGATTTTCGATGTCGAAGCTGTCGAGGGGATCGCTCACCTGATGTCTCTCCGTTGTCATATCACCGTGCAATGAAGGCCGGCTGCGGCGCAAGGCCATCAGAACTCTTTGAATTACAGAAATAAAATATGGACCAGTTTCGTTCCCGACCGCCTGTTTCCCGTCTGACCGTCATGCTGGCGCGTCTGACGGCGCATGCCCCGCTGCTGGCCGGGATCGGCGTGGTGCTGCTCGGGCTGGTGCTGTTTGCCCAATTGGGCGTGGGCGCGGCGCTGCTCGGCTTTGTGGTGATCATCGCCGGGGCGGCTTTATTGGCGCCGGCCACCATCACCGTGACGCCGGCGCTCGAGCTGGGACGCCCGGTGGAGGCCAGTGCCGATGATGCGGTCTTCGCCTTTGCCGATGCGCTGGCCGATCCCTGTCTGGTGCTGGATCGGCGCGGGGCGGCCGTGCATGCCAATGTGGCGGCACTCCGGCAATATCCCTCGGTGGCCAATGGCAAGCCGATCACCCTGTCGCTGCGCAATCCTGACCTGGTGCAGGCCATCGACCTGGCGCTGCGCAATGGCGAGACGCGCACCATCGAGCTGCATGAAACCGTGCCGTCGGAAACCTGGGACAAGGTGGTGGTCTCGCCCCTGCAGCGCCCGGGGCAGGATTGGCTGGGCGATGAGGCGCGCCAGCTGGTGGTGACCTTCCAGAGCCTGACCGAACTCAAGCGCGTCGACGCGATGCGCAGTGATTTCATCGCCAATGCCAGCCACGAGCTGCGCACGCCGCTGGCCTCGCTGCTGGGCTTTATCGATACGCTGCTGGGGCCGGCCGCCAAGGACACGGCCGCGCGGGAGAAGTTTTTGGGCATCATGCGCGGACAGGCCGAGCGCATGAGCAAGCTGATCGATGACCTGCTCAGCCTGTCCCGCATCGAAATGCACCAGCATGTCCGCCCCACCGCCAGCATCGAGCTGGCCGGGCTGCTGCGCGAGGTGCGGGACGGGCTGATGATGCAGGCCAAGGCCGCCAATATCGAAATCCGCATGACCTTGTTCGAGGGGCCGAGCACCACCACGGGCGACCGGGGGCAGCTTTATGAAGTGTTCGAGAACCTGCTCGACAACGCCATCAAATATGGCGCCGGCGGCAAATTCGTCGAGGTCAATCTGGCGCCGGCTGGTCGAGCCGGGTTTCAGCATTTGGTGACGGTGATCGACCATGGGCCGGGCGTCGAGATCGACCAGGTGCCGCGCCTGACCGAGCGGTTCTATCGCATCGATGCCGATGCTAGCCGGCGCAAGAAGGGCACCGGGCTGGGGCTGGCCATCGTCAAGCATATCGTGCATCGCCATCGCGGCCAGATGAGCATCAAGAGCAGCCCCGGCGAGGGCATGCGGGTGGATGTGCTGCTGCCGTGAGGGGGGGCGCGCGACGTCATCGCGTCCAGCCTGCTGGCCACACGCACGATGTCATCCCGGCCTTGAGCCGGGACCCATCTTGAGATGGGGGCGCTGACGAGACCTCAGGATGGGCCCCGGCTCAAGGCCGGGGTGACACTGTGGGTGGGGAGCCTTTGAGGCAAACTAGGCGCGCCGCTTCGTTTGCCTTGGTCTGCCGTCGGCAGGCTTTCAGCGGGGCGGATCGGGCGATAAGCTCGGCCCGCAGCAAGGAGTGCCCCCATGTCCCAGAGTTTTACCCCGTTCCTGACCTTTCAGGGTGGCGTCGCTGAAGCGGCGATGAATTTCTATTGCTCGGTGTTTCCCGATAGTCGCATCAACCGGATCACGCGCTATGCCGCCGGCATGCCGGGTCCGGAGGGCACGGTGATCACCGCCGAGTTCACGCTGGGCGGGCAGAGCTTCATTGCCTCGGACAGCCCGGTGAAGCATCAGTGGGATTTTACCCCGGCGATTTCGGTGTTTGTGAGCTGCCAAAGCGCCGAGGAACTGGACGCGGCGTTTAATGCGCTGGCCGAGGGTGGCCGGGTCTATATGCCGATCGACAATTACGGCTTCTCGCAGCGCTTCGGCTGGGTGGGCGATCGGTTCGGCGTGACCTGGCAGTTGAATTTGGATTGAGGGGGCTGCATCCGCAGTCGACACCCTCCCCCTTGCGGGGAGGGATCAAGGGGGGTGGGCCAGGCGCACTGAGCCTGCGGAGAGATACCCCCTCCCGGCTCGATAACGGACTTAGCAAGCTAAGTCCTATCTCGCTGTCCCTCCCCGCAAGGGGGAGGGTGGGACGACTGATGGCGCGGCGGCAAAGAGTTTGTGCCCACCAAACAAAAAGGGCGCTCGGGGCGCCCTTTTTTATTTCAGTCTGGTGCTGCTTAGCGGCGCTTCTTTTCGACCTGGTGGTAGGCCCGGCGCGAGTGGAACTCGCAATAGGGGCCGGATTCCAGGCTGTGCTGGCCGCAGAAGTAGAAATCCTTGGTCAGCGGATCGCCGATTGGCCACTTGCAGGTGGCTTCGGTGAGCTGCAGCAGGCTGAGGCGCTTGTCCTCGGGGATGAACAGCTCGGCCACGACGGGGGCCACATAGAGCTGGTGCTCGGTCTGCGGATTATGCGCCAGCGCCGTGGCGCCGATCGATTGCGGACGCGAGGCCATCATCGGACGCGGCTTGGCCACACCGGCACCCATGCTGGACAGGCCAGCCGAGGGGCTGGCGACGCGACGCGGGGCCGGTCGCGCTGCCGGACGGGCGCGCGGGGCCGAATTGGTGGGCTTGGCCCGGGCAGAAAGCTTGAGACGATGAACCTTGCCGATCACGGCATTGCGCGTGACGCCTTCGCCGAGTTCGCCGGCAATCTGGCTGGCCGAGAGGCCTTCCATCCAGAGCTTCTTCAAAGTCTCGACGCGCTCGTCAGTCCAGCCCGCCGGTTGTGCTCCTGAAACTATCGTCAAAACAGTATCCTTCATTGTGCTGCCAATTAATAAATGGCAGCCATCAAACGCTAGGCGTCGTATGTCAGGTGGGGCCGCCACACGAGATGTCGTGTTCCCAATGGCTGTTAGTTTACGCCATCGACGGAATCAGGATCAAGGCTGGGGGGCGACTTTCCCCGTAAATTCATTGGTTAAAATTATCCTAACAATCCCTGAGTCAAATCAGGCACTTGGGCTAGGATCATTGACTTAGCGGACGAAATTGGCCTAACTCAGGCACCCAAACGCGCTGCGTCACGAGCGCGTTTTTGGTTTTTGTGGCGCTATTGTCACGCCCGCCTGAGACTATGCTCAACCCCGTCCATATATAAGGAAGTTCCCATGTCTGCGCTCTACGGCACGTATGCCCGGTCCGATCTCGCCTTTGAGCGGGGCGAGGGTATGCGACTGTACGACCAGCACGGGCGAGATTATCTCGATTTCCATTCCGGCATCGCCGTCAATGCGCTCGGTCATGGCGACCCGCATCTGGTCAACGCGCTTAAAAACGCGGCCGACAAGGTGTGGCACGTCTCCAACGTGTTCACCATTCGCGAGCAGGAGCGGCTGGGCCAGCGGCTGGTCGATGCCACCTTTGCCGATGCAGTGTTCTTCACCAATTCGGGCGCCGAAGCGCTGGAATGCGCCATCAAGACGGCACGGCATTATTTCTGGGCCAAGGGCGAGAAGGATCGCTACGAGATCCTCGGCTTCAACCATTCCTTCCATGGCCGTACGCTGGGCACCATCGCCGCCGGTGGCAATCCGAGCTATCTCGAAGGCTTCGGCCCGGCATTGCCCGGCTTCAAGCATATCGAGCCGGGCGATCTCGCGTTGGTGCGCGCCGCTATCGGGCCGCAGACCTGCGCCATCCTGATCGAGCCGGTGCAGGGCGAGGGCGGCGTGACCGCCATGACCAATGAATTCATGCAGGGCCTGCGCGCGATCTGCGACGAGTTCGGCCTGCTGCTGGTGCTCGATGAAGTGCAGTGCGGCTATGGCCGGACCGGGCGCTTCTTTGCCCACGAATGGAGTGGCATCACCCCCGATATCGTGGCGGTGGCCAAGGCCATCGGCGGCGGCTTCCCGCTCGGGGCGTGCCTCGCCAAGGGCGATGTCGCGGCCTCGATGGTGCCGGGCACGCATGGCTCGACCTATGGCGGCAATCCGCTGGCAACGGCGGTGGGCAATGCCGTGCTCGACCGTATCTTGGCGCCGGGCTTTCTCGATCACGTCAACCAGATGGGCCAGAAACTGGCCTGGCATCTGCAGCAACTGGCGCAGAAATACCCCGATTTCGTGCTGGAAACGCGCGGTAAGGGCCTGCTGGCCGGTATCAAGATCACCCCGCCAGTGCGCGACTTTGTCGAGCGGCTGCGCAGTGATCACCAGCTGCTGGCCATCGGCGCCGGCGACAATGTGCTGCGGCTCATCCCGCCGCTGATCGTCACCGAAGCCGATATCGAGGATGCCATGACCCGGCTGGGCGCGGCGTTTGACGCGATTGCTGCCGAGGCGGCATTGGCGCCAGCAGTGGGATGAGCACGATGCTGAGCTATCCCCAGGCGCGACGCCGACGACGCGGTTTGTTCCCTCCCTCGTGAGGGGCATGCCCCTTCGCGGCCTTCGCCATTAGCTTTCAGCGTCCACAAAGGAACCCGGCCCATGACTTTGACCGGCACCCCACGGCATTTTCTCAATCTTGACGACTTCGACTATTCTGAACTGCGCGGCATGCTCAACGCCGCCGCCTCGCTCAAATCCCGCCTGAAGCAGGGCGACCGCCCCAAGCTGCTGGCCGAAAAAGTGCTGGCGATGATCTTCGAGCGCCAGTCCACCCGCACCCGCGTCAGCTTTGACGTCGGCATGCGCCAGCTCGGCGGCGAGACCATCATGCTGTCCGGCCAGGAAATGCAGCTCAGCCGCGAGGAAACCCTGACCGATACCGGCCGGGTGATGAGCCGCTATGTCGACGCCATCATGATCCGCATTCTCAGCCACGCCGATCTGGTGGAGCTGTCGGAAGGCGCGAGCGTCCCGGTGATCAACGGGCTGACCCGCCGCGCCCATCCCTGCCAGGTGATGGCCGACCTGATGACCTTCGAGGAGCATCGCGGCAATATCAAAGGCGCCAAGGTGGCCTGGGTCGGCGACAGCAACAATGTGCTGCATTCCTGGGTCAATGCGGCCGAGTTGTTCGAATGCGAGCTGACCATCGCGGTGCCCGACGAATACCGGCCGGAAAAGGACCTGATGGACGACATCAAGAAGGCCGGCAAGTGGGTCCGCATGATCGAGGACCCGCGCGAGGCCGTCGAGAACGTCGATCTGGTGGTGACCGACACCTGGGTGTCGATGGGCGACACCGACGCCGCCGAGCGCCGCCGGGTCTTGAAACCCTATCAGGTGAACACCAGTTTGATGGGCTTGGCGAATAAAGACGCCCTGTTCATGCACTGCCTGCCCGCCCATCGCGGCGACGAGGTGACCGACGAAGTGATCGATGGTCCTCAGTCGGTGGTGTTTGACGAGGCCGAAAACCGCCTGCATGCCCAAAAAGCCATCCTGTGCTGGGCCTTCGGGGTCGATACCAACTAACTGCTTCGATCTTCTGGCTGGGAACGGCCTGCAAATGGCGGCTTTCGGCGCTTCCGGTGCTCACGTACTTATGTACGCTCCGCTCCGGTGCTCGAAAGCCACCATTTTCGCCTCGTCCCAACCAGAAGCTCATCGCAGTGCGGTGCTCGCCCCCGGCAACGGTCGCCCCAGGCTCTTGCCGAGCTTGGTGGCTGGTACCATTGTGGCCAAGCCGAATTGAAAGCCCCGTGCCCAAAATGACGACGGATACGACGACCATGACCGAGAACCTGATGACTGCCCTCGGGCTCGACCGGCCGGAAAGCGGCGACGATGCGGTCGTGCCGTTCACCCTAGACCAGCTCGATACGCGTGGCCGCAGCGTGCGGCTGGGCGATGCGCTCGACACTATTCTCTCCCGCCACAATTATCCGGCCCCGGTGGCGCGCCTGTTGGGCGAAGCGGTGGTGCTGGCGGCGCTGATCGGCTCCTCGCTCAAATTCGAGGGCAAGTTCATCATGCAGACCCAGACCGATGGGCCGGTGAACCTGCTGGTGGTCGATTTCGACGCGCCGGACGGGCTGCGCGGCTATGCGCGCTTCGATCATGATGCGCTGCTCAAGGCGGCCGAGGAAGGTCGCACCAAGCCGAGCGAGCTGCTCGGCAAGGGCCATCTGGCGATGACCATCGATCAGGGGCCGCATACCGAGCGCTATCAGGGCATCGTCGCGCTCGACGGCAACTCGCTTGAGGAAGCCGCGCATACCTATTTCATGCAGTCCGAGCAGATCCCGACCCAGGTTCGCCTGGCGGTGGCCGAGTTCACCAAAAAGGGCGATCATCGCCCGCATTGGCGCGCCGGCGGCGTGCTGATCCAGCATCTGCCCGAACACGGCATGTCGCGCATTGCCGACCTGCCGGGCGACGGCGTGGTGGAGCTTGCCGGCGAGGAGGATGGCTGGAGCGAGGCGCGCGCGCTGATGGCGACGCTCGACGATCTCGAACTGGCCGACCCGGACCTGACCTCCGAGCGCCTGCTGTTCCGGCTCTATCACGAGACCGGGGTGCGGGTGTTTACGCCGATGCCGATGGTGGAGCGCTGCTCCTGCTCGGCCGATGGCATTGAAGCCATGCTGGGCACCAGCTTTACCGCCGAGGACCGTGAGGAAATGGCGGTGGATGGCGAGATCGAAGTGGTCTGCGAATTCTGCTCGACCGCTTACCATTTCAACCCGCACCAGTTCGGCGCCAAGCACTGAATTCGGCTTTGTTAGGCAATGCAAGAAACGGTCGCCCACAGGCGGCCGTTTTTCTTGTTGGCGTGCAGCCTTGCTTATTGCTAAGAAAATGATCAGTATTTCTGCGCAGATTTAGGGGGTGGGGTGAATGAAAATTGATCCAATTTCAAATATACTTGCCGTGCGTAACTGGGGTGGCGGTGGAATTTGGCGATGTATATTGCCCTTGGTGCCGCCATTTTTGTGCGTCTGCGTTCAGAGTGAGCTGTCGCTGGCTCCTGGGTAATGCTCGGTGCCTGCCGGAGGTGCCGCGATGGCGCTTGTGGCCGCATCAGGGCCGGAACATCCAGCCGCCACCCCCTTTGATAATCCTGTGACGGGCCTTCGCGCATGTCGGACGCACTGGATTTAATCAAGGCGATCCTCGTGGAGGATGGCCCGGACGATGCTCTGGCGCGCTCGGTGCTGGAAACCGCTTTGGAGCGCGAGGTGGATGTGCTGCTGTTTTGCGCCGCGACCCTGGGCATGGGCGCCACTTTGGTCATGGAGCGCGCGGCGGGTTGGGCCGGCTATGGCTTCTATCACCATGTGCCGGCGGGCCTGACCGGCCGGGCCGAACCGACGCGGCTCGAGGCGCTGGCCGAAGTGCGTCTGTTCCGGGTGCAATTGCTGGATCGCGAAATCGCCTTTGCTGCCCCGGATTTCCACGGTGTCATCCGCCTCAAGCAGCGTCGGCAGTCCATGCCCCGGCTGCGGCGGCTGCTCTGCCTGGTGCCCGAGCCGGCGCTGCGGACCTATCTGACCCAGGTGGCCGCCCCGGCGCTGATCGATGGGGCGCGGCAAAATCTGGCGCGCCGCTGGCCCTATGCCTCGGCGCAGCTCGAACTGACGGTGGCGGTGCGCTACGGCTTCATGACCGGACTGACGCTGCTGGTGACGGCGCTGTTGCTGACCCCGTTCTGGGCCGAGGCGCAGGTCTGGATGGCGCCGGTGGTGCTGGCTTTGCTGGTGGCGCCGGCGTTGATCCGGGTCGCCGCCATCATGACGCGGGCGCCTCCAGTTGCACGACCCAGCCGCCCGGCGGACGAGGAACTGCCGGTCTATTCGGTGCTGATCCCGCTGCGCAGTGAAGCGGCGATGGTGCCCCAGCTGTTCGCGGCGATGGGGGCGCTCGACTACCCGGCCGAGCGGCTGGATATCAAATTCGTGGTCGAAGCGCGCTCGACCGTCACCATCGATGCGGTGCGCGCCCGGCTCGGCGATCCGCGTTTCGCGCTGGTGCCGGTGCCCGATGCGCTGCCGCGCACCAAGCCCAAGGCGCTGGATTTTGCCCTGCCGCTGTGCCGAGGCGAGCATGTGGTGGTGTATGACGCCGAGGATATTCCCGATCCCGATCAATTGTGGAAGGCGGTGCTGCGCTTTCGCGAGGCGCCGGATTTGATCTGCCTGCAGGCGCGTCTGGTGATCGGCAATGGCCGCACCAACTGGCTGGCGGCGCTGTTTGCCGGCGAATATGCCGGCCTGTTCAGCGTGCTGCTACCGGCGCTGGCCCGCTGGGGCCTGCCCATGCCGCTGGGCGGCACCTCCAATCATTTCCGGCTCCATGCGCTGCGCGAGCTGGGCGGCTGGGATGCCTTCAACGTCACCGAGGATGCCGATCTCGGCATCAGGCTGGCCCGGCGGCGGCTGGTGGTTTCGGTGCTGGATTCGGCGACGCGGGAAGAGGCGCCGACCCATTTGCTACCCTGGATGGGCCAGCGGATCCGCTGGATGAAAGGCTGGATGCAGACCTTCATCGTGCATAATCGCAACCCGAAACGGCTGCTGGCGGATATGGGCCTGCCGGCCTTCCTGACCTTCCAGGCGCTGGTCTTCGGCATGATTATCGCGCCACTGCTGCATTGCGGCTTCGCGCTGGTGGTGCTCGCCCAGGGCCTGACCGGGGCCGGGGGCATGCAGGGCTCGAGCTGGTTCGTGTTTTATCTGGCCGTGCTCGGCCTGGGCTATGGCAGCACGCTGGCGATGACGGCGCTGGGGCTGGCGCGGGCGCGCAAACTGGAGCTGCTGGCGATCCAGGCGCTGCTGCCGCTCTATTGGCTGTTGATGGGCTTTGCCACGCTGCGCGCCGCCCATGAATTGCTGACGCGCCCGTTCTACTGGTTCAAGTCGCCCCACCGCCCGGTTGTGCCGGTGCCGGCGACAAAAGCCGCCATGCCCTCGGCGCTCGTCGAGAAGGCGTCGAGCCGGCGCTAGCTGCGCAGGCCGGGGGCTTCCTGGCCGGTGCTTTGGACATATTCGGTGTAGCCGCCGCCAAAGGTACGGACGCCTTCGGGGGTCAGTTCCAGCACGCGGTTGGACAAGGCGGCGAGGAAGTGGCGGTCGTGGCTGACGAACAGCATGGTGCCTTCATACTGCGCCAGAGCAGTGATCAGCATTTCCTTGGTGGCGATGTCGAGGTGGTTGGTGGGCTCGTCGAGCACCAGGAAATTCGGGGGATCGAACAGCATCATCGCCATCACCAGGCGGGCCTTTTCGCCGCCCGAGAGCACGCGGCATTTCTTCTCGATTTCGTCGCCGGAAAAGCCGAAAGCCCCGGCCAGCGCCCGCAACGGCGCCTGTCCGGCCGCCGGGAACGAGCTTTCCAGCTGCTGGAAAATCGTCAGGTCGCCTTCCAGCACGTCCATGGCGTGCTGGGCGAAATAGGCCATCTTGACCGAGGGGCCGCGGGTCACGCTGCCCTGATCGGGCGCGGCAGTGCCGGTGATCAGCTTGAGCAAGGTCGACTTGCCGGCGCCGTTGACGCCCATGATGCACCAGCGTTCGCGGCGGCGGACCTGGAAGTCCAGCCCGTCATAAATGGTGCGGCTGCCATAGCTTTTGCTGACATTTTTCAGCTGCGCCACATCTTCGCCGGAGCGTGGGGCGGGGCGGAATTCGAAGTCGACGGTCTGGCGGCGCTTGGGCGGTTCCACCCGGTCGATCTTGTCGAGCTTTTTCACCCGGCTCTGCACCTGCGCGGCATGCGAAGCGCGGGCCTTGAAGCGGGCGATGAAATCGAGTTCTTTCGCCAGCATGGCCTGCTGGCGCTCGAATTGGGCCTGCTGGTTTTTCTCGGCAATGGCGCGCTGCTGCTGATAAAATTCGTAATTGCCAGAATAGGTTGTCAGCGATCCGGCGTCGATCTCGACGATCTTGGTGCAGATGCGATTCATGAATTCGCGGTCATGCGACGTCATGAACAAGGCGCCAGCATAATTCTGCAGGAAGTCTTCCAGCCAGATCAGGCTTTCGAGGTCGAGATGGTTGCTCGGCTCGTCGAGCAGCAGCGCGTCGGGGCGCTTGAGCAGGATGCGGGCGAGGGCCACGCGCATCTTCCAGCCGCCCGACAAAGCGCCGACGTCGCCATCCATCATCTCTTGAGAAAAGCCAAGTCCATCAAGCACTTCGCGGGCGCGGCCGTCGAGCGAATAGCCGTCCAGCTCTTCGAATTGATGCTGCACTTCGCCATAGCGTTCGATGATGGCGTCCATCTCGTCGGCCTTGTCGGGGTCGCCCATATCGGTTTCGAGCGCTCGCATTTCGGTGATCAGGGCGCTGACCGGGCCGGCGCCATCCATCACTTCGGCAACGACGCTGCGGCCCGCCATCTCGCCAACGTCTTGACTGAAATAGCCAATTGAGGTGCCGCGATCGACCGAGACCTGGCCTTCATCGGGCTGTTCCTCGCCGGTGATCATGCGGAACAGCGTGGTCTTGCCGGAGCCATTGGGGCCGACCAGGCCGATCTTTTCGCCCTTCTGCAACACTGCCGACGCCTCGATAAAGACAATCTGCTTGCCGTTTTGCTTGCCGATGCTTTCGAGACGTATCATGGGACCCTGCGTGCTGGAGACGGGCAGTGGGCCCGACGAAAGCGCCGGTAAAGCATTGGATGGCGGCGCGCGCAAGCGCTACCGGGTCACAGGAGCCATGCTGTCAGGCCTGTCAGCATCGGCTGGCAGCATGCTGGTGGTTTTCTTGCGCTTGTCTGACGGGTCGGCATTAGTCATATTTTTCCCTATTTACATATAATAGTACTTTATGTAGCGTCAGCCCATCGTCGCAGGTGAAAACACCGCGACGGCCATTTTGGGAGGACATCGTGACCATCATTTCCAAGCTTGCCATCGCGGCGAGCCTCGCTACCGCTTTGACGTCAGTCAGCGTTGCCCAGGAGAATTTGAGCGGCCTCGTGGTCGGCTTCAGCCAGATCGGTTCGGAGTCGGGTTGGCGCGCTGCCGAGACCTCGGTGACCAAGCAGCAGGCCGAAGCGCTGGGTATCGATCTCAAATTTGCCGATGCGCAGCAGAAGCAGGAAAACCAGATCAAGGCACTGCGCGGTTTCATCGCCCAGGGCGTTGACGCCATCCTCGTCGCCCCGGTGGTCGCCACCGGTTGGGAAGACGTGCTGAGCGAAGCCAAGGAAGCCGAAATTCCGGTGCTGCTGCTCGACCGCGGCGTCGATGCGCCCGAAGACCTCTATTTCACCATGGTCGCCTCCGATCAGGTGCTCGAAGGCCGGGTGGCCGGCGACTGGCTGGTGGCCGCTGTCGGCGATGCCGATTGCAAGGTGGTCGAGCTGCAGGGCACGGTCGGCTCCACGCCGGCAATCAACCGCAAGCAGGGCTTTGAAGAGGCCATTGCCGGCCACGCCAACATCACCATCGCCCGCAGCCAGACCGGCGACTTCACCCGCTCCAAGGGCAAGGAAGTGATGGAAGGCTTCATCAAGGCCGAAAATGGCGGCGCCGATATCTGCGCGGTCTATGCCCATAATGACGACATGGCGGTGGGCGCCATCCAGGCGATCAAGGATGCCGGCCTCAAGCCCGGCACCGATATCAAGGTGGTGTCCATCGACGGCGTGCCGGACATCTTCGCCGCCATGGTCGCCGGCGAAGCCAATGCCACGGTGGAGCTGACCCCGAACATGGCTGGTCCGGCGTTTGAAGCCCTGGCCGCCTATCTCAAGGACGGCACCGTGCCGCCCAAGACCATCATCACCGAGTCCAAGCTCTACACCCCGGCGGACAATCCGCAGGGTGAGTATGACACGCGCAAAAGCCTGGGTTACTAGGCGGTTTTCGTCCGTCCCGACCTCTCCACACCGTCACCACCCGGCTTGTCCGGGTGGTCCAGGGGGCGAAGCTGGATTGCCCGGACAAGCCGGGCAATGACGGTCAAATATAAATCTGCGTACACTCGACCCCCACCCTTGATCCCTCCCCGCAAGGGGGAGGGTGTCGACTACGGGCAGGGTGACTAAGGGAGAACGGCATGGCGGGTGGCGAATACGTGCTGGAAGCACGCGGCGTCATGAAGATTTTCGGCCAGCATGTCGCGCTCGACAATATCGATTTTGGGCTGCGGGGCGGCGAGGTGCATGCGCTGCTGGGTGAGAATGGCGCCGGCAAATCGACGCTGATCAAGATCCTGACCGGCGCCTATCAGCCGGATGCCGGCGGGGTGTTTCTCGACGGCATGCCGATCGCGCTGAATGACCCGCTGCATGCCCAGACCTTCGGCATCGGCACGGTGTATCAGGAGGTCAACCTGTTGCCGAACCGGTCGGTGGCGGAGAATTTGTTTCTCGGGCACCAGCCTTTGCGCTTTGGCTTCGTCAATTTCCGCAAGATGGAGGCTGACGCCAAAATCCTGCTGGCCAATTATGATCTGCATATCGATCCGGCGAGCGAGCTGGGCAGCCATTCGGTGGCGGTGCAGCAGATCGTCGCCATTGCCCGCGCCGTGCAGTTATCCGGCAAGGTGCTGATCCTCGACGAACCCACCGCCAGCCTCGACCGCAATGAAGTGGAACGGCTGTTCGAGGTGGTGCGCGGGCTCAAGGCGCGCGGTCTCGCCATCATCTTCATCACCCATTTCCTTGACCAGGTGTTCGCCATCGCCGACCGGGTGACGGTGTTGCGCAATGGTCGGCTGATCGAGACGCGGCCGCTCGATGCGCTGAACCGCACCGATGTGGTGCGGCTGATGCTGGGCAAGGACATCGCCTTTTCCGGGGCCACCGATATCGAGCCGAGCGAGACGCCGGACGAGGTGCTGGTCGAATTCAAGAATTATGGCCGCAAGCACAGCGTGCTGCCTTTCGACCTGACCATTCACAAGGGCGAGGTGGTCGGTGTCGCCGGGCTGCTCGGTTCGGGGCGCACCGAGGTGGCGCGCATCATGTTCGGCGCCGATCCGGCCGATCAGGGAAGTGTCAGCATCAATGGCAAGCCCAGTGCGCTGCGCCGCGCCACCGACGCCATCAAGCAAGGCTTTGGCTTTTGCCCCGAGGACCGCAAGGCCGAGGGCATTATCGGCGATCTGTCGGTGCGTGAAAACATCATCATCGCCTTGCAGGGCAAGCTCGGCTGGTTCAAGGCGCTCAACCGCGACGAACAGCTCGAAATTGCCGGCAAATTCGGCGAGGCCATGGATATCCGCGCCGCCTCGCTCGACATGCCAGTGAAGCTCCTGTCGGGCGGCAACCAGCAAAAGGTGATCCTGTCGCGCTGGCTGGCCACCGACCCGGCCTTTCTCATTCTCGACGAGCCGACGCGCGGTATCGATGTCGGCGCTCATGCCGAAATCGTCCGCACCATCAACCGGCTGGGCGACGAGGGCATGGCCATGCTGGTGATCTCGTCGGAGCTGGATGAAGTGGTGGCCTATAGCTCACGCATCGTGGTGATGCGCGACCGCGAAATGGTCGCCGAACTGCGCGGCAAGCACATCAATCCCGGCGTCATCGTGCATGCGATCGCCAATAACACTGACGAGGCCGTGCCATGAAGCGGCTCCCACTCGAACGCCTCGCCAATCCGCAATTGCTGGCTCTGGTGGCGGTGCTGCTGGTCAACTGGATGCTGTTTCCCAATTTCTTCCGCATCTCCTGGCAGGATGGGCGGCTGTTCGGCAGCGTCATCGACGTGATCAATCGCGGCGCGCCGGTGGCGATCCTCGCCATCGGCATGACCGGGGTGATCGCCACCAAGGGCGTCGACCTGTCGGTGGGCGCCATCATGGCGGTGTGCGGCGCGGTGGCGGCGACCATGGTGGTGGCCGGCTATCCGACGCCGATTGCGGTCATCGCCGCGCTGGCAGTGGGGCTGGCCTGCGGGTTGTGGAACGGTTTTCTGGTGGCGGTGCTGGATATTCAGCCGATTATCGCCACTCTGGTGTTGATGGTGGCCGGGCGCGGCATCGCCCAGCTGATCACCGAGGGCTATATCGTCACCTTCAACGACCCGGCGCTGATCTTTATCGGCACCGGCTCGTTTCTCGGCCTGCCGATGGCAGCGGTGATTGCGCTGGTGCTGATGGTGCTGGTGACGCTGGTGCTGGGACGCACGGCGATCGGGCTGTTCATTCAGGCCATCGGCATCAACCGCGCGGCCGCCTCGCTGGCCGGCATCCGCTCCCGCATGCTGCTGTTGCTGGTCTATGGGCTGAGCGGGTTTTGCGCGGCGATTGCCGGCATTATCGTCGCCGCCGATATTCGCGGCGCCGACGCCAATAATTCCGGGCTGTGGCTCGAACTCGACGCCATTCTGGCGGTGGTCATTGGCGGCACCTCGCTGCTGGGCGGCAAATTCTCGGTGCCGCTGGCGGTGGTTGGGGCGCTGATCATCCAGGCGATGAATACCGGCATTCTGGTGTCCGGCTTCCCGCCCGAATTCAACCTCATCGTCAAGGCCGGGATGATCATCCTGATCCTGATGCTGCAATCGCCGCTGGTCGGCCATGTCTTCGGCTTTTTCAAGCGCGACCCCAAGCAGGCGGCTCCCCGATGAAACGCAGTCTTCGCCCGCTGGCGGCCACCGCCATTATCTTTCTCATCGCCTATGGCTTGAGCGTCGCCCAGTTTCCCAACATGCTCTCCACCCGCGTGCTGGGCAATTTCCTCACCGACAATGCTTTCCTCGGCATTGCCGCCGTGGGCATGACCTTCGTCATCATCTCGGGCGGTATCGATCTGTCGGTCGGCGCGGTGATCGGCTTTACCGGCGTCTTGGTGGCGGTGTTGATCTCCTGGCTGGGGCTGCATCCGCTATTTGCCTTCGTCATCGCGCTGGGGGTGGCGGCGGTGTTCGGCGCGGCGATGGGCATGACGGTGCATTATCTGCAGGTGCCGTCATTTATCGTCACGCTGGCGGGGATGTTCCTGGCGCGGGGCGGGGCCTCGGTGATCACCCAGGATTCGGTGCCGATCGAGCATGAATTCTACCGCTTCATTTCCGAAGCCATCATCCGCCTGCCCGGCGGGGGCCGGCTGAGCTTTATCGGTCTGCTGATGATCGCGGTGTTCCTGCTCGGGGCGCTGCTGGCGCATCGGACCCGGTTTGGCTCCTATGTCTATGCGCTGGGGGGCAATCCGGTGTCGGCGTCGCTGATGGGCGTGCCGGTGGCGCGCACCACGGTGCAGATCTACATGCTGTCGAGCGTGCTGGCGGCCTTGTCGGGGATCGTGTTTTCGCTCTACACCTCGGCGGGCTATCCGCTGGCGGCGGTGGGCGTGGAACTGGACGCCATCAGCGCGGTGGTGATCGGCGGCACGCTGCTGACCGGCGGCTATGGCTTCGTGCTGGGCACCTTTGTCGGCGTCATGCTGCTGGGGCTGGTCCAGACCTACATCATCTTCGACGGCACGCTGTCGAGCTGGTGGACCAAGATCGTGATCGGGGTGCTGCTATTCTTGTTCATCGTCTTGCAGCGGATCATATTTGCGGCGTCTTCTCCGGGAGAAGAGAAGCCCGAGAAAGTGTAGAACCGTCGCTATTCATCTGAGGCTGGCCTGCAAATGCCAGTTTTCTGCGCTTCCGGTCCTCACGTACCCTAAAGTACGCTCCGGTCCGGTTCTCGAAACCCGACATTTTCGGCTCATCCTGAGCTGAATAGCGACAGGTTCTAGCATGATCGAAGCAGGCAGCCTTATTCGCTCGCTATCCGGGCGACCCGCTGCACGGAATTTCCACACCTTCGTCATCAACGAAATCGGCCATGGCATCGTCACCGGCAGATTTCCGGTCGGTTCGATCCTGGCGAGCGATGTGGTGATGATGGAGACCTATGGCGTGTCGCGCACGGTGCTGCGCGAGGCGCTGAAGACGCTCGAAGCCAAGGGCCTGGTCGAGGCGCGGCCCAAGGTGGGCACCCGCGTCTCGCCGACCAGCCGCTGGAGCTTTTTCGATCCGCAGGTGCTGTCCTGGCATTTTTACGCCAAGCCGGACCGGCGGTTTTACGAAAGCCTGTTCGATACCCGTCGGGCGCTGGAAACCCGCACCGCCGCCTTGGCCGCCGAGCGCCGCACTGCCGAGAATATCCGCGTGATGAAATACTGGCTGCACCAGATGGAAGCCGCCAATGGGGATCTGGAAAACCACGGCATCGCCGCGCTGGAAATCCACCGCACGCTGGCCGAAACCTCGGGCAATGCGCTGCTGCGTTCGGTGGTCGGAATTGTCGAACTGACGCTGGCACTGGCGCTCAAGCAATGCGCTGCCAGCAGTGCCGATGCCTATCTGGCGGCGACGCATGGCGCGTTGACCACGCTGGTGACCGCCGTTGGCGAGGCCGATGGCGCGGCGGCGATGGCGGCGGTGAACCGGGTGATTGATCTGGACCAGCGCTGTGTCATGGCGGCGCTGGATTAGGCCGCAATCAGCCGTTGCGCACCGTGCTGAGCGGGATGCAGAGCGGGCGATTATGCGCCGGGTCGACGATGATCTGCGCCCGCACGTCGAACACGGCAGCGATGGTTTCTTCGGTCATCAGCTGCTCGGGCGAGCCGGCGGCGGCGATGACGCCATCGCGCAAAAACACCAGATGATCGGCATAGCGCGCCGCCAGGTTGAGATCATGCAGCACCAGGATGACGGTGCGGCCAAACACGTTTTTGAGCTGTTGCACCAGATCGAGGCAATCGAGCTGATGGGCCATATCCAGGTGATTGACCGGCTCGTCGAGGCAGACCACGTCGGTCTCCTGCGCCAGCACCATGGCGATCCAGACGCGCTGCAACTGCCCGCCCGATAGCGAGCCCAGCCGGCGCTGGCGCAATGCGGCGACGCCGGTGCCGGCCATGGCCTGTTCGAGCGCCGTGGCGTCATTGGGGCTCCAGGGCTGGAACATGGTTTGATGCGGGTAACGGCCGAGGCGGACCAGCTCTTCCACCGTCATGTCCTCGGGCGCCGAGGGGCTCTGCGCCAACAGGCCAATCTGGCGGGCCAGCGCCTTGTCGTTGAGGCGGGTGATATCGACCTCTTCGAGAAAAATCTGCCCACTGGCCGGCTTGTGCAGGCGGCGGATGGCGCGCAGCAAAGTGGATTTGCCGCAGCCATTCGGCCCGGCCAGCACGGTGATCTTGCCGCGCTCGATGGGCAGCGTCAGCGATTGCAGCACGCTGGCCTTGCCATAGCTCAGGCTGAGATCGCGGATCTCGATGCGGTGATTATCCGTCATGGCGTTGCTTGCCCATCAGCAGGAAGAGGAAATACGGCGCGCCGATAATCGCCGTGACCGTGCCGGCGGGCACTTCGACGGGGGCGAACAGCACGCGCACGATCAGATCGGCACCGACGAGGAAAATCGCGCCGAGCAGGAAACTGGCGATGATGCCGACATAGACATTGCGCCCCACCAGCAGCCGCGCCAGATGCGGCGCCATCAACCCGATAAAGCCGACGCCGCCGACAAACGCCACGGCCAGCGCCGTCAGCGCCGCCGCCAGGGCAAAGATCCAGATGCGGAACACCGGCAGATTGAGGCCGACGCCGCGGGCCGAGACTTCATCGAGATCGGCCGGGGGCAGGCGGCGGGCGGCCAGCAGCACCAGAATGAGGATCGGCAGCATGGCGATGGCGGTGATCTGGATTTCGCTCCAGTTCACCTCATTGACCGCGCCGGCCAGCCAGCGCGCCGCCTGGGTGGTGCGATAGATCGGGCCGATCAGCATCAGGATGATGGTCAGCGCCTTGGCCACGGCGGCAACGGCAATGCCGAACAACAGCAGGCGAATGGCGGAGGACGCCTGGCGGCCGGAGAGGATGAAGACGAGGGCGATTGCTGCCAGCGCGCCCAGCACCGCAGCGACCGGCTGATAGGCAATGGAGGTGACCAGCGCATTGGATTCGTTGGACAAAGCGGCGAGGAAAATCACCACGCCCAAAGCGGCGCCGTCGATCACCCCCAACACGCCCGGCGAGGCCAGCGAATTGCGGGTGACCTTTTGCAGCAGGAACCCGGCCACGGCCATGCCACCACCGGCCAGAATGGCGATGACGACGCGCGGCAGGCGCAATTGCAGCACGATGATGTTCTGGGTCTTTTCGCCCGCGCCGAGGATGACGCTGACGATCTGGTCGAACGGAATCCAGGTCGAGCCGAAGGCGACCCCGCTCAGCGCCAGCAGCGCGAAGACCACGCCGATCAGGCTCAGCACCAGCGGGGCGCGGTTGCGACTGGCGGTGAAAGAGAAGTCGTTCATGCCGCTCTCCGCTTGAGCAGGACCAGCAGCACCACGCCACCGACCACCGCAGTGATGGCGCCGACCGGGGCTTCGGTGGGGTAAACCACAAAGCGCGCCACCACATCGGCCAGCGTGGCATAGATGGCGCCGATCAGCGCCGCCGCCGGGATCAGCCGGCTATGGCGCAGCCCGACCAGCCAACGCGCCGCATGCGGCACCACCAGCCCGACAAAGCCGACCGGTCCGGCCATCGACACCGCCGCGCCGGTCAGCAGCGAGACGGCGACAAAGCTCAGCCCGCGAATTAGAAACAGCGGCACGCCCAGCCCGGTGGCGGTGGAATCATCGGCCTGCAACGCATCGAGCGGCCGGGCCAGCAGCAGCGCCAGCACCGCGCCAAGCGCAATGATCGGCGCGCCGGTTTGCGCCAGCGCCATGGGGCGATCGACGAAGGCGCCGGAGAGCCAGAACAGCAATTGCTGCAGCTGGGCCTCATTGGTGGTGAGCACCACTTCGACCAGCGAATGGCCAAGCCCGGCAATGGTGACGCCGACCAGAATGATGCGCAGCGGCGACAGCCCACCGGCGCTGGCGGCAATGCCGAAGACCAGGAGGCTCGTGGCCAACGCCCCCAGCGCCGCTGCCAGCGACAGCCCGGTCAGCGAGCCGATGCCCAAGCCGACACTGGCAATGACCACGCCGAGCGAGGCCCCGGCATTGAGGCCCAGCGTATCGGGCGAGGCGATGCGGTTGCGCGACAGGGTCTGCACTAGCACCCCAGCCACGCCGAGGCCGGCGCCGACCAGCGGTGCGATCAGCGCACGGGGCAGCCGGAGATTGGCGATGACCACCGAAGTCTCGGAGCCATCATAGGCAAACAGCGCGTTCCAGACCTGATCGAGCCCATAGCTGCGATAGCCGATGGTGATGCTGACCAGCATGACGACGCCGAGGGCGACCAGCAAGCCGCCATAGATGATGGCCATCGGCATGGGCTGCCGGGATGAAAATGCTGCGGACAGGATGACCCCGGAAACTTGATATTGACAGTCAGGTTGAACTCTGGTGAGTGCTCAAATCATTCATGATCCTCATTGTCAAGTTAGGTGTGCAATGCGCAAACTTCAGACTGTCCTGACCGCCGCGACACTGGCCGTCGCATTGGCGCTGTCGCCTGCCGCCATGGCGCGCCAGATCACCCATTCGATGGGTGTGACCGAAGTCCCTGATGCGCCGCAGCGCGTGGTGATTTTGACCAATGAGGGCACCGAGGCCCTGCTGGCCGTCGGCATTACCCCGGTAGGTGCCGTGCGCTCCTGGCTGGGCGATCCCTGGTATGATCATATCGCCGCCGACATGGCCGACGTGACCGTGCTGGGCGAGGAATCGGCGGTCAATCTGGAGCTGCTGGCGGCGCTGGAGCCCGATTTGATCATCGGCACCAAAATTCGCCACGAAAACCTTTATGGCCAGCTCTCGGCCATTGCCCCGACGGTGATTTCCGAGCGCCTGCGCGGCGACTGGAAGATCAACATGGCGCTTTATGCCGAAGCCGTGGGCAAGACGGCCGAGGCTGAAGCGGCCTTTGCCACCTATGATGCGCGCATTGCCGCCATCAGCGCCGCTTTGGGCGACGCCAAGGCCGAGGAAATCTCGCTGGTCCGCTTCATGGCCGGCCGCACCCGCATCTATCTCAAGGACACTTTTGCCGGCAACGTCCTCAGCCAGATCGGCTTTGCCCGCCCGGCCAATCAGGACCGCGACGAATTCGCCGACGAAGTGACCAAGGAACGCATCCCAGAATTCGAGGGCGATCGCCTGTTCTACTTCATCTACGAAACCGGTGATGGCGCTGCCGACACGGCCGCCGCCGAATGGATGGCCGATCCGTTGTGGCTGGCGCTGCCCGTCGTCGTCGCCGGCAAGGCGCAGGGCGTTTCCGACGCCATCTGGAACACCGCCGGTGGCATCATCGCCGCCAATGTCATGCTCGACGATATCGAGACCATTTACGGGCTGGCCTCGACCCGCTGACCGCCAATCGACCGGAGACTATCGATGTTCAAATCGCTCACCACTGCGGCCCTGCTTGGCTCGGCCCTGATGCTTGCCATCGCCGGGGGCAGCGCCGCCCGCGAAATCACCCATGCCATGGGCGTGACCGAAGTGCCTGACGCTCCCCAGCGTGTCGTCATGCTGACCAATGAGGGCACTGAGGCGCTGCTCTATGTCGGCGTGGTGCCGGTTGGCGCCGTGCAAAGCTGGGATGGCGATCCCTGGTATGATCACCTGGAGGAGGCCCTCAAGGACACCGTGCCGTTGGGCACCGAATATGCGGTCAATCTGGAAGTGCTGGCCAGCCTCGAGCCCGATCTGATCATCGGCAACAAGGTGCGCCAGGAAAAGATCTACGACCAGCTTTCGGCCATCGCGCCGACGGTGTTTGCCGAGGACCTGAGCGGCAGCTGGCCGGACAATCTGGCGCTGTATAGCGAAACCGTGGGCAAGGCTGCCGAAGGCCAGCAAGCGCTCGCCGATTTCGACGCCCGCGCCAAGGCGCTCGGCGCGTCGATCGGCCCGGCGCTGTCCGAGCAGCTGTCGCTGGTGCGCTTCGCGCCCGGCCGCACGCGCATCTACTACAAGGACACTTTTGCCGGCGGCATTCTGGAAAAGATCGGCTTCCAGCGCCCGCCGGCGCAGGACAAGGATGAATTCGCCGAGGAAGTGCAGAAGGAACGCATTCCCAACATGGCCGGCGACCGCATCTTCTACTTCTCCGACGATGCCGACCCCGATGACACCAAGGCCAATCTGAATGACTGGCTCAACGACCCGCTGTGGCTGGCGCTCGATGCGGTCAAGCAAGGCAAGGCGCAGCGCGTCAGCGAGCTGGTGTGGAACACCGGCGGCGGGATTTATTGCGCCAATATGTTGCTGGACGAGATCGCCGTCATTTACGGTGTGCCGGCGCCAGCGGCCAACTGAGGGCCCAAAATTCAATGAGCGTCACCCGCGCTTTTTGCACCGACCATGCCATCGCCCAGCAGGAGCCGCTTGCCGGCACCGGGGCGATGGCAGCCCGCCATCTGTTCGTCCGCTGGCCCAAGGGCAAGTGGCGGCGGCCGCGCTATGAATCGGCCGATCTGGAACTGGTGCTGCAACGCGCCATCCATGAATCCTATGGCCCCGACCGCTATGTCGGGCTGATCGAGAGCGATGGGCGGCCCGATCTCGAACTGATCTCGTTTCCCGATAGTCGCACCGCCCAGCCCACGAGCCAGCAGGAAGCGGCGGCGATGATCCGCGCCTGGGCCAGCGGCACGCCGCTTGATGGGCCAAAGCTGCCGCGTCCGGTGATCCTCTGTTGCACCGATGCCAAGGTGAACGCCTGCTGCGCCCGCTATGGCTTTCCCATCTACAAGGCGCTGTGCGAACAGGCCGGCGACTATGGCTTTGACGTGGTGCAGACCACCCATTTCGGCGGCTGCCACTTCGCCCCGTCGCTGATCGTCATGCCGCAGCGCGCCCGCTATGGCCGGCTGAGCCCGGCCGAAATTCCCGCCTTCCTGCGCAGCCTGTCCGAGGGACGGAACCACCTGTCCCACTTCAAGGGCACGGCCGATCTGAGCGAAATCGACCAATGCGTCGAGATCGCTGCCGGGCAATGGGCCGAAGCCAATGGCCTGCAGCAAACCGATGTCCGCCTGCTCGGGCATGAGGACGACACCAGCACGCAAATCCGCGCCTATGCCAGCGCCGGCAACACCCGCCTGCGCATCACGCTGCGGCAGCAGCAATTCCACGTGCATGGCACCTGCCGTTCGCTGGATGAGGGCGACGGCAAGCTGGTCTGGCGCTGGGTCATCACCGAGGTCACGCCCACCGCGTAACCTCGGCAATGCCCGCATCACCATTTGGTGTCGGAACCGATATTGCTGCCCCCGGTTCCCCTTGCCAAAGGACGGGGGAATTGCCCATGCTCAGCATTGATCTTAGTGGCAAGCGGGCGCTGGTGACCGGCGCCAGTTCCGGCATTGGCGCGGTGGTGGCGCAGACACTGGCAGCGGCTGGCGCTGATGTGGCCATCAATTATCGCGGCTCGGCGGCTGCTGCCGAAGCGCTGGCCGCCGAGATCACCGCCACGGGTCGCCGGGCGCTGACGCTGCAGGCCGATGTGGCGGATGCCAAGCAGGTCGAGGCGATGTTTGCCAGCCTGACCAATGCCTGGGGCGGCATCGACATTCTGGTCAACAATGCCGGTATCGACGGCCGACCCGGTCCCGGCTGGATCGTGCCGCTGGACGAGTGGCGGCAGGTGCTGGACGTCAATCTGTTCGGCACCTTCTATTGCTGCCGTCAGGCCCTGGCCCTGATGGTGCCGCAGCGGACCGGCGTCATCATCAATATCTCCTCGGTGCATGAGGTCATCCCCTGGAGCGGCTATAGCGCCTACACCGCGTCGAAGGCGGCGGTGTCGATGTTGAGCAAAACCCTGGCGCAGGAAGCGGCGCCGCACGGGGTCAGGGTGCTGGCGCTGGCCCCGGGCGCCATCAAGACCGCGATCAATCAGAGCGTTTGGGGCGATGCCGTGGGCCTTGCCGATCTGGAGCGCAAAATTCCGCTGGGGCGCATGGGCGAGCGCGCCGAAATTGGCCGCATGGTCGCGGTGCTGGCCTCCGACCTGGCCAGTTACATCACCGGCACCACGCTGTTCGTCGATGGCGGCATGACCGACTTTGCCGATTTCGCCCATGGCGGCTGAACCACAAGGACAGGCAATGAGCGAGGAGGCGCCGGGAAAACCCGGCATTGATCCGACCTGGTGCTCCAGCGCCAAGGATATGGTCAGCACCGCGCTGGGCTCCAGCCGGCTCTGGGCCACGTTCGGCTATGGCATCGTCAACGAGGTCTATTGGCCCTCGACCGGCCAGCCGCAGATTCGCGATCTGGGCTTTATCATCGCCGGGCCGAACGGCTGGACCGAGGTGAAGCGGGCGCGGCACTACACGATCACCACCCCGCGCGGCTCGGTGCCCTTGCCGCAATTTGTGCATGAGGGGGACGGCTATCGGCTGGAGCTGGAATGCCTGACCCATCCGCTGCGCGATACGCTGTTGATCCGTTACCGGCTCGATGGCGAGGCGCTCAGGCTTTACGTGCTGCTGTCGCCGCATCTGGATGGCGACCGGCATGGCAATAGTGCCTGGGCCGCCGCCGATCTCAGCGCCCAGAATGGCGGTGTCGCCCTCTGCCTGCGCAGCGATGCCGGGTTTTCCCGGAGCAGCGCCGGCTATGTCGGCTTTTCCGATGGCTGGCAGGATTTTTCCAAAAATGGCGCCATGACCTGGACCTATCCGCTGGCGGGCGATGGCAATGTGGCGCTGCTGGGCGAGCTGGCAGCCAATAGCGGCACTTTGGCACTGAGCTTTGCCGAAACCCTGGATGGCGCGCGCACGCTGGCGCGGTCGAGCCTCGCCGATGATTATGACGAGACGCGCCGGATTTTCACCGACCAGTGGGAGGATTGGAGCAAGACGCTCGACATCCCCTATAGCTCAGCCGAGCTGAAGCATGCGGCGGAACTGTCGGCGGCGGTGCTCAAAATGCATGAGGACCGCACCTATGCTGGGGCGGTGGTGGCCAGCCTCAGCGTGCCCTGGGGCAGCAGCCATGACGATCTGGGGGGCTATCATCTGGTGTGGACGCGTGACGCGGTGGAGGCAGCCTTCGCCCTCATCGCTATCGGTCAGATTGTCGACGCCTCGCGCATCCTGGCCTATCTGATCGGCACCCAGTCCGAAGACGGCAGCTGGCTGCAGAATTATTTTCCCGATGGCCGCGGCTACTGGACCGGCAGCCAGCTCGATGAGGTGGCGTTGCCGGTGTTGCTGGCGGCCAAGCTGCGGGCCGTGGGGCGGCTGACCACCGCGCGCCCTGTGGAAACCATGATCGAAAACGCCATCGGCTTTATCGTGCGCAACGGGCCGATGAGCGATCAGGATCGCTGGGAGGAAAATGCCGGCGCCAGCCCGTTCACCCTCAGCGTGGTCATTTGTGCGCTGGTCGCCGCCGCCGATCTGCTGGGCGCTGCCGAGCGCGCCTATGTGCTGGGGCTGGCCGATTGCTGGAATGAGCGCATCGAGGGCTGGACCTATGTCAGCGATGGGCCGCTCGCCGCCGAACACGGCATTGCCGGCCATTATGTGCGACTGGGACCGCGTGCGTCCGAGGGCGGGATGCGCGGCAAGATCGATGTGCGCAACGTCGCCCAGGGCAGTATTGCCGCCAGCGAACTGGTTGGCCTCGAATTCCTCTATCTAGTGCGTGCCGGCCTGCGCGCACCCGACGACAAGCGCATTCTCGATACGCTCAAACTGGTCGAGACGGTGCTGCGCCGCGAGACCCCGAGCGGGCCCTCCTATTATCGCTACAATGGCGATGGCTATGGCGAGCATGCCGATGGCACCCCGTTCGATGGCACGGGCATTGGCCGACTGTGGCCGCTGCTCACCGGCGAGCGCGGCCATTATGCCGTGGTGGCGGGCGAGGATGCCAAGCCCTATCTCGGCGCCATGGCGCGGATGTGCGGGCCGGGTGGGCTGATCCCCGAGCAGATTTGGGACAGCGATCCGATCTCCAGCGCCGGCCTGCAACCGGGCCGCCCTTCGGGCAGTGCCATGCCGCTGGTATGGGCGCATGCCGAGTTCATCAAGCTATTGGCCGCGCAGGCCAATGGCCGGCCAGTCGAGCTGTTGGACGTGGTCGAAAGCCGCTATGGCGCGCGCATTCCGGCTGCGGCGCGCTGGCATTGGCGCGAGGCCAGCCCGTTCCGCGCCATGCCAAGCGGTCGGGCGCTGCTGATCGAGTGCGCTGCGCCCTTTACCCTGACATTTGGTTTCGATGCCGCGCCGCTTGACGTCACGCAAGCCTCCTGCGCCACCGCCTTTGGCCTGCATGGGGTTGAGCTGACAGCCGAGACCATCGGCGATCATGAAGTGCTGAACTTCGCGATTTCCACCAGCCCCGATGCTGCCCAGGGACCAACCCATCAGATCCGGTTTGATGGCGCCAAGGAGGCCATTCAAGCGGGTATTTAGTCGCGATTTTGGGGATTGGAGCGGGTGAAGGGAATCGAACCCTCGTCGTAAGCTTGGGAAGCTTCTGCTCTACCATTGAGCTACACCCGCGGCGCGCCGATAGATGCGGGAATTTGCGCGAGGCGTCAAGCGGGGACGAGGGGCAGGCAGATGCTGCCTTTACCGAAACTCATCGGCCATGAGGCCGCCCAGGTCGGCGGGCCGACGCCGGTTCGAAACCAGCTGGCCGGTGAACAGTCCAGCGATAGCAACGGCATTGGTCACCAGCAACAGCACGCAAAAACTGGCCCAGAGCTGGTTGGCCGGGATCGAATTGTTAAATTGCGGTATGGCGCCCAGGGCAACCGGCACATACCAGCAGGTAGCCGAAGTGGCGCCGCCCACCACCATTAACAGGCGTTGCTGCGTGCTTAGCCCGGCGAACAGGGGGCGGGATACCTGCCGCTCAACCATGGGCAGCACCACTTTGTGCAGGTAGACGGCGTTCGCCGTCAGCACGCCAACCACGCTGACCTTGGCCCAGATCTTGGGATTGGCCAGCTTGTCTGGTTCGAACAGACCGTAATAGCCGAGAAATCCGAGGCCGCTAATCCACAGCATCACCAGCCCTGCCGTCACGATCTTGGTCCCGAAGTTGAAGGCCTGGACATGGCTGGGGCGAATTTTGCCCCACACCATGAAGCGCAACATCAGCAGGTCGAGAAAGGTGGCGGTACCCAGCCCAAGGGCGAGGCCGATGAAGTGGACGATCCTGATGCCGCCCTTGAGGAAGCTCGGTTCGGCCAGAAGGGCTGCAGTATCCATGCTGGAATCCGTCTACAGAGGAAAGATGCGCCGTGCAGTTTTGCTCTGCGGCCGGTCAAGCTTTAGTAGTTTTGCGAAAATATGGACTTGTTCATCCAAATATCGACGGAGTGTCCACTCCGTCGATGAGGAGTATCTGTCAATTGTTTGGTTGATTTGGCGTTAGATGAATTAAATGTGAGAACGCGGCCAATTTATGATTACGGCTGTGCTTCCATGGCCTCTTCGGGTGCTCGCTAGTCTAAACCTCTCCTGCGTAGAGAGAAACAAAGCCGCGATTTTTGCGCAGTCTGTGGAGCGCTGGCGCGATTTTGCCGCTCAAACCGGCGAATGTGGCGAAAACTGGGTGCGCTCACGGACGGCGGCTGCTTGAGCGTCGGCACCTGGTAGCCTTATGCAGCCGGTCGCGCGCTTCGTCCGGACAGCCGAGGCGTCAAGGCGGCTCGATTAAGAGTCGCATAACGGCTGTGACTCTATGCTTGCGCCAGTTTCCGGGGGCGGACAATGCGCGTGCTTATAGTGGACGACAGCCGATCGAGCCTTGCCATGATCGGATCGATCGTCAAGACGGCGACCAATGCAGACATCGATAGCTGCCTGCACCCATTCGAGGCGCTGGAGCGCAGCAAAGCCACGCAATATGATCTGGTGCTGGTCGATCACGTGATGCCTGAAATGGACGGCGTGCAGTTTACCAGCGCGCTGCGGGCCCGGGAGCCCTATCGGCTGGTGCCCATCGTCATGGTCACCTCGGATATGGACCGTAACACCCGCATCGAGGCGATCCAGGCCGGGGCCACCGATTTCGTCAACAAGCCGTTCGATCCGACCGAATTGCAGGCGCGCGTCGCCAATCTGCTGACCTTGCGCGCGGCGCAGGTCGAGTTGGCGGACCGCGCCAACTGGCTGGCGCGCGAGGTGGAACTGGCCACCGCGCATCTGCTGGCGCGTGAGGAAGAAATCATCTGGCGGCTGGCCCGCGCCATCGAATATCGCGACGGCGACACCGGCGAGCATGTCTCGCGTGTCGCCCAGATCAGCCAGCTGATCGCTCACCGCATCGGGCTCAGCCCCGAGCGCTGCCGCACCATCTATCTGGCGGCGCCGCTGCACGATATCGGCAAGATCGGCATTGCCGACGCCATTCTGGGCAAGCCCGGCAAGCTGACGCCGGATGAAATGAGCATCATGCGCGAGCATGTGACCATCGGCGCCCGCATTCTCGAAGGCGCCTCGTCCGACCTGATCCGCACCGCCGAGCTGATCGCCCAGAGCCATCATGAGCGCTGGGACGGGGCCGGCTATCCCGACCGGCTGTCGGGCACCGATATTCCGATTGAAGCGCGGGTCGTGGCCATCGCCGACGTGTTCGACGCCTTGTGCGCGAAGCGGCCCTACAAGGCGGCTTGGCCGATTGAAAAGGCCTATGCCGAGATCGTCGCCAGCAGTGGCAGCCATTTCGACCCGGCCTGTGTCGCGGCCTTCTGCGCCAGCTGGAGCGAGATCGAGGCCATCATGAGCGGCGCCGACCCGCTGGCTGCCAGCGCCTAGACGCAACTGTTCCTCTGCCATTGTCAATGATCACCAGGCCGCGCGTCGGGCTGGGCGCTGCTGTCCGCGTCTGCGGCGGTGCCTTGTTTTCGCCACTGGTCTTAAAAGGTGACAGGCTTGGCCAGTCGGCTGTGCTGCGGTCGCGCGGAACACAAGATGTCGAGCCGGAACGCCGAGGCGTCGGGTGAGCAATATTTGGAATTATTGCAAGTATTACGCGCCGGCTGACTCGCCGCCGACTCGCGGCGCTGAATCGAGGACTCGCAACATCAGAGTCGAGACACCTCCCGAGGCCTGAATCCAGGCTAATGATTCAGAATCAATCGGGAAATATTTGTTTCTATATCTGCAGAGAAAATTGGTTGATCAAAGTAGAGGCGAGTAAGGCGCTCTTAATCAACTTCACATAGGCTCTGTATTGCATCGGATGGGAGTACGATGTGTGAAATGTAGTTAAGGAAGTCGTTCCTGCGTATCTTAAGAAACTGGTAATCTACTGGTTTCCGGCCGCGTTCGACCCTTCGTGCGGTGGTTCAAGTATGTATTGCGTTTTGTGCTCCACGCCCCGGTCAGCGTCATGACCAAGGATAGTGTTCACCTGATCGAAATCTCCGGCGATGCGGGGCTGCGCGTGGCGCAGGATACCGCAGTCATATTGCGCGAGGCGCTCGCCAGTTTTGACAATATCGCCATCGCCACCGAGGCGATCACCGGCGCCGATATCACCACCATTCAATTGCTGCTGGCTGCCCGCAAACAGGCGCTGGCTTCCGCCAAGTCGTTGACCCTGGCGGCACCGCCCACGGGCGTCTTGCGCGCGCTGCTGATCGAGACCGGCTGTCTTGATGCCGCTGGCCGCCCGCTGACGCAAGATGGCGATTTCTGGATTCAACCAACACGGCAGAGCGTACCCGCATGAGCAAGACCATCCTGACCATCGACGATTCTGCATCCATTCGGCAGATGGTGGCCATGACATTGTCGGCGGCCGGCCTCGACGTCATCGAGGCCATCAATGGCGCCGACGGCTATACCAAGGCCACCAGCCAGACGGTGCATGCCGTCATCACCGACCTCAACATGCCGGTGATGAACGGCATCGAATTCATCCGCAAATACCGCCAGCACCCCTCCAGCAAGGGCGTGCCCATCATCCTGCTGACCACCGAATCCGATGAAGACCTCAAGCGCCAGGCCAAGGAGGCCGGCGCCACGGGCTGGATCGTCAAGCCGTTCAAGCAGGACCAGCTGCTGGCCGTCATCAAGAAGGTCACCGGCGCATGAGTTTTCCTGATCCCGCCGAAACCTTCCGCCAGGAAGCCCGCGAGCTGCTGGAACAGCTCGAACTGGGCCTGCTCGACCTCGAGCAGAACCCGGCCAATGACGATTTGATCAACTCCACCTTTCGCGCCCTGCACACCATCAAGGGCTCCGGCGCCATGTTCGGCTTTACCGCCGTCGCCGCCTTCGTGCATGAGTTCGAGACCGCCTTCGACCAGGTGCGCAAGGGCCAGACCAAGGCCACACCCGCGCTGATCGCGGTGGCGCTCGACGCCAAGGACCATATCCACAAGCTGATCGAACAGCCCGATGCGTCGCATGTCGGCGGCGAGGCCATTCTCGAAGCGCTGCATGTGGTGATCGCGGCTGCCGATGCCGCGGCACCGGGTGAGGTGGCGGCGCCCGCCCCAGCCACCTCCGGTCGCTGGCGCATCCGCTTCCGCCTGCCGGGCGATGCGCTGATCTATGGCACCAACCCGCTTTTGCTGCTCGAGGAAATTAGGGCCATCGGGCCCTGCACGGTGCTGGCGCTGACCGACACGATTCCGCCGCTCGATCTGATCGATCCCGAAGTGCCCTATCTGGGCTGGGAGATCGACCTGACGGCCGACGATCCGCGCGCTGCCATTGACGATGTCTTCCTGTTCCTCAAGGACGGCATGGAATTGTCGGTCGAGCCGCTGGACGAGGCCGAGGCTTTGGTGCTGCCCGAAACTATCGCACCCGCGCCCGTGCCCGTGCCAGTTGTGGCCAAGCCGGCCGTGCCGGCCCGCATTGCTGGCGTCGACAAGGACGTCGCCCCCACGCCGGAGCGCATTGTGTCGGCTTCGATGCGGGTCGATGCCGAACGGCTCGATGAATTGATGGATCGCGTCGGCGAGCTGGTGATTGCCCAGGCCCGCTTGACCCAGATCGCGGCGACGAGCAGCGACGGCAATCTCAAGACCATCGCCGAAGAGCTGGAACGCCTGAGTTCGGGCCTGCGCGACACCACTATGGGCATCCGCATGGTGCCGATCGGCACGCTGTTCAGCCGCTTCCGCCGGCTGATACACGATCTGTCGCGCGATCTCGGCAAGGAAATCGAGTTCATCACCACTGGTGAAGAAACCGAGCTCGACAAGACCATGATCGAGCGTCTCGCCGACCCGCTGGTCCACCTGATCCGCAATTCGGTCGATCACGGGCTTGAAGATGCCGAGCGCCGCCTCAAGGCCGGCAAGTCGGCCAAGGGGACGGTGCGCCTGTCGGCGGTTTATGCCGGAGCGGAAGTCGCCATTTCGGTGACCGATGACGGGGCAGGGCTCGACGCGGTTCGCATTCGCGCCAAGGCCGAAGAGGCCGGACTGCTCACGCCCGAATCCAAGATCGCCGATGCCGATTTGTGGCAGATGATCTTTGCGCCGGGCTTTTCCACCGCCAGCGAGGTCACCTCGCTGTCGGGGCGCGGCGTCGGCATGGATGTGGTCAAGCGCACCATTGACGGGCTGCGCGGCAGCATCGACGTCACCACCACCCAGGGGCAGGGCTCGACCATGACCCTGCGCCTGCCGCTGACTCTGGCCATCATCGATGGCATGCTCGTGCGGGTAGGCAAGGAGCGCTACACCATTCCGCTGACCGCGGTCGAGGAATGCGTCGAACTGCCCGAGGGCATCGAAGCCAATGCCCGGGGCCGCAATTTCCTCGATATTCGCGGCAGTCTCGTACCGTTCCTGCGGCTGCGCGAAGTGTTCGGCACCAAAACGCCCATCGAGCCGCACCAGAAGGTGGTGATCGTCTCGTCGGGCGAAGGAAGGGTCGGCCTCGTGGTCGATCAGATCATCGGCAACAACCAGACGGTGATCAAGCAGCTGAGCAAACTGCATTCCTCGATCAAGTCATTCTCCGGCGCGACCATTCTGGGCGACGGCACGGTGGCACTCATTCTCGACACCGCTCATCTGGTCACTTTCGGCCAGGGCTATGTCGACCAGGGGAGAGCCGCATGAGCGCCCTCATGACCGGATCAATGACGGCGCTGACCTTGCGCCTGCAGGATGAGTTGTTCGCCGTCGAGGCGGGCAGCGTGCGCGAGATTCTCGATCTCGTGCCGATCACCGAAGTTCCCAATGCCTCGCCCTTCGTCAACGGGCTGATCAATGTGCGCGGCCGCGTCGTGCCGCTCGCCGATCTGCGCGTGATGTTCGGCATGGACCGGCCCGAGCCGGACGAGGACACCCGTATCGTGGTGATGGAAATCGACATCGATGGCGAGCCCACTGTGGCCGGCATCCTCGCCGACAAGGTCCATGACGTCACCGATATCGAAGCCGCTTCCATCGAGGAAGCACCCAAGGTCGGCATGCGCTGGCGGCCCGAATTTATTCGCGGCATCGGCAAGCGCAATGGCGGCTTCATCATCATCCCCGATCTGGGGCGAATTTTCGAAACGCAGGGCAGCAGAAGCGCGCCCTTGGCAGCATCAGAAGAAAGGTCTGCATCGTGAGACTGACTATCAAGACGAAACTGGCGGCGACATTCGCCGTGGTGGTAGCCATGTCGGCCGGCGCCATGGCGCTGTCCATCCAGAATTTGGGGCAGATCAACGACTCCCTCGACACCATCGTGAACGTGCAGGCGACCAACTCGCTGCAGATGGCCTCCATGGAGACCCTGCTCGAGAATTTGGGTTCTCAGGTCAACGCCATCGTGCTGTTCGATGATATCGAGACGATCAACGAGATCGCCACCCAGATCGATGGGACGCATGACCGGCTCAATTCGCTTGAGGCCGACCTGAACACCCGTATCGCCGATCCGCAGAACCGGGAAAACCTGGTCCAGCTCGGCACCGCGCTCGAGCATTATTGGACGCAGGTCGTGGAGATCAAAGCTCTGGCCGCCGAAGTCAGTGACGTCCGGGCGCTCGAGATCAGCTCCAGCGAAGGCAGCGCGGCCCTGGGCAAGGTCGAGGACGCGATGACCGCGCTCATGAACTCGCTGTCGGCGCGTGCATCGATGGGCGATGTCAACGCTTTTGCCGGCTACGAGACCGCCTCAAGGACCTTCCTCAACCTGAGCGATCTGTTCCGGCAGCAGCGCAACGTGCTGCTGGCCTCCGGCAATCCGGAACTGCAGGACCGTTGGCATGCCGACTATGTTGCCGGCCTCGAAACCGCATCCCAGCTGTTCCCGGCGCTGAGCCGCATCGTTACCGGACCTGATGCAGGCCTGGTGGCAACGGCCGCAGCCGGCTTTGCTGAAATGAGCGCGGCGATGGACAAGGCCGTCAACATCAGCATTCAGCGTTCGGATCTGCAGGCCGTCGAAAAGCAGAGCGAGAGCTTTGCCACCCGGACCGAAGCCACTGCTTTGCTGCATGGCATGATCGCCCGCAACAATGATCTGTTCCGGCAGGCCGTTACCGACGCCGCCGATCTCTACAATAACAGCCGCATTCTGCTGGTCGCCATCCTGCTCGGCTCGGCTCTCGTCGCCGCCATTGCCGCAACCTGGATCGTGCTCTCGATCAGCCGTGCCCTCAGCAGCGCCCTGCGCCTGGCCAATGAAGTTGCCGATGGCAATCTCAGTGCGACCGCATCGGTCAATTCCAATGACGAAGTCAAGGATCTGATCGACGCCCTCAATGCCATGACCGGCAAGCTGCGCGAAGTGGTGGGCGAAGTGACCACCGCGACCCGCAATGTTGCCGCCGGCAGCCAGGAAATGTCGGCCACCGCCGAACAGCTGAGCCAGGGCGCCACCGAACAGGCCTCCTCGACCGAAGAGGCGTCTGCCTCGATGGAAGAAATGGCCGCCACCATCAAGCAGAGCGCCGACAACGCCAGCCAGACCGAAAAGATCGCCCGTCAGTCGGCGGCCGATGCCATCGCCTCGGGCGAAGCGGTCAACAATGCCGTCGCTGCGATGCAGACCATCGCCGAAAAGATCATGGTGGTGCAGGAAATCGCCCGCCAGACCGATCTGCTCGCCCTCAACGCGGCGGTGGAAGCCGCCCGCGCCGGCGAACATGGCCGGGGCTTTGCGGTCGTGGCCTCCGAAGTGCGCAAGCTCGCCGAACGCAGCCAGGCTGCCGCCGCCGAAATCTCGACGCTCTCCGGCACCACGGTCAAGGCGGCCCAGTCGGCCGGCGAAATGCTCGGCAAGCTGGTGCCCGATATCCAGCGCACGGCCGAACTGGTGGAAGAAATCTCCGCTGGTAGCCGCGAGCAGAATGCCGGTGCGGCCCAGATCAACACCGCCATCCAGCAGCTCGACAAGGTGACCCAGCAGAACACCTCGGCCGCCGAAGAAATGTCGGCGACCTCCGAGGAACTGGCCAGCCAGGCCGAGCAGTTGCAGGCCGCCATCAGCTACTTCCGCATTGATGGTCGCGACGAGCGCGCCAGCCACAAGTCGGTGAAGTCGGGGCAGAAGTCCAACGCCGCGATGCGTGAGGCGATCCTGGCCAAGGCGCCCCATATCGCAGCGCGCAAGCCGGGCAAAGCGGCCAATAATGGCGGCTTCGACCTGAACCTTGACGACGGCCATGATGCGCTCGACGGCGAGTTCAGCCGCCGCACCGTAGCCTGAGGTCAGGTCATGACCGAACGGGCGCAATACGTCACCCTTGGCGTCGCGGAGGAACTCTTCGCGGCCCCGGTGGAGAAGGTGCAGGAAATCCTGGACATGCGGTCGATCGCCCGGCTGCCCCAGGCCCCGGACAACCTGCTCGGCATGATCGACGTGCGCGGGCAGGGCGTGCCGGTGCTCGATCTGCGCCTGACGCTCGGCCTGCCGCCGGCGACCGATACCGAGAACACGCGGATCATCGTGCTGACCCTGGCCGGTCAGCACGGCGCTCTCCGGCTTGGCCTGCGGGCTGACCGGGTGTTCGAGGTCAGTGTGCTCGATGAGGCCGAACTGGATCCGCCGCCGGTGGTGAGCGGGACCTGGTCGGGGCACTGCATTGCCGGCATCGGCCGCCGCAACGGCCGTTTTGTCACCGTGCTCGATCTGGAAAGCCTGCTCGGCGCCTTCGAGACGGTCACCCGCGCCGCCTGAATCAAGTCTTCGGCACGCGATCAACCCCGATCGCGTGCCGCTTTTCGGCTGGAGACTGCCCCCGTGTCGTTACCCCAACGCCAGTTCGTCACCCGTCCCGATGGGATTGATGACGACCATTTGTCGCCGCGCGATTTCAAGCGGATCGCCGATCTCATCGGCGATCAGGTTGGCATCAAATTGCCGCCGGGCAAGCGCCTGATGGTGGAAGGTCGCCTGCGCAAACGCGTGCGCGCGCTGGGGCTGTCGGGGCTCGACGCCTATAGCGCCCGGCTGTTCCAGGGCGACGGGCTGGCGGCCGAGCTGCCGCATCTGATCGATGCGGTGACCACCAACAAAACCGATTTCTTCCGCGAGGCCGAGCATTTCGACCTGCTCGAAAGCCAGCTGGTGCCGGCGCTGCTCAACCTGCGCCGCAGCGAGCGCCAGCCGCTGCTCAAGATCTGGAGCGCTGCCAGCTCCACCGGCGCGGAGGCCTATACGCTGGCCATGGTGCTGGCTGACCTGGCGGCGCAACGCCATGATTTCCGTTTCGCCATTCTGGGCACCGATATTTCGACCTCGGTGCTGCAGCAGGCCGTGCGGGCGATCTACCCCACTGAACTGGCGGCGCCGGTGCCCCAGCTCAAGCAGCAGCGCTATCTGATGTATGGGCGCAAGCCGGGCGTCCGGCCGGAGGTGCGTATCGTGCCCGAGCTGCGCCGGCTGGTGCGCTTCGCCCGGCTCAATCTGATGGATGCCAGCTATCCCTATGACCGCGACGTCGACGTGATCTTCTTGCGCAATGTGCTGATCTATTTCGAGAAGGCCGACCAGGACAAGGTGATCCTGCGGCTGATCGATCATTTGCGACCCGGCGGTTATCTCATTCTTGGGCATTCCGAATCCATGATCGGCACGGCCGTGACCATGCGCCAGGTCGCGCCTGCCGTGTTTCAGAAGCCCTGAGTATGTCCATGACTGATCGCCGTCGCAAAATCCGGGTGCTTATCGTCGACGACAGCGCCTCGGTGCGGATGACCTTGAGCGAAATCATCGCCAGCGATCCCGAGCTTGAGGTGATGGCGACGGCGGCCGACCCCTATGTCGCGGTCGAGCGCATCCGTCAGGAAGTGCCCGACGTGATGATCCTCGATATCGAAATGCCGCGCATGGATGGGCTGACCTTCCTGCGCAAGATCATGAGCCAGCGGCCGATTCCGGTGGTGATCTGTTCCAGCATTGCCGAAGCCGGCTCGGACACGCTGCTGCAGGCGCTGGAAGCTGGGGCGGTCGAAGTGGTGACCAAGCCGCGTATCGACACCGCGCAGTTCCTGCAGGAATCGCGGATGCGCATCTGCGACGCCGTCAAGGCGGCGGCCCATGCCAAGTTCCGTGGTGTGGCCAAGGTGGCGCCACCGCTGACGGTGGAAGCCAAGCTCAATGCCGACGCGATCATTCCGCCGCATTCAGCGACGCGGGCCGCCTCTGTGCGGGCCAAGCAGCCCGATACCGATCCGATCATCTGCATCGGCGCCTCGACCGGCGGCACCGAAGCGCTGCGAGACGTGCTGGAAAAGCTGCCGGCCAATAGCCCGGCCATTGTCATCGTCCAGCACATGCCGGAAAATTTCACCAATGCCTTTGCCCGCCGGCTCAATGGCCTCTGCGCCATCGAAGTGCGCGAAGCCGCGGATGGCGATGTGTTGCAGCCGGGACTGGCGCTGATCGCGCCGGGCAACCAGCATATCGTGCTGCACCGCGCCGGTAGCCGCTACACCGTGCATATCGTCGAAGGCCCGCATGTCTCGCGGCATCGCCCCTCGGTGGACGTGTTGTTCCGTTCGGCCTCGCAGGTCGCCGGCCGCAATGCCATGGGCATTATCCTCACCGGCATGGGCGACGATGGCGCACGCGGGCTGCTCGAAATGCGGGAGGCCGGTAGTCATACGCTGGCGCAGGACGAGGACAGCTGCGTGGTCTTCGGCATGCCCAAGGAAGCCATTCAACGCGGCGCGGCGGTCAAGATCGTACCGTTGAGCCGTGTCGCCGCCGAAATAGAAACCTATGCGCGTGTTCCGCATCGGTTGGGAACACCATCATGACCGCGTCTGCCCAGCACCAAGCTGCCACTTCTGCGTCCGTCAATGTCGATGCCCTGCGCGGTGTCGCGCATGGCTTGGCAACGCCACGCGACAGAATCGAAACCACCTTCGTCACCGTGGGCGCCAGGCTGGCCGAAGGCGCCACCATGCTCAACACCATCACCAAGGTGTTCGAGGCGCTGCCGGCCGAATTGCAGAGCCCCGAACTGGGCGAAGCCTCGACGCGTCTGGCCGAAGTGGGCCATGAAGCGCAGGCGATCTCTGCGCTGTTCGCCAGCGAACAGGCCGATCTTGCCCGGCTGGTCACCGTCGTGGCCGCTGCCGCGCATCCGGTGGCCGAGCTGCGCCGCACCGTCAAGATGATGGGCATCGTCGCCATCAATGCCCGCGTCGTCGCCGCCGGCGTGGTCGGCAAGGGCGATGATTTCGAGGTGTTCACCACCGATATCGCCCAGCTCTCCGAGAGCGCCAATTCCACCATCCAGCAATTCACCGCCGCTTATCGGCAGCTGACCGACGAGGTCGGGCAGGCGGCCCGCCAGCGCGGGCAGTTTGAAAACCTGCATGCCGACTCGCTGAGCGAGCTGGCCGACGATATGGACGCCGCTTTGGCCGAACTGGCGCGGCAGCGCGCCATCTCGGTCGATAGCAGCGCCGAAACCGGCCGCGTCTCGCGTCAGATTTTTGGCCGCATCGCCAATGCCGTCATGGCCTTGCAGGTCGGTGATGCCACAAGGCAGCGCATCGAGCATGTCGAAGCTGGTCTCGCCGAACTGTGCCGGATGCTCGAAGACGGTAGTCTGGGCGAAGCCGAGCAAGCGGCGGCCGCTGCCATTCTTGGCGGGCTGCAAGTGGCCCAGCTTTCGGCCGCTACCGATGCCTTTGAGGATGATGTGGCCGAAGCCGGCGAGGCGCTGCGCGACCTGGCCGCCGATGCGCGCATCATCATGGAACAGAGCCAGGCGATCTACGGACAGGGCAATGGCGCCGAGGCCTCCTCACTAGCCACGCTCAGCCAGTCGGTCCGCCATGCCGCAGCAGTGTTGCGCGACTGCGAGACCGAACGCAGCAAGCTCGAACTGGTCGCCAGCGCGGTGCTTGGCACGGTGGGGGTGTTGCTCAGCCATGTCGAGGTAGTGCAGGAGATCGAGGCCAATATGCGCCTCGTCAGCCTCAACGCTGCGGTCAAATGCGCCCAGCTCGGCCCGCGCGGCGCGGCGCTCAACGTTATCGCCAGCCAGTTGCGCGAGCTGACCGGGGAAACCGTGGCCGCTGCCGAAGGCGCCATGGCAGGCCTGCACGAAGCCGCCGGGCTGGCGCAATCCTTCGGCGCCGCCGCCAATGGCGATGCTGCCGGCCGGGTCGGCCAGCTCGAACAGGAAGCCACCGCAGCGCTGGTGTTGCTGCAGGCGGTGGACAAGGGCCTGGCCGAGGCGCTGGCGACGCTCAATCGCGACGGGCCGAACGTCATTGGGCTGTTGGGCACGGCGGCCATGACCTTCACCAGTCAGGCCAGCATTTCGGAAACCATGCGCGACCTGGAATTGCAGCTGGTCGCGGAATGTCCTGATATGGCGATGGCGCCATCAGCGGCGATTGCCGAGGCACTGGACGGCCAGCGCAAGCGCTACACCATGGACTCCGAGCGCCGCATTCACACCGAGATGTTCGGGTCGGCGAAGGCCGAGGAAGTGGTTGAGGCCGAGGTCGACGATATCTTCTTTTAGGGTCGCTGCTTGCTGGACCAAAATCGATCCATCCACCCCGTCACCACCCGGCTTGTCCGGGTGGTCCATGCGATGCGGCGGTAAAGCTGGATTGCCCGGACAAGCCGGGCAATGACGATGGCGGGAGGGTGTGGTTCGACGGACCTCAAGATGAGGGCAACCACGCGGTGACCTACCCCGAATACGGCTTGAAGTGCTTGGACAGTTTCAGCGTCTGGGCCTGATAGTTGGAACCCAGCGCCGTGCCATAGAGCCGATCCGGGGCTTCGGCGAGGCGTTCGTAGATCAGGCGGCCAATGGTTTGGCCGTGGCCGAGCAGGAACGGTACTTCGCGGCTGCGCACTTCGAGCACGGCGCGGCTGCCGGTGCCACCTGCGGCCGAATGGCCGAAGCCGGGATCGAAGAAACCGGCATAGTGGACCCGGAACTCACCGACCAGCGGATCGAACGGCACCATTTCGGCGGCGTGGGTGGGCGGCACATGCACCGCTTCGTCGCTGACCAGAATATAGAATTCGTCGGGGTCCAGCGTCAGCTCGGCGCGGCCGCGCAGCACCAGCGGGTCCCAGAAATCCAGCACGTCGAGCGCGGCCTTCTTGTCGACATCGACCACGGCGGTATGGCGGCGCGAGCGAAATCCGATCAGCCCGTTGCGGCCTTCGCCCTTGAGGTCGATCGACAGCGCCACCCCTTCACCCACCGGCACATCATTGTTGAATACCAGCGTGTCGCTTTCATGTAGCGCCTGATGCTCGGCCACGGTGAGGCGATTGTCGCCGGAGCGGAACCGCATCTGGCTGAGCCGTGAGCCGGTGCGCACCAGGATGGGGAAGGTGCGGGGGCTGACTTCGAGATAGAGCGGGCCGCGATAGCCTTCCGGCATCTGGTCAAAGCCGCGGGCCCGATCGCCGATGACGCGGGTGAAGACGTCGAGCCGCCCGGTCGAGCTTTTGGGATTGGCCGAGGCGCTGACCTTGTCGGGCAAAGCCAGGCTTTCCTGCAGCGGCACCAGATAGACGCAGCCGCGTTCCAGCACCGCGCCCCTGGTCAGGTCGATTTCATGTAGCTTGAGCGCTTCAATGCGCTCGGCCACCGAATGGCTGGGGCCGGGCAGGAAGCTGGAGCGCACGCGGAACGCCACGTCGCCCAGCCGCAAATCGAGGCTGGCCGGCTGCACCTGATCGCCATCAAAGGGGCGGTTGGCCAGAATGGCGCCCTGCTGATGCAGGCGCTCGATCAGTCGCGCGGGAAAAACCCCCTGCGGCCAGACCTGTTGCTTGTCCATGCTGTTGCGTTTCCCAGAATTTTCTTGTTGCTGTTCCCTATCAACCCATGCAATTGACGCCAACAGGCAATTGGCTTTAGATCACAGCCAGTGGTGATTTGGCCGGTCGCTTGCAGCCACTTAAAACAAATCGCTAAAGACCGTTAGGGAACCGGCCGCCTGTTTGCGTGCCGGTTTTTTTGTTTTTGAAGGCGTGACCCATGTCCAAAGCGAACAACCCCCTCAACGATCCGGCCCGCCGGGCACCCGATACACGGTTGGTTCACGGGGGCACGCATCGCTCGGAATTCAACGAGACCAGCGAGGCGCTGTATCTCACCTCGGGCTATTCCTATCCCAGCTCCGAACATGCCGAGCGGCTGTTCAATAATGAAATTCCGGGCGGGCATAACTACTCGCGCTTCGCCAATCCCACCATTGATGTGTTCCAGACCCGCATGGCGCTGCTCGAAGGCGCCGAAGCGGCGCGCGGCTTTGCCACCGGCATGTCCGCCGTCACCAATGCGGTGATGAGCCAGGTGCGGGCCGGCGACCATATCGTCGCCAGCCGGGCGCTGTTTGGCGGTTGTCGCTTCGTGGTGGAAGATTTCATGCCGCGCTGGGGCGTCACCTCGACGCTGGTCGATGGCCGCGACCCGGAGAATTTCGCCAGGGCCATGCAGCCCAATACCAAGCTGGTGTTCATCGAAACGCCGACCAATCCGACGCTGGAACTGGTCGACATCAAGGCCGTCGCCGACATCGCCCACGCCCATGGTGCCAAGCTGATCGTCGACAATGTGTTCGCCACCCCGCTGTGGCAGAAGCCGCTGGAACTGGGGGCGGATCTCGTCACCTATTCGGCCACCAAGCATATTGACGGGCAGGGTCGGGTGCTCGGCGGCGTCGTGCTCGGCAGCAAGGCGCTGATCGAGGGCGATGTGCATACCCTGCTGCGCCAGACCGGTCCGTCGCTCAGCCCGTTCAATGCCTGGGTGCTGCTCAAGGGCCTCGAAACCCTGCCGCTGCGCGTCCGCCACATGACCGATAGCGCCACGCGCGTTGCCGATGTGCTGGCCGATCACCCAAAGATCGAACGGGTGATTTATCCGCATCATCCCAGCCATCCGCAATATGAGCTGGCCAAGCGGCAGATGGAGCGCGGCTCGACGCTGATGGCGCTGGAGGTCAAGGGCGGGCAGGAAGCGGCGTTCAAGCTGTGTGACTCGCTGGCGGTGATCCTGATTTCCAACAATCTGGGCGACGCCAAGTCGATCATCACCCATCCGCGCACCACCACTCATATGCGCCTGACCGAGGAGGTGCGGCTCGAAACCGGCGTCACCCCAGGGCTGCTGCGGCTGTCGATCGGGCTGGAAGCGAGCGAGGATCTGATCACCGATCTGCTCTATGGGCTGGATCAGATTTGAGGCTGGTTTTGAATCCAGTGCATCGTTCCCACCCACGGTGTCACCCCGGCCTTGAGCCGGGGCCCATCTTGAGATCTCGGGATGGATCCCGGCTCAAGGCCGGGATGACACCGCGTTTTGGGAGGCTGAGGTGGGGCAAAGCACTCGGTGCCCTAATTTTGGCACTGCTCGCCACCCCCGCACTCGCCCAGGCGCTGCCCTATCACAGCGATCCTGATGCCCGCGAAATCCTGCCCAGCCTGACGCCGGTGCCGGCGATCCGCTTCCTGACCACCGCCGATTTCCCACCCTTCAACTTCCGCGACGCTACCGGCGAGTTGATCGGCTTCAATGTCGATCTCGCCAAGCGCATCTGCGCCGAGGTCAATGTGGCCTGCACCATCCAGGCGTGGCCCTGGGAACAGGCGGCCGATGCGCTGAGCGATGATCAGGGCGACGCGCTGATCGCCGGACTGGCGATGAGTGACGAGAATGGCGCGTTGTTCGATTTTTCCGCCACCTATCTGGCGCTGCCGGGTCGCTTCGTCACCAAGGACGCCGATATCGGGGTATTCGATGCCAAGGCGCTGGCAGGCAAGACCATCGCCGCGCGGCGGGGCAGCACGCATGAAACCTTCCTCACGCGCTATTTGCCAGAGGCCAGTGTCACCCTGTTCGATAGCGAGATCGAAGCGCTCGATGCTGTGCGCGATAGCAAGGCCGATGCGTTCTTCGGCGACGCCATGCGCGCGTCATTCTGGCTGAATGAAAATCTGGATTGCTGCGGCTTTGCCGGCGAACCCTATTTCCGGCCGCAGCTGTTCGGCGAGGGCATGGCCGTGGCCATTCCAGCCGGACATGACGCGGTGCGCCATGCCATCGACTGGGCACTGGTGCGGCTCAAGGACAATGGCGCGCTGGACGAATTATACCTGCGCTGGTTCCCGGTAGGATTTTACTAGGCCGTCGGCATGCGGCGATGCCGCGCGCGGGCGGCGGTTTCGATGGCGGCGGTGACCAAGCGGTCGAGTTCGAGCTTGTCGCGCAGCAATTCGAGGAAGCGCAGCTCTTCCTGCTCCAGATAGAGGTCGACCGAGGCCACTTCCACAGCCACTGCATAGGCGGTGTCCTGCAGTTTTTTGGGCAGGGCAGCGATGGCGTCGTCCATCACCTGGTCTAGCCCGCCGGGGCCGTTGAGCTTGTCGGCGCAGCCATTGGCCACTGCGGCCAGCCGGTTCTTGTCGAAACCGTCAAACACCGGCAATCGGCCGATCAAGGCCTGGATGCGGACCAGTTCCTTGTCCGTCATGGCGCTGTCGGACGAGGCAGCGAGGATCATCAGGTGGATGAGCGCGTCATGGGCGGCGTTGGACATTGAGCGTTCCCGTTACTGGTTGGCGCCCAACAGGTAGGCGCAGCCCAACAGCTTGGCAAGCGCCTGCGACATTGACGCAAGAGCTAGGGGATGCAACACACCGAAACTCCCAGTTCCCCCGAAAGGCTTGAACCTTGTCGCCCGTTCCTTTGCCCGTTCTCGATCCTGCGTTTTTTGACGCCGCTCAGACTGCCCGTGCCTGGCCGTTTGAGGAAGCACGCAAACTGGTCGCGCGCATCGAGAAATCGGGCAAGGGCGAAGCTGTGTTCGAAACCGGCTATGGCCCCTCGGGCCTGCCCCATATCGGCACCTTTGGCGAAGTGGCCCGCACCACCATGGTGCGTACGGCCTTCCGCCTGCTGACCCGCGACCAGGTGCCGACCCGGTTGATCTGCTTTTCCGACGATCTCGACGGCATGCGCAAGATTCCGGAGAATGTGCCGTCCAAGGAGGCGATGGAGCCGCATCTGCAGAAGCCGCTGACCTCGGTGCCCGATCCCTGGACCAATGAATATCCCAGCTTCGGCGATCACAACAACGCCATGCTGCGCCGCTTCCTCGACACCTTCGGCTTCGACTACGAATTCGCCAGCGCCACCGACTATTATCGTTCGGGCAAGTTCGACGCCGTGCTGCTGCGTGCCGCCGAACGCTTTGACGACATCATGAAGGTGATGCTGCCGACGCTGGGCGCCGAGCGGCAGGCTACCTATTCGCCCTTCCTGCCGATCTCCCCGATCAGCGGTCGCGTGCTCTATGTGCCGATGAAGGAAGTCGACGCCAAGAACGGCACCATCACTTTCGCCGACGAAGATGGCCGCGACACCACGGTGCCGGTCACCGGTGGCCACGTGAAGATGCAGTGGAAGCCCGATTTCGGCATGCGCTGGGCGGCTTTGGGCGTCGATTTCGAGATGTTCGGCAAGGACCACCAGACCAATGCGCCGATATATGACCGGATCTGCGAAATCCTCGGCGGCAAGGCTCCCGAGCATTATGTCTATGAGCTGTTCCTCGATTCCGAGGGCCAGAAGATTTCCAAGTCCAAGGGCAATGGCCTGACCATCGATGAGTGGCTGACCTACGCCAGCAATGACAGCCTGGGACTCTATATGTTCCAGAAGCCGCGCACCGCCAAGCGGCTGCATTTCGATGTCATCCCGCGCGCCGTCGATGAATATTACAGCTTTGTTGCCGCCTTCGAGCGCCAGACGACTGCTGAGCGCGTAGAGAATCCAGCATTCCATGTCCATTTTGGCAATGTGCCGAAGGTCGACATGCCGGTTACCTTCGCCCTGCTGCTCAATCTCGCCACAGCCTCGAACCCCGAGACCCCCGAAGTCATGTGGGGCTATATTTCGGCTTATGCGCCGGGTGTGTCACCGCAGACGCATCCACATCTGGATGTTCTGGTGGGCTATGCCGTCCGTTATTTCCGCGACTTCGTGCAGAAGACCTACCGGGCGCCCGATGACCTTGAGCGCGCTGCGCTCGAGGCGGTTTCGGCTGCTTTCGCCACTCTCCCGGCCGGCTCCGATAACGAGGCTATCCAAAATGCCGTCCTCGACGTGGCCCGCGGGATCGAGCGGTATCAGGACCACAAGCGAACGGGCCCGCATGGCGGCCCCGGCGTCTCTGGTGACTTTTTCCAGATGCTCTATCAGGTGCTGATCGGGCAAGAGCGCGGTCCGCGCTTCGGTTCATTTGTCGCGCTTTACGGTGTCGAGAATACCCGCAAACTGATTGCCGACGCTCTGGCGGGCAAGTTGGTCGCCTGAGGCTATGTCAGCGCTTTCCTGAAAAACACGACGCGCTGGGTTTCCTTGAAGCCGAGCGCGCCATGCATGGCCAGGCTTGCCGCATTGTCCAGGGCGGCGTCTGAAGCGAACTCGGTCACGCCTTGTTCGATGGCCCAGCGTTGCAGGACATCGATCATAGCGCGCGCCACGCCGCAGCTACGGGCCTCGGGCATGACGTAGATGCCCTCCAGAAAGGCGACTGGCGACGTGTCGCAGCCATTCACGTAATCGCGCCGCAGGCCGGCTTCGGCAAAGCCCAGCGCCAGACCGTCTTCGCTTCGAGCGATCAGGTTCACGGTGTCGCCAGCATTGACAAGAAGATGGGCGATGTCGTCCGCATGGCTGCCTCGGTCGCCCCCATCCGGCCACAGCGCATGCCGCATCATCGCCCAGTCCTCGGCATCGGCCGGCACGGCTTTGGTGATATTCACTGGCTGGCCCAGATGATCCGGGCGACCCATTCCACATCGACCAGATCGATGATGCGGGGGGAATAGGCCGGGTTGATGGAATGCAGCTCGATCTGCTTGCCGGTCTGGCGGTAAAGGATTTTGGCCATCACCTCGCCATCATGGGTCTTAAGCACCACCCGGTCGCCGCGCCGCACCTGTTCGGTGGGCGACACCACGATGCGGTCGCCCTCGCGATACAGCGGCTCCATGGAATCGCCCTGCACTTCAAGCGCATAAATCCCGCCTTCGCCCGGCGCGGGCAGGGCGATCTCGTCCCAGCCCTGGCCGGCCGGAAAGCCGGCGCTGTCGAAAAATCCGCCCGCGCCCGCTTGAGCCAGACCGAGCAGGGGCACGCTGCGGCTGGGCTGATTGTCATTCAGCTGCAAAAATGCGCCGGTGCCGGTGAGGAAGGCGTCAAAGCTCTCTCCCGTCGCTTCGAGGATCTTGGCGATGCTCTCGGTTGACGGCCAGCGTTCACGGCCATCCTTGCTGACGCGCTTGGAGACGTTAAAGGCGGTGGCGTCGAGCCCGGCGAGCTTGGCCAGCGCCGAAACGGACAGGCCATGCCGACGCGCCAGCGCATCGATTCCGTCCCAGACATTGCTGTGTGACAGCATGGCAGCTTTTCCAGTGCAGGAAACATGTCTTATTAATGGAATTAAGTCCTATTTCTACTGCCCGCGAGCGTAGTTGTAAAGAGGTGCGTCTGCGGCTTGCAGCGTCGCGCCGCCGGCTTTAGGTTCGCGCGCATGAACACCCCCGATTTCGTCTATAAGATTGCCACCGAAGCCGCCTTCGCGCCCGCCCGTACCGGCACTGCTTTTGCCGGCATGCCGATCGATGCCGCGGATGGCTATATGCATTTTTCCACCGCCGCACAGCTTGCCGAAACGCTGCGCCTGCATTTTGCCGGGCAGGCCGGATTGGTGCTGCTGGCGGTGCGCAGCGCCGATCTGGGCGCTGATCTGGTGTGGGAGCCATCGCGCGGTGGCGCGCTATTCCCCCATCTTTATGGCGGGCCCCTGCCCATTGCCGCCATCGCCTGGGAGGCGCCGCTCAGCGTCGCTGCCGATGGTTCCTGTTCGCTGCCCGAGGCTCTCCGATGATTTTTTCTGCCCTGTCGCCGCTGCTGCGCCTGCCGGCCCTGGCGGGCCTGACCCGCGAAGCGCTGCTCAAAATGGACCCGGAAACCGCCCATGGCGCCACCATCACGGCGCTGCGGATGGGCCTGGCGCCGGAGCAGTCCCATGCCGATGGCGCCGAGCTGCGCACCAGTCTGTGCGGGCTCGAGCTGACCAATCCGGTGGGCATGGCGGCCGGCTTCGACAAGAATGCCGAAGTGGCGCGGCCGCTGGCCAAGATGGGTTTCGGCATGGTCGAAATCGGTACGCTGACCCCGCGCCCGCAGGCGGGCAATCCCAAGCCGCGCCTGTTCCGCATCAGCGGCGCCGAAGGCGTCATCAACCGCATGGGCTTCAACAATGAAGGCCACGACGCCGCCTTTGCCCGCCTGCGCGGGCTGCGGATTCCGGCGGCGCTCGGCGTCAATATCGGCGCCAACAAGGACAGCGACGATTTCGTCGCCGATTATGTGCTGGGGGTGCAGCGGTTTGCTGATCTGGCCGATTATCTGACGGTCAATGTTTCCTCGCCCAATACGCCCGGCCTGCGCAATCTGCAGGCCGACGAGGCCCTGCGCCGACTGCTGGGCGAAGTGCTCGCCGCCCGCGCCAAGGCCAAGACGCGCGTGCCGGTCCTGCTCAAGATTGCCCCCGATCTCGATGAAGCGGCGCTCGACGTTATCGCCTCGGTGGTGTTGGTCACCGATCTTGATGGCTTGATCATCTCCAACACCACCGTCACCCGGGACGCCGTGGCGGGCCTCGAGAACGCCAGTGAAGCCGGGGGACTGTCCGGCAAGCCGCTATTCGCGATGTCCACCCAGCGGCTGGCGCAGATGCGCCAGCGCGTCGGTGCTCTGCCGATCATTGGCGTTGGCGGCATCCATTCGCCGCAATCGGCTCTGGCCAAGCTGGAAGCCGGTGCCAATGCCATCCAGCTTTATTCGGCGCTGGTATTTGGCGGCCTGGACATGCTCGACCGGCTCAAGCGCGGCCTGGTGGCGGCCGTGCGGGCTGAGGGCAAGACCAATATCAGCCAGTTGGTGGGAACCAAGACCGATGATTGGGCCGCAGGTCGGGGGCAGATTTAGGCAATCCGCCCCGACGTTGCCTTCAGCTCTTTTCCGCGCCGATCGAGAATAGCGCTTCGAACTGGCCGTCTTCGATACGGGCGGCGGCGATCACTGCCTGGGTGCGGCTATCGACGTCGAGCTTTTGCAGGATCGCCGAGACATGCGCCTTGACGGTGGCTTCCGAGATCGACAGTTCATAGGCGATCTGCTTGTTCATCAGCCCGTCGCTGAGCATCATCAGCACTCGCACCTGTTGCGGGGTGAGGGTCGCGAGCCGGCGCATCAGCGCGGTGTGGGCGTCATCGCCACCCAAAGTGGTGCCTTCCGGCACAAAGACCTCACCCGACAGCACGGTTTCGATGGCGCGGCGGATTTCGGTCGGACCGACGGATTTATGAAGATAACCGGCAGCGCCCAGCTCGAAGGCGCGGCGGATCACGGTGTTGTCCTCGACCGCCGAGATAATCATCACCGGAATGTCGGGATATTGTGCGCGCAGCAGCAGCAGGCCGGAAAAGCCTCTGACGCCGGGCATGTTGAGATCGAGCAGCACCAGGTCGCAATCGCGGTCGGCGTCGAGCGCGGCGCTGAGCCCGTTGAGATCGCCGGATTCCTCGACGGTGACGGTGGCGTCACCCCCTGACAGGGTCTGCCGCAGCGCCGCCCGGAACAAGGGGTGATCGTCGACGATGATGATGCGGCGGCGGGTCATGGCGGGCAATGGCTCCTCTGGGCGTGGCCTGGGATGTGTCGATCCCGAATCGGTGATCTCGATTTCTGAGGAAATCAGGTCCTAAGGCCTCTGGCTCTTGCATATTGCAGCAATACTTAACGGGTTCTTTACCATGTTTTCTCAAGAGTAACCGTCATACCTTCGTGTTGAATCGCGAGGGGTCCGCCGCTTCATGACAGGGACTGACCATGGCCCGCGCCCACCCCATCCAGGATATGTCCGAGTTGGCCTCAGAGCCGCAGCCCGGAGAGTGGCACGCTCTGCGTGGTGAACTCGTCGCCCTGCTGGATCAGGTCGAGGGGCGCTATGCCCGCGTCGAACGTCCCGAGCCGGCGCTGACCGGCCTCAGCCGCCGCGTGCGCAATCTGCGCGATCAGGTGGAACGTCCCGAGCCGGCCGTGCGCCGCCGCGAGGCGCTGCGCACCGTCAAGCGCGCGGTTGATCGCTTCAGCGAGCGCGACGAACTTGAACATCACCTCGACCAGCAGGATGAGCTGACCAGCGCCATTGCCGAAATCCGCGGCCGGCAGCTGTCTGCGCCCGCCGCCGCATTGGGCCGCCGCGCCACCGACCTGCCCGAGTTCCGCGAACTGAGTGCGCTGGTTGGTGGGCTGTCCGGCCGCCTCGAACGGCTCGAAGGCGAACTCAAGTCGCAGCGCGCCAGCAATGGCAGCGTGCGCGAGGTCGCCGACCAGGTCGAACAACTGACCCATGTGGTGGAATTGCTGGCCGGTGCCGTTGGCGAGACCGGCCAGGTCAAGCGCCTTGAAGCGCAGATCGGGGCGTTGGCCGCGCTGATCGAAAGCGGGCCGCGCGTCGATTTGTCGGCGATCAATGGCCGGCTGGACGATGTTTCGGCCACCGTGGGCAAGCTGGCCGAATTGCAGGCCCAGCAGATGGAGCGCGAGATTGCGCGCGAGGACCGCAGCGCCGAGGCGGCGATGAACACTGGCGCGGCGCTTGAGCCGGCCATGCACGCCATCGAAACAAGCGTGCGCAATGTCTATGACCGCATCGACTCCATCGAAAAGAATGTCACGCTGTCGGCCGGCGATTTCGAGCGGCTGACCAGCGAAATGGCCGCCTTTACCCAGGCTATGAAAAATAGCGAAACCGCGCCCGCCAAGCTGGTGGCCAAGGTCGAGGCGCTGGCCTCCCAGATCGGCGGTCTCGATACCGCCAATGGTGACGTGGCCGGGCTTAAGCAGGATATCGCGGCTCTGCGCGATGCGGTGATGGCCGGCATGGAGCCGCGCTTCCTGCGCATTGAAAGCCAGCTCGAAGCCCTGTCCGACCGCATGGCGCCCGGTGGCGACACCGCCCAGGTCGAAAGCCAGCTCAAGCTGTTGATGGCGCGCATGGATGAAACCGGCGTCCAGCTCAATGGCCTAGCCAAGCTCTATGCCAATCCGTCCGATCCGGCTGAGATGGAAGCCATCGCCACCCTGGTGGCGGAGCGCACCAGCGACGCGCTGACCCGCAAGGCGCCAGCGCCGGTGGCCATGTTCGGCCCCGATAGCCTCAAAAGCATCGAAGACCGCATCACCGGCCTGATCAAATCGGCCGGCAAGACGCCCGATTACGAGACGTTGGCCGCCCTGGTGGCCGAGCGCACCTCGGAAGCCTTTGCCCGCGCCAACCCCGCCGGAGCCGATAGCGGTTTCAGCGAAGCCAGCATGACGGCGCTCGAAAAGCGCATGGCGGCGCTGTTCAATACCGCCGGCAAGGATACCGCCGAGCGGCTGACCCGGCTTGAAGCCGCCTTGGGCGAGCGGCAGGATCGTGCTGCTGCGCCGGTTGCCACGCCAGCGCCGGCCCGCTCCGACGCAGCTGACGGCGAGCAGTCCCGTATCGACGCCATGCTCTCGGCTCTGGCCAGCCCGCAGCCCGCCAAAAGCGATCTGATGCCGGCCAATCCGGGCGATGACGCGCCGCTGGTCGATCCCGGTTTCAAGAATGCCGGTCCGGTGCGGAGCGCGCTCGACGCCAAGGCCGCCACGCGCCCATCGACGTCCGCACCCGAAGCCTCGCCCCGACCGGCCTTCGATCCGGCCAGTGTCGAACGTCCGGCGCGGCCGCAGTCGAGCTTTGCCCAGTCCGACGCCGATCCGTTTGCCCCGACCGCCGCTGCGCAGGCAACTGCCCCGCAGGTTGATCTGCCTCTGGGCCAGAACAGCACCAGCACCTTCGTCGCCGCCGCGCGTCGCGCCCAGCGTGCCCGCCAGGAAGCTGAGCCCGCTACCGTCAGCAGCAATTCGCTGATCAGCCGCGCGTTGGCCCGGGTCATGCCCAGCCCGACCCCTGCCGAACCGGTGACCGGTGAGGCGGCCGCGCCGAAAAAGGCCGAAAAGCCCGCCAAGCCGGTCAAGGAAAAGAAGGTACAGAAGGCCGAGGAGCCCGTCGCGGCACCGGCACTTGGCCGCGACACCGATAGTGCCGCTTTGGCCGACCAGCCGAGCTTCCTCACCCGCCACCGCCGTCCGCTGCTGCTCGCCGCCACTCTGGTGGCGGTTTCGATGCTCGCGCTGAATCTGGTGATCCAGCGCATGGGGGCAGTGCCGCAGCCGGCCCCCCCGCCCATCGATACCGGGATCGAGATGCCGTCGGCCACGCCGTCCGCCACCGATGACGTGTCACTGGTGCTGCCCGAGCCGCGCGTGATCGACATGGTCGATGACACCGCGACGGCCTCGATCAGTCCCCGCCAGACCATGAGCTTCACCGTGCCGGTCGCTACCACGCCGATGCCGGCATCGCTGCTCGCCCTGTCGGCAAACGACGCGGTCGACGATGTTCCGACCGACATTGCGCCCGACGTCACCGGCAGCATTTCCGCTGTCGCCGCCGTCGAAACCTTCGAGCTGCCGGTCGAAGGCGCCGGACCGCTCGAATTGCGCCAGGCCGCCGCCGATGGCGACGCCCGCGCCCAGTTCGAAGTCGCAGCCATCTACACCGAAGGCCGCGCCGTCACCCAGGACTATGCCGAGGCCGCCAAATGGTATGAGCGCTCCGCTGCGCAGGGCTTCGTGCCGGCGCAATATCGCCTCGGCAATCTCTATGAAGCCGGGCAGGGCGTCGAAAAAGATCTGGAGATCGCCAAGCTCTGGTACCAGCGCGGCGCCGAGGCGGGCAACCGTATGGCCATGCATAATCTGGCGGCGCTCTATGCCGGGGGCCTGCTGGGCGAGCAGGAATTCGAAACCGCTGCCGAATGGTTCGCCCAGGCCGCCGCACGCGGCATGACCGACAGCCAGTTCAATCTGGGCATGCTCTATGCCCGCGGGCTGGGCGTCGAGCAGGATTTCGAGCAGTCCTACAAATGGTTCTCACTGGCCGCCGACAATGGCGACGCCGATGCCGGCAAGGCGCGCGACGATATTGCCAAGTCGCTCAGTGCCGAAGCGGTGAGTCGCGTCACCGGCGAGTTGGCGGGCTGGACGGCCGAGCCGATCGATCTGGCCGCCAATTTCGCGCCGATCGGCACCTGGTCGAGCAGTTTCGATCCGGGCCAGTCCATCTCCACGCGGGACGTGGTCTCCAAGGTGCAACTGGCTTTAGGCAAGCTGGGCTTTGATGTCGGGGTTCCCGATGGCCTGGCCGGACCCAAGACGGCCGAAGCCATCAAAGCCTTCGAGCGCGGCGCGGGCATGAGTGAAAGCGGTGCGATCAATCCCCGTCTGCTGGCCGTTCTGGGCAGCCAGCCGGTCTAGCACCAATCCAGATCTGACACCGTCCGGACCCGGTTCTCAGCGTCCGATCACAAAAACACCAGTTTCCACCCTGTGGCGGAAACCTTTGACCTATTGTTGACGTACGATCCTGTAAGGTCGTGCGGCGTAGTGATTTTCGAAACGGATCAGGGACTTGCAGATCTATCTGCCGATCGCCGAGCTGTCCGTGAACCTCTTCTTTCTCGTGGGGATCGGAGGGGCGGTCGGTTTTTTGTCGGGCCTGTTCGGGGTTGGCGGCGGCTTCCTGCTGACGCCCCTGCTGATTTTCTCCGGCGTGCCGGCTCCGGTGGCGGTGGCCTCGGTCACCGGCCAGGTGGTGGCGGCCTCGACCTCGGGGGCGTTGGCGCATTACCGGCGCGGTGCCGTCGATCTGCATCTGGCGCTGTATCTGGTGCTGTCCGGGGTGCTCGGCGCCTTTGGCGGCGTGGCGGTGTTTGCCGTGCTGCGCGACGCCGGCCAGCTCGATCTGGTCATCTCGCTCGGCTTTCTCATTCTGCTCGGCTCGGTCGGCTCTCTGATGCTGGTCGAATCCACCCGCGCCATTCTCAAGCAGCGTCAGGGCGTCGTGGTGCGCGAGCGCCTGCCCAACCAGCATAACTGGATGCATGGACTGCCGCTGCGGGTCCGGTTCAAGAAATCCCGGCTCTATATCAGCGTGCTGCCGGTGCTGGTGATCGGGTTGTTCATCGGCTTTGTCGGTTCGCTGCTCGGCGTCGGTGGCGGCTTCATCATGGTGCCGGCGCTGGTCTATCTGCTGCGGGTGCCGGGCAATGTCGTCATCGGCACCTCATTGGCCCAGGTGGTGGCGATGATGGCGGCGACCACCATCCTGCATGCGGTGCAGAGCCAGAGCGTCGACATGATGCTGGCCTTCTGCCTGATGGTGGGCGGCACCGTCGGCGCCCAGTTCGGCGCCTCGGCCGGCAAATATCTGCGCGGTGAACAATTGCGGGGCCTGTTGGCCTTGCTGGTGCTGGCTGTCGCCATCCGCTTCGGCCT
>NZ_JBTMWU010000007.1:0-212615 GCF_054489375.1 Devosia sp. A449 | reverse complement strand
CGGTACGACTGCCCGGCGGCGAGAAGCTGGGCAATCCGGAAGCGGTCGGCGCTGGATAACTGGCGGTAACTGGACATGGCATCACCTGTGTCAGGTGTTGCACTTCGTTTGTGAACTCAGGGGGATCCATCCTGAGCGGGTTCCCTTGGCATGACCTCAGGATGGGCCCCGGCTCAAGGCCGGGGTGACATCGAGGGTAGGGTGACTACCGTGCTCGGGCCGCTGCCTTGGGTCGGTGCTCATTCCACAATTGTGATGGCGCCGAGCAAGCCATTGCCGCCGTATCCGCCGATTCGACGGGGATTTTGCGGGGGTCGGGCAGAAGTTTATATGATTGCTTCTGTCATGTTTTCTTTCCCTTGAAACCCTCTAGCCAAAGGTCTAAGCCCAAGCCATCGATGTCGCGTTGGTTCGCTCGCCCCAATTGCTTGCGGAACTCTCGCAACCGGCCTCCTTGCCGGACACTGTAAACAGGTTGCCGCATGACTGATTTGCTCAGCGACTATCTGCCGATTGTCATATTCATCGCCCTTGCTGGCGTTATCGGCCTCGCTCTTCTGGTTGCCCCCTTCATTGTGGCTGTCAAGAATCCCGACCCTGAAAAGGTGTCCGCATTCGAGGCCGGCTTTGAAGCCTTCGACGATGCCCGCATGAAATTCGACGTGCGGTTCTATCTGGTGGCGATTCTGTTCATCATTTTCGACCTCGAAGTGGCGTTCCTGTTCCCCTGGGCCGTCGCCTTCCGTGAAGTCGGCTGGTTCGGTTTCTGGTCGATGATGATCTTCCTTGGCGTGTTGACCGTCGGCTTTATCTACGAATGGCGGAAAGGGGCCCTGGAATGGGATTGAGCGAGCAGAACGATACGCTGGTCGCGCCGCGCCCCACGGGCCTCGTCGATCCGCGCACCGGCAAGACCGCCGGCGCTGCCGATCCGTTCTTCACCGATGTGACGGACGAGCTGGCCGACAAGGGCTTTCTGGTTTCGACCGTGTCGCAACTCGTCACCTGGGCCCGTACCGGCTCGCTGATGTGGATGCAGACCGGTCTGGCCTGCTGCGCCGTTGAAATGATGCAGATGTCGATGCCGCGCTACGACATCGAGCGCTTCGGCACCGCGCCGCGCGCCTCGCCGCGACAGTCCGACGTGCTGATCGTGGCCGGGACGCTGACCAACAAGATGGCTCCGGCTTTGCGCAAGGTCTATGACCAGATGCCAGAGCCGCGCTACGTCATCTCCATGGGTAGCTGCGCCAATGGCGGCGGCTATTATCACTATTCGTATTCGGTCGTGCGCGGCTGTGATCGCGTGCTGCCGGTGGACGTCTATGTCCCGGGCTGCCCGCCCACTGCCGAAGCGCTGCTATACGGCATCCTGCTGTTGCAAAAGAAAATCCGCCGCACCGGCACCATCGAACGCTAGGGCCACCCAGATGGATGAAGTTATCCAGGTCGATCCGCTTGTGGACCTCGGCGCGCATATTGCGAATGCCCTGGGCACGGCGGTGCTGTCTCAGGAAGTCGCCTTCGGTGAACTGACCGTGACGGTAGAAAGAGACGAGATCGTGGCGGTTGCCACCTTCCTGCGCGACGACCCGCGCTGCCGTTTCATCAGCTTTGTCGATGTGTGCGGCGCCGATTACCCGGCGCGCGATGTGCGCTTCGAGGTGGTTTACCACTTCATGAGCCCGCATCTGAATCAGCGCATTCGCGTCAAGCTGGCGGCTGACGATGTCACGCCCGTTCCCAGCATCACCGGCGTGTTCAAGGGCGCTGACTGGTTCGAGCGCGAGGCCTATGACCTTTATGGCGTGTTGTTCTCGGGCCATGGCGATTTGCGTCGCATCCTGACCGACTATGGTTTTGACGGCCATCCGCTGCGCAAGGACTTCCCGACGACTGGCTTCGTCGAGGTCCGCTATGACGACGAGCGCAAGCGCGTGGTGTATGAGCCGGTCAAGCTGATGCAGGAATACCGTTCGTTCGAGTATCTGTCGCCCTGGGAAGGCACCGATTACGTGCTGCCCGGCGACGAGAAAGCCAAGCCATGACCGTTGAAGCCGACGTCCGCAATTTCACCATCAACTTCGGCCCCGTGCACCCCTCGGCGCATGGTGTGCTGCGGCTGATTCTCGAACTCGACGGCGAAGTCGTCGAGCGCGTCGATCCGCATATCGGGCTGCTGCATCGCGGCACCGAAAAGCTGATCGAATCCAAGACCTATCTGCAGGCCGTGCCGTATTTCGACCGCCTCGACTATGTAGCGCCGATGAACCAGGAGCATGCGTTTGCCCTGGCCGTCGAGAAGCTGCTGGGCCTCGAAGTGCCGCGCCGTGGCCAGCTGATCCGCGTGCTGTATTCGGAAATCGGGCGCCTCCTGGCGCATCTGATGAACGTCACCACGCAGGCGATGGACGTCGGCGCGCTGACCCCGCCGCTGTGGGGCTTCGAGCAGCGCGAAAAGCTGATGATCTTCTATGAGCGTGCTTCGGGCGCGCGCATGCATGCTGCCTATTTCCGCCCCGGTGGCGTGCATCAGGACCTGCCGCAGGCGCTGATCGACGATATCGAGACTTTCTGCGCCGAATTCCCCAAGGCCGTGGATGATATCGACATCCTGCTGACCGAAAACCGCATCTTCAAGCAGCGCAACGTCGATATCGGCGTGGTGAAGCTGGAAGACGCCTGGAATATGGGCTTTTCGGGCGTGATGGTGCGCGGTTCGGGCGCGGCCTGGGATCTGCGCAAGAGCCAGCCTTACGAATGCTATGCCGAAATGGATTTTGACATCCCGATCGGCAAGAACGGCGACTGCTACGACCGCTATCTCATCCGCATGGAAGAGATGCGCCAGTCGAACCGCATCATGCAGCAATGCATCGCCAAGCTGAATGCGCCGGACGGCAAGGGCCCGGTGTCCTCGCTCGATGGCAAGGTGGTGCCGCCGAGCCGGGGCGAGATGAAGCGCTCTATGGAAGCGCTGATCCACCATTTCAAGCTCTATACCGAGGGCTACAAGGTTCCGGCCGGCGAGGTTTACGCCGCCGTGGAAGCGCCCAAGGGCGAATTCGGCGTCTATCTGGTCAGCGACGGCACCAACAAGCCGTATCGCTGCAAGATCCGCGCGCCGGGGTTTGCGCATTTGTCGGCCATGGATTCCCTGTGTCGCGGCCACATGCTGGCGGACGTTTCGGCCATTCTTGGCTCACTTGATATCGTGTTCGGAGAGGTTGATCGCTGATGGTTGCGCGTCGCCTTGCGGATGAGTCGGTTCAGCCGGCCGCGTTCGCCTTTACCGCTGAAAACGCCAAATGGGCGGAATGGAAGATCGGGCTATACCCGACCGGCCGGCAGCAATCCGCTGTGATTCCGCTGCTGATGCGGGCGCAGGATCAGGACGGCTGGGTCACCCGCGCCACCATCGAAACCATCGCGGACATGCTCGGCATGGCCTATATCCGCGTGCTGGAAGTGGCGACGTTCTACACCCAGTTCCAGCTGCAGCCGGTTGGCACACGCGCCCATATCCAGGTGTGCGGCACCACGCCGTGCATGCTGCGCGGGGCCGAGGCGCTGATCGAGGTCTGCAAGAGCAAGATCCACCACGAGGCGCATCATCTCAATGAAGATGGCACGCTGAGCTGGGAAGAGGTCGAATGCGCCGGCGCTTGCGTCAACGCGCCGATGATCGCGATTTTCCACGACACCTATGAAGACCTGACCGCTGATCGTCTCTCCGAGATCATCGATGCGTTCCAGGCCGGCAAGGGCGAGACCATCAAGCCCGGCCCGCAGGTCGACCGGCTGTATTCGGGCGCCGAAGGCGGCCGGACTACCCTGCTGGAAGCGCCGAGCGCCAAGCGCGAGAAGTTCATTCCGCCGGCGCCCCCGGCTGAGGCGGCTGCGGCAGCGCAGGCGCCGACTACGGCGGCCAAGCCCAAGGATGTGAGCGAAGAATCCGCACCCGCCCTCAAGGGTACGCCCAAGCAGGCCAAGGTTTCCGAGGCCAAGGCCGAGGGTGAGCGCAAGGCGGCGTCGGTCGCGGCCAATGCCAATGGCAAGCCCAATACCGCGATGCGCGAAGGTGCGACGGGTGCTGAGTCGCCGGCCGGCAAGGTCGATGGCGGCAAGGCTCCCAAGAAGAGCCGTACCATCATCGCGCCCAAGGCCAATCGGGCCGAAGTGACGCCGAATGCGGAAAAGGGTGGCGCTGCGCCGCTGTTTACCGCGCCGACCGGCAAGGCTGACGATCTCAAGCTGATCTCGGGCGTCGGTCCGGTGCTTGAGGGACGGCTCAACGGCCTGGGCATCACCACCTGGGCACAGGTTGCGGCGCTGAGCGCTGACGACATCGCCAGGATAGAAGATTCGCTGAGCTTTGCCGGTCGCGTGACCCGTGACAACTGGCTCGGCCAGGCCGCCGCGCTCGCCAAGGGTGGCGAAGCTGAATATATCCGCGTCTTCGGCAAGAAGCCGCGTTAGGAGTATGAAGCGTGCTCGCTGACAAGGATCGCATCTTTACCAATCTCTACGGCCAGAGTGACTGGACGCTCGAGGGCGCGCGTTCGCGCGGCGCCTGGGTGGGCACCAAGGAGTTCATCGACGCCGGCCGTGACTGGATCACCAACGAGGTCAAGACCTCGGGCCTGCGGGGCCGTGGCGGCGCCGGTTTCCCGACCGCGCTGAAATGGACTTTCATGCCCAAGGTCAGCGATGGCCGGCCGCATTACCTGCTGGTCAATGCCGACGAATCCGAGCCGGGCACCTGCAAGGACCGCGATATTCTGCGCCATGACCCGCATCATCTGGTGGAAGGGTGCCTGCTGGCGGCCCGCGCCATGGATGCGCATCTGGCGTTTATCTATGTGCGTGGGGAGTTCATCCGGGAGCGCCAGCATCTGGAGCGCGCCGTCGAGGAGGCCTATGAGGCCAAGCTGATCGGCAAGGACAATATCCACGGCTGGGACCTAGACATCATCGTCCATCACGGCGCCGGCGCTTACATCTGCGGCGAAGAAACCGCGCTGATGGAATCGCTGGAAGGCAAGAAGGGCCAGCCGCGCCTCAAGCCGCCATTCCCGGCAGGCATGGGCGTTTATGGCAATCCGACCACCGTGAACAACGTCGAATCGATTGCCGTGGTGCCGGAAATCCTGCGCCGCTCGGGCTCGTGGTTCGCTTCGCTGGGCCGCGCCAACAATACCGGCACCAAGCTGATGTGCGTGTCCGGCCATGTGAACAAGCCGGCCACGTTCGAAGAAGAAATGGGCGTGTCGTTCCAGGACATGATCGAAAAGCATTGCGGCGGGATTCGCGGCGGCTGGGACAATCTGCTGGCGGTGATCCCCGGTGGTTCGTCGGTGCCCTGCGTGCCGGGCGAGAAGATGCGCCATGCAGTGATGGATTTTGACGGCTTGCGCGAAGTGGGGTCCTCGCTGGGCACCGCTGCCGTGATCGTCATGGACAAGCAGACCGACATCATCAAGGCGATCTGGCGGATCTCGGCATTCTACAAGCATGAGAGCTGCGGCCAGTGCACGCCGTGCCGCGAAGGCACCGGCTGGATGATGCGCGTCATGGCGCGCATGGTCGAAGGCCGTGCCCAGAAGCGCGAAATCGACATGCTGTTCGAAGTGACCAAGCAGATCGAAGGCCACACCATCTGTGCCCTCGGCGACGCTGCGGCCTGGCCCATCCAGGGCCTGATCCGCAACTTCCGTCACGTCATCGAAGAGCGGATCGACCAGTACACATATTCGTCCACCTCCGATGGCGCCGTGCCGTCGATTGCGGCGGAGTAGGGCTGATGGCAAATATCAAGGTCGACGGTAAGCTCGTCGAAGTTCCCGATTACTACACGCTGTTGCAGGCGGCCGAGGCCGCTGGCGCTGAAATTCCGCGCTTCTGCTACCATGAGCGGCTGTCGGTCGCCGGCAATTGCCGCATGTGTCTGGTCGAGGTGAAAGGCGGTCCGCCCAAGCCGCAGGCATCCTGCGCCATGGGGGTCAAGGATCTGCGTCCCGGCCCGAATGGCGAGCCGCCCGAAGTGTTCACCAATTCGCCGATGGTCAAAAAGGCCCGCGAAGGCGTGATGGAATTTCTGCTGATCAACCACCCGCTGGATTGCCCGATCTGCGATCAGGGCGGCGAGTGCGATCTGCAGGACCAGGCCATGGCCTATGGCGTCTCCGGTTCGCGGTTCAACGAGAACAAGCGCGCCGTCGAAGACAAATATATGGGTCCGCTGGTCAAGACCGCGATGACCCGCTGCATCCAGTGCACGCGCTGCGTCCGCTTCACCACCGAAGTGGCCGGCGTTGCCGAAATGGGCGCGATCGGCCGTGGCGAAGACATGGAGATCATCACCTATCTGGAGAAGGCGCTGAGCAGCGAGCTGCAGGGTAACGTGATCGATCTGTGCCCGGTGGGCGCACTGACCTCCAAGCCCTACGCCTTCAATGCGCGTCCGTGGGAATTGGTGAAGACCGAATCCATCGACGTGATGGACGCTGTCGGCTCCAATATCCGCGTCGACAGCCGTGGCCGCGAAGTGATGCGCATTCTGCCGCGCATCAACGAAGCCATCAATGAAGAGTGGATTTCGGACAAGACGCGCTTCGTCTGGGACGGCCTCAAGAGCCAGCGGCTCGACCGCCCCTATGTGCGCAAGGGCGGCAAGCTGCAGGTTACCAGCTGGCAAGAGGCGCTCGGCGCCGTGGCTAACCGTATCAAGAAGGCCGGCAACAAGGTTGGCGCAATCGCCGGCGACCTGGCGGCCGTAGAAGAGATGTACGCCCTCAAGTCCCTGCTGGCTTCGGTTGGCTCGGGCATGACCGATGTCCGTCCCGCCATGTCGGGGATCGACCCGTCAATGCCGCGCTCGGCCTATATCTTCAACCCGACTATTGCCGGGATCGAGGAAGCCGACGCCATCGTGATCATCGGAGCCAATCCGCGCCGCGAAGCATCGCTGATCAATGCCCGCATCCGCAAGACCTGGCGCGCCAAGGGCCTGCCCATCGCCGTGATCGGCGAACGGGCCGACCTGACCTATGATTATGCCTATCTGGGCGAGGGCTTCGAGACGCTGGCCGATCTGGCGGCAGGACGGGGCGAATTTGCCGAAATCCTGTCCAAGGCGCAACGCCCGCTGATCATCGTGGGCGAACAGGCCGTCTCGCATGCCAATCTTGGCAAGCAGGTCGGGCGTGACACCATTGCGCTGGCCGCCAAGATGGCCAGCGGCTCGGCCGTGGCAGAAGGCTGGAATGGCTTTGCGCTGCTGCATAATGCGGCCAGCCGTGTGGGCGGCATCGACATCGGCTTCGTGCCCCATGATGGTGGCGTCTGCTCCGCCGACCAGATCGCTCTGGCCGGCAAGGGCGAACTCGACGTGCTGTTCCTGCTCGGTGCCGACGAATATGACACCAAGGCGATGGGCAAGGCGTTCGTCGTCTATATCGGCAGCCATGGCGATGCCGGCGCCCATCGCGCGGACGTCATTCTGCCGGCGGCGACCTATACCGAGAAGTCGGGGACCTATGTGAATACCGAGGGCCGCGTGCAGATTACCAATCGCGCCGTATTCCCGCCGGGCGACGCCAAGGAAGACTGGGCGATCATCCGTGCGCTGTCGGGCGCCATGGGCAAGCCGCTGCCGTTCAATTCACTGACCCAGCTGCGCGCCGCCATCTATGCGGAATTCCCGCATCTGGCTCGGGTCGACGCCATTGCCGCCGGTAATGTCGCCGATATCGCCAAGCTGGCCAAGGCCGCGATCAAGACCAAGGCCGCGCCGTTCGGCTCGGCCGTTACCGACTTCTATCTCAGCAATCCGATTGCCCGCGCTTCGGCCGTTATGGGCGAATGCGCCGCCACGGCCGCCGGTCTCCGGCAGGCTGCGGAGTAGGGGAGCACAATGGACTTTATTACCACCGCTCTCGACTACCTGCTCGGTATCCCCATTCTCGGATGGGGCGTGCAGGTTGGCATGATCTACAAGGCCCTGCTGGTACTGGTGTGCCTGCTGGTGTTCACCGCCTTCATCCTGCTGGCCGATCGCAAGATCTGGGCGGCCGTGCAGCTGCGTCGCGGCCCCAACGTGGTGGGCCCGTTCGGCCTGCTGCAGAGCTTCGCCGATCTGCTGAAATTTGCGCTCAAGGAGCCGATCATTCCGGGCGGCGCCGACAAGGTGCTGTTCCTGTTTGCGCCGCTGATCACCGCCACGCTGGCGCTGGCCGGTTGGGCCGTGATCCCGTTCGGCGAAGGTCTGGTCATTGCCGACATCAATATCGGCATTCTCTATTTGCTCGCCGTGTCTTCGCTCGGCGTCTATGGCGTAATCATCGGTGGCTGGGCCTCCAACTCGAAATACCCGTTCCTCGGCTCGCTCCGGGCCGCGGCGCAGATGGTGTCCTACGAAGTCTCCATTGGCCTCGTCATCATCACCGTGCTGCTTTGCGTCGGTTCGCTGAACCTCAGCGACATCGTGACGGCACAGTATGAAATGGGCCTGGCCCATATGATCGGCCTGCCGCAGCTGACGTTCCTGAACTGGTTCTGGCTGCCGCTGTTCCCGATGTTCATCGTGTTCTACATTTCGGCCCTGGCAGAAACCAACCGTCCTCCGTTCGATCTTGCCGAAGGCGAGTCCGAGCTGGTGGCCGGTTTCATGACCGAATATTCGGCTACGCCCTACATGCTGTTCATGCTGGGCGAGTACATCTCGATCCTGCTGATGTGCGCCATGACCACCATCCTGTTCCTGGGCGGCTGGACGTCGCCGATCGACCTGCCGCCCTTCACCTGGATTCCGGGCGTGGTGTGGTTCGTCATCAAGCTGAGCCTGGTGTTCTTCATGTTCGCCATGGCCAAGGCCATCGTGCCGCGCTACCGCTACGACCAGTTGATGCGCATTGGCTGGAAGCTGTTCCTGCCGCTGTCGCTGGCCATGGTCATCATCGTTGCATTCGTGCTTCAGCTTACGGGCTGGGGCTGGCATGGAGGGATGGCGTGATGCGTGCCGCCCAGTTCGTCAATACGCTGCTGCTCACGGAGCTGGTGAAAGCCTTTCTCCTGGCCATGCGCTATTTCTTCTCGGCCAAGCCGACGATCAACTATCCCTTTGAAAAGGGGCATGTGAGCCCGCGGTTCCGCGGTGAACATGCGCTGCGCCGCTATCCCAACGGGGAAGAGCGCTGCATTGCCTGCAAGCTGTGCGAAGCCATTTGCCCGGCGCAGGCCATCACCATCGAAGCCGGCCCGCGCCAGAATGACGGCACCCGCCGTACGGTGCGCTATGACATCGACATGGTGAAGTGCATCTATTGCGGCTTCTGTCAGGAAGCCTGCCCGGTGGATGCCATCGTGGAAGGCCCGAACTTCGAATTCGCAACCGAGACGCGTGAAGAGCTGTATTTCTCCAAGGAAAAGCTCCTCGCCAACGGCGACCGTTGGGAGCGCGAAATCGCGGCCAACCTCAGCGCCGACGCGCCGTATCGCTGAGAGGAATAGAGCATGACCCTTCCACTATTCTTCTTCTACCTGTTCTCGGCCATCGCCATCGTGGCGGCCGTTATGGTGATTTCGTCCCGGAACCCGGTGCATGCCGTGCTGTTCCTGATCCTGACGTTTTTCAACGCGTCGGGCCTGTTCATGCTGGCCGGTGCCGAGTTTTTGGCGCTGATCCTGATCGTCGTCTATGTCGGCGCGGTCGCGGTGCTGTTCCTGTTCGTCGTCATGATGCTCGACGTCGATTTTGCCTCGATGCGGCAGGGTTTCCTGCAATACGCGCCGGTGGGCATGGTCGTCGGGCTGATCCTGCTGCTGGAGCTGTTGCTGCTGGCGGGGAGCTTCGTGATTTCGCCGGAAGTGGCCGGCGCCACGGTGCTGCCGATTGATGGCGGCGTCGATAATATCCGCGCGCTGGGGCAGGTGCTCTATACGCGCTACGTCTTCCTGTTCCAGGGGGCCGGGTTGGTGCTGCTGGTGGCCATGATTGGCGCCATCGTGCTGACGCTGCGTCACAAGAGCAATGTGAAGCGCCAGAATCCCATCGCTCAGGTCGGCCGCAAGCCGTCCGAGACGCTGGAAGTCGTCAAGGTCAAGAGCGGTCAAGGGCTGTAGGAGGCAAACATGGGCTTGGGTATCGGGCTCGGTCACTACCTGACCGTAGCAGCAATTCTGTTCACGCTCGGCGTGTTCGGCATCTTCATCAACCGCAAGAACGTCATCGTCATTCTGATGTCGGTCGAGCTCATCCTGCTCGCGGTCAATCTCAACATGGTGGCGTTCAGCGCCCAGCTCGGCGATCTGCAGGGGCAGGTCTTCGCGCTGCTGATCCTCACCGTGGCTGCTGCGGAGGCCGCTATCGGCCTCGCCATTCTGGTCATTTTCTACCGCAACCGTGGCTCCATCGCGGTTGAAGACGTCAACATGATGAAGGGCTAAGAACCACCGCTATGATTCAAGCGATTGTTTTCCTGCCCCTCGTCGGCGCGCTGGTCGCGGGGCTGCTGGGCCGTACCATCGGCCACCGCACGAGCGAAATTATCACCACCGGCCTGCTGCTGATTGCAGCGGTGCTGAGCTGGGCCGTGTTCCTGCCGGTCGCCTTTGGCGGCGGGCTGGTCGATGGCGACGGCGGTGTCCTCAAGGTTGAGGTGATGCGCTGGATCCAGGTCGGTGACATGGATCTGCGCTGGGTGCTGCGGGTCGATACGCTGACGGCGATCATGCTGGTGGTGGTCAACACCGTGTCCAGCCTCGTGCACGTCTATTCCATCGGCTACATGGCCGACGATCCGCATCGCAGCCGGTTCTTTGCCTATCTGTCGCTGTTCACCTTCGCCATGCTGATGCTGGTGACCGCCGACAACTTCCTGCAGATGTTCTTTGGCTGGGAGGGCGTGGGGCTCGCGTCCTATCTGCTGATCGGCTTCTGGTACACCAAGCCGTCGGCTACCGCCGCCGCGATGAAGGCCTTCGTGGTCAACCGCGTGGGTGACTTCGGCTTTGCGCTGGGCATCTTTGGTGCCTTCATGGTGCTGGGCAATATCACCTTTGACGGCGCGTTTGCGGCCGCCGGGGCGTTTGCCACCGAAGGCCTGCCGGTGATGCGGTTCCTCGCCTGGGACGTCGACGCGATGACCGTGGTGTGCCTGCTGCTGTTCATGGGCGCCATGGGCAAGTCGGCACAGTTCCTGCTGCACACCTGGCTGCCGGACGCCATGGAAGGCCCGACCCCGGTGTCGGCGCTGATCCATGCCGCCACCATGGTGACGGCCGGCGTTTTCATGGTGGCGCGTCTGTCGCCGCTGTTCGAGACCTCGCCAGTGGCGCTGACCGTGGTCATCATCATCGGTGCCATCACCGCGTTTTTCGCGGCGACGGTTGGCCTGGTGCAGAACGACATCAAGCGGGTGATCGCCTATTCGACCTGTTCGCAGCTCGGCTACATGTTCGTGGCGCTGGGGGCGGGGGCTTATTCGGCCGGTGTGTTCCACCTGTTCACCCACGCCTTCTTCAAGGCGCTGCTGTTTTTGGGCGCCGGCGCGGTGATCCACGCCATGCACCATGAGCAGGACATGCGGAACATGGGCGGCCTGCGCAAGAAGATCCCCATCACCTATGCCATGATGCTGATCGGCACGCTGGCGCTGACCGGCGTGGGTATTCCGGGTACGGATTTCCTCGGCTTTGCCGGCTTCTTCTCCAAGGACTCGATCATCGAAGCGGCTTATGCCGTTGGTGGCAATACCGGCATGTTCGCCTTCTGGATGCTGGTGGTCGCGGCGCTGTTCACGAGCTTCTACTCGTGGCGCCTGATCCACCTGACCTTCCACGGCGCACCGCGTCCGGCCACGCATGCTCATGATGAGCATGCCGAGCCCGACACCCATGCCCAGCATGGTTCGGCCTATGACCATGCCCATGAGGCGCCGGCTGTGATGCAGCTGCCGCTCTACGTGCTGGCTCTCGGGGCGGTGCTGGCGGGTGCGGTGTTCTACGGCATGTTCTTTGGTGACGTGGCGCAGGTCGAGCAGTTCTTTGCCGGCTCGCTTGTGGTCGACCACGAGATCATCGAAGCGGCGCACCATGTTCCCGTCTGGGTCAAGTGGAGTGCCACGGTGGCCATGGTGCTCGGGTTCGTCACGGCCTGGTTCATGTATATCAGCCGCCCGGAAATGCCGGGTCGGCTGGCTGCCACCAATCCGGGGCTGTACAAGTTCCTGCTCAACAAGTGGTATTTCGACGAGCTTTACGACGCGATCTTCGTTCGCCCGGCTCTGTGGATCGGACGCGCCTTCTGGAAGGGGTTCGATGACTGGCTGATTGACGAGAAGCTCTCGGAGGGCCTTGGCCGCCGCGTGCAGAACGTGACCTCCTGGGTCACCAAGCTGCAGTCCGGCTATGTCTATCATTACGCCTTCGCCATGCTGATCGGCGTGGCGGCGCTGCTGACCTGGGCCCTGACGGCCGGGGGACTGATCTGATGAACTTTACCAATAGCATTCTCACAGTCCTCACCTGGTTGCCCTTCGCGGGCGCAGTGGTGCTGCTGTTCACGCCGAAAACCTCGGAGAACGCCATCCGCTGGATGGCCCTCATCGTCACCGTGATCACCTTCGGGCTGTCGCTGGCGATGTGGCAGAGCTTCGATGCGTCCAATCCGGGCTTCCAGTTCGTCGTGAACAATCCCTGGATCGGCGACACCATCGGCTATCGTGTCGGCGTGGACGGCATTTCGGTGCTGTTCGTGGTGCTGACCGCCTTGCTGATGCCGTTCTCCATTCTGGCGAGCTGGGAGATCAAGGATCGGGTCAAGGAATACATGATCGTATTCCTGATCCTCGAGACGTTGATGATCGGCGTGTTCACCACGCTCGATCTGGCGATGTTCTACGTGTTCTTCGAAGGCACGCTGGTACCGATGTTCCTGATCATCGGGATCTGGGGCGGCTCCGCCCGCATCCAGGCCAGCTACAAGTTCTTCTTCTATACCTTTGTCGGCTCCGTGCTGATGCTGCTGGCCATCATGGCCATGTATTGGAGCGGCGGCACCACCGACATCATCAAGCTGCTGAACCACCAGTTCCCCAGCTCCTGGCAGCCCTGGCTGTGGTGGGCGTTCTTCGCCTCGCTCGCCGTCAAGATGCCGATGTGGCCGCTGCATCGCTGGCTGCCCGAAGCTCACGTGCAAGCGCCGACCGCCGGCTCGGTGATCCTGGCTGCCATCCTGCTCAAGCTGGGCGGCTACGGCTTCCTGCGCTTCAGCCTGCCGATGTTCCCGGAAGCCTCGGCACAGTTCGCCAATATCATTTTCTTCCTGTCGGTTGCCGCCATCATCGTGACCTCGCTGGTCGCTCTGGTGCAGACCGACATGAAGAAGCTCATCGCCTATTCGTCGGTCGCTCATATGGGCTTCGTCACCATGGGCATCTTTGCCGGCAACGCGCTGGGCGTGCAGGGTGCGCTGTTCCAGATGATCTCGCACGGTATCGTGTCGGGCGCGCTGTTCCTGTGTGTCGGCGTCATCTATGACCGCATGCATACCCGCGACATTGCCGCCTATGGCGGGCTGGTCGAGCGCATGCCGAAATATGCCCTCGCCTTCATGGTGTTCAGCATGGCCAATGTCGGCCTGCCGGGCACCTCGGGCTTCGTCGGTGAATTCCTCACCATGATCGGCGTGTTCCAGGTCAATACCTGGGTCGGCTTTGGCGCTGCCTTCGGCGTGATCCTGTCGGCCTGCTATGCGCTGTGGTTGTATCGTCGCCTGATTTTCGGTGCACTGACCAAGGAAAGCCTCAAGGGCATTCTGGACCTCAATCTGCGCGAGAAGGTCATGCTGTATCCGCTGCTGATATTGACGGTGGTGTTCGGGTTCTACCCGGCGCCGATCCTCGATACGACGGCAGCGGCGGTCAACAAGCTGGTCACGCAGTATGCCACCGTTACCGGGACCGACCCGGCGGTTGCGCTGGCCGATGCCCAGGCCCCCCTTGCCCATGCCGAACCGGCTGCCGCTGCTGAAGCGCCGGCCACGCCTGCTGCCCACTAGGAGAGTCCCGTGAACTCAGACGTTATGGATTTCGCGAGCCTGGCTCCCGCCTACCCAGAATTGCTTCTGGCCGTCGGCGCAGTGGTGCTGCTGCTCATCGGTGTGGTGATCAACAAGGAACGCTCGCTGCTGGTGTCGTATGGCGCCGTGGTGCTGCTGCTGGCCGCTGCTGCCCTGATTCTGTTCATTCCGGCGGACGGCGTGCTGTTCAATGGCGTGTTTATCGCCGACAGCTTCGCCCGTTACATGAAGGTGCTCGTGCTGGGTGGCTCGGCGTTCTCGCTGCTGCTGTCGCTCCCCAATGCCGAGGCGCAGGGGACGCACAAGTTCGAATATGCGGTGCTCATTGTGCTGGCTTCGGTCGGCATGCTGGCCATGGTTTCGGCCAATGACCTGATGAGCCTGTATGTCGGCATCGAGCTGCAGTCGCTGTCGCTTTACGTCCTCGCCGCCATTAAGCGCGATGACGGCCGGGCGACTGAAGCGGGCCTCAAGTATTTCGTGCTCGGCGCGCTGTCCTCGGGCATCCTGCTCTATGGCGCCTCGCTGCTATACGGCTTTACCGGCCATACCAATCTGCAGGAAATCATCCTGGCCATCGCCAGCGAAGGCCGCTCGATCGGGCTGATCTTCGGCGTGGTGTTCCTGCTGGCCGGCGTGGCCTTCAAGATCTCGGCCGTGCCGTTCCACATGTGGACGCCCGACGTTTATGAAGGCGCGCCGACCCCGGTCACCGCCTTCTTCGCGACCGCCCCCAAGGTGGCCGCCATGGCGCTGCTGATCCGTCTGGTCACCGACACCTTCCAGGGCATTGCCGGTGACTGGCAGCAGATCGTCATCTTCCTGTCCATTGCCTCGATGGTGCTGGCGTCGTTCGCGGCCATCGGCCAGCGCTCGATCAAGCGGCTGATTGCCTATTCCTCGATCGGTCACGTCGGTTTTGCGCTTGTCGGTCTGTCGTCGGGTACGCAGGGCGGTGTCGAGGGCGTTGCCATCTACATGGCGATCTATGTCGCCATGACCATCGGCATGTTCGCCTGCATCCTGTCGCTGCGCTCGGACAAGGGCTTTGTCGAGAATATCGACGATCTGGCCGGCGTCGCCCGGACGCGCCCCTTCGTCGCGGCTGTCATGGCGGTGATGATGTTCTCGCTGATCGGCATGCCGCCGCTGGCCGGGTTCTTTGCCAAGTGGCACGCCTTCCTCGCCGCCATCGACGCCCAGCTCTATGTGCTGGCGGTGATCGGCGTGCTGGCTTCGGCCATCAGCGCCTTCTACTACCTGCGCATCGTCAAGCTGATGTATTTCGATGAGCCGGTACAGGAGTTCGAGGCCGTTCCGGGTGAGCTCAACATCATCATGGGGCTGACCGGCTTTGCCATTGTTACCTACTATTTCACCATCGGCAGCCCGCTTGCCTCTTATGCACGCGTTGCCGCCGGAAGCCTGTTCTAGGTGAGCGACTTCGCCCTCGGGCCCATAGCGCGCACAGCCGGATACCGGCTGCGCGGGTTTGACAGCATTGGCTCGACCAATGCCGCGGCCCTCGAAGCTGCTGCCGCCGGTGATGCCGGCGGCATCTGGTTTGCCGCCCGCCAGCAGACGGCCGGGCGGGGCCGGCGCGGACGCGCCTGGGAAAGCCCGCACGGCAATCTGGCCGCGACGCTGCTGATCGTTCCCGAGGCCGATCCGACTCTGGCGGCAACGCTGGGATTCGTCGCCGGCGTCTCGCTCAACCGGGCGCTCTCGGCGATTCTGCCGGGTGGACTGGTCAAGATCGGTATTGATGGCGCGGACGGGCTGGGCGGGAATTCCCGCATTGCGCTCAAATGGCCCAATGATGTGCTGGCAGATGGCAGCAAACTGGCGGGTATTCTGCTGGAAGCCAGCAAGCTGCCCGATGGCCGTCAGGCCATTGTCATCGGCTTCGGCGTCAATGCAGTTGCCGCGCCGCAGGGTTTGCCCTATCCAGCGACCAGCCTGGTCGATCTGGGTGTCAGCCGAACGGCTGAAGATGTCTTCGAAGCGCTTAGCGACGCCTGGGTCGAGGTTTTCGGCCTGTGGAATGATGGTCGTGGCGTGGGTGATGTGCTGAAACACTGGCGCGCTTCGGCTGCCGGGATCGGTGCACCAGTCGCCGTCAATCAGAACGGCGAAGTGCTGCGTGGAATTTTTGAAACCATCGACGATAGCGGACGACTCATCGTCCGTGCCGACGACAACCGTCGCATCGCCATTACCGCGGGCGACGTTCATTTTGGGGCAACGGCCAGCGCCCGAAGCTGACCACAACAATTGCGCAGCGACCGGCGACCAATGATCGCCTTGGCGTTGCGCGCGAAAGGACTGAACTGACCCATGGCTAAAAACCAAAGGGACGAACTCGTATTCGTGCCGCTCGGCGGCGTTGGCGAAATCGGGATGAATATGGGCGCTTACGGCTTTGGGCCGGAGCGTTCGCGCAAATGGATCGTGGTCGACTGCGGCGTGACCTTTGGCGGGCCCGACCTGCCGGGGATCGAGCTGATCATGGCCGACCCAGAATTTCTCGAAGAGCGCGCCGATGACGTGCTGGGCCTCGTGCTCACCCACAGCCACGAAGACCATTATGGCGCGGTGCTCGATCTGTGGCCGGGCTTTGAGAAGCCGGTGTTCTGCACGCCGTTCACGGCAGCGATGCTGGCGGCGAAGCGGGCAGGCGATGGCATTGTCGAAAATGTCGACGTCACCATCATGCGTCCGGGCAAGCCGTTCCAGATCGGGCCGTTCACGCTCGAGGCGATCAATGTCGCCCACTCGATCCCCGAATCCAATGCGCTGCTGATCAGCACCCCGGTCGGACGCGTGCTGCATACCGGCGACTGGAAGCTCGATCCGACCCCGGTGCTGAATGCGCCGACCGACGTCGCGCGCCTCAAGCAGATCGGCGAAGACCGCTCGACGCCGCTGGCTCTGGTCTGCGATTCGACCAACGCGCTCAAGGACGGCGAAAGCCCGAGCGAAGCCGCTGTCGCCGAGACACTGGCCGAGATGATCGCTGCCGCGCCCAACCGCGTGGCCGTGACCACTTTTGCCTCCAATGTCGGCCGTGTGGTGTCCATCGTGCGTGCCGCCGCCCTGGCTGGCCGTCAGGTGGTGATGTCGGGTCGCTCGCTGCACCGCATCACCGGCATTGCCCGCGAACTGGGCATGCTGGAAGGTCTGCCGCCGCTGCTCGATCAGGATGCGTATCGCACCATACCGCGCAACAAGATCGTGCTGATCTGCACCGGCTCGCAGGGCGAGGCGCGTGCCGCCATCGCCCGCATCGCGCGCGGTGAGCATCCGGTGATCGAGCTGGCCGCCGGCGACCGGATGATCTTCTCGTCCTGGGCGATTCCGGGCAATGAGCGCGAAGTCATCGACATCCAGAACATGCTGATCGACAAGGGCGTCGAAGTCATCACCCAGAGTGATGGCCTGGTGCACGTCACCGGCCACCCGCGCCGGGGCGAATTGCAGAAGCTCTATGAAATGGTCAAGCCGGACGTGCTGGTGCCGGTGCATGGCGAAGCCGTGCATCTGAAGGCCCACGCCAAGCTGGGCCGCGAGTCGGGCATTGCCAATGTGTGCGAAGCGCGCAATGGCGATCTGGTGCGGCTGTTCCCCGAGACGATGTCGTTCCCGGCCGAAGTGCGGGTCGGCGAGCTGTATCTCGATGGCCTGGTGCTGTGCACGCCTGAGGAATCGGGCGTCAAGGGCCGTCGCCGGCTGTCGTTTGGCGGCCACGTCGTGGTCAGCCTCTGCGTCAATGGCGGCGGGCAGATCGTTTCCGGTCCCGATCTGGTGATCGAAGGCCTGCCGGAAACCGAGGACGAGTCGCTGACCGAGCTGGTGGAAGACACCGTGGCCGGCGTGCTCAAGTCGATGCCGCCCAAGCGCCGCAGCGATACCGAAGTGCTGAATTCGGCCCTGTTCAAGGCCATCCGCAACGAGGTCAATTCCTATTGGGGCCGCAAGCCCAACGTCTCGGTGTTCGTGCACCGGGTCTAGGTCCACGCAAAGGGTCGTTCCTCAGGGAGCGACCCTTGCTGCGGCAATAGGACCGGCGTTCCCGCTATCGCGGGAGCGCGTCAGGTTGTATTCATCAAGGCAACACCAACGCGAAGGGAATTTCCATGCAGATCGGCTCGATGATCGCCATTTTCTTCGTCGTCTGGTGGCTCAGCTTTGTCGCGGTCCTGCCGATCGGCAACCGCAGCCAGGCCGAGGCGGGTGAAATCACCGCCGGGACCGAGCCTGGGGCCCCGATCACGCCGCGCCTGGGGCGACGCCTGCTGATCGCCACCGGCGTGGCCATCGTCATGACCGGCCTGCTGATGTGGGGCATGTCGAACGAAACGCTGCATTACTACTGGAACCGCTAGGCTACTAGCGCTTGGGTTTGCCGACCGCGTGGCTATAGGCCAGTTCCAGGGCAGCGCTGAGGTCAGCCTCCGTCGCCGCCGCCAGATTGGCTGTCGTCCAGCCTTGACGGCCCCAGCCATTATTGATGGGGGCAAAGACCTCCGGGGCGAGCTGGCATTTGAAGTCCTGCTCATCCGGGGTGAATTTGAAATTCGCGGTCAGCGCGTCGGCGGCCAGGGTGACGTAGGTGCGGTCGACCTTGAAGGCGCGGCGATCGAAATGGGGGGCTTCGGTGGTGCCGGGCAGGGCAAGGGCCAGGCGTCTGAGAGTGGCAGCATCGGCCATGATCGAACGCCTCCAAGTCGCATTAACTTCGGCATCGGAATCAAAAAAGCGGGGCACAAGGCCCCGCTGAAATGAGTTTGTTCGACAATACGCTGGTCTTAGGCACGCTATACAGCGGCAGCCAACGCTCCTCCCTTGACGTTGTCGACGTCCGGCAGTTTGTAACCGCCTGTGTCTTATTGCGAGGGACCCTAACAACAAGAATCGGACCTGTCACGCAGATTCTGCATGCCTTCCATGCTTGCATCGGGTGGACGAGTAGGATTTGAGTGGGCATCAACAGTAACCTAGAGTCGATTGATCTTTTCGGGAGTTCCCATGCGCCTGTCTCGTTATTTTTTGCCGGTGCTGCGCGATGTTCCGAAGGAAGCAGAGATCGTTTCGCACCGCCTGATGCTGCGTGCCGGCATGATCCGCCAGCAGGCGTCCGGCCTCTATTCCTGGCTGCCGCTCGGCTACAAGGTGCTGATGAAGGTTCAGCGCATCATTGAAGAAGAGCAGAACCGCGCCGGCGCCATCGAGCTGCTGATGCCGACCATCCAGTCGGCCGATCTGTGGCGCGAGTCGGGGCGCTACGACGCCTATGGCAAGGAGATGCTGCGCATCGAGGATCGCCACGAGCGCGAATTCCTCTATGGCCCGACCAATGAGGAGATGGTCACCGACATCTTCCGCAGCTCGGTGAAGTCCTACAAGGATCTGCCGCTGAACCTCTATCATATCCAGTGGAAGTTCCGCGACGAGGTGCGTCCGCGCTTCGGCACCATGCGGTCTCGCGAATTTTTGATGAAGGATGCCTATTCCTTCGATCTGACCAAGGAAGATGCTGTCAAGGCTTACGAGCGCATGTTCGTGGCCTATCTGCGCACCTATGCCCGCATGGGCCTGACCGCGATTCCGATGCGCGCCGATACCGGCCCCATCGGCGGCGATCTCAGCCATGAATTCATCATCCTGGCCGACACCGGCGAAAGCGCCGTGTTCTGCCATCGCGATCTGCTGGACAAGCCGATCCCGGCCCTGGATACCGATTTCCGCGGTGACCTGACGCCCATCGTCGATGACTGGACCTCGCTCTATGCGGCGACCGAGGAAATGGTCGATCAGGCCGAGTATGAGGCCTCCGTTCCCGAGGATAAGCGGGTTTCGGCGCGCGGCATCGAAGTCGGCCATATTTTCTACTTCGGTACCAAGTATTCCGAGCCCATGAAGGCCAGCGTCACCGGCCAGGATGGCAAGGATACCGCCGTGCATATGGGCTCTTATGGCATTGGGCTCACCCGCGTGGTGCCCGCCATCATCGAGGCGTTCCATGACGAGGCCGGCATTGTCTGGCCGGTGTCGGTGGCGCCGTTCGAGGCCGTGCTGATCAACCTCAAGGCCGGTCAGGCCGAGGTCGATGCGGCATGCGAGGCGCTCTATGCCGAACTCAACGCGGCCGGGATCGACATGCTTTATGACGATCGCGACCAGGGGGCCGGGGCCAAGTTCACCACGGCCGATCTGATCGGCATTCCCTACCAGATCATCATCGGGCCGCGTGGCCTGGCCAATGGCGAGGCCGAGATCAAGCACCGCAAGACCGGCGAGCGCGAAACGCTGCCGATTGTTGATGCTGTCGCGCGCCTCAAGGGCCTCATCGAACCGCAGCGAAAGACCGACATTTGACCGATACGGCGCCGCCTCTGCTGAACAAGGGCACGCGTGCCTTTTCGCGTTTCGAGTGGATGGTGGCCGGGCGCTATCTGCGCGCCCGCCGCAAGGAGGCGTTCATCTCGGTGATCGCCAGCCTGACCATGGTCGGCGTTGCCATTGGCGTGGCGACGTTGATCGTCGTCATGTCGGTGATGAACGGATTCCGGGCCGAGCTGCTGACCAAGATCCTTGGCCTCAACGGCCATTTCACCGCCTATCCGATCGAGCGTCAGTTCACCGACTACAAGGAGACGGTGAAGGCGCTGGAGCAGATCGATGGCGTGAGCTTTGCCGTGTATTTCGTCGAGGGCCAGGTGCTGGCTTCGGGGCGAGGCAGCTCCACCGGCGTCACCGTGCGCGGCATGGACGAAGAGAATATCAGCAAGCTAAAGCTGCTGCATGATGCGGCGGAGCAGGGCGGCTGGGACTCCTGGGACGAGAGCAAGGGCGTCGCCATCGGCTATCGGCTGGCGCAGACGCTTGGCGTGTCGCTGGGCGATCAGGTGCAGATCATCAATCCCAATGGGGCGATGACGCCGTTCGGCTCGACGCCGCAGATCAAGTCCTATCCGGTCAATGTCATTTTCGACCTGGGCATGGTCGAGTTCGACAGCTTCTTTATGTATATGCCGCTCGAGCCGGCACAGGACTATTTCAAGATGTTCGACGAGGTCCTGAGGCCCGGCATGGGGCCGCTGGACCCGCTGGCCTCGGACGAGGAAATCGACGCCGCCTATGAGCGTATCAACCAGGCGACGGCGGCGGAAATCTTCATCGATGATCCCGACGACATCGTCACCATGCGCAACCGGCTGCAATCCGATCCCTCGACCCGCCCGCTGGTGCTGACCGACTGGCAGCAGCGCAACGAGACCTTCTTCTCGGCGCTGCAGGTGGAGCGGGTGGTGATGTTCACCATCCTGTCGATGATCATCCTGGTGGCGGCGTTCAACATCATTTCCAGCCTGATCATGCTGGTGAAGGACAAGAGCTCGGATATCGCCGTGCTGCGCACCATGGGCGCGACGCGTGGCGCCATCATGCGGATTTTCTCGATCACCGGCACCACTATCGGCGTCATCGGCACGATGACCGGCGTGGTGCTGGGACTGATCGTGGCCGCCAATGCCGAGCCGCTGCGGGCCTTCCTGTCCAACACGCTGGGCGTGGCCATCTTCCCGCCGGAAGTGTTCTTCCTGTCATCGCTGCCGTCCAAGACCGATCCGGTCGAGGTGACTGTGGTGGTGTGTCTGGCGCTGGGGCTGAGCTTCCTCGCGACGCTGTATCCGGCCTGGCGCGCCGCCCAATATGATCCGGTCGAGGCGCTGCGCTATGAGTAATCCACATCTGGTGCTGACCGACGTCCACCGTCACTACGGGCAGGGCGACAGCATTATCCGCGTGCTCGACGCGGCCAATCTCACCGTCAATAGTGGTGAGCTGGTGGCGCTGGTGGCGCCTTCGGGGGCCGGCAAGTCGACGCTGCTGCACCTCTCCGGGCTGCTGGAAAGCCCGCAGGGCGGCGAAGTGGCCATCATGGGCATTCCCACCAGCAAGCTGGGGGATCGCGGCCGTACCCAGCTGCGCCGCTCGACAGTGGGCTATGTGTATCAGTTCCACCATCTGTTGCCGGAATTCACCGCGCTCGAAAACGTCACCATGCCGCAGCTGATCGCCGGCAAGTCGCCGGCCGAGGCTGACAAGCGCTCGATGGAACTGCTGGACCTCTTGGGTGTGGCGCCGCGCGCCAGCCATCGACCGGCGGAGCTTTCGGGTGGCGAGCAGCAGCGCATTGCGATTGCTCGCGCTGCCGCCAACCATCCCAAGGTGATTTTGGCGGACGAGCCCACCGGCAATCTCGACCCCGAAACCAGTGACCTGGTGTTCGCGGCGCTGGCCAATCTGATCAAGAATGAGGGCGCTGCCGCGCTGATCGCCACGCATAACCATGATCTGGCGCGTCGCGCGGACCGGATTGTAACGCTCAAGGGCGGGTTGGTGATCGACCACATTTTGTGATGCGACCAGACTGAGGCATACTGCGTTCTTCCTGCTCAAGGAGAACGGCGATGACCTTGCTGATGATCATTGGGACTATGGCAATCGTGGCCGCGCTGACACTCAAGCGCCGCCCCAGGCAGCCGGATAATTTCCGGAATGGTCACACCCACTAAGGGAGCGTGACCCGGCTTTGCTGGCGCCTTACAGCGCCGCTGCGATATCTTTGGCGAGAGCTGCCAGCTCGGCGTTGTCGGCTTGGCTCTTGCCATGCGCGCCGAGCGCTACACCGTCATAAACCGGAATAACGTGGAAATGCAGATGGAACACCGTCTGCCCGGCCGGCGCTTCGTTGAACTGGGCGAGGCGGATGCCGTCGGCCTTGGTCACGGCTTTCACCGCCTTGGCGATTTTCTGCACCAGCGGCATCACGGCTGAGAGGGCCGCCGGATCGGCATCGAGCAGGTTACGCGATGCTGCCTTGGGAATGATGAGCGTATGCCCGCGCGACTGCGGGAAAATATCCATCATCACCAATGCGGTATCGTCCTCGAACACCTTATGCGCCGGGATTTCGCCGCGCAGGATTTTGCCGAAGATATTGGATGGATCATAGCTCATGGTTCATTCCGCCGGCTGAGAAACATCCGGCTGCCCCTTCTGGAAAAAACGAAAACGGAAATAGTTGAGCAGGGCCAGCCCGGTCAACGTCACCGGCACATAGCGGAAGCCGCGCCGGATGAAAAACAGCGCGATATTGACTGCCGTGCCCGCGCTCATCGCGCCCTTGCCCATGGGTGAGGTGAAGGATGACGGCACGATGTGGCGATAGATCAGTGCATTGGAGCGGTAATATTCGCGGGCCTGTAGCGCGAAGGCGCGCTTGGAGGCGGAATAGGCCTTCAACTCCTCCATGCCCATATCGCCGTGGAATTCCACCTCTGAGCCTAGTGCCCACACTTCGGGCGGGGCGAGGCGGGTCTTGCCGATCTCGGTGAACAGCTCGGTCAGCTCACAGAAGGTGACATTGTTGGCGTTCCAGCAGTCGTCCGTCTTGGCGCCATGGGCCAACACCAGCACTTCGGCCTGTTCGAGCTTGCCGCGCATGGCGGCATAGTTGCCGGCGGAAAAATCGACGCCGAATTTGGCGGTTTCGACGATGCCGCCCAGCTGGGTGAGCTTGTCGACCATGGCGGAGCCGAAGGCGCCACTGGCACCGGTCACCAGGAAGCGTCGCCCCTTGATCTGGCAGGAGGTGCCGACGACCAGGTCGAAGACGTTGGAGAAGGACGAGAAGAAATTGTGCGGATAGACGTGGTGCATGGCGTGGTAATTATTATCCACCCAGAGCAGGCCCTGCTGGCCGCCGACGCGATCCATAGACATGTGGTTGTAATCCAGGCCTTCCTCGCGCAGCGTCATCACCAGCATGACGGTGCGGATCACCGCCACGAGCGCAATCGGCGGCCAGGGGAAGATCAGCAGGAAGGGCAGGGTGCCCAGCATCGAAGTCAGATATTCGGGCAGGATATGGAACCAGATATTGGCCCGGGCATAGGCCGGGTTGATCTGCATATCGAGGCCGAGAAATTTGTGATGCACCCAGTGCCAGGCCGAGAATTTGCGCAGCAGCGGGTTGGACGAGCCTTCCCACTGGTGCAGCGTCCAATGCAGCGCGTCAAACAGCGCCGTCGAGACGACGAAGGCGAGGCCGGCCTGCAGGATGAATACGACAATGTCCCAGATCATGAGTCTCTACTTAAAGCCGAAGGCGGCAGGACGATAGTCCCACCTCATTGATCGGTGCGCTCGCCCTTGCGGAACGGGGTGAACTGTTCGAGCAGCTCCTGGCTGCGCTCGACGGAGGTTCGCTCCTGTTCGAGATAGTCGGCGACCGCGTGGCGCAGGCCGGGATGGGCGATCCAGTGTACCGAATAGGTGGTGGCAGGGGCATAGCCTCGCGCCAGCTTGTGTTCGCCCTGTGCGCCGGCCTCCACCACCGCCAGTTTGTGGGCGATGGCGTAGTCGATGGCCTGATAATAGCACAATTCGAAATGCAGGAACGGCACATCGCGGGTGCAGCCCCAATTGCGGCCGTAAATCCGGTCCTTGCCGACAAAGTTGATGGCGCCGGCAATGGCTTCGTCGCCGTCATAGGCCAGCATCAGCACGATGCGGTCAGCCATGGTGGCGTTGAGGCGGGAGAAGAATTCGCGATTGAGATAGGGGCGGCCCCATTTGCGGGCGCCGGTGTCCTCGTAGAAGGCGTAGAAGGCGTCCCAGTGGTGTTCCTTGAGGTCGGCACCACTCAGCCATTGCACCGTCAGCCCATCGGCCAGCGCGTCGCGGCGCTCACGGCGGATGGTCTTGCGCTTGCGCGAGGACAGGGTTTCGAGGAATTCCTCGAAGCTGGCATAGCCCTGATTGTGCCAGTGAAACTGGGTGTCGACGCGCTTGAGCCAGCCATCGGCCTCGATTTCGTCGGCCTCGGCCTGGGGCACGAAAGTGGCGTGGACCGAGGAGGCGTGGCGCTGACCGGCCAGTTGCTGGGCGGTCGAGAGCAATGCAGCCCTGATGGCGGGATCGCCGGAGGGCACCAGTAGCTTGGGCGCGGTTGCCGGGGTGAAAGGCACCGAACATTGCAGCTTGGGATAATAGCTGCCGCCGGCGCGTTCCAGCGCATCGGCCCAGCCATGGTCGAAGACATATTCGCCCATGGAATGGGTTTTGAGGAACAGTGGCATCAATCCCAGGGGCTGCCCGGCGGCGTCGCTCAGCAGGACATGTTGCGGCTGCCAGCCGGTGCGGCCAGTGGCGCAGCCGGATTCTTCCAGCGCCATGAAAAAGGCGTGGTCTAGAAAGGGATTGTCGGGCACGCCCGCCGTCGAGGGCGCAAGCGCGTTCCACACGGCAGCGGGAATGCTGGCCGTGCTGGGATGGATGGTGGCGTGGAGAGAGGACTGGTCAGCCAAGGCAGGTCCGGCGCGAACAAGAGAGGCCCTAGAAATAGGACGGTTCGCCGGAGAATGTAAGGCAGGGCCCTGGAAAGACGAAGCCGCCAGTGCTGGCGGCTTCGTAAACGCGCTTAGACTTCGACGACGGCTTCGATTTCGACCGCTGCGCCGAAGGGCAGGGCGGCGACGCCGAAAGCGGCGCGGGCATGCTTGCCCTTGTCGCCCAATACGGCCACCAGCAGATTGGAACAGCCATTGGCCACCAGATGCTGCTCGGTGAATTCGGCGGTGGAGGCCACCAGCACGGTCACCTTGAGGATGCGCTTGATGTCTTCCAGCTGCACGCCGCCCATATGGACGATCTGCGACAGCACGTTGACGGCGGCCAGCTCAGCGGCGTTGCCACCCTGCACCACATTCATGTTGTCGCCGAGCCGGCCGGTGACCACACCGCTTTCGTTGCTCGAAATCTGGCCGGAGACATAGAGGATATTGCCCGACCGGGAGACCGGCACATAATTGGCGACGGGCGCCTTGGAAGCGGGGAGTTCGTAGCCGTATTCGCGGAGCTTTTCGATCGGATTGGTCATCTGGTCTTGCCTTCGTTCTGGTCGTCGTCGTGTTCGTCCGGCGTGCTGGCCGGTTTTTTCTTGTAGAGCTTGCCGCGGATCACGGCCTCGCGGCCAAAGCGGGTGCGGACCCGGTCCATGGCCCGTTCGGCTGCGGCCTTGCGGGCAATGGACGGCTCCAGCAAATCAGCCGGATCGCTGCCATCGGCGGTATCGATACCTGAAACGCCGATTCCGATCAGCCGGAAAGCGGTGCCATCGACCTCGCGCTCCAGCAATGATCGGCCGGTTTCGTAGATCACATTGGCCAATTGCGTGGGGATCATCAAATGCCGGGCGCGCGTACGCAAGCGGAAACCGGCCGATTTGAGCTTTAGCGTCACCGTGTCGCCAACCACGCCCTTGGCCTTGAGGCGTTCGGAGAGGCGCTCCGTCACCTTCAGCAGTTCGGTAGAGAGTTCGTCGAGGCTGCTGATATCATTGTTGAATGTGGTTTCTGACGAGATGGTCTTCATCTCGCCGTCCGAGGAAATGCGGCGGCTGTCCTCGCCGCGCGACAGGCGGGCCAGGCGGGCGCCGGTTTCGCCGTAACGGCGCATCAGTGTCTCGGGTTTTTCTTCCTGCAGCTGCCCGATGGTGACGAGGCCATCCTTGCGCAGGGTTTCGGCGAAGACTTTTCCGACGCCATAAATCAGGCTGATCGGCTTGGGCGCCAGGAAAGACCGGGTTTCGGCAGCGCCGATGACAGCGAAGCCGCGCGGCTTGTCGAGGTCGGAGGCGATCTTGGCGAGGAATTTATTGTGGCTCAGCCCCACCGAGATAGTGACGCCGATTTCGGCCTCGACGGTGCGGGCGAAACGGGCCAGCACCAGTGCCGGCGGGGCCTTGTGCAGCGCCTGGGTGCCAGAGAGATCGAGAAAGGCCTCGTCGATGGAGAGCGGCTCGACCAGCGGGGTCAGCGCGTCCATATGCTGGCGAATCTGCCGGCTGACGCCGACATATTTGGCCATGTCCGGCTTGATGATCACTGCGTCGGGGCAGAGCTTGCGGGCCTGGAACATCGGCATGGCCGAGCGGACGCCGGATTGGCGGGCGATATAGCAGCAGGTGGAGACCACGCCGCGCACGCCGCCGCCGATGATCAGCGGTTTGTCGCGCAGGCTGGGGTCGTCGCGCTTTTCCACCGAGGCATAGAAGGCGTCACAATCGACATGGGCGATGGTGAGGGCAAATAGCTCGGCATGGCTGCGCAGGCGTGGCGAGCCGCAGCCTGGACAGCGCGCCGGCACGGCGGCGCTGGAGCCATGGGTCAGGCAATCGCGGCAGAGCCAATCCAGCGCCAAAATTCACCCCGATGGGTTGAGTCGATGCCACACCTGCATGAACTGTTCGGGCGATAGCCCCGAATTTGCGCAGAGGGCGAGCAGAATCGGCTCGTTTGAGGCAAAGTAGTCCACAAGGCCGCGTTGCAGGCTGGAAGACCCCACCGAGCGACGCAGCGTATCAGGATCGAGGCCGGCAAACTGCATGAAAGCCAGCAGTTCCTCAGGGTTTTCTGCCAGATAGCCGAGGCAGGAATCGGCCAAAGCGGCCAGGGACGTGTCGGCTTTCTCGGTACGCGGCACCGCCGGGCCTCATTTGGTGTTTTGTAAGAGATTCAATGGTAGCTGAATGGAGCGGCAAAGCGAAGCGCCGCCATCGGCCTGCGTGGCGCGAGGAAGTATCGATGCCCAAGACTGTGATGATCGTTGAAGACAATGAGCTGAATATGAAGCTCTTCAATGACCTGCTCGAATCGCGCGGCTATGCCGTTATCCAGACCCGTAACGGCATGGAGGCGCTCGATCTCGCGCGCGCCCACCATCCCGATCTCATCCTGATGGATATCCAGCTGCCGGAAGTCTCCGGGCTGGTGGTCACCAAATGGCTGAAGGATGACGACGATCTGGCGCATATCCCGGTGATTGCTGTCACGGCCTTCGCCATGAAGGGCGATGAAGAGCGGATTTTACAAGGCGGGTGCGAGGGTTACATCAGTAAACCGATCTCGGTGCCTCACTTTCTGGAAACTATTGCCCGCTATATTGGCCCTGCCTGATCAAGTTGTGCCGGGCCACCGGCCTGCCTGATCGGTTCGCTTGACGCCAATGGTTCAGTTCATTGGCCGGCGCACGGGGGTGGGGCTCAGAGTGACTGCACGCGTACTGATCGTTGACGATATTCCGACCAATGTCCGGTTGCTCGAAGCACGGCTGGCGGCCGAATATTATGATGTCGTCACGGCGTCGTCCGGCGCGCAGGCGCTTGAAATCTGCGACACATCCGACGTCGATATCGTTTTGCTCGATGTGATGATGCCGGAAATGGACGGCTTCGAGGTCTGCCGGCGGCTGAAAGCCAATCCCCGCACCCAGCACCTGCCAGTGCTGATGATCACCGCCCTGGACCAGCCCTCTGACCGCGTGAAGGGGCTTGAGGTCGGTGCCGATGATTTTCTGACCAAGCCGGTCGACGACATGCAGTTGATGGCCCGGGTCAAGAGCCTGGTGCGGCTGAAGTCGCTGACCGATGAATTGCGCGCCCGCGCCATGACCGGGCAGCAGATTGCCATCGAAGACGCCATCCGCGCGATGGACAAGATCAAGACAACTGGGGGCTCGATCCTCATTGTCGATACCGATCAGCGCCATGCCGACCGGATCAAGAATTACCTCACGCCTGAGCATAGCGTGGATATCCTGCTGCATCCGGCCGACGCCGTGTTCCAGGTCACGGGCGGGCACTACGAATTGGCGCTGATTTCGATGGCGCTCGCGGATTTCGATGCGCTGCGGGTGTGCTCGCAGATCCGGACGCTGGAACATTCGCGCAATTTGCCGATCATCCTGATGGCCGACGAAGGCGACAAGCCGCAGGTGGTGCGGGCGCTCGACCTAGGGATCAACGACTATATTTCCCGGCCGGTGGAGCGCAACGAGCTGGCGGCGCGGGTGCGCACCCAGATTCGCCGCCATCGCTATGGACTGGAGCTGCGCCAAAGCGTCAGCAACACCATGGCCTTGGCCGTGACCGACGATATGACCGGGCTGTATAACCGGCGCTATTTCGACCGCCATCTGGGCGTGATGCTGGGCAAGGCGCAGAGCCAGGACCGCGACATGGCGCTGATGATTCTGGACATCGATCACTTCAAGGCGGTCAACGACACCTATGGCCATGATATCGGCGACGCCGTGCTCAGGGAGTTCGCGGTGCGGCTCAAGCGGAACATCAGAGGCGTTGATCTGGCTTGCAGATTCGGCGGCGAGGAGTTTGTGGTGCTGATGCCCGACACCGATTACCAGCAGGCCGAACTGGTGGCCGAGCGGGTACGGCAGTCAATTGCCGAGCGGGTGTTCGAGGTCAATGCCGGGCGGCCGCTGACGGTGACGGTATCAGCCGGGCTGACGCTCAATGAAAGTGCGGCCGATACGGCCGAGACGCTGATCAAGCGGGCCGATGTGGCCCTGTATCGCGCCAAGCGCGAGGGGCGAAATCGGGTGGTGTTCGACGCCGCCTGAACCGTCGCAATTGCGCGCGTTAGGGTTATTTGTTATAATTAACAAAGCTTTACCGACCGCAAATGACTGCTTTTGCTTGAGTTTTTGGAGCCTGGGGGTAGGTTGCCCTCAACACCAGCGCAGCTCCCGACCGGGACGGCGCTGAGGGTTCCCTACGGCTTCTCTCAGGTCCGCCGCAACTCCTGAGTCCCGTAGGGCGGCTGGTTCCGGATGCGGACAGAGTGGCCTCTTCGACATGCCGCTTCGGGACCAGCCACTCCATTCGCGTTCCGCACACAGCAAGTCAGGCTCACGTCACACAGAGCAGCAAAAAGCCCCGCATCAATGATGCGGGGCTTTTTGATTCTCGCGAGCGAGCAGGCGCCAGATTACTTGATCTTGGCTTCCTTGAACTCGACATGCTTGCGCACGACCGGATCGTACTTGTTGTACGTCAGCTTTTCGGTCTGGGTGCGGGCGTTCTTCTTGGTGACGTAGTAATAGCCAGTATCAGCCGTCGACACGAGCTTGATCTTGACGGAAGCGGCTTTGGCCATTTGTCAGTCCTCATAAAAGCGAAGGCGCCGCGGATTCCCCGGCGCCGGAATTTGGCCGCAAACTACGGATTTGCGGCCAATTGTCAAGCAGGTTCAGTCGATCTGCCCGGTGCCATAGCCATACATGCGATTGGCCCACTGCAGACCAACGATGCTGCCCTTGACCGAAGGCAGGATCGCCAGGGGCATGAGCACTGCCAGCGGCAGCAGGGTGTAGAGATAGATAGCCGGGTTAACGTGGTAGCTCATCTCCATATGCATCATGACCAAGATCAGGATGTGGCCGACAATGGTGATGGCGATATAGGGCGGGAAGTCATCGGCGCGGTGCAGATTGAGCTGCTCGCCGCAGGAATCGCAATTATCCGCCACCTTGAGGTAACTGCGGAACAGCTTGCCCTGGCCACAATGCGGGCACTTGCACAGCGTGCCGCGCCACATTGCCTGACCAACACTACGCACGTCCAAAGTCTCGACCTGGCTATCCATACCGCTACCTCTTTTTGCGTCCCCTGGGACCATAGGACTGAGATGGGCGCTTTGTGCCGCGACGGAAAGATGACGGATTGACGCGTGTGCCTTCCGACAGCAGCTCAAAGCGTAACGCGCCGGCGACGGGTGCGGCTTCCAGCAGCCGTACCTGGACTCGGTCACCCAGGGCGAATTTCTCGCCAGTACGGTCGCCGATCATCGCCTGCAGGTCTTCCACATAGCGATAATAGTCCTGGCCGAGGGTGGAGGCGGGGATGAAGCCATCGGCGCCGGTTTCGAGCAGGCGCACAAACAGGCCCGAGCGGGTGACCCCGGAAATGCGGCCATCGAAGGTGGCGCCGATCTTGGTGGCGAGGAATTGCGCCAGCAAGCGATCGGAGGTTTCACGCTCGGCCAGCATGGCGCGGCGCTCGGTGGCCGAGATGTGCTGGGCGATACCGGCCAGCCGGAGGCCTTCGGCCTCGCTGAGGCCGTCATTGCCGAGGCCCAGCGCGGTGATCAGCGCGCGGTGGACGATGAGGTCGGCATAGCGGCGGATCGGCGAGGTGAAGTGGGCATAGCGGTCGAGATTGAGACCGAAATGGCCGTAATTGTCGGGGGCGTATTCGGCCTGCGCCTGCGAGCGCAGCACCATTTCGCTGACCTGCTCGATATTGCCGGCCTTGCGGGCCTGGCCGAGAATGCCGTTGAAGTCACTGGCGCGGACGCTGTCGGACTTCTTGACCGATATGTCGAGCGAGCCGAGGAAATCGCGCAGGGTCTGCAGCTTTTCCGCCGAGGGCTCATCGTGGACGCGGTAGAGCAAAGGCGATTTTTTCGCCTCGAGCGTTTCAGCCGCCGCGACGTTGGCCGCGATCATCATCTCTTCGATGAGGCGGTGGGCATCGAGCCGTTCGGGGATGCGGATATCCTTCACCAGCCCCTTGTCATCGAGCACGATCTTGCGCTCGGGCAGGTCGAGATCGAGTGGGCCGCGCTGGTCGCGGGCTCGTGTCATGGCCTTGTAGGCGTCCCAGAGGGGCCGCAGGATGGTGTCGAGGATCGGGCCGGTGGTGTCGTCGGGCTGGCCGTCAATGGCGCCCTGCGCCTGCTGGTAGCTGAGCTTGGCGGCCGAGCGCATCAGGATGCGGTGGAAACCGTGGCTGCGCTTGCGGCCATCGGCGCCGAACACCATGCGGACGGCGAGGGCAGCGCGGGGCTGGCCCTGCTTGAGCGAGCACAGCTCATTGGAAATGCGCTCGGGCAGCATCGGCACCACCCGGTCGGGGAAATACACCGAATTGCCGCGCAGATAGGCTTCGCGGTCGAGTGAAGTGCCGGGCTGCACATAGGCGGCGACATCGGCGATGGCGACGATGACGATGTGGCCGTCGGCATTGGCCGGATCGCTGTCGGGCTCGGCATAGACGGCGTCGTCGTGATCCTTGGCATCGGGCGGGTCGATGGTGATCAGCGGGATATGGCGCCAATCCTCGCGGCCCTTGAGCGAGGCTTCCTTGGCTTCGTCGGCTTCGCGAAGGACGGCGGCGGGGAAGCGGTAGGGGATTTCCAGATTGTGAATAGCGATCATGCTGATCGCGCCCTCACTCATCGGATTGCCGATGACGGCGGTGACCTTGGCGCGCGGGATCATCAACCGGCCGGAGAGCTTGACCTCCACCTCCACCAGGTCGCCATCGGCGGCAGTGAGCAGATCGCCGAGCGGAATGCGCATTTCCTTGCTCTTGCGATCAATCGGGATCAGGCGGGCGCCGTCGTCGTCCATGCGGACGATGCCGATCTGGCCGCGCCGGGGCTTGTCGAGGATCTTCATCGCCTTGGCGGTATAGGTCGGCACTTCGCCGTCGCCGGCGTCGATGCGGGCCAGGATGCGGTCGCCGGGGGCGGGCACAACGCGGGCATCGCGGCCGCCCAGCACGGTGACGCGCGGCTTGTCGCCTTCCTCGTCATTCCAGTGCGCCGGATAGGCATGCAGGTCATCGGGATCTGCATCGGTGGGGATGTCGAGCACGGTGACATGGGGGAGGGCGGCGGTGCGGCGCAGGGCTTTTCGGGTGCGCGTGATGACGCCATCGCCCTCCAGCTCAGCCAGCATGGCCTTGAACGGGCGGCGCATATCGCCGCGAATGCCGAACAGCTTGGCCAGATCGCGCTTGCCCTTGATGTCGGCCTGCTCGGCAAGGGCGGCGAGCAGCTGCTCGCGGGAGGGAAGGGTATCGGCGCGCGGACTGACGGCGCGCTTGGGGCCGGAGGTATTTTTAGATTTTGTGGGCTTGGCCATTGGGTCGTTTCTGAAAGTGTTGAGGATTAGATAGGGCAATCCGGTCGCGATTGCCAATTTTTGCGGGGGATGGGTGGCAGAGGGTGCGGTGGGTGTGGCCCCACCCCCTCCAGCCTCTCCCTCTGATGGGGGAGGCTGGGAGGGGTGCTACGGTGGCGGGACGATCGCTGATTCTCCGGTAGCCCAGATGACCAACATTCCCTTCTTCGACGGCCATAACGATACCTTGCTGCGCCTGCTGGAATTGCCTGGTCCTAACCAGGAACAGGCCTTTATCGATGGTGGCGCTGGCGGGCATATCGACCTGCCGCGGGCCAGGGCGGCCGGGATGGCGGGTGGGTTCTTCGCCATGTTCCCGCCGCCGCTCAAGACTGGGCTTGGTGGGGTGACAGCGAGCGCCGCCAGTTCCAAGGGGGAATTGCCGCCCGAGCTGGCGCTGGCGGATGCGCAGGCGTCGACCAATGGCATGGCCTCTGTTCTGCTGCGGCTGGAGCGGGCGAGTGCCGTGGCGGTGTGCCGCTCGGCCGGGGAGGTCCGTGCGGCGATGGCGCAGGGCGGGCTGGCGGCGGTGGCCCATATCGAGGGGGCCGAGGCCATCGATACCGAGTTCCGGGCGCTGGATGTGCTCTATGCGGCCGGGCTGCGTTCCATCGGCATCGTCTGGAGCCGCGCCAATGCGTTTGGCACCGGGGTGCCGTTTCGCCACAATGTCGATCCCGATATCGGGCCGGGGCTGAGCGAGGCCGGCAAGGAACTGGTGCGGCAGTGCAATGCGCTGGGGGTAATGCTCGATCTATCCCATCTCAACGCCGCCGGGTTCCGCGACGTGGCGGCGATCAGCAGCCATCCGCTGGTGGCGACGCATTCCAATATGCATGCGATCTGCCCGCATGCGCGCAATCTGGTTGACTGGCAACTGGCGGCCATTCGCGACAGTGGCGGCATGGTGGGGCTGAATTTCGCCACCGGCTTCCTGCGGCCGGATGGGGCGTTCAACACCGATACGCCGATCGAGCTGATGGTGCGCCATGTCGATGCGCTGGTGGAGGCGCTGGGCGAGGATGGCGTGGCGCTGGGCAGCGATTTCGACGGGGCCCAGATGCCGGCCGAAATCGGCGATGTCACCGGGGTGCCCAAACTGCTGCAGGCGCTGGTCGACAAGGGCTATGGCGAGGAACTGGTGCGCAAGATCGCGCTGGAAAACTGGCTGGCGATGATCGAGCGGACAGTTGGCTAAGGTGGGATAGGTCCTGTCGGCGGTCAAGTGCTGCCAAAGGATTACAAGATTACCTGCGCTGCGACAAACAAGCCATTGAAAAGCCTAAATTAATGTCCATCTTAGGAGTGAGCCAAAAGCTCGTTCCGTCTTTGTCATCAATAATACATGCTTCCACCGATGGGTGAGAAGCCAGGAGGTTATCATGCCCGCCCTTAGGCTCTGTCAATCATGTGCTGGACCCCGGCCGCGTGCCGCCGTTCGTTGCCCATGGTGCTTGGCAAGCTATACATCGCCACGTCGCGTACCCGAACATCTGTTTGCGGCCGCTGATGGCGAGAAAGGCATGGCACCTCAAGCCTATCCGATGGCGGCGGAGAACCGCCGCTAGCACCTAGCTCCCCACGACCACTTGCTGTCGCATCGGTTTTGCGAGTTTTTCGCCCGGTGCAGTAGTGCGACCAAACGCCCATCGCAATGTGCCGATATATGGCCATGATGGGCGCAGCGGTGCCTGCCGGCAACGACGGCACCGCAGGGGCTTGAGCGCTGAACAGCTAGGCGCTCGCCCCGATATTTTCCTGACCAACTCGCCCCGGCTCAATGCCGGGGCTTTTTGTTGGGCCTTCGGCCCTTGGACTTGAGGGGGGCATTCCCACCCGCTGGTGCGTGGGATACCCCCACCCTTGATCCCTCCCCACAAGGGGGAGGGAGACGATGAACACCGTCATCGCAACCTGCGCCTCCCTCCCCATGATGGGGAGGGAATGAGGGTGGGGTGGGGTCAACACACAGAGTTTGTTGAGACGTTGCTAGAACGGCACGTCTTCGTCGGCCACGACCTTCTTGGGTGCGGCTTTTTTCGCGGCTGGCTTCTTGGCGGCGGCGGGCTTTTTGGCCGCTGCGGTCTTGGCAGCTGGCTTTTTGGCAGCGGCTTTCTTGGCCGGAGCTTTTTTCACCTTGGTGCCGGTGACCTCGGCCCGGGCGGCGATCCAGGCGACGGCCTGGTCCAGCGTCACGGCTTCGGGCGCCACATCCTTTGGAATGGTGGCGTTGATCTTGCCCTGGTTGACGTAAGGCCCGTAGCGGCCGGCGCGGACGGTGATGGGGCCGGCATCATGCTCAAAGGTCTGGATGGCTGCCACGGCGCCAGCGCGTTTGAAGCCGCCAGCGGCCTTTTGGGCGATCAGGTCGACGGCGCGGTTGAGGCCGACAGTGAACACTTCCTCGACGTCGGGCAGATTGGCGTATTTGCCGTCATGCAGCACGAAGGGGCCGTAACGACCCAGGCCAGCCGAAATCGGCAGGCCGGATTCGGGATGCAGGCCGACTTCGCGCGGCAGCTTGAGCAGCCGCATCGCCGATTCCAGCGTCATCGCTGCGGCTTCCCAGCCCTTGGGTAGCGAGGAGCGCTTGGGTTCCTTGCCGTCGCCAAGCTGGACATAGGGGCCAAAGCGGCCGGACTTGAGGAAGACCTCGTCGCCGGATTCCGGATCGGTGCCGAGAATGCCGTCACCAGCTGCGGCTTCCGAGGACTGGCCGGAGGCCGCGTCGGAGAGCTGCATGGTGTGCTTGCACTCAGGATAGTTGGAGCAGCCGATAAAGGCGCCGAACTTGCCCAGCTTCAGCGACAGCTGGCCGGTGCCGCAGGTGGGGCAGATACGCGGGTCCGAACCGTCTTCCTTGGGCGGGAAGATGCGGCTGGCCAGCACCTCGTTGAGGGTGTCGAGCACCTCGGAGACGCGCAGATCCTTGATCTCGTCGGTGGCGGCGGTGAAATCCTTCCAGAAATCACGCAGCACCGTCTTGTAGTCGAGGTCGCCGGCGGAGACCTGGTCAAGCTGCTCTTCGAGACCGGCGGTGAAGCCATATTCGACATAGCGATTGAAAAAGCTTTCGAGGAAGGCGGTGACGATGCGGCCGCGATCTTCAGGATGCAGTGCCTTGCCCTCAAGGCGGACATAGTCGCGGTCCTTGAGCGTGGTCAGCGTCGCCGCATAGGTGGAGGGCCGGCCGATGCCGAGCTCTTCCATCTTCTTGATCAGGCTGGCTTCGGTGTAGCGGCTCGGCGGCTGGGTGAAATGCTGCTCGATGTCGACCGACTGAAGGTCGGGCTTGTCGCCTACGGCCAGCGGTGGCAGCTCGCGGCTATCCTCGTCCTCGGTCTCTTCGTCGGACTTGGCTTCGACGCCATAGAGCTTGAGGAAGCCGGGGAAGGTGACCACGGAGCCGACGGCGCGCAATTCGACGGCGCGGCCGGGGACGTTGACGGCGATATCGACCGTGGTGCGGTCAATTTCGGCCGACTTCATCTGCGACGCGAGCGTACGACGCCAGATCAGGCCATAGAGCTTGGACTGGTCTGCGTCGAGATGCAGCTGCTCGGGGCGCTTGAACATGTCGGTGGGGCGGATGGCCTCGTGCGCCTCCTGGGCGTTCTTGGCCTTGGTCTGGTAGATGCGCGGCTTTTCGGGCAGGAATTCCTCGCCGAAATATTTGCCGATCACCGAACGGGCCATGGAAATGCCCTCGGGCGCCATCTGCACCGCGTCGGTACGCATATAGGTGATCAGACCGTCTTCGTAGAGCCGCTGGGCGATCTGCATGGTCCGGCTCGGCGACAGGCCAAGGCGCGAGGAGGCGTCCTGCTGCAGCGACGAGGTGGTGAAGGGCGCGTAGGGATTGCGCTTGGTCGGCTTCTTTTCAACGTTGGAGACGTTGAACTGGCCGCCTTCGATCAACTTTTTCAGCTCGGCGGCGTTTTCGCCGGTTTTGATGTCGAGCTTGTCGGTCTTCTTGCCGTCAACCGAGAACAGGCGGGCGAGGAAGCTCTTGCCGGACTGCGCCAGCTTGGCTTCGACGGACCAATATTCATCGGCCTTGAATTTTTCGATCTCGGCTTCGCGGTCCGACACCAGACGCAGCGCCACCGACTGCACACGGCCAGCCGAACGCGAGCCCGGCAGCTTGCGCCACAGAATGGGCGAGAGGGTGAAGCCCACGAGATAATCGAGCGCGCGGCGTGCCAGATAGGCGTCGACCAGCGGCATGTCGATTTCGCGCGGCTTGGCCATCGCCTGGGTGACGGCGTCCTTGGTGATGGCGTTGAACACCACACGCTGGACGGTCATGTCCTTCTTGATGACCTTCTTCTGACGCAGCACATCGAGCACGTGCCAGGAAATCGCCTCACCTTCGCGGTCAGGGTCAGTCGCCAGGATCAGGCCATCGGCTCCCTTGAGGGCGTTGGCGATGTCGGCCAGCCGCTTCTTGGAAGCGGTGTCGACCTCCCAGGACATGGCGAAATCTTCGTCGGGACGCACCGAGCCGTCCTTGGCCGGCAAATCGCGGACATGGCCGAAGGAGGCAAGGACTTCATAGCCCGAACCCAAATACTTGTTGATTGTCTTGGCTTTAGCCGGACTTTCAACGACAACGACCTTCATGGAATACCCGTTCCGCAACGCTTTATGAGACGTGGCGCAACATGGTGAAGCCGGGGGGAGGTGTCAACGGGCCGAAAAGGGCAAAGGGACGCTCTCTCTTAGAGAGAGGATTTTTTGGGGCATAAACGGGTCAGTATCGCAGCGCCACCAATTGGCCGCTGGACCATTCGATCTGGCCGGACAGGTCGAGTTCGAGCAGCAGCATCTGCATGGCGGCGGCGGTGAGGCCGGCTTGGCGGATCAGTTCATCGACCTCGATCGGGGTGGCGCTAAGGGCGGAGAGCAGCCGGGATTTGTCATCGTCGCTGGGTGGCGGTCCGTCGGTCACCAGGTCCGGCTCCCAGTCGCGGTCGTAAAGGGCATGGCGGGACGGATCGGCGCTGCCCAGGGTTTCGATGATATCGGCGGCGTTGGTGATGAGCTTGGCGCCTTGCTGGATCAGCGCATTGCCACCTTCGGCGCGGGGATCGAGCGGCGAGCCGGGAACGGCGAAGACGTCGCGATTCTGTTCGAGGGCGAGGCGGGCGGTGATCAGCGAGCCGCTGCGCTTGGCCGCTTCCACCACCACGACGCCGAGCGAAAGACCCGAAACCAGCCGGTTACGCCTCGGGAAGTCGCGGGCGCGGGGCTCCCAGCCCAGCGGCATTTCGGTGAGCAGCGCGCCGCCAGAATCGAGAATGTCGTGTGCGAGGGGGATGTTTTCGGCCGGGTAGATCTGGTCGAAGCCACCGGCCAGCACGGCAATGGTGCCGGTGGCGAGGGTGGCGCGGTGGGCGGCAGTGTCGATGCCGCGGGCGAGGCCGGAGACCGTGGTGTAGCCGCGTTCGCCTAGATCGAGCGCCAGCATGCGGGTCATCTTGATCCCGGCGGCCGAGGCATTGCGGGCGCCGACAATGCCCACCGTCCGCTGCCAATCGAGATTAGCGCCGCCCGCCAGCGTGAGCAGCGGCGGCGCGGAGTGGATATAGCTCAGCAGTTCGGGATAATCGGCGTCGCCGCTGGCCACGAGGCGCGCGCCATAGCGCGTGAGGCCGGCAATTTCATCCTCGGCCTGGCTCTGGCTGGCGATGTGCAGCGGCTTGCCGGTGCGTTGGAACAGGCCGGGCAGGGCATCAAGCGCCGCCTCGGCCGAGCCGAAGCGGTTGAGCAATTGGCGGAAGGTGGCGGGGCCGACATTGTCGCTGCGCAGCAGGCGGAGCCAGGCGATGCGCTGGGTATCGGTGAGACGGCTCCCCTGACCCAGCGCCATGGCGCTATTTGGCCGTTTTTTCGGAGCCGATCTTGGGCTCGGTGCCGGCCATCAGGCGGGCGATGTTCTCGCGGTGCTGGTAGAACAGCACCAGCGCCAGCACGGCAGCCGTGCCGGCCAGCCATTCATTGACCAACACGAAGGCAAAGATCGGCGCGGTGGTAGCGGCGGTCAGCGCGGCCAGGGAGCTCAATTTCTGGGCAAAGGCGATCAGCAGCCACACGGCGCAGAAGATCAGGCCTACGGGCCACGACAGCGCCAGCAATGAGCCAATCATCACGGCGACACCCTTGCCGCCCTTGAAGCCGAGCCAGGCCGGGAAGCAATGGCCGAGAATGGCGCCGATGGCGGCGATCATGGCGGCTTCTTCGCCCCAATAGTAGCGGGCCACCAGAATCGGCAGCGCGGCCTTGGCGGCGTCGAGCACCAGCGTGGCAGCGGCGACCCAGCGATTGCCGGTGCGCAGGACATTGGTGGCGCCAATATTGCCCGAGCCGATCTGACGGATATCGCCCAGACCGGCGGCGCGGGTCAGCAGCAAGCCGAAGGGGACGGAGCCGCAGAGATAGCCGATGATGGCGGCGTAAAGCAGATTGATGGTGTCGGCAGGCATCAGGCGGTTCCCCTCGTCTTTACGTCGAGGAATACCCTTACCTCGGCCCTCCCCACAAGGGGGAGGGCGCAGAGCGGCCTATTCGGTATGCGTGTGCACCGTTTCGCCGCCGACGATGGTGCGCATCACCTTGCCGGCGAGGCGGGCGTTTTCGAAGCTGGTGTTGCGCGAGCGGGAGCGGATCTGGCGCTCGCTGACCTGCCAGGGATAGTCCAGATCGAACAGGATCAGATCGGCGGGCGCGCCCTTGGCGATGCGGCCGGCAGGCAGGCCGAGAATTTCGGCGGGGCGGCTGGTCATGGCGCGCAGCACCGTGAGCAGGTCTACATCGCCGGAATGAACAAGGCGCAGGGCGGCCGCGAGCAGGGTTTCAAGGCCGATGGCGCCGTCCGAGGCTTCGGCGAAGGGCTGACGCTTTACCTCGGTATCCTGCGGATCATGGTCGGAATGGATGGTGTCGATGGTGCCGTTGCGCAGGCCTTCGATCACCGCCTGCCGGTCATCTTCGCTGCGCAGCGGCGTCGACAGCTTGAAGAAGCTGCGATAGCGGCCAATGTCGTTTTCGTTGAGCGCCAGATTGTTGATCGAGACGCCAGCGGTAACCTTCTTGTTGCGCTTCTTGGCGGCGGCCAACAGCTCGATGGAGGCGGCGCAGGACACTTGCGCGGCGTGATAATTGACGCCGGTCAGGGCGGCCAATTGCAGGTCTCGGGCCAAGGGAATGGTCTCGGCTTCGCGCGGAATACCCTTAAGGCCGAGAATGGTGGCAAACAGGCCCTCATTCATCACCCCTTCGCCGGTGAGGCTCTTGTCGGAGAGATGGTGAACGATGGTCATGCCGTAATTGGCGGCATAGCTCATCACCGTCCGCAGCAAAGCGGGCGACTGGATGGAATTGCGGCCATCGGTGAGGCAGACCGCACCGGCCTCCTGCAGCAGGCCGAATTCGGTCATTTCCTGGCCGGCAAGGCCCTTGGTGATGGCGCCGGCGGGCAGCACATTGACCTTGCTGGTCGCCTTGGCGCGGCGAATGAGAAAGTCCACCAACGCGCCGTCGTCCACCACGGGGGTGGTGTCGGGCATCATCACGAAGCTGGTGATACCACCGGCAGCAGCGGCTTCGCCAGCCGATTGCAGGGTTTCGCGATATTCCTTGCCGGGCTCGCCGGTGAAGACGCGCATGTCGATCAGGCCCGGGGCGAGAATCAGCCCCTGCGCATTGATGACTTCCGCCCCTTCGGGCACGCCAACCGGCGCGCCGATGGCGATCTCGGCAATCAGGCCGTTTTCGACCAGCACAGCGCCCATGGCGTCGGTGCCGGAGGCCGGATCGACGATGCGGGCGTTTTCGATAAGCAGCGGGCTTGTCATGACTGGCCTCCGGCGGGCAGCAGGGCGTCCAACACGGCCATGCGCACGGCAACGCCCATTTCCACCTGCTCGGTGATCACCGATTGGACACCATCGGCGATGGCGGGGTCGATCTCGACGCCGCGATTCATCGGGCCGGGATGCATGACGATGGCGTCGGGCTTGGCGAAGGCCAATTTTTCGGCGTCGAGGCCATAGAAGCGGTAGTACTCGCGCACCGAGGGGATCATGCGGCCATTGGCGCGTTCGTGTTGCAGGCGCAGCATCATCACCACATCGGCGCCCTTGAGGCCCTCGCGCATGTCGGTGAAGACCTCGGTGGCGAGGTGTTCGATGCCGGCGGGAAGCAGGTTGCGCGGGGCGATGACGCGGGTGCGTACATTGAGTGCGCCGAGCAGCAGCAGATTGGAGCGCACCACGCGGGAATTGGCGATATCGCCGCAAATCGCCACGGTGAGCCCGGAAATCCGGCCCTTGTGGCGGCGGATGGTTAGCGCGTCGAGCAGGGCTTGGGTCGGATGCTCATGGGCGCCGTCGCCGGCATTGATCACGGCACAGCCGACCTTCTGGCTGAGCAGTTCCACCGCGCCGGCCGCCGAATGGCGCACGACGATGACGTCGGGGCGCATGGCGTTGAGCGTGGTGGCGGTGTCCACGAGGGTTTCGCCCTTGGAGACCGAACTGGATTTGACCGACATGTTCATCACCAGCGCCCCGAGGCGCTTGCCGGCGATCTCGAACGAGCCCTGCGTCCGCGTGGACGGCTCGAAGAACAAATTGATCTGGGTCTTGCCCGCTAGCGTCGGATGGCTTTTCCGCTCCTGCCGGGAGACTGGAACCATGCGCTCGGCGCGATCGAGCAGGTCGATGATCTCATGCTGTTTGAGATCGGCGATCGACAGCAGATGGCGCTGGTTGAACGGGGGGAAATCGCCGGACGAACCGGCGGGCGTCGAGGTTTTGCTGGCGCGATCTTGGGCCATGCGCTCCCATCCTTGATGTTGGATGGGGTCTAGCGGAGGGGGCCGGGAGGGGCAAGGGGCTGGCCCGGCTCAGCAGGCATTTTTCACCGGAATGACGGCGTGGGCGGCGATCAGCTGTTGCGCAGCCGATCCAGCGCGCCCTGCAGGATATAGCTGGCGGCCAGCTTGTCGACGACTTCGGCGCGACGGTCGCGGCGGAGGTCGGCCTGGATCATCATGCGGGTGACCGCGCTGGTGGAGAGCCGCTCGTCCCAGAAGGCGATGGGCAGGGCGATGCGTTGCGCGAGGCTGCGAGCAAAGGCGCGGGTGGACTGGACGCGCGGGCCCTCAGAGCCATCCATATTGAGCGGCAGGCCCAGGATGACGGCGACGATGGCGTTTTCGGCGATCAACTGGTCGAGACGAATGGCGTCCTGGGTGAATTTGGTGCGCTTGATGGTTTCGAGCGGGGTGGCCGAATAGCGCATGCCGTCGCTGATGGCGACGCCAATGGTCTTGGTACCGAGATCGAGCCCCATGATGCGGCCAGCGGCCGGTATGGATTCGAGCGGATTGGCGAATTCGTCAGTCATGGAGCACCCGCTTGCCACTTTTGCCTCGTCCTATAGGGTGCGGCCCGGTTTGGCGACAGGAAAGCGGCGGATGAAACTGACCTGGTTCGGCGGCACGACGATCCGCATTCATATTGGCGGGGCGATTCTGGTGCTGGATGCGACGAGCGCGCCGGCGGGAATCGATGCGGCGGAGCTGGTTTCGGGGGCGGATCAGGTGATTGCCGGCTTCGGCGTGGCGCTGCCCACAGTTGATGCCGCGCAGTGGAAAGCGCGCAAGCCGCAGCGGTTGCTTGATGCGGACGATTCCCTGCCGGCGGTGGAGGTTTGGTCGGTAGGGCCGGGGGCGGTGCTGGTAGACGCGATGGGCGAAGCGCCGCTGCTGCTGGTGGCGGGAGCGGTGCCGGCGCTGGGGCGTTGGGCCGAGGGGGCGGTGATCTGCCTGTTTGGCGATGCGGAGCGGCTGGTGGGGCTTGGTCAGGCGGTGCTGGAAGACCGGCCGCCGCGCCTGCTGGCGCTGGCTGGGGACGAGGCGTCGGTCGATGCCACCATCCCGGCGCTGCGTGATCGGTTGGACAGAAGCGGGCTGGTGGCGCTGGAAGCCGGACTGGCGCTGGAAGTCTGATCCGCCATTTTCATTGTCTTTTGTGGCGCGGCGTTGCTAATAACGGCCCAAACGAGCCGCTATTTGTTGGAGTTTCCTATGTCTGTCGACGCCGCAACCGTAAAGCGCATTGCGAGCCTGGCGCGCATCCGCATCGAAGAAAATGAAGTGGCGAGCTATCAGCAGGAGCTGAATTCCATTCTGGGCTTTGTGGAACAGCTGGCCGAAGTCAATGTCGAGGGTGTCGAAGCCATGACCTCGGTGACCCCGATGGCGCTGCGCCGCCGCGATGATGTGATCAGTGATGGCGGCTATGCCGACAAGATCGTCAGCAACGCGCCGCTGAGCGAAGACAATTTCTTTATGGTGCCCAAGGTGGTCGAATAGAAATGTCGGTAAAAGTCGCCATCGAGACGCCGCTGCAGGACGATGTGCGCGGTCTCGTCGGCAAGCTCAACGCGCATTTACTGCCGCTATCGCCGCCAGAGTTCCAGTTCAAGATGACTGTGGAACAGATGGCGGGCGAGGACACGACGCTGTTTGTGGCGCGCGATGAGGCCGGTCATGCCGTAGGCATGGGCGCACTCAAGGTGCATTCGGCCGAGCTGGGCGAAGTGAAACGCATGTTCACCGACCCGGACATGCGCGGCCAGCGGATTGGTTCGGCAGTGCTCGACGCCATAATCGAGCTGGCGCACGTCAAGGGGTTGAATTGCCTGATGCTGGAAACCGGCGTTGGCAGCGGCTTTGAGGGCGCCTACGGGCTCTATGCCAGCCGTGGCTTTGTGACTCGCGGCCCGTTTCTGGACTATCCTGACAGCCAATGGTCGGCATTTTTCGAACTGCCGCTCGCCCAGGAGATCAGTGCATGAAACCAGTGTTGTTCGCGCTCGGCGTGTCTCTGCTGGCCGGTTCGGCGATGGCGCAGGAATTCCTCATCGACCAGACCAAGATCTATGCTGCGTCGCCGGAACTGTGCCAGGGTCTGGAAACCGAGGGCCTGTCGGCCTTTGAGGACCCGATGGCCAGTGTGCTGTCGTTCACCAGCGGCATTCAGGCCATGGAATTCCACTGCAATTTTTTCGATCTGAAGAGCCGTAAGGGTAGCAATTTCCTGTTTGCATCCGCGATTTGCGAGCATCCAGGGGAAGTCTATCCCGACAGCTTTTCGATCACTCCCTATGACGAAACCACCATTCAGGTCGTTTCGGCGCATATGAATGCGCTGGTAATGGCCGGTGTCTTTGACAGCAGCGAGGGGGAAGGGGTGTCAGCCGCCACCATCTACCACCGCTGCGATAATCTGAGCGAGATTCCCTTTGACTGACCTGACCAAACTCAGCCTCGCCGATGCCCGCAAGGGTCTCCAGGCCAAGAGCTTTACCGCCACCGAATTGACCGGCGCCTATCTGGCGGCGATCGAGAAGGCCAATCCGAGCCTGAACGCCTATGTGGCGGTGACCGGCGAACAGGCGCTCGACATGGCCAAGGCCAGCGACGCCAAGCTGGCGCAGGGGCAGGGCGGCACGCTGGAAGGCATTCCGCTCGGCATCAAGGATCTGTTCGGCACCAAGGGCGCGCATACCCAGGCAGCCAGCCATATTCTCGATGGCTTCAAGCCGGAATATGAATCGACGGTGACGTCCAATCTGTGGCGCGACGGTGCGGTCATGCTGGGCAAGCTCAACATGGACGAGTTCGCCATGGGCTCGTCCAATGAGAGCAGCTATTACGGCCCGGTGATCAACCCGTTCCGCGCCGAAGGCAGCACCGAGAAACTGGTGCCCGGCGGCTCGTCAGGTGGTTCGGCGGCGGCGGTGTCGGCCTGGCTCTGTGCCGGGGCGACGGCCACCGATACCGGCGGCTCGATTCGCCAGCCGGCGGCCTTCACCGGCACGGTGGGCATGAAGCCGACCTATGGCCGCTGCTCGCGCTGGGGCATTGTCGCCTATGCGTCCTCGCTCGATCAGGCTGGCCCGATTGCCCGCACGGTTGAAGACGCGGCGATGATGCTGACCTCGATGGCTGGCTTTGACGTCAAGGATTCGACCAGCGCAGAGCTGGCTGTTCCTGACTTCGCCGCCGCTGTGGCGCGCGGCGTCAAGGGGCTGACCATTGGCGTGCCGCAGGAATACCGCATGGAGGGCATGCCGGCGGAAATCGAGAAGCTGTGGAGCCAGGGGCTCGACTGGCTCAAGGCCGAGGGCGCCACGGTGCGCGATATCTCCCTGCCACATACCAAGTATGCGCTGCCGGCCTATTACGTGGTGTCGCCGGCTGAAGCCTCGTCCAACCTCGCCCGCTATGATGGGGTGAAGTATGGGCTGCGCGTGTCGGGCAAGGACATCACCGACATGTATGAGCTGACCCGCGCTGCCGGCTTTGGCCGCGAGGTGAAGCGTCGCATCATGATCGGCACCTATGTGCTCAGCGCCGGCTATTTCGACGCCTACTACGTCAAGGCGCAGAAGGTGCGGACGCTGATCAAGAAGGACTTTGAAGACGCTTTCCACGCCGGAATCGACGCGATTCTGACGCCGGCAACGCCTTCTGCGGCCTTTGCCATTGGCGACGAAGCGCTCGCCGCCGATCCGGTGGCGATGTATCTCAACGACATTTTCACCGTCACCGTGAACATGGCGGGCCTGCCGGGCATCGCCGTTCCGGCCGGCAAGGATGCCAAGGGATTGCCGCTCGGGCTGCAGCTGATCGGCAAGCCGTTCGACGAGGAAACCCTGTTCGCAGCGGCCCGCGTCATCGAGAAAAGCGCCGGTGGCGACTTCGCGCCGAAGCCCTGGTGGTAAGCGTAATGAGCGGCGCCACTTGATCGTGGCGCCGATCCGCCTTATTTGGCCCCAATGCACAAATTGAAATTGGTTGTGACCCCGCCGCGTGCGGCGTCCGGGCCGACAAGGGTTTCACCGATGGCCGCTGATATCTTCACCTCGCTCGACTGGTCCGAGCCGCCTCGGGACATGAGCAAGCCGTTGCAGGCGCTGTGGTGGCTCAAGAAGGGCAGCCTGCGCGTCGGTCCCGAATGGGAGCAGGCGCATGGCATCGTCCAGGCCATGGAGGGCGTGCAGGCGTTCGACTGGGTGCATGCGCTGATGCACTGGATCGAGGCCGATATGGGCAATGCCGACTATTGGTATCGCCGCGCCGGCAAGAAACGCGCCACTGCCAGCGTCGCCAGCGAGTGGGAACACATCGCCGCCGCGCTGAGCGAAGTCACCCGCCACTGACCAAGCATGCTGCCAGCATGCTGATGGTTTGCTGGCGGTTTTCTGCCAGCATGCTTGCGTTCCGCTGCCGCTGTGGCAGGCTTCTGCTGTAGGGATTCCACCCGCAGGAGGAGTGAATGGAATTTGACGGTGTAGGTTGGCTCTCGGCCATCATCATCGGCGGCATCGCCGGATGGCTCGCCAAACAGTTCATGAACACCAATACCGGGCTGTTGATGAATATCGTGCTCGGAATTGTCGGCGCTGTGGTTGCCAGCCTGATCCTCGGTCTGGTCGGCATTTCGTTCGGCGGCTGGATTGGCTATCTGATCGCAGGCTTTATCGGCGCCTGCGTCATCATCACCATCGGCCGCGCCGTTTCGCGCTAGCCAGACTGGATGGCCGGCCGCCTGGGGCCGCCGACCATCCGTTGCCGACGTCTTACCGGTTGTCGTATTCGCTGCGGACCAGTTCGAGGCCGCGGCGGGTGATGCGGTAGGGTTGACCGGCGGTGGACTTGATCGCCTTCTTGGCCTTGAGCTTTCTGAACAATAGCAGGCTGCACTGGTTCAGTAGCCAGCCCTCGCGGTTGAAGAATTCGAGTCCAGTCACCTTGCCGGCGTCATTTTTGAGCAGCGCAATGCGGCCGCCCTGCGCGAGGGCGTGCAGCACCCGCTGTTCGTCTCGTGAAATATCCATGGAAAATCAGTCGCCTGTAGCGGCGGGTTAAACCCGCGAACAAACATTGCCGTCCGCCCGCAAAGCGCAGGGCGGTCGACTGGTTCATTCATGCCCCGTGCCAGTTGGACGGGGCCTCAGACGGTTTCAGACTGACTAGACATGCGGGTTTGATAGCGCCGGCGCGGCGGGTTGTGCAAGCCGGGCGGTTGAAATTGGCGGCGGTCCGGTGCAAACCAGCAACAGCAAAACCGACTGGATAGCCCAAGTGACCGCTGTGAAATCGCCCGAGACCTGCCAGACCAAGGACGACGTGCGCGTCGAGATCGATCGTATCGACCATGCCTTGCTGACCCTGTTTGCCGAGCGCCACCGCTATGTGACGCGCATGGCCGAGATCAAGACCGATCCGCATGAGGCGCGCGACCCGGCCCGGATCGAGGCGGTGATCGCCAAGCTCCGCGAGCGCAGTTTGGCCCTTGATCTTGATGAGGATCAGGCCGAACTTGTGTGGCGGACCCTGATCGATTGGAACATCAATTACGAGAAGGGCATCATCGCGGCGCGCCGCCGCAGCTAGCAGGTTCGGCAAGGAGGTCACCATGGCAGGTATTTCCATCCGCAAGGCAGAAACCGCCGATGCAAGCCGGCTTGCCGATATTGCTTACCGCGCCTGGGAAAGCGGGATTTTTCCGCTGCTGACGCCGCAGCCCGGCCTGCAACAGGCCGAGCAGCGCCGGCTGGCGCAGGTGGTGGCCGAAACCCTGTCGCGGATCATCGTGGCCGAGGTGGACGGCATCGCGGTGGCCTGGTGCTCGCGCGCCATGCGGCGGGCCTATATTCCCTATCTGTTCGTGATGCCGGAACTGCAGGGGCATGGGCTGGGCTCGATGCTGCTGCGGCGCATGGAATCGATGCTGGAGCTGGAAGGCGCCGAGCGGGTGCAGCTGGAAACCCCGGCCGACAATGTGCGCGCGGTGCAGTTTTATGAAAAGCAGGGCTATCGGATTTTGGCGCTGCGGCCGGATGGCCGCGCGGCGCATGAGCCGTTCATGAGCGTGCATCTGGAAAAGCGGCTGAGCCCGTTTTATGGGGAAATCGAGGACGAGGACTGAGGGCCTCTCCCAAAGGGGTGTTGCACTGCCTGGCGTCCAAACGCGGTGTCATCCCGGCCTTGAGCCGGGACCCAGCCTGAGATGAGTTTCACCGGCGTGATCGGGGGATGGGCCCCGGCTCAAGGCCGGGGTGACATCGGGGGTGGGGTTTGTCCCGCTACCCAAAAAACGTTTGAGGACGTCAACGTCTGAGCATAGGCGGACGCAGTCCCCTCACCCTGACCTTCCGCTGAACGCGTCAGGTCTGTCCCTCTCCCGCAAGGGGCGAGGGGAAGGACGCTGGTGGATTGGCTTAATTGGTGCAAAGCAATTGCTTCTCTCACCCCTACCAACTATGCGTTTTGTAAGAATATCGTACATCGCCGCAGGACTCCGCTTTGACCCTCATCGACACCCGCACGCCTAATCCCAAGAGCTTCATTGCCGGCTCGACCGGCGCTTGGGAAATTGTCATCGGCATGGAAGTGCATGCCCAGGTGACCAGCGAGAGCAAGCTGTTCTCTGGCGCGTCGACCGAATTCGGCAATCCGCCCAATGCCAATGTGTCGTTCATCGATGCGGCCATGCCCGGCATGCTGCCGACCATCAATGAGGAATGCGTGCGCCAGGCCGTGCGCACCGGGCTGGGCCTCAAGGCGGCGATCAACAAGCGCAGCGTGTTCGACCGCAAGAATTATTTCTATCCTGATCTGCCCCAGGGCTATCAGATCAGCCAGTTCAAGGACCCGATCGTCGGCGAGGGCCTCGTGGTGCTCGACATGCCCGAGGGGCAGATCGAGATCGGCATCGAGCGGCTGCATCTGGAGCAGGACGCCGGCAAGTCGATCCACGACCAGCATCCCAATATGAGCTTTGTCGATTTCAACCGCACCGGCGTGGCGCTGATGGAAATCGTCAGCAAGCCCGATCTGCGCTCGTCCGAGGAAGCCAAGGAATATCTGGGCAAGCTGCGCACCATCCTGCGCTATCTGGGCACCTGCGACGGCAATATGGAGCAGGGCTCCATGCGCGCCGACGTCAACGTCTCGGTGCGTCGCCCGGGCGGCGAATTCGGCACGCGCTGCGAAATCAAGAACGTCAATTCCATCCGCTTCGCTGGCCAGGCCATCGAATATGAAGCGCGCCGCCAGATCGATATTCTGGAAGACGGTGGCTCCATCGCGCAGGAAACCCGGCTGTTCGACCCCAAGCTGGGCGAGACGCGCTCGATGCGCAGCAAGGAAGAGGCGCATGATTATCGCTACTTCCCCGATCCCGACCTGCTGCCGCTCGAATTCGACGATGCGTTCATCGCCGAGCTGGCGCAGCATCTGCCCGAGCTGCCGGACGAGAAAAAGGCCCGCTTTGTCGCCGATTATGGCGTGACCGCCTATGATTCCATGGTGCTGACGCTCGACCGCGAAACCGCTGACTATTTCGAAGCCGTGGTGGGTTTCGGTGGCACCAAGCGCGATGGCAAGGCCGTGGCCAATATGCTCAACGCGGACGTGGCTGCCTTTGCCAATAGCCAGGGGCTGGCGGTGTGGGAAACCCACCTCAAGCCAAGCCAGGTTGCCGGCATTGTCGACCTGGTGGCCGCCGGGACGATTTCGTCCAAGGGCGCCAAGGATCTGCTGCAGATCGTCATCGCCGAGGAGCCCGATGGCAATCCGGCCGAGATCGTCGAGCGCCGCGGCCTGACGCAGGTGACCGACATGGGCGCCATCGAGGCGATTGTCGACGAGATCATCGCCGCCAATCCCGATCAGGTGGCCAAGGTGCTGGCCAAGCCGACAATGATCGGCTGGTTCGTCGGGCAGGCGATGAAGGCCTCGGGTGGCAAGGCCAACCCGCAGGCGCTCAGCGATCTGATGAAGCAGAAGCTGGGGATCGAATAGCATGAGTGATCCGACCAATGACGACGTGAAGGTCGTCAGGTCTACTTCGGTGGGGTCGGGTCTTGTCGATCATAAGGCGCCTTGGCCGTTGCGGCTTATCGGCCAGCTGGTGAGCGGCGTCATGATTGTACCGGTGGTGGCGACGATGGTCGCTGCCGTCGCGTTGATCATCTACGGCACGATAGAAAGCTGGCACTTTGTCGACGGGCTGTTCTTCTCGGTGGAGCACCGGCTAACCCGCGACGAGGTGCTGCTGCACGCCATCGAGCTGGTCGATCTGTTCCTGCTGGCAACCGTGGTGCAGGTGGTGTCGCTGGGGCTGTATCAGCTCTATTTCAACCAAGATCTGCAACTGCCTGACTGGCTCAAGATTCGCACGCTGGACGATCTGAAGTCCAAGCTGGTCGGCGTGTCGGTTACCGTGCTCGCGGTGTATTTTCTTGGTCGCGCGATTACCTCGAGCGGCGGCATTGATATCCTGTATCTAGGCGGCGCTACCGCCGTGGTGATCGTGGCGCTGACCTGGTTTCTCAGCACGATCGACGATCACCACTAGATTGTATCGACAGTCAGCTTTTGCTGGGGCTCCGCTCTAAATCGGCTTGCCGACCGTCATGGCGGTTCGGAACTCATCATTCTCATCAAGGAAGATCGGCTCTGGAGCTGCGCCGGTGGCGTCGAAGAAGCGGCTGACGAAGCTGCGGATTGAGGCGCAGAGGGCGATGTCGGAGATTTCGACATCGGAAAAGCCGACTTCGCGCAGCGCGTCGATGTGATTCTGGGTGATTTTTGAGGCGTCGCGCGCCACCTGTTCGGCATAGGCCAGCATGGCCACATCGCGGGTGCTGAGGCCGGCATTGCGGAAATCGCGCTGGATGGCCAGCACCTGCGCCTTGCCGAGGTCGCGGGCCAGCGTCCGCGCATAGACATGGCTGCAATAGGTGGATGGCACCTGCTTGGCGGCGATCAAGGTGATCAGCCGCCAGCCGCGCATGCCGAGGGAAAAATTGGCTTTGACGCCTTCGGTGAAGTGCTCGAACAGCGGCAGCACCTCGGGCCGGGTGGTCCAGCAGCGCGTCGCCGCCATCAGGAAACCGTTGGCGTCGATTTCCTTGCGGTAAATTTCGGCGACTTCACCCGTCGCCGCTTCCGGCGCGATGGTTTGCAGGAACATGGCGTTCTCCCGAGCCTGACCGGCAGTCACACTAGCGGCAACAGCTTGTGGATCAAGCCCAGGTGGGGGGCTGGTCGGTGCCGGGGCTGGGAGCGGGCGCCGGCTGGCCGGGCGTGGGGTCTTCCACCGGCTCGGGGGTGTCGGGCAGTTCCTGCGGGTGCGGCGGGCGTGGATCGAATGGCTGCGGCGGCACGGGTTCGGCGGGCGGCACGATTTCCGGGATTGGGCGGGGATCGATATCGGGCTTGGGCTGGTTCATGGGAGCTCCTATGGGAATAGGAACGGTTGGGTGGGGAGGGGGTTCCGCGGGCGGCGGGGGCATTTCCCCACTCTCGATGTCACCCCGGCTCAAGGCCGGGATGACACTGCGTTTTGAAGGCCGCAGGAATTACGCCGCCACGACGCGGCGGCGGACGAGGCGGCCGTCCATGAAGATCAGGCCGATGAAAATCACCAGCACGCCCAGCACATGGGCGGCTTCGAAGCGTTCATGCAGCACCAGCACGCCGAGCAGAATCGCCGAAATCGGGGTGATGAAGGTGTTGAGCGACAGATTGGTCGCGCCAACCTTGGGCAGCAGCCAATAGACCAGGAGGAAACTGAAGCTGGTGGAGAAGGCGGCGATGGCGAACAGCGCGCCCCAGGTTTCGGCGCGGGTGATGATCGGAATGCCGCTGAACAGCAAAGCGATGGGCAGCGAAATCAGCGCTGCGGCGGTGAGCGAGCAGGTGGCGACGGCGGCTGAGTCGATATCCTTGAAGCGGCGGGCATAGTTCAGCGTCAGCGCGTAGCAGAGGGTGGCGCCAACGGCAGCGAGCAGGCCCAGTACCTGCGCCGAAGCGCCAGCACCGAGCGAAGGCAGGGCCAGGATCAGCGCGCCGATAAAGCCGAGGGCGACGCCGGCCAGTTTGTTCCAGGTGGCCTTTTCGCCGCCGGGCCAGAGCTGGGAGACGATCACCGTGCTCATTGGGGTCAGGCCATTGATGACGCCGACAATGCTGCTGGCGACGGTCTGCTCGGCAAAGGGGAACAGGGCGAAGGGAATGGCGTAGTTGAGGCAGCCGAGGAGGGTGAGCTGCGCATAGACGGGCCAGCCGGTGGGCAGTTTTTTGCGGCGGGCGAGGAAATATACCCAGCAGATGGCGGCGCCGATGGAGACGCGGCCGGCCGAGACCCAGAGCGGGCTGATTTCGCGAATCAGAATGGCGTTGAAGAGGAAGGAACTGCCCCAGACAGCGCCGAGCAGAATGATAAGCAGCCAATAGCGCAGCGGCATAGACGTTCTCCATTTGTGCCGAGACTATTGCAGCGGCAGAGTCGCGTCGAACCGATTTTGACGATGGGTGGGATCAAATTGGGTGATGGGGCGATAGTGTCCCACCCACCGTGTCACCCCGGCCTTGAGCCGGGGCCCATCCCCAGATCTCAGGATGGGTCCCGGCTCAAGGCCGGGATGACATCGAGTTTGTTGGGTGTTCGAGGCTAAACCTCACCAGCGGCCAGCATCCTGAGCGCTTCGGGGTAAATCCGGTGTTCTTCGACCAGCACGCGGGCGGAGAGGGTGTCGGCAGTGTCGTTGGGCAGGACGGGGACGGTCGCTTGCAGGATGGGGGCGCCTTCGTCGAGGCCGGGGGTGACGAAGTGGACGGTGCAGCCGTGAATGGTGGCGCCATCGGCGAGGGCGCGGGCGTGGGTGTCGAGGCCCTTGTAGAGGGGGAGCAAGGAGGGGTGGATGTTGATCATCCGGCCGGCCCAGTGATTGACGAAATCCTCGCCGAGAATGCGCATGAAGCCGGCAAGGCAGACGAAGTCGACGTTCCAGCTTTCCAGCGTCTGGGTCATCACATCCTCGAACATGTCGCGGCTGGGAAAGCGGCTCTGCGCCAGCGAGGCGGTGGCGATGCCCTCGGCAGCAGCAATGGCAAGGCCCGGCGCGGCGGCGCGGTTGGAGAGGACGCCGACGATTTCGGCGGGATAATCCGGGGCCCTGGCGGCCTCGATCAGCGCCGACATGTTCGAGCCACGGCCGGAGATGAGGATGCCGACGCGTTTGCGGTCAGTCATTGATCGTCGCTTTCGTCATAGAGGGCGCGCTCCTCGGCGGTCGGCTCCTCGAAGGCGCTGGCCCATAGCTGCAGCATGGGGCGGGTAATCGGCGGGTCTTCGCGGCCGCGCTGGTGGATGCGGTCGAACAAGATGTCCGGCTCGGCGGTGAGATAATGCAGCTCGACACTGGCGCCGAGGTTGCGGGCACCGAGGCGCAGCATGTCGCGTTCGGCGCGGCTCCAGGTGCCCCATTCGATGATCGCCATGCCGCCGACGGTGAGAACCTGCTGGGCGACCTGCCATTGCAGATTCTCGATGCGGGCGCGGCGATCCTGGTCCCACAGGTCGAGCGCCAGACCATCCATCCAGTCGTCGGGCGCAAAGGAGACGCCGCCGTGGCGGGTGATCAGGGCCTGGGCATGGGTGGTCTTGCCCGAACCGGGCAAGCCACAGACGATGATCAGACGGCCGGCGGCGCTGGCCATGGCTAGAGCGCGAGCTTGCCGTCGAAGGTAACGGCTTCGCCGGTGCGGGCGGTGAGCTTGCCGACCACCGAGGCGATTTCGCCGGCTGCGGTGAGATGGGCCACCAGCTTTTCCGCATCCTCGGGGGCAACGGCGACCAGCATGCCGACGCCGCAATTGAAGGTGCGCAGCATTTCGCGCTCCTCGATGCCGCCGACCTGGCTGAGCCAGCCGAAGACCTTTGGCACGTTGACCGCGCCGAGATCGACATGGGCGGCGAGTGCGTCAGGCAGCACGCGGGGGATATTGTCGATGAAGCCGCCGCCGGTGATGTGGGCCAGTGCCTTGATGTTGATGCCGGCTTTGAGGGCGGCGAGCAGGGGCTTTACATAGATGCGGGTCGGGGTCAGCAGGGCTTCGGACAGCGACTGGCCGGGCGCGAAGGGGGCGTCGGCGGTCCAGGCGAGGCCGGACAGTTCCACTATCTTGCGGACCAGCGAATAGCCGTTGGAATGGACGCCCGAGGAGGCAATGGCGACCAGCGTGTCGCCGGCAGCGATGTCGGGGCGGGGCAGCAGCGTGCCGCGTTCGGCGGCGCCGACGGCAAAGCCGGCGAGGTCATAGTCGCCGCCGTGATACATGCCGGGCATTTCGGCGGTTTCGCCGCCCAACAGGGCGCAGCCGGCGAGGCGGCAGCCTTCGGCAATGCCGGAGACGATGGCGGTGCCTTGTTCAACGTCGAGCTTGCCGGTGGCAAAATAGTCGAGGAAGAACAGTGGCTCGGCGCCCTGCACAATGATGTCGTTGACGCACATCGCCACCAGGTCCTGCCCGATGGTGGAATGATTGCCGGTATCGATGGCGATCTTGAGCTTGGTGCCGACGCCGTCATTGGCGGCGACCAGCACCGGATCGGTGAATCCGGCTGCCCGCAAATCGAACAGACCGCCGAATCCGCCGATCTCACCATCAGCACCGGGACGGCGCGTGGAACGAACTGCGGGTTTGATGGCTTCTACCAGCGCATTGCCAGCATCGATGTCGACGCCGGCCTGCTTGTATGACAGACCATTTGATGTCAGGTTTTGGGGATCGGACATTGGCCTCGGACCGTAGTGGGGAAAGCGTGCGCAAAGCCGTTACCGGAAGACCAAGGCGGTTGCCAACTCCGGAGCCGGAAGCTAGACGGCCTGATAGCTTCTCCACCCAATCGACGCAAGGGCCGCTCGGCACCATGACCTTACGAAATCAAGTCCTGATCTGGGTCGGCTTCCTGATCGTCCTGGTGCTGCTGTTGTGGCTGTTCCGCGGCATATTGCTGCCCTTCGTGGTCGGCGCGGCGCTGGCCTATCTGCTCAACCCGCTGGTCAACCAATTGCAGCGCTGGCGTTTTAACCGCGCCTGGGCGACGACAGTGGTGCTGCTCTGCGTCATCACCGGTGCCCTCGGTCTGTTGTTTACGTTCCTGCCAATGATCGGTCAGCAGATTATCGAACTGCTGAAGGGCGCACCGAAAATTGTTGCCGATCTGCAGGAATTGTTCGCGCGCTGGTCGCCTGAGGTCAATGAATGGCTCGGCCCGGAGCGGGCGGCGCAATTGCAGACCAGCATCAATGATCTGGCGCGGCAGGCCTTGGGATTCATCACCACGCTGCCGGGTGAACTGGTCAATATCGGCATTACCGGCGCGGCGGTGATCGGCTTTACCGTGCTGACTCCGGTGGTGGCGTTCTATCTGCTGCTCGACTGGGAAGGCATGGTGCGCGGCGTCGAAGGCCTGCTGCCGCAAAACCACAAGGGTGAAATCAACACCATTCTGCGTGATATCGACAAGTCGATGGCCGGCGTGATCCGCGGGATGGGTAGCGTGCTGCTGCTCGACGCAGCCTTCTATGCCACGGCGCTGAGCCTGATCGGGCTGAATTTCGGCCTGGCGGTGGGGCTGATCGGCGGGCTGCTGAGCTTCATTCCCTTTGTCGGCTTTGCCTTGGGGTTCGGCCTGTCTGTCGGCATCGCCATCGTGCAGTTTGGCGATATCTGGATGGTGGCCCTGGTGGCCGGCATTTTCCTGTTCTGGCAGTTCATCGAGGGCAATATTCTTTACCCCAAGCTGGTGGGGTCCTCGATCAACATCAATCCGGTGTGGATGATGTTCGCTTTGCTCGGGCTGGGCGCGTTGTTTGGTTTTGTCGGCTTGTTGCTGGCGGTGCCGATGGCGGCGATTGCCTCGGTGCTGGTGCGGTTCGGCGTCGCCAAATACAAGAGCAGCACGCTCTATCTTGGGCAGAATGGTGGGGCCGATGGCGCTGCCGGCAAGCCCTGAGGATGACCAGTCCATCGGCCAGCTGACCTTCGATCTGGGCCATACCGCTGCGCAAGGCGAAGCTGACTTTCTCACGGGCGAGGGGAATGCGCTGGCGCATGGGCGGATCATGGCGTTTCCGCACTGGCCCGACCCGATCACGCTGCTGACCGGCCCGGCCAAATCGGGCAAGTCGCATCTGGCGCGGATTTTTGCCGACCGCAGCGGCGCAATCTTTGCCGGCATCCATGACCTTGAAGCGCTGGCGACGGCGGGCGGCACCAGCCCGGTGATCGTCGAGGATGTCGACCGGCTCGCCTATGACGAGGCCGGACTGTTCCACCTGCTCAACCAGTCGATGCGCGAATTGCGGCCGTTGCTGCTGACAGCGCGGGAAGACATTGCGAACTGGCCGCTGACGACCGATGATGTGCGTTCGCGGGCCCGGCGGGCCGCTGCCTATACGCTGGAACTGACGGACGACATTCAATTGTCACAGATGTTCGTGAAATTGTTCGGGGATCGCCAGATTGCGGTCGATCCGAAAATCATTGCCTATCTGGTGGCGCGCATGGAGCGTTCTGCCGAAGAAGTGGTGATTTTGGCTGGATTGATGGACCAGCTGGCGCTGGCCAAGGGCACGGCCATCACCCGCAGCATCGCCGCCGATGCGCTCGACCGCCGCCGGATCGCGCAGGGCGGCGCGCGGCTTGAACAGGATTGGGACACCGAAGACGATGAATGAAATAAGCGAGTTCCCCGAGACGGACGTGTCAGTCCCCGATACCGAGGCGCTGCGCAAGAGCCCAGCGCGCTTCGTCAATCGCGAGGTGAGCTGGCTGCAATTCAACATGCGGGTGCTCGAAGAGGCCGGCAATGAGCATCATCCGCTGCTGGAGCGGCTGCGCTTTGTCTCGATTTCGGCCAACAATCTCGATGAATTCTACATGGTCCGTGTCGCCGGCCTCAAAGGCCAGATGCGCGCCGGACTGACCAAGCAGAGCGCCGATGGGCTGACCCCGGCCGAGCAGATGGAAGAAATTGCCACGCTGGCCCAGCATCTGCAGCTGGAACAGCAGGACCATTGGCAGAATCTGCGCGAGGAACTGTTTGCGCAAAACGTGGTGATCCACGAAGCGCCGGACCTCAGCGACGATCAGGTCAGCTATCTGCAAAAGCTGTTCCGCGAGGAAATTTTCCCGGTGCTGACCCCGATTGCGGTCGACCCGGCGCATCCCTTCCCGTTCATCCCCAATCTGGGGCTGGCGTTGGCCTTTGAGCTGAAGCGCCCCGACACCGATGTGCCGTTGACCGCGCTGGTGCGCATTCCCGGCAATCTCGACCGCTTCATCAACCTGCCGAGCGGGCTGGCTTCGGACGGGCGTAGCGAAGTGGTGACCATCGACACGCTGGTCAAGCTATTCTTCCACAAGATGTTTCCCGGCCATCAGGTGGTGGGCTCGGGCGCCTTCCGGGTGATCCGCGACAGCGAAATCGAAATCGACGACGAAGCCGCCGACCTGGTGGTGGAGTTCGAGAGTGCGCTGCGCCAGCGCCGCCGTGGCCAGGTGATAAGGCTCGAGATCGAAAGCTCGATGCCGCGGGCGTTGAAGCGCCAGATCGGCGAGCAGATCGGCGTCAAGGAAGCCGAAGTGTTCGAGGTGCATGGCTTTCTGGGCCTCGCAGATGCGCGCAAAATTTGCGACATCGACCGCCCAGACCTCAAATTCGTCCCCTATCACGCGCGCTTCCCCGAGCGGATTCGCGACTATAATGGCGACAGCTTTGCCGCCATTCGCGCCAAGGACATTCTGGTCCACCACCCGTTCGAGAGCTTTGACGTGGTGGCGCAGTTCCTGATGCAGGCAGCGCGCGACCCTGATGTGGTGGCGATCAAGCAGACGCTGTATCGCACCTCGGCCGATAGCCCGATCATCAAGGCGCTGGTGCTGGCGGCAGAGGCCGGCAAGTCAGTGACGTGTCTGGTGGAACTCAAGGCGCGGTTTGACGAAGAGGCCAATATTCGCTGGGCGCGCGATCTGGAGCGGGCCGGGGCGCAGGTGGTGTTCGGCTTTATCGAGCTGAAGACCCACGCCAAATTGAGCCAGGTGGTGCGGCGCGAAAAGGGCAAGCTGGTGAGCTATTGCCACATCGGCACCGGCAATTATCACCCGATCACCGCCAAGATTTATACCGATCTTAGCTACTTCACCATCGACCCCTCGATCACCCGGGACGTGGCGCGGGTGTTCAATTTCATCACCGGTTATGCGAGGCCGACCGAGCTGGAAACCATCGCCGTCTCGCCGGTTAATCTGCGGCAGACGCTGATCGACAATATCTATCGCGAGGTGGAATTCGCCAGCAACGGCCAGCCGGCGAGCATCCTGTTCAAGATGAACTCGCTGGTCGATCCGCAGGTGATCGATGCGCTGTATGACGCCAGCCAGGCCGGGGTGAAAATCGATCTGATCGTGCGCGGCATCTGCTGCCTGCGGCCGGGCATTCCCGGATTTTCCGAGAATATCCGCGTGAAATCGGTGGTCGGGCGGTTCCTCGAACACAGCCGCATCTATTGTTTCGGCAATGGCGAAACCATGCCGAGCCCGCGCGCCAAGGTGTATATTTCCTCAGCCGATCTGATGGGGCGGAACCTCGACGGACGGGTCGAAGTGATGGTGCCGATTCTCAACAAGACCGTACATAAGCAAATTCTGGATGTGATTCTGGTTGCCTATCTGCGTGACAACCAGCAGAGCTGGGAAGTGCTGCCGGATGGCAGTTCGCACCGTGTACGGGTGGCGGATGGCGAGGAGCCGTTCGGCGCGCAAGACTACTTCATGACCAATCCGTCGCTGTCCGGTCGTGGCAGTGCCGGCGGGGACGGCGAAGAGGGCCTGGCTTGAACCAATTCTGGGGCGTCGATGCGGATCCAACCGCGCAAGGCCGCATCAAGGGCGCCAAGCCCGTAGCGGTGCTCGATATCGGCTCCAACTCGGTGCGCCTGGTGGTCTATGAGCGCCACGCGCGGGCGCTGACGCCGCTGTATAACGAAAAATCTGCCTGTGCGCTGGGGCGCGGGGTGGGCCAGACCGGCCGCCTCGCCGACGCCAATGTCGCCCAGGCGCTGAACGCCATTCAGCGCTACGCGCTGGTGGCGCGGCTGATGCGTGTCGGTAAGGTGTATGTGCTGGCCACTTCGGCGGTGCGCGAGGCGGCCAATCGGCAGGAATTCGTCGATGCCGTCACGACGCTGATCGGTACCAAGGTGCAGGTGCTCAGCGGCGACCAAGAGGCGCATTTTGCGGCCCTCGGGGCGGCGGCGGGCATTCCGGGCTTTACCGGCATGGTCGGCGATCTGGGGGGCGGAAGCCTCGAATTGTCGCGCATTGTCGATGGCGACAATACCAACGAAGAATCCTTTGAGTTGGGCGTCATTCGCCTGCAGGACGATAGCGACGGCGATGCGATGGCCGCGGCGGGGCTGGTGCATGAGCGGCTGCAGGAATCGGCGCTAGCCAGGCTGGGGCCCGGCAGCGCCTTTGCGGCGATTGGCGGTACCTGGCGTTCGCTGGCCAAGCTGCATCAGGCGGTCACCGGCTATCCGCTGCGCATGGTGCAGCACTACATCGTGCCGGCGGCGGAGATGATCGCGTTTTGCGACGAGATCGTCGGGGCCAAATCGCTCAAGCATTATCCCGGCTCCAACCAGGTCAGCTCGTCGCGGCGCGATCTGGTGCCGTTTGGCGCGGCGGCGCTGAGCGAAGTACTCAAGGCGGGGCAGTTCGCCAATGTGGTGTTTTCGGCGCTCGGCGTGCGCGAGGGCTATCTCTACGGCATGCTCGACAAGCGCGAGCAGGCGATCGATCCGCTGATCCAGGGCGCCGAGGAATTGTCGGTGCTGCGTTCGCGCTCGCCATCGCATGCTGACGATCTGATCGGGTTTACCAACCAGTTTCTCGAAATATCCGACCTGAGCGAAACGCCGGCGGAGACGCGGTTGCGCACGGTAGCGTGCCTGCTGGCCGATATCGCCTGGCGCTCGCATCCGGATTATCGCGGGCCGCAAGCGGTCGAGGCGGTGGCCTATAGCTCGCTGAGCGGGGTGGATCATCCCGGGCGGGCCTTCCTCGCCCAGGTGATGGCAGTGCGCTATGATGGGCTCAAGAGCAAGGCGGCGGCGCCGCTGGTGGGCCTGGGGACGCCGGAATTGACCGCGAGTGCGCGGCTGCTGGGGGCGTTGTTCCGGGTGGCCTATCCGATGACGGCGGCGATGCCGGGGATTTTGCCGCGCATCCGCTTCGAAATCGAGGATGGCGGGCTATCGCTGATTCTGCCCAGGGATCTGGTGTTTCTGGACGGCGAGCATCTGCGGAGCCGGCTGGATCAGTTTGCCGGGGTCGCGGGGTTCAAGCATTCGATGGTGCGGGTGGCTTAGGATGGGCCCCGGCTCAAGGCCGGGGGGACACCGCGTTTTTTGAGGCCCTGCGGCTATTCGGCCGGGACGCTGTCTTTTACCGCGAATTCGACGATGCCCTTGCGGGTGGCGACAAGGCCGATGCGGCCGTGTTTGATGTCGAGGGCCTTTTCGCCGAACAGCTTGCGGCGCCAGCCTTTGAGGGCAGGGACGTCGGCATCGTCATCGAGCACCAGGGCGTCGATATCGTCGGAGGTGGCCAGAATGCGGGCGGCGACGCCATGTTGTTCGGCGACAGACTTTAGCAGCACGCGGATCAGATCGCCGACGGCGCCCTTGGGTGAGGGACCGCGATAGCGCTCGGGCATGGTGGGCAGCTCGGTCTTGGTCAGGGCTTCCACGTCCTTGAGCAGCACCATGATTTCGGCGGCGGCAGAGCTGCGGCCGAAACCGCGCGGCACGGCGCGGAGCTTTTCAAAGGCGTCGGCGGTCAGCGGGCGCTGCATGGCCAGCTCGAACAGCACATCGTCCTTAAGCACGCGGCTGCGCGGCTGATCGCTGTCCTGGGCGCGCCGTTCGCGCCAGGCGGCGAGCTTTTTCATCGCGGCCAGATCGCGCGGGCGATTGATCTTCATCTTGAGGCGTTCCCACGCCTGCTCGGGCTGCACCACATAGGTGTCGATGCTGCGCAGCACGCCCAGCTCGTCCTCGACCCAGTCCCAGCGCTTGGTGGCTTCGACCTGCTTGCGCAGTTCCTTGTAGATATCGCGCAGATGGGTGACGTCGGCGACGGCGTAAAGCCGCTGCTTTTCGGTGAGCGGACGGGCCGACCAGTCGGTGAAGCGCGATGACTTGTCGAGTTCGACCTGGGTGATGGCGCGCACCAGATTGTCATAGGAGACGCTGTCGCCGAAGCCGCAGACGCTGGCGGCGATCTGGGTATCGAAGATATTGGCCGGAACCTTGCCGGTCAGCTTGACGAAGATTTCGATATCCTGCCGGGCCGCGTGGAACACCTTGGTGATGTTGGGATTGGCCAGCAGCGTGAAAAAACTGCTCAAATCGAGGTCGGGCGCCAGCGGATCGATCAGCACCGCCTCGTCTTCGGTCGCTGCCTGAATGAGACAGAGCTTGGGCCAGTAGGTGGTTTCGCGCAGGAACTCGGTATCGACAGTTACAAAGTCAAATTTAGCGGCCCGCTCGCAAAATGCCGCGAGCATATCTGTGGAAACTATGAGGTCCATACCGGCGTCCGTCTCAAATTCGTCGTTATTCTTCCTAGCAGGTGCGGCAAGCCCACTCCATACCGGATTTGTTGAGTATCAGGGAAGGGTTACCGCGCGGCAGGTGGCGTCGGGGTCCTCGGGGCCCGATTACCTTGACAAGCGGGGGCTCCCATGCGCTTTTCCCGCCAAGATTCCGGCCTTTTTGCAGAGTTTCGTCATGACCACACATCGCTATCGCTCGCACACTTGCGGGGCTCTCACTTCCAACGAAGCCGGCCAGACCGTGCGTCTGAGTGGCTGGGTGCATCGTATCCGCGACCATGGCGGGTTGCTGTTCATGGATCTGCGCGACCATTACGGGCTGACGCAGGCCGTCATCGACCCTGATTCTCCGGCCTTTGCCGCCGCCGAAAAAGTGCGCTCGGAATGGGTCATCCGCATCGATGGTGAAGTGAAGCTGCGCGACGCCGCTGCGGTGAACCCGAACCTGCCCACCGGCACCATCGAGGTGTTCATCCGCGAGATCGAAGTGCTGTCGGCCGCCAAGGAATTGCCGCTGCCGGTGTTCGGCGATCAGGACTATCCGGAAGACGTGCGGCTGAAGTACCGCTTCATCGACCTGCGCCGCGAAAAGCTGCATGCCAATATCGTCAAGCGCACCAAGGTGATCGCGGCGATGCGCAACGGCATGACCGAGCAGGGCTTTGCCGAATATTCGACGCCGATCCTGACGGCCAGCTCGCCGGAAGGCGCGCGCGACTTCCTGGTGCCGAGCCGCATTCATCCCGGCAAGTTCTTTGCCCTGCCGCAGGCGCCGCAGCAGTATAAGCAGCTGCTGATGGTGGCCGGCTTTGACCGCTATTTCCAGATTGCGCCGTGCTTCCGCGACGAAGACCCGCGCGCCGACCGCCTGCCGGGCGAATTCTACCAGCTCGACCTGGAAATGAGCTTCGTTACCCAGGAAGACGTGTGGAACACCACGGAACCGGTGATCACCTCGATTTTCGAGCAGTTCGCCGAGGGCAAGCGCGTCACCAAGGAATGGCCGCGCATTCCCTATGACACCGCGATCCGCAAATATGGTTCGGACAAGCCGGATCTGCGCAACCCCATCGAAATGCAGGCCGTGACCGAGCATTTCGCCGGTTCGGGCTTCAAGGTGTTCGCCGGCCAGATCGAGGCTGATTCCAAGGTGGAAGTCTGGGCGATTCCGGCCAAGAACAAGGCAGGCGCCGAGCCGATCGGCCGCGCCTTCTGCGACCGCATGAACGCCTGGGCACAGGGCGAGGGCCAGCCGGGGCTGGGCTATATCTTCTTCAAGGACGGGCAGGGCTCTGGCCCGATCGCCAAGAATATCGGCGAGGAACGCACTGCTGCGCTCAAGGCCCAGCTGGGTCTGGATGATGGCGACGCGGTGTTCTTCGTCTGCGGCCGCCCGGAGAAGTTCTACAAGTTTGCCGGCGAAGCCCGCACCAAGGCCGGTACGGATTTGGGCGTGGTCGACACCGAGCAGTTCGCGCTGTGCTGGATCGTCGACTTCCCGTTCTACGAGTGGAGCGAAGAGGAAAAGCGCGTGGACTTCGCGCATAACCCCTTCTCCATGCCGCAGGGTGGCATCGACGCGCTCAACAGTCAGGACCCGCTGACCATCAAGGCGTATCAGTATGACGCCGTGTGCAATGGCTTTGAAATCGCCTCCGGGTCGATCCGTAACCAGCTGCCCGAGACCATGGTCAAGGCGTTCGAGCTGACCGGCAAGAGCCGCGACGAGGTCGAAGAGCAGTTCGGCGGGCTGTATCGCGCCTTCCAGTATGGCGCACCGCCGCATGGTGGGGCCGCCTTCGGTGTGGACCGCATCGTCATGCTGCTATGCGGCGTGCAGAATCTGCGCGAAATCACGGCGTTCCCGATGAACCAGCAGGCCGAAGACCTGCTGATGGGCGCACCGAGCCCGGCGGCCCCCAAGCAGCTGCGCGAGCTGAGCATTCGGTTGAACGTGCAGGACAAGTAGGGGCGCGGCTAACCACAGCCACCGAACTGCACCTCCCCCTCGACGGGGGAGGTTGGGAGGGGGTGACGAGAGCCCCGATGATTGGGGCCAAACCACCCCCACCCTTGATCCCTCCCCGCAAGGGGGAGGGTGTCGACTGGGAAATTTGGCGCTAGCTACAGTGTGTGGATTGTCCCTCCACGCTCGCCAACATGGTTTCCGGCCGATTAACCAGCGTTAATGGTGTATTAAACGCAAATTGCTACCGATGGACCGTTGAAGCGGTCATTTCGGATTCGTGACTTGAAATCCAAATATTCACATGTCCTGACACTGATGGGGGCGCTGCTGGCGTTCGTGCCCATTGTGGCGGTGGATTATGTGCTGGACAGCTATGTGCGCGTCCAGGAAAAAGCCAACACACGGCAGTATGTTGGTACAGTTTCCTCACAAATTGAAATCAGTGTAAATGATGCCGTTCGGGCGCTGCGCCGGGTGCTGGCCGAGAGCCCATCGCTGTGCACGCCGACATTTATCGCCAATGTGCAGCGCGAGATCGAATCCAGTCTCAATTTGAAGCAGGTGCTGGTCGAGAACGCCGATGGCGTCCAGTATTGCGACGCCTTTGGCCGCAATGTCGTGTTCTCGCCGCTGTCGGAAAGCCTGCCGGTACCGGGCCATACCGAGAGCATCACCGTGGTGCAGCTGGGCGAGATGGCGATGCCGGCGCTCAAGATCACCCAGTCCTTCGGCCAGACCCGCAAGGTGTCGGCCTTTGTGCCGCTGATGAGCCAGACGGCCGGCGGACTGGCCCAGGGCATTGCCGGCGGCTCGATGCTGCGGGTGCTGCTGACCAATGGCACGCCGATCCTGGCGGTGGGCGATGCGGCGGGTTTTGACCGGCGCGGGTCGAGCGCCGAGTTTGTCTTTGCCCAGAGCTTTGCCGGCGAGCTGCCGCTCAAGGTGGAATATGCCGTGCCCTTCGTCATGGCCCGCGCCAGCTATACCAGCCTCGATGTTGCCTTTACCGCCATCGCCTGCCTGATCAGCGCGGGTTTCCTGCTGCTGTCGCTAAGCTATGTGCGGCGCTCGCGCGTCCCGGCCTTCGACCTCGAACGGGCCATCGCACGCGGCGAAATCAAGCCCTATTACCAGCCGGTGATCAATCTGCGCACCGGCGAGCTGATGGGCTGTGAGGTGCTGTGCCGCTGGGAAAAGAAGAACGGGCAGGTGGTACAGCCGGGCGCCTTCATCGATTATGCCGAGGTGACCGGGCTGGCCATTCCGATGACGCTGTCGCTGATGCAGCAGGTCAAGTTCGACCTGGGCGAGCTGAGCCAGAAGGTGCCGGACCTCAAGATTTCCATCAATCTGTTCGAGGGGCACTTCCGCGACGACAGTATTGTCGAGGACGTCCAGGCCATTTTCGGCAATTCGCCGATCAGTTTCCGCCAGCTGGTGTTCGAAATCACCGAGCGGCACCCGCTGGCCAATTCGGCCATCGCCAATAGCGTTATCGCCGGCCTGCATGCGCTGGGCTCCAAGCTGGCGATGGATGATGCGGGCACCGGCCACTCCAATCTGGCCTATCTGGGGACGCTTGGCGTCGATGTGATCAAGATCGACCGGATTTTTGTCGACATGATCAAGCCCGGCACCACGCAGGTTGCCGTGCTCGACGGCTTGATTGCCATGGCCAAGGATCTCGATTGCGAAATCGTCGCCGAGGGCGTCGAGACCGAGGAGCAGGCGCTGTATCTGCGGGCGCGGGGCGTCATTCAGGCGCAGGGCTTCATCTTTGCGCCGGCGCTCAAGATCGGCGCCTTCCGCCAGCTGGCGCTGGCGCTCCACGCCGCCCACGCACCGCGCGGGCGCATCGACGGCGGCGTTGCCAGCGCCGCATAAGTCGGGGTTTGCGACTTTAGTCGCAGGCCAGTCTGGAGGTACCCACTTTTCATCGCCGGCGATTGGTGGCACCAACGCGGCCTATGCCCTGTCTGCCGAGGAGGATTGCGTGTCGAGCGACGTCAACGAACAGAAGAACGCCCTGCGTGAAGCAGCGCTCCACTTCCATGAGTTCCCCAAGCCCGGCAAGCTGGAAATTCAGCCGACCAAGCCGTTGGGCAACCAGCGCGACCTGGCGCTGGCCTATTCGCCCGGCGTGGCCGCGCCCTGCGAGGAAATCGCCGCCAACCCGGATTCGGTGTCCAAATATACCTCGCGACAGAATCTCGTCGCGGTCATCTCCAACGGCACCGCCGTGCTGGGGCTGGGCAATATCGGCGCGCTGGCTTCCAAGCCGGTGATGGAGGGCAAGGCGGTTCTGTTCAAGAAATTCGCCGGCATCGACGTGTTCGATCTCGAAATCGACGAGACCGATCCGGAGAAGTTCATCAACGCCGTGGCGCCGCTCTGGCCGACTTTTGGCGGCATCAACCTCGAAGACATCCGCGCGCCGGATTGCTTTGAAATCGAGGAAACGCTGCGCGAGCGCATGCCGATCCCGGTGTTCCATGACGACCAGCATGGCACCGCCATCATCGTCGGCGCCGCCGTGCTCAATGGGCTGGAGCTCAAGGGCAAAAAAATCGAGGACGTCAAAATCTGCGCCTCGGGGGCAGGGGCTGCGGCCATTGCCTGCCTCAATGTGCTGGTGGCGCTGGGCGCCAAGCATGAGAATATCTGGGTCGCCGACAAGGATGGCTTGCTGAGCCACAAGCGCAACGACGTCAATGACAAGTGGCGCGGCCAGTTCCGCCGCACCACCGACTTCACCACGCTGGCAGAAGTGATCGATGGCGCGGACGTGTTTGTCGGGTTGTCGGCGGCTGGTGCGCTGACGCCGGAGATGCTGCTGAAGATGGCGCCCAAGCCGCTGGTGCTGGCGCTGGCCAATCCATATCCCGAAATCATGCCGGATCTGGCCAAGGCGACGCGGCCGGACGCCATGGTGTGCACCGGACGCTCGGACTTTCCCAATCAGGTCAATAACGTCCTGTGCTTCCCGTTCATCTTCCGCGGCGCGCTCGACGTGGCGGCGACCACGATCAACGAGGAAATGAAGCTGGCGGCGGTGCGGGCCATCGCAAGGCTGGCGCATGATCCGGGGCTGGAGTCCTCGCCTTCGGGCACGCCGGCGGTGTTCGGCCCTGACCACATCATTCCCAACCCGTTCGACCAGCGGCTGATCCTGCGCATCGCGCCGGCCGTGGCGCGCGCGGCGATGGAATCGGGCGTGGCCAAGAAGCCGATTGCAGATTGGGACGCCTATCAGGACAGTCTCAACCGCTTCGTGTTCCGCTCGGGGCTGGTGATGAAGCCGATCATCGATCGGGCGCATGGCAAGAACAAGCGCATCGCCTTTGCCGATGGCGAGGATGAGCGCGTGCTGCGCGCCGCCCAGGTGATCCTGGAAGAGCGGATCGCCCGGCCGATCCTGGTCGGTCGTCCCTCGGTGATCGAGGCGCGCATCGAGCGGTTTGGCCTCAATCTGAAGCCCAGTGATTTCGAGATCATCAATCCCGAGGACGATCCGCGTTACCGCGATTATGTCAGCCTGTTCCACTCGCTGGTCGGCCGCGACGGGGTGACGCCGGACACCGCACGGCAGGTGGTGCGCACCAATACCACGGTGATCAGTGCGCTGGCGGTGAAGCGGGGCGAAGCCGATGCGATGATCTGCGGCCTGCAGGGCCGGTTCATCAAGCATGTCCGCGATATCCGCTCGATCATCGGGCTGCAGGACGGCGTGACCGACGTGTCGGCGCTGTCGATGCTCATTATGCCACGGGGGGCGTTTTTCCTCGCCGATACCTATGTGAACCCGGACCCGACGACCGACGAAATCGTCGGTATCGCCTTGCAGGCGCGCAATCACCTGCGTCGGTTCAACATTCCGGCCAAGGTGGCGCTGCTGAGCTATTCCAACTTCGGTTCGCGCGACGGCGACAGCGCCTACAAGATGCGCGATGCCTATCAGAAGCTCAAAGCCATCGCCCCCGACCTGATTGTCGAAGGCGAGATGCAGGGCGATCTGGCGCTGAATCAGGATTTGCGCGAGCGCTACGTGCCGGACAGCGTGTTGAGCGGGGAAGCCAATCTGCTGATTTTCCCTAATCTCGACGCGGCAAACCTGTCGATGACGCTGCTCAAGGAAATGAACAATGCGCTGTCGGTCGGCCCGATCCTGATGGGGCCGAAATCGCCGGCGCATATTCTGGCGCCGTCGACCACCAGCCGCGGCATCGTCAATATGGCGGCGATTGCGGCGACGGAGGCGATCGCGGCAGAAACGCCGTAGCGAGTTGACTGGAATGACGCGGGGTGGCGCTGTCGCAACCCCGCGTTAAGTCCTTGTCAGCCATAGTGGTGGGGTTCAGTATTCGGTTCGCCCATTCATGCCCACCACCCGTCTAAAACGCCCGTCCATTTGGCGCCCGCTGGCGATGACGGCCGCCTTGCTTGGCTTTCAGGGCTATCTCGGCTTCTCGGCCATTGGCGGGCAGTTCGGCATTGAAAACCGCACCCAGATCCTGCTCGATATCGACCAGCTCAAGGCCAGATCATCGGCGCTGCAGGCCGAGATCGATTCCTATCGCCATCGCGCCACGCTGATGGATACGCGCCGGCTCGACCCCGATATCGTCACCGAGCGGGCGCGGCGGCTGCTGAATATGGCCAATAAGGACGATGTTCTGGTCATGGTCGACCCGCATACGGGTAAACCACTTTCTGGTAAATTCCAAGTATTAGCCACAGATGAGTTAATGCGTCTTATCGAAGCAGATTCAACGCTCTAGCGGCGGTTGTCTGCTGCATTTGAGCATTGTGTTCTGCGGATTGCTTGCACTATGATGCGCAAGTGTGGCCAAGTCGGGCCAGGCGGCAATTCCATTTCGATGCGGAGCGTTCCCCCTATGGCGCGTAAGGCTGTGGCCACCAAGGCCAAGATGCAATCCAACGTACCTCAGTTCACCAAGGAACAGGACCTCGAAGCGTATCGCGAGATGCTGCTGATCCGTCGGTTCGAGGAAAAGGCCGGCCAGATGTATGGCATGGGCCTGATCGGTGGTTTCTGCCACCTCTATATCGGCCAGGAAGCCGTGGTCACCGGCATCACCATGGCTAGCGAGAAGGGCAAGGACGCCCAGATCACCGGCTATCGCGATCACGGCCACATGCTGGTCATGGGCCTCGATCCCAAGGGCGTCATGGCGGAGCTGACCGGGCGTCAGGGCGGCTTGTCGAAAGGCAAGGGCGGCTCGATGCACATGTTCAGCAACGAGCACAAATTCTATGGCGGCAACGGCATTGTCGGCGCCCAGGTGCCGATTGGCGCCGGCCTGGCCTTCGCGGCCAAGTATAAGGGCGACGGCTCGGTCTCGCTGGCCTATTTTGGCGACGGCGCGGCCAACCAGGGCCAGGTCTATGAGACCTTCAACATGGCCAAGCTGTGGAAGCTGCCCATCGTCTTCATCATCGAAAACAACAAATACGCCATGGGCACCTCGATCGAGCGCGCCGCGGCAACCACTGACATGTCCATGCGTGGCGCGTCGTTCGACATTCCTGGCGAGCAGGTCGACGGCATGGATGTGCGCATGGTCTATGATGCGGCCAAGCGCGCCATCGAATATGCCCGCACGGGCAATGGTCCGTTCATCCTCGAAATGCTGACCTATCGCTATCGTGGCCACTCGATGTCCGACCCGGCGAAGTATCGCTCCAAGGACGAAGTGACCAAGTACCGCCAGGAGCGCGACCCGATCGAGCAGGTCAAGGCGCGGCTGCTGGAAGCTGGCGTTTTGACCGAGGACGAGATCAAGACCATCGAGAGCGATGTGCGCGCTGTGGTTACGGCGGCGGCGGATTTCGCCACCACCGATCCCGAGCCCGATGCTGCCGAGCTGTGGACCGACATCACCATCAGCGCCTGACCCCATGGCGGGCGCTGCCGCGCTGAACATTCACCTATCTGCCCGCCGCGTGGCGACTACGCCCGGCGTCTTATTGCTGGAGAGCTGATATGCCTCAAATCCTGATGCCTGCGCTGTCGCCTACCATGGAAGAAGGCAAGCTCGCCAAGTGGCTGGTCAAGGTCGGCGACACCGTCAAGTCCGGCGACGTGCTGGCCGAAATCGAAACCGACAAGGCGACGATGGAAGTCGAGTCGGTCGATGAAGGCGTGGTCACCGAATTGCTGGTTGCCGAAGGCACCGACGGGGTGAAGGTGAATACCCCAATCGCCATGGTGCTGGCCGAAGGCGAAACCGCAGCGCCGGCAGCGGCACCGGCCGCCGAAGCTACGCCCAGCATGGTAGAGGCCGAGGCGCCGATGGCGGCTCCGGCGCCGACCGTGCCGGCTGCGCCCAAGTTTGAAGCGCAGAATGATCCCGACCTGCCGGAAGGCGTGGAAATGGTCGAGATGACTGTGCGCCAGGCGCTGAACGAGGCGATGGCCGAAGAGTTGCGCCGCGACAAGGACGTCTTCGTGATGGGCGAGGAAGTCGCCGAATATCAGGGCGCCTACAAGATCACCCAGAACCTGCTGCAGGAATTTGGGCCCGACCGCATCATCGATACGCCGATCACCGAGCATGGCTTTGCCGGCCTCGCGGTCGGCGCGGCCTTTGCCGGGCTCAAGCCAATCGTTGAATTCATGACCTGGAACTTTGCCATGCAGGCAATCGACCAGATCATCAACTCGGCGGCCAAGCAGCTGTATATGTCGGGCGGTCAGGTCAAGGCGCCGATGGTGTTCCGTGGCCCGAACGGCGCCGCCGCCCGCGTTGGCGCGCAGCACAGCCAGGACTATTCGGCCTGGTACAGCCATATCCCGGGCCTCACCGTCATCGCGCCTTATAGCGCCGCTGACGCCAAGGGCCTGCTGAAAGCGGCTATCCGCTCGCCGAACCCGGTGATCTTCCTCGAAAACGAAATCCTCTACGGCTCCACCGGCCTTGTGCCCAAGGTCGATGATTTCCTGCTGCCGATCGGCAAGGCCCGTATTGCCCGCAAGGGCGCGGATGTGACCATCGTATCGTTCTCGATGGGCATGCGCTACGCCACCCAGGCCACCGAAAAGCTGGTTGCTGCCGGGGTCGACGTGGAACTGATCGACCTGCGCACTTTGCGCCCGCTCGACAGCGATACGGTGATTGCATCGGTCAAGAAGACCGGCCGTCTGGTGACGGTGGAAGAGGGCTGGCCGCAGGGCGGCATTGGCGCCGAGCTGTCGGCCCGCGTCATGGAGCAGGCGTTCGACTATCTCGACGCTCCGGTGATGCGCGTGACCGGCAAGGACGTGCCGATGCCCTATGCCGCCAACCTCGAAAAGCTGGCGCTGCCGAACGTCGATGACGTGATCGCAGCGGTCAATGCCGTGACCTACCGCTCGTAAGGAGAACCGGGATGCCAATCGATATCACCATGCCGGCGCTCTCCCCCACGATGGAAGAGGGCAAGCTCGCCAAGTGGCACGTCAAGGAAGGCGACAGCGTCTCCTCCGGTGACGTGATCGCCGAAATCGAAACCGACAAGGCCACGATGGAAGTCGAGGCCGTCGACGAGGGCAAGATCGGCAAGATCCTGGTCGCCGAAGGCACCGACAATGTGAAGGTCAACGCGGTGATCGCCATTCTGCTGCAGGAAGGCGAAAGCCTGGATGCGGCGGCTGCACCCAAGGCTGCTCCGACGCCTGCCGCCGAGGCTCCCAAGGCAGAAGCGCCGAAGCCGGCTGCTGCCGCACCGGCGCCGCAGGCTGTGGCCGCAGCGCCAAAGCCTGCGGCTGCTCCGGCAGCGAAGGCTGAGGGCGGCAAAGTGTTCGCTTCGCCGCTGGCGCGTCGTCTGGCCAAGGAAGCCGGGATCGACGTGGCGGCCATTTCCGGCTCGGGTCCCAAGGGCCGTGTGGTCAAGGCTGACGTGGAATCTGCCAAGTCGGGCAAGACCCCGCTCAAGGCCGTGGCTTCGGCTCCGGGTGCTGCCGCTGGTGGCGGCGTGGCTGCGACCGGCATGACCAAGGAGCAGGTGCTGGCGCTCTATCCCGAAGGCTCCTACGAGCTGGTGCCCAATGATGGCATGCGCAAGGTGGTGGCTGCCCGCCTCACCGAGTCCAAGCAGACCGTGCCGCATTTCTATCTGACGCTGGATTGCAAGATCGATGCGCTGCTGGCAGCGCGCGAGCAGATCAATGCGCTGGCCCCCAAGAGCAAGGAGGGCAAGCCGTCCTACAAGCTTTCGGTCAATGATTTCGTGATGAAGGCCTGGGCCGTCGCCTTGCAGCGCGTGCCGATGGCCAATGCCACCTGGGCCGGGGATTCTATCCTCTATCACAAGCGCTCGGACGTGGCGGTTGCCGTGGCCGTGCCGGGTGGTTTGTTCACCCCGGTGGTCAAGAGCTGCGATACCAAGACGCTTCGGGAAATCTCCGAAGAGGTCAAGGATCTGGCTGGTCGCGCCAAGTCCAAGAAGCTGGCGCCGCATGAATATCAGGGTGGGGCGTCGTCGGTGTCCAATCTGGGCATGTTCGGCATCCGCGAATTTGCCGCGGTGATCAACCCGCCGCATGGCACGATCCTGGCGGTCGGTGTCGGCGAAGAGCGCGTCTATGCCGAGGCCGGGCAGGTCAAGGTGGCGAGCTTCATGACGGTGACCCTGTCCTGCGACCATCGCGCCGTCGATGGTGCGCTGGGGGCGGAACTGCTCGGCGTATTCAAGGGCCTGATCGAAAATCCGGTAATGATGCTGGCCTAAGGGGCAGGGCGCATGAAGACCATTCTCGCCTATGGCGACAGCCTGACTTACGGCGCCAATCCTGAGGCCGGCGGGCCGCGCCATGCTTATGCGGATCGCTGGCCAACGACATTGGAGCAGGGCCTGGGCGGCAAAGCCCGGGTCATCGCTGAGGGGCTGGGTGGGCGCACCACGGCGTTTGACGATTTTACCGCCAATGCGGATCGTAACGGCGTGCGGATCCTGCCGACGCTGCTGGCCAGCCATGCGCCGCTCGATCTGGTCATCATCATGCTGGGCAGCAATGATTTGAAGCCCGCCATCCACGGCAGCGCGCTGACCGCATCCTATGGGATGCGCCGGTTGATGCAGGTGGTGCGCGGCCATTTCGTTGAGCCGGGCGCGGTAATGCCGCAAATCCTGCTCGTCGCACCGCCGCATCCTTGCGAAACCGGTAACACCGACGTTGCCACTAATTTCGGTGGCGCCGACGCCCTCGCGCAGTCGCAAGCGTTTGCCCGCCACTACAAGAACCGGGCCGACGAATACGGTGCGGGTTTTTTCGATGCCTCGACGGTGGCCAAGGCCAGCCCGCTCGATGGCGTTCATCTCGACGCTGCCAATACGCGCGCGATCGGCGAGGGGCTGGTGCCGCTCGTCAAACAAATGCTGGGTCTCTAGACCCCAATCGACCAAATGGAGGCCCAAATGGCTGACCAATACGATCTTCTCGTCATCGGCGCCGGCCCCGGCGGCTATGTTGCGGCCATTCGCGGCGCGCAGCTCGGCATGAAGGTGGGCATCATCGAGCGCGAGCATATGGCGGGCATCTGCTCCAACTGGGGCTGCATTCCGACCAAGGCGCTGCTGCGCTCGGCCGAAATTTTCGGCCATATGAGCCATGCCAAGGATTATGGCCTGACGGTCGAGAAGATCGGCGTCGACATCGACGGTGTGGTGAAGCGCTCGCGCGCCATCGCCGCCCAGATGAATAATGGCGTCCAGTTCCTGATGAAGAAGAACAAGGTCGACATCATCTGGGGCGAAGCGGTGATCACCAAGCCGGGTGAGGTCAAGGTTTCCCCGACCAAGAAGGCCATTGTGCAGCCGCAGGGGCCGGTGCCGAAGAACCCGCTGGGCGAGGGCACCTACAAGGCCAAGAACATCATCATCGCCACGGGCGCGCGGCCGCGCGTGCTGCCGGGCATCGAACCCGATGGCGACAAGATCTGGACCTATTTCGAGGCGATGAAGCCGGCTGAAATGCCCAAATCGCTGGTGGTGATGGGGTCGGGCGCCATTGGCGTCGAGTTTGCCTCGTTCTATCGCTCCATGGGCGCCGAGGTGACCATTATCGAATTGCTGCCGCAGATTATGCCGGTGGAAGACGCCGAAATCTCGGCGCTGGCCCGCAAGCGCCTTGAAAAGCGCGGCATCAAGATTTTGACCGACACCAAGGTGACCAAGGTCGAAAAGAGTAAGGCTGGGGTTACCGCTCACGTCGAACTCAAGGATGGCAGCAAGCAGCAGATTTCCGGCGACAAGCTGATTTCGGCCGTGGGCGTGATGTGCAATATCGAAGGTCTTGGGCTGGAGACGGTCGGGGTCAAGACCGAGCGCGGCGCCATTGTCATCGATGGCTATGGCCAGACCAATGTGGCCGGCATCTGGGCGATTGGCGACGTCGCCGGCCCGCCCATGCTAGCGCACAAGGCCGAGCATGAGGCCGTCATCACCGTCGAAAAGATCGCCGGGATGAAGGTGCATGGCCTCGACAAGACCAAGGTGCCGGGCTGCACCTATTGCGAGCCGCAGGTGGCCAGCGTCGGGCTGACCGAAGCCAAGGCGCGCGAAGCCGGGCGCGAGATCAAGGTCGGGCGCTTCCCGTTCGTCGGCAACGGCAAGGCGATTGCGCTGGGCGAGCCCGATGGGCTGGTCAAGACCATTTTCGACGCCAAGACCGGCGAACTGCTGGGCGCGCATATGGTGGGCGCGGAAGTGACCGAGCTGATCCAGGGCTTTGTCATCGCCATGAACCTCGAAACCACCGAGGAAGATCTGATGCACACCATTTTCCCGCATCCGACGCTGAGCGAGACGATGAAGGAAAGCGTGCTGGATGCTTATGGCCGCGCGCTGAATATGTGATGGTCGCCGTAGTCTCGATTTGACAGCTTTGGAGCAGACAAAATGAGCGTTGGAACCACGGAACTGCTGATCTTTCTCGGCATCGGGCTGGTCGCCGGATGGCTGGCCGGGTTGGTGCTGGGCGGCGGCGGCTTGCTGCGCAATCTGATTGTCGGCGTGATCGGCGCTTTTGTAGGTGGCTGGCTGCTGTCGGTGGCCGGGATTTCGCTGCCGATCGAGAATGCGCTGATCAGCCAGATCATCACCGCGACGATTGGTGCTGTCGTCGTCATTGCCGTGGCGCGGGTGATTGCGCGATAAGGGGCAGGGCACCTTGAAGACGGACGCGCGGAACGCAATATTCGGCGCAGAGTTCGCGAGGGCAAACACAAATGGCATTACCGGAACGGCAAAGCGCGGGCGGGGGCTTCACCATGGGTGGCAATAATAATCGCGCGATCCTGGTGTTTCTCGGCATCGGTATTGTGGCGGGCTTTCTCGCCAGCCTGATCGTTGGAGGCGGCGGGCTGATCACTTACCTCATCAGCGGGGTGATCGGTTCGTTCGTGGGGGGATATCTGTTCACGGCGCTGCGGATCGATCTCGGCATCCGCAACGATCTGGCCCGCCAGATCGTGACCTCGACGGTCGGCGCCATTATCGTCGTGCTGCTGGCACGGTTGATTGCTTAGAAGTCAGGACATCCCTTGGTCACTCTGATCGACACTTCCGCGCTCAAGCCCCGCCACCCGGAAAAGGCCAACCGGCCCGACAGCGTGGTGCTGCGCAAGCCGGACTGGATCCGCGTCAAGGCGCCAGGTTCGCCGATCTATAAGGAAACCCAGGCCATCGTGCGCGAGCATGGGCTGGTGACGGTGTGTGAAGAGGCTGGCTGCCCCAATATCGGCGAGTGCTGGTCCAAGAAGCACGCCACCATGATGATCATGGGCGAAATCTGCACCCGCGCCTGCGCCTTCTGCAATGTGCGCACCGGCATGCCGGGACCGCTTGATCCCCACGAGCCGGAGAACGTCGCCAAGGCGGTGGAAAAGCTCGGCCTGCAGCATGTCGTCATCACCTCGGTGGACCGCGATGACCTGGCCGATGGGGGCGCCCAGCATTTTGCCGATGTGATCCTGGCCATTCGGGCGCGCAATCCGCGCACCACCATCGAAATCCTGACGCCGGACTTTTTGCGCAAGGACGGGGCGCTGGAAATCGTCGTGGCGGCCAAGCCGGACGTGTTCAACCACAATCTGGAAACGGTGCCGTCGAAATATCTCAAGGTCCGTCCGGGCGCGCGCTATTTCCACTCGATCCGGTTGCTGCAGAAGGTCAAGGAACTCGATCCGACGATGTTCACCAAGTCGGGCATCATGGTCGGGCTGGGTGAAGAGCGGAACGAAGTGCTGCAGCTGATGGACGATCTGCGCTCGGCCGAGGTGGATTTCCTCACCATCGGCCAGTATCTGCAGCCGACGCGCAAGCACACGCCGCTGATCCGTTTCGTGACGCCGGATGAGTTCAAATCCTTCGCCACGGTGGCGACGGCCAAGGGCTTTGCGCTGGTGTCGTCCAGCCCGCTGACCCGCTCGTCGCATCACGCCGGCGAAGATTTTGCCCGCCTCAAGGCGGCGCGGATGGCCCGGCTGGGGCATTAGCCTGTGCCGGGTCACCAAGACAAGAATTTGAAATGAAGCGTTTTTTTGAGCGGCATGTGCCGCATCTGCCGCAGCGCATGTTCGAGATCGTCGCGGACCTCGGCGACTATCCGCGCTTCATTCCCAACTGCAAGGCGATGGAAATTCGCAAGGACCCGGCGGCCGGCGATGCCGACGTGCGGCTGGCCAAGATGACGCTGTTTTTCGGACCGATCACCCAGGCCTATACCAGCCGGGTGACGCTGGACGCCCAGGCACGCACCATCAGCGCCAAGGCGGTGGATGGGCCCTTCGCCTATCTCGATAGCGTCTGGAGCTTTGAGCCCGAAGGTATGGGCACGCGGGTGCGCTTCGAGATCGACTTCAAGATCTCCAATCCCTTCATCGCCGCCGTGGCCGAGCCGGCGTTTGCGGCCAAGCAGGAAGAGATCATGCGGGCGTTTGCCGATGAGGCGGATCGGCGCTACGGGGAATAAGGGGGCGCACGAAGCCTGCAGTCGACACCCTCCCCCTTGCGGGGAGGGATCAAGGGTGGGGGTGGTTTGGTCCAATCATCGGGGCTCTCGCACCCCCTCCTAGCCTCCCCCGTCAAGGGGGAGGCATCGTCCGGTGGGTGGGGATGGCGCAGTAGCCATCATCGGTACGCAGCTATTCCTTGTCGCTGGTCAGGACGTGCAGCACCAGTTCGAGGGCGGCGTTGACGCTGGCTTTGCGGACCAGGTCGCGGCCGAGGTCGCCGAAGCGGTGTTCGATGACGACGGTGGCCAGCTCCGATGAGACGGCGACATAGACCAGACCGATCGGCTTCTTTTCGCTGCCGCCATCGGGGCCGGCAATGCCGGTGACGGCGACGGCGAAATCGGCGCGCGCTGTGTTGCGGGCACCATCGGCCATGGCCCGGGCTACCTGATTGGACACCGCGCCATAGTCGCGGATCAGCCGGGCCTGCACGTGGATCATGCGTGACTTGGCGGTATTGGCGTAGGTGACGTAACCGCCATAGAGCGCCGCCGAAGCACCGGGAATGTCGGTGAGCGCGGCGGCGATCAGACCGCCGGTGCAGCTCTCGGCCGTAACGATGGTCTGGTTTTTCTCGGTCAGGATTTCGATGATCCGTTTGCCCGGATCAATTTGTGGTGCGGCTTTGGCTGCCATCAATCCCCCCTCGGCATTTCAATGCTGGCGCTGGCCATGGACACGATCCCTTCCTCCCGCCCGATAAACCCGAGCTTCTCATTTGTCGTCGCCTTGATGGCAACGCGTGACGTCGCAATCCCCAGCGTATCGGCAATGACCTGGCGCATCGCCGGCACGTGTTCGGTGATCCTCGGCGCTTCGGCAACAATTGTCACGTCCAGATTGACGATGCGGCCACCCGCCTTGGCCACCAAGGCACCGGCATGCTTGAGAAAAACCGTCGAGGCGGCGCCGCGCCACTGCTCGTCGGAGGGCGGGAAGTGGACACCGATATCGCCTTCGCCAATGGCGCCCAGGATGGCGTCAGTCAGCGCATGCAGCGCCACGTCGGCATCGGAATGGCCATTGAGCTTGGCCTTGTGCGGAATGCGGACACCCGCCAGCCAGACGGCATCACCGGGCTCGAACGAGTGGACGTCGTAGCCGGTGCCAACGCGGGTTTCCATGGTGTGATCTCCTGAAAGAATGCGCTCAGCCCGAGTGAAATCCTCGGGATGCGTGATTTTGATATTGTTGCGGTCGCCCATGACCATGGCGACACGGAGACCAGCCCATTCGGCGATCTCCGCATCGTCGGTGAAATCGCGGCGCAGGGTGGAGGCGCGCATATGCGCCGAGAAAATCTGGCCGAAGCGGAAGCCCTGCGGCGTTTGCGCGGCAAATAGCTGCCGGCGATCCTCGGTGGTCGCCACCAACTGCCCGTCGAGCGAGCGCTTGATGGTGTCGGTCACCGGCACGGTGGGCAAGGCGCCATCGAACTGGCCGAGGGCAGCAATGACGTCACCAATCAGCCTCGGGGAGCCGAAGGGGCGGGCGGCATCCTGAATCAGCACCAGATCGGGCCGGCTCGGGGCCAGCGCCTTGAGACCCTCGAGCACCGAGGCCTGACGCGACGCGCCGCCGAGCACCTGCGGCAGCAGGCGCGTATCAGCAAGGGTCAGCGCGGCATAGCGGTCGGCGTGGTCGGGGTGGATGACGGCGAGGACAGACGTGACGGCAGACAGTTCAAGAAAACTCTGCAGCGTACGGGCCAGCACCGGCACGCCGGCAATGGGCCGATACTGCTTGGAGTCCGACGAACCATCCGCGCTGGCGCGCTCGCCTTTTCCGGCGGCAACGACGATGACGGCAATGGACTTTTGACGCATGAAACTGGGCACTCGATACTGGCATTCGCCACCTCGATGTGGTCTAGCGCCCACCAAGGCATGCGGCAAGTGCAGGGCTGCCGAACCGTCGCAGGCCGCAGATAACATATTGCGCCGCCAGACGATTTGACTACTGTGCAGGCAGACCTTCCAAGATGACCATTTCCGAGGCAATTCGTGTCAAAGGGTGCCTGTAAGTTAAGCATCGGGAGCCATGTGGTTCGCAACAATGCTTTCCTCGCGCCCATGGCCGGAATCACCGACCGGCCGTTCCGCAAATTGGCCGAGCGCTTTGGCGCCGGCATGGTGGTGTCCGAAATGATCGCCAGCAATGCACTGGCCGTGGGCAACCACGAAATGGCCCGCAAGCTGGGCAAGCCCGGCACGCTGCCGCATATGGTGCAACTGGCCGGCTGCGAAGCCGAGTGGATGACCCGCGGCGCCAAGATTGCCCATGATGCGGGCGCCGACATCATCGACATCAATTTCGGCTGCCCGGCCAAGCGGGTCACCAGCGGCTATGCCGGCTCGGCGCTGATGCGGGTGCCTGACCATGCCATGACGCTGATCGATGCCGTGGTCAGCGCCACGCCACTGCCGGTGACGGTGAAAATGCGGCTGGGCTGGGACGACAAGAGCCTCAATGCGCCGGAGATGGCGCGGCGGGCCGTCGAGGCCGGGGTGCAGATGATCACCGTGCATGGCCGCACCCGGCAGCAATTCTATAAGGGCACGGCCCGCTGGGAGCTGGTGCGCCGGGTGGTTGAAGCGGTGGATGTTCCCGTGGTCGTCAATGGCGACATCATCGATCTGGCGACGGCGCGCGAGGCGCTGGAGCAATCCGGGGCGGCGGCGGTGATGCTGGGTCGGGGCGCGCAGGGGCGGCCCTGGGCGGTGGCGCAGATCGGGGCAGGGCTGCAGGACCAGACCGGACCCGAGGCGCCGCAGGGCGCGGCGCTGGTGGCGCTGGTCAGCGAGCATTATGAGGACATCCTGGTGGAATATGGCGTTGCCGTGGGTCTGCGGGCGGCACGCAAGCATCTGGGCTGGTATCTGGAAGCCGCCGGCATCGTGGTGGACAAGCCGGTACGCAACGAGCTGCTGAACAATGAAACGCCGGCGGAGGTGCTGCGCATGATTGGCGCCATTTTCGCCCCCGAGCAGGAAGCAGCGGCATGAGCGCGCTTGAGACCGTGACTGCCGCCGTCGAACCTATTCCCGCCATGGGCGTGCTGCAGGCGCTGCCGCAGCCGATCATGGTCTGCGACGAGACGCGGCAGGTGGTGTTCGTCAATTATGCCGCCGAGGGGTTTTTCGGCGCGTCGCTCAGCGTGCTGACGCGGCAGCGACTGGACGATTTGATCGCGTATGACTCGCCGATCATTGGGCTGGTGGAAACCGTGGCGGCACGGCGGGCGCCGATGACCGAATATCGGGTGCGCATCGGCTCGTCCCGTTTTGGCGAAGAGCGGGTGACCGACGTCTATGCCAGTCCGCTGTCGGACATTGACGGTCGCGTGGCGCTGCTGATCCAGGAGCGCACCATGGCTGACAAGATCGACCGACAGATGGTGTCGCGTGGCGCGGCGCGTTCGGTGACCGGGCTGGCGTCGATGCTGGCGCATGAAATCAAGAACCCGCTCTCAGGCATTCGCGGCGCGGCGCAGCTGTTGGAGCAGACCGTCACCAGCGAGGAAATCCCGCTGGCCCGGCTGATCCGCGAGGAAACCGACCGGATCGTTCATCTGATCGACCGGGTGGAAGTGTTTGGCGACGAGCGCCCGATGGAGCGCGAGCCGATCAATATTCACGTGGTGCTCGATCGGGTGAAGCTGCTGGCCCGCAATGGCGTGGCGCGCGGTATCGTCTTTTCCGAGGAATATGATCCGTCGCTGCCGCCGGTCTATGGCAATCGCGACCAGCTCATTCAGGTGTTCCTGAATTTGGTGAAGAACGCCTCGGAAGCCCTTGAACGGACACAGAAACCAGAGATCAGGTTCACCACGGCTTTCCGCCCCGGCATCCGCGTCAGCGTGATGGGCGCGGCGGAACGGGTCTCGCTGCCGCTCGAAATCGTCATCGAGGATAACGGCCCCGGCATCCCGGCGGACCTGCTGGCATTCCTGTTCGACCCGTTCGTTACCACCAAGGTCAACGGCTCCGGCCTGGGGCTGGCTTTGGTGGCCAAGATCGTTGGTGACCATGGCGGGGTCATCGACTGCGAAAGCCGGCCCGGCCGGACCCGATTCCGCATTTTGCTGCCGGTGGCGAGCGCGGCCTTCCAACTGCCTGATGAAGAAGAAAGGGCGACATGAGCCAGATTGTCCTGCTCGCCGATGATGACGCCGCGATCCGCATGGTGCTCAATCAGGCCCTGACCCGCGCCGGCTACGAGGTTCGCCCCACCGGCAACATGTCCACCATGTGGAACTGGGTCAGCCGGGGCGAGGGGGATGTGCTGATCACCGACGTCGCCATGCCCGACGGCAATGCCTTCGAGGTGATGCCCAAGATCAAGAAGCTCCGCCCCGACCTGCCGATGATCGTGATGAGCGCGCAGAACACTTTCATGACCGCTATCCGGGCGTCGGAGGTGGGGGCGTATGAATATCTGCCCAAGCCCTTCGACATCGCCGAGGTGTTGTCGGTGGTGGCGCGGGCGCTGGCCGATGCGCGCAAGCCGGCGGGTGAACGCCGGGTCGAGGAGCCGGGCGAAACCATGCCGCTGGTCGGCCGCTCGACCGCCATGCAGGATATTTACCGGGCACTGGCGCGGCTGATGCAGACCGACCTGACGGTGACCATCACCGGCGAGAGCGGCACCGGCAAGGAACTGGTGGCGCGGGCGCTGCATGACTTCGGCAAGCGCCGCAACGGACCGTTCGTGGCCATCAATATGGCGGCCATTCCCCGCGACCTGATCGAGGCTGAATTGTTCGGCCATGAGAAGGGGGCCTTTACCGGGGCCAATAGCCGCTCGTCGGGCCGCTTCGAGCAGGCCGAGGGCGGCACGCTGTTTCTTGATGAAATCGGCGATATGCCGATGGATGCCCAGACCCGCCTGCTGCGCGTGCTGCAAGAGGGCGAATACACCATGGTCGGCGGGCGCAATGCCATCAAGACCAATGTCCGCATCGTCGCCGCCACGCATCGCGATCTCAGCCAGATGATCCGGCAGGGGCTGTTCCGCGAAGATTTGTACTACCGCCTCAATGTGGTGCCGATCCGCCTGCCGCCGCTGCGCGAGCGGGTCGACGATGTCGGCGATCTGGCGGCGCATTTCCTCAAGACGGCGCAGCGTGATGGCGAGCCGGTCAAGACCATTTCGCCGGAAGCCATCCGGCTGATGCAGAACTACTCCTGGCCCGGCAATGTCCGCGAGCTGGAGAATCTGGTGCGGCGGCTGTCGGCGCTTTATGCCGACGAATCGATTTCGGCCGAGATCGTGCAGAACGAGCTGAACATCACCGAACGCCCACAGGCGGTCGCATTAGCTGGCCCGATGGATGTGGCCATGGCGGTGGAAACCCATGTCGGCCAGCTGCTGCGCGAATATGAGCCCAACCTGCCGCCGCCGGGGCTGTATCAGCGGGTCATCGACCGGGTGGAGGCGCCGCTGATCGCCATGGCGATCAATGCCTGCGGCGGTAACCAGATCAAGGCGGCCGAGCTGCTCGGGCTGAACCGCAATACGCTGCGCAAGAAGATCCGCATGCATAGCATCGAGATCGTGAAGCAGAGCCGGCGGGGCGGGTAATCTGGCCCCTCACAGCTTTGTTGAGATCGCATTTGGCCTGCGTCTGGGCCCTGCGAGCGTAGCTCTTCGGGCCTGATCGCCTGAAAACGCGCCACTGGCGCTGACTGTCATCACGTATGCGCGCGGTATTCGCAATTAAACAGCGGCTGAATCAATGAACCGCATCCTGTAAGCCCAATATATCCTACCTCGAATATGGGCATTCGTACGCCGCTCGATCACGAACCGCGCCTTGTCAGGTTTGCGCCCATTGCAGTCATCCAAGACCCTTCGACGACTTCCCGAAAGCTGCCGTTCCGAGAAGGTCTTACCGAAGGGCACTGCAATTTACCGGCGCAAATTCCGCGAACGAAACACCCCCCCGCGGCCAAAAATGGATGCGCGGTTGCAACCGACAATTTTAGGGAGTCGGCGGCCACGCAAGGCCATAACTGGCTTCCGCAAGTCCTTGGCTGAAGCTGTCGTGTTTGCCGGTTAGTGATGAACGGTCCAGCGCCACATAGAATAGCGCTTCGGCATACTCATGAGCTGCATTAGCGGCCGTCCAGTCGACGAACTCGCTGGCAGAGCTTGCGGAACGCAACCCGGGCATCGAGGGGGTATTCCGGCGGGTCGACGCCAACCGCTTCTTCGCCACAGTCTACCGGGACGGAAAGGACGTCGCCAAGGCCACCATCTACATGGGCGGTGACAGCTTTGGGCGGGGCATCAACTACGTCCAGGGCCACACGACCGCCGGCAACACGATCAACGAGTCCCTCAACGTGGATGCCGACGACCAGGCGATCTACCTCAAGACCATGGGCATGATGCACTACGGCGACCAGGGCGACAGGAAGCTGTCCCCGGAGGGCGGTGCGGAACTCTACTGGGAGAACCTCGTCAGTCCGCTCCAGGAGAGGTGGTAATCCATGCTGGCGCCAGAAGAGTTCACCGTTGGTACGTTCCATTCGGCGCCCTTGAGGAGCCTCATCCTTCCGCGCAGCAAGCATGAGGCGGCCGCGATAGTGGGGATTCTCGACGATGCTCCGACCGTTGTGTTCCTGAGTGACCAATTTCAGTTCAGCTACTTCCCGGCTGCGGGGGCCGAGAATTGGTCCGGGCTCATCGTTCCCAACGTGCGGATCGAGGTCGACGAAACGACGGCGTTCGATCCCGGCTACGGCAAGCCGCTGGGTGCGGTCATCAGGGTGGACACCTCGCTAAGTATTTACGCGAAGACAGAGCGCTCGTTCGGTCGTACGCGAGCGGTCCCTCTGATCGTGAACCTCCCTGCCGCCAACGAGGGTGGTGTCGGATTCACGAAGTGGCAGGTCGTGCTTGGGGCAGGGGTCGATAAGCAGATCCTCCTCGAGATCGCCGTCAACGCAGCATAGCAATGACCAACCGGATGCGGGAGGCATCGTCGAGATGCTGGTAAGCGCGACGGCCATCCAGGCGGAGATGGCCGCGTTGAGGGATGGTGACCCTTGGCAGCTGGAGTGCATGCGCCTCTGCACTGTTGCCATTGACCTATTCGCCGCCGCAGCCGCAGTGACGCTTACGCCGCGGCACGACGACGGCCAGGCCGAACGGGAGTTGGTCGCACAGCAGGTTCTCGGTATCCGGGTCCTCAACAGCATAGGCGCCGCCGACGAGTTGATCCTGCAGGGCTTCTTCCAACCTGCCGGCATCATGATCCGGGACATCGTGGAGTGCGCCTATCTGCTCGACTTGTTCAGCCGGGCCCCGGAGCATCTGCCGAAGTGGATAGCACTCGGCCAGGAAGCCGGCTTGAAGGAATACAAGCCGGGGCAAGTCCGGGACCTGCTGAACGCGATCGATGGCGTCGACCGGGGTGCCCGGCAGGCGCCCTACACGTTCTACTCTCGCTACGGCACACACCCGAACTCGGAAGCGGTCGGGCTTATAGCCCCGGAAGGCGCTGTCCATATCGGACCGTTCGTGGATGAGACGCGTCTAATAGGCCTCACCTACGACCTCACCCGGTTTGGGGTGTTGGCGGCAATGCACCTAAGCCGCTGGATGATTGTCGTGGACCTGGTCGACAACCAGGTATACCAGGCGCTGGGCGAAGCCTGTGTGGCCATCGAGATGGCCTTCATGGGCTTGAACGCGCACCTCAAGACGGTCCCACGGGACCGACTGCGGGAATGACGATAGAACGCGTCCGGTGAGTTTAAGCACCATCCTGCTTGGTCCCGACAGCGACGATTTTAGCCTGCCGTCGGGAAGGGGGCTGCAGCGCAATTCGGCGCCGGGAGGCGGAATGCGCGGATGAAGGTGAGCAGACTTGCCGAGCGCTGCTTTTCGAGCTGGGTGTGACGCCAAAACGGCATCCATAGATTGCTCCGAATTCGGTCAGGGCAATGACGAGTGTTGCGCTGTCGCCGTGCAAGTGGCACCCGAGGGCTGTTCTATTAGGGGTAATTTGGGGTCGATAGAATGCATTGGGTGACAATGCCTTTTAGACAAACGGCGCTAATTGCCTCTCGGGGTCATCATCCAGAACGTCATCGGTTCGACCAGGTTGCCGACTGAAGCGAGATAGGCGGCCAGGTTGAACCGGGTATGGCCTTCGATGAGGATGAAGGTCGAGGGTAGGGGGAAGCCGTTCTCAGGATGGAAGGGCAGCGAGTTCCCGCGGTTGTCCAGCACGACCGGATGCACAGGCCACTTGCCCGCTGCCACCATGAACTCGCAGAGCCGGAGCTCTTTCCGATGCATGAGGGCGAGCTCCTCTCCCTTGAGGATCGACCTCTCTCTCGTGTTGCTGAAGTCGTCCCAGCTCGATACCACCTGTCCCCATTCCCGGCCATTCCAGGAGACTTCGCTGTAGGTATAGTCGCTCGACCTCAAGGAGCCGAACGGTGATCCGCCCCAGTGCTCGTGTATCCAATGCTCGACGATATCTTCAGGAACAGCACCGAAGGTCGCCTTGCCGACCCGGTCCCACCAATCGAGAAAGGCCTCGCTCTGCCAGCCGCCGCTATCGCGCAATGGCGCCACATGATCGGGGTAACTGTCCATTTCATATCCCTTCGGTCACTGCACTACATACTTAAAGGTGGCGCAGAGTCCCCGCTTTTGATGTCGAAAAGCGCTGTCTTTGAGTCAAACATAGCGACCTCGAGCATCGGGTCGCCCCCAAGCGCAGTTGTTTCCGAGAATGCTAACGGTATCCCCGCAAAGGGTTGCCGTTCATCGGTGCCGGCTCTCGTAGCCGCCGCAGAAGCTCTTCTTCAGGCATGCCCAACTGGTGGCCCGGCCTTCAGCGTAGTACTGGTTGTTGCGATCCATGGCAGCGGTTCGCTACCCTGTTGGTAGCCGACCTCGGCGGCATATCGCTCGCCGAAAGCCGAGCACGCTGCGATGCCGATGGCTATTGCCAGCGTTGTCGCAAGTTTCACCAATCCCATGATAATCGCCTATTTTCCATCGCGCACAGGTGCATACACGTGTCCGAGTAATCAAACCGACACATGCAACCGCGCTCACCCGACAGCGCCGCGGGCCACTGTTTTGTTGACAGTTCGGATTCCGCCTCCGATGCTGTCCGCGAAATTTGTTACTGACCTACTTTCTGGCGAACCAAGTGGCCGAGTGCCGACATGCGCATACTGCCGGTTTTTTCGATCCAACTGGATATCAACCCCGTTGCCAGCAGGTCAGGCCCTATGTCGGTCAGATCACAGCCCGTATGTTCGCGCATTATCGCGTTAACCGCCTCCGCCTCCGCCTCGCCGCCCTCGGACAACTCTACTACGCCGAGCGACTTACCCAGAGAGCCATTCAGAACAGACGAAGGAATACGAACCGAAAATTCCCAGTTTGCCGCTACTCCCGATGCACTATCGGCAATACGCATCTCGTCGACGAGCTTAATCGTCTCGGACGGCACCCCGCCAGCCGCAGTTAAAATCGCCAAGCGCAGTGGTGGGGTATCGAGGCGGAGTTCTTCGATATTGTGCAGATGCACGCGGACCATCTCCGCTCCCCAAGCGACAAGGTACTGGGTTTGATCATGTCGACGGTTGGCGATGCCACGCAACTCAGGGTCGCTGGCGTCGAGAGTGACAAGCAAACGGATGTGGCCTGCCAAAATGGAAGGTTGGCGCTCTGCCCAATTTATGACGTCACCCGCCATTTTCGCCTCGGAGGGAGTGAAGGCGACAAGCGTCGAATAGGTCGAACCAGGTCTCGCAGCGTCCACCAGGTTCCGCAGCTCCTTGATATTTGTCACGGATCGGGTTCGTAGATTCTCGCTAGGTGCCCCTGGCAACTGGCCGAGCTCAGATATTCTGGCCAGTGAGGTGCCGACCTTGTTCAATCCAAGTAGTTCGAGTCCACAGACAATCTGGATGGGGTTGGCCTCTGGTCGGACTATGCGTTCGATTTGCAGGTCAGTCAGGGGAGAGTAGCACGTTTCATTGCTTGATCTGGATGACGCATACCGCCGACGGTAAATCGAGCGGTCGTACCCAACCGCGGGATCTTTGCCTTCGATATCGGCCAACGCATGATAGATGTCATCAGGGGACCCAAGCATCGATGCGACCTGCCGCGAGCCGAGCAAATAGCGGAAGCGCGTGGTGTCCGGGATAGGTACCCGCCCGAGAATACCGAGGTCGAAGAGTTCCTCCAACAACGCGGTAAATGCGGCCAGGGATGGTACTTCTGAGGCGGTGGGCCAGAAGTAGCTTGCCTCTTCCAGCAGCTCCTCTGGACGGAGGCCCACAACTCGCGCCTCATGCTCCCTGCCTTCCGCGTTCAAACGGCCAAGAGTGTAGGCGACCAGCGCGTAACGAGGATCCAGATTGAGAGTGAGGTGGAATTTTTCTCTTACGCGGCTTTCGATGTGCTGAAAACCGCGATGGGCAAACAGTGTATCGCTTGCGATTGGCCACAAGGGCACGCCCGCCGGTAATCTATAGGCTTTCCCGCTGCCCGCGCCGTGCAACGTCCAAAGAAGCCCCTTCATGTACTCCTGAACAAGGGAAGGGTAGTAATTTGCCCAAGCCAAGATCTCTTCCACAGCTTCGTGGCTCTCGAACCGGAAGCCTGCTGCCCTCATCGGGTAGACAACGAGGTGATGGGCGGCTCGCTTATCGTCTTCCGTTCGATTCAACGGTCCGATGCAAATCGGGCTTCCGAGGTGAGCCAGGGGCGAATTCGGCTGGCGGAACATGCGCTGGACATTGTGGAGCCCCGCGAAAACAACCTTGAACGCACGCCCGCTGTCCTCCATGAGTTCCTTGAGTTTGCTGAGCTCGGGGTAGTCGGCTCTAGTGTCGGCATCCATGAAGTGATCCGCCTCGTCGAACATGCAAACGATGCGTCCGTGCGGTTTGAGACTGAGCCAGCGCTGGATGTCCCCCGATACTGCCTCCGGGGTCCGGCTAGTTGACTGAACAACCTCCGGCAGCATCTGGGACAGGTGGGTCCAGACCTGGGAGGTCTTTTCTGAATTGCCCAGCGACTTTACGTCTCTCCTAACGACATGCTGGTCCTTCTCTGGCGCATTCTCAGTGCGCTCCACATGACCGAGTAGCGCAGATTTGCCGAGCTGGCGTCCTCCATAAACGAGGCAGCCATCTGCCGTTTTCGACATGATCTGACGGATCTCTGCCTCGCGCCCGAAGAACATCTCGGGAGGCAATGCACCCGCATCGGTGGTGTATGGATCAACCCGTCCATAGGGCAACCCGCACTCGAAGATGGTACGCAGCCTGGTGTGCCGGCGCGTCGCGGCGAAAGTCACAAGTGCTTCGTCGATTACCAACGCTGGTATGGCGTTCGAACGAAGTCGCTCCGCAAGATCCCGGCGTCTGGACGGATCAATGACCCCCGCCATGATAAGTATGGCTGGCATTTCAGGTGTCAGTATGCTGGCAACCGCTTCAGGAAGCACGCCGGGTCCGGTCAGGACCAATCTATATCCTGCGGTAGCCTGAGAGCCGAAGGAGGCGGGACAAACAAGCCATCGATGCGACCCGACCGAATGATGCCCGAAAGGGTGCCATGCCATAGAGCTGTACGGCCTACAGGACGCAGGTCATGCAGCTTAACGTTCTCAAAGTTGAGCTCCTCGAAGAGCTGCTTGATTGCAGCTCCCAAAGGAGTGCGCATGGCCAGCGACGCCACGATGTCGTGATAGATCTTCACGAACGACAGGCCCGCAGGTCGTCTGTCTTCATCGACGAAAAGGTGGCCGGGCCGCTCAATTTGGGCTGCAAAGGCAACATATGATCTAGGCCAGTCCGACGACCCCGCAAAAGCCAGGAACTCGGGCGCGAATTCCCCGATTACTCCGCTTAGATCGGTCTCGAATGACGCTGCCGATCGCCCGTCTCGAAGTTGAGCGATCCTGTCCTCAACCGCCTCGATGGTCAGATGGTCGAGGGCATCAGCGAGTTCTGTGGCTTCCTCGAAGTTCCGGTCATTCCTATATTCGGAAATGCGAGCCCGCTGGTCATTTCGGATGTTGGCGTCAATCTGCCCAACAACGGCGTCGAGCGAAGCAAGCTGGCGCGGCACCTCAGCTAGGTCATGCACCTCGGTGCCAGTACCTGTGGCAGCAAGCCGGTCAAGGGTAATGCTACACCATTCGAGCTGTCGAGCGAGCGTGTCCTGATGCTTGTAGTCGACCTTGGAAATTGACCGCATCCGTGCCTGACGCCGTTCGATCTCTTCTGCCCAGTGTCCGGTAAACGTAGCGATGCTCTCGCGAATTTTTTCGGTGGCATCGATCTTGAATCGCTCCGCCAGTCGATAGGCTGTGTCGAAAGCAGCCTCGCCACAAGCGCGGGACAGCGCCTGATCCGGCGCCAGCACAGCGTCATCGTTAAGCGCGGCAACAAGCAGCTCGAAACGGTTTTCTCCGCTTTCAAGGGCATCCCGGACATCAGCCGGAAGCAGGTCTCTTTCTGCAGATAACGCTTCGTCCAGTGTTGCGAACGTACCGCTATCGGCTCCATCCAGAGCTTTCCGTGCTTCAAGAAGCTGTCGACGTATCCATGCGGAAACGCCCTGGGTAAGGATGTCTAGACCGCTCGTTTCCTCTTGCACGAGGCCTTGGACCGCGCGATCAAGTCTGGATTGCAGGTTCCCGACCGTGGACCTGATACGCGTTTCAGAAAGCTGGTCGTGTGACTTCTCGCCTTCTACCGCACCAACCCAGCCCATAAGCAGGCCCCTGGGCTCGTCGAACTGGCGGTACAGGTAGTCGATCCCCTTTGCGTGAAGGCGCGCAACACTGCGTCCAGTGCTGTTGGCGAAATTGACCGACTGCGCGTCTATCAACGAGGGCGAGCCAAGTTCACTAATTGCCGTCTTGGCGAGTGAAAGGGCTTTTCCGTCTCCGGCATTTATCGCATTTATCGCCTTTCCCACCAATCCATACTCGGACGCGACTTCATGCATGAAAGCGGTTGCGAAGGGCCACCTTGACGTCTTTCGCACGAACGCCGCTCTCCAGGCATTCAACTGTTCAACGAACCGCTGACGCTGGGGAGGGCGTTGGCTTCCAAACATCTGAGCCAGCACATCCGAGCTCGGAGGAAAGGCGTAGTCGAGATTCGATATAGCTTCGGCTACCTGCTGAAGATGCTGTCCAAGCACGCCTCGGCACAACCCCTGCAAGCTATTGCGAAGATTGGCGGACAAGATAGCGGGACGAACCAGCGCCCCCAAGACAAGCACCGAACTCAAATCATCCAGATCGTCGGCTATGGCGCGGTTCGCAATGGCCTCGAACTTGGAGGTGTCGGCACCATAATCAAGTCGAGCCATCCGACTGGCTGCGCCAGCCTTGAGAGCGACAGCCGAAATGTCCCAGCTTGCCCCCTGGCCTTCAAGTGTCTCAGCTACGTCGGCTGCGATCCCGATAAGGTCGCGACCTAAAAGATCAACCAGAGTTTGGCTGGTTACTGTCGAAGGCAGCGCCGCCAATTCGGGCGCGGGCTCCTGTTCATCGTTCGCAGCGGTCGTCACATAATCGACTTCCGGGTGCCAAGAGCGGGCTGACTTGGTTTCAAGCGGCCCTTCAGCAGCTTCGTCCTCTTGAGCCGGCTCCATCAAGTCGATGTCAGCCTCCTCATCGGGAGCACCGGCAATCGCCTCGTCCTCGTCTCCAGGAGGGGCATGTTCATCATCGACTGACACCTCCGAAACAGCGGTGTCAGGTATCGCAATTGTGACCGGTGTTTGTTCCAACAAGCCGACTAGCTCACGAGATACCGCCGGGACGTCTTCACATCCATTCGAAATTAGAACTGCCAGAAGCTCAAATACTCGATCGCGCGCCGCGGTCTGGTCAGAGAGATTAGATTTTGCCTTGTTTGCCTCTGGCGCAACGCTGGCGACGGTGGCGAAATCATCTTCTTGTGTCGCGACGTTGATCTTCTCACGAAGGTCGAACACCATCTGCTCCAACGCGCCAGCAGCACTGGTCATCCTCACCAGGCTATCTGCTAGGCCGAGATCCAGCAGTTCGGCAAAGGCAGCAAGCCCGTCTTCACTAACGGTGTCAGTCGAGTGTGGAATCCCGAAGGTCTGCAGTTGCGCGAAAAGAGTCTCATGTCGCTGCGCTGGAAGATGCTCAGCTATTTCCATCCCCAGGTCCGCAAGCTCGGAGATTAACTTGAAATTATCAGCCCCCGCCTCTGTATCGAGGTTGGAGGCAAGCCTCTGGAGGGTGTTCACCAGCTGTTGCATAAGCTCGGCGGATGGCTGGAAATCCTGCTTTCCGCGGTGTTCAAGCAACGAAATGGCGTCACTCGAAGGCGAAGGATTGTGTTCCTGAGGCATTGAAAGAGAGGCTTCCTTGAGAAGCGCTACGGCGGCCTCGGTGACCGACCTAAGGCCATCTGCCCGCACGCGATACTCGTAGGACGCAAGCGCATACTCGCAAAAGGCCGCAACAGCCAAGTCAACGGGGGCCGGGGAATCATGAAGCTGAAACAAGCGCTCATGGAAATCCGGGTGCGACTTGAGCCGAAGCTTAGACAGTGGGAGCTTGCTCAAGACCAGAGGCAGTTTGCCTGGACCACTCGATCGCTGCCCCGATCGATTGCCGCCAACGGCCACTTCCAGGACCGGCAATACCCAGGGTGCCTCTTGGGCGCGAAGTAGGACTTCCCTGTAAACACCCGGCGTGTCGCGGAAGTCTACTTGAAACCCGAACTCCGTGACCAGAAAGCGCAGATCTCGAACCGAGAAGTGCCCGCTGCGGGCAAAAAACTCCACTGCGTCAGGCGATATTTCAAGGACAGGAAACCGGTGAACGGCTTCGAGTTGCAGTGTCTCATCTGGCTTCCAGCCAGACATTAGCGTGCACACCGTCTTAGCATCGGCAGACCGCTGGGTTGCCATTTCCGTGTCACTGGTAGCCGTTCCCGGGAATTCAGGCAGCATCGGTTGCGCCTCCGCGTGCTGGTTGATCCCACTGCGGATCAATTTCCACTCCCGCTTCTATCAAGATTGACTCGATCCAAGCGAGGGCTGGTCGCCGCTCGAATTCCGGCCAATGCCGCTGGTTAGAGTAATCGTTCAGGCAATGTGTGCAGCTAGACACGCAGTCGGGGTTTGAGCACGCCAACACACGCCTCGCTGCAAGCAGCAGATCCCTGGCGTGGTAGCCGCTGTCGCTCGTCAGGCGTGTAGCGTACCCAGCGCCACCCGAGACTGAATCGTATAGGACCACCACAAGGAAGCCACTCAACCTTTGAGTGAGCGCCCTTATGTCACGAGGGTCGGTTTCAAGAAGGTCGGCGGCACCAAGTCGCAACGCTTCTTGGAGAGTACGATCCAGTTTGGCGTCCGGGACAATGGCGTCCCCGGATGGACTGCGAGGAAAGCCTTGAAACAACAGACAGCGTACGTCTGTCTCGAAAACATGCGCCAAATCGATCGGAAAGATGGGCTTGGTTGGATCAAACCGGCACGACTGGCCGCTTCTGGGATTGCTATGGTTTGGTAGCGTCGATCGTTGCTGCCAAGCTCGCTCCGGCCCAAATGCATGCACCGGCTCTGCGTGCTCGCAATGGTGGCACCAGGCGAAGCCACCACCATGTCGCCCTCTATTCACGTTTATGATGCGCCCCAGTTCGTGGTCTGGTCGGTTGGATCCTGGCGCATGGAAGGTAAGAATACTGGGGACGTCGGTAGGAGCGTACTTCGACCAAGGCGCCTCGGTTAGCAGGAGGGCTTCATCTGACACCGTTGGTCGAATCCGGCTCGCACCGGGATCGCGCCCCTGTCCGTCGACTACAGATGTGAGAAAGCCAAGAGGTCTGATGAAATCACGTGTTCGATTGGCCTTGCTAAAGGTCCAACCGCACTGCTGACAGGTTGTTCCGACAGTTTGCCCCTGCACGGTTATCTGAGGAAAATGGCATGCATCACAAACTCTGTATTGAGCTCGCTCGATAAACGCATCGTCCCCGGTGAATTTCGACCGCTTTGATATCCCGTCACTGGTCCAGACTCTGCCACCAGCCACGATTTCTGCACCCGGGGCGTACTCGGATATTCCGATGGAACCGTCTCGATCCAACTCAAGCAGGGCCGAATCCGCGGACTGACCCGCGGTATTGAGTACCTCGAGGGAAACCGAGTGCACAGGAAACGAGTAGGTTGGAATGACCGCTCGCCGTGACAGTTGGTCTACTAGGAACTGGTTCAGATAAAGTCGTTGCTGCGTGCGCAAGGCTACAAGGGATCGATCGATCTTTTGGAACTGGTCGGCCGCAACCTTGTCCAAGGCAGCGCGCTGTGTCTCCAGATCGTCAATGGCTTCTTGCATAAGCCCCCAGCGACCCCACACTGCATCGCACAGTCCACGCATGCGAGTTCGCATCAGGTCCGCCAAGTCGTCTGAACCCAGTCCAATCCCCTGTATGTGAGTTGGCAGCCGCTGGCTCAGGTTCGCGGCTTTCTGACAGTCGGCACTGGCACCGGCCAACCAGGCTTCGAAATCCTCTTGAAAGGCCTCTCTTGCTTCGCGGGTCAACGCTTCGGCGAATACGTCACGTAGGCGGGGTGATCCAGGTCGACCATATGTCGCGAGCCTGTGCTCCAAGAAACGCGACAGGAGCATGGAGAGCTGATGCCTGCGGAAAAAACCGGCATTGTCCAGGCTGAGGTATGGAATAATCGGCTGGGTATCCAGGTACTCACGAAAACCCTCGAAGACGGCGCGATCGTATCGTCCCGAGCGGGCCGTCGTTAGCACGATGGGAGCGACTTGTGCCCGGCGACCTGCACGCCCGGCTCGCTGCTGGTAGTTAGCGATCGATGGTGGAACGTTCTTGCAAAGCACGCTCTCTAGATCCCCGAGGTCGACACCCATTTCCATCGTGGTGGTACACGACAAGAGGTTGACTTCACCGGCTTTGAAAAGCTCTTCGATGTCGGTGCGGACGTCGCCCGCGATGGCAGCGGTATGCTCCCGTGCTATGCCCATCCTTGGATGCTCGAGATATCGCGCGACATAGTGGTTTTGCGACGCCATGTCGCGCCGCTCCTCGGCTGTAATCTGACGTAGGTGGCCAGTACACTTCATGGATTGGCACACGCCGGCAGTGTCGAACTGTGTGCGACTGCCGCATGATAGGCATTGGTACAGGGTGACTTCGGTGCCAGGTACAACGTAGAGGTTTCGGTCGAACTTCAGACCGCGACCCACCCCGTGCTTCGCGGTCATGGATCGCGTACTCTCCATAGCCTTCCAAAATCCCGTTAGTACATCACGGATTTGGTTGTCATCGATAACCACTCCCACTGCCCCTGCCATCCGACCCAACAGCGAAGTAAACCGGTTGGGCCGTCCGGCAGCCGGGATCAGGTTCATCGGGAGATGCGTGTTCGGATTTCGCTCCAAGGTAACGCATCGGTTCTGCTGTGCTGAAATTCTGGTCCAGATCGACTCATCCACCAGGTCGATCATTCCCGATTCTCGCTCTGCAACGGCCCTATGCTCGCGAATGACCTTCAGGAGATAGCGAACAAAGGCTTCAGCGTCGGACTTGAGAGCCTCGGGCAGGGTGCGTTCGACAGCAAGCGTGGGCCGTTGAATTTCACTGTAGTCGACGCCAATCAACCCAAAGCCTTCAAGACTTAACCTCCCTCGCCCGAAAACCGTAAGCTCCGCAATAATCAGCGCTTTAAGTCGCAGGAGCTCGTTGGACCCCGTCTCTAGCTCCGGAACGACGCCGGGCCTGTAAAGGCGAAGGCCGTCCGCCCGAAGCTCGCGAAGGACGGCGCCCACTAGATTGTCGATATCCATCTTTCCGCCGCTCAAGGCGCGGAGTATCGCACTTCTCACGGCCTGTTCGCGGGATGTTCGCTCAAAGAACGGGGCAAAGAACGCCGCATCTTGGCGATTGTCCGAGAACACCAGCAGGTTCCGACCACCCATTGGCGGGTTAGTACCTTTTTCTCGCGCCGCCATGGCCTCTAGGAGCGCCTGTGCCGCCACAGCGGCAATCGCCTCATCACCGGGGCGAACTTTGGTCACAGGCTCGCTGAATCTGGACGATCGATGGTTGCAGGCTACGCAACGGGGCAGATGTCTAGATCCATCGTCGGGATCGACGTCTAGCTCAGCCACTTCGAGAGTTACCGCGCCAAGGTCGCCTTGATTCACTGGCCGCCCGGTCTTGGGGTCGATGTAGACGTGTAACGTCTGGTTCGCCAAGTCGCTGTCGTCTTCTTCCTCCACGGTATTTTGCCCTGGGACTAGGCGTAGGAGCTTGCGGATACCCGTGCTTGAACTGGGTTCCAATGCAATGCCCGTATCCCATGCTTCAATGTACGGCTCACCGCAGTTCCGGCAGACGAAGAGTTCATATGCTGGCCTGTCGTCGCTCCCTTTCTCGGCGCCAACAACGACCTCGCCGAGATTGTCCGGAGCGCCGCATTGCAGCGTTATTCCGGTTCGGTCTGGAGCTCGCGAGATCAGATGGTAACGAGCGGGCAACAATGGAAAGACGGAGGAGTCTGAGCTAACCGCCAGTACACCTACCGAGATCAAACCGATCAATGCCTGCACTGCCTCTTCGCCGGCAAGCGGAAACAACTCAGCGGCCAGCGCCTCAATGGCTATGGCTCCGCCTTCAAGCCGCTGGGCCAGCGAGTGGGTTTCCTCCAGCCCGGCAAGCCTTTTTATCAGCGCATCGCCTATCGAAGGTGCATCCTCGAGCTTCAGTTCAGGAAGCGAGAGTAAATCGGCCTCGAAATTCCAATCCTGGACAGACATCGGAGTGTCGTTTTGAGTTGCTTCCCTAGCAGCTTCTACGAGGCGACCCGCCCGAACCCACTGGCTGGGAGACACGCTACTGCGTGCAGTAGTCGAGACCAGGCTCGGATGAGGCATCCTTGCACTAGTGATGACCGAGCGCTCCCCATCGAAGTCCTCACCAAAGAGTCGCGACGCAAAATCGGCCAGTTCTTCTTTTCTCTTTGGGTCGAGCGAGGCTGACGTACCTACACACCGCAGATGTCCATCTTGAAGGTTTAGGTGCTCCTTCAAGCGTCGTAGAAGAAAAGCGACCTCGATCGCTTGAGCACCGGCATAGGTGTGGATCTCATCAAGCACCACCCGCCGCAACTGCGCCCCCATTAGGAGCTGTCGATTCGTTGGGAGCAGGAGGATGTGCTCGAGCATTGCGTAGTTCGTGATCAATATATGTGGCGGGCTAGCACGCATCTCTGAACGCGACAGCAGCCAGTTGTCTGGTACATCCGCTTCCTCGCCGAACGACTCGACAAAGCTTGAACTTGTCCGAAGGCGAGTGACTTCCTCAGCCCGTGTCGCACGCGACTTGACCTGCCCAGTATACCTCCCCAGCGTAATACCTGGATCGCCCAGATCGCTGAAAAGCAACTTTGCAATTCGACTCAGCTGATCATTTGCGAGGGCGTTAAGTGGATAAACCAGTATGGCTCGCACGCCAGGCCTGCTCAGGTCCCCTTGCGCCAAAATGTCATCGATGAGGGGATAGAGAAAGCTCTCGGTCTTGCCAGATCCTGTACCAGTGGCGACGAGGTAATTATCGGAGCGTCGAATGGCTTCATCTTGGTGGGCATGAAGCTTCCGGGCCCAAACGCTCGGTGCATTGTCGGCGAATGCCCGCCATTGAGGTTGGAGCACACCTTCAGCGCAAAGGTCCGCCAAGCTCTTCCCCTTCTGGAAATCGGGGAGAGTCTCGACGTACGGGCCCTTGACGAACTGCAACTCGCCTATCTTGTTGCGAACCTCCGCGGCCAATCGAGGCGTCCGTATCCCGTTGATGGGTGAGGAAGTCCCCACAAATCGCGTGAGTGTGGCATTCAACTGGTCACGGAAGTCATTGGGATTCAAAGTCGTCATGGTGGACTACGCCTGCGCAATAGCGAACGACCAAATCGCTCGGAAGTATGCGAAAAATTCAACGGCAGCACGAACCATCAAGGTCAACAGCCGCCCGACTTCTTGCCGTGACAGTCCCGTCCGGAACACGAGGTCCTCAACAAAATTATCAACCTGGCGCTGTGCGCAGGCGCGAGCGAAGCGCTCAACTTGAACGGCGATTCTAGCGGGCGCGTCGTCTCCACCACCGCCGGTGTCAAAGCTTCGAATCTTATCGATGGCATCGACATGCGCGCCGTTGATCAATTTCGCGCTTCGGCCAATGCTATCGCGTCCGACCAACGAGCGAAGATCTGTCTCTCGAAGCCGATACCGCAGGGATCGGAATGCGTGTTGGAGTGTACCCACTCCGAATTGCTCGGGAAGATTTAGGTCCGTACCCACTCTATCAAGCCATAAACCGAGCGGCTCGTCGCCCGACAGGGAAGGGAGCGGTGAGGGTGCTTGCATGGTATGAAGCTGGTTCAAAGGATAGAGGCCCGATGCCTCGGAAAGCCCCGTAAACGCAGTAGCGGGCGCCTCAAATATCCAGGGCGCGACGCCAATAAGGTCATGCCGCGGTGACCCGTTGTCTGCTCTGGCCGCATTGATGATCGACTTCACGGACCCGAGCATCTTTGAAGCACCCACCCGCTTCATGCCCACATAATAAGATGGTGTCAGTGCCGTGCTAAGTTGCCCCCACAAGGCCTCTACCTCAGGCTCCGCCAAGAAGCGTGCTAGCGTGGTAACCTCGCCCAAATTCATAGGTGGGACGCAGCCCGAAAGTCCGAGTGCCACCTTGATCCCTCGCCCATCTTGCAGTGGGGTGAAGGACCCGCCAGGCGACCGCATTGCAAACAGAACTCTACTTGGATGTAGAAATGCAGTTCGGTCTATTTTGACGTCCAACCTACCCGTCTCGAAGTCGTGGCTGACGGTCACTCCGACCAATGGCGAAAACTCGCTCGGGTTTCTTCCAAAGCTGTAGTCCCCCTCCAAGACTTCTCCCGACATACTTTCGACGGACACCCTGAGCCCGTCAAACTCAATGCGGGGCACCACGGCCATGCTCAATTCGCTTTCGGACTCACCAAGAATGAGGGTGCCGGGGTCATCGACCCGCCGAATATGCGCCAGAAGGTCAACGCGGCCATCGCGACGTCGGAGGGCCACACGGTCATCATCGCCCTCATCGTGAAGAGCAGAGGACGGAATTTCGATGCTCGAGCGCTGCCGAAACGGGCGGTACCTCTCGTGCCCAAACAATATCAACGACGCTTCGCGATCGGGCGACCGAAGCATCAGGGTGTCATGTCGATTGCTATAGCCGAATATGACTACAGAACCCCGGGGCACGTAGACCTTGTCATTGTCTTGGATACGACAGTGCCAAAGTTTTTCGCTTTGCGCCGCAAGCTCGAACTCGTGGACTCCGCCGTCATCCTCAAGACCTAGTATCGGGGTTTCAACGTCTGCGCGTTCGTTGACCGAAAGCAGCCCGTCACGGACCAGCATCCCAGCGCTCCTCGCAGGATTGTAGTTTGAAGGGACTGGTATGTTGATCGGTTCCCCGGGCCCCCGGAATCCAGGCCATACCCAAGCCTTTGTGGATAGCTCAGCACGGGCGGATGGATCGCCAGCGGCACCTGGCGCGAGGACATCAAATTTCACTTCAACAGGATCGGCGACGGAACCCAGGCCGAATTTGGCGAAGTCTATGCGGCAGTTTTCCATCGATTGGAAATCAGCACTGAAGAACCTGATGTCATTCCCGACAGTGGCTCTAATCACCCTGGTCGCGCCGCCGACTTCAGTGTTTACCCTAAGGACTATGGCCCCCTCGCTTGCGTAGAGAGCACGTCCCCCTTCACGTCCGATAACGGCTCCATCGAGCCAAACTGACCCCTCTGACGGCGACCTCAGCGAAAGTGTCCCCCCGTCTGCAAATGTGATGACCTCGTTCGCAACGACCCAGGCGACATTGCAGCGATCGTCCTTGGCCGGTATCGCCTCCCCAAATGAAGGGCTAGCGAAGCTAGCGGCGCTGAGCACCACCAGCCGCTCGGCTGCGACCTCCAGATATGCCTGCTCCAATGGAACCCGACTGATCAACTGCCCAGTATCGGCATCGAAAACCAAGGCTTCGCGATCAGTCGGTGCTAACGCGATCTCCTGGCTAAATGTCGCTGAACTCCAGGTGATCTTCTCAGGCCATGGCGCGGGAAGCGAAAGTCGCTGCCCCCCAGAAATTCGGGTAGGAACAACGCCCATTCGGACCCATTGCGTCCCGCTTGATCGATCCGCCTGGAGTCCAAGTAAGTCTCCGGCCCAGAAGATTTTCGGTGCCCCCACAAGATTGGTGCGTCGCGTACCATAAATCTCGGACGCTTCGTCGAAGGCACTGAAAAGGTGTGCCTCTCCTTCACCGTGAGGAAGTTCGCCTTGACGCCAAGCTTGGAACTGTCGGGCAGAGTATGCCGATGCATCATAGTGGATGGTGTCACGCAACCGCGGATGATTTGGGCACCTTTGAATTACCGCAACTCGCTGCCAGCGGCGCGCTGCAGTCGTGTCCTCTATCGCCGGAGGACCAGAGCGCAACGCCGTCTGCACGAACGCCTTCGCTAACTCTCGATGTTGCGCGCGTGCAGGGCCCAATGGTGGGAAAAACAAGGTCGATGGCTCGTTGCCTGAAACAGGCAGCCCGAGTTTCCTTGCCGCCAGTCGAAACTTGCCTTTGAGGATTTCTCTGGACGAGGAGTCCGAGAAATCCTCACCCGAGAAATTGCTGACATGGCTGTATACCTCGCTAGTGCTCTCACCATAATGCAACGAGAGGGGGTGAAGCACCGCCCAAATGGCCAGGGTGGGGTAGCGATCGAGTAGCGTCGACAACCCGACCTGCTTGACGGCCAGTACGGCCAATTCGAACTGGGATTGTGATGGACGGATGTCCGCGAGAAACGGCGTTGATCCAGCGCCAGTCCAGGCAGTATGAAAATCCTCATCCAGTGCCTGCAGGTCCTGATGGCCGAGTATCCTCCTCTTACTAACGATGCCCCCCGACAAAACTATTGCCCCCATCTCAACTCACTGGGTAGCTGACCCGAGATGAGAATTTCCCCAAATAAGCACCCGAATTTTCGTATGCGCGAAATAGTATCCGTCAGTTTTTGTTCGTTTGCAAACCGCCTCTGAGTCCGGTGAAATCTCACTAAATAGATAGCGCGACCTCGTCGAATAGTGATCGCGAGTGCCGCCAGTATGCCAACGCCCCCGGACTTGACACGTCTCGACCCCAGGCGCGTCTTGCACCCAGATCATTGTTGGGGGACCTCCGGCCCCCGTGCAGAGGTCATTCATGGGTTGGCGGTCGCGGAGACTCGAACCGCCAACCAACGCAGGGCCATTGCTCCAGCTGAGCTGATGAGCACCCGCGCTTCGGCGTCAGCGCGGTCTATATGATAGGGTCTGGCGTCAATATGTGATGATTGCTGTCCTTACGTGATGGGAGACAGGCGCGTTTTCACCGCCGTAGGCGGTCGGCGGTCAGTGTCACATTTTGGCAACAATTGTGTTGAAGGGTTGGGCGAATTGGGTCAGACTCCGCCCCTTGCGGCAGAGACGGAGTGCCTTCGGCAATTATGATTGAAGTAACGGCGCCAAATGAGGGCGATCAGCAGCGCGTTGTGAACGAACAGGCCAAGCCGGCCCGGTCGGCGTTTGCGTCTGCACGCAATAATCGGCCGCTGCGCATCCTTGGCTTTATTGTGGTTTTCGCCTCGGTGCTGATGTCGTCGCTGTCGTTCCTGATTCTGTCGGGCACCACCAATATCGAACCATCCACTACCGTCTGGACCGTGATCTGGATTGTCACCGGTCTATTGGTGCTGCTGGTGATCGCGCTGGTGGTGACCGAGGCCGTGCTGCTGATTCAGGCGCGGCTGCAGGGGCAGGCCGGCGCCGGCATGCAGATCCGCATGGTGACCATGTTTGCGCTGGTCGCGGCGATTCCGGCGGCGCTGGTGGCCGTGGTTGCTACCATTGCGCTCAATCAGGGGCTGGACCAGTGGTTCTCCGAGCGCACCCGCGCCATGGTGGAAAGCTCGCGGCTGGTGGCGCGCTCCTACATGCTCGAACACGCCCAGGTGCTGCGCGATGACGTCATCTGGGTCGCCTCGGAACTCGAGCAGGCCCACACCACCTTCGGCGAGGACCAGGAGCGGTTCCAGCGCATCCTGACGGCGCTGGCGGTCACCCGTTCCTTGCCGTTCACCTCGCTGGTCAATGCGCAGGGCGATACGTTGATGCGGGCGCAGATCGCGGTGCAGGGGGCCTATCCACGCTTGCCAGACGGGATAACCGAAGGGCTAGTTGAGGGCATTCCAGCGGCCATTGCGCCGGGCCGAGTCAATCTCGTCGGCTCGGTGATCAAGCTGCGCAACTATGACGACACCTATCTGTTCGTCGCCCGGCCGGTTGAGGCCGAGGTGCTCGAATATATGCAGCTCACCGATGAGAATATCAGCGAATACCGCGAATATGCGTCGAACCGGCTGGTGTTCCAGATCACCTTCACCATCATGTATGTCGGCTTGGCCGTAGTGCTGCTGCTGGCGGCGCTGTGGATCGGCATCGCGCTAGCCAACCGCTTCGTTGACCCCATACGAAACCTCATGATCGCGTCAAATCGCGTCAGCCGGGGCGACCTGGATGTGCAGGTGCCGGTGCAGGAGGGCAGGGGCGATCTGCGCGATTTGTCCAACGGCTTCAACCGCATGACCGAACAGTTGCGCAGCCAGCGCGAGGCGCTGGTGACGGCCAGCCAGATGAACGAAAAGCGCCGCCAGTTCACCGAAGCGGTGGTGGAAGGCGTGTCGGCCGGGATTATCGGGCTCGACCCGTTCGGCGCGGTGACGCTGGTCAATGCCCGCGCCTGCGAAATGCTCGATCAGGACGAAATCGACCTGATGGGCGAGCCGATCGAACAGGTCATGCCGCAGCTGGCCCCGACGCTGGAGCGGGCCCGTTCGGCCCGGCGTGGCCAGGTGCGCGACCAGATCCAACTCGGCAATGAAACCGACCGGCGCACCTATCAGGTGCAGCTGACCCGCGAAGGGTCCATCACCGAATCCAAGGGCTATGTGCTGACCTTTGACGACATCACCGACCTTGAATCCGCCCAGCGCACCAGCGCCTGGGCCGACGTCGCGCGTCGCATCGCCCATGAAATCAAGAACCCGCTGACCCCGATCCAGCTTTCGGCCGAGCGGCTGCGCCGGCGCTACGGAGCGCGGCTGGAAGATGACCGCGAGGTGTTTGACAAATGCATCAACACCATCGTGCGCCAGGTGGGCGATATCGGGCGGATGGTCGATGAATTCTCCGCCTTTGCCCGCATGCCCGAGGCAGCGCCGGAGATGACCGACCTGTCCGATACGGTGCGCCAGGCGGTGTTCCTCGAAAGCGTGCGCCTGCCCGAAATCACCATCAACACCCTGCTGCCGCATGACGCCATTTATGCCTGGTTCGATAACCGGCTGATCGCGCAGACATTGACCAATTTGATCAAAAACGCCGTGGAAGCGTTTGAAACCATTGATATTTCAGGTGGGTCATTGCCCATCATCACGGTCGAGGCGCAGCTGGAAGGCAACCATGCGCGGGTCGCCGTGTCCGATAACGGCAAGGGCTGGCCCAAGGAAAACCGGCAGCGCCTGCTCGAGCCCTATATGACCACGCGGGAAAAGGGCACCGGGCTCGGCCTGGCCATCGTTGCCAAGATCATCGAACAGCATGGCGGCATTGTCGAACTCATCGATGCCGAACCCGACGCCAATGGCCGGGTCGGCGCCTGCGTCACCTTTACCTTGCCCTTGCAGGCACCCAGCAAAATTTCAGCGGCGGATCGTCCGAGCGGCTCGGACGCCGAATCCGCCCAACAGGAGGAACCGCTCGTTTCGGCGGTGGTTCATAAGTAATGGCACTTGATATTCTCATCATTGACGACGAAGACGACATCCGCGACCTGATCGCGGGTATCCTGGAAGACGAAGGCTTTGAGGCCCGCCAGGCGCATGACGCTGACAGCGGCCTCAACGAGATCGCGCGGCGGCGGCCCAGCCTGGTGTTCCTCGATATCTGGATGCAGGGCTCGCGCCTTGATGGGCTGCAATTGCTCGACGTGTTCCAGAGCCAGCACCCCGATATGCCGGTGGTGATGATCTCGGGTCACGGCAATGTCGAAACCGCCGTGTCAGCCATCCGCCGGGGCGCTTACGACTATATCGAAAAGCCGTTCAAGATCGACCGGCTGCTGCATATCACCCAGCGGGCGATGGAAGCGACGCGGCTGCGCAATGAAGTGGCGGAGTTGAAGGAGCGTTCGGCGAGCAAGAGCCTCGACATGGTGGGCACCTCGCCGGCCTTGCAGCAGGTGCGCGGCATTATCGACAAGTCGGCGCCGACCAATTCGCGGATTTTCATCTCCGGTCCGTCAGGCGCCGGCAAGGGGCTGGTGGCTCGGATGATCCATCAGCGAAGCCCGCGCGCCGATTCCCCGTTCGTGGAAATCAACGCCTCGCTTTATGCGCCCGAAGAGGTGCCGGTGGTGCTGTTTGGCCGCGAGGCGCGGGAGAAGACCGGCATCCTCAAGGTCGAGGTCGGCGCGCTGGAACGGGCTCATGGCGGCACGCTCTATCTGTCGGAAGTGACGACGCTGCCGGCGGCGACGCAGGCGGCGCTGCTGCGGACGCTGGTCGACAACCGCTTCACCCGCGTTGGCGGCACCCAGGCGGTGCCGATCGACGTGCGTATCATCGCCTCCAGTTCGCAGAATGTGGCGGCGCAGATCGAAAGCGGCGAATTCCGCTCCGATCTGTTCCACCGGCTGTCGATCGTGCCGCTGCCGCTGATCCCGCTCAAGGAGCGGCGCGAGGACGTGCCGCCGCTGGTCAGCGCCTTCATCGAACAGGTCTGCCGCATGCATAATTTGCAGCGCGTGACCGTGGGCGACGATGCCATGGCCGTGCTGCAGGCCCAGGAATGGCCAGGCAACGCCCGCCAGTTGCGCAATTCCATCGAGCGGTTGCTGATCCTGATGAAGGACCAGCAACCCGAGGACGGGGTGATCACCGCCGCCATGCTGCCGTCCGACATTGGCGAAGTGCTGCCCACGGTGGGCGACACCGACGCTTCGGCGCATCTGATGAGCCTGCCGCTGCGCGACGCCCGCGAGGTGTTCGAGAGGCAATATCTGCTGGCGCAGATCGAGCGGTTTGGCGGCAATATTTCCAAGACGGCCGAGTTTGTCGGCATGGAGCGCAGTGCGCTGCACCGCAAGATCAAATCGCTCGGGCTTTGAACAGACCCGGAAAATTAAGCCGCGCCATGCAATTGGCGCGGTAGGCATAAAATATGATCTGTGTCATAGTGTTCGACGTGTGATGAATTCATGCGGGCAGGAACTGGGCGGCCGTTCCAACGCCGGCTGACAGGGTAATTGCAACGACGACAGCGACAAGTAATGCCGCGGAGAAGAGGCCTAAATGGCAAACGAAAAACAACAAAATCTCCAGGACTCCTTCCTCAACCACGTCCGCAAACAGAAAGTGCCGGTCACGATCTTTCTGGTGAACGGGGTTAAACTGCAGGGTGTGATTACCTGGTTCGACAATTTCTGCCTATTGCTGCGCCGCGATGCGCAGTCGCAACTGGTGTATAAGCACGCGATCTCGACAATCATGCCGGGTGCCCCGATCCAGTTGTTCGATCCCGAGCAGGCTCAAGATAGCGACTGACGAACTCTATGACCGAATTTGACGACGACGAGGCCGCCCAGCGGGGCGGCCCGCAGGCGTTTATTGATCGCAGCGCGCAACAGACCCGCGCCGGCTTGGTTGTGCCCGATGTGCGGGGCGTCTTCTCCCTGCATGGGCTCGAAGGCCGCAAGTCCGAATTTGAAGGGCTGGCCGAGGCAATCCACCTCGATGTGGTGTTCTCCGAAATCGTCAAGGTGCGGGAAATCAAGCCGGCTACCTTTATCGGCGGCGGTCATGTCGAAACGCTGGCCGAGCGGGTGGCGGCCGAAAAGATCGATTTGCTCCTGGTTGATGCGCCACTGACGCCGATCCAGCAGCGCAATCTCGAAACCGAGACCGGCACCAAGGTGCTGGACCGAACGGCGCTGATCCTCGAAATTTTTGGCGAACGCGCCGCGACACGCGAAGGCGTGCTGCAGGTCGAACTCGCCCATCTCAACTACCAGAAGGGGCGGCTAGTCCGCTCCTGGACCCACCTTGAGCGCCAGCGCGGCAGTGGCGGCAGCGGTTTCATGGGGGGGCCGGGCGAAACCCAGATCGAAAGCGACCGTCGGCAGATTCTCGACCGTATCGTGCTGCTGGAAAATCGGCTGGACAAGGTCAAAAAGACCCGCGCCCAGCAGCGCCAGCAGCGCAAGGGTACGCCGATCGTGGCCTTGGTCGGTTATACTAATGCCGGAAAATCCAGCCTGTTCAATGCCTTGACCGGGGCAGGGGTGTTCGCCCAGGATCTGCTGTTTGCCACCCTCGACACCACGGTGCGGCAGTTGGAACTGCCGCATGGCCGCAATGTCGTGCTGAGCGATACGGTGGGGTTCGTCGCCGATCTGCCGACCGATCTGGTGGCGGCGTTTCGTGCCACGCTGGAAGAGGTGGTGGACGCCGACGTGATTTTGCACGCCCGCGACATTGCCAATTCCGATCACGCGGCGCAGGCGTTTGACGTGATGAAAGTGCTCGGCGATCTGGGCGTTTCAGCCGAGACCACGACGATCATCGAAGTGTGGAACAAGGCCGATCTGGTCAGCGAAGACGCTCTAATTGGCATCACGCCAATCGGCAAGGTCGCGGCTACGGTGACGGCGTCGGCGCTGACCGGGCAGGGGATCGATGCCCTCAAACTAGCCATCGAAACCGCGCTGGCCGAGAAAAGCCGGACCTATCACGTCCATGTGCCGCATAGTGCCGGCGCCGATATCGGTTGGCTGCATGCTCACGCGGAAATCATTTCCCGCGACGAACCGACCGAACAGGGCTCGGGCTTCGTCGTGCGGATCGATCCCCGGCACAAGACGGCGTTTCTGGAGCGGTTCAACGGGCGGATCGAGAGTTCGGACGCTTAAGAGCGGCTTAGCCCTTGTCCGCCGCGCGGACTTCATTCCAATAGCCATCCAGCCGCTCCAGTCCGGCGGCTGATGGCTCGACGCCGTCTTCCCGGCAGCGTTCTTCCACATAGTGGAAGCGGCGGGTGAATTTGAAATTGGCGTCGCGCAACGCGGCTTCGGCATCGACGCCGGCATGCCGCGCCAGATTGGCCACGGCAAACAGCAGGTCGCCGATTTCTTCATGTACGGCGGCCGGATCGCCGGACGCCTGCGCGTCGGTGACTTCGGCCAGTTCCTCGTCCACTTTAGCTTTCACCGCAGCGAAATCCGGCCAGTCGAAACCAACCTTGGCGGCGCGTTTGGTGAGCTTTTCGGCGCGGGCCAGGGCAGGGAGCACATTGGGCACATCGTCCAGCAGCGATGGCGTGGTGTCGCCCTTGCGCGCGGCTTTGGAAGCGCGTTCCTCGGCCTTGATGGCCTCCCAGCGGGTCTTGGCCGCTTCGGAATCAGCGGCGTCCAGATCGCCGAAGACATGGGGATGGCGCCGGATAAGCTTTTCGGTGATGCCGTAGATCACGTCGCCGATTTCGAAGTGGCCGGCCTCGCTGGCCATCTGGGCATGATAGATCGGCTGCAGCAGCAGATCGCCCAATTCCTCGCGCAGATCGGCAAAGTCCTGTCGCTCAATGGCGTCAGCCACCTCATAGGCTTCTTCGATGGTGTAGTGGCGGATGGAGGCGAAATCCTGCTCCAGATCCCACGGGCAGCCGCCGACTGGATTGCGCAAGGCGGCCATGATTTCGATCAGGCGGGCAATATCGCGGGATGGCTGCATGGGATTCTCGGAGCGGGAGGAATCGTGATTTCGTTGAGCTTAGTTGTTCAGGGCTTGGGCTCAAGTTAAGTTCGCGCAAATCGGATTGGACGGGGATGTCGCTAGTGGGATGGGAAGCGCTCGGACAGTGGGGTGAGGACGTCGTTCGCCTCGAGCCGCTCGCTGGCGGCGTTGCCAACGACGTGTGGAGCGTACGCATTCGCGGGCAACTGGCAGTCGGTCGTCTCGGTACAAGGAGCGACGCCGATCTCGCATGGGAGGCAGGGCTCCTCCAATACCTCGACCGTGAAGGTCTGACCGTGCCAGTGCCTATCCCCACCACGGACGGCCGACTGTTTGCGGGCGGCTTGGTGGTGATGAAATATATGGAGGGCGGACCGCCCGAGACCGCGGCCGACTGGCGTCGCGTGGCCGATACGGTCCGCGAGTTGCATCGGTTGACGCAGGGCTGGCCGCAGCGCCCGGGCTGGCGGTCATCGACGGATCTGCTGCACGCCGAGAAGGGGACAAGGATCGATCTTACCGCGATGCCGCCGGAGGCCGTTGCCCGTTGCCGAGCCGCGTGGGCGCGCCTCGTCGGGCGCCAGACCTGCGTCGTCCACGGCAACCCCAACAGCGCTGGCAACGTCCGCATCACCGCAGATCGAGTCGCGCTGATCGACTGGGACGAAACGCATGTCGACGTGCCGGACCTTGACCTGGTGCTGCCGCACAACGCGGCGGGTCTGGAAGGCGACACCTATGACATCGCCGCGCAGGCCTCGGCTGCCTGGGAAGCTGCCGTTTGCTGGCAAGACGAATACGCCATCAAGCGGCTTGCCGAAGTTCGGGTGGTCTGAACGGCCACAGTTACAAAGATGACCAACGCCAGATTGCATTGCGGGCGACACCCGCAGCGCTGCCGCCCGTGCCTATCCGCTATTCGCATAATATATAGAAGCGCGCCCGAAACTCCTTTGGTGGTTAACGCAAAGGATGATGGCAATTGTATGAAACAATCAAAACCAATGTGGTCCAACCGCTTATCACGCGGGTTGGTACTCTGGCCGCTGGTGGGCTTGCGCACTACGGCATTACTGACGCTAGCGCTCTCGGTGAACAGCTTGCTGTCGGAGCGGGCGCTCTCGTTCTGGTGGTTCTAGAGGCGTTCCTCCGGAACCTTTGGAGGCGCAACTAATGGCGTGGGGTGACAAAGGTCACTCCACGCAAGGGGGTATGACCTATAACCCCGACAGCGCCGATTGGGATTACACGCCGGCTGGAACGGGTAGTAACTCGGACAGTGGCGGGCGCGAAGTCGCGTTTTATACCGACAATGCAAAGCCCGTTTACACGAACTCCGCTCCCGTAAATCAAGTTTCGGCGGGGCAGGTGCAAACCGGCCCCGGTGGCGGCGGTAGCGGCCCCGGCGCGGGCGGCGTAGCGACCGGCGCTGGCGGGGGCGGTAACGGCCCCGGCTCGGCGGCGGTTGTCGCAGGTCCGTTGAAGCCTAAATTGCAGAACACCACAACGAAGCTGATGGTCGGGACGGATCAGTGGGAAGCCAATCCCTATTGGTCAAATGCGGATCAATGGGAAGAGCGGTACGGGGAGCCGGGCGACTGGATTGGCGGTGTCGTCGTCGGCGTTGCCGATGTGGTGCATAATGTGAGGCGCGGGGCCGGATGGCTCGCGCAGGAAGCGCCGCGATGGAACGGCGCTATCCCCTCGTCGATCGTGGGGCCGGACCCGGTGTATCATAACGGTTGGGTGTCATACGACGAGCGGGCGTCGTGGGAAAGGGCACCGGCAGGGAGCCCAGCGGACCAGTATTGGTCGTTCTAGCGCGCGCCGGAAAGCGCGTTAATTAAGACGATTACGACGCCCAGGACTAAGCCGATCTTTAGGCACGTGATGATCGCCCAAACATGTAGTTGGACGATCTTCGTAATCAACCAAACCACTGATGATGCCCCATGAAGAAACGCACCTTTTGTAAGGGCTGCGCGCGAAAGCGCTTGGCCATTGAACGTCTATGGAAGAAAGTGAGAAGAAAATGAAGAATGTCAACCGTAAGTCGACTTCGGCGCTGAAATATCCGCGCTCGAAGCGAAACAACCCCATCATGCATTTGTCGTCTTGCATGCCGGGGGTAGCCCATCCGGTCGCCTTCATCCCGATGCTGCGGGAGGACTCTTTGGTTGGGCAGATCGACGCCACGGTCGAAATGCTGGAAACCAAAGAGCTGTTGATGAACAGCGTAACGGCGCGGTTTACCGCGTGGGTTGTGCCGTTTCTGGCGTTCGAGCGGTTCCAAGCGTCGCGGGAAGAATTGGACCGCGCCTATATGGGGGAGGGCTCGCTCGACGGGACCGGTGTGACCGCCTTTATGGAAAACGAAGCGCTGCCAGCAGGCGGTGCGGCAGCAGTGCCGCTGTATCTGTCGGCGGGCGAGCAGGGCAAGGCGGGCGACCAGATCAACACCGCGAACGCGGAGGCGTATAACCTCGTTTACAATCATCGAGCGCGGCAGGCGTCGCATAAGCTGACGCCGCGCGCGATGGCGGACCGTTCGCTCGCACCGGCGTTCTGGAGCCGGCATCAGTTCCCGCACATGGTGGCCGATTTCGATCAGGCTATGATGGAAGGACAGGTGGCGCTCCACGTGGTGAGTGGCACGGCGTTGCCGATCCATGGGATCGGCTTCGACGCGCAGAACATGCCGCATTGGAAGCTGCCGGGTCATCAGGTGTACGGCGCGGACGGTGTAGTTCATGAGGTTTCCGGCGATTACCCGGATGTTTGGGCGTCGGGCAGTCCGTCGGCCACTGGTATTTCGCTGAAGGCGAACGCCGCGCAGGGTGGTGGCGTGGTGCATCCGGACGTGTGGGCAGAAATGGCAGCGGATGGCATTTCGATTTCGCTGGCGGGTCTGGAAGAAGCGAAGAAGCTGCAAGCCTTCGCAAAGCTGCGAATGCAGTTCGAGGGGCATGATGATGAATATATCATCGATATGCTCATGCAGGGGCTGTCGGTGCCCGATCAGCATTTGAAACAACCGTTTCAGATTTACGATAGTCACCGGATGGAAGGCGGCAAGCTAAGGCGGCCTGTGTTCAGCCAGGGCAAGCGGTATGCCACGGACAGTGGCAATTTGGATGACAGCGCAACGTCGGGCTTCACCCGTGAGACCATCCGGCTGCGGGTTCCGCAGATCAACACGGGCGGGGTCGTTGTCGTGTTGATGGAAATCCTCCCAGATCAACTGTGGGAGCGCCAGCAGGATTGGTTCTTCCATACCCGGCCCGCAGGTGGGCGGGCGGGCCATGATTATTGGCCGGACGCGGAACGGGATACCCTCGACCGGGAAAAGGTCGAGGTGGTCTACAACCGCGATATGGACGTTAGTCATTCGGACCCGACCGGGTATTTCGCGTTCGAGCCGATGAACGCGAAATACAATCGTGCGCCGCCAAAGATTGGCGGGAAGTTCCATCGACCGGCTGCGGATACCCCAACCGACGATGCGCGTAAGCGCCTGTGGGCGGTGGAAGGTGTCGATCCGGCGTTGACGGATAGTTTCTTCATTGTCGAGCCCGGCACTATGCACATCAAGCCGTTTCTCGATGAAATCAATGACCCGTTTGAAATTTCGGCCCGGGGAAACTGCGTGATCACCGGGAACACACAATTCGGCGGGCTGCTTATTGAGCAGACCGGCAACTATGAGGCAGTCGCGGCGCATGCGCCGAAGGACCAGATCGTGAAGGAAGCGCCATGAGCGTAAAACTGCGTAGCATTGACCGCTGGCAACAGTTGCCCAGCGGCACGGCAATCCCGCTGCCCGGCAAGCGCCGCACAGTGACCCTGCAACTCAACGTCGATGAACCGACCAAGTTCAAGGTGTTGCAGGATAAGAAGGCCACGCTGTTGCGCGTGGTCGATCCCAGCGAATGTCCGGTCACGGTGTCATTCGCTGTCGATGGCGACTGCGCCATTGTGGCGGAGACCGGTAATGAGGTGTGGTGGTCGTCCGATGACGGCCTGATCCTAAGCTACGCGGTGGTCAGCCAGAGCTTTACCGAGCTGGAGCAGCGCATGGAAATGACGCCAGAAATGGAAGTCACCATTCTCAAGGCCAATATCCGCCACGAGCAGCGGCTGCGGGAGCAGGCCGAGTTGCTGTTGGTCAAGCAACAGCGCGAAGACGCGGCGGCGGCGAATGCCGACCCGGAGACAGGGGAAGTCAATGAAACGGAAGAGCCTGCTGACGCTAATGCAGGAACGCCAGAACCGGCTCCGGGTGCAGGAAATACACCTGCACCCTAACCGGAACTATCGGGGGGCGTTAACGCTCCCCGAACCGCCGCCACCGCCAATCTTCGCAGAACCGGCAGGCCCCTCAAAGGGCCTGCCGGATGCGTTAGCGGGCCTTGTTAATAGGCCATTCCTCGCCACGGAAACGTGGAGGGAGCAACAGCGCCGCGCCGTCCGTGAGGGGGCGCACCCAAAGGTGCTGAAATTCGAAGCGGCGTTTATCCGCCGCATGAAGCGCGTGGGCATACCGATGTGGGCCCACTGCGTTATTCGCAGCGAATACGAGCAGGCGGAAATGGTCCGCAACGGGGTGTCGAAAGACAGCCCGGACGATGGGCTCTGGCCGCATCGGGGCTGTGCCGTCGATCTAATCCACTCCGTCAAGGGGTGGCAGATGAATGACGATGAATGGAAGCTCATAGGCCATCTTGGCAAAGAGATTTCAGCCCAAATGGGCCTGAGCATGCAATGGGGCGGAGACTGGTCGTTTTACGACCCGGCCCATTGGGAAGTCAAAAACTGGAAAACCATCGCAGGAGAATACCCATGGCTACCGAAGTAAGTGCGCTGAAAATCCGCTGCAAGGCGGCGAAGCTCGATCATGATTTGCATGTCGCGCTCGTCATGAAGCGTGAGAAGTTGAGCAAGCCGGACGCCATTGTCATGGCGTATCTGGACGGCCCGATGGGTCTCCATGATCGGCTGAACCCGCCAAAGCCGAGCGATCCTACAAAGTAGGACGCGTGCGGACCGCCAATCTACAGGATTGGCGGTCCGCGCACATACCCTCTCGTCTTATATGCATTTATCGACACGCGAACCGAAAGGAACGGCGGCGATGGCGTGCTTAGCACCCAATAAATTAGCGGACGGCACGGAGGTCGCGTGTCGAGAATGCAAGCTATGTCAGCTCAAGACCAAAAATGATTGGGTCGGGCGCAACATAGCAGAAAGCAAAACCTCTAAGTTTTGCTATGTCATCACGGCGACTTATGGCCGTGGGCGCGTCGGAGAGATACTCCACGAACGCGCAGTGATCCTGACCTATTCGGATTGCCAGAAATTCCTCAAGCTCCTGCGGCGGCACGGTTACGTGGTCCGGTTGTTCATCACCGGGGAATATGGCTCCGAGAAGGGCAGGGCACATTGGAACATTATTTTATACAGTGATGATCCTCTACCCGCCTTCGCAGGATGGGACCAATATGGTCGCTGGATAAAGAAGGCGCGGTATAAACAGCGGTTCAACTGGGTTCGCTGCGATAGCAGGGGCGAACCAGTTAAGCTGCAAGATGGCCAACCGGCCTATTGGTGGCCGCATGGCTTCGTCCACATTGACGAAGTTAACGTGCCTAGCGTCCGATACGTCTGCAAGTACGTGTTGAAGGACCTCGATGCCAACGGCAAGCAAGGTCACAAGGGCCAATCCAAATCTCCACCACTCGGTACGAAGTGGTTCCGCCATCTGGCGGAACAATATGTGGAGCAGGGGCTGGCCCCCCAAACCCCCGAATACCGCTTCCCGGAAGCGCGGACGAAAGAGGGGGAACCGATCCGGTACTGGCTCAAGGGCAGGCCGCTCGAAATGTTCTTGCAACATTACATAGAGGCGTGGGCAGACCTAAAGGGCGAGCAGCCCCGCCCACCATCGCAACTGGTGGACCTTTTCCAGCAGTACGGCAAAGTGGTGAACGACGAAGCCAGGATGTTGCTGCGGCAAGAGTTCCCCCGTGGGGAAAGTAGGCTCTCTGTACCGTCCGGCGCGGCCATCAAGCGCGGAGCGGAAGAGGTCATGTATGAGCGGGCTTCGGAAGAATATGGGAACCATTTAGAAGAGCTTCGGCTCTGGGACACGCAGTGGATAGCGGAGGCAGAGAGTGGCGAAGAAAGACAAAGACGAGAAGAAAGGTGCAACGTCGAGCGCGCCGAGCAGTGGTACGCGCACCAGCACAAATGGGGGCGGCACTGGTACGAAGACGGCGGCTGGCAAATCAGCGCCAACCGCAAGGGACCCTGTGAGTGTTGCGCCCAGCCGGAACACGCCCAGCCGCCCACAGTCGTTATCGACGATGGGGGCTCCGGAAATGCTGGGTCGGACAACGGGCGGGTCAGCCAACCCGACTACGGCCTCGGCAGGGTCGGGCGCTACAACCGGGACTATCCCAGATAGAACGCCCGATCCGGTAGCACCGGACCCGGTAGCGCCGGACCCGGTAAAAATAGCGAAGCCCGCTAGGGCCTCGCAACTCAAAGTCGGCTTGCCGACGAAAAAACCTGCTGCACGAAGTTCAGACCAAAGGGATGCGCGGCAGGTAAAAATAGCCAGGAGCGATGTAGGTACGAAGTCCTACAAAAAGAAGGACAACAGTCCTAAAGCTCCCCTGGCGAATAAGCCTGCTGCACGAAGTTCAGACCCACGGGATGCGCGGCAGGCAAAAAAGGTCGAGCCAAGGCATTGCAAGGCTCGACCAAAGGATACCCGTCCTAAAGGGGGCGGTGGCGGTCAGAAACGTTATATTCCTTGGTGTGGGTGAAATTCCACCAAGCGGCGAATTCCTCGGCTTCAAGCCGGGTTCGATGGCCGTTCCAAGCGCAATGCAAGCGCCGGGCGGCGGCACAGCCAACGACGATATCGCGGGCGGTGCCATGTTCAAAGAAGACATAGTATTTCTGCGGACGCATAAAAAACTCCCTAGTAATCCTAAGACTTGGCCGCCCGGCCTTGAGGGAGCGCGCACGGAGTGCGTAAGAATTGTCGCAAAAAGCGACAATCCACAGCTTCTTAAAAAAGAAGCTAGACGAGCTCACCCAAATCATGAGTCTATGAGGCGTGGCCTCGCGGGCACGGTTCTTTGACATCGTGATTAAAAACGACGAACGGCTGCGCATGGGCGCGGCTTTTAAATAGGGGTTTCGGTTCGCATAATATATAGAAGCGCGCCCGAAACTCCTTTGGTGGTTAACGCAAAGGATGATGGCAATTGTATGAAACAATCAAAACCAATGTGGTCCAACCGCTTATCACGCGGGTTGGTACTCTGGCCGCTGGTGGGCTTGCGCACTACGGCATTACTGACGCTAGCGCTCTCGGTGAACAGCTTGCTGTCGGAGCGGGCGCTCTCGTTCTGGTGGTTCTAGAGGCGTTCCTCCGGAACCTTTGGAGGCGCAACTAATGGCGTGGGGTGACAAAGGTCACTCCACGCAAGGGGGTATGACCTATAACCCCGACAGCGCCGATTGGGATTACACGCCGGCTGGAACGGGTAGTAACTCGGACAGTGGCGGGCGCGAAGTCGCGTTTTATACCGACAATGCAAAGCCCGTTTACACGAACTCCGCTCCCGTAAATCAAGTTTCGGCGGGGCAGGTGCAAACCGGCCCCGGTGGCGGCGGTAGCGGCCCCGGCGCGGGCGGCGTAGCGACCGGCGCTGGCGGGGGCGGTAACGGCCCCGGCTCGGCGGCGGTTGTCGCAGGTCCGTTGAAGCCTAAATTGCAGAACACCACAACGAAGCTGATGGTCGGGACGGATCAGTGGGAAGCCAATCCCTATTGGTCAAATGCGGATCAATGGGAAGAGCGGTACGGGGAGCCGGGCGACTGGATTGGCGGTGTCGTCGTCGGCGTTGCCGATGTGGTGCATAATGTGAGGCGCGGGGCCGGATGGCTCGCGCAGGAAGCGCCGCGATGGAACGGCGCTATCCCCTCGTCGATCGTGGGGCCGGACCCGGTGTATCATAACGGTTGGGTGTCATACGACGAGCGGGCGTCGTGGGAAAGGGCACCGGCAGGGAGCCCAGCGGACCAGTATTGGTCGTTCTAGCGCGCGCCGGAAAGCGCGTTAATTAAGACGATTACGACGCCCAGGACTAAGCCGATCTTTAGGCACGTGATGATCGCCCAAACATGTAGTTGGACGATCTTCGTAATCAACCAAACCACTGATGATGCCCCATGAAGAAACGCACCTTTTGTAAGGGCTGCGCGCGAAAGCGCTTGGCCATTGAACGTCTATGGAAGAAAGTGAGAAGAAAATGAAGAATGTCAACCGTAAGTCGACTTCGGCGCTGAAATATCCGCGCTCGAAGCGAAACAACCCCATCATGCATTTGTCGTCTTGCATGCCGGGGGTAGCCCATCCGGTCGCCTTCATCCCGATGCTGCGGGAGGACTCTTTGGTTGGGCAGATCGACGCCACGGTCGAAATGCTGGAAACCAAAGAGCTGTTGATGAACAGCGTAACGGCGCGGTTTACCGCGTGGGTTGTGCCGTTTCTGGCGTTCGAGCGGTTCCAAGCGTCGCGGGAAGAATTGGACCGCGCCTATATGGGGGAGGGCTCGCTCGACGGGACCGGTGTGACCGCCTTTATGGAAAACGAAGCGCTGCCAGCAGGCGGTGCGGCAGCAGTGCCGCTGTATCTGTCGGCGGGCGAGCAGGGCAAGGCGGGCGACCAGATCAACACCGCGAACGCGGAGGCGTATAACCTCGTTTACAATCATCGAGCGCGGCAGGCGTCGCATAAGCTGACGCCGCGCGCGATGGCGGACCGTTCGCTCGCACCGGCGTTCTGGAGCCGGCATCAGTTCCCGCACATGGTGGCCGATTTCGATCAGGCTATGATGGAAGGACAGGTGGCGCTCCACGTGGTGAGTGGCACGGCGTTGCCGATCCATGGGATCGGCTTCGACGCGCAGAACATGCCGCATTGGAAGCTGCCGGGTCATCAGGTGTACGGCGCGGACGGTGTAGTTCATGAGGTTTCCGGCGATTACCCGGATGTTTGGGCGTCGGGCAGTCCGTCGGCCACTGGTATTTCGCTGAAGGCGAACGCCGCGCAGGGTGGTGGCGTGGTGCATCCGGACGTGTGGGCAGAAATGGCAGCGGATGGCATTTCGATTTCGCTGGCGGGTCTGGAAGAAGCGAAGAAGCTGCAAGCCTTCGCAAAGCTGCGAATGCAGTTCGAGGGGCATGATGATGAATATATCATCGATATGCTCATGCAGGGGCTGTCGGTGCCCGATCAGCATTTGAAACAACCGTTTCAGATTTACGATAGTCACCGGATGGAAGGCGGCAAGCTAAGGCGGCCTGTGTTCAGCCAGGGCAAGCGGTATGCCACGGACAGTGGCAATTTGGATGACAGCGCAACGTCGGGCTTCACCCGTGAGACCATCCGGCTGCGGGTTCCGCAGATCAACACGGGCGGGGTCGTTGTCGTGTTGATGGAAATCCTCCCAGATCAACTGTGGGAGCGCCAGCAGGATTGGTTCTTCCATACCCGGCCCGCAGGTGGGCGGGCGGGCCATGATTATTGGCCGGACGCGGAACGGGATACCCTCGACCGGGAAAAGGTCGAGGTGGTCTACAACCGCGATATGGACGTTAGTCATTCGGACCCGACCGGGTATTTCGCGTTCGAGCCGATGAACGCGAAATACAATCGTGCGCCGCCAAAGATTGGCGGGAAGTTCCATCGACCGGCTGCGGATACCCCAACCGACGATGCGCGTAAGCGCCTGTGGGCGGTGGAAGGTGTCGATCCGGCGTTGACGGATAGTTTCTTCATTGTCGAGCCCGGCACTATGCACATCAAGCCGTTTCTCGATGAAATCAATGACCCGTTTGAAATTTCGGCCCGGGGAAACTGCGTGATCACCGGGAACACACAATTCGGCGGGCTGCTTATTGAGCAGACCGGCAACTATGAGGCAGTCGCGGCGCATGCGCCGAAGGACCAGATCGTGAAGGAAGCGCCATGAGCGTAAAACTGCGTAGCATTGACCGCTGGCAACAGTTGCCCAGCGGCACGGCAATCCCGCTGCCCGGCAAGCGCCGCACAGTGACCCTGCAACTCAACGTCGATGAACCGACCAAGTTCAAGGTGTTGCAGGATAAGAAGGCCACGCTGTTGCGCGTGGTCGATCCCAGCGAATGTCCGGTCACGGTGTCATTCGCTGTCGATGGCGACTGCGCCATTGTGGCGGAGACCGGTAATGAGGTGTGGTGGTCGTCCGATGACGGCCTGATCCTAAGCTACGCGGTGGTCAGCCAGAGCTTTACCGAGCTGGAGCAGCGCATGGAAATGACGCCAGAAATGGAAGTCACCATTCTCAAGGCCAATATCCGCCACGAGCAGCGGCTGCGGGAGCAGGCCGAGTTGCTGTTGGTCAAGCAACAGCGCGAAGACGCGGCGGCGGCGAATGCCGACCCGGAGACAGGGGAAGTCAATGAAACGGAAGAGCCTGCTGACGCTAATGCAGGAACGCCAGAACCGGCTCCGGGTGCAGGAAATACACCTGCACCCTAACCGGAACTATCGGGGGGCGTTAACGCTCCCCGAACCGCCGCCACCGCCAATCTTCGCAGAACCGGCAGGCCCCTCAAAGGGCCTGCCGGATGCGTTAGCGGGCCTTGTTAATAGGCCATTCCTCGCCACGGAAACGTGGAGGGAGCAACAGCGCCGCGCCGTCCGTGAGGGGGCGCACCCAAAGGTGCTGAAATTCGAAGCGGCGTTTATCCGCCGCATGAAGCGCGTGGGCATACCGATGTGGGCCCACTGCGTTATTCGCAGCGAATACGAGCAGGCGGAAATGGTCCGCAACGGGGTGTCGAAAGACAGCCCGGACGATGGGCTCTGGCCGCATCGGGGCTGTGCCGTCGATCTAATCCACTCCGTCAAGGGGTGGCAGATGAATGACGATGAATGGAAGCTCATAGGCCATCTTGGCAAAGAGATTTCAGCCCAAATGGGCCTGAGCATGCAATGGGGCGGAGACTGGTCGTTTTACGACCCGGCCCATTGGGAAGTCAAAAACTGGAAAACCATCGCAGGAGAATACCCATGGCTACCGAAGTAAGTGCGCTGAAAATCCGCTGCAAGGCGGCGAAGCTCGATCATGATTTGCATGTCGCGCTCGTCATGAAGCGTGAGAAGTTGAGCAAGCCGGACGCCATTGTCATGGCGTATCTGGACGGCCCGATGGGTCTCCATGATCGGCTGAACCCGCCAAAGCCGAGCGATCCTACAAAGTAGGACGCGTGCGGACCGCCAATCTACAGGATTGGCGGTCCGCGCACATACCCTCTCGTCTTATATGCATTTATCGACACGCGAACCGAAAGGAACGGCGGCGATGGCGTGCTTAGCACCCAATAAATTAGCGGACGGCACGGAGGTCGCGTGTCGAGAATGCAAGCTATGTCAGCTCAAGACCAAAAATGATTGGGTCGGGCGCAACATAGCAGAAAGCAAAACCTCTAAGTTTTGCTATGTCATCACGGCGACTTATGGCCGTGGGCGCGTCGGAGAGATACTCCACGAACGCGCAGTGATCCTGACCTATTCGGATTGCCAGAAATTCCTCAAGCTCCTGCGGCGGCACGGTTACGTGGTCCGGTTGTTCATCACCGGGGAATATGGCTCCGAGAAGGGCAGGGCACATTGGAACATTATTTTATACAGTGATGATCCTCTACCCGCCTTCGCAGGATGGGACCAATATGGTCGCTGGATAAAGAAGGCGCGGTATAAACAGCGGTTCAACTGGGTTCGCTGCGATAGCAGGGGCGAACCAGTTAAGCTGCAAGATGGCCAACCGGCCTATTGGTGGCCGCATGGCTTCGTCCACATTGACGAAGTTAACGTGCCTAGCGTCCGATACGTCTGCAAGTACGTGTTGAAGGACCTCGATGCCAACGGCAAGCAAGGTCACAAGGGCCAATCCAAATCTCCACCACTCGGTACGAAGTGGTTCCGCCATCTGGCGGAACAATATGTGGAGCAGGGGCTGGCCCCCCAAACCCCCGAATACCGCTTCCCGGAAGCGCGGACGAAAGAGGGGGAACCGATCCGGTACTGGCTCAAGGGCAGGCCGCTCGAAATGTTCTTGCAACATTACATAGAGGCGTGGGCAGACCTAAAGGGCGAGCAGCCCCGCCCACCATCGCAACTGGTGGACCTTTTCCAGCAGTACGGCAAAGTGGTGAACGACGAAGCCAGGATGTTGCTGCGGCAAGAGTTCCCCCGTGGGGAAAGTAGGCTCTCTGTACCGTCCGGCGCGGCCATCAAGCGCGGAGCGGAAGAGGTCATGTATGAGCGGGCTTCGGAAGAATATGGGAACCATTTAGAAGAGCTTCGGCTCTGGGACACGCAGTGGATAGCGGAGGCAGAGAGTGGCGAAGAAAGACAAAGACGAGAAGAAAGGTGCAACGTCGAGCGCGCCGAGCAGTGGTACGCGCACCAGCACAAATGGGGGCGGCACTGGTACGAAGACGGCGGCTGGCAAATCAGCGCCAACCGCAAGGGACCCTGTGAGTGTTGCGCCCAGCCGGAACACGCCCAGCCGCCCACAGTCGTTATCGACGATGGGGGCTCCGGAAATGCTGGGTCGGACAACGGGCGGGTCAGCCAACCCGACTACGGCCTCGGCAGGGTCGGGCGCTACAACCGGGACTATCCCAGATAGAACGCCCGATCCGGTAGCACCGGACCCGGTAGCGCCGGACCCGGTAAAAATAGCGAAGCCCGCTAGGGCCTCGCAACTCAAAGTCGGCTTGCCGACGAAAAAACCTGCTGCACGAAGTTCAGACCAAAGGGATGCGCGGCAGGTAAAAATAGCCAGGAGCGATGTAGGTACGAAGTCCTACAAAAAGAAGGACAACAGTCCTAAAGCTCCCCTGGCGAATAAGCCTGCTGCACGAAGTTCAGACCCACGGGATGCGCGGCAGGCAAAAAAGGTCGAGCCAAGGCATTGCAAGGCTCGACCAAAGGATACCCGTCCTAAAGGGGGCGGTGGCGGTCAGAAACGTTATATTCCTTGGTGTGGGTGAAATTCCACCAAGCGGCGAATTCCTCGGCTTCAAGCCGGGTTCGATGGCCGTTCCAAGCGCAATGCAAGCGCCGGGCGGCGGCACAGCCAACGACGATATCGCGGGCGGTGCCATGTTCAAAGAAGACATAGTATTTCTGCGGACGCATAAAAAACTCCCTAGTAATCCTAAGACTTGGCCGCCCGGCCTTGAGGGAGCGCGCACGGAGTGCGTAAGAATTGTCGCAAAAAGCGACAATCCACAGCTTCTTAAAAAAGAAGCTAGACGAGCTCACCCAAATCATGAGTCTATGAGGCGTGGCCTCGCGGGCACGGTTCTTTGACATCGTGATTAAAAACGACGAACGGCTGCGCATGGGCGCGGCTTTTAAATAGGGGTTTCGGTTCGCATAATATATATTATGGAACTAAAATGGACATCAGAAGTGGATTATCTGGCGAAATTCGCCATTGAGCCTGCATAATTGCGATGGACAATTTTGACCGTTTGGTCAAACTATCAGAAACGACGCTGAGCATTGGAGGATGTGCATGCGCTTCGGTTATAAGGCATCCGCTGAACAATTCGCGCCCAACCGGCTGCTGCAGTTCGCTATCGAGGCCGAACAGGCTGGCTTCGAGTCGGTGTTCATCAGCGACCATTTCCAGCCTTGGAAGCATACCGACGGCCATGCGCCGTTTGCGCCGGCCTGGATGGCTGCGGTCCTGGCGCGCACGGAAAAGCTGGTGGTCGGCACTTCAGTGCTGACGCCGACCTTTCGGCTGCATCCATCCGTTGTCGCGCAGGCCTTTGGCACGCTGGGCGCGATGTTCCCCGAACGCGTCATTCTGGGCGTCGGCACTGGCGAGTCGCTCAATGAAGTTCCGGCCACCGGCATGGTGTGGCCCGAACTCAAGGAGCGTTCGGCGCGCCTGCGCGAGGCCGTGGCGCTGATCCGCAAGCTGTGGAGCGAAGAGCGCGTCAGTTTCGAAGGCGAATTCTATCGTACGCAGAATGCGACGATTTATGATCGTCCGGACAAAATGGTGCCGATCTATCTGGCTGGTGCCGGGCCGCTCAATGCCAAATATGCCGGGCGTGCCGGCGATGGCTTTATCTGCACATCCGGCAAGGGCGAGGAGCTCTATAAGGACATTCTGCTCCCCAATGTTGCCATTGGCCGCGCTGAATCCGATCGGGCTGCCCTGCCCTTTGAGCGCATGATCGAGGTCAAGGTCTCGTTCGATCCCGATGCCGAGGCCGCGCTCAATAATACGCGCAGCTGGGCGGCGCTGTCGCTGACACCGGAAGAAAAGCATTCGGTGGAAGATCCGGCGGAAATGGAGCGGTTGGCCGCACAATTGCCGATCGAGCGCATCGCCAAGCGCTGGATCGTCTCCAGTGACCCCGAGGAGCATGTCCAGGCCATCAAGACCTATATGGACTATGGCTTTGATCATCTGGTGTTTCATGCGCCGGGCGAAGACCAGAGCCGCTTCATTGCGCTTTACGCCAGGGAAATCCTGCCACGGCTGCGGGCGTTGGCGCCCAAGGCCACCAGCTAGGACCAGTCGATCATGCCACTGCCACGCTACAGCGTTTGGGGGGTCACCGGCGTACCGGAGATCGGTGCGGGCGATGACCTCGTCGCGCTGATCGCCAAGGCCATCGATGAGACCACCAGCAAGGATGCCGACGCCGCGCTGCGGGATGGCGATATCCTGGTGATCACCAGTAAAATCGTCTCTAAAGCCGAAGGCCGGCAGGTGCCGGTCGTCGACCGCGAAAAGGCCATTGCCGAGGACACGGTGCGCGTCGTGGCCGAGCGCGTGCATCCGGGCGGCGTCACCCAGATCGTTGAAACCCGCCACGGGCTGATCATGGCCGCGGCCGGTATCGACACGTCCAATGTGCCCGATGGACTGGCATTGCGCCTGCCGGAAGACCCGGACCGTTCGGCGCGCGACCTCTGCGCCGGGCTGCGTCGGCGCTTTGGCGTCGAGCTGGGCATTGTCGTCACCGACACTTTTGGCCGGCCATGGCGCGTCGGGCAGACCGACGTGGCCATTGGCGCGGCGGGGATTATTGTCACCGACGATCTGCGCGGCGGTGTCGATGCCAATGGTCGGCCGCTCAATGTCACCATCACCGTGCTGGCCGACGAAATCGCCGGCGCCGCCGATCTGGTCAAGGGCAAGGCCAGCGGCATTCCGGTCGCCGTGGTGCGCGGCCTCGGCCATCTGGTGACGGCGCTCGATGCGCCCGGAGCTCATACGCTGGTGCGCTCGGTGGATGACGACATGTTCCGCTTCGGCTCGGCCGAGGCCTATCGCCTAGGCTACGAGGCGGCACTGGCCGACCACAACGAGGTCGCAGTCCGCCCGCCCAAACGCGTTAAACAGGACTGACCCTCATGCGCCCCCTGCCCTCGTTCCTTGCCTTTGCCCTGCTGGCGGCTTCATCCACTGTCGTGCTGGCGCAAACCAGCTATCCATTGACCCTCGAAAATTGCGGTGAGACCGTAACGCTGGCGGCCGCGCCGCAACGCGTAGTGACCATCAAATCCACCACCACCGAAATGCTGCTGGCGCTGGGGCTCGGCGAGCGGATCGTCGGCATTGGCTTCATGGATGGGCCGGTGCCCGAACCATGGGCCGCGCAAGCGGCAACATTGCCGGTACTGGCCGACAAGGCTCCGTCGCCCGAAGTGGTGCTCGAAGCCGAGCCGGATCTGGTTTATGCCGGCTGGGAGAGCAATTTCTCCGCTGATGGCGCTGGCGAACGCGCCACGCTGGCGGCATTGGGCGTTGCCAGTTATGTGTCGCCGCCGGCCTGTCGCTCGATCAAACCGCCAAAGCTGACTTTTGAGGCTGTATTCAACGAAATCGCTGAAATCGGCACCATGTTTGACGCCGCGCCAGCGGCCGAGGCACTGATTGCCGAACAGCGGGCCGCGCTGGCGGCCATCGTGCCGGACATGCGCGGCCTGACCGCGCTCTGGTATTCCTCCGCCAGCAAGACCCCTTATGTCGGGGCCGGCAGCAATGCGCCGCAAATGATGCTGGAGGCGCTGGGGCTGGAAAACATCATGGCCGGCGTCGATGAGGGCTGGGTGTCGGTCAGCTGGGAAGCCGTGGTCGATGCCAATCCAGATGTCATCGTGCTGGTCGATTCAATCGGCAATCCGGCAGCCCGGAAACAGGAGTTTCTGGCGGAAAACCCGATCACCAGCAAGCTCGACGCCGTCGCCCACCAGCGCTATCTGATCGTGCCTTTCCCCGCCGCCGAGGCCGGCGTGCGCAACGTCGGGGCCACGGCCGATATGGCCGCTCAGCTCGCCCGGCTCAGTTTTACGCCGTGACGCAGCCTCGGCTGGCGACACTTGGCCTCGGGCTGTTGGTGCTGCTGTTCGCCAGCCTGGTGCTGGCGGTGACGTTTGGTCCGGCCGATATCGCGCCAACCGAAGTGTGGCAGACTATTGCCTATCATTTCGGGCTCGTGGCCGAGAGCCCGGTGAGCCGGTTGCGCGATGCCATTATCTGGGAATTGCGCCTGCCGCGCGTGCTGGCCGCCGCTGGCGTTGGCGCAGGGCTGGCGCTGTGTGGCGCGGTGATGCAAGCGCTGATGCGCAACCCACTGGCCGATCCTTATCTGCTGGGGCTGTCCTCGGGCGCGTCGCTTGGTGCGGTTGGCTTTCTGTTGCTCGGCGCGTCGCTGCTGATGCCATTGGGTGCGTTTCTTGGCGCTGGGGCGGCGATGGCGCTGACTCTTCTGGTGACGCAATTGCTGGGCGGGGCCACGCCAAGTCGGGCCATTCTCGCCGGCATTTCGATTTCGGCGCTGGCCGCCGCTGCCACCTCGTTCCTCATTTTTTGGTCGGCGACCGGTGATTCCTATCGTGAAATCCTGAGCTGGCTGATGGGCTCGCTGGGTGGCGTGGTCTGGGCCGACGCGCTGCTGGTGCTGGCGGCGCTGGCGCTGGCCGGCCTGCCGGTGCTGCTGTCCGGCCGTTCACTCGACGCCTTTGCCTTTGGCGACACGGCGGCCGCTGCGCTGGGTGTCGATGTTGCCCGGCTGCGCTGGTGGCTGCTGGGTGGCACGGCGCTGCTGACCGGCGTGCTGGTGTCTATCGGCGGCGCGATCGGCTTTGTCGGGCTGATCATTCCGCATCTGGCGCGGCTGCTCACCGGCTCGCGCCATCGCGTGCTGCTGCCGATTTCCATGCTGCTGGGCGCATGCTTCATGATCTGGACCGATACGGCGGCGCGCAGCCTGTTTGCGCCGCGCGAATTGCCTGTGGGGATCATCACTGCCCTGCTCGGCGCGCCGATTTTTCTCATCGTACTACTGCGCTATCGGCGGGTCACATGAGCGCCGGGCTGGCCATTGCCGGGGTCACGGTGCGGCTGGGCGCGCAGACCATTCTCAGCGGCATCGATCTGGCGGCCAGACCGGGTCAGGTCACGGGTCTGATCGGCCCCAATGGTGCCGGAAAATCCACGCTGATGCATGCCATGCTCGGACTGGTGCCGCTGGCTGGCGGTTCGGTGCGCTTTGATGATGCCGACCTGCTGGCGCTGCCGCGGCGCAGCCGGGCGCAATTCACCGCCTTTGTCGAGCAGAGCGGCGGCACTGAAGAGCGGCTGGCGGTGCGCGATGTTGTGATGCTGGGCCGCATTCCGTTTCAGCCGGTCTGGCAATCAGCCCCCTCCCCTGACGACCTTGCTGTGGTCGATGCCGCCATGGCCGAAGTCGACATGACGGCATTTGCCGACCGGCTCTACCACACGCTGTCGGGAGGCGAGCAGCAGCGCATCCAGCTGGCGCGCGCGCTGGCGCAGCAACCCAGATTGCTGATCCTCGATGAGCCGACCAACCATCTCGATATTCATGCGCAGCTCGCCACGCTGGAGCTGTTGCGCCGCCGCGCTCGGGCTGGCGCGACGGTGTTGCTGGCGCTGCATGATCTCAATCTGGCGGCTGCTTTCTGCGATTGCCTGGTGGTGCTGCATGGCGGCAAGCAGGTGGCGTCGGGGCCGCCGGAGCAGGTGCTGACCCCTGCCCTGCTGCGCGAGGTCTATGGCGTCAACGCGGTGCTGCTGCGCCATCCCAGCAACGGCAAGCCGCTGATCGCTTATGACCTGCCCGGATAAATCGATGCCGCCGCGCAATTGCGATTGACAATGACACGGCTTCAACTCAAATTTTGATCGAACGGTCAAATTTAAGATCGACACGGCGGGAGGCGCTTATGGAATTCGGCATCACTTTCAAAGGCTTCATTGAAGCGGAACGCGCACGTTACCTGGTGCGCGCCGCCGAATATGCCGGGTTCAGCCATTGCTGGTTCTACGATTCCCACATTCTCTGGCGCGACTGCTACGCCGCCATTGCCATGTGCATGGAACACACCACCAAGATGCGCTTTGGTCCGCTGGTGACCAATCCGGACGTGCGCGACTGGTCCGTCGCCGCTTCGATTTTCGGTTCGCTGTCCAAGCAGAGCGGCGGGCGCTTTGATCTGGCCGTGGGCCGGGGCGATAGCTCGATGCGCGTCATGGGCAAAAAGCCGGCGACTTTGGCCCGCGTCACCGAATTCATCTCCAAGACCCAGGCCATGGTGCGCGGCGAGGAGGTCAGCTATGGCGAAATCCCGGCGCCGGTGAAATTCCCCTGGGCCGTGGGCCATGAAATGCCAAGCTGGATTGCCGCTTACGGCCCGCTGGCGCTCAAGACCGCCGGCGAACATGCCGATGGCGTGGTGCTGCAGCTGGCCGATCCGGGCCTGTGCAAATGGTTCACCGACCAGTGCCTCGACGCCGGCAAGGCCGCTGGCCGCGACATGTCGAACTTCCGCTCCATGGCCGCCGCGCCGGCCTATTTCGGCGACAAGGCCCGCGCCATTGAAGCGACCAAGTGGTTCCCGGCCATGGTGGGCAACCATGTTGCTGATATCGTAGAGAAATACGGCGCCGACAACGACCAGATCCCCAAGAGCCTGACCAGCTATGTTGAGAAGCGCCGGGGCTATGATTATTCCAAGCACGGCCAGTCGGATAACCCTTTCCTCGACTTCATTACCCCCGATGTGGTGGAGAATTTCTGCGTGCTGGGCGAACCCGAGGATCACATCGCCAAGATGAAGGCGCTGAAGGCCGCCGGCGTGACCCAGTTCAACATCTATCTCGATAGCGGCGACGAGGAAGAGATCATTGCCGGCTATGGCCGCCACGTGATCCCGGCGTTCCGCTAAGGTTTTAGCGGTTCAAAATCGCGCCGCTGAGCACATCGATCTGCATGCCATCAAACGCCGGGGTCACATTCCCCGGCGTTTCTGCGTCGGTGTGAGCGTAGTCGAGGTCGATATGCATATTGGTCAGTACGGCCTGTTTCGGGGCGAAACGGTCGATCCAGTCGAGGGTTTCCGGCAGACTGAGATGGCTCGGATGCGGGGCATGGCGCAGGGCGTCGATGATCCAGAGATCGAGGCCGGAGATGGCGGCGAATGAGGATTCAGGGAAGCCTGAGAGGTCGCAGCAATAGGCAAAATTGGCGACGCGGAAACCCAAAGAGATAATGTTTCCATGGGCTTGCTCGAATGCGCTGACGCTAATTGTCCCGCCGGGACCGTCGACGGTGAGCACATCGCCGGCAGCGATGGTGTGGGCGTTGAGGATGGGCGGGTAGTCACTGCCGGGGGGCGCGATGAAGCAATAGCCGAAGGCTTCGTGCAGGCGCTCGCTGGTTTCGGCGTCGGCGTAAACGTCGACGCGGCGGCGATTGTGCAAGGCCAGCACTCTGAGGTCGTCGATGCCGTGGGTGTGGTCGGCGTGGGAGTGGGTGTAAAGCACCGCCTCGACGCGGTCGACATTGGCGGTGAGGAGCTGCTCGCGCAGGTCGCAGCCGGTGTCGATCAGCACGCGGGTCGGTTGGTCGCTGCCCTCGCTAAACCCTTCCAGCAGCAGCGAACATCGCAGCCGCCGGTTGCGCGGATTGGCCGGATCGCAGTCGCCCCAGACATTGCCGATGCGCGGAACGCCGCCGGATGAACCGCAGCCAAGGATGGTTGCAACGATCCGTTGGGCTGCCGGCATGGTTCAAGCAAGCCCGGTTTTGCTGAATAGCCGGGCGAAGTTGGCCGTGGTTTCGGCGCCGAGCTGTTCGAGCGAAATGCCGCGGGTTTCTGCCAGCTTTTCGGCGGTGTGGCGGACGTAGCTGGGCTCGTTGGACTGGCCGCGATGCGGGATCGGCGCCAGATAAGGTGCATCAGTTTCAACGAGATAGCGGTCAGCCGGAACGAATTTGGCGACTTCGCGGATCTCTTCGGCGTTCTTGAAGGTGATGATGCCGGAGAAAGAGATGTAGCCGCCCAGCGCCAAGGCGCGGCGGGCGAGGTCGACGCCGGCGGTGAAGCAGTGCAGCACGAAGGGGAAGGCCCCCTGCCCGCTCTCGGCTTCGAGGATCGCCGCCATGTCGTCGTCAGCGGCGCGGCTGTGGATAACCAGTGGAAGACCGGTGATCCTGGCGGCGGCGATGTGGCGCAGCAGACCAGTCTTTTGCGCCTCGCGCGGGGCGTTGTCGTAGAAGTAATCCAGCCCGGCTTCGCCGATAGCAACGCAACGGGGATGGGCACTTAGCCGGACAAGATCATCCGTTTGTATATGCAGTTCCTGGTCCGCGTGATGCGGATGGGTGCCGACCGAACACCAGATATTGGGGTAGCGTTCGGCGATGGCGGCGTATGTGGAAAACTTATCCACATGTGTGGATATCGTCACCATGCCGGTGACGCCGGCGGCCTCGGCACGGGCCAGAACGCCGTCGATATCATTGGCCAGGGCCTCGAAATCGAGGTGGCAATGGCTGTCGATCAGCATTTATTCGGCTTGCGTTCGAGGCGGGCGAACACGCCCTGCGGCGCCGGAAGTTCAAGCCCCGGCTGCAAGCATGCTGACAGTTTGCTGTCAGAAAGCTGACGGTTTTCTTGTGGCACGCTGAGCTGATCGAGCAGCCGAGCCGCCGAGGCCGGCACAAAGGCCTGCATCGGGATGGTCAGGCGCCGCACGGTGTCAGCCGTAACGTAGAGTACGGTGCCCATGCGGGCCGGATCGGTCTTTTTCAGCGCCCAGGGTTCCTGAGCGGCAAAGTAATTATTGGCCGAGCTGAGGGCGGCAATGATGGCACCGGTGGCTTCATGCACCAGTTGCTCGTCCATGGCCTTCTGGGCGGTGTCGAGGGCGGCAGTGACTTCATCGATCAGCGCCTGATCGGCTTCGGTCAGGGGACCGGGCTGCGGCACCTTGGCGTCGCAGTTCTTGTTGATCATCGACAGCGAGCGCTGCGCCAGATTGCCGAGGTTGTTGGCGAGGTCGGCGTTGACGCGCAGCACCAGCTTGTCGTGGCTGTAATCGCCATCATGGCCGAAGGAAACTTCGCGCAGGAAGAAGTAGCGCGCGGCGTCGACGCCGAACTCCTCGATCAGCTCGAACGGGTCGATGACGTTGCCGAGCGACTTGCTCATCTTCTGGCCGTCAACGGTGAGGAAGCCATGGGCGAAGACGCGATGCTGCACGTCGATGCCGGCGCTCATCAGGAAAGCGGGCCAATAGACGGTGTGGAAGCGGATGATGTCCTTGCCGATGACATGCAGGTCCGCCGGCCAGAACTTCTTGAATAGCTCACTGGCTTCGTCGGGGAAGCCGACGCCGGTGATGTAATTGGTCAGCGCGTCGATCCACACATACATCACGTGCCCAGGCGCGCCCGGCACCGGGATGCCCCAGTCAAAGGTGGTGCGGGAGATGGAGAGGTCCTGCAGCCCGCCCTTCACGAAGGAGATGATCTCGTTGCGGCGCTCCTTGGGAGCGATGAAGTCGGGATTGGTCTCGTAGAGGTCGAGCAGCTTCTGCTGATAGGCCGAGAGGCGGAAGAAATAGCTGGGCTCTTCGACCCATTCGACGGGGGCGCCGGAGGGGGCGAATTTCTTGCCGTCTTTTTCGGTCAGCTCGCCATCATCGAAATAGGCTTCGTCGCGAACCGAGTACCAGCCCTTGTAGGTGGACTGGAAAATGTCGCCGTCGTGATTGGCGGCCATCTTTTCCCAGATTGCCTGGCTGGCCGCATGGTGGCGCGGCTCGGTGGTGCGAATGAAATCGTCGTTGGACACGTCGAGCGCTGCGGCCAGCCGCTTGAACTCGGCCGAGTTGCGGTCGGCCAGCTCGCGGGTGGTTATGCCCTGCGCGGCGGCGGTCTGCACCATCTTGATGCCGTGCTCATCGGTGCCGGTGAGGAAATACACCTCGCGCCCTTCCAGGCGCTTCCAGCGGGCGATGGCGTCGGTCGCAATCATCTCATAGGCGTGGCCGATATGAGGCGCGCCATTGGGATAGGAAATCGCGGTCGTGACGTAAAACGGCTTGAGGGTCATAGGGGCTCGGCAGAAACGGGGGCGGTCAATGAAACATGCTTTCGGATTGCATCAAAGATGGCAATGAGCGTCTGTTTCATATCCAGATTGATGCTGTCGGCATCAGCGAAAAGGGCGTGAGCCTTGTCCCATAGCTCGGTTGCCGAGGCAAGACGGATACGGGAATGCGGCTGCATGGCGGCGTTGCGGGCCTCGTCGGCCATCCAGTCATCCAGCATCTCGCGGGCAAAGCTGAGTTCGGTGCTGGTCGGGTCAGCGCCGAGCGCCTCGGCCAGCTTGAGGCTGACGCCGGCGGGGTGCTGGGCCGGATTGACCAGCCAGGCCTGCAAGGCGCCCAAGGCCGATTCCGGCTCCAGCGCCAAGGTCTCGAAGGCGCGGCGCGGGCGGCCACCGGCCAAAGCCACGGCGCGGTCAATCTCGCCCTGCCCCATGGCACCGTCCTGCTCGACCAATACGGCGCGCACGAGGTCGTCGCTGAGCGGGCGCAGCGCGATGCTGTGGCAGCGCGAGCGGATGGTGGGCAGCAATTGGCCGGGGCGATGCGAGACCAAGAGGAAGATGGTCTCAGCCGGCGGCTCCTCAAGGATTTTCAGCAGCGCATTGGCGGCGGACGGGTTCAGATCGTCAATGCTGTCGATGATGGCGACGCGGTAGCCGCTGCGGCCGCGCGTCTGGTGCAGGCGATCACGCAGCGGATGGCTATCGCCGCTGTCGCGGCGGGCGATCTGGTCGACCGAGATAGTGGCGCTGATCTTGCTGCCGGTCTTGTTGAGGGTGCGGCGCACCAGAAACAGATTGGGATGCGACAGTGAGGCAATCTGTTCGTCGACGCGCTGAGCGTCCTCGTCGCCGGTGGCGACAAAGATGGCGGCGGCCATTTCAAAGGCGAAGGTGGCCTTGCCGATGCCCTGCGGCCCATGCAGCAGAATGGCGCCCGGCAGGCGGCGCTCGGTCAACTGGCTGAGGATGGCGGCGCGGACGTCATCATGGCCACGCGCCAACTGGCGGCGTTCCGGGGTGGCCAGACCGGCAATGGCGTCAGGATCGCTCATGCCTGCGCCCCACCCAGCAATTCTGGAAAGCGCTGGCGCACGGCGTCCCAGATCGCCGCTTCCAGAGCGTCGACCGACTGGTCGGCCGAGATGACGATGCAGCGCTCAGGATTGTCGCGGGCGATGGCGAGAAAGCCGTCGCGCAGCCGCTTGTGCCACTCGATCTCTTCCTTTTCGAAGCGGTCGCCGGTCAGCGCCAGCCCATCTTCGACAGCGCGCTCGGCGACGCGCTTGAAGGCGAGGTCGGGGTCCATGTCGAGCACGATGGTGAGATCGGGCGTATGGCCGTCGAGGGCCAGGGATTCGAGGCCGGCAATCAGCTTGTCGGGTACGCCGCCGGTCAGGCCCTGATAGGCGCGCGTGGAATCATGGAAGCGGTCGGACAGCACCCAGACGCCGTTGCGCAGATTGGGAGCGATGAGCTGGGTGACGTGATCGAGGCGCGCGGCGGCGAACAGCACGGCTTCAGCGCCGGCGCCCCAGCTTTCGGAGCGCCCCTGCAGGATGAAGGAGCGGATCGCCTCGGCCTTTGGGGTGCCGCCGGGCTCGCGGGTGCGCACGACCTCAATGCCCAGCCGCTGCAGGTTTTGCAGCAGGCGTTTGACCTGGGTGGATTTGCCGACGCCTTCACCACCCTCAAAGGTGATGAAACGGGCGCGATTGGCTTTGGGAGTTTGGTGCAACATATGTCCGTCTTCCACTGGCCCGATCCTGGTCACGTCCACCGCGCGTTAAAATCGGGCCTAACCCGAGGGCTATGGAACTGCTGCGCGCCCGTCAAGTGAAGAGGGTATGGGGCGGGAGTGAGGGGGACGAGTGCGGGGCTTGCGATATTGCCCCACCCCCGATGTCACCCCGGCCTTGAGCCTGGGCCCATCTCGAGATCATGCCGGTGAAACCATCTCAGGATGGGTCCCGGCTCAAGGCCGGGATGACACCGCGTTTAATTGCCAGAATTATGATGTTGCAGCCTACAGCCAGCCCAGGGCCAGCTGCTTGAGGGCGTCGGTGGCTTTGCGGACGATATCGCCCTGCCCAACCGTTTCGGCGGCGTAAAGCGGGGCGACCTGGACCAGCTGGTCATCGCAGAACACGCGCAATTCGGCAATCTTGTCGCCCTGCTGCACCGGCGGCAGCAGCGGGCCGGTATAGCTCACCGAGGCGTTGAGGCATTTGCGCGAGCCGCGCGGCAGATAGAGCGCCACCTCGCCATCGCCGATCAGCCCAACGCTGGAGCTGGTGCCGCCATAGACATTGGCATAGGCCACGATGGCGCCTTCGGGATAGGCGGCGACCCGTTCGAAGGCGCGGGCGCCCCAGGTGATCAGCTTGCGGCCCTCTTCGGTGCGTTGCGCCATGGACGTCAGGCCATGCACCACGGCGATCAGCCGGCGACCGCCCTGATCGGTGGAAATCACCGATCCGTAACCGGCAGCTTCCGTGTGGCCGGTCTTGAGGCCGTCGACGCCAATGCCCAATTCCACCAGCGAATTGCGGTTAGGCTGCTTGATCTTGTTCCACTCCATCTCCGGCTCGGAGAAGTAGTGGTAATATTGCGGGAATTCATCGATCAGATAGCGCGCCAGATCGGCCAGATCGCGGGCGGTGACATACATGTCGGGGTCCGGCAGGCCGGTGGGATTGGTGAAGTGGGAATCGGTGAGCCCGATATCCTCGCCCAGCTCGTTCATCATCGCGGCAAAGCTGCCCTCGGAGCCGGCAATGCCTTCGGCCAGCACGATGGCGGCATCATTGCCCGACTGGATGATGACCGAGCGGATCAGATCCTCGACGGCGATCTGCGAATTGAGTTCGGCGAACATGGTCGAGCCGCCCGACTTGGCGCCGCCGGTGCGCCAGGCGTGTTCGGAGACGAAAAACTCGTCGCTCATCGACAGGCGGCCATCGCGGATATCGTTGAACACCACGGCGACGGTCATGAGCTTGGCCATGCTGGCCGGCTCCATCGGCAGATCGGCGTCCTTCTGGAAGATCACCGTGCCGGAGTCTTCGTCCATCAGAATGGCGAATTTGGCCTTGGTGTCGAACTCGGCCTGCGCCAGTACCGGCGCAGTCAAGACCAGCGTCGCGGCCAATATCTGCCAGATCCGTTTCACGATCATCCCGTCCTGTTGGCAGCCGGCCTGTCCGGCTCCCAATACTAATATAGTTTTATGTCATTGAGGCCAAGTTCGCGGGCCAGATCGAGCGCATCAACTCTGCCGACGCCGGGCTTGAGATGGGTCAGGGTCAGCCGCGTTGCGGCGCGACCATTGACCGTCACGGCTTCCTCATCAACAGCGCCGAGTACGGCGAAGCGTTCGGCCAGCGCGATGGCATTGTTCTGATCGGCGAAAATGCCGAGGCTCAGCTTGATCGAGCGCGCATCGGCATCGACGGCCTGCACCCAGGAATCGAGATCGCCGGCGCGGGTGGCCATGGCGGTGACCGCAGCATGGGCGCTGGTGATGTTGGCATCCTGCGCCTGCGGGGTGGTATCGGCATAGGAGAACAAGCCGCCAAAGAAATTGCCGGCGATATCGGCCAGGCTATTGGTGTTGTCGGCGTAAGCGGTGCGGGTGGTGCCGCCGAAATCGGACGGGCCGGAATAGCTGGCGACCAGCTGGCGGGTGTCGTCGCCTTCGAGCGGCGCCGGGCCGACATATTGCGCGGTGATCTGGGTGTGGCCGTTATTGACGTAGCCGAGCATTTCGGCGGCGCGATGCGACAGATCCATGATGCGGCCCGGCATATAGGGGCCACGATCGTTGACGCGGACCACCACCGAGCGGCCATTGGCCTCGTTGGTGACGCGGACATAGGAGGGCAGCGGCAGGGTCGGATGCGCGCCGGTCAGGGCATTGGCCGAGAAGATTTCGCCATTGGCGGTGCGGCGGCCGTGGAAATCCGAGCCGTACCAGGAGGCGTCGCCGCTGGCGACATAGGTCGGGTCTTCCTGCGGCACATAGGTCTTGCCGCGCACCGTATAGGGCTTGCCGACCTGATAGCGGCCGCCGCCCTTGGGCGGATTGGGATTGGTGGTGACGCGGGGAGACACGCCGACGCCATATTCCGAGGAGGAGAAGGCGGCACGTTTGACCGTTGCGCCGGTGCCGCCGCCAACGCAGGCAGCGAGGATCGGGGCGATCAGGGTCGCGAGGGCCACGAAACGGGCGGTTTGGCGCCAGGGGGTCGTCGTCACGGTACGCAATACTCTAAACACAAGACGAGGCGAGCTCCGATGATAGCCGATCGGGCAGCGCTTGGACGCACAGAACAGTTTTCTGGTTTCGATGAGGTTAAGGCCAACAGACTGTTACCAGTCGATGTCGCATTTGACGGCAATGCGCTAAGGAACCGCGACAAAAGTGATCCACGCGCGGTGGGTTGCGAAATTCCTGATATAAAGATATCTTTATGTCACCGGCGAGTATGGCCTGACTGAACTGAGGTAGATGGCGATGAGCCAGCATGAGCACCCCCACATCCCCAATTGGAACGAGGTCCGCAGCGCGCTGACCAAGGCGGCGCAGGAGCGCATCCTGATTCTCGATGGGGCCATGGGCACCATGATTCAGCGGCTCGGGCTGGACGAACATAATTTCCGCGGCGAGCGCTTCAAGGACTGGAAGCTGCCGCTGAAGGGCAATAACGACCTGCTGGTGCTGACCGAGCCGGAGCGGATCGAGGATATCCACTACCAGTATTTCATGGCCGGGGCCGATATCGCCGAGACCAACACGTTTTCGGCCACCTCGGTGGCGCAGGCCGACTATGGCTGCGAAAGCGCGGTTTACGACATCAATTATCAGGGCGTGATGGTGGCGCGGCGGGCGGCATTGCGCGCCGAAGCGGAGGATGGTCGGCGGCGGTTTGTGGCCGGGGCCATCGGGCCGACCACCAAGACGTCCTCCATGTCGACCGATGTGACCAGTCCCGGCTATCGTTCGATCACTTTCGATCAACTGCGCGATGCCTATAGCGAAGCCATTCGCGGGCTGCTCGATGCCGGCGCCGATCTGCTGCTGTTCGAGACCATCACCGATACGCTCAACACCAAGGCCGGCATTTTTGCGGCGCAGCGGCTGTTCGAGGAACGCGGCATCGATGTGCCGATCATGATTTCGGGCACCATCACCGATCTGTCCGGCCGGACCCTCTCCGGACAGACGCCGACGGCGTTCTGGTATTCGCTGCGCCATGCCAATCCGATCACCATCGGGCTGAACTGTGCGCTGGGCGCCAATGCCATGCGGGCGCATCTGGGCGAGCTGTCCGATATCGCCGACACCTTTGTCTGCGCCTATCCCAATGCCGGGCTGCCCAATGCGTTTGGTCAATATGACGAGACGCCCGAATTCATGGCCGAGCAGATCGAGGGCTTTGCCGAAGCGGGCTATGTCAACATTGTCGGCGGCTGCTGCGGCTCGACGCCGGACCATATCCGCGCCATTGCCGAGGCTGTGGCCAAGCACAAGCCGCGCCCCATCGCCAAGCCGAAGCGCCTGCTGCGGCTGGCCGGGCTGGAGCCGTTCACGCTGACCAAGGACATTCCCTTCGTCAATATCGGCGAGCGCACCAACGTCACCGGCTCGGCCCGCTTCCGCAAGCTGATCACCGCCGGCGACTATACCGCCGCGCTCGATGTGGCGCGCGATCAGGTGGCCAATGGCGCCCAGATCATCGACATCAACATGGATGAGGGGCTGATCGACAGTAAGCAGGTGATGGTCGATTTCCTCAACCTGCTGGCCGCCGAACCCGAAATCGCCCGCGTGCCGCTGATGATCGACAGCTCCAAATGGGAGGTGATCGAGGCGGGCCTGAAATGCGTGCAGGGCAAGGCGCTGGTCAATTCCATCTCGATGAAGGAGGGCGAAGAGGCGTTCCTGCATCATGCGCGGCTGGTGCGCGCCTATGGTGCTGCCGTGGTGGTGATGGCGTTTGACGAGCAGGGCCAGGCCGATACGCGCGAACGCAAGGTCGCAATCTGCACCCGCGCCTATCAGCTCCTGACCGAAGAGGTCGGGTTCCCGCCCGAAGATATCATCTTCGATCCCAACGTGTTCGCGATCGCCACCGGCATCGAGGAGCACAATAATTACGGCGTCGATTTCATCGAAGCGACGAAGGACATTACCGCCACCCTGCCCCATGTGCATATTTCGGGCGGTATCTCCAATCTGAGTTTCTCGTTCCGCGGCAATGAGCCGGTGCGCGAGGCGATGCATGCCGTGTTCCTGTACTATGCCATCCAGAATGGCATGGACATGGGCATCGTCAATGCCGGGCAACTGATCGTCTATGACAGCATCGACCCCGAACTGCGCGATGCCTGCGAGGACGTGATCCTCAATCGCCGCGAGGATGGCACCGACCGGTTGCTGGCGCTGGCCGAACGCTATCGCGGCACCGCCGGCAAGGAAGCCGCCGCCAAGGATCTGACCTGGCGCGAGCGCTCGGTCGAGGACCGCATTGCGCACGCGCTGGTCAACGGCATCACCGAATATATCGACGCCGACACCGAGGAAGCCCGGCTCAAGGCCGAGCGGCCGCTGCATGTGATCGAAGGCCCGCTGATGGCCGGCATGGGCATCGTTGGCGACCTGTTCGGCTCGGGCAAGATGTTCCTGCCGCAGGTGGTGAAATCGGCGCGCGTGATGAAGCAGGCCGTGGCGCTGCTGCTGCCCTATATGGAGGCCGAAAAGGACGCCAATGGCGATGCTGCCGGCCGCCAGAGCGCCGGCAAGATCCTGATGGCGACGGTCAAGGGCGACGTGCACGATATCGGCAAGAATATCGTCGGCGTCGTGCTGAGCTGCAACAACTACGAAATCATCGATCTCGGGGTCATGGTGTCGGCGGAAAAGATCCTGGCGACGGCCAAGGAGCTGAATGTCGACATTATCGGGCTGTCGGGGCTGATCACCCCGTCGCTGGACGAGATGGTGCATGTGGCCGCTGAAATGGAGCGCGAAGGCTTCAACATTCCGCTGCTGATCGGCGGGGCGACCACCAGCCGCGTGCATACGGCGGTGAAAATCCACCCGCGCTACAATCTGGGCCAGGCCGTGCATGTCAACGACGCCAGCCGCGCCGTGGGCGTGGTCGGCAATCTGCTGTCGGCCGACACCAAGGTCAGCTTCATCGCGGATATCCAAAAGGAATATGCCCGCGCCGCTGCCGCGCATGAGCGGGCCGAGAGCGAGAAGAAGCGGGTGCCGCTGGCGGTGGCCCGCGCCAACAGCTTCAAGCCCGACTGGGCCGGCTATAGCCCGCCCAAGCCGAGCTTTCTCGGCACCAAGGTGATCGACGATGTCGATCTGGAAACGCTGTCGGCCTATATTGACTGGACGCCGTTCTTCCAGACCTGGGAGTTCAAGGGCCGCTATCCCAACATCCTCACCGACGAGCGGCAGGGCGAAGCGGCACGGCAATTGTTCGAGGATGCGCAGCGCATGCTCAAGCAGATCATTGACGAAAAGTGGTTCCGCCCGCGCGCCGTGCTCGGCTTCTGGCCGGCCAATGGCGTCGGCGATGACGTGAAGCTGTTCACCGATGAAGGCCGCAGCGAGGAACTGGCGACCCTGTTCACCCTGCGCCAGCAACTGAGCCGGCGCGATGGCAAGCCGCATATGGCGCTGTCGGACTTCGTGGCCCCGGTCGGCACGCCGGACTATCTCGGCGGCTTCGTGGTCACGGCCGGCATTGAGGAAGTGGCGATCGCCGACCGCTTCGAGCGCGTCAACGACGACTATTCCTCGATTTTGGTCAAGGCGCTGGCCGACCGCTATGCCGAAGCCATGGCCGAGGCCATGCATGAGCGGGTGCGCAAGGAATATTGGGGCTATGCCGCGGACGAGAGCTATTCCCCCGAGGAACTGGCCAGCGAGCCCTATCGCGGTATTCGTCCGGCGCCGGGCTATCCCGCCCAGCCGGACCATACCGAGAAGACCACGCTGTTCCGCCTGCTTGATGCCGAGAAGAATGCCGGGGTGACCCTGACCGAGAGCTATGCCATGTGGCCCGGCTCGTCGGTGTCCGGCCTCTATTTCAGTCATCCGGAGTCGTATTATTTCGGCGTGGCCAAGGTGGAACGCGATCAGGTGGCGGATTATGCCGCGCGCAAGGCTATGCCGCTGGCCGAGGTGGAACGCTGGCTCGGGCCGATTTTGAACTATATTCCGACGCAGGTCGTGGCGGCGGAGTAGCGGTTTTTTGTGGGATACCCCCTCCTAACCTTCCCCTGACAGGGGGAGGAACAGAGCGGTGGGCGGGCGATAATCTCGTCAAGAACTTGATATGTTCCTCCCCCTGTCAGGGGGAGGCTAGGAGGGGGTAACTCATGGCGCGCATTGAACAAATCCCCGTCACATTGGTAACTGGTGCGTTGCCGGAGCTGGACAGCGAGACCGCCCTGCTCCGCCTGCCGGCCGGCACCGGGCATGACCATGCGGATGGCGTGCAATGCGTAGCCTGCACGGCACAGAGTGATGTTAGGGCGCTGCTGTATAATCTGCTGCATGAAATGCGGAGCGGTGCGCGGGCGAGGTTTACCCGCGTGGTGGTGGATGCCAGCGCGGTTAGCGATATCGACCGGCTGCGGGCGGCGCTGCGCGGGGAATTGCCGGCGCTGGGGCTGCGCGATCACGAGGTGGCGCGGGCGTTTCGGCTGGAGTGAGGGGATTGGGTTTGCGGAGAAAACCCCTCACCCTGGATTTCTGCTTGGGATACGATCTCGTCTCACCCACGGTGTCACCCCGGCCTTGAGCCGGGGCCCATCCCGCGATGGTGGGTGCGGTGAAATCTCAGGATGGGTCCCGGCTCAAGGCCGGGATGACATCGAGTTTTTTGGGGGGGCATTGCCCCAATCCTGCGGTCCATGCTCGCGCATCCGGCTTGAACGGGGATCGCACCCCTCACCCTAGCCCTCTCCCCTGAGGGGCGAGGGGACGTATCGAGTATGTGGCTCGGTCGTGGGCCGCCCTGCCCCTATTTCAGAAATTGCCCCATCCGCTCCAGGGCCAGTTCGATGCTGTCGCGGCGGCCGGCGTAGGAGAAGCGGACGTAGCGGTCGCCATTGGTGCGGTCGAAGTCGATGCCGGGGGTGGCGGCGACGCCGGCCTGTTCCAGCATGGTGGAACAGAATTGCAGGGAATCATTGGAGAAATTGACGATGCCGGCATAGGCGTAAAATGCCCCGTCGGAGGGCTGGCCGACGTCAAAGCCCAGGCTGCGCAGGCCATCGGTGAGCAAGGTACGGTTGACGGCGTATTCGGCTTTGCGCTCCTCGGCATAGTCGCGCTCGCCCAGCGCTACGGTGGCGGCGATCTGACTCAGGGTGGGGGCCGAGATGAAGAGGTTCTGCTGCAGGATTTCGGCGCGGCGGACCAGCTCGTCGGGCAGCACCATCCAGCCGATGCGCCAGCCGGTCATGCAGTAATATTTCGAAAAACTGTTGATGATGATGGCGTCGCGCGTCAGCTCCAGCGCGCTGACCGAGGGGCCGCGATAGTCGAGGCCGTGATAGATTTCGTCGGAAATCAGCCGCACGCCCAGCCGCTGGCAGGTGGCGACGATATCGGTGAGTTCGGCGCGGTCGACGGCGGCGCCGGTGGGGTTGGCCGGGCTGGCGAAGAGCAAGCCTTCGAAGGGCGTTTCGGCATGGGCGGCAGCGATATCGGCGCCGGTGAGCTTCCAGCCATTGCCGGCGTGGACCGGAATTTCGGCGATGCCGAAGCCGAGGCCGAGCAAGGTATTCACATAAGCCGGGTAGCCCGGGCGGGTGATGGCGATGCGGGCGCCGGGGCGGAAGGCGGTGTGGAAGGCGATGATGAAGCCGGAGGACGAGCCCATGGTGCAGAGGATCGAATCGGGATCGACGGCGACGGCGTGCTGCTGCTGGTAATAATTGGCCAGCCCGTCGCGCAGTTCGCTGAGGCCCTTGGCATTGGTATAGCCCTGCGCCTGTGGCAGCGCCTGGGCCACAGCGGCGATGACGCGGGGCGCCGGCGGAGTGCCCGGCTCGCCGACTTCGAGGTGGCACACGGTCCGTCCGGTGGCTTCAATGGCCTTGGCGCGCTTGAGGATTTCCATGGCATGGAACGGCATCAGGCCATCGGCGGGCTGGTCGGTCATTGTAGGGCATCCTTGGCTGGTCCCTCCCGCCTAGCCCGTTCCGCCCGGGCTCTCAACAACAATTGATGGTTGCGGCAGGACGGCATTCACTCGCGGGTGCCAATGTGTGGGCGGCTCTGCTAGAAGGCGGGCTGATTGTTCATTTGCGGGGAGCTTCCGGTCCATGTCACGCGTAACTCTTGGTCTTGTCGCCCTGGCGGGCATTCTGGCCGGCGGGTTGGGCTATTCGGTGCTCAGCAAGCCCGCGCCGCAGACCGACACCGTGGCGGTGCAGGCGCTGATCGATCAGGCCATCAGCAGCTATGACGCCAAGCGCGCTGCGGACCCTGTGGCCGCGCCGCAGGATGTGGCCGGGATCGACCCGGCGCAGCTCAATCCGCTGATCGAGGCCTATCTGATGGCCGACCCCAAGATTTTGCAGCGCATGTCGGTGGCACTGGACACCACCTTGCAGGCCGAAGAGCGCAGCCAGGCCACGACTGCCATTGCCTCGATGCAGGACGCCATTTTCAATGACCCGGCGCAGGTGGTGGTCGGCAACCCCGATGGCGATGTGACGCTGGTGGAGTTCTTCGACTATAATTGCGGCTATTGCCGCAGCGCCCTGCCCGATCTGGCGACGCTGCTGGCCGAAGACCCCAATCTGCGCGTCGTGCTCAAGGAATTCCCCATCCTCTCCAACGCTTCCATCGACGCTGCCCGTGTGGCCGTGCTGGTCGGCGATTCCGATGTGGATTACTGGACGTTCCACGAAGCGCTGTTCACCAGCCGCAGCCAGGTCGACAAGCAGGTGGCGCTGGCCGCTGCCGCCGATCTGGGGCTGAGCCCGGTGGCGCTGGAGCTGGATATGGGCACCGAGGCGGTGTCGCAGACCATCCAGACCTCCTATGAAATCGCCCGCGCGCTCAATATCACTGGCACGCCGACCTATATCATCGGCAACGAGATCATTCCGGGCGCCATCGGCATCGACGAATTGCGCACACGCATCGCCAATATGCGCGAATGCGGCCAGACTCAGTGTGAGGGCTAGTTCGGGTTTCTCACCCACCAGATGCGTTGAAAAGGCGAGATTTTTGCCTTTTCGGTGCATTTCGTATAACCGGGCTTGCGCCGGCCGGAGGGGCCGGTGCAAAAGGCAAAAATCATGACCAAGCGCGTTCTCGTCCTCAATGGCCCGAACCTCAATCTGCTCGGCACCCGCGAGCCCGAAATCTATGGCGCGCAAACGCTCCAGGACATCGCCGACCTGTGCACTGCCACCGGTGAAGCGGTCGGGCTCAGCGTGGATTTCCGCCAGTCCAATCATGAAGGCGTACTGATCGACTGGATTCACGAGGCGCGCGGCACCGCCGACGCCATCCTGATCAATCCGGGCGCGCTGTCACACACCTCGCTGGCCATCCATGACGCGCTCAAGGGCGTCGGCCTGCCGGTGGCGGAGGTGCATATTTCCAATATCCACCAGCGCGAAGCGGTGCGGCACCATTCCTTCGTGTCGGCCGTGGCGTTCGGCGTCATTTGCGGCTTTGGTGTCGCCGGGTATAGAATGGCGCTTCTGGCGCTCGCCGATAAACTCAAATAACGATCAACGCGCCCAGCGCGGGAGACCGACAAGAATGACCAAGTCATCGCAAGTGGATCAGGACCTGATCCGGGCAATCGCCGAGCTGCTCAACAAAGAAAATCTCGCCGAAATCGAGATCGAGCAGGAAGATTTCCGGGTCCGCATCACCCGCTCCTATGCCAATGAAGGCGTAACCTACGCCGCCCCGCCGCAGTTTTATGCGCCCGGTCCGGCCGCTGCGCCGACCTCGATCGCGCCCGCTGGCTCGGTGCCGCCGGCTGCGCCGGCCGCCGTTGAAGACCTGGCGTCCAATCCGGGCACGCTGACGTCGCCGATGGTTGGCACCTCCTATCTGTCGCCCGAGCCGGGCAAGCCAGCCTTCATCGAAATCGGCACCAAGGTCACCGAAGGCCAGACGCTGCTGATCATCGAAGCCATGAAGACCATGAACCAGATCCCGGCGCATCGCTCCGGCACCGTGACGCGCATCCTCGTCCAGGATGCCCAGCCGGTCGAATACGGCGAGCCACTCGTCGTCATCGAGTAAGGGGGACCCCATGTTCCAGAAGGTCCTGATCGCCAATCGCGGCGAAATCGCCCTGCGCATCCTGCGCGCCTGCAAGGAGCTTGGCATCCAGACGGTGGCGGTGCACTCCACCGCCGACGCCAATGCCATGCATGTGCGCCTCGCCGACGAAAGCGTCTGCATTGGCCCGCCTGCGGCCAAGGACAGCTATCTCAACATCCCGTCCATCATGGCCGCCTGTGAGATCACCGGCGCCGACGCGGTGCATCCGGGTTACGGGTTCCTCTCGGAAAACGCCCGCTTCGCCAAGATCCTGACCGAGCACAAGGTGACCTTTATCGGGCCCTCGTCGCATCATATCGAGATCATGGGCGACAAGATCACCGCCAAGAAGACTGCCGTCGAACTCGGCATTCCCGTGGTGCCGGGCTCCGCCGGCGCGGTTGAGACCGAAGAACAGGCGATCACCACCGCCCGCGAAATCGGCTATCCGGTGTTGATCAAGGCGACGGCCGGCGGCGGTGGACGCGGCATGAAGCTCGCCCAGACCGAAGCCGATGTGCTGACGGCCTGGTCAACCGCCCGTGCCGAATCCAAGGCGGCCTTCGGCAATGACTCGGTCTATATGGAAAAATATCTCGGCAAGCCGCGCCATATCGAGGTGCAGGTGCTGGGTGACGGCCAGGGCAATGCCGTGCATCTGGGCGTGCGCGACTGCTCGCTGCAGCGTCGCCACCAGAAGGTTTGGGAAGAGGCCGGTGGCCCCACCATCAACCCGGAAGAGCGCGACAAGATCGGCGAAATCTGCGCCAACGCCATGCGCAAGCTGAAATATTCCGGCGCCGGCACGGTGGAATTCCTCTACGAAGACGGCGAATTCTATTTCATCGAGATGAACACCCGCCTGCAGGTGGAGCATCCGGTGACCGAGCGCATCACCGGCATCGACATCGTCTATGAGCAGATCCGCGTCGCTTCGGGCGAAAAGCTGTCGATGCAGCAGTCCGATGTGAGCTTTTATGGCCATGCCATCGAAGTGCGCATCAATGCCGAGGACCCGCAGACTTTTGCGCCCTCCCCCGGCACCATCACCTTCTACCACCCGGCGGGTGGCGTCGGTGTGCGCGTCGATTCGGCGGTGTATCAGGGCTACAAGATCCCGCCCTACTATGACTCGCTGATCGGCAAGCTGATCGTCTATGGCCGGACCCGCGAGGAGTGCCTGCAGCGTCTGCGTCGCGCCATTGATGAATTCGTCATCGACGGCATCAAGACGACGCTGCCGCTGTTCCAGCGCCTGATCCGCGAGCCGGATGTGCTGGCCGGCAATTACGACATCCACTGGCTGGAAAAATACCTGGCTGAGAACAAGGCCTGACGCTATGGCACCCCCTTCACCGCCTGCTATGGTGAGGGGGGCCTTTGCACCCGGCGCGACGCGCCGATCTCTCCCCGAGGGAGAGGTGAAGAAGGACCGTCGATGGCTAGCCGCCAAGACCCGTTCGACCTCGAAATTACCCCGGAACTGATCGTCCGGGCCTATCGGGCCGGCATTTTCCCGATGTCCGAGGACGCCACCGACGACGATATTTTCTGGGTCAGCCCGGAAATGCGCGGCATCCTCCCGATCGAGAATTTCCGTCCCTCCACCAGCCTGCGCAAGGCGATGCGCAAATCGGGCTTCGTGGTGAAGGTCGACAGCGATTTCGAATCCATAATCGAGGGCTGCGCCACGGTGGGCGAGGATCGTGCCTCGACCTGGATCAATTCCACCATCCGCAAAGTCTATGGCGAGCTGTTCCGGCGCGGCGTGGCCCATACCGTCGAGGTGTGGGACGGGGATGACCTGGTGGGCGGGCTCTACGGGTTGGCCATTGGCGGCGCGTTTTTCGGGGAATCGATGTTTCACCGCAAGACCAATGCCAGCAAGATGGCGATTGCCCATCTGGTCGAGCGGCTCAAAATTGGCGGCTTCGTGCTGCTCGACACCCAGTTCGTGACGCCGCATCTGGCCTCGCTCGGCGGCATCGAAATTCCGCGCGAGCTGTATGAGGAACGTCTCGCCGATGCGCTGCTGTACACCGGCGACTGGTCGGCCTGGGACGCTGCTACTTCAGCCTGAAAGCGACCTCGGTCACCGGATGACCTGACGGGTCCTCACCCGGATCGCTGAGATAAATCTCCAGACGATTGGCGCCGACGAAGCGGTCGCCTTCCACAGTGCCATCAAGCACATGGCCATTGCTCTTCGCCCATTGGTCGAGCTGCATATTGGCGTCATGCAGCTCGTGATAGGGCGCGGTGGCGGTGAGCGAGGCGAATGTACCGCCCGGCAAGGTGCCGGTGCTGATCTTGCCGTCAGCCGGCAGCTGGGTCGCGGTCGGCATGCCGACCTGCATCTCCATTTTGCCGTCGGGGAAGAAATTCACGTAGTTGAAGAAGGGTGCGCCGGTGATCGTGCCGCCCTTGGCCTCGATCCAGGCGATGACATCGGCAATCAGCGGCGGGGCCACGCCGGCGATTTCAGGCTGGCGCAGCGTCAGCAGGATGGCGGCATAGGGCTGGGGCGGCTTGGTGACGAGTTTTGATTCGGTGAACATGTTGCGTCTCCTCGTTGTGGACTAATCGATCTGCGCGCCGCCGGTTGCATTGGCCAGCGTGGCGGTCATGCCGGCGGCCAGATCGCTCGACAGCAGCACGGCGGCGTCGGCCACCTGGGCCAGTGTCGTGACCCGGCGCAGCGGCGTATCCTTGGCAAAGTCACGATGGACGTCCTCGAAACCGACACCCATTTCATTGGCCCGCAATTGCCAGGCTTCGCGAACGCCCGGCGCATCGGGTGAGCCCGGCGAGCGCACCCAGCAGACCCGCACGCCCTGCGGGCCGTTTTCCACGGCCAACTGCCGCAGATAGTGCTCCACGGCAGCGCAGGCGATGGCGAAGCCGCCGATATTGGCCACCGGCCAGCGGGCGACATTAGCGGTGATGCCGACAATGACGCCGCCGCCCTGCTCGCCCATGTGTCGGGCCAGCGCGGTGCCGGTGTGAAACCAGGTGGTGAGCGCGGTCTGGATCGGTGTCAGCAGGCGGTCGACCGGCATGGCGGTGAGCAATTGCCCCTGGGTGTCGCCCCAGCCAATGGCGTTGAACATGAGCCCGACCGGCCCGACTGTGCTGACGGTCTCGGCCAGATGCGCCTCGACGGCGGCTTTGTCGGTGGCGTCGACCATGGTGATGTCAGCCCTGCCGCCGGCAGCGCGGATGGCTTCGGCGACCGGTTCCAATCCGGCGCGGTTGCGTGCCGCGAGCACGACCCTTGCCCCTTCCCGCGCATAGGCTTTTGCTACAGCGCCGCCAACCGCGCCGCTGGCGCCGTAGATGATGGCCGTCTTGTTGCTGAGCAGCATGGGATTGTCCTCCCCCCGGCCCCGCGCGAATGCGGCGGGTTCCGAGAACTAGGACGAGCGGGGAAACCTGGATTCGACAAGGGGGAGCGAAAATTGCTGTCCGGCGTCGCAAAAGCCCTCGGGTCAGGCCCGAGGGGGCCGATCTGGGGTAAGACTGGCCGGCAGCGGCCTAACGTTCGTCGGGCGGCGGCACGTCGGTGCTGGTTTTGCACTCGATTAGCCATACGTCATAGATCGCGTGATCGACGGCGTTGAGCGCCGGGCTGTCGGCGAACATCCAGCCGGTAAAAATCCGGCGCGAGACGCCGGTGAGGCTGCGCTGATCGACTTCGAGAAAGGCCGACACCCGCTGCGCCTCGGTCGGCGGGCGGTTGTAGCAGGCGCGCGGGGTGATCTCGAGGGCGCCGAACAGAACGGTCTCGTCGATATAGACGTCGAATCGGGTGATGCGGCCGGTGATCTTGTCGAGACCGGCAAAGGTGGCCACCGGATTGGCGATGGGTTGGGCCAAGGCTGGCAGCGCCGGGCCGCAAAAAGCCAGCGCCGCTGCGGTCAACAGCGGCTTGAGGGGGGATGTCAGGCTGCGGATCGGGCCGGGGCGCAAGGCGCCGCGGTCCTTATTCAGGCGACCAGGCGTCGTAGTCACCGGTCACGCGCGGGCGCTCGCCCTTGTTGAGCAGGCTGCCATCGGGGCGGTAGGCCGCCGCCGTGCCGGTCAGATTGGCCTCATGCGGCTGTTCCCAGGCCTGGGCGACATATTTGGCCTGGCTCGGCGCTACATCGGTACGGTGATGCATCCAGCCATGCCAGCCATCGCCAATGGTGGAGGCGTCGGCGGCGCCGGCATAGGTGACGTAGCGGCGGTCGGCCTTGCGGTCCTGATAGTATTTATTGCCGAAGGCATCGCTGCCGACATAGTCGCCGAAGCGCCAGATCCACAGCCGTGTGCCCCAAGTCTGGCCGCCCCACCAGGAGAAGATTTCAGTCAGGAACTGCGAGATACCAGATTTGGCCAATTGTCGATTCCGCCGTCGAGATATGCGTGATGGGCCGGGTTTAACATGCGGGGCGCATGGAGCCTAGCCGGAATTGCCCTTCGAGCAGCGGCAAATGGCCTAAACGGCACTTGTCCCTGCGCGGCGCGCACCCACTACCTGTAGTGTCCGGCGATGTGGAAAAACCCACCAAATTTCTATGCTTGACAGCGCTTTGATGGAATCAGGGCTGGACGTGAAAGCGCCCAGAAGCCAGCAATATCGGGGCTTTGGCGCTGCTGGCTCATGCGCTGTTGCGGGTTCACGCCCTGTAAATCAGGTTTGTTAAGCTTTGCAGACACTGGTAAGTTATCCACGCTAATCCCATATGAAACACTAGATTTTGCGTCTCTCTACGCCGCGATCACCAGCCATGGTGTAGGGGCCGTAAAAAAATCGGAGATCGACACCAGAGAAATTTGGCGTCTTTATGGTTTTAACAGAGCCGTTGAGTCACCCCTCACGGCGCCCCATCCGAACACCCGTAAGAGACCGTCCATGCGCATAGAACGCCGTTTCACGACCGCCAATCAGGACCGCTATAGCGGCATCGAATTCCGCTCGGCCACCAGCGAGATTCGGAACCCCGATGGTTCGGTCGTCTTCAAGCTTGAGGATATCGCTATCCCCTCGAGCTGGAGCCAAGTCGCGGCTGACATCATTGCGCAGAAATATTTCCGCAAGGCGGGCGTCGCCCAGGCGCTGAAGAAGGTCGAAGAAAATTCGGTGCCGTCCTGGCTGTGGCGTTCCGAGCCCGACCAGAAGGCGCTGGCCAAGCTCCCGGAAGCCGAGCGCTATGGCTCGGAAATGGACTCGCGCCAGGTGTTTGATCGCCTGGCCGGCACCTGGACCTATTGGGGCTGGAAGGGTGGCTATTTTGACTCCGAAGAGGACGCGCGCACGTTCTTTGACGAGTTGGCCTATATGCTCGCCACCCAGCGCGTGGCGCCGAACAGCCCGCAATGGTTCAATACCGGCCTGCACTGGGCCTATGGCATTGACGGTCCCGGCCAGGGCCACTTCTATGTCGACCCATTCACCCACAAGCTGGTGAGCTCCAAGAGCTCCTACGAGCACCCGCAGCCGCATGCCTGCTTCATCCAGTCGGTCAATGACGATCTGGTCAATGAAAACGGCATCATGGATTTGTGGGTCCGCGAGGCACGCCTGTTCAAGTATGGTTCGGGCACCGGCACCAATTTCTCGGCCCTGCGCGGCTCGGGCGAAAAACTCTCGGGCGGCGGCAAGTCGTCGGGCCTGATGAGCTTCCTCAAGATCGGCGACCGTGCTGCCGGCGCCATCAAGTCGGGCGGGACCACCCGTCGCGCCGCCAAGATGGTGGTGCTCGATATCGATCACCCGGATGTGGAAGAATACATCAACTGGAAGGTCAAGGAGGAGCAGAAGGTTGCCGCTCTGGTGACCGGCTCCAAGGTGGTGTCCAAGCACCTCAAGCTGATCATGAAGGCGGCCGTCAACTGCGAAGGCAGCGGCGACGATTGCTTTGACGTGGCGATGAATCCGGCTCTCAAGCGCGAAGTCCGCGCCGCCAAGAAGGCGCTGGTGCCGGAGAACTACATCTACCGCGTCATCCAGTTCGCCAAGCAGGGCTATACCGAGATCGAGTTCCCGGTTTACGACACCGATTGGGATAGCGAAGCCTATCTGACGGTTTCGGGCCAGAACTCCAACAATTCCGTCCGCGTCACCGACGACTTCCTGCGTGCTGTCGAAGGCGATAGCGACTGGGATTTGAAGGCCCGCCAGACCGGCAAGGTCACCAAGACGCTGAAAGCCCGCGATCTGTGGGAACAGGTGGGCTATGCCGCCTGGGCCTCGGCCGATCCCGGCATCCAGTATCACACCACCATCAATGAGTGGCACACCAGCCCCGAAGCCGGCCCGATCAACGCATCGAACCCGTGCTCGGAATACATGTTCCTCGACGACACCGCCTGCAATCTGGCGTCGGTGAACCTGCTGCCCTATCGCAATGCCGATAGCTCGTTCGACACCGCTGCCTATGAGCACACCGTCCGCCTGTGGACCATCGTGCTCGAAATCTCGGTGATGATGGCGCAGTTCCCGTCCAAGGCGATTGCCGAGCGCTCGTTCGAATACCGTACGCTGGGCATCGGCTACGCCAATATTGGCGGCTTCCTGATGACCTCGGGCATTCCCTATGACTCGGCTGAAGGCCGCGCCATTGCCGGCGCCGTCACCGCGATCCTGACCGGCGTCTCCTATGCCACCTCGGCCGAAATGGCCAAGGAGCTGGGGCCGTTCAAGGACTATAAGCGCAACGCCAAGCACATGCTGCGCGTCATCCGCAACCATCGCAATGCCGCCCATGGCAATGCGACGGGCTATGAAGCGCTGTCGATCAATCCGGTGCCGCTCGATCATGCGTCGCTGATCGATGCCGCGCTGAGCGAACGCGCCAAGGCGGCCTGGGACAATGCTCTGGCGCTGGGCGAGAAGCACGGTTTCCGTAACGCGCAGGTTTCGGTTATCGCCCCCACCGGCACCATCGGTCTGGTGATGGATTGCGACACCACGGGCATCGAGCCCGACTTCGCTCTGGTCAAGTTCAAGAAGCTCGCCGGTGGCGGTTACTTCAAGATCATCAACCGCGCCGTGCCCCCGGCCCTGCGTACGCTGGGCTATTCGGAAGCCGATATCGCCGAAATGGAAGCCTATGCCGTCGGCCATGGCAATCTGAACCAGGCGCCGGGCGTCAATCCGTCGACGCTGGCCGCCAAGGGCTTTACCGAGGACAAGATCGCCGCGCTCAACGCCGCGACCGCTTCGGCCTTCGACATCAAGTTCATCTTCAACCAGTGGACGCTGGGTGCGGACTTCCTCAAGAGCCTGGGCGTCACCGATGAGCAGCTCGGCGATTTCACCTTCGACCTGCTGAGCTTCCTCGGCTTTTCCAAGAAGGACATCGAGGCCGCCAACATCCATGTTTGCGGGGCGATGACGCTGGAAGGCGCACCGCACCTCAAGGAAGAGCACCTGCCGGTGTTCGATTGCGCCACCCCCTGCGGCAAGATCGGCAAGCGCTATCTGTCGGTGGAAAGCCACATCCTGATGATGGCGGCGGCACAGCCCTTCATTTCGGGCGCCATCTCCAAGACCATCAACATGCCCAATGACGCGACGGTGGAAGAGGCCAAGGAAGCCTACATGCTATCCTGGCGCCTGGCGCTCAAGGCCAACGCGCTGTATCGCGACGGCTCCAAGCTCAGCCAGCCGCTGAACTCCTCGGTGCTGGCTGCGGCCGATGAGGACGAGGACGAAGACCACGTCGAAAATCTCGCCGCCATGAGTGCCGATGCCCGCGTGCCGGCGATTGCCGAACGGATCGTCGAGCGCATCATCGAGCGCGAAGTGGAAGTCCGTCGCCGCGAAAAAATGCCCGACCGCCGCAAGGGTTACACCCAGAAGGCCGTGGTCGGTGGCCACAAGGTCTATCTGCACACCGGCGAATATGCCGATGGCCGGATCGGCGAAATCTTCATCGACATGCACAAGGAAGGCGCTGCCTTCCGGGCGATGATGAATAGTTTTGCCATCTCGATCTCGGTCGGCCTGCAATATGGCGTGCCGCTGGACGAATATGTCGAGGCGTTCACCTTCACCCGCTTCGAGCCGGCCGGCATGGTGCTGGGCAATGACCGCATCAAGAATGCCACGTCGATCCTCGACTATGTGTTCCGTGAACTGGCGGTGTCCTATCTCGACCGGGATGACCTCGCCCACGTCAATCCAGACAGCCCCACCTCGCTCGGCAAGGGCGTTGCCGAAGGCGTGGACCCGCGCAGTGCTGCGCCCGCCCCTGCCCCGGTGCCCGCCGAGCGCTTTGTCTCCCGCGGCATGACCCGCGGCCGTGTCGCCAATAGTCTGATGATCGTCTCCGGCGATCAGCAGACCAATCCGGTGCAGGCCATGCAGACTTCGACCGTGACGGCGCTGCGTTCCGCCACGGCGCTCAAGGTGGACACGCAATTGTCCCCCTCGGCCTTTGCTGCTGCCGAACTCAACCCGATCCCGAGCCCGCCGACCCTCAAGGACGCCGGCCTGCTGCGCGCCGAAGCCCAGATGAAGGGTTATACCGGCGACCAGTGCACCGAATGCCACAACTTCACCATGGTGCGGAATGGCACGTGTTTGAAGTGCGACACCTGCGGGACGACGACTGGGTGCAGCTGAGCTGATGAAGGTGAGTGAGACGACGCTCAGATAGTCTTGCTATAAGCTTACAAAGGCCCGGATTTCTGGGCCTTTGTTTTTTTGCTGCATGAGGAACACGATCGGCGGACGGCGGGCAAGGTTCCGCCGATGCGGCCGACGGGGGCGCTTGGGCGCAGGTAAAAACTTCGGTCATCGGTGCGAGCCGGCAGACGCAAGGATGGAAGCCGAGGCTTTTTCGGCGATCATGATGGTGGGCGAATTGGTGTTGCCCGAGGTGATGAAAGGCATCGCCGAAGCATCAACCACGCGCAGGCCCTCAAGACCGAAAACCTTGAGGTCCTTGTCGACCACCGCCATCGGATCGTCCTTGGCGCCCATGCGGGCGGTGCCAACGGGATGGAAAATGGTGGTGCCGATATCACCGGCGACTTTGGCCAGATCAATATCGCTTTCGAGATGCGCGCCGGGGCGGAATTCTTCCGGGCTGTATTGGGCCATAGCGGGTTGCGCCATGACTTTGCGGGCCCAGCGAATGCTGTCGGCGGCGACCTGACGATCTTCGTCAGTCGAGAGATAGTTCGGGGCGATATGGGGGGCAGCGGTGGCGTCTTTGGAGGTAACATGCACCTCGCCACGGCTTTGGGGGCGCAGATTGCAGACGCTGACGGTAATGGCCGGGAAGTCGTGCATCGCATCGCCGAACTTGTCGAGCGAGAGCGGCTGAATGTGGAACTGCAGGTTCGGCGTTTCGTAGCGCTCGGATGAACGGGTGAACGCCCCCAGCTGGGACGGCGCCATGGTGAGGGCACCGCGGCGACGGAAGAGATATTCGGCGCCCATCAGGCCACGACGGAACAGCGACTGGTACAGCATGTTCATCGTGGCGACGTTGGAGACCTTGTAGATCGGGCGCAATTGCAGGTGATCCTGCATGTTGCTGCCGACGCCGGGGAGATGGTGCACGACGTCGATGCCGACCGACTGCAAATGCGCTGCATTGCCGATGCCGGAGCGTTCGAGAATGGCGGGGCTCGCCACAGCACCCGACGAGAGGACAACTTCGCGGCGGGCGCGGATGGTTTCGCGGGTGCCGTTGCGCACAACGTCAACACCAGTGGCCTTGCCGTTTTCTACGGTAACGCGGTCGACCAGCGTGCTGGTGAGCACGGTGAGATTGGGTCGCTTCAGGGCGGGGTTGAGAAAGCCGCGCGCCGAGCTCCAGCGACGCCCCAGCTTCTGGTTGACGTCAAAGTAGCCGCAGCCTTCATTGTTGCCGGTGTTGAAATCGCTGCTCGGGGGAATGCCGGCGGTTTCGGCGGCCTTGATGAAGGTGTCGAGAACGGCCCAGCGCAGGCGCGGCTGCTCCACGCGCCATTCGCCGCCTGCCCCATGCAGCTCAGACGCGCCGCGCCAATTGTCTTCGTGCCGCTTGAAGATGGGCAGCACATCGTCCCAGCCCCACCCTTCGAGCCCGGCATCGCGCCAGCGATTATAGTCGGCCGCCTGGCCGCGCATGTAGATCATGGCATTGATGGCCGAGGAGCCGCCCAGAACCTTGCCGCGCGGATAGGCGAGATCGCGGCCATTGAGGCCCGGCGAAGGCTGGGTGCGGAACATCCAATCGGCGCGCGGATTGCCAATGGCAAACAGATAGCCGACTGGAATGTGGAACCAGATCCAATTGTCCTTGCCGCCCGCTTCGAGCAGCGCAACAGAATATTTCCCGTTTTCCGAGAGCCGGTTGGCGAGAACGCAGCCGGCCGAGCCGCCACCGCAGACGATGTAATCGAATTCCATTGAGCTCATGAATGTCCCCAGTTTGGCCGACAAGGTACTGTGCGAAAACGCCTGCATACAACAGGGGAGTTCGCCCATAAGCTGTGCGGAAATGCATGAGGTTTGCCGTGGCGGTTTTTGACTGGAACGACCTGAAATTCTTTCTCGAAGTGGCGCGCATCGGCACGCTGAGCGGGGCGGCGCGCGTGTTGGCGGCTGATCATGCGACGGTCGGACGGCGTATCGCCGCGCTGGAACATGGCTTGGGCAAAAGCCTGTTCCATCGCAGCGCCTCGGGCTACACGCTGACGCCGGCGGGCGAAGATTTGCTGGGGCCGGCCGAGCAAATGGAGGCGCTGGCGCTGCGGTCGGCGGCGGATGGCGAGCAGCGGGGGACGGCCATCGGAGGGGTGGTGCGCCTTGTGACCGCCGATGGTTTTGGCAATTTCTTTCTGGCCGAACGCCTGCAGCAGTTTGCCCAACTGCATCCGCGCCTCACGGTGCAAATGGTGCCGATCCAGCAAATCCAAGCGCAGGCCCAGCGCGAGGGGGAAATCAGCATTACCCTCTCTGCTGGGGGGGCAAGATTTTCGGCGGAGCGGCTGCGCGATTATGGGTTGGGGCTTTATGCCAGCCAAAGCTATCTCGAAGCGAGCGGGGTGCCGGAAAGTCGGGAGGCGCTCAAAAGCCATCGTTTTGTCGGCTATATCGAAGATCTGCTATTCGCTCGTGAACTGGACTATCTCGATGAAGTGCAGCCCGCATTGCGGGCACAGGTGCAGTGTTCGAGCCTGTTGGCGCAAGTTGAAGCAACTGAGGCGGGAACGGGGATTTGCGTTTTGCCCCATTACGTCGCCAAGCGCCGTGCGCCGCTGCGACCGGTTTTGGCCGACAGCGTTGAGATACGGCGCAGCTATTGGATGAATATCTTGGCCGGGGCGGAGCGCACGCCGCGCATTCGGGCGCTGGCAGAATTTGTGCGCAAAGTTGTCGGCGAATTTGCCTTTGACTGAGACGAAGATGCAAAGGTGCTGCGCGACTTCGTCAATTTGTGTCGCGCTGCCCGCGCTTTATGCTTTCTTGACCCCAATATATTGCGACTGATCCGTGACCGATATTGAGATTTTTGGCGCGGGCGTGACGCGCCTCATCTGCCCGATGCAGCGTTTTGCCTCCGTCAATGCCTGGATCCTCGGCGAGCCCGGCGATCAGGGCATTGTCGATACCGGCATGCCGGGCGCAGCGACCGAGGCGCTGTGGCAAAAGGCGGAGGCCGAGGGTCGGCTCTCGGGGGTGTCGACACTGGTCTGCACCCATATGCATCGCGATCACACCGGCCAGGCATCAGCGCTGCTGGCGCGATATGGCGTGCCACTCTTCATGTCGGCCCCCGAGCATGCCCATATTTCAACGGCCAGCAGCGCCAGGGCCGACCTGCGGCGGGCCAGCCTGCAGGCGTTTTTGAAACTGGTCGGGGTCGGGACAGCGGCGCGGGAGAGTGTCGAGCCGATCGACTATTCCATGCTGGCGCCGTTTCCGCAGGCGTTCACCGCGCTTGACGATGGCGATGTGCTGCGCTTTGGCGGCAAGGATTGGCGGGTGATCATTGGCGGCGGGCATTCGAGCGCTGGGGTGTGCCTTGCCGCGCTCGACGGCAGTTTGTTCGCGGCGGGGGATCAAATCCTGCCCGGCGCGGGGCCGCATATTACCGTGTGGAGCGAAATGCCGGAGGCTGATCCGCTGGGGGCGTATTTTGCCTTCCTCGGCCGCTTGAGCCCCCTGCCCGACACCATGCTGGTGCTGCCCGGCCACGGCGCGCCGTTTACCGGGCTTGCCGCCCATGCCGCCAGGTTGCGGCAAACGCATGAGGCGCGACTGGAAGAGGTGCTGAGCGGGATCAAGGTTGCGATGAGTGTGATGCAGATCGCCGAATTCGCCTTTTCGCCCCGGGCGGCGCGGCGCTTTTCCGATCTCCTGCCAGGGATGACCCTGAGCCTTGCCAATTATCTCTGGCACCGCAACAAGCTGCGCCGCCATCTCGACGATGACGGCGTGCTGCGGTTTGAGAAGGCCTAGTTCAGCACGCGGATCGGCGCGCTATCGAGCCAGGCGATGATGTTTTCGACGGCATGGCCGAAATAAGCGGCGTAATTATCATCGGTGACATAGCCCAGATGTGGCGTCGCCAGAACGTTTTCGAGCTGCAGCAGCGGGTGATCTTTTGCCGTTGGCTCGATGTCAAAGACGTCGATGCCTGCCCCGGCGAGTGTGCCGGCCTTGAGCGCCGCAATCAGCGCGGACTCGTCAACGAGGCCGGCGCGTGAGGTGTTGACGAGGTAGGCGCTCGGCTTCATGCGCGCGAGCATTGCAGCATTCACCAGGCCCCGGCTTTCGGCCGTGAGGGTGGCGTGGAGCGAGACGATGTCCGCGCTGGCAAAGATTTGCGCGACAGTGTCGGCCCGCGTGACGCCTGCAGCAGCGGCACGCGCTTCGTCGAGGCGCGGCGACCAGGCCAGAACATTCATGCCGAAGGCGCGGCCAACGGCAGCAACGGCGGTGCCGACGCGGCCGAGACCGACGAGACCAAGTGTTTTGCCTTTGAGGGCCAAGCCGAGGCTTTGCTGCCAGGCGCCCGATTTTATGCCATTCGCTTCGGACACCAGATTGCGCGCCAGACCAAGGATCAGCGCCCAGGCCAGCTCGGCGGTTGGCGCACCGGAATTGCCGGTGCCCGACACAGTGATGTTCAGGGCACGCGCCGCGGCCATGTCGATGGCGGCATTGCCCATGCCGGTGGTGACGAGGAATTTGAGCTTTGGCAGCGCCGCCAAGCGCTGGGCGCTGAAAGCGGTGCGCTCACGATTGGCGACGATGATGTCGGCATCGGTAAGGCGGGCGAGCAGCGCCGCGTCTGTTGTGAGGGGGCGCGGCTCAAATTCAACATCGACGCGGGACGACAGAACGCTCCAATCGGCGACGGTTGCGGCGACGGATTGGTAATCGTGCAGCACGATGCATTTGAGACGCGCGTTGCTCATGTTCGCCTTATGCCTTTGCGACAGACTTGCCGAAAGCCCCGGCAGCGCGGAACCCGGCGATCTGGTCAGAAGAGAAGCCAAATTCGCTTAGCACGGCGTCAGTATCGCCACCCAGAGCCGGTGGCGGGGTGACGTCAGCCATCGGCGCATTGGAGAAGCTGAAGGGAGAGGCAACCGAGCCGATCTGGTATTTTCCAACCGGCAGGTCGATGCGGCCACCGACAGCGGCGAGCTGGGGGTGATCGGCAGCTTCGCCAACGGTGTTGACCTTGGTGGCCACGACCTTGGCTTCGGCCAGAATGGCCAGCAGCTCGGCGCAGGTTTTGGTGGCTGTAATGGCGGAGACCGCCGAAACAAGGGCCATGCGGTTGGCGCGGCGCTCGAAGACGCCAGCAAATTCGGGGCCGTTGAGCGTGGCGGTGCCGAGCGCGGCGACGAGGCGCTGCCACATGTCATTGGTCGAGGCGATGATAACGACTTCACCATCGCTGGCGGGGAAGGCCTGATTGGGGACCGAAAGATGGTTGGCGGTGCCCATGGGCTTATGCATGGCGCCGTCCATCCAATACTCGGTGTAAAAATAGCTCATCAGATGAGCTGAGCTGAGGAGGAGCGATGATTCAACGCGCTGACCCAGACCCGTCGAGACACGATGGAAAAGCGCGCCGAGAATGCCCGAGACAATGGCGAGCGAGCCGTGCAGATCGACAATGGCCGAGCCGCAGCGTACGGGGGAGCGATCTTCTTCGCCGGTGATGCTGATGAGGCCGCTGTGAGCCTGCAGCGCCAGATCGTTGGCGCCGGCCTTGGCCAGCGGGCCGGTGGTGCCGAAGGCAGAAAATTCAGCGAAGATCAGGCGCGGGTTGAGCGCCTTTAGATCTTCATAGCCGAGGCCGAGACGCTCCATCACGCCGGGGCGATAATTATGGACCACAACGTCGACGTCCTTGGCCAGCGTGCGGGCAATTTCCTTGCCCTCATCGGTGCGGAGGTCGATTTCGAGGCTGCGCTTGTTGCGGTTGAGCGCGAGGAAAGAGGGGCTGACGCCGCCAAATTTTTCCAGGCGCTCTTTGGTAACGCCGTAGTAACGCGCTTCGTCGCCGCCGGGCGGTTCGATCTTGAGGATCTCGGCGCCCATGTCGCCAAGCACCTGCGTTGCGGCGGGACCGGCGAAAACGCGCGAAAAATCGAGAACCCTGATCCCGTCAAGAACATTGCCAGACATGTGCACTCCCCAGACTATTTTGGACGCACAGGCGCCGCATATTCCGGGAAGAGCTAACATTGACCAGGCGCGAGGATAACGCCCAGAACGCGACTAGATTTATTGCAAGATATGAACAGACCGGGGTTTAGACGCTCACGGTCTGGAAATGCTCGGCGAGGAAATCGATGAAGACGCGGGCTTTCACCGGCAGATGTTTGTTGGGCGAATAAACGGCGTAAACTGCGTTTTCAAACGAAGTGAAGCTGATCCGGTAATCGGGCAAAACGCGGATCAGAGTGCCATCGGCCAACTCGTTGGCAACCGCCCAATCGGGCATAAGCGAGAGGCCGAGGCCTTCCATCATGGCGATGTGCAGCGCCGGGCCGCAATTGGTGCACATGTTGCCTTTGACCGGCACTTCAGTGAGGGCGTTGTCCTTGCCAAGGAAGCGCCAGGTGACGCCGCCGAGGTTGATCTTATAGGTCAGGCAATTGTGGGCGAGCAGATCTTCCGGCGCGGTAATGGCAGGGCGATTGGCGAGATAGCGCGGCGTGGCGCAGAGAATGCGTTCGCTGGTGACGAGCTTGCGGGCAATGAGGGAGGAGTCCGCGAGCTGGCCAATGCGGATATCGACGTCGATATTGCTCTCGATAATGTCGACGTCATCATTGGAGAGGGTAAGATCGACATTGATGTCAGGGAAGCGTTCGAGGAAGGCTGGCAGGGCGGGCGCGATGTAGCGCAGGCCGACGAGCATGCGCGAATGCACATGCAGCACGCCTTGCGGCAGGACGTGTTCCTGCGTCACTTCCTTATGGGTTTCACGCACGTCGGTGAGAATTCGTTCGGCGCGCTGATAGAACACCGTGCCCATATCGCTGAGCGAGAGTTTGCGGCTGGTGCGATTGAGGAGGCGGACGCCCATGCGGTCTTCGAGCGCATTGATATAGCGCGAGACCGAAGCGGGAGAGAGACCGATGCGACGTCCAGCGGCGGAGAAATTGCCTTCCTGAACCACGGTGACGAAGAGCTCCATATCCCGAAGGCTGGGCAGGTCTTCGATCCGCCGCCGATCATAGGTCGGAGATGGGCTTCCTCGGGGTTCAGTCATCACTGCTCCTCCACATGCGACGGTTTGGCCGCCTTCTAGCAGCGAGGGGCGTGCCGAGCAACGATCTAGCACACCAAGAAACTCAGGGTTCTTAATGGCTTGAAAGCGATATTTGGGGCGAAACGCTCCCTAATGACATTCGGTTGGTCCCAGCAATCGGTGCAAAGCTATCCACTCGCGGCAAACGTTCCACTCGCGGCAAACGTTCTTCGCAGATTATGCAAAAATCATCCGCGTGCAAACGGGTTAGACCATGGTCAGTTTGTGCAAGTGCCGAGAAGACCATGACCAAAATCCACTACTCCGCAAGTGCTGTGGCGATGTCCGCTGCCGTTAAACTGGACCGTGCCGGGCCAATCGCGCTGGTTTACATCGACAACCCGCCTGTGAACGCCAGCTCCGTCGCCGTGCGCCAGGGGCTGATGGCGGCGCTCGAAGCCATTGATGCTGACCGCGCGATTTCCGGCGTGGTTATCGTTGGCGCTGGGAACAGCTTTATTGCCGGATCCGACATCAAGGAATTTGGCAAGGCGCTGCCGCCGCCCGAGCTACCGGCCGTGCTGAGCGCGATTGAAGCCTGCCATGCGCCGGTGATCGCGGCAATTCATGGGGTGGCCTTGGGCGGCGGGTATGAGCTGGCGCTCGCCTGCGACTGGCGCATTGCCGTTGCCGGTGCAGTCGTCGGACTGCCAGAAGTGGGCCTGGGGATGATCCCCGGCGCGGGCGGAACGCAGCGTCTGCCGCGCCTCGTCGGCCTGCCACATGGCATTGAACTCGTCACCTCAGCGCGACGGGTCCCTGCCCCGGAAGCAGCAAGGCTCGGCATGGTCGACGCCCTGGCGGAAGCGGATCTCATTGGTGACGCGATTGCGTTTCTTGGCGGCAAGGGCAAGCGGCTTGCGGCGCAGCTGGTGCCGCCGGCTGCCAGTGCCGAAGCGATTGAAGCAGCCGCGGCTGCAGCGCTCAAAAAGGGTCGTGGACGCGAATGCGTCGGCGAAGCAATTCGGGCGGTGCGGTTGATTGAAACCACCCCAGTCGCAGAAGCGCTGGAAATCGAGCGGAGTATTTTCCAGCGGCTGCGCGTCGGCGAAGAAGCCAGTGCGCTACGCTATAACTTCTTCGGCGAACGCGCCGCCGCCAAGCCACCGGTTGAGGCCAAGGCGCTCGGCTTTGCCAAGACCGGCGTTGTCGGCGCGGGCACGATGGGCGCGGGTATTGCCACCGTGCTCTTGGTCGCAGGGCTCGACGTGGTGCTGGTCGATAGCAATGAAGCGGTGCTGGCGCAGGCGGTTGAGACCATCACCACAGCGCTGGGCGAGATTGAAAAGCTGGGCAAGCTCGGCACATCGAGCGCGGCCGAACGATTGAAGCTCCTGACGCCGAGCCAGGAGATTGCCGATCTCGAACCTGCCGACCTTGTCATTGAAGCTGTGTTTGAAGACATCGGCGTCAAGACCGGAGTGATGGCGCAACTTGCCAAGGTGATGCGCGCTGACGCCGTGCTCGCCACCAATACCTCTTATCTCGACATTGAAGTGTTGGCGTGCGCCTTGGGGCGGCCAGAGCAATTCCTGGGGCTGCATTTCTTTGCGCCGGTGCCGCGCATGAAGCTTCTGGAAATCGTTCAATGCGAGGGCACGTCGCCGAAAGTGCTGGCGACGGGCTTCGCGTTGGCTAAGGCGATCGGTAAATTGCCGGTGCTGGCGCGTCCCTGCGAAGGCTTTATCGGCAATCGCATCTACGCCAAATATCGCGCGCAGTGCGAATACGCGCTCGACGAGGGAGCGCTGCCGCAGGATGTGGACGCCGCCGCGACCAAGCTCGGATTCGCGATGGGGCTCTTTGCGGTGTCCGATATTTCGGGGCTCGATATTGCCTGGCGCCTGCGCCAGAGCAAGGCGGCCGGCCGCGACCGGCAGGAGCGCTATGTCGCCCTGCCCGATCAGGTGTGTGAACTGGGTCGCCTTGGCCGCAAGACCAATGCGGGCTGGTACGATTATGACGAAAAGAGCAAGCCCGTGCCCTCGCCCGTCGTCACGAATCTCATTGTCGCCAATGCGACCAAGCATGGTCGTGCCGCGCCGGATGCCGGCGCCATTGGCGCAGCCATTATGGGTGCCATCGTCAATGAAGCGGCGCTCATCGTTGCTGAGGGCATCGCCCGCTCGGCATCGGACATCGATGTGGCACTGACCAATGGCTATGGCTTTGCCAAGGGCAAGGGCGGTCCGCTGTTCCAGGCGTCGCGCCTGGATCAGGCCAAGGTTGAAGCCATGGTCGATCTGGCGGCAAAGAATATGGGCTTCGGTTTCAAGCGCGGCGACACGTCCGCCCTGTTGGCGCCGCTGCGTCAGGGCTGAAACAAAAATGCCCCGGAGACCGGGGCATTTTCTGACTACTGCAATGCCGGGGTACAACCTCGGCATTTTTGTTAAGCGCGGCGCGCGGCGGCGGCATCCATCAATGGCGGAATGGTGGTGGTGCAGGTGTGGATGGCAATGGCGCTGGTGAGCTGGAGCACATCGGCAATCTCTTGCGGGGTCGCGCCATGCTTGAGGGCCAAGGCGATGTGGCGGTTGAGACCCTTGGGCGCGGGGCCGACCGGGGAGGCGCAGACGGCGATGCGGATGAACTCTTTGACTTTTCGCGGCAGCGGGCCGTCACGATAAGGGATTTCGGCATAGCGCAGGAAGGCGTCGATGAAACCGGGCGCATAGGTGAAGAGCGCGTCCCCGCCCTCGGGCCAATAGCCAGTGAGGGCTTCAAAGCTCTGCTTGCGGGCCTGTTGCTCGGCGGTGAGGGTCACATCGGGCGCTAGCCCGGCGGCGGTCATTTGCCCGACAAGGGCGCTCATACCGGCTTCCATGGTCATGTGCGAGGACAGTGTGGTCAGCTGGATAACCTCGAGCACTTCGGCTTCGGTCGCGCCCTTATCCAGCGCCATTTCGATGTGGCGGGCCGCGCCGCTGGCGTAGAGATGGCTCACCGCCCCATCGGCCGCAATATAGATGAACTCGCAGACTTTGGGCTCGATATTGGCGGAGACAGCGGGAGCGTTCTGGAATGCCAAATAGGCCGCCAGATAGTCGGGCGCCATGTCCATCAGACCATCATGGAATTTGTGCCAATAGCCACGGAGGCGGAGCACATCGTCTTTGAGCTGCTGGCGCGCAGTTTCTTCCATTTTTGCATCTCTTGGCGTTTGGGCGCGGACGAGCGTCGGCCCAGGAGGGGGAAAAGATAGGGCGAACAAAAAAGGGTGGGCATTTTCTGGAACCCGAGTCCGAAAATGCCCACCCTTCGCTTGCAGCGTTGATCGTTCAGTCCGTCGTATCCACGGGTACGTCGCTGGAGGCTTTGCGAATGCCGCGACGCAGCATGGGAAGGCCCGCTGTCGCCACCAACGTGATGACGCTGAAGGCAATGAAGCTGGCCGAGACCGGCGTCGAGACGAAAATATCAAATGTCCCGCGCGACAGCAGCAGAGCGCGACGCATGTTTTCTTCGATCATTGGCCCGAGGATAAAACCAAGCAGCAGCGGGGCAGCCGGATAGCGACCGAGGATCATGAACACGCCGACGACGCCAAAGCCGATGACGAGAAAAATGTCGAAGACATTGTTCCGGATCGAGAAGACGCCGACGCAGATGAAGAACAGCATCGCCACATACAGCGCGTCATAGGGGATTTTGAGAATGCGCACGAAGACGCCGATGAACGGCAGATTGAGCACCAGCAGCATGAGGTTGCCGATCCAGAAGCTGGCGATCAGGCCCCAGAACAGCTCCGGGTGCTGATTGACCAGGCCGGGACCGGGCGAAATGCCGTGGATCATCAGCGCGCCGAGCATCACCGCCATCACCGCGTCGCCGGGAATGCCGAGGCTGAGGGTGGGGATGAAGGCCGACTGCACGGCGGCGTTATTGGCCGCTTCCGGGGACGCAATACCGGCCATGGCGCCCTTGCCGAAAATGCCTGGTGTCTTGGAGACGCGTTTCTCGGTGGCGTAGGCGATGAACGACGCGATGGTCGCGCCGGTGCCCGGCAGAATGCCCAGAACAGTGCCAATCAGCGTGCCGCGCACGGTCGGCATGGTGCTTTCCTTGACATCCTTCTTGGTCGGGATCAGCGACCGCAGGGTTACGGAATGGACGTTGAAGGGGCTGCCGTCGCTGCGCATCAGATTGACGAGAATTTCGGCGACGCCGAAGAGACCCATGGCGATGGCGACGATGCTGAGCCCATCCGAGAGTTCGTTCATGCCGAACTGGAAGCGCTGCACGCCGGTGTTCATGTCCATGCCGACCGTGCCGAGCGCAACGCCGGCGACAACCATGGCAAGGCCCTTGAGCATCGAGCCGCCCGAAAGGGTTGAAGCGGCGATGAGGCCGAAGATCATGATGGCGGTGTATTCGGGGGCGCCAAAGGCCAGCGCCACATCGGCCAGCATCGGGCCCATGAACATCAGCACCAGAATGGCAAAGGAGCCGCCGACGAAGGAGGAGAGCGTGGTAACGGCGAGCGCGACACCGGCACGGCCCTGCTTGGCCAGCGGATAGCCATCAAGGCAGGTGATGGCATTGGTGGCGGTGCCCGGAATGTTGAGCAGGATCGAGGCAATCGAGCCGCCGTATTGAGCACCATAGAACACGCCCGCGAGCATGATGATGGCGGTCGTCGGCTCCATGTAGAAAGTGAGCGGCAGCAGCATCGAAATGGTCGAGAGCGCACCGATCCCGGGCAAGAGCCCCACAACGGTGCCGAGCGCCACGCCGACCAGACAGGACAGCAGGTTATTCCACTCAAAAGCGGTCGCAAACCCGAGCTGGATCGCTGAAAGATAATCCATCGTCTAATTCTCCCAGCTTACCAAGGGAAGGCACGCATCGGCATGCCCAAACCGTAGATGAACAACACCAGACCCAGCAGCGGCAGCAGCACGACGGTGATCGCGATGCGCTTGAGATTGGGTTTGGGATAGGCGAAGGCCGCCAGCAGAGCCATCGCCACGGTGGCGATGACCAGGCCGGTGGGGCGCAACAGGAGGGCCCAGGCAAAGAGGCCGGCGAAGATGAAAAACGCGGGCCTGAGGTTGAGCTTGCCGCCTTCTTTGGATTGCCCGGCGTCAGGCGCTTTCCAGAAAATGAGACCGCCGAGGAATGCCAGCATGAGGCCGGCGACGACGGGGAAGAAGCCCGGGCCCATTTTGCTGACGGTGCCGAAGGGATAGGACAGCGCTTGCGCAGCAGCGGCAAGGCCAATCAACAGAAGTACCAGTCCCCCGATCCTTTCGGACCAGGAGGAGACTTTATCCGCGCTCACTATGCGTCTCCCATCTTGCTCGCAACAGGGTGCGAGCGAATCCTCTCGCCCCTTGAGGGACGTTTTTTCATTTGCAGCATTTCGACGAAATCAAAAAACTGCACTTCGCTGAGCATGTTCTTTGCAGTTTTTGCAAAGCATCCTCGTCGCGACTTTGATGGCGGCTATCTAATTGAAGAAAAAGCATTTTTCTAATCAATTCTGGCCGCACCCTGACGGGTCCAAATCAAACCTGCCAAAGCGCCGACGGTATGCTGGTGGCAAGAGAGCTGGTTGCGCCTGGCATCTCGGCCCGGCGCTTGGCTTGCGTCCTTAGGCGGTGACGACCATGGCTGAGCCAACGGTGAGCTTTTTGGCCTTTTCGTCTTCGCACCAGACGTCGAGCGTATAGACGGATTTGCCAGCTTCGTTGACGACAATCGTGTTCACCTTGGCACAGGCGATAACGGTCATGTTTTCGTAGATTGGGGCGATGTATTTGGTGGTCAAACGGCTGCGGCAGGCGAATTGCGGGCCAAAGACGTCGACCAGCAGGCCCTGAATCCAATTTGTCGAAATCATACCGTCAGCGATGATGCCCGGAAGACCCTGTGATCTGGCGTAGTCATCATCATCATGGATGGTTGGTGGCTGGGTGTGGATGCGACCGTCGTCAGCGCCGATGGTCGGCTGGCCGTCGACATACCAGCGCATGCGTTCGCGGGTCATGGCGCGCGGGCGGGTGCGGAATTCGGTGCCGGCTTCAAGAGATAGGGTCATTGCGGTGCTCCTTAAGCCGAGGCTTCAGAGTTCTGGGCGAAGGCCAGGATCACCTGGTCTCGGTAGCGAACCAGCAGTTCGCCGGTTTCGGCATTGGACAGTTCCATCTCCAGCAGCACGTATTCGCGGCCCTTCTTGAGATAGCGGTCCTTGATGCGGCCGATGACGCTGAGTTTGTCGCCAACGCGGGCCGGAGCAAACACTTCGGCGTCATATTCATAGTGGATGCGCGCGGTCGGGCCGGTACCGGCGGGGCAAGCGGCATTGTAAAGGCGCAGCTTGTCGAGGTGGATCAGCGTCGGGGGCATGACCAGATCGTCAGCGCCCTGGAAGCACTCATGGTGCATTTCGACGATGTGGGAATATTCGCGGATGACGAAGGAGCTCAGCGTGTATTCGCAAGGACCGAGCACGTCGCCCAAGTCCAGATCGGTAACATATCGACCGGTAGTCATGTCGACCTCTGTGTAAGTTAGGAGTGAGGGGTGGAGGCGCCCAATGCAGGGGCCCAGGAAAAGACGTCGGTGATGACGTCGAGCTTGGTTTGGAACGGCGCCCAGGCTTGGGGCAGGTTTTCATCGAACCACTGCGCGCTCCAACCGTCGCCATTGCGAAGGTCGCGGCAGGGTTTGAGGTGGCTATAGAGATAGAGCTCATTGCCGCGCGCCGACGATTTGACCGTTGAGCTCGCGCGCCGCATCGCTACCGAGAAAAGCGATGACCGGGGCCATGTTTTCCGGCATGGAGGCCAGCCGCGCGCGACGTAGTTTTTCGAGCGCGTCGGGCGTCATCAGATGCTTGCGGGCATTGTCCGTCAGCTCGGTCATCCGGCTGGTGCTGGAAGGGGCGATGCAATTTGAGCGGATGCCCAGCGGGCCGAGATCGCGCGCCAGGGCGTGAGAGAGCCCAACAATACCCAATTTGGCGGCGGCGTAGTTGGCCTGTTGCGTGCTGCCGATCAGGCCGCTGGCCGAGGACATGTGCACGTAAGCGCCGCGTCCTTGTGCCACGAAGATCTTGGCGGCGGCATGGCTGAGATAGACCGCGCCCATAAGATTGGTTGCCAGCACGGCCTGCCAATTGGCCTCGGACATCTCGTCAAAAGCACCCATCCGGATGATGCCGGCATTGTTGATGATGATGTCGAGCTGGCCGAATTCGTCGAGCGCTTGCTCGACCATGGCAGGCGCGGAGGCGCGCTCGGTGACGCTCATGGTGTTGGCGACCGCAATGCCGCCAGCGGCACGGATGGCGTCGACCACGACGTCGGCCGCGTTCGAGCCCGATTGATCCCCGGAGAGGGTGACGCCGAGGTCATTGACGATGACGCGGGCGCCCAGCGCGGCCATGTGCTCACAGACGGCGCGCCCGATGCCACCACCACCGCCGGTGACAATGACAACCTTGCCTACGAGGCTTGATGCGGGTGCGCTCATGCGTTGGCTCCGCGCGATAGTCCTGGGAGATCGTCGGCCCAGTCTCGGACCTGTTCGGCAAGCGCATCTTCGCTCCACGGGCCATCGCTATGGGCGACGCGCACCGGGCGTGATTGCGCAAAAAGCTGAACGCGATTGGCGCTGATCGAGGCAACCTGGCCGGAAATGGTGTTGCCGCGCTCGCCGCAGAAATGGCGGACCAGACTAACCAGAGCTTCGATGTCGGCTTTGGTGGGCGCCAGGGCGACGACATTGGAGCGCACACGAGATTTGAGATCGAGCGCGATGCCGCGCGAGAGCCCGGCTGTGGCGTGGCTCGCAATCATCGCTCCGCCGGTCCCAAAGGCACCGGGCATGCCGAACGCGTCAACGAGGTGGACGACGCAAACGCTCTGACCATCTTCGAGCCGCTGGGCGACGGCCTGAGCCAACTGGAACCGAGTGGTCAACTCGGCGTCTTCTGCGCCAATCCAGCGGTCGAGATCGAGCTGATCAAACCGGGCCTGCTGGTAGGCGGCAGGCAGCGTGATGAGCGCGTCGGGAAACCAATTTTCGGGGAAAGTCAGCGCGGCCACGTCGGACGGCGCAACCCGAATTTCAACGCCTGCCGCCGCAAGGCAGTCAGCAAGGATCGACCACGGCCCTTCGGGGGCCGCTCCGATTAGAATTCGCAATTTGGGGGACATGTTCTTCTGCCTGCAAAGCGAGGGCGCTCACGCCCTCGCTGGGAAATGAAGATTAGTCGATGGTCAGGCCAGTTTCGGCCAGAGCTTTCCAGCCAGCAATATCGGCGCCGAGGGTCGTGTCAGCGTCGGAAGGACTGCTGCCGGTGCCGGTCATGCCGACGGCCACGAGGCGTTCGGCGATGGTTGGGTCAGCCACCGCGGTCGCAATCGCGGCGCTCAGCTTTTCGACGATCGCATCCGGGGTTGCCTTGGGCACGAAGGCCCCGACCCAGATGGTGATGGTGGCGTCAGGGAAGCCCGCTTCAGCAATGGTGGGGACATCCGGCAGAGCAGCCCAACGTTCCGGCGAGGTCACGGCCAGGGCCTTGAGCTTGCCTTCGTTGATCAGCGCGGTTGCGGTCAAGGTATCGAATACGACCTGCACTTCGTTAGCCATCAGGCCAATCTGCGATGGGCCACCGCCGGCATAAGGAATGTGGACCATGTCGATGCCGGTTGCGGCCTGGAAGCGTTCGCCAATCAAATGGCCCGAACCGCCAACGCCAGCCGAACCCATATTGAGTACACCCGGGTTCGCTTTGGCGTATTCAACGAGTTCTGCAACGGTGTCGACTGGCAAAGTCGGGTTGACGACCAGCACGAAGGGACCGCCAGCGACGATGGAAACGGCGCGCAGGTCTCCTGTAGTGTCGTAAGACAGGTTCTGATTGAAGCCAGCGTGGATGCCGATAGCCGAGGTGTGGAACAGCACGGTCTGCCCATCCGCGTCGGACTTGGCAACGAATTCAGTGCCGATGACGCCAGACGCGCCCGGCTTGTTTTCGACGACAAAAGGCTGGCCGAGCTGTTCGCTCAGCGACTGACCGACAAGGCGGGCAGCGGCATCGGTCGAACCACCGGGATTGTAGGGCACAACGATGGTGACAGGGCGCTGCGGATATTGAGCTGCATCCTGTGCGACGGCACTGCCCATGAGCAGCATGCTGGCGGCTACGATGGACGCAGAAATACGGAAAGACATAGTGCCTCCTCATGGAATGCCATTAACATTCCTCCTGAACCTATTGGTTCGGGCGGGGAAGCCTCAACGGCGAAAAACCTGCAAACATCTTCAAGGATTTTGCAAAGTCCGGCCGGTGTGCAGAGGACAATCCCTCAAAACATGAGAGCCTCCACCGGGGTAGGTGGAGGCTCTCATCTGGCTCGGTCTATTGGACCGGAATACCAGCCTTTTCAATCACATCGGCCCATTTGGCGCGATCACCGGTGATCTTTTCCTGCAGCACTTCCGGGGTCATGCGCACGAGGGTGATGCCGAGATCATTGAGACGCTTTTCGAGCTCTGGCGAGCTGACAGCTTCCTCGTGCGCGGCCCGGAGACGTTCAAGCACGTCTGCCGGCGTGCCGGTGGGGGCGACGAAATAATTCACCGCAGTGGCAGAGAAGCCCGGCACCTCGTCAGCGATTGCCACGACTTCGGGGACCAGAGGGTCGGCCGCAAGGCTCGACACGCCGAGGGCACGCAATTCGCCGGTGCGGACATAGGCGAGCATCGACGTCATGGAATCAATGGAGTAGTCGACGCGACCGGCGATGACGTCCGGCAGAGATTCGCCCGTGCCCTTATAGGGAATGTGCTCGACGTCGATGTCTGTCATCAGCTTGAACAGCTCGGAGGCCATATGGGAGCTCGAGCCGACGCCGGGGCTGGCATAGGCCATGTCGCCGGGCGCGGCTTTGGCCGCAGCGACGACGTCGGCGATCGACTGGAAGGGAGAGTTTGCCGGCACAACCAGAAGGTTGGGCGAGTCAAAAATGGTGCCCAGGATTTCGAACGCGTTGTCCGGATCATAGGGCAGTTCTTTTTGCAGCAGCGGGCCGATGATCTGGGTCGCCGGGGTTGCCATCAGCAGGGTGTAGCCATCGGGCGTGGCATTGGCGCCCGCAGCAGCGCCGACCGAGCCACCGGCGCCGGCGATGTTTTCGACCATAACGTTCTGGCCGAGAGCCTTGGACAATTCAGGCGCGTAAATACGCGCCACGGTGTCCGAGCCACCACCGGCAGCGAAGGGAACGATCAGCTTCAGCGGGCGATCCGGGAATTGGGCGTAGGCCAGTGTAGGCAAGGTAAACACCGAAGCCAGACCCAGAACTTTGAGCATTTTCAACATGACGAGCAATCCTCCTCACTAGTCAATAAGAGCAAGTCCGGAACGACTAGCGCATATTTGCCGATGGCTTTTTTCCATAATCCGCAAAGCAGGTTCTTGGGTTTAGCCGTTGCTATGGGAAAGCCAGAAGTCTGACAAAGACGGGAAAAACCGGCGCTCCAAACCGGACGTCACGGAGGACCTCGTGCGCGAACTTAAACGTGAGCTGATAACAGCATTGCTGTTCATCGGCCTTGGGCTCGCCTATGGCGGCTGGGCCTATTTCCACTATGACCTGGGCACATTGCGCCGGATCGGCCCTGGCATGTTTCCGGTGGGGCTGGGCGCCATTTTGTGCGCCATCGGCGTGTTCATCGCCCTGCCCGTCATCCAATATCTGATGAAAAACCCGAGCGGCGAGACAGTCCTGTTAGCGGTTGCGGACGAAGGTGAGGCGGACGCGAGCGAAGAACCCAACACGCTGCGTGCGGGCATTTTCGTGCTCTTGAGCCTTGTCGCTTTCGCTCTCGTGCTGCCGCTGTTCGGCGCCGTCCCCGCGCTCTTCGCGCTGGTTTACACCGCAGTTCTGGCGGAGCCCGGCCGCGATTGGCGGCTCACGCCGGCCCTGATTGCCGGTGTGCTGTCACTGTTTGTCTGGGGGCTGTTCAAGCTGACGCTCAACCTTCCGCTGATCATGTTCAAGGGACCGTTCTGATGGATCTCGTCACCAATATCGGCATCGGCCTGGGCACGGCTCTGTCAGCAACAAACCTCTTTTACTGCACGCTCGGCGTCGTCATCGGCATGATTGTCGGCGTCATTCCCGGTGTCGGCACCATGGCTTCGATGGCCATGCTGTTCCCCCTGTCCTTCTATATGGCGCCCGAAACGGCACTGATCATGCTGGCCGGGATTTGGTACGGCACCGGCTATGGTGGGCGCACCGCCTCGATTCTGCTCAACATCCCCGGCACGCCCGCCAATGCTGTGACGTGTCTCGATGGCTACCCAATGGCCCGACAGGGCCGCGCTGGGGTGGCGCTGCTGCTCACCACTATCGCTTCCTTTGTCGGCGGCACGGTGGGCATTGTGCTGCTGATGGGCTTTTCGCCCATTATCGCGCGCTGGGCCCTGGCTTTTGGTCCGGCCGAATACTTCTCTTTGATGGCGCTGGGCCTCATCGCCGCTTCGGCCATTTCTGATGGTTCGGCCCTCAAGGGGCTGGCCATGGTGGTGGCCGGCATCATCTTCGGTACTGTCGGAGCCGACGTTTACACCGGCACGCCGCTCTATACCTTCGGCATTCTCGAACTCTACGAAGGCATCGGCCTAGTGCCGCTGGCCATGGGCCTGTTTGGCATTGCCGAGGTGATCTCCAGCATTGGCCGGATCAAATCAGGCGATATCGACAAATCCTCGGCCAGTTTCAAAGCCATGAAGCCGACGCGGGACGATCTGCGGCGCTCATGGTTCCCGATGCTGCGCGGCTCGTCGGTGGGGGCCTTCTTCGGCACCCTGCCCGGCACCGGCCCGTCGGTTGCGTCCTTCCTCTCCTATGCGCTGGAAAAGCGCATCTCGAAAACGCCGGAGCGGTTCGGCAAGGGGGCTGTCGAAGGTATTATGGCCCCGGAGTCGGCTGACAATTCCGCCGAGATGACCTCGTTCATCCCGACGCTTGCCCTCGGCGTTCCTGGCAGCGCCTCAATGGCGCTGATGCTGGGTGTGTTGATGATCCACGGCATTCAGCCCGGCCCCTCGCTGATCAACGATCAGCCGCAGGTGTTCTGGGGCTTGATCATGAGTTTCTGGATCGGCAACATCATCCTCGTCTTCCTCAACATCCCGCTGATCGGGGTGTGGGTGCGGATGCTGATGATCCCCTATCACCTGCTCTATCCCGCTATTCTCGCCTTCGTCGCCATCGGTACCTACACGGTCAATAGCTCGGTTTTCGACATCGGTGTCGTGCTGTTTTTCGGCGTGCTGGGATGGCTGTTGCGGGTGTTGAAACTGCCCGCTGCGCCACTCTTGCTCGGCTTCGTGCTGGGCCCGCTGATGGAGGAGCACTTTCGCCGCGCCCTGCTGTTTTCCAAAGGCAGTTTCGGCACGTTCTATGACAGCCCCATCACCAAGGTTGTCATGACGCTGAGCGCGATCCTGCTGGTCTGGAGCATCGCTTCGGCCTTCCGCGCCCGCACGAAAGCCAAGGCTGCCCCCGCCGTGGCAACGCCAACCCAGTCTCAAATTGGACAGTAAAATGAGCTATCAATTCTACACCGTCGACATCGCCGACCACATCGCGACCGTCACCATCAACCGTCCACCGGTGAATGCGCAGAACGGTCCCATGCGCGAAGAGCTGATCACCATTTTCGAGATACTGGGGGAGTCGGACGCGGTTCGGGTCATCATTCTGACCGCAAGCGGTAAGGTGTTTTCGGCCGGGGCGGACATCAAGGAACGCGTCGGCATCAGCACTGGGGCGGGCGACTACGCCCGCAACAATCGCATCGTGCGCAATTTCTTTGATGCGGTTGCCGATTGTCCCAAGCCGGTGATCGCCGCCGTCAATGGCCCAATGATCGGAGCGGGCTTTGTGCTGGCGCTGAGCTGCGATCTGATCGTCGCCTCCGAAACTGCCAATTTCCAGATGCCGGAAGTCAATGTCGGGCTGGCAGGGGGCGCTGCGTTCATCAACGAACACTTTGGCCGCTCGCGCGCCCGCGCGATGTATTTCACCGGCCGCAGCTATCCCGCTTCGGAACTCTATCGCCTCGGCATTGCCGAAGCTGTGGTACCCGGGGAGCAACTGATGGAAGAAGCTTTGGTCTATGCGCGGGAAATCGCTGCCAAAAGCCCGCTGGCCGTACAGGCGGCCAAGCAGGCCTTTATCAATGTCAAAGAGATGCCGGTACGCGACGCCTATCGCTATGAACAAACGCTGACCGTCAGTCTCTCGAAAACCGAAGACGCCAAGGAAGCCCAACGCGCATTCGTGGAAAAACGTCCCGCCGCGTTCAGTGGCCGCTAGCGTGACGGATCAGACAGCTGTCCGCTTATCACGCCGTGCATCGGTAAAGCGGACAGTCTGCAACGGCCACCAAGCTTCGCGGTGACCTAATCCAGGGCATTGTCCAATGGCCAGATGGGGCGACGCAGACGCTGGCCGCACGCGGGCACGATGTCTCGCTGGCCACCATCAGTCAGGCCCTCGGCATGCCCAAAACCTCGGCTTTCCGCTATCTGCGCACGCTGGTCGAGGCGGGGTTTGTCGACCACGATCCGATCACCGATCGCTATGGTAGCGGCGCTCGGTTTCGCGCCATGGCGCAGGCAGGCGCCGCGCTGCAGACCTTGCGCCAGCATGCGCGCCCGGCAATGCTGGCCTTGCTGCCAGAATTCAAGGAAACCATCAATCTCGCCGTCAAAGACGGGGTCAGCGCCGTTTATGTCGAGCAAGTCGAATCTCCTCGCAGTGCCGGGATGCGGGCCCGGATCGGGGACGCTCGCCCCCTGCATTCCACCGCCTTGGGCAAGGCCATGCTAGCATTCGTGCCCGACGTAGAACTGGCCCACTATCTCGACCAGCCCCTCATAGAGCGCACCGGGCGAACCCTGAACAATGCTGCGGAACTGCGCTCACAGCTGCGCCGCGTGAGGCGTGATGGCTATGCCACCGAAAAGGGCGAAAACGAGGACGGCGCCACCTGCATTGGCGTGCCCTTGTTCGACCATGTTGGATATCCCATCGCGGCCCTCAGCATTTCGGCGCCCGCCAACCGCATGCCACCGAGCACCATCATCAAAGCCGCCAACCTGCTGCTGGAAGCGGCCCGGACACTGATGGGCCGTTAGTCATGACGCAAGGGCGATCCGGTGCCAATTTCGGGCACCTACGCCATAAAGATCACGAGGCGATTCAGGAGGAAGTCGTCGGGCCGTGTGTATTTCCATTTTGCGCCCCAAGTCACTTGTTGAGGTCGCCACGGTCGCTCGCCAGAAGCCGACGCCGCCTGACTGTCGCCCAGGTGCATTTCGCCGCCCCCAACAGTGTCGCCGCAGTTTGACCTGCGGCGACACGTCGATAAACCTTGCCTAGGCGGATTGCTGTTCTGACAGCGCGCGCGAATTGCGGAATTTCTTCAGCAGGGGCAGCAGCAGGATGATCAGCGTGCACAACAGCAAGGTGACCGCTATCGGACTACCGAGGAAGATGCCGAAATCGCCGCGCGAGGTGATGAGGCTGCGCCGCATGCCCAGTTCCAGCATCGGTCCGATAACGACGCCTAGAATGAGCGGCACGGATGGATATCTGAGCTTGGCCATCACGTAGCCCAGCACGCCGAAACCGGCCATCACCAGCAGATCATCGAGGCTCAGATTGATGCCGTAGATGCCATAGACGACAATGCCGATGACCAGCGCGAACAGCAGTCCGCGCGACACGAAGACCGCTGCGGCCAGCAGGGGCACCAGCAGAATGGTGATGAAGACCAGGACAAGATTGCCGATATAGAAGGTGCCAAACAGCGTCCAGACGAACTCCGGCTGCTGCTCGAACAGCCTAGGCCCGGGCTGCAAGCCCAGCATCAACAGGCCGGCCATCATCACCGCGGTTGTCGCCGAGCCGGGAATACCCAACGTGAAAAGCGTCACCATATTGCCGTAGGAGGCACTGTTGTTTGCCGCCTCGGGAGCGGCCACGCCTTCAATGGCGCCCGAGCCGAATTTCTCCGGCTCCTTCGACATTTTTTTGGCGACGCCATAGGCCATCATGGTCGCCGCCGTCGCGCCGGCACCCGGCAGCACGCCGACAACGAAGCCGATCAGCGAGCCAGTCAACAGCGCCATACGGCATTTGATAAAATCGGCCCAGCGCGGCATCATCGAGCGATAGCTGTAGCTCGCCATATCGACGCGGCTCGTTGGCCCTTCCTCCAGCGCCAGGAACATCTGGCCAAGCCCAAACATGCCCACTGCGATCAGGGAAAAATCAATGCCCTCCAGCAAAATCGCTGTACCGTAGGTAAAGCGCGGCCCGCCCATAATCTGGTCGAGCCCCATGGTGCCGACCCACAGGCCGAACCCCAGCGCAGTGAAACTCTTGACCCTGTCGTCCGTACCCAGCACCGTGACCAGCGACAGGGACATGATCATCAGGGCGGTCATTTCCACCGGCCCGAACATCAGCGCATAGCGCGAGAAGATCTGTGCCATGAGCGTCAGCCCGATCAGGCCGATGAGACCGCCGACGAAGGACGCATAAACCGACATGCCCAGCGCCTGCCCAGCCTTGCCCTGCTTGGCCATCGGGTAGCCGTCGATGACAGTCATTACCGACGGCGCATCGCCGGGAATCCCCAGCAGGATCGAGGTCACTGCTCCCCCGAACATGGCGCCGTAATAGACGCCCGCCAGCATGGCTAGCGCCAGCACTGGCTCGAACCCCACGGCAATGGGCAGCATGATGGCCACGCCGGCCGTTGGACCAAGACCGGGAAGCGCCCCGATCAGCAGTCCGACCAGCGCTCCGATCAGGATAGCAAGCAGCATCATCGGATCGGTCGCTGCCGTCCAGATGCCGCCGCCTAGAAGTGTGAAGGTTTCCAACAATGCTCTCCTGAAATTAGAAGCCGAACGGGCCGTAGATCAGCGGCAGCCGGATGACCTGGCCGAACAGGACATGACAGATGACCGCCGTGGCCGCAGACGCCAGAACCAGACGAATGTAGAAGGCGCGATCGCGTCGTTCCGCCTCCTGGGTGAGCAGGCCGATAACGACCATCAGCAGGAACGCCGCAATGCTGAGCCCAAGCAGCGGCGCGACAAAGACGAAGGCGACGATCGACAGGGTCGACAGGGCGATGATCCCCAGCACGATGGGAGCAATCACCCCGCCGATATTTCTGCCCGGCTGGACGAACGAGCGAACCAGAATTGTTATGGCCAGCCCCAGTACCAGGGTGCCAGCGAGCAACGGAAACAGGCCTGGTCCTGGAACATTGTTACGGTAGAGGCCCAGGCCCAGCGATGTCATCACGACATGCAGGCCGAGCAGCACCAACAGGCCGGCAAAGGCGCGATCGAGCGAGACAATTTTCATGTCGTGCTTCCTGACTGGAAAATAGAAAACGGTGCCGGATTGCCGGCACCGTTGCGCGTTACTGAATGATGCCGAGGGCAGTCATGAGTTCAGTGTATTCGGCATTACGATGATCCATTTCTGCCTGGAATTCATCGCCGACCAGTACGAAGGGTACGGCATTGAACCGATCGAGATACTGGGCCTTCCATTCCGGGCTGGCGGCAGCCTGCTGGATGATATCGGCCCAGTAGTCCACCGCGTCCTGTGGCACGTCTTTGGGCATGACGAAGCCGCGCAGCTGGGTCTGCACCACGTCATAGCCAAGCTCGATAAAGGTCGGGACATCATCAAACCCCGGCACGCGCTCTGGTGAGCTGGCGGCAATCGGGCGGACTTCGCCGGCCGCAATCAGTTCCAGAATTTCACTGGGATTGCCGAACTGGACTTCGATATGCCCACCAAGCAGCGCCGCTGTGACCTCGCCGTCACCACCGAAAGGCACGATGTCGACTTCAATGCCGAGCTCCTGCTGCAACTTCTGCGCCAGCAAGGCTGGGTCGGCCACGATGCCGGTGGTGCCCGAAATCATGCGGCCTGATGCGACAACATCCGCCAGGCTTTGAATGGGCGAGGCTGCGGCGACGACCATGATGTAGGGATCGACCGAAATCGACGCGAGGGGCGTGAAGTCCTGATAGGTCACCGGCGACTCGCCCATCAGCGGCGTAGTGAAATAGCTGACCCCGATATTCGCCCACAGATGGGCGTCACCCTTGCGATTCGCTGCGTAGGAATACCCCACCGATCCACTGCCGCCGCTGCGGTTTTCGACCAGGAAATTCGCTGAGGTGAGGCCGAGCTCATCGATCACCCCGGTCAGGATTCGGGTGACCGTATCGCTGCCGCCGCCGGCAGAACTGGTTACGACAACGGTCACGTCCCGGTCCGGCTCGAATGCGCCGGCGCCCATTACCGGCATCGCCGAAACGGCCAATGCGGTCGTCGTCAGCAGCGCCCTGCGGCGCAAAATCGCAAGTGTCGACATCTTCTCTCCCTCTACCTTAAATCTGGTTCAAAACCGGGATTAAAAGGTCCAAAGTGGCTCCTCCACTCCAAAGCCCGGCTGTAAGCACGACATGAAAAGCATAAGGCACTCAGAATTGTCAACACTATTTAATGCCTAGAAAAGTCCCCACAAACACAGATACTCGGCGACAATCCGGCTGAATCCTCCAAAATTTTGAGCAATTCGGCCACCATCCCTTTGAGCGTCCGCATTATTGTTGACAATTTTTCGACGGCCATTTTATATGTCGACAATTCGGTGAGGTCTCGCAATGAACACCACGGTAATTTTTGAAGATGGCGAAGAGGCCGGCGCCGCCTCGCTGGCGGAGCACGTCTACCGCGACCTGGAAACGATGATCATTGAGGGCCGCCTTGGGCCGGGCGATCGCATCAACGAGAAGCAGCTCGCTGAGCAGCGTGGAACCAGCCGAGGCCCGGTGCGCGAAGCCTGCCGTCGGCTTGAGGAGGCGGGGCTGGTCGAATTCAAGGTCAATCGCGGCTTCTTCGTTCGCGTGCTCGACCTGTCAGACGTGCTGGAGATCTACGATGTGCGCGCCGCCCTGTTCGCCCAGGCCGGCCGCATTCTGGCCCGGCGCATCACGGCGTCACAGATCGCATTACTCCAGACGCTGCAGGACGAAATGGAAGCGGCAGTCGAGGCCGAAGACGCCGACAAATTCTACCTGTTCAACCGCCAATTCCACTCACGCATCATGGAATTTACCGGCAACCGGCATCTTGCCGACATCTACGAGAACCTCGACCGCGAACTTCATATCTGGCGCAAGCGCGCCCTCATCCTTGATGGCAATGTGCGCGCCTCGGCGGCCGAGCACGTCCAGATTTTGGAAGAATTCCGCAATGGCAACCCAACGCGCCTAGCGCGGATCCTGCGCGACCACAGCCTGGCCGGCCGCAACCGGCTGCTGCGCACCATGCCCGAACGCATCGCTGAAACAGACACCGTCTGGGACGACGACTGAAACGCCTGCCTCACTCTAAATACGAGAGCAAAATGCATACATCTGACGGCAAACCCATTGTCGCTATTTCTAACGGCGACCCCAGCGGCATCGGGCCGGAAATCGTGCTCAAGGCCTTGGCCAGTGCCGATGTGCGGGCCGCCGGCGCGCCGATCATCATCGGCAGCCCAGAAGTTTTTGAACGCGACCTGCCGCTCGCCGGCAAGGGCCTCGAATTGCGTATCCTCACTTCGCCGTCGGACGCCACGGGTGCGCCGGGCACAGTGGAAATCCTGCCCTTCGACAGGCTGGATTTGAGCCAGTGCCCACGCGGCGAAGTGTCGGTGGAAGCTGGCCGCTATAGCGGCGCCAGTATCGCGCACGCGATCGGCCTGGCGATGCAGGGCGACGTCCACTCCGTCGTGGTCTCGCCGAACAACAAGCGGGCGATGAAGGACGGCGGTCACGAACATACTGGGTTCGAGGAAATTTCGCGGCACTATACCGGCGCTCAGGCCTCCATCCAGATCCTGATGGGCCGCAAATATAATTTGGCGCGTGTTACCAATCACATCCCCCTGCGGGACGTGGCCGACCATTGCACGCGCGCGCGGGTACTCAAGGCCATCCAAGTGCTCAAACAGAGCCTCGCCACGGTTGGGCTGCTGGATCCGGTGATCGGCGTGTCGGGTCTTAATCCGCATAATGGCGAACATGGCCTGATGGGCACCGAAGAGATGACCGATATCGGGCCGGCCTGCGATGACGCACGCGCCGAAGGCATCAAGGTAATCGGGCCAATCTCTGCCGACTCGGTCTTCGTCAATATCGAAAAGCTCGGGCTCGACATCGTGCTGTCGATGTATCACGACCATGGCAATTCGGGCATCAAGATCCTGGAGTTCGGCCACCTGGTCAATTTCATCGGCGGCCTGCCAATTCCGGTGTTCACCGTCTCGCATGGCACCGCGTTCGACATTGCGGGCCAGGGCATCGCCGGCTCTACCAATATGGAGCTCTCCATTATCGCCGCTGCCAAAAGCATGCGTCAGGGCCTCCCCGCATGATCCGCATCGGCCAATCGCTTTATGGCGCCGGGGTGATCCACTCCGCTGCCTACGGCAAGTCGGCGCACGACCCCGTCGAGACCACCAGACGTCTGTTGCTCGACCTCAATCTGGACGTCGTAGAGGGCGCCTGGGTCCGCGAGGGCGAATCCGGCGAGCAGATGCGGGACATGCTGACCTGGTCGGGCTGCGACGTGGTCTATGTGGCCGGCGGCCTGATGCGTGCACAGAACATCGATCCAAGTGCGGCGACAGCGGAAGAACGCGCTGTGTCGCTCGACAAGCTCAAGACCATCGTGAGCAATGCCAGCTGGTTCGGCGCCCGCATGCTGCTGGTCTGCGCCGGGGCCGATGTCGGGCCCGAGCGCCGCACACAAGCCATCGAGCATCTGGCAGGCTGCCTCCGTGAACTCTGCCTGCATGCCGAGCAACTCCGTCCACATGATCCGCTCTGGATCACCTTCGAGCATTTCGATCGTGAACTCGACCAGAAGCGCTTGCTGGGGCCGACCATCGAGACGGTGGCGATGATTGCCGACATTCGGCGCGACCACGGCAATATTGGCATGACGCTGGATATGAGCCATCTGATGCAGTTGGGTGAGGACCTGACCGTGGCCGTCAAGACGGCCGGCGACCTGGCCATCCACGCTCATGTCGCCAATTGCGGTCTCGACCGCTCAGTGCCCAAGGCCTTTGGCGACTCGCATTGCCGCTTCGGCATGGCGGGCGGCCACGCCACCCTCGAGGATGTGGCCACCTTTCTAATTGCCCTGGAAACCACCGGCTATGGCAAGCGCCTGCTGCCCACCCGCGCCCCGATCCTGACGGCAGAGATGAAGCCGGCCGATGGCGAAGCCGGCGATCTGTTGATCGCCAACGGCCTGCGCATGCTGCGCCATGGCGCGGCGCTGGCCGATCTGCGACTGTCCTCCGCTACCGCAAGGACCGCCCATGCCGCCCAAAGCTAATCCCCGCATCAGCCTGATCCACGCCGTCGCGGTGGCCGTTGAGCCGATTACCTCCGCGTTCCAGACGGACTGGCCAGAGGCCGAGTGCCTGCATCTGATCGAGGATCGCCTTGCGCCGGATCGTTCCCGTGATGGCGCGCTGACGACATCTATGTCAGCGCGGATCGGCCTGCTGACCGACTACGCGGTACTGGCGGGAGCGCAGGCGGTACTGTTCACCTGCTCGGCCTTCGGGCCGGCGATCGAAGTGGCGGCGCGGCGGCACGAGGTGCCGGTTTTCAAGCCGAACCAGGCCATGTTCGACCAAGCGCTGCGGGCCGGCAACCGTATCGGCATGCTGGCTACCTTCGCCCCCGCCATTCAGACCATGGAGGCTGAGTTCGCCGAAGCGGCGGCAGCGGCGGGGCGTGATGCCCAGCTGCGCACCATTCTGGTACCCGCTGCCCTCGATGCGCTCAAAGGCGGCGACGCAGACACGCATAATAGGCTCATCGCCGAATTCGCCCCCCAACTTGCCGATTGCGACACCATCATGCTCGCGCATTTCTCGACGTCACGCGCGTTGGCGGCAGTGCAAGCAAAAGTAGAGCGCCCGGTGCTGACCAGCCCCGGTGCTGCTGTAAGAGCCCTGCGCGCTGCGCTCGGCGCATAGGAGAGATCATGCTGCTCGGCGCTATCGCTGATGATTTTACCGGGGCCACCGACCTGGCCAGCACTCTCGCCAATGAAGGCATGCCGGTGGTGCAGGCGATTGGCATACCCGATGCGGCGTTGAGCGCCGAAATTGCCGATACGGCTGCGGTGGTCATCGCCCTAAAATCGCGCACCGCGTCGACCGAGACGGCGATTGCCCAATCCCTGACCGCGCTGGCCTGGCTGCAGTCAGCTGGCGCGCGGCAGATCCTGTTCAAATATTGCTCCACTTTCGATTCGACGCCCAAGGGCAATATCGGGCCAGTGGCCGATGCCCTCGCCGAGGCGATAGGGGTCGAGCTGGCCGTGGTCTGCCCGGCCTTCCCGGCCAACGGCCGCAGCATCTACCAGGGCCATTTGTTTGTCGGCGACCAGTTGTTGCAAGACTCGCCGATGAAGGACCACCCGCTGACGCCAATGCGCCAGTCCAATCTTGTGGCACTGATGGCCGAACAATCCCGTCGCGCGGTGGGCCTGGTGGGCCACGGCACCGTGGCGCAAGGGAGCGAGGCCATTCGGGCAGCATTGGCCGAATTGCAGCGTGCCGGCAGCGGCTATGCCGTTACCGACGCGATTACCGACGACGATTTGCGCCAGCTCGGCATAGCGCTCGCCGACCACCGGCTGATCACCGGCGGATCAGCCATCGCCATGGGTCTGCCCAACAATTTTCGCCAGCAAGGCCTGCTGCCGGCCTCATCAACCGCCGATCAGATAACGGGCGCGGGTCGGGCCGTGGTGTTCGCGGGCAGTTGCTCGGCCGCCACCCGTGCCCAATTGGAACGTGCTCGCCAGCATTGGCCCAGCCTGCAGTTGGACGCCGATGCTATCGCCGCAAACCAGCCGGTGGTTGCCGATGTTCTGGCTTGGGCCGCAGCTCAGCCTGAGGCAATGCCGCTTATCATCTATAGCTCGGCTGATCCCGACGAAGTGCTGGCGACTCAACAGCGCTATGGCCGGGAGCGGGCCGGCACAATGATGGAAAACACCATCGGCCAGATCGCTGTGGGCATGCGCGCCCAGGGGGCGCAGCGTATTCTCGTCGCTGGCGGCGAAACCTCCGGTGCGGTGGTTTCAGCGCTGGGCATCAAGGCCCTGCGCATCGGCCAGCAAATCGCCCCCGGCGTGCCCTGGACCCAAAGCCTGGGCGCGCAGCCAGTTGCACTGGCGCTCAAGAGCGGTAATTTTGGCGGCGCCGAATTCTTTGCCAAGGCACTGGACCTGTTAAGATGAGCGAAACCAAACACCGAGAGCAGATTGCAACGCAGGCGGAGTCGATCTTCGAACGCGGACTGACCTTCGGTTCGACCGGTAATATCAGCCTGCGGCTCGACGATGGCTGGCTGATGACGCCAACCGGATCATCAATGGGCGCCATCGATCCAGCCCGCATTTCGCGCCTCGATGCCCAAGGTATGCACCTGTCGGGCGACGCTCCGACCAAGGAAGCGTTCCTGCATATGGCAATGTACGCGGAACGCCCACGCGCCCGGGCCATCGTCCACCTGCATTCGACGCATTCGGTTGCCGTCAGCTGCCTGTGCGGCCTCGACCACGCCAATGTGCTGCCGCCCATCACCGCCTATCAGGTCATGCGGGTGGGGCGGTTGCCACTGATCCCATATTTCCCGCCCGGCGACCTCAAACTGGCCGACGCGGTGCGCGAGATGGCCGGCCGCCATCACGCCGTACTGCTGGCCAATCACGGACCGGTGGTGGCCGGGGCCTCTTTGGATGATGCGGTCTATGCCACCGAAGAGCTGGAAGAGACCGCGCGTCTGTTCCTCCTACTGCGCGGCCAAAGCTATCGACCGCTCGATGCTGTGCAGGTGGCCGAACTGGAAAGGCGTTTTCCGTCACAAGCTTGAGGGGCGCGACTTAGCGGATGGCGGCATTTTCTGAACTCGGGGTCCGGCTCGGTTCAAGAGAAGAAGCGCTGACGGGCGGGCGGCCGCTTGGCCAATCCGAGGTCATAGGATCCACTGACTCTCCCATGTGGGCGTATTTGTAGTCTTTGGCGGGGACTTCGGTGGTCTTGATGGTGCGGGGGGAAGTCCAGCGCAGCAGGTTGAGTGGCGCGCCGGCTTTGTCGTTGGTGCCGCTGCGGCGTGCGCCGCCGAAGGGTTGCTGTCCGACGACCGCGCCAGTGGGTTTGTCGTTGATGTAGAAATTGCCGGCGCTGTAGCGCAGGGCGGCAGAGGCCTGGGCGATTACCGCCGGGTCTTGCGCAAACACCGCGCCGGTCAGGGCATAGGGGCTGGAAATGTCCACGAGCGTCAGGATGTCGGTCCAGCCGGCGTCGGGGAAAACGTGGACGCTCAGCACCGGCCCGAAGATTTCCTCGGTCATCAGGCGATGGTGTGGATCGGCCACTTCGAGCACGGTGGGCTCGACAAAATAGCCGAGCGCGTCGTCGCAACCCCCACCGACCTGGACGCGGACATCGGGATCGCTGGCGGCCAGTTCAAGGTAGCGCTTGATGCGCTCGAAGGCGCGCTGGTCGATCACCGCGCCCATAAAGGTATCAAACGCGGCGACATCGCCCATCTTGATGGTTTTGACCTGCTCGACCAGACGGTCGCGCAGGTCAGGCCAGAGCGAAGCGGGAATATAGGCCCGCGAGGCGGCGCTGCATTTTTGTCCCTGATACTCAAAGGCCCCGCGCAGCAGCCCCACCACCAAGGCGTCGATATCGGCGGATGGGTGAGCCAGTACGAAATCCTTGCCGCCGGTTTCGCCGACCAGGCGTGGATAGCTGCGATAACGGTCGAGGCGCTGCGCAGTGTGCTGCCAGAGCTGGTCGAATACCGCGGTGGAGCCGGTAAAATGGATGCCGCCCAGATCGGCGTCATCCAGCAGGGTCGCGCTGATCTGGCGGGCGTCGCCGGGGATGAAATTGATGACACCGGGCGGCAACCCCGCCGCTTCCAGCAGTTCGAGAAACAGATAATTGCTCAGCGCGGCGGTGGCCGCCGGCTTCCACACCACCGTATTGCCCATGATGGCCGGCGCAGTGGCCAGATTGCCGCCAATGGCGGTGAAATTGAATGGGGTGACGGCGTAAACGAAGCCTTCCAGCGGGCGATAGTCGAGCTGGTTACGCACACCGGCCACCGACTGAGGCTGCTGGCGGGCGATGTCCATGGCGAAATGGACGTTGAAGCGCAGGAAGTCGATGAGTTCGCACGCGGCGTCGATCTCGGCCTGCTGCACGGTCTTGCTCTGGCCGAGCATGGTGGCGGCATTGATCCGTGCGCGCCATGGGCCGGCCAGTAGGTCCGCGGCTTTGAGGAACACCGCAGCGCGATCCTCAAGCGGCCAACGCGACCAGTCGCGGTGGGCGGCGGCGGCGGCGCGGATGGCATCCTGGGCATCCATGGCATCGCCCTGACTGACCCGTGCCAGCGTGTGGTGACGATTATGGGGCATGACGACATTGGCGGTGGCGCGCGTCGTCCGGCGCGTGCCGCCGATCACCATGGGGATGTCCCTCACCTGCCCCGCCTGTTCGGCGAGGGCGCTGGCAAGTGCGGCTCGCTCAGGGCTGCCGGCGCGGTAGTCCTGCACTGGCTCGTTCACCGGGGATGCATTGGCGATGTCCATGGGCGTATCCTTGTGAGGTTTGGGCCGGCCGTACCTGCGCAACAGGCAAGCGTGGGCGGGCGGTGGCGAAGCGGCGCAACGCTTCGACCATCCGTGGTGTGGGCTTGAGTGTGCTGGGACGGGCGCTCCCACTGGGGCAGCGCCCGTCCGGCGGCGGCCTAGGGCGTGGGGACGGCGCGGATGGCGCCCGAGAGGGCACGGATCTGGGTGCCGATGATGCGCGAGATGCTCATGATAATGGTTTGAGCACCGCCCGCCACCAGCGCCGGGATTTCTTCCGGGGCGAGCGGCGTGCCGCCAAAATACAAACCGTGCTTGCGCGCCAGGCCGTGGATGCGCTCGGTGGCTGCCAGCACGTCGGGATGGTGATGGTCGCCAGCGAGGCCCATCGAGGTCGACAGATCGGTGGGACCGACGCCGATACTGTTGATGCCCGGCGTCGCGGCGATGGCCTCGGCGTTTTCAAGGCCGGTCACCGTCTCGATGATGACGCTGATCAGCACTTCCTGATTGGCGATCGGCAGATAGTCGCGCGCGGACATGCCCAGGCCAAAACCCGAAAAGCGGGTGAGATCGACACCGCGCTTGCCCATTGGCGGATAGAGCGCGGCATCGACAATGGCCTGCGCCTCGGCAGCGGTCTCGACATGGGGCACGGTGATATATTGAAAGCCGATATCGAGCAGCCGGCAGATGGTGCCGCCATCGCTATCCATGGTTCGCACGCCTGGGGTGATGCCGGTGGCTTCGCAGGCCCGAACGATGTTTTCTAGACCTTCCCAATCGAAGGGATGGTGCTCGGTATCGGCAATCACGAAATCGGCGCCAGCCAGGGCACATATTTCCACGAGGCGAGGCGACGACACCGATAGCAGTACGCCGAGCGGGATTTCACCCGCAGCGATCATCTGCTTCTTGCGGTTACGCCGACCGATCGGGGTGGGGCGCGCTGCATCCAATGACATAGTAAGTCCTCTCGTTGATCGACGGAGCCGGCTACTAGCGCAGCGGCACGATGGAATGGCTGCCGGGGCGCCACGAGCAGTAGACCGGCTCGCCGATATGGAAACGGCGCTCCCGCCCGGTGGTGATGGCAGTGATGGTGGGGCCACCGTCGAGGGCGACGGTGACGCTTTGCATGGCCCCCAGATATTCGAGGCCCGTGATACGGGCGGGATAGCTGCGCAGGCCCTCGACGGGACCGGCGCTCAGCTGGCAATCCTCGGGCCGGCTGATGAGATAGGCCTCCTCGCGCAGGCCGGAGTCCCAGCCGGGAGTACAGGTGAATTCAAAGCCATCGGTGTCGACGGTGAGCGCGCCATTTGTCTCCGAAAGCAGGCGCGAGACTGGCCAGACATTGGCCTCTCCCAGAAAGGTGGCGGCCCAGACGCTTTTCGGGTTTTCGTAGACGTCGCGAGGCGAGCCCTGCTGCACGATGTGACCATCGCGGAACAGCACGACGCGGTCTGAGATACTCATCGCCTCTTCCTGGTCGTGGGTGACGTACAGGGCGGGCACGTTGATGTTTTGCTGGATGCGGCGGATTTCGCGCTGCAGGTCCTTGCGCAGCGCCCGGTCAAGTGCGCCGAGCGGTTCGTCAAACAGCAGGATGTCGGGCTCGAACACGATGGCTCGGGCCAGAGCGACGCGCTGGGCCTGCCCACCCGAAATCTGCGACGGGAGCTTGTCGGCATGTTCGAGCAGCCGCACCGTCTTGAGCGCTTCCATGACGCGGGCATCGCGACGATCGGGTCGCTCACCACGGATCTGAAGCGGGAAGGCTACGTTCTTGGCGACGGTCTTGCTGGGAAACAGCGTGTAGCTCTGGAACACCATGCCGATATTGCGGGTGTGGGTGGGGGCAAAGGACACGTCCTTGCCCTGAATGCGCACCTGACCGGCGCTGGGGGCAAAGGCGCCGGCGATCAGATTGAGCAAGGTGGTCTTGCCCGAGCCGCTGGGGCCCAGCAGCGTAACGAATTCGCCTTGCTCGACGGTAAGGGACACATCTTTGACCGCGACATGCTCACCATATTTGATGGTGACGTTATCGAGCTCGATGGCGGGACGGGACAGGGTCATGTGGTTAAGTCCTCACTTGCCGAGGGGCAGCGTACTGGCCATGTCGCGCTGGGTGCGCCGACGCTGGGCGGAAAGAAGGGCGCGCTGGGCTAGTTTGATCAGCGGAATGAGTAGCGTGCAGATGATCGCCACGGTAAACAGAAGCGTGCCAACGGCGGGCAGAATGGGGTCGGCCTGATAGATCATGTAGGAATACATGCGGGCCGGCAGCACCTGGGAATTGCCCACCCCGATAAAGACCGCGAAGGTCACTTCATCGAACGAGGCGGCGAAAGCCAGCACCAGCGCGGACAGCACCGGCACCGCCATTTCGGGTAACAGCACGCGCCCCAGCACTGTAGTAGGCCGTGCGCCGAGCGAGCTGGCGGCAAACCACAGATTGGGATTGAGCTTGCCGAAGCTGTCCATCATCAGCGCGACGGCAAGCGGCAGGGCGGCGGCAGCGTCGGCCAGCGACAGCACCAGGGGATTGCCCAGCCGGTTCAACTGCAAAAGGATAGTGAACAGCCCCGTCGCCACGATGATGCTGGGCACGAACATCGGCAGCATGGCTGTGACCCACATAGCGGTTCCCAGCCGGGAATAGCGGTATTGTGCCAGTCCCAGCAGTACCGCGCAGAGCACGGTGACGATGGCGGCCAGGCCGGCAACCTGCAGCGACAGGAAGAAGGCTTCGCTCCAGCCGCGATGAGCGAACAGCCGCCCGAACCAGTCGAGGGTGAACCCCTTGGGCGGGAAGTTCAGAATGCGGCCTTCCGAGAAGCTGGCCGGGATCACCACCGCCAGCGGAAACAGCAGGAAGAGCAGGAAAATGCCGGCGTAGAGATAGTTGAGAACGGCCTTGATGGCCTGAGTGCCGCGTCTCATGCGTCCTGCTCCTGGGTAGGGCGTCGGGCCATCATCAGGGGCGAGCCGGCGGTGGGGGAGCGACCGATGATGCGCAGCCCGACCAGCAGCACGCCGGTGAGGAAGACGATCATCAGAATCCCGGCGGCCGAAGCGCGGGAGGCGCCGTTTTCAAAGTCGGAGGTGAGCGTGTTGTTCATCAACTGACCGAACATGGTGTCGTCGGGGCCGCCCAAGACCGAGGGGACCACGAAGGAGCCTATGCAGCCGGAAAAGACGATCAGCACGGCCAGCACCAGACTACCTTTGAACTGCGGCCAATAGGCATGCAGGAAGGTCTGGAACGGATTGGCGCCTAGGGTCCGGCTGGCCATGATCAGGCTGCGGTCGATGCCACGCATGCCGGCGTAGAGCACCATGGCGGCATAGGGGATGAACACCTGCACCATGGCCACCAGCACCGCACCGCGTGTGTAGAGCAGATCGAGCGGGCGATCGATGAGGTTGAACTGCAGCAACATGGAATTGATGAAGCCATTGCGCGCCAGCAGGATTTGCCACGCCAGGGTGCGGGTCAGAATGGACAGGGTGAAGGCCAGAGCCATGCCGGCAAAGAACACCCCGCCGAACCAGCCGCCACGGCTGGCGACGAAGTTGCAGGCGGGGATGGCGACGGCGATGGTGATCACCGTCGTCGCCCCCGAAATCCACAGCGTCGTCCACATGGAGCGCGAGAACGGGACGGAAAACAGGTCGGTGTAGTTTTGCAGCGACCAGGCGCCGCTCAGCTGCAGCGACTGGTAAAGGGCCATGCCCAGAGGCAGCATGAAGAATACCCCCACCAATAACGCTGCCGGTGACATCAAGGCGAGTTTGCCGCGCCAGACCATGTTGTTTCCTCTTCTCTCGCGCCCCAGTGTTTGGCTGGCTTAACCCGCGAAACCGCCGGCCGCTTTCCACTCTTCCCACCGCTTCTGCACTTCGGTGTTGTTCTCCACCCACCAGGACTGCGCCTCGACGGTATCGGTGAACAGTTCCAGGGCGCGGTTCACCTCATCGGCGTCCTCAGCGGACAAATGCTCGGTGATTTTGGCGTTGCTGGCGGAATAGCCGAACAGCTCGAAGAACTTGGCCTGACGCGCGGCGTCCTGCTGGAAGTACATCAGAGCTTCGGCGGCGCGAGGGTTGGCCGCATTCTTGATGATGTAGAAATAATAGTTCAGCACGTCGCCGCCGGCTTCCCAGTTGATGGCAACCGGCAGGCCGTCCTGGATGGCCGGAATGGTGCGGGCCGTGTTGGCGTAGGAGGCCGCGAAGTCACCTGCAGCCACGCCTTGCACCGGCTGATCCGACTTAGTGGTCAGAGTGCGGATATAAGGCTTGAGCTGGTCGAGCAGCGCGAAGGCCTCCTCGGCCTTTTCCCAGGTCATGGGATAGATTTCGTCCTGGCTATAGCCCTTGGCCAAGAGGGCCACGGTGATGGCAGTGCGCGGAATATCCTGGATGGCACGCGGCCCTGGGAATGCTTCGGCATCGAAGAACTGCGCCCAGGTCGCCAGACCTTCAGGCAGCTCGTCGGTGTTGGTGATCATCAGCCGCACCACGACATAGGCCCAGACGCCGTAATCATTGATGGCGCCCGGCAGCATCTCGTCCTTGATGCCATCCCAGAAGCCCTCGGGGAGCTTGTGGAAGAGGTTGTGTTCGAGGCCCTGGGCGAATTCTTCCGGCAGATAAGTGTTGCCCATATCGAAGGGAGCCGTGCCTTGCCCGGCAAATTGCTGGAGCTGGGCGAAGGTGCGCGCCGTCATATCGAAGCGCTCGACACGAACGCCGCACTGAGCCTCAAAATCGGTCCAGAAGGCTTCTTCAAGCGCGTCGGTGATCGAGCCGCCAGTGGTGTTGACGATCACGGTTTCCTCAAGCGGCGCCTCGGGTGTGCCGGGATAGCAGCCGGTGCGGCCGGGGGCCGTTTCGGCCTGCACGCCGGCTACGCCGCACGCCGCCAGCAGCGCAGCGCAGGCAACAAAGGTCTTCGCTGAGCGCGGTGCCCGCACCGAGCGTTTTACGGTCTGAAACATATGAAATCCCCTCCTATCAAGACCTCGTCAGGCAAGTGATCCCAGCGGGTTACCGGGGTAATCGAATCAGGAAATTGTTTGCCAATTCCTCGTGACAGCCTGTCGAAGCCGGGTCACCACATCACACGGTCCGAGGGTTGTCTAATACCCGTTCGACAACGGTTGATACCCTTTCTGTCACTGCTGAGCCGTCGTCCCGTTTGGGTATCAAACGTTGCCCAAAGAGGCATTGGACGGGCCAATTTCGCTCTGGTCTCATGCCCACAAATGGGCCGCAAGGCTCGGCATGGAGTGAGACGAATGGATCGATCAAGCGTCGACTGGCACGGCTACTGGAGCGCGGTGGTCACCTGCTTCACCTCCAGCGGGGCGATTGACGAAACGGCGTTTGCCGGGATCATCGACTGGACCGTGCGCACCGGTGCGCACGGCATGCTGATCAATGGTTCGACCGGCGAATACGGCACCCAGACGCTGACCGAACGCATGCAGGTAGCCGAAATCGCCATCGCGGCCAATCAACGTCGCGTGCCGCTGATCGTCAATATTTCCGCCGCTCGTCCGACCGACGCCATTGCCTTGGCCAAACACGCCGCAGCGTCTGGCGCAGACGGCGTTTTGCTGGCCCCGCCTGCGCTGGTTCGACCGACCACGGCGGAACTGATGCATTATTATGCCCGGGTGCTGGGCGCGACCGCCCTGCCCGCCTGCGTTTACAATTTTCCGCAGGAAGCCGGCCATGCGCTGTCGCTCGAGGAGATCGCCATGCTCACCGATATCGACACGGTCGTGGCGATCAAACAGGCATCGTCCGATCTGCGCGACACGCTGGCCGCCATCGAGCTACTGGGCCACCGCATCCGCATTTTCGGCCATCTGCTGTCGCCACTTGGCGTGACGCTGCTGAACGCCGGCCAGGGCGATGGCTATATGGGCAGCGGCATGCTGTTTGGCGCCGCACAGCCGGGGTTTTTCAACCTGGTGGCCGAGGGGCGTCTCGAGGAGGCGCGCCAGACCGCTCATCATATTGAGACCGGACTCAAGGCGCTGCTTGGCCCCCGCCGCGATGGCTATAACTGGGCCAATGGCGGCATGCAGCCCACGATCAAGGCAGCCATGGCCCTGCTGGGCGTGCCCGCCGGCTATCCGCGCGAACCCAAATTGCCACTGGACCCCGCCCAGACCGCCGCACTGGCCGAAACGCTGCGCGCGATTGGGCTTCTGGCCGCTACCACCACCGCATCTGCCCACTAGGAGAAAACGATATGACGACGCCCGAGCTCGCGCTGCAAACGCTGGCGCCTGCCAATGCCATGGTTACCGACAAAAATGGTCAGCCGTCCATTCTGGTCCGCATCCCCCAATTTCGCATCTGCGACGTGATCGAAGGGGGCAGCGAGGCTGTCCACCCCGCCTTTATCGTCAATGGCGAAGTGGTGCCGGAAATCTGGATTTCCAAGTTCCAGAACGTGGTGCGCGATGGGCTGGCCTATTCCCTGCCCGACCAGGCACCAGCTGTCGGGGTCAATTTCGACGACGCCCGCGCGGCATGCGAGGGCAAGGGCGAAGGCTGGCATTTGATGACTGCCGCCGAATGGGCGGCCATCGCGCTGTGGTGCCGTCGCAATGGCAGCATGCCCCGTGGCAATAATGATTTTGGCAAGGATTTCCGCGAGGGTGTGGCGCAGGCCTCTCCGGCAAGCTTCGAGAGCCTCGAGGACCAGAAAGAGGTCGGTTACGGCGAGGGTCGCGTGGCGGCGGTGCGCACCGGCACCGGCCCCGTGAGCTGGAGCCATAATGGGAATGTCGATGGCATCTGGGACCTCAATGGAAATGTCGCCGAGTGGCTCGGTGGCTGCCGGCTGATGGACGGCGAAATCAACATCATCGCCGACAATGACGCTGCCCGTCCGGTGGACCAGAGCGCGAGTTCTGCGCTGTGGCGCGCCATCGACAAGGACGGCGCGCTGATCACGCCGGGCAGCGAGGGGAGTCTCAAGCTCGACTTCATCGATGAGCGGGTGACGCTGACCCAGACCATTGCCGAGCCGACCGAGCAGACCAAGGGCTTTACCTTCGAGACCGCCTGCACCGCAGATGGCCTGAGCGCCCCCGAATTGCTCACCGCCCTGGCGCTCTTCCCCGCCGATGCCGGCGATCACAGCCTCAACTACGCCTATGTCAAAACGCTGGGCGAGCGCATCTGCATGCGCGGCAGCCACTGGAACCGCCAGTCCCGCTGCGGCGTTTTCGCGCTCTACATGGCCCCCACGCGCGACATGAGCGCCTTCATGTGCGGTTTTCGCGCCGCCTATATCCCGCCCGCCGCCAAGTAACCTCCCCCCTCACACGACAAAAGAGACGACAATGAAGATCGACGACTTCAACCTGCTGCTGAAATCGGTGGCGGCGAATAACGAAGCCATGGTGGACGAAACCGGCCAGCTTTCTATCATGGTGCGCATTCCGCTGTTCACCATGGACCAGGTGGTCGAGGGCGCGCCGGTCGAGCCCCACCCGGCCTTTGTGGTCAATGGCAAGACGGTGCCGGAAATCTGGATTTCCAAGTACCAGAACGTGGTGGTGGATGGCGTGGCGCAATCACTGCCCGCCGTCGACCCCACGGGTGGACTGACCTATGACGAGGCACTGGCTGCCTGCGCCGCCAAAGGGCGCGGTTGGCACGTGATGACCAATGCCGAATGGGCGGCGATTGGCCTGTGGTGCCGCAAGAACGGCTTCTTTCCCGAGGGCAATAACTGGCTGGGCAAGGCCGAAACCGATGTGGTGTACGAGGCCATCCCGTCGAGCTATGACGACCAGGGTCGCCGGGCGCATGTGCTGACCGGGACCGGGCCGCTCGGCTGGAGCCACAATAACGAAGTCAGCGGCATCCGCGACCTCAATGGCAATGTGGTGGAGTTCGCCACCGGCTTCCGCACGGTGCGCGGGGAAATCCAGATCATCCCCGACAACAACGCCGCGACGCCTGTCGATATGCGCCCCGACTCGACGGCCTGGCGCGCAGTGCGCTCGGACGGCGCGCTGGTAGACCCCGGCAGTGCCGATACGCTGAAATATGACTATCGCGAGCGGCCCGACCGCGCCGGCGAGCGCTCCAGCCAGGGCTTGCTGGGCGAAGGGCATTTCGTGGTTAGCACGACGATCACCAACCCGGCCGAGGAAACCCGTTTCGGCGCATTCAACGAGATCGTCGCCGAGGGTGATTTCGCCATCCCCGACCTGCTCAAGGTGCTGGCACTGTTTCCCTATGACGACGGCTATCACGGTGGCGACCAAGTGTTCATCAACAACACCGCCGAGGAGAAGATCGTCAATCGCGGCGGCGCGCAGCATTCGCGCATTTCGGGCGGCGTGTTCTTCTTCAGCGGCAACGGCGATCGTGACCGCCGCAGCCCAGCGATCGGCTTCCGCGCCGCCTATATCGCAAATATCTGACCTTAGGAGCGCCGGGTAATCCGGCGCTCCTATTCGCTTTTGGGCTCGGCGCTCCCGAGCTTTTCGGCTTCCAGCGCCGCGGCGGCCTCCCTTGCGGCCTCGACAAAAATGGCGGCCAGTGGGGTCGCGCGATCACGCAGAATGCCGGCAGCCAGTACGGTGGAGGCCGAAGTGTCGCGGATCGGGGCATAGGCAACGCCGGCGCGCGGAATGCGGGCGGCGGAGTTGGAGAGTAACGAAATTCCGACCCCGGCGGCGATCATGCTGATCAGCATGGGAATGCTGGTCGTTTTGTGTGCGTAGCGCGGCATGAAACCAACTGTGGCGCAGGCGTGCATGACGGAGGAGCGTATCCCGGCATCCATGGTGCGCGAAAAGCCGATGAATTCCTCATCCCTGAGTTCGATCAGATCGATTGGCCGCCCGGCAAGCCGGTGTCCAAGGGGCAACACGGCCACCAGCGATTCCTTGCGGATCATGGTGAGGTCAATATCGGCAGATCGAACGGGCGGGCGCAGGAAGGCCACATCCACATCGCCATTGAGCAGGCGTTCCTCGGCCTCAAACGAGCTGTTCACATCGAGATGCACATGCACTTCAGGTGCGCGCAGCCGAAACAGTCCTAACGCGGCGGGCAGCACGTCCGGCTCGCAGGATTCCAGATAGCTGACTGCTAGGGAGCGGTTGCCTGTGGCCACGGCATCGCGAATCCGCGCGCGGATATGCCGGATATCGCGCAATATGCGCGTCGCATCCTCAAGCAGCACGTGACCGGCCGGGGTCAGCTCGACGCGTTTGCCAGAGCGATCCAGCAACGGCGCCCCTACGGTGCGCTCCAACGATTGAATCTGCCGTGTGAGCGGAGGCTGCGTCATATGAAGGTCGGTCGCCGCTTGACGAAAATTCAAGGTTTCGGCGACGGCGACGAAGCACCGCAACTGCGTGAGGGTGAATCGTTCCACCATGGTTTAGTTTTATCCCGAAACCTCTGGCGCTGTTCAGGCTGCACCGTGAGGCGCCTCCAGTCCGCCGACAACATCGTTTATTTACGTGCGAGAACGCTCCCGGCAATAGCCATATCACAACATGAAGGCTTGTGATCCGCTCCTTTGGAATCGCCTTGTCTCTCCCAAATAGGTCCGCTGTTCTGGGGCGATGCCCGCTCCCGGCGCACGACAGGGAGTTCCTCAGCGTCTGATATTGGGGCGCGTTGTAAATTGATCTAGGGCGCTGGTATTTCTGCTAATTGCTGGACTGCCCTCGGTAAAGACGCTTGCTGGTCCTGAAGCAAGCCGGGCCAGCGTTTGTATACGGCCCTGGCGCCGATCATTCGCGCCAGCTCTCCGTCGCGCTCGCGAATTGCATAGAGCATCATCGAATGGTCTTCGACCGCGTTTCTCAGAGCGTCCTCGGCAAATAGGCCCGCCTCCCGAAATTTACGAGACCTCTCAAGGAGTTCGGCGATCATCTGTGTCAGAACCGGGCTGCGACTCATCGCGTGAATCGCGGCGTGAAAGCTGTGATTGGCCTTGATGAAGGCAGCCACATCGCCCGATGAGTTTTCCATCTGGCGATTGATAGCCGCCAGCTCTTCGATTTCAGCTTCGGTCGCATTTTTTGCCGCCAGAGCACAGGCGTAGCCTTCGAGTACTCCACGCAATTGGTAGATTTCGCGCCCCTCGCTGACATCCACCTCTGCAACGAACATGCCTCGATTGCGCTCGTGGGTCACGAAGCCAAGTTTCTGCAAAACGGCCAATGCTTCCCGGACAGGGCCGCGGCTAAATCCGCTCCGTGCTGCAATTGCCTGCTCAGCCAGATGCTCACCAGGCTGCAGTGCGCCCGAGACGATGTCCCGGCGAATGGAGGCGACTAGGGCATCACGGGCTGATTGCATCGGGGACACGTTTTCTGACTTTGCTTTTGATATTTTAGCTTAGGTGCGAATGGCTGCAATTGCCAAGTCGCAATGATGGTTGCCATGGCTGGCCTCGAGTTGAGATTGTATTGCAATTTGTTAGATGTCTCACAACCGGATAAGATCCAAAAAATTGTCAGGCAGTCTCGAAAAAACACTAAATATTTGATTGTGCTGTGAAATTAATAAAATCCGCTGGCTACCCACAAACTGCATTGACCGCTCTGAAAAACTAGCGCTAACTTCAAATCTCAAGATTGTAGTGCAATGTTGGAGGGGCAATTTCGTCATGCAACGCTACCTGCTAAGGCGCGTGCTGCAGATTTTTCCTGTGATCCTGCTTGCCGCGATATTCAACTTCTTGCTGATCAACCTCGCGCCCGGCGACCCGGCGGTCATCTTGGCGGGCGAGTATGCGCCGCCCGAGTATATTGCCGAGTTGCGAGCTTCCTACGGGCTTGACCGACCTCTGCTGGAGCGGCTTTGGCTCTACATGGTCCAACTGCTCCAGGGCGATCTTGGTTATTCCTTCGCCTATCGTCGGCCGGTCCTCGAATTGCTGCTGGAGCGCGCTCAAAATACGCTGATGTTGGTAGCTGGGAGCCAGGGGTTCTCGATTGTTATCGGAACCCTGCTTGGCACGCTGGCTGCGCGTCACTTTAGCAAGTGGCAGGATAACGCCATCACTTACGGAACGCTGGCGCTCTATTGCCTGCCTGTCTTCTGGATAGGGTTGATGCTGATCCTGGCCTTCTCGGTGCGACTTCAGTGGCTACCAACATCCGGAATGTTCAGCTTCATGTCCTTCGACCGACCGCGCTGGCTGGACATCCTTTATCATATGATTTTGCCGGTCAGCTGCCTCTTCCTCTACACCTTGCCGACCTATACCCGGCTGACCCGGGCCAGTGTCCTTGAAGTGGCACAAGAGGACTATATCAACACCGCGCGCGCGATCGGGTATTCCGAACGTGCAGTTTTCATGCGGCATCATTGCGCAATGCCCTCCTGCCCACGGTTACCGTCGCTGGCCTGTCCTTGAGCTCATTGCTGAGCGGCGCTCTACTGGTTGAGACCGTATTTGCATGGCCTGGGCTTGGACGGCTGATGTTCGAGGCCGTTGGGTCGCGCGATTTCCCGGTACTGATGGGAGGTTTCCTCTTCGCCACCATCATCGTCATGATCGGCAATTTTGTTGTCGACCTGCTCTACACCTATCTCGACCCGCGGGTGTCCTACTCATGATGTTCTCGCGAAACCTGCCAATGGTTTTTGGCCTCACGGCACTGATCGTGATGGGCGGTGCTGCCATTGCAGCCCCGATAATTTATCCCGGTAACCCGCTGTTTTCAGTCGGTGGCCCGATCCAGCCTCCTGGGGGCGAATACATTCTCGGAACGGACCACACCGGTCGCGACATTGCCGCTATGATGGTCTGGGGCACGCGGGTTTCCTTGCTGTTCGCTTTCGGAGCCGCCGGCATCTCGCTTTTGTTCGGCGTCGTTTTCGGTGCCGTATCCGGCTATTTCGGTGGTGTCGTCGATGACGTGATGTCGCGTTTCTTTGAAATGTTCGACGTCATCCCGCGCATGTTTCTCATCATCCTGATCGTGGCCATCTTCGGCTCGCACCTGTGGCTCACAGTCATGATCGTGGGCCTGACCATGTGGCCCTCCAACGCCCGATTGATGCGCGCACAGGTTCTGACCCTGAAGAAACGCGGCTACGCGCAGGCGGCTCTGGTCTCTGGGGGCAGCCATATGAGCATCCTTTTTGGACACATCGTACCTAACGGAATTGGGCCGGTGACGGCGAACTCCACGCTTCAGATGGCTTATGCCGTGCTGACCGAGGCGGGTTTGTCCTTTCTAGGGCTCAGCGACCCCAACGTCGCCTCCTGGGGACAAATTCTCTACTGGGGCCAGGGGTTTATCTCGTCTGCGCCCTGGATGGTCATCTTTCCTGGCCTCGCCATCGCCGCGCTGCTGCTGTCGTTTCACCTGATTGGTAGTCACCTTCAACAACAGCTCAATCCCCGCTTGCAGAAGGCGCTCGTGTGATGACACTGCTCGAAGTCACCGACCTGAAAGTCGAATTTGCCACCCGCCGCGGCTCACTCCGCGCTGTCGATGGCGTCTCATTCAAGCTGAAAGCGGGGCAGAGTCTCGGCCTGGTTGGGGAGTCTGGTTGCGGCAAGAGCACAACTGCATATGCCCTCATGCACCTCCTGCCAGACAATGGTCGGGTCAGCGGCGGCAGTGTCGTGGTCAATGGCAAGGACCTGATCAGCTGCACGGAAGCTGAACTGCGCGCCAGCCGCTGGCAGGACATTGCCATCGTTTTTCAAAATGCGATGACTGCGATGAATCCGGTCGTCCGCATCGGCGATCAGCTCGCCGATGCTCTGATGGAGCATCAGGCTGTATCGCGCAGCGAGGCGCGCCAGCGGGCAGGCAGGATATTCCAAAGCGTCGGCCTGTCGCCCTCTCGCCTCATGCATTACCCACACGAGTTCTCGGGCGGCATGAAGCAGCGCGCCGTCATGGCGTTGGCGCTGGTCTGTTCCCCGCAGATCCTGTTGGCGGATGAACCAACCACCGCCCTTGATGTGGTGGCGCAGAGACAGGTGCTCGAATTACTGGTCTCGCTCAAGACCGAACTTGGTCTGAGTCTGATCCTGATCTCGCACGACATCTCCGCAGTTGCTGAAACCTGCGAGCGCGTCGCCGTGATGTATGCTGGACAGATCGTGGAGGAAGGGCCAACCCGCGATACCCTGATCAACGCCCGGCATCCCTACACCCGCGCCCTGGTTGCCTCGATGCCGTCGCTATACGCCGACAGCGAGACGCTGAGTTCGATTGAGGGTGGGCCACCTGACCTTACAGCGCCGCCACTGGGTTGCCGGTTTGCACCCCGCTGCCCCTATGCCCAACCCATTTGTACGCTTGAAGCGCCACTCGAAATGCAGGTAACACCCGACCGCCGCTCGCGCTGCCACTTTGCCTTGACCTTCGATCAGTTTGCCCCACGGGAGGTCGCCAGCCATGTCGCGTCTTGAGATTGATCATCTGGTCAAGCGCTACGCCCTTAAGGTTGGGCTGGCGCAGCAGATTGCCGGTCGGCAGCCGTCCGTCCATGCCGTAAGTGACGTCAGTTTCGACATCGCACCGGGCGAGGTCGTCGGATTGGTGGGTGAGTCAGGCTGCGGCAAGACTACGCTGGGCAAGGTTCTGGTTCGCCTGGAAGAGCCTAGTGGTGGCCAAGTGCGGCTCGATGGACAGGACGTCACGCGATTGTCCGGCGCCTCGCTCCGTGGCTTCCGCAAATCCATCCAGATGGTGTTTCAGGATCCCTACGATACCTTGAATCCTCGTCGCCCGATCATCGACGCGGTCGAGCAGCCGTTGCGCTATCTGGGGCTCGAAAAATCGGCCACCGCCAGGCGGGCGTTGGCTATGGCCGCCCTGGAACAGGTCGAGCTGGGGGCTAGTGGAGACTATGCCGACCGGTATCCACATCAGCTCTCAGGGGGCCAGCGCCAGCGTGTCGCCATCGCCAGGGCCCTGGTCGTGCAGCCCAAGGTGATCATTGCCGACGAGCCCGTCTCGATGCTCGACGTGTCGGTGCGGGCCAGTATTCTCAAGCTGTTGGGTCGGCTCAATCGCGATCGTGGCATCAGCATGCTGCTGATTACCCATGACCTCGCCACCGCGAAGTTCCTCTGTGACCGCGTTCTGGTGATGTATCTCGGCAAAATCGTTGAAGAATTGCCCGTGGCCGCGCTGCCCGGCGAGGCGCGCCATCCCTATTCGAAATTGCTGATTGCCTCGGTGCCCGACCTGCATCGCGCCCGCAATGCTGATGCCCCTCGCCTCGAAGGCGAAGTTCCCAGCGCGGTTGCGCCGCCCTCGGGCTGCCGCTTTAGAACCCGCTGCCCGGTAGCCATCCCGCGCTGCGCCGCAGAGGAGCCACTCCTGCGCGAGTTAGGCCCCAAATCTCATCGTGCCGCCTGCCACCTCATTTGAAACCGGAGCTTTCTAGAATGCAAAGACGAAGCTTTCTGACTGGACTTGCCGTGCTCTCGGGCGCGCTGTTGTCCTCGACTGCGCTGAGCATGGCGCAAACCGACGCCAGTACTTTCTCCGGCACGCTGGTCGTGTCCGCAGCACTTGAGCCCAACAGCTTCAACGTGAACTACGACACGTTTGGCGGCGCGGGCTACATCAACCTCAACATCTATTCCAAGCTTGTCGGCTTCGACACCATTCTCAACGAAGTGTTTCCGGACCTGGCCGAAAGCTGGGAAATTTCCGAGGACCTTACGGTTTATACCTTCAGGTTGCGCTCCGGCGTCAAATGGCATGACGGCACGCCGTTCACCTCTGCCGACGTCAAATGGACACTTGATGACATCATCGCGCAGGGCGACAGCGCTGTGACCTTCAAGTTCCTGAGTGATATCACCTCGGTGGAAACGCCCGATGATCTGACCGTTATTGCGAATCTGTCGCGCCCCAACGGTATCATGGTGCAGAATTTTGCCAGTTATAATGGCTTCAACATCCTGCCCAAGCATCTGTATGAAGGAACGGACGCGCGCACCAATCCGGCCAATCTGGTGCCGATCGGCACAGGCCCGTTCCGCTTCGTGGAGCATGTGGCCGGCAGCCACGTCATGCTGGAACCTAATACCGGCTACTATCGTGACGGGCCCTATCTGGAGCGACTTGTCTTCCAGTTCATCCCCAATTTGGCAACCTCGCTGCTGGCGCTTGAGGCGGGCCAGATCGGCTACGTCACCGCGTCTCCGCCCTTCGCCGATGTGGCGCGTCTGCAGTCGCTGCCGGGTGTGAAGGTCGATGCGACCTCGTCGGCCATCGTCATGTGGTTCGGCTTCAACTTCGACAAGCCGATGTGGCAGGACCCGCGCATGCGGAAAGCCGTTTCACATGCCATCAACCGCGACGATTTCGTCAAGAAGCTGTATCTCGACCTTGTCAAACCGGCGTGGACGCATTTCACCTCGGCCGTACCATGGGCATATGATGAAACCGCTCGCCAGCCTGAATTCGATCTCGCCGAGGCCGAGCGCCTGCTGGACGAAGCAGGCTATCCCCGCGGTGCCGACGGCACTCGCTTCTCGGTCAATTTCATTGTGTTCCCGACCAATATCTGGGGCAGCCCCGAACAGGCGAACATGGTGAAGCAGCAGCTAAGTGCCGTAGGCATTGACGTGCAAGTCGAGGTGGTTGAGTTCGCCTTGCGCAACGAGGCCATCAGCAAGCGCGAATTCGACTTCGTGCATGGCGGCGGTTTGCGGGGCCCCGATCCGTCGGAGTTGGTCAACTACTACGATTCTCGCAGCCCGAAGAACTCGATGAAATACGCCAATCCGCGAGTGGACGAGCTCCTGGTCGCCGGACGTAGCGTTGCCGATCTCGACAAACGTCGCGAGTATTATAGCGAATTGCAGCACATCCTCGCCCACGATCAGCCCATGGTGACGCTGATCGAGTACGGCTACATGCGCACCTACCGCGAGGGTTATGACGGCTTCTTCTGGAACGAGCAGGCCGCCGGCAAGGTGAGCGAGCACATGTACAGCATGGTGAAGTTCAGCCAGCCCTGACGCCTCCGGGCACCGGCCTGGTGGCGGTGCCCTTCTCCCCTCCCGCGCATGCCGAAGATCGCAGCCCCTACCGGTTGCGGGACCGGTCGTGCCTTATCTTAAGGAACATAAATTGACTGACCTCGACCTTACCCCCCAACAGGCAGAACGGGCCGAAACGCTCCACGCCGAATCTCTCATCATCGACGGACTGGGCGGTGCCCTTGTTCATCCGGAGCCGCCGGAAGACCAGGGGCGCTCCTATATGGACCGCCTTGCGGAGTCGAACATCACCGCCGGCAACGTGACGCTGGTTGCGCATTCAAAGACTTTTGATGATGCGTGTCAGGAGATGTTCCACTACTTCAACCTGTTCCAGGTAATGCCGGACAAGGTGTTGCACGTTAAGACGGTCGCCGATATCGAGCGCGCCGCTCGCGAAAAGAAGTTCGGTATCATTTTTGGCTTTCAGAGCCCGACACCGGTCGACAAGGACTTCTGGCGCTGGACAATCCTCTATCAGCTCGGTCTGCGGGTTTGCTCGCTGTCCTATATGGAACCCAACCTGATGGCGGATGGCTGCATGGAGCCGCGCAATGGCGGCCTCAGCTACTACGGCCTACAGGCCGTAAACGAGATGAACCGGCTCGGTATTCTGATCGATCTGTCGCATGTCGGTGAGCGCAGCTCGCTCGAAGCGATTGAGAAGAGCCGCAAGCCTTGCGTCTTTTCGCACTCCAATGCCAAGGGCGTTACCCCGTCAAACCGCAACCTGACGGATGCACAAATTACCGCGGTGGCAGCAAAGGGTGGAGTCGTCGGGCTCAGCCCTCATGGCTTCATGTCACACAAGAAGGTCGGGGTGCAGCCAACGCTGTCCGACTATCTCGATCACTTCGAGTATCTGCAGAAGCTTGTCGGCGTTGATCATATCGGCCTTGGGTCGGACATTTTCGAGAAGCCCAAGCTGTCGTGGGAAACCACGACCAAGCTATTCTACAACAGCCCCTGGATGCGTGAGACCGTGCTGAACCGCGACTATGCCAAGGTTCAGCACGTTCGCAACCTCACCCGCGGCCTTGTGGCCCGCGGCTTTTCTGACGAAGAAATCAAGAAAATGCTTGGCGGCAATTTCATGCGCGTTCTGAAGCAAGTTTGGCGCGAAGGCTCGCTGACCTAAGGAGGGCACCATGACAAGATTCGATATCAAAATGCTGGGATCGCCTGAGGCAAGCAAGAATCGAGTCTTGCACCTTTCCGGCGACGCGTTCGAACAGGGACGGCAGCACGGCGCTGCCGTCCCTGACCTGATGCGCGCAAACCTCGACGTGGTGCGCGGCCAATTGGCACACAGCAAGTCCAGAGGCATTGGACAGGCTTATCGAGACGCCGCACATTTCGTTGAGACGCGGCAGCCGGGTTTGTGGCGTGAGTTCCAGGGGATGGCCGAAGGCAGCGGATTGCCTTTCGAGGATGTCCTGACCTTGAATCTGAAAGTTGCTTCGGTGCTGGGCTGGCTCGATGTCGAGTGCAGCCAGATCGTCAAGGTCGTTCACCTGGATGATGGTTCGTCCCGCACGCTGATGTGCAAGACCCGGGACCAGAAAGGCGGTCCCGTCGAGCATGTGGTGCTGCTGCGCCACTATGACGACGGCCAGGAAATGCTCGAAGTTCAGAAGGCAGGGATTATTTCCTACCCCGGCAGCATCCTGACTAGCGATGGATTTGGTCTGGGTACCAGTGGTGTATGGTGTGCCCGAACCCCGTTTGATCGGTCACGCCTGGCAGAAGCCGATATTGGCCCCAGCAGCCATCAGATCATGCGGCAATCAAAGTCCCTGGATGATATCGTTGGGCTGCTCGAGCAGCAGCCCAGATTAACAGGGATCAACTACACAGTCGCCCGCCCAGGCGAAGTCGCTGCCGTTGAGGTGACGGCGAATGCCGCCAGATTGATACCGGGCTCTCGGGGGCAAGTGGTCCGCACCAACCACTACTTCACCCCTGAATTTGCCGAACTATCGCCCCGGCCCGACGAGTATACGTCAACCTTCCACCGTTTCAGCCGCATTGAGGAACTGCTGCCCCATATTGTGACGCCAGAGGATATGTGGCAGCTAGCGCAGGATCACGTCGGCCACCCCCAGGACAGCGTCTGCCGCCATCGTACGACCAGTGCATCAGGTTCATTTACGACCTATGCCTCTGTCTTCATACTTGAGGAATTGACGGCCTATGTGGGGCTGGGAAATCCATGCGAGATCGCATTCTCCAAATAGGATAATGGGCAAGACACGCCTTATGCCGTCCACGCTAGCAGGCTGCTGCGCCCTTAGCGTGGATTGGCCGAATGTCCGCTGCTCGACCCATGTCGGTCACACGCAGATACCAATGCGTGGAAGTCGCTGCTCGTCAGTCGACGACTTGTCCCGACGTTCGCTTTTGGCTCTTTGATGATGATTGCTGAATATCTTCAAGGGGGGCATTGCTGACAACAACGAGGCCTAATGCCGACCGGCCGCCTGTGGCGTTCAGGAAACGATAGCGGACGGTGCTGTCATGACCTTACGGCGGATGGCTTCGAAAGAAGTCCGCGACCAACGCCACCACCTCTACCGGTGCCTCCCTGCAAGGCTGTGTCTTAAGCGCCCAATTCCGACCGGGGTGAAACACGTCCTATGAAGGGATTGGCCCTGGCATCTGCTTTGCCCAGGATGGCTGCCGAAAATGTCGTCCACTACAGGCGACAGCCCCTGAAGCCGGGGTTTAGTGTTGGACGCCTCTGACGCACCAAAGGCGCTTAAATTATAGGCTGAGCATGTGTAGGCGCCTACAACTAAGGCAACTTCCAGCCGATGGTTGAGCGGTTCAATCTAAGGCACTCCAAAAATGCATTTTCATTCAAAGACTTAATTGTCGGCAAGAGCCTGGCACGGGCTTTGCATTTTATCCGGCGATGCAAACACATCTGTCGGAGGTAAACATGACAGTCGTAAACCGCGTGATTGCGGGCCTGGGGCTCGGCGTGACGATGACTATGGGGGCGATCACGGTTCCGGCGATGGCTCAGGACGAGACCATCAAGGTCGGCGTCCTGCACTCGCTGTCGGGCACGATGGCGATTTCCGAGACGACCCTGAAAGACACGATGCTCTTCCTGATCGACGAGCAGAACAAGAAGGGCGGCCTTCTGGGCAAGCAGCTTGAAGCCGTCGTCGTCGATCCCGCCTCCGACTGGCCGCTGTTTGCTGAAAAGGCCCGAGAACTGATCGAGGTCAACGATGTCGTCGCCGTGTTTGGCGGTTGGACCTCGTCCTCGCGCAAGGCGGTCCTGCCGGTCTTCGAGGAACTGAACTCCATCCTGTTCTACCCCGTGCAATACGAGGGTGAGGAAAGCCAGCGCAACGTCTTCTATACCGGCGCCGCCCCCAACCAGCAGGCCATCCCCGCCGTCGATTACCTGATGGAAAACGAAGGCGTCGAGCGCTGGGTGCTGGCCGGCACCGACTATGTCTATCCGCAGACCACCAACAAGATCCTTGAGCAATACCTCAAGGACAAGGGCGTCGCCGCCGAAGACATCATGATCAACTACACGCCCTTCGGTCACTCCGATTGGCAGACCATTGTCACCGACATCAAGAATTTCGGTTCGGCCGGCAAGAAGACCGCCGTGCTCTCCACCATCAATGGCGATGCCAACGTGCCGTTCTATAAGGAACTTGCCAACCAGGGCATAAAGGCAGAGGACATCCCGGTCGTCGCCTTCTCGGTCGGCGAAGAAGAACTCGCCGGCTTCGACACCACACCGCTTGTCGGTCATCTGGCTGCCTGGAACTACTTCCAGTCCGTCGAAACCCCTGAAAATGCTGCCTTTATCGCCGCCTGGCAGACCTTCATGAACAACCCGGAAAAGGTCACCAATGACCCGATGGAGGCCCATGTCATCGGCTTCAATCTCTGGGTCCAGGCCGTGGAAAAGGCTGGGACGACCGATACCGATGCCGTGCTCGACGCCATCATTGGCCTTGAAACGCCAAACCTGACCGGTGGCATCGCCAAGATGCTGCCGAACCACCACATCACCAAGCCGGTGCTGATCGGTGAAATCCAGGCAGATGGCCAGTTCGAAGTGGTCTCCGAGAGCGATCTCGTCCCCGGCGATGCATGGTCCGACTTCCTGCCTGAATCCAAGATGATCGAGGCCGATTGGACCGCCCCGATCTCGTGCGGCAACTACAATACCGAAACCAAATCCTGCGGCGGCAGCACTGCCGTAGCCGCGCAGTAATCGCCGTCCCAACCCGGATGAAGGCGGTTCGCTGCCTTCGTCTATTGCACCGTGTCATTCCGGCGCAGGCCGGAATGACACCGAGTTTCCGCTCTGATTGGGGCCGCCATGACGTTCTCTAGATTGTTAGCAACGCTGGTTGTGGTGCTCGGGGCACTGCTGACTCCCGCTTACGCTCAGGTCGCCGATGCAGAGCTGACCCCACTTGTCGATGCCCTGGCCCCCGGCAGCTTCAAGGATCGCGAAGCTGCCATTGCCGCCGTCGTCGCCACCGGCGACACCCGCGTCGTGCCGCTGCTGCAGACGCTCGCAGAAGGCGACCTCTATGTCGGCAAGGCTGATGGCAAGGTTGTGTTCATCACCGGCAACGGCGCCACGCTCGGACTGGTTGATCCAGTTACGGCGGCCGAACTGGGCCAAGTGCCGAAGGCCGACGTCGAAAAGGTCAAGGTGAACAATGGCCTGCGGCGTGTCATCCGCACCGCCATTGGGCAGCTCACCCTGCTCAGCGACGATCCGGCAACCCGGCTCTCCGCCGCGCAGTCGATCCTCCGCGACGCCGATCCGGCCAATCTCGAACTGCTCGACAGCGGCATTGCTGCCGAAACCGATCCGGCGATCCTGCAGGTGATGGAAACCGCCCGTGCCGTCATCATCCTCAAGAGCGACGCTGCGCTGGAAGACAAGCAGGCTGCCCTGCCCCTCGTCGCTGCCATTGGCGGCCGCGATGCCCTGACCCTGCTGACATCAGCGCTCACCAACGCCCCCGACGCGCTCAAGCCTGCCATCCAGGCCAGCATCGACGGGCTGGCCCGCGACCGCGCTGTCTGGGATGTGGCACAAAATGTCTGGTACGGCATTTCGCTCGGCTCGGTGCTGCTGCTGGCCGCGATCGGGCTGGCCATCACCTTTGGCGTGATGGGCGTCATCAACATGGCCCATGGCGAAATGGTCATGCTGGGGGCCTACACCACCTTCGTGGTGCAGGAGACCATCCGCCGCTACTCACCCGATTTGTTCGATTATTCGCTGGCCATCGCCCTGCCGCTGGCCTTCCTGATCACGACGCTGATCGGCATTGCCATCGAGCGCGGCATCATCCGCTGGCTCTATGGACGGGCGCTGGAAACCCTCCTCGCCACCTGGGGCATTTCACTGATCCTGCAGCAGTCGGTGCGCTCGATCTTCGGCCCCACCAATCGCCAGGTCGGTAATCCCAGCTGGATGAGCGGCTCGTTCGACCTCGGTGGGCTCTCGATCACCTGGAGCCGGCTGTGGATCGTCATCTTCGCGCTGGTGGTGTTCGTCACACTGCTGCTGGTGCTCAAGCGCACGGCGCTGGGCCTGCAAATGCGCGCGGTCACCCAGAACCGGCGGATGGCCTCGGCCATGGGCATCCGCACCCCGTTTGTCGACGCCATGACCTTCGGGCTTGGCTCGGGCGTGGCCGGGCTGGCCGGCGTGGCGCTCAGCCAGATCGACAATGTCTCGCCCAATCTGGGCCAGGGCTACATCATCGATAGCTTCATGGTCGTGGTCTTCGGCGGCGTCGGCAATCTTTGGGGTACGCTGGTGGGCGCGCTGACGCTGGGCATCGCCAACAAATTTCTCGAGCCCTATGCAGGCGCGGTGCTCGGCAAAATCCTCATCCTGGTGCTGATCATCCTGTTCATCCAGCGGCGGCCACGCGGGCTGTTCGCCCTCAAGGGAAGGTCCATCGAAGCATGATCACCCAGGCCCTGTTCCGCGCCCTCGACAAGAAGGCCATCTGGCTGGTCGCCATGCTGATCGCCGTGGCGATCCTGGTGCCGGCGTCCAATTTGCTGCTGCCCGTCGGTCATCCGTTGCGCCTGCCCAATTATGCGGTGCCGCTGTTCGGCAAATACCTGACCTTTGCCATGTTGGCGTTGGCGCTCGATCTGGTTTGGGGCTATTGCGGCATTCTCTCGCTCGGCCACGGCGCGTTCTTTGCCATCGGCGGCTATGCCATGGGCATGTATCTGATGCGCCAGATCGGCAATCGCGGCATCTATGCAAATCCGGTGCTGCCCGATTTCATGGTGTTCCTGAACTGGAAGGAGCTGCCCTGGTACTGGCAAGGCTTCGACAATTTCTGGTTCGCCATGTTGATGGTGATGCTGGTGCCGGCGCTGCTGGCCTTCGTCTTCGGGTTCCTCGCCTTCCGCAGCCGCGTCACCGGGGTCTATCTCTCGATCATCACCCAGGCGATGACCTACGCGCTGCTGCTGGCGTTTTTCCGCAACGATATGGGCTTTGGCGGCAATAATGGGCTGACCGATTTCAAGGAAATCCTCGGCGCACCAATCTCCGCTGATACCACGCGGGCGGCGCTGTTTGCCGCTACGGCCATCGCGCTGGCGCTGGCTGTGCTCGTCTGTTCGATGGTGGTCAATTCCAAGCTCGGCAAGGTGATGGTGGCGGTGCGCGATGCCGAAAGCCGCACGAGGTTCCTGGGCTATCGCGTTGAATATGTAAAACTCTTCGCCTTCGCGGTCTCGGCTGTCATCGCGGGGATCGCCGGCGCGCTCTATGTTCCGCAGGTGGGCATCATCAATCCGGGCGAATTCGAGCCGGCCAATTCCATCGAAGTGGTGATCTGGACCGCCGTGGGCGGAAGGGGCACCATTATCGGGCCGATCATCGGCGCTGTTCTGGTCAATGTCGGAAAATCCTATTTCACCGGTGCCTTCCCCGAATTCTGGCTGTTTGCGCTCGGCGCGCTGTTCGTGGTCACCACGCTGTTCCTGCCCAACGGCCTTGTTGGGCTGATCGGCCAGTACCGCGCGCTGACCACCAAGCGCGAGCAGCACGACCGCGATGCCGCGGGCCCGGCCGAGGTGGATCCCCAACCCGAGCCGGCGGAGTAGGTCATGACCGAAAAGACCGAAACCATGCTCTATCTCGATGGCGTCTCGGTAGCGTTCGATGGCTTCAAGGCCCTCAACAAGCTGTCGATCATCGTCTATCCCGCGGAAATGCTGGCCATTATCGGGCCGAACGGCGCGGGCAAGACCACGATGATGGACATCATCACCGGAAAGACCCGCCCCGACGACGGCGAAGTGCTGTTCGACGGCCGCACCGACCTGACAAGACTGGACGAGGCCGCCATCGCCAATCTGGGCATCGGTCGCAAGTTCCAGAAGCCGACCGTGTTCGAGAGCCAGACCGTTTGGGACAATCTCGAAATGGCGTTGAAAAAACCGCGCGGCATCTTCCCGACGCTGTTCTACACCGCCAGTGCTGCCGACATTGCCCGCATCACCGAAATCCTCGACACGGTGCGCCTGCTGGCCCGCAAGGACCATCTGGCCGCCGATCTCAGCCATGGCCAGAAGCAATGGCTCGAAATCGGCATGCTGCTGGCACAGGACCCAAAACTGTTGCTGATCGATGAGCCCGTTGCCGGCATGACCGACAGCGAAACGGTCGAAACCGCCAAGCTGTTGAAAGAGATCGCCCGGACCCGCTCGGTGGTCGTCATCGAACACGACATGAGCTTCGTCCGCGACCTCGGCTCGCGCGTCACCTGCCTCGCCGAAGGCTCGGTGCTGGCTGAAGGCAGTCTCGATCAGGTCAGCGCCAACCCGGTCGTTATCGAAAGGTATCTGGGACGATGAGCACCACACTCTCGGTCAACGCTATCGACATGCATTACGGCGCCGCGCAGGCGTTGAAATCAGTGTCGCTGGACTGCAAGCCCAACCGCATCACCGCCGTGCTCGGCCGCAATGGCGTCGGCAAGTCCTCAACCCTGCGCGCCATCACCGGGGTTAACCCGATCAGCGCCGGCGAAATCATTCTTGACGGCGAGGTGCTGAAGAAATCACCGCCCTACAAGCGCGCCCGCATGGGTCTTGGCTATGTGCCGCAGGGCCGGGAGATTTTCCCGCTGCTGACGGTGAAGGAAAACCTCGAAACCGGCTATGCCGGCCTCAAGCGCGCCGACAAGACCATCCCGCCCTACATCTCCGAGCTCTTCCCCGTGCTGAAATCCATGTTGGGCCGGCGCGGCGGCGACCTCTCGGGTGGCCAGCAGCAACAACTGGCCATTGGCCGTGCTCTGGTCACCCGACCCAAGGTTCTGGTGCTCGATGAACCCACCGAGGGCATCCAGCCCTCGATCATCAAGGATATTGGCCGCGCCTTGCAATTCCTGCGCGACGAGAGGGGCATGACCATCCTGCTGGTCGAGCAATTTCTGGACTTCTGCCGGGAAATCGCTGACGATATTTATGTGATGGACCGCGGCGAAATTCAGCATGCGGGGGTCGCCAGCGACCTCGACCTGCCAGACGTTCGCCGCCACCTGATGGTATGATGTGAACCACGCCCTCGCTATCGCAGACCAGCCTATTATGCAGCGCGCCCGCGGCGTGGGCCGCATAGCGACCAAACTGCGCGACGGGGCCAGCGTCATCGATACGCTCTATCAGGACGGCTGCGCCAAGATACGGCTGCCCAATACCCACAGCGACGCAATCGAAGCCGTACTGATCAACACTGCCGGTGGCCTCACCGGTGGCGACCATTTGCAATGGGACGCCAAGGCGGCGCTCGGTGGCAGCATGGTGCTGACCACCCAGGCCTGCGAGCGGATTTATCGCTCCACCGGCGCATTGGCGCGGATCGAGACCCGCCTCGAAGTCGGCGCGAGCGGGCATCTCGATTGGCTGCCGCAGGAAACCATCCTCTTCGCCGCTAGCAGGCTTGATCGCCAGATCGATATCGACCTGGCAGAAGGCGCCAGCCTGACCGCTGTCGAGGCGGTGCTGCTGGGCCGGGACGCGATGGGGGAATTGGCCGCCGACGCCTATCTGCGCGACAATTGGCGCATCCGCCGCAATGGGCGGCTGATCCATGCCGAGGCGACCCTGCTCAGCGGCGAGGGCCGCGAGCGCGACGCCATATCGCTCCTCGACGGCGCACGGGCTTTCGCCACCATCATCCATATCGGCCCGAAGGCCCCTGCACACCTGGAGACAGTGTGGGCGCTGATGCTGTCGGGCGAGCAAATCGCCGCCAGCGTCATCGGCGAACGGCTGGTGGTGCGCGCCATGGCCGGCTCGGGGCTGGCCCTGCGCCGCATGATTGTCCCCATTCTCGCCGAACTCGCCGGGGCTGGTCGCCTGCCCCGCCTCTGGCACCTCTAGGGAAAGCCGCATGAACCTGACCCCGCGCGAAAAAGACAAACTGCTGATTTCGATGGCCGCCATCGTCGCGCGCAAGCGGCTGGAGCGCGGGGTCAAGCTCAACCATCCCGAGGCCATCGCGCTGATCACCGATTTCGTGGTCGAGGGCGCGCGCGATGGTCGCCCGGTGGCCGAGCTGATGGAGGCTGGCGCCCATGTCATCACCCGCGATCAGGTGATGGAGGGGATCGCCGAAATGATCGCCGACATCCAGGTCGAGGCCACCTTTCCTGACGGCACCAAGCTGGTGACCGTGCACCAACCCATTCGGTGACACCATGATCCCCGGCGAAATCATCACCTTGGCGGGCGATATCGAACTCAATGCGGGCGCCCCCCAGATCGCCATCGAGGTCGCCAATACCGGCGACCGGCCGATCCAGGTGGGCTCGCACTATCATTTCTACGAAACCAATACGGGGCTGCGCTTCGATCGGGAGGCCGCGCGCGGCATGCGGCTCGATATCGCCGCTGGCACCGCCATCCGCTTCGAGCCGGGCCAGACCCGCGAAGTCCGGCTGGTGCCGCTGGGCGGCTCGCGGATTGTCTACGGCTTCCACCAGAAGATCATGGGCGCGCTCTAGGCGCCTGTTCGGCCAAGAAAAATAGACGGAACCTGCCATGCCCGCTCGCATCTCCCGCGCCACCTATGCCGACATGTATGGCCCGACCACCGGCGACCGGGTTCGGCTGGCCGATACCGAGTTGTTCATCGAGGTGGAGAAGGACTTCACCATCTATGGCGAGGAGGTGAAATTCGGCGGCGGCAAGGTGATCCGCGATGGCATGGGCCAAAGCCAGAAGACCCGCGCCGAGGGTGCTGTCGACACCGTCATCACCAATGCGCTGATCATCGATCACAGCGGCATCTACAAGGCCGATATCGGCCTCAAGAACGGCCGCATCCACGCCATCGGCAAGGCCGGCAATCCCGATACCCAACCCGGCGTCACCATCATCATCGGCCCCTCCACCGAGATCATCGCCAGCGAAGGCCGCATCATTACACCCGGAGCGATGGACGCCCATATTCACTTCATCTGCCCCCAGCAGATCGAAGAGGCGCTGATGAGCGGCGTCACCACCATGCTGGGCGGCGGCAGCGGCCCGGCCCACGGCACGCTCGCCACCACCTGCACCGGTGCTTGGCACATCCAGCGCATGATCGAGAGCTTTGACGCCTTCCCGATGAATCTGGCGCTGGCCGGCAAGGGAAATGCCTCGCTCCCTGCCCCGCTCGAAGAAATGATCCTCGCCGGCGCCTCTTGCCTCAAGCTGCACGAGGACTGGGGCACCACCCCCGCCACCATTGATAATTGCCTCAGCGTCGCCGACGCTTTCGACGTGCAGGTGATGATCCACACCGATACGCTCAATGAGAGCGGCTTCGTGGAAGACACCATCGCGGCCTTCAAGGGGCGCACCATCCATGCCTTTCATACAGAGGGCGCCGGCGGCGGGCACGCGCCGGACATCCTTAAGGTCGCGGGCCTGCCTAACGTCATCCCCTCCTCGACCAATCCGACTCGGCCCTACACAATCAACACCATCGCCGAGCATCTCGACATGCTGATGGTCTGCCACCATTTGTCGCCGTCGATCCCCGAGGACGTGGCCTTTGCTGAATCGCGCATCCGCAGGGAGACCATCGCGGCCGAGGACATCCTGCACGATATGGGCGCACTCTCGATCATTTCGTCGGACAGCCAGGCCATGGGCCGCGTCGGCGAAGTGCTGATCCGCACCTGGCAAACCGCCGACAAGATGAAAAAGCAACGGGGCCGCCTGTCGCCCGAAACCGGCGACAACGACAATGCGCGGGTGAAGCGCTACATCGCCAAATACACCATCAACCCCGCCATCGCCCATGGGATGAGCGCCCATATCGGCTCGGTCGAAGTCGGCAAGCGCGCTGATCTCGTAATGTGGAGCCCTGCCTTTTTCGGCGTGAAGCCGGAAATGGTGCTGCTGGGCGGCTCGATTGCTGCCGCCCCGATGGGCGACCCCAACGCCTCGATTCCGACGCCCCAGCCGATGCACTACCGTCCGATGTTTGCCGCCTTCGGCAAGCTGCGCACCAATTCCTCGGTGACCTTCATTTCGCAGGCCGCCCATGAGGATGGCTTGCGCGGCAAGCTCGGCGTCGACAAGCAATTGGTGCCGGTCACCAATACCCGCAATATCGGCAAGGCCTCGATGATCCACAATGCCGCCACCCCGGAGATCAAGGTCGATCCGGAGACCTATGAGGTGCATGCCGATGGCGAATTGCTGACCTGCGAACCCGCCACAATCCTGCCGATGGCGCAGCGCTATTTCCTGTTCTAGCCCATTGGAGAACAAGCCCATGCTGCGCGCCATCTCCCATCTGCCCACCGGCCATGCACATGGCCAGCCCTTCGATAGCGTCGTACTGGACCATGAACAGCGCCGGCTGCGGCGCAAGCTGCTGAACTTGGTGGGCGGCGGCGAAGTCATGGTGGATTTCCCCCAGACCGTGACGCTTGAGCATCTTGGCGCGCTGCAGCTCGATGACGGGCAGCTGGTGGAAGTCGTCGCCGCGCCGGAACTGCTTTATGAAGTGCGCGGGCGCGATACCGCCCATCTGGTGCGCCTCGCCTGGCACATCGGCAATCGTCACACCTCGGCCCAGCTTGAGGCCGAGCGCATTCTGATCAAGCGCGATCATGTGCTCAAGCCCATGCTTGAAGGTTTGGGCGCGCGGATGATCGACGCGCACGAACCGTTTTTTGCCGAGCACGGCGCTTACCACAGCCATGCCGACACCGGCCATGCCCTGCTGGCGCGATGACCTCCAACCACGACCTGCAAAAGCTGCTGACCTGGCTGTCACCGGCCTTTCCGGTGGGCGCTTTCGCCTGGTCGGCGGGCCTGGAGACCGCAATTGTCACCCGCAAGGTGCATGACCGCGCCAGCGCTCAGGACTGGATTTCGGGCAATCTGCATCACGGCGGCACGCGCACCGACGCCATCCTGCTGGCTCATGCCCATCGCGCGGCGGGCGACGGCCCTGCCCTGCGCGATCTCGCCCATCTTTGCCTGGCCCTGACGCCGGCGCGTGAACGCCATGCCGAAACCCTCAGCATGGGCGATGCCTTCGTCACCGCGGCCCAAGCCTGGCCGGCAGATTACGACGCGCTGCCACGCCCCTGCCCCTATCCAATTGCCGTCGGCGCGATCTCTGCTGCGCATGGCATCGGGCTGGAGGCGACGCTGACGGCGTTCCTGACTGCCGTCGTGCATGGGCAGGTGTCGGTGGCGGTTCGGCTGGTGCCGATCGGCCAAAGCGATGGCCTTGCCATTCTGGCGGCGCTGGAAAGCGCCGTGTTTGCCGCCGCCGTGCAGTGGCAAAGCCTCGGCCTCGAGACCATCGGCGCCGTGGCCTATGCGACCGACATCGCGCAGATGGCGCATGAAACCCTGCCCACAAGGATATTCCGCTCATGAGCGCACAATTCACCCCGAGGTTGTCATGAAATCACCCAATGGCCCCCTGCGCATCGGCATTGGCGGCCCCGTCGGCTCGGGCAAGACCACGCTGTGCGAGATGCTGCTCAAGGCCATGCGCGAGCGCTATTCCATGGCCGTGGTCACCAACGACATCTACACCAAGGAAGATGCGCTGATCCTGGCGCGGGCGCAGGCGATTTCCGAGGACCGCATCGTCGGCGTGGAAACCGGCGGTTGCCCGCACACCGCCATCCGCGAGGACGCCTCGCTGAACCTGGCCGCCATCGCCGAGCTCAACCGCAGTTTTCCCGATCTCGATATCATTCTGATCGAAAGCGGTGGCGACAATCTGGCCGCCACCTTCTCGCCCGATCTGGCGGACTTGACGATTTACGTGATCTCGGTGGCGCAGGGCGAAAAAATCCCCCGCAAGGGTGGGCCGGCCATCGCCCGTTCCGACCTGTTGGTGATCACCCATACTGACCTGGCCCCCTATGTCGGGGCCAGCCTTGCGGTGATGGAGAGCGATACACAGAAGATCCGCGAGGGGCGCCCGTACGTGTTCACCGACTTGTTGCGGCGCGAAAGCCTCGATCAGATCATCGCCTTCATCGAAAGGGCCGGCGGGCTGCGCTGGCGCATGTCTCCCGAAAGTGGGGACCGGTTGCGGGATAAAGACATGCGCAAAAACAATGGTCTAAAGCGCATGGAGCGAATCTGAAAGATCGCGACGCGCTTTAGAGCATGCCGGTGAGGATGCCCACACCGGCGACGGCGGCCAGCCCGCCCGCCGCCCGCGACACCATCGAGCCGTAGCGATTGCCGGCGAGACCAAGGGTATAACCCAGCCCGATCCCCGCCCCGTGCAGCAGTGCCGTGGCCAGCACGAAGCCGGTGCCAAAGCTCAGGCCATCGGCAAGGGCGGGCATTTCCGCGCCGTGGGCATGGTCGTGGAAAATCGCAAACAGGCCGACCAGCCCCATCGCCGCTGCGACCGGCGCTTTAACATTGAGGGCCGCGACTGCGCCCAGCACAATCACCGAAAGCGCTATGCCCACCTCAACAAACGGGACTGCAAATCCTGCCACGCCCAGCGCGCCGCCCAATACCATCACCGAAATAAAGGTTGCCGGCACCAGCCAGAGGGCGCGGCCGCCGAGCTGGAACGCCAGCAGTCCAACCATTACCATGGCCAGGATATGATCGAGCCCCGACCACGGGTGGAGGAAGCCATAGGTGAAGCCGCCGCCACCAATATCGGTATGGGCAAAGGCCATACTGGGCATCGCGGCCAGAGCCAGCACGACCACAGTAAGTCTCACAAACTTGGCGGTCATGCACACATCCTGTTCACTACGCGCGACACACGGCATCAGTGTGTAGGTACGACATTTTTGCCTCATTGCAGGGCAGCTTGTCAATTTGCCGAATAGATAGCCAACACTCCGATTGCGGGGTCGGCGTGGCTGCTCCGGGAACCGCCAGGGCTGCCAATCCGTTGGCGCTACACTGTCCTCACCGAGGGCAGTCCAAAAGCAAAGCGTCCAATGATCCAGACTGCAGCGAACATGTGCTCAACCGAGTATGAGTTATACCCCCGTGTCTCTGATGCCGCTTTGTGGTCAGTGGAGCGCGGTGCTTCGCCAATTGTGGGCACGGCGATCCATAACGGGCATTGGTTGCGCGACGACGTGGGCGCGGCAATGGCGATCGATGACGCCGGACGGCTGCGCGAGGAAGACCCGTTCACCGAATTCGTTATCCGAGACGTGCCGAACCGGGTGGTGTTCCACCGCTCGCGCTTTGAGATCGATCTTAACCGCGACCGGGATGGTGCGGTCTATGTCAC
>NZ_JBTMWU010000006.1:0-284563 GCF_054489375.1 Devosia sp. A449 | reverse complement strand
CCAGCGGCGATCATTGCTGCGTTTGAGCTGGGCATAGACGAAGCGGTAGATGGTCTCGTGGCTGATGATCCGGCTACCCGCCTCATGGGCGAGGCGACCGGCCACCTGCTCGGGCGACCAGCCGGCCGCCAGCCGATCGAGCACGATGCTGCGCAAGCCGGCGTCGCGCTCGAGGCGAGCCCCGCTCCAGCGCCGGGCTGCGGTGAGCTGGTGGGCATAGTCTGGCCGATAGCCGATCTGCACACCGCTGTTGCGCTTCACCTCGCGGGCGATGGTCGACGGCTGGCGATCCAGAGCTGCAGCGATTTGCCGGTACGACTGCCCGGCGGCGAGAAGCTGGGCAATCCGGAAGCGGTCGGCGCTGGATAACTGGCGGTAACTGGACATGGCATCACCTGTGTCAGGTGTTGCACTTCGTTTGTGAACTCAGGGGGACCCATCTTGAGATCTGGGGCTGGGCCCCGGCTCAAGGACGGGGTGACACGGTGATTGGGATGAGATCGGAGAGCCCAATGGCCCGGGGCGAAGCCCCTAGCCAGCCTGGGAGTAAATCTCCAGCCGATTCTTCTTCTCCACCACCGGGGCCAGCGCATCCATCACCCGCGCTCGCGGGAAGGTCGCAATAACTTCGGTGCCGAAGCGCAGCTTGCTGAACAGGTCGAACCGCCCCTGATGCAGCTCCATGATCTTCTGCACGATGGGCAGGCCAAGCCCCGCGCCCTGTTCGGCGGTTTTCTGCGCCAGCGAGCCCTGGCCAAACGACGACAGCACGGTTTCGATTTCGGCCTCGGGGATGCCCGGCCCATTATCCTTGACCGACACATATTGCCCGCCGTCGCCGCTGCGCGTCACCACCAGCACGATCTTGCCATGCTGGGGGGTAAACTTGATGGCGTTGCTCAGCAGGTTCAGCACCACCTGGCGGATGGCGCGTTCGTCGCCCCATAGCGTCGGCAGATTGTCGCCGATGCTGTAGATCAGTTCGATCCCCTTGGACTTGGCGCGCAATTCCATCATGCGGCGGCAGTCCTCGGCGATATCGACCAGCGACACCACTTCCTCATTCAGCTCATATTTGCCGGCCTCGATGCGGCTGAGGTCGAGCAGCTCATTGATCAAATTCAGCAGATGCTGCCCGCTGGCGTGAATGTCGCCGGCATATTCCTTGTATTGCGGCACCATATGGCCGCCCAGCAGCTCCGATTTCAGCACTTCGGAAAAGCCGATAATGGCGTTGAGCGGCGTGCGCAGCTCGTGGCTCATGGTGGCGAGAAATTGCGATTTGGCGATATTGGCCTGCTCGGCATGGCGCCTTGCCTCGTCCGACATCTGCCGTGCTTCTTCCAGCTCGCCGATCAGCGCATCCTTCTCGGCCTGATGCATGATGGTTTCGAGTTCGGTGCCATGCAGCTGCCGCGCCAGATAGACAAAGAAGAATTCGCCACAGATCACCACCGCCGCCAGCGTGTAGTTCAGCGTGCCGCCCAGCGCGATCAGATTGATCGAAACCGTCACCGTCACCGGCAGCGTGCTCATCAGTGTTGCCGGGGGCAGGGTGTGGGTCGCCACCGAATTGGCGGCGACGCTGACCAGCACCATGGCGAAGATCACCGGCGTCATCATCTCCGGCTGCGCCACCAGGGTAAACAGCGCCAGCGTCGACCAGGCCAGGCCATAGACGGTTTCGCCGGCAACAAAGCTGGTGGTCCATTGGCTGGCGTTGAATTTGGTAGGGTCGCTGTTTTTGAACCGCTGCGCCATCAGCACGACGATCAGCAGGCTCAGGATCACCAGCCCGGCCCAGAGCGAGGTGAACACCACCGGCACCCAGAAACTGGCGACGATGGAGAGAATGGAAATGATCGCCGCCATCGGCAGCGCCGCATTGAGGCGGGACTGCGCATAGTCATGCATCAGTTCAAAATCGAAATCGGCGCGGGTACCTGAACTGGAGGTCAGGCGTTGACGGGCATCGAGCACGGTTTTCTGCGCCGTGCGCTTGCCATCTCGTCCCATCTGGGAACGGACATCATCGATGACAGCCGGCTGCGACGTCATGGGACTCGTACTCATTACTCAACTGCGAACAAAAAACGCATTCGCTACGCTCGGCTATGACACTAGCGAGCGCGTAGTTAACGGCTGGTGAAACTCGGGGCCGAGATCGCCAGCATAGTGTGGGCAAAGTGCCAGCATGCTGCCAGCCGGCGCTGGCGCGCTTGGCCGGTTCGCGGTTATGCGTTAACAATTGGTGGATGGGGCCGTATCACTTGGTTCGCGCAACATTATTGCTTATCTTGCGCAAATGTGGCAGGTATCCAGCGAATTTCGGATTGCATTAGGCCGAAAATGGAAATCTGATTTCTTGGAGACAAAATGGCTTTGGACAAGATCGATAGAAAAATTCTGACGCTGCTGCAGAAGGATGCCACCATGCCGGTGGCTGAAATCGGTCGCAAGGTTGGCTTGTCCACCACCCCCTGCTGGCGCCGTATCCAGAAGATGGAAGAAGATGGCGTCATTCAGCGCCGCGTCGCGGTGCTCGATCCGGTCAAGGTCAATGTCGGCGTTACCGTCTTCGTCTCGGTCAAGACCAACGAGCATAATGACGGCTGGATGCGCAAATTCGCCGGCGTCATCGATGAATTTCCAGAAGTGGTCGAATTCTATCGCATGAGCGGCGATGTCGATTACCTGATGCGCGTCGTCGTTCCTGACATTCACGCTTATGATTCCTTTTATAAAAAGCTCATCGGCAAGATTAACCTGACCGATGTCAGCTCGGCTTTCGCCATGGGTCAGATCAAATACACCACGGCGCTGCCGCTGGACTTTGCTCTTGTTGTCGACGACGACAAATAGGCCATGCTGCTTGGTTTTGAACATGTCGGCATGACGTCGAGCAATCTCGACCGCACCATCGCCTTCTACTGTGATTTGCTTGGCCTCACGCTCGTCCTGCGCAAGCAGGGTGAGCGCGGCGAAATGGCTTTCCTCGATAGCGGCAGCGGCATGCTGGAAATTGCCTGTCCCGCCGCCCACATCGCCCGCTCGCGCGACGTGCCGCCCCATGAAGCCGGCATGCGCCATCTGACCTTCGCCTACGACAATGTCGACGCCATGATCGAAAAGCTCGAAGCCGCCGGCGTCGATATCCTCGAACCACCGCGCGCCGCCGTCAACGCCAGCCTGCTGGGCCGCATCGCCTTCATCCGCGACCCCGACGGCATCATCGTCGAACTGGTGGAGCGCGCCGCGGGGCGCTAGTGCCTCAGGATTGGTCGGCCTTGCGCGGTCGGCCGCCCTTGGCGCCATTGGCCCGGCTCGCTGCTGCCTTGGCTGGGGATCGGGATTGGCCGCCTTTACGCTGGGCATGCATGAATTGCGCCGTGCCGAAAATGCCCTGCATCAGCCCAGTAATGGTGAAGTCAACGTCACGGCTCTCCCAATGCAGGCCGGTCTCGCCGGCCAGTTCGACCTCGGCCAGTTCGGCATCACTGGCATCCTCAAGCCCCTGCAACGACCGGGCAGGCACCAGCAGCGCCGCGCCATTGGTGAATTCCACCAACAGCCGGCCTGAACTTGCATCGAAGCGAACGGAGGAGGGGATGGGCGCAAGCGTCCGCTCCGCGCTGCCGCGCTGCGTTGCTGCCTCGTAGTCGCGGTCCTCATACTCAATTTCGTCCATGGATCTCGTACCACTTGCCAAGGAACATCTCGCGATGCTCCAGAACCACGTTCAATGCCCGCACCAGATCGCGCTTGCTCATGCCGCGATTGGAAATCACCACAACCTCCAGAATGCTGATCCGCGCTTCTCCCTCGCCATAGACGTGCAGATGCGCGGGTTCATGATCGTTGGTGTAGATGACAAATCGCATGCCCGCGGCACGCAGCAAGGTGATCATCTGCAAAATAACCTAACTTGTTGGGTTATTCAAGTTTCGCGTGTGTCGACCCATCCAGCGCCCCGATCGCTTCGCCCAGCGTCTCCAGCATGTCGTGGCGCGCACCATCCGGCGAGACCAGCAGCAGGCGCTGCACGCTGTGGTGGTTGTAAAGACTGACCATGAAATCGGCGACCGCCAGCTTGCCATAATCGGCCAGCGGCACCGCAACGGCTTCCGTCACTAGTTCATAACCCGGCCGGCGGGCGCATAGCGCCAGGATCAGCCCGAGGGCCGGCGAAGCCGCGCTGAGTTCTGCGCGATACACCAGAATATCCTCGGCCGCTGGCTCCGCCGCAAACAGCCGGTCGACATAGGCGTCCACCAGCATAGCGACCAGCATTGCCTTGCGCGACGACAATGGCGCCGCCTGCAGGCCGCGCCATTCGTCGTCGAGATAGTCGCGGTGTGGCCGCAGGCTACCCAAGATGCTTGCGGAAGAAATCGAGCGTGCGGGCCGAGGCCTTGGTGCAGGCCGCCGCGTTGAAGTTGCTCGGCCGCTGGTCGTTACAAAACCCATGCGCGGCGGGGTAGAGATGGATATCCGCCTCCGGGTGCCGATGTTTGAGCATCTCGATCTCCTCGAGCGGAATGCCGGTGTCCTGATCGCCGAAATGCATTTCGGTGGGGATGATCGGCGCCAAATCGATATAGTTCGGCACGCCGCCGCCATAATAGCCCGAGGCCGCGCTCAGCCCCATGCCGTGATGCGCCGCGCGCCAGCTCACCGCCCCGCCAAAGCAATAGCCGGTAATGCCCACCTTGCCGCCGGCCTTGGCCGCGCCGATAGCCGCCGTCACGTCGACCAGCGCCATCTGGTGGTTGAACTTTTTCATCAGCTCGCCGATGACCGCGAACTGGGCCGGGGAATAATCGTCGCTCTCATAGCCAAATTCGACGCGGTCGAACATTGCCGGCGCCACCGCCACAAAGCCGTGGCGGGCATAGCGGTCGACCACGTCGCGCACGAAATGATTGAGGCCCCAGACCTCCTGGATCACCACCACACCGCCGCGCGGCGTGCCCGCCGGTTTGGCGCGATAGGCATTGAGGATAAAGCCGTCGCTGGCCGTCAGTGTAATGCGTTCGCCCATTGCTGCCTCCCGTGGTGTTGAATTTCTAGCCGCCGGTCACGCTCATATGCCGGCCCAAAGCCGGCTCCGGCCGCGCCCGGTCGATGACGAAATCGTGCCCCTTGGGCTTGATCAGCATGGCATGGTCCAGCGCCGTGTCGAGCGCTTCCGGGCCACCGTCGCGCAGCGCATCGCGCAGATTGACCTGATCGTCCTGCCCCAGGCACAGATAAAGCTGCCCGGTCGCCGTCAGCCGCACCCGATTGCAGCTTTCGCAGAAATTATGGCTCATCGGGGTGATGAAACCGAGCACGCCGCCGGTCTCGGCCACCTGCACATAGCGCGCCGGCCCACCGGTCCGCTTGTCCAGCTTGGTCAGCGTATAGCGCTGCGCCAGCCGGTCGCGCAGTTCGCGCAGCGGCAGATAGCTGTCCACCCGGTCAATGCCGACTTCGCCAAGCGGCATGCCCTCGATCAGCGTCAGCCCCATGCCGCGCCCATGCGCCCAGGCCATCATCGGCTCGATTTCATCGTCATTGACGCCGCGCATCGCCACCATATTGATCTTGATCGCCAGCCCCGCCGCCTGCGCCGCGTCGATCCCGCCCAGCACATCCTCGATCCGCCCGCGCCGAGTGATGGCGCGGAAGCGCTCGGCGTCCAGCGTATCCAGCGACACATTGAGCCGCCGCACCCCGGCCGCGAACAGCCTCTGGGCATGCTTGCCCAGCTGGCTGCCATTGGTGGTCAGCGTCAGCTCTTCCAGCCCATGCCCGATGCGCGCGCCCAGACTGCGCACCAGCTCCATGATGTCGCGCCGCACCAGCGGCTCGCCCCCGGTCAGCCGCAGCTTGGTCACGCCGCGCGCGATGAAGGCACCGGCAATGGCCTCCACTTCCTCAAAGCTCAGCACGTCCTTTTTGGGCAAAAAAGTCATGTCTTCGGCCATGCAATAGACACAGCGGAAGTCGCAGCGGTCGGTCACCGAAATGCGCAGATAGGAGATATGCCGGCCATAGCGGTCAACCAGCGGGCGGGCAGGGGGTAGGGGAGCGGTCATGGGCCGACGCTACCGCCTCTCGCGTCACTTTCAAAGCACTGACAATAAAAAAGGACCACCCAACGGGCAGTCCTTTCGTAGTCCCCTGCGGACAGGCCGGCGCTAGTGGTTCACCACCACCAACGCACCAACCTTCACGCGCTCGTAGAGGTCGGTCACGTCGTCATTGGTCAGGCGGATGCAGCCCGACGAGACGGCCTGGCCGATTGACCATGGCTCGGAGGTGCCATGCACGCGATAAAGGGTCGATCCGATATACAGCGCGCGGGCGCCGAGCGGGTTATCCGGGCCGCCGGGCATATAGGCCGGCAGATCCGGCACGCGCTTGCGCATCTGCGGCGGTGGCGTCCAGCCGGGCCATTCCGCCTTGCGGGTGATTTTGTGCGAGCCCGACCAGGTAAAGCCGTCGCGGCCGACGCCGACGCCGTATTTCATCGCCTTGCCGCCATCCAGCACCAGATACAGCCGGCGCTCATCGGTCTCGATGACGATGGTGCCGGGCTTGTGGTTGGTCTTGTATTCAACGATTTCCTTGCGGACCGGGCTTCCGGCGCGGGTGCCGCGCACCGGCATTTCCGAGGCTTCCACCCAGTTGCCATTGTTGGGATTATAGACAAGCTCTGCATGGGCTGGCATCGCTGCCGCCGCCGACAACAGTATCGATAGCCCGATCGCTACCGCTGACTTCAAATTGAACATAGGACGACTTGGCCTCTGAAACAGAACGGGCACATGATTCGCCCGCGCTAAATATTGCGGTTGCTTACGCTCATTGCGAAATAGCGAAAAGAGGCAGGTGCCTCCAAAACGCCACACTCAAGCCACCTTCGCAAAATTGTGTTGCTAGCAAGTTACAGTTATCATTCACCAATCCGTGATCCCCGCCTTTGTGTGGCATTGACATGCCGCCCAACCCCCGGCAAAGCCCCAACGCAGAAACACGCGAGGCGATGATGAGCGAGGAACTGAAACGACAGGCTGCGGCGATGGCGCTGGCCGATGTGCGGCCCGGCATGCGGCTGGGGCTTGGCACCGGCTCGACGGCCCGTCACTTCGTTGACCTGCTGGGTCAGGAAGTCGCCGCCGGTTTCGACTGCATCTGTGTGCCCACCTCCGACGCCACCGAACGCCAGGCCCGGGCGCTCAATATTCCCCTGTCGGATCTCGAAACGCTCGACCGGCTCGATCTGACCATCGATGGTGCCGACGAGATCGATCCGCATCTCAATCTGATCAAGGGCGGTGGCGGGGCGCTGCTGCGCGAGAAGATCGTCGCGGCCGCTTCCGACGCCATGATCGTTATCGCCGATAGCTCCAAGCTGGTGCCCACGCTCGGCCGCTTTCCGCTGCCGGTGGAAGTCAACCGCTTCGGCCTGGGCGCCACGCGCCGCGCCGTTGCCGAAATTATTGCGGCCCACGGCGCCGAGGGCGGGCTGACCTTGCGCGAGACGGCGCCGGGCACGCCCTTCGTTACCGATGGCGGTCACCTCATTCTCGATGCTTTTTTTGGCCGCATTTCGCAGCCAGAAGCGCTATCGCGCGACTTGCTCGACATCGCCGGGGTGGTCCAGCACGGGCTGTTCCTCAAAATGTGCAAGACGGCTTATGTGGCGACCCCGGATGGCGTAAAAACGCTGGGCAAAACGAATTGATGGATCGGGACAAGATGGGTTTTTCAACGATGACCGGTGTTATGACGCGCGCCAAGGCGCTGTTGGCGGTGGCGCTGAGCGCCGCCATTATCGCAGTTTCCGCCCCGGCAATGGCCCAGGAGGTTCCGCCGGAACAACTGGCTCTCGCCCGCAAATATATCGACCTCACCGACCGCGCTGCCGTTTACGAGATCACGCTCGTCGAAATCGGTATCGGCACCATGCGCCAGATCGTGACGCAGAATCCCGAGATCATGGAAGAGACCGACGAGGCCGTCGGCAAGGTTCTGGAAGATTACAAGGCGCGCAAGGGTGAGCTGCTCGACCAGTTTGCCCGCGTCTATGCCGTGCGCTTCTCCGTCGAAGAGCTGCAGCAGATCGTGGCCTTCTACGAATCGCCCACCGGCAAGAAGCTGGCGCAGGCCAATACCGAGGTGAATTCCGATCTGCAGGCCGTGCTGCAGGTGTTCACCAACAGCACCCGCTCCGAATTCTTCGCCAAGGTTCGCGCCGAATTGCGCGCCAAGGGCTTTGAAGTTTAAGCGCACCGCCGACCAGTAAATCCGACCCCGCCTTGTGCGGGGTCTTTTTTTATGCGATTTGCCAACCGATATTCATCGGTAGATGACGATGATCGTACAGGAGCCGCCCGCATGACCGATAGCTATGATCTTGTTGTCATCGGAGCCGGCTCCGGCGGTGTCCGCGCCGCCCGCATGGCGGCCACCTATGGCGCCAAGGTCGCCATCATCGAGGAATATCGCGTCGGCGGCACCTGCGTCATTCGCGGCTGTGTGCCCAAAAAGCTCTATGTCTATGCCTCCCGCTTCAACGATCTTTTCGATGTCGCCGGCAGCTTTGGCTGGCAGGTCGATGCTTCCTTTGATTGGCCCACCCTGGTCGCCAATAAGGACAAGGAAATCACCCGCCTCGAAAACGCCTATGTGGCCAATCTGGAAAAGCCCGGCGTCGAGATCATCCGCGACCGCGCTGTCGTCACCGGCCCCAATTCGGTGCGCCTGGTAGGCGCCGACCGCGAGCTGACCGCCAAATATCTGCTGATCGCCACCGGCGGCACCCCCTTCATGCCCGCCATTCCCGGCGCCGAACTGGCCATCAGCTCCAATGAGGCCTTCGACCTGCCGGCGCTCCCGCATTCCATTCTCATCGAGGGCGGCGGCTATATCGCGGTGGAATTCGCCACCATCTTTGCCGGCTTGGGCGTCCACACCACCATCATCTATCGCGGCGATTGCGTGCTGCGCGGCTTTGACGAAGACATGCGGCGTGGCCTCGAAGCCGGCCTCACCGAGCGCGGCATCAAGCTGATCTACCAGACCACCATCACGTCGCTGTCGAAGTCCGGCGACGATATTACTGTCAGCTTCAGCGACGGCGTCACCGCCCCCTATGGCGCCGTGATGTTCGCCACCGGCCGCAGCCCCAATATCGCCGGCCTCGGCCTCGAACAGGCCGGCGTCAAGCTCACCCCCGGCGGCCACATCGCCGTGGACAGTTTTTCGCAGACCTCGGTGCCGTCCATCTATGCCGTCGGCGATGTCACCGGCCGCGCCGCGCTGACCCCGGTCGCCATCCGCGAGGGCTGGTATTTTGCCGAAACCGTGTTCAACAACAATCCTCTGACCGTTGATCACTCGCTGATCCCGACCGCGGTATTCTCCGAGCCCGAACTCGGCGTCATCGGCCTCACCGAGCCCGAAGCCGCCACCCATGGTGATATCGACGTTTACGTCGCCCGCTTCCGCCCGATGATCAATTCCTTCTCCACCCGCACCGAACGCATGGTGCTCAAGCTGATCGTCGGCGCCCATGGCGGCAAGGTGCTGGGCTGCCACATCCTGGGGCCGGGCGCTGGTGAAATGATCCAGCTCGTCGCCATCCCCATGGGCATGGGTGCCACCAAAGCCGATTTCGACCGCGCCATGGCCCTGCACCCGTCGGCAGCCGAAGAACTGGTGACCTTCAAGGCCCCCAGCTACACCTACCGCAACGGCGAAAAAATCGGCGGCTAGGGCAGGGCGCTCCCATGAGTGGAGCCACCCCTCTCCCCTTGTGGGAGAGGGACCGACCTGACGCGTTCAGCGGAAGGTCAGGGTGAGGGGGCTGCGCTCGCCCATGCTTCAATATGTGCGGACCGCCCGCCGCCCCCTCATCCGCCCTTCGGGCACCTTCTCCCACGAGGGGAGAAGGGGACTCCGTGAGTTTGGCACGCCTCAACCCTGATCCCTCCCACCGTCATCACCGGGCCTGTCCCGGTGATCCATCTTCCCACCACCATCGCGTCCCAGCCCCGTTTGCCGGCGAGCCACCCCATCACCTCGCCCCTCAGGGGAGAGGTCGACCCGAAGGGTCGGGTGAGGGGTGCCATGCTACAACAGGCGTAATGCCCCCGCATCGCACCTCTTTCCTCCCCCACCACGACGTCACCCTCGGGCCTGACCCGAGGGCTCTACACTTCCGGCGGCAAGGTTAGTGCAACCCCCTCGGGTCAAGCCCGAGGGTGACGCTCGGGTGTGAGGAGGTGGCAGTGCCCCGCCACTTATCCATCTTATCCCCCCTCCCAATTCCTCCCGCATACTCCCCTCATCTTCCGGGATACGAGCGGCGCTGCAGCGACCGGTGTCCGGATTGACGGTCGGGAGGGGGGAGGTCGCGCTCCGCCCTGGGCTGCGCGGATGGGGCTTTCTGGCATGGGGCTACGGGTCCATGCTGGGGCTTGCGGTCTGCCTTCCGAGAAAAACCCGACGCCCCGAGGCGATTGCCGTCTCACTACTTAAATTACATCGAGGCGACAGCCGCCTCGGGGCTCCGCTCGTTCATCAACCGAGGGTCTTCGGACCGCCCGGCGCCTTCGTGCGACCAATGGCGGTTGCCTTGGCCCTTGTCCCCCATCGCCAGCCTTGGTATTGCCGCCTCAAAGGTAAACTGTGACCTGCGTTAGGAACTCCGAACATGACCACCTGGACCACCGATAGCTGGCGCGGCAAGCCGATTTCCCAGGTGCCGGCCTATCCTGACCCCGTCGCCCTGGCCGCCGCCGAGCGCCAGCTCGCCACCTTCCCGCCGCTGGTGTTTGCCGGCGAAGCCCGCGACCTCAAGACCCGCCTGGCCGCCGTTGCCCGGGGCGAAGCCTTCCTGCTGCAGGGCGGCGACTGCGCCGAGAGCTTTGCCGAGCATGGCGCCGACCATATCCGCGACTTCTTCCGCGTCTTCCTGCAGATGGCGGTGGTGCTAACCCATGGCGCCTCCAAGCCCGTGGTCAAGGTCGGTCGCGTCGCCGGCCAGTTCGCCAAGCCGCGCTCCGCCGATACCGAAACCATCGATGGTGTGGAACTGCCCTCCTATCGCGGCGATATCATCAACGACATCGCCTTCACCGAAGCCTCGCGCGTGCCCGATCCCGAGCGCATGCTGATGGCCTATCGCCAGTCGGCGGCCACGCTCAATCTGCTGCGCGCCTTTTCCATGGGCGGCTATGCCGAACTGACCCGCATCCATGAATGGACCGTGGGCTTCATGAAGGGCTCCAACTGGTATCCGCGCTACGAGGAAGTGGCGCGCAAGATCGACGACGCCATCACCTTCATGGGCGCGCTCGGCCTCAACCCCGACAACACGCCGGCTCTGCGCCAAACCAGCTTCTTCACCAGCCACGAAGCCCTGCTGCTCGGCTATGAGGAGGCGCTGACCCGTCGCGACTCCATCACCAATAACTGGTACGCCACCTCCGGCCACATGCTGTGGATCGGTGATCGCACCCGCCAGCCCGATGCGGCCCATGTCGAATATTTCGCCGGCATCCACAATCCGATCGGCATCAAATGCGGCCCAACCCTGAGCAGCGACGACCTGCTGCGCCTGCTTGACCGGCTCAATCCGACTGACGAAGCCGGCCGGATCACCCTGATCAGCCGCTTCGGCTCCGACAAGATCGCCGATCATCTGCCGCGCCTGATCGAGACCATCCAGAAGGCCGGCCGCACCGTCGTCTGGTGCTCCGATCCGATGCATGGCAACACCATCAAGGCGTCGACCGGCTACAAGACCCGCCCCTTTGACCGCGTGCTGTCCGAAGTGAAGTCCTTCTTCGAGATCCACCGCGAGATGGGCACCTATGCCGGCGGCGTGCATATCGAAATGACCGGCGACGATGTCACCGAATGCGTCGGCGGCGTCTCCGCTGTCACCGAAGCGTCGTTGTCGGATCGCTACAACACCTATTGCGACCCGCGTCTCAACGCCAGCCAGGCGCTGGAGCTGGCCTTCCTCGTCGCTGAGGAAGTTCACGCCCAGACCCCGCCGCGCCAAAGCCTTGCCGCCGGAGAATAATTCGGCCGCCTATTGAACTCGTGATGAAGCCGCGCGTTGCAAAACAGCGCGCGGTGTTGCCAAGGCAGCCTGCGCGCCTTGTCGTCGTCCCCTCACGAAAGTCGCGCATGCCAAGCTCCCTGTTCCCGACCGCCAGCACTGAGACCCGCGCACGCCTGGAGCAGGACCCGACGCTCAAGCTGGCCAATGACTTCGATTGGTCCTCTACCCCGCTCGGTCCGATCCCCGCTTGGCCTGAAAGTCTCAAAGGCGCCGTCCGGGTGATGCTGGCCGCGTCCTCGCCGATGGTCATGCTGATCGGGGCCGATGGCATCCTGATCTACAACGACGCCTATGCTGGCTTCGCCGGTGACCGCCACCCTGCCATTTTCGGCAAGCCCTCGGTCGAGGCCTGGCCCGAGATCGCCGAATTCAACGACGACAAGATCGCTCTGGGCCTGGCGGGGAAATCGCTGATTCTGCGCGATCATGAATTGGTGCTCAACCGCCACGGTCATCTGGAATCCGGTTGGATGGACCTCCATTACAGCCCGCTGCTCGACGATGATGGCACCCCGCTGGGCACGCTGTGCATCGTCATCGAAACCACCAGCCGCGTGCTGGCCGAACATGCCCTGGCGCGCAGCGAGGAGCGGCTGTCGCTGGCCCTGAGCGGCTCCAACCTGATTGGCACCTGGGATTGGGATGTCCGCGAGAACCTGGTCACCGCCGACGACAAATTTGCGGTGATGTTCAATCTCGATCCACTGCGCGCCGGCCTCGGCCTGCCGATCGAGGCGTTTCTCGATGCCATCCATCCCGATGACAAGGCGTGGGTCACCGCGGACATCAATACCGCCCTGGCCAATGGGACACCCGTCAATTGCGAATATCGGTTGGTCGGACTCGATGGCAGCATCCGCTGGGTGGTCGCCACTGGCCGCCCCCGCATGGGCAGTGACGGGCGTCCCAGCCGTTTCCCCGGCGTCGTCGTCGACGTCACCGAGCAGCACCAGATCCTTGAGGCCCTGGCCGATAGCGAATTGCGCTTCCGCACCTTGGCCGACGCGGTGCCGCAAATGGTGTGGTCGACTAACCCCGAGGGTGTTTACGACTATTTCAACGCCCGCTGGACCGAATTCACCGGCCTGCCGCCCGGTCCGAGCGGTGGGATTGCCTGGCCCGACCTGCTCCATCCCGACGACCGGGAAGGGACGCTGCAGACATTTGGCCAAGCATTGGCCAGCGGCGAGCCCTATCAGCACGAACACCGCCTGCGCCATCACAGTGGCGAGTATCGCTGGATTTTGGCCCAGGCACTGCCGCTGCGCGATGCCGCCGGCAGCATCGTCCACTGGATCGGCACCTCCACCGATATCCATCAATCGAGGCTAGCCGGGGATGAGCGCGAGCTGGTGGCCCAGGAACTCAGCCACCGCATCAAGAACATCTTCGCCGTGCTCACCGGCATCATTAGCCTCTCGGCGCGCAGCCGGCCGGAGGTAAAGGGCTTTGCCGACGAATTGCGCCAGCGCATCTACGCATTGGGCGAAGCCCATGATTTCGTGCGCCCCTATAGTCAGGTGTCCCGCGCCCCTGAAAATAAGGGCTCGCTCAAATCACTGATCCTCCGCCTCATGCAGCCCTATCGGCAGGGCGACAATGACCGCCTGGTGTTTCACGGCGACGATGCCACCATTGACGACGGCGCCGCCACGCCGCTGGCGTTGCTGTTTCATGAGCTGGGCACCAACGCCGCCAAATATGGCGCGCTATCGGCAGCCGGCGGGCAGGTCGAACTAACCGGCCGGGCCGATGGCGAGCGCTATCATCTGACCTGGAAGGAGCGGGGTGGCCCCGCGGTCGGCAGCGATGGCGATCTCGGCGGCTTTGGCTCCCGCCTGATCGGTCTCAGCATCGAAGGCCAGTTGCAGGGCAAGCTGGAGCGGCATTGGGAGACTGATGGCCTGCGCGTCGAAATCGATCTGCCGGCGGAAGCCCTGCGGCGCTCGGCCCGGCTGCGGTCCTAATTGGCGACGCGGCGTAGGCTGGGCTGGTCGAATAATTGCAGCCGGGCAGGTGGGGTCGCGGTGGCGGCCTCGTGCCTTGCCACGGCATAGCGCACGGCGGCACGCAATTCGCGGTCGGTCACCGGCTTGGGCAATACCCCCACCGTGCCGGGCACCCCGTCGCCCAGCTGGGACGGGTTGGCGGTCATGAACAATACGGTCACCCCATGCGTCTGCGCCAGGATACGACCGATGCGGATGCCGGTGGGGCCATCCTGCAAATTGAGGTCAACCAGCGCCACATCGGCCAGCGCCGCCATCGACAGCGCCGAGCGTTCGTCGGCCGCAATGCCAACGGCGGTGAACCCCATATCCTCGATCACATGTTCCATTTCGGTAGCGACGAATATCTCGTCCTCAACCACCAGTATATTGCGCGTCATACATCACACTCTTTCAGCACTACGCCTTCTGGCTTCAGGGCAACTCCTCAGAGCCTAGTCAGTTGCCCCCATCGGCGCTTATCCATGCGCCGGTCGATCAAATCTGCGCGCCTCAGGTTACCAAAGTCCCAACCCGGCGCTGGTTTGGCGCTTAGGGGAAACTTAACCCTAATGCCCGATAAATTTTCCAGTCACCCAGGATGGGTATCGACCCCGGAGGTTTCGATGAAGCGCTCACTCTATGGCGCCGCAGCCATGTTGGCCCTGAGTGCGGCCGTGCCCGCTCTGGCCGCCGACTACGTCGAATACCCCGAACTGCGTCCGGCCTATCCCGAAAGCTGGCAGAACCCGGACGATTCCATCCGCTTCGAATTCGGCACCGCCTATTGGTATTCCTGGGGCGGCCAGGACGCCGGCTTCACCTCGCCCTTCGGCCCAGTGAGCCTGTCTGTTCGAGATCAGACCCATATCGGCGAGCTGCACGGCAAGATCGAGGATCTGTCTACCCAGACCTACGTTGCCGCCCGGGCAGGGCTGGGTCTGCACACCACCGGCACCTATGATATTTCGCCGGCAGCCGGTGGAGATATCGGCCGCAATTCGCGCATCGGCTATGCCGGCGCCGATTTTGGCTGGCTCCCTCTGGGCACCATGGAAAACGGCTTCGCCTTTGGCGGCTTGGTTGGCTACCAGTACTGGAAGGATGCTCCCGATATCGGCACCGGCAAGTACGCCACGGCGTTTGATGGCCTGGGGAACCCATCGTCGCTGGGCGAGGCCCGCGATAATTTTGACATTCATGCCCTGCGCCTCGGCGTCAAGGCTGCTGCTGACTTCGACATGTTCGACGTTCAGGCCGAAGTCGCTGCTATTCCCTATGCTCATGTCTCGGGCACGGTCGGCGGCAGCGCCTCGGTCGGTGGCGGCGGCTTCAATTTCCCGGGCGTCCCGGTCCCGGTTTACGAAAATGCTCCCACCACCCTCTCGGGTCGCGGTTACGGCGTCATGGCCGAAACCATGGTTGGCTTTCATCCCACTGAGAACCTGACGCTGCGGGTGGGCGGCCGTGCCTGGTACCTCGAGGGTAATCTGGATGCGGTGTTCAACGGTACCGCCGGCGGCGTTGCCCAACCCGCTATGACCCTACCGTCAACCTACGCCTCACTGTTCCGCTACGGCCTGCGGGCCGAACTCACCGGCAAGTTCTGATCCGCCGGCCCTGAACACAATCGCTGCAGCGGCACTCGGTGCGGCACCTCTCCTCTTGCGGTGACGCTTGGGAGGAGGGTATGGCAGGGCATCCGCCCAACCACTACGTAGGCCAGCCCCGTGACAGACCGCCTCCGAATTGCGCTCGCGCAGCTCAATCCCAAGGTCGGTGATCTCGCCGGCAATCTCGCATTGGCCCGTGGCGCGCTGGCCGACGCCGTCGCCGCCAAGGCCGACATCCTCATGCTGTCCGAGCTGTTCCTCACCGGCTATTTCCCGGATGATCTGCTGTTCAAGCCGAAATTCCTCGCTGACGCCATGCAGGCGGCGCGCGATCTGGCGGCCGACACTGCCGGCACTGGCGTGGCGCTGGTGCTGCCCACCGTCTGGCTGGAAAAGACCGGCCTGCACAATGCCGTGCTGGTCGCCGAGAACGGCCTGATCACCGCCACCCGCCTCAAGCGCGAACTGCCCAATTCCGACGTCTTCTACGAGCAGCGCTATTTCACCGCCGGCCCGCCGGCCGATCCGGTGCTGATCAAGGGCGTGCCCATCGGCATCCCCATCTGCGAAGATATCTGGCACCCCAATGTGTGCCAGCATCTGGCCATGCGCGGTGCCGAAATCATGCTGTGCCCCAATGGCTCGCCCTATTGGGCCAACAAGCAACATGTCCGCAAGGCTCTGGTCCGCGCCCGCGTCGCCGAAGACGATGTGCCCATGCTCTATCTCAACCAGGTCGGCGGCCAGGACGAGCTGGTGTTCGACGGCGCCTCCTTCGGCATCGAACCGGGCAACAAGCTGGTGTTCCAGGGCAAGTCCTTCGCCACCGACTTCATCGTCTCGGACTGGGTGCGCGAAGAGAATGGCTGGACCTGCACCTCGGGCGAAGTCACCGAGTTGACCACCACCGACGAAGCTCCGTGGCTGGCCTGCGTGCTCGGCCTGCGCGATTATGTGCACAAGAACGGCTTCAAGCAGGTGGTGCTCGGCCTCTCCGGCGGCATCGACAGCGCCGTGGTCGCGGCCATGGCGGTCGATGCGTTGGGGGCTGAAAACGTCCACACCATCATGCTGCCCTACCGCTACACCTCCGAGGCCAGCCTCAAGGACGCCAAGGACTGCGCCGAGGCGCTGGGCGTCCGCTACGACATCGTCGCCATCGGCAATCCGGTCGATGACGCGCTGACCGAGCTGGCCCCGATTTTCGACAATCGCCCGGCTGACCTCGCCGAGGAAAACATCCAGTCGCGCATGCGCGGCGTCATCCTGATGGCCGTCTCCAACAAGCTTGGCTCGATGCTGCTGACCACCGGCAACAAGTCGGAAATGGGCGTCGGCTACGCCACCATCTATGGCGACATGAATGGCGGCTACAATCCGCTCAAGGACATGTTCAAGATGGAGGTTTACCGCCTCGCCGCCTGGCGCAACAGCCACCGGCCCGGCGACTGCCTCGGCCCTATCGGCGAGGTCATTCCCCAGGCGATCATCGACAAGGCCCCCAGCGCCGAACTGCGTCCGGACCAGAAGGATCAGGACAGCCTGCCGCCATACCCGCAGCTTGACGCCATCCTCACCGCCCTGGTCGAGGACGAGCGCTCTATTGCCGACATCGTTGCCATGGGGCACGATTTGGCGCTGGTCGAGCGCATCGAGCGGCTGGTCAATCTTGCCGAATATAAGCGCCGCCAATCGGCGCCCGGTCCCAAGCTCACTGCCAAGGCGTTTGGCTTGGGCCGTCGTTATCCCATCACCAATGGCTACAAGGATCGCAACCTCTTATGACCATTGTTCGCTGGGCACCGTCCCCCACTGGCCGCATTCACCTGGGTAATGCCCGTCCGGCCCTGCTCAACTGGTTCTTTGCCCGTCGCCATGGCGGCACCTATGTGCTGCGCATGGACGATACCGATCAGGCCCGCTCCACCCGCGAGTTTGCCGATGGCATCGAGGTCGATCTGGCCTGGCTCGGCATCACGCCCGATCTGCTGGTGCGCCAGTCCGACCGCACCGCGCTTTATGACGCGGCCCGCGACCGGCTGATCGCCGCTGGCCGGCTCTATCCCTGCTACGAGACCGAGGACGAGCTCGGCCGCCGCCGCGCCCGCGCCCGGGCCATGAACAAGCCGCCGATCTATGATCGCGCCGCGCTTCTGCTCACCGACGAGGACCGTGCCCGCCTCGAAGCCGAAGGCCGCAAACCGCATTGGCGCTTCAAGCTCGATGGGCGCCCGGTGCAGTTCGAGGACATGATCAAGGGCCCGCAAACCGTCAACACCGCCTCGATGTCCGACCCGGTGCTGGTGCGCGAGGATGGCTCCTATCTCTATACGCTCCCCTCGGTGGTCGACGATATCGAGCTGGGCATCACCCACGTTATTCGCGGCGAGGACCACGTTTCCAACACCGGCACCCAGATCGAGATCTTCGAGGCGCTCAACGGTGCCGTGCCGATTTTCGCCCACCACAATCTTCTGACGGACGCCGCCGGGCAGGGCTTTTCCAAGCGCCTCGGCAGCCAGTCGATCGCTGATTTCCGCGCTGAGGGTTATGAGCCGATGGCCATCGCCATCATGGCCAGCCTCACCGGCACCAGCCTGCCCATCGAGCCCTATGAAGCCCTCGACGAAATCGCCAATCGGCTGGATTTCTCGATGATTTCCCACGGCGCGGCCCGCTTCGACCCGGCCGAGCTGGACGGCCTCAATGCCCGCCTGCTGCACATTTTGCCCTATGAAGGCGCTGTCGGCCGACTCTCGGTTCTGGGGCTGGAGGGCGAAGCCCTCTGGCTGCTGCTGCGCGACAATCTGCACAAATTCGCCGATATCGCCGATCTGGCGCGGCTGGTCACTGGTCCGGTGGAGCCGGTCATTGCCGATGAAGACCGCGATTTCCTGGCGCTGGCCAAGTCGCTATTGCCGGCCGAGCCCTGGGACCTGACCACTTGGGGCCAATGGACCGACGCGCTCAAAGCCACCACTGGCCGCAAGGGCAAAGCCCTGTTCCTGCCCCTGCGCCTGGCCTTGACCGGACGTCACGACGGACCCGAGCTTAAGTCCCTGCTCCCACTGGTTGGGCGTAAGGCGTGTCTGGACCGACTACCCTGACGGTCTTGTCGCCAAACTGCACCAGCCGCAGCGCCGTTTCGGCCGGCGCCTGAAGCGGGCGGGCCACCGGCGTTTCGCCGGGGCCGGCCGGGCGCGGACGGGGCAGGGGGACATTGACCAGCGTTGCCGTTTCCAGCGGCGCCATGATCGGCGCCTGCACCGGAGCCACCCCGCGCGGATCGCGCAACGGCAGTGGAATGGTCACGCCATTGACCTCCATCAGCACCCGCGTCGAGCCATCGAGCCGCGTCGCCACCTTCAGCGACCCGTCCGATTGCGGCGCGACCTTGCAATTGGCACTGGCGCTGGTGTCGAGTTCGTCGCGATAGCGGAACGCACTGGCCAGCGCCGTATAGGGCTCGCCATATTGGTTGCGCATCTGCTCGGGCTCCTGGCCCGGATTGTCGTAGAAATAGAGGGCCACCGGCGTGGTCGGACAGCTGGCCTGACATTGCTGGGCGTCATTGCTCACATAGTCGGGCAGGGTGGCGTAGCTGATCGGCCAGAAATAGCCGTCGCTCAAGCGCACACACACGGTGCGCACCGTCTGATAGCCCTGATAACCCCAGTAATCGCCGCCATCGACCATCTGCCCATCGGTGAAGTCGCCTTCCGAGGTGGAGCCGAAAATGCGGTCGAACACCGACTGGCGCTGATTGGTGAAGGTGGCGCTCGACCCCTGATCGGCGCCGCAACCAAAGCGCGCCATTTCCTGTAGGATCGCTTCGCGCTGCCCGGCCACCGCATTGGCGGTCTCCACCTGCCGGCCGACTTCGGCGGCGACATCGCGCAGGCGCAGCACTTCGCGGCCAATCTGCTGGCATTGCCGCGTCAGCTGCTGCCCGGCCTTGGCCGCATCATTGCAACCATCGCGCACATAGCGGCTTTCCATCTGCTGCACGTCGCGTGCGGCCTGTCGCGCTGCCTGCGAATTATTGCCCATCTGCCGGAAGGAGGCATTGTTATCGAACTGACGGAGCGCTGCTTCCAGCTGGCGACACTGCGCCGCCTGCGCATAGGCCGCGTTCACGTCCAGACTCAGCCAGACCGCCGCCAGCACCATCATCATCAGGGCGCGTGCGCCGTTCCTGCCCAAGCTGGCTATCCTCTTCAAACTGCGCCTGCCCCGGCCTTAAGACAACGCTAGGACCGTTGGCAACATTATAGTGGTCACACCGGCCCCATGGTAGCGCTGCAAGGCCACACAACTCCGAGATTGCGTCCCCAAAATGAAACTCGCCACGCTCCGCAATGGTCGCCCTGATGGGCAGCTCGTCGTTCTCTCGGCCGATCTGAGCCGCTGCGTCTCCGCCGGCCGCATCGCCCCGACGCTGCAGGCCGCCCTTGATGACTGGGAGGCCCATGTGCCGGCCCTGACCGCGCTGGCCACTCAGCTCGACGCCGGGGCCATTGCCGGCCAGGTCTTCGATCCCGCCCAGGCGCTGGCCCCGCTGCCGCGCGCCTATCAGTGGATCGACGGCGCCGGCTATCTCAGCCATCTCGAACGCGTCCGCAGCCTCAAGGGCAGCAAGGACGAGGAACTGCAATCCACCCGGCCGCTGCTCTATCAGGGCGGCTCCGATTCGCTGTCGGCTCCGACCGATCCCATTCGCGTCACCGATCCCGATCTGGCCATCGATTTCGAGGCGGAAGTCGCCGTCATCACCGGCCCGGTGCCGATGGGCGCCACCCGCGCCCAGGCCGAAGCCGCCATTCGCCTGATCACCGTCTGCAATGACGTATCATTGCGCCGGCTGGTCGTGGACGATCTGCAAAACGGCTTCGGCTTCTTCCACGCCAAGCCCTCCACCAGCTTCGCCCCCATCGTCATCACCCCCGACAGCCTCAATGGCGCCTGGCGCGACAATCGCCTGCATCTGCCGCTGCGCATCGAGGTCAATGGTACCCTCTATGGCCAGCCCAATGCCGGCACCGACATGCATTTCGATTTCGCCGATCTGATCGTGGAAGCCGCCCGCACCCGTACCCTTGCCGCCGGCACCATTATCGGCGGTGGCACCGTCTCCAACCGGCACGATGAAACCCTGCCGATCAAGCGCGACGGCATCGGCTTTGCCTGCATCGCCGAAGCCCGCACCGTCGAAAAACTCAAATATGGTCGCGCCCGCACCCCGTTCCTCAAGCCCGGTGACAGCGTGCGCATCGGCGCCGTCAACGCCGAGGGCACCGCCGTCTTCGGCGATATCGTCCAGACCGTAGCGGTGGTTAAACTAAGTGAATCTCCACATGCTGGCCTCGGCCTAACCCGTTGCCAGCGCTGGTAACATTCCCGTGTAGCCGTTGGGCCTTGGGGCGCGTCGTGCCAGTCTCGGTCGACTAGTGAGGGGCCCGGTTCCGGTGCCCCTCAGCGCCTCCAAAGCATTTGGGCGGCCCCTTGGGGCCGCCCTTTTTTCTTTTCGGCTTGATTTCTGCCGGCGCTCCGGCCAATCATGGCCCCATGAAGAGCCAGATCATTCTGATTAACCGCTGCATTATTACCTGCTAACCACTCGTTGGCGGCGCGGTTTTCTTCATTCTCATTCTGATACCCGAAGAGCCGTCTGCCAGCGCAATTTCGCATGGCCAGGATACGGACGCTTATGACCACGCCGCAGCTCACGCTTTACAACACGCTCACCCGCGCCAAGCAGGTCTTCACCCCGCTCGATGCCGCCAATGTGCGCATGTATGTCTGCGGCCCGACGGTTTATGACTTCGCCCATATCGGCAATGCCCGTCCGGTCATCGTCTTCGACGTGCTGTTCCGCCTGCTGCGCCATGTCTATGGCGCCAGCCACGTCACCTATGTCCGCAACATCACCGACGTCGATGACAAGATCAACGCCCGTGCCCTGCGCGATTTCCCCGAGCTGCCGCTGAACGAGGCCATCCGCCGCGTCACCGAGCGCACCGAGCAGCAATTCCTTGCCGATGCTGCCGCCTTGGGCACGCTGGAGCCGACCATCCAGCCCCGCGCCACCGACAATATCGCCGAAATGCAGACCCTGATCAGCGCGCTGCTGGGCAATGGTCACGCCTATCAGGCCGCCGGCGAAGTGCTGTTCGACACCACCTCCATGGCTGATTACGGCCAGCTCTCCGGCCGCAATCTCGAAGACAATCTGGCCGGCGCCCGCATCGCCGTCGACGTCCACAAGAAGAACCCGGCCGATTTCGTGCTGTGGAAGCAGTCCGCCGACAATGAGCCGGGCTGGGACAGCCCGTGGGGCCGCGGCCGCCCCGGCTGGCATATCGAATGCTCGGCCATGAGCGAGCGCTATCTCGGCCAGACCTTTGATATTCACGGCGGCGGGCTCGACCTGATCTTCCCGCACCACGAAAACGAAATCGCCCAGTCGCGCTGCGCCCACGGCACCCACGCCATGGCCAATATCTGGATGCATAACGGCTTCCTGCAGGTCGAAGGCCAGAAGATGAGCAAGAGCCTGGGCAATTTCGTCACCATCAACGAATTGCTGGAAACCGGCGCCATGGGCGGCCGCGCCTGGATCGGCGACGTGCTACGCCTGGCCATGCTGATGACGCATTACCGCGAACCGATCGATTTCTCAGTCAAGCGCCTGGAACAGGCCGAAGCCAAGCTGGCCGACTGGCAACGCGCCGCCCGCGGCGCCGAACTCGGCCCCGACGACGCCCCCGACGCCTCGGTGATCGCCGAACTGGCCGACGACCTCAACTTTCACCGCGCCTCGGTGACGCTGGATGTCATCGCCAAGAAAGCCAATCGCGACGAAGGCAACGCCCGCCACTGCCTCGCCGCCACCCTGCGTTTCCTCGGCTTCAGCCTCGACAGCCTGCTGACCTCCGACGACGGCTGGCAAGAGCCCCCCCACATCGCCACCGCCATCGCCGAGCGCCTAGCAGCCCTCAACGCCAAAGACTTCGCCAAAGCCGATACCATCCGCAACACTCTGTCCGAACAGGGCATCGCCCTGATGGATTACAAGGACGAAGCCGGCGCACGCGCGACCAAATGGGAGATGAAGCGGTGAGATTGGTCCGCGCGGAAGCGACCCCTCACCCGTCTCGGCCTGCGGCCGATCCACCCTCTCCCTCAAGGGGAGAGGGGAGGCCCGGTGCTGGGGAAGCCACGATGCCCCCTTCTCCCCTTGAGGGAGAAGGTGCCCGAAGGGCGGATGAGGGGTCAGCGATGCCAAAGCGAGCGCGAACCGAATGGCGTACCGCCAAGACGCCCCGTCTGCGTAACTTCGCTCGAACCATGCGCCACGAACCGACTGAGGCGGAGGCCAAATTCTGGGCGCTCCTCCGTAATCGCCGCCTGGTGAACTACAAATTCCGCCGTCAGCTCCCAATTGGCGACTACATTGCTGATTTCGTCGGCCTGTCCGCCAAGCTCATCGTCGAACTCGACGGCTCCCAGCACGCCGATTCCACCTATGACGCGACCCGCGATGCCTATCTCCGGGCGCAGGGCTTCCATCTCCTCCGCCTGTGGAATCACGACATCCTCGCCCGCCCCGATACTGTCCTCGATGCCGTCTGGAACGCCCTCAATCCCGCTCAGGAGGTCCCCCATGATTGATCGCGCTGGCTCCCCGTTTCTCCACACTCTCTCCCTTCAATCCGACAACTACTGACACCGCCTGACAGCACGACATTTCACTGACGGCCCATCCACTACAGGAGATTGAAATGATTGATCACGTTGGTATTTTGGTTTCGGACTGGGCCAAGTCGCAGGCGTTCTATGACGCGACCCTGGGCGCTCTCGGCGCGACGCTCTTGCAACTGGTGCCCGAGCAATACACCGGCGGCGTCAAGGTGGGGGGCTATGGCCGCCAGAAGCCCGATTTCTGGATGACCGAAAGCCAGACGCCCGGCGGCGGCCGCCACTATGCCTTCGCCGCCCAGAGCCGTGCCGAGGTCGATGCCTTCCACGCGGCGGCTATGGCGGCTGGCGGGCGCGACAATGGTGCGCCCGGCCTACGCGCCGATTATCACCCCAATTACTACGCTGCCTTCGTGATCGATCCGGATGGCAACAATATCGAGGCGGTGTGTCATGCCCCCGGTTGAGGCCCATACCGGCGGGTGCCAGTGCGGGGCGGTGCGCTTCAGCGTCACCCGCCTCGGCCGCCCGTCGATCTGCCATTGCCGCATGTGCCAAAAGGCGTTTGGCGGGTTTTTCGGCCCGCTGGTCACCGCGCATAATGCGCACTGGACCCGTGGCGAACCCAAATGGTTCCAGTCATCCAACGCCGCCCGCCGCGCCTTTTGCGGCGAGTGCGGCACGCCGCTGGCCTATGAAACCCGCTTCGGGCTCGAACTGGCCATCGGCGCCTTTGACGATCCGACGGTGGCCGCTCCGGTGCTGCAGGTCAATCTCCACGACCGGCTGCCCTTCTTCAAGGATTTGACCTCGCTGCCCGAGCGCACCGAAGCCAGCGACGAATGGCGCGATTTCCTCGCCGGCATCCATTCCAACCAGCATCCCGACCACGATACCGAAGACTGGCCACCGAGGGAGACCAAGTGATGCAGCGCTATGCCATGGAGGTCAGCGGCGGTTGCCAATGCGGTGCCGTGCGCTATCACACCAGTGAAATGCTGGACAATGCGCACATCTGCCACTGCCGCATGTGCCAGAAAGCCATGGGCAATATCTTTGCCGCCTTGGTCGCCGCACCGCGCGAGGCCCTGGTGTGGACGCGCGGCACCCCGGCGCGGTTCCGCAGTTCCGAGCATGTCGACCGGGGCTATTGCCGCGATTGCGGCACGCCGCTGTTCTACGACAATCTCGAAGGCAGCCGCATCAACCTCACCATCGGTTCGCTCGACCATCCCGAGCTGTTCCCGCCCCATGCCAATACCGGCCAGGAAGCGCAGGTGCCCTGGTTCACCACGCTGACCAGCATCGACAACGGCGGCGCCACTGAATCCGGCGACCAGCAAGCCTGGGCCGCCGCCATCAAATCCACCAATCACCAGCATCCTGACCACGACACCGAACGTTGGCCCGAGTAGTTTCATGACCAAAACCCGCCTCTACATCTTCGACACCACCCTGCGCGACGGCGCCCAGACCGCCGGCATCGAGTTCTCGCTGGAGGACAAGATTGCCATTTGCCGTCTGCTGGAAGAGCTGGGGGTCGACTATGTCGAAGGCGGCTATCCCGGCGCCAATCCGGTGGACACCGAGTTCTTCGAAACCAAGCGCACCAGCACGGCCAAGTTCACCGCCTTCGGCATGACCAAGCGGGCAGGGCGTTCCGCCGCCAACGACCCCGGCGTGCAGGCGCTGCTCAATTCCAAGGCCGACGCCACTTGTTTCGTCGCCAAGACCTGGGATCATCAGGTCAAGACCGCGCTCGAAATCACCCTCGAGGAAAACCTCGCCAATTTGCGCGACACCGTGGCCGCCGCCGTCGCCGCCGGCAAGGAAGCGCTGATCGACTGCGAGCATTTCTTCGATGGCTTCAAGGCCAATCCGGAATACGCCCTGTCCTGCATCCGGACCGCGCTCGATGCCGGCGCCCGCTGGGTCGTGCTCTGCGACACCAATGGCGGCACCATGCCCTCCGAGGTGAGCGCCATTGTCGGCCAGGTGCTGGAAGTCGCTCCCGGCGACCGCATCGGCATCCACGCCCATGATGATACCGGCCAGGCCGTCGCCAACACTTTGGCCGCCGTCGAAGCCGGCGTGCGCCAGATTCAGGGCACGCTCAACGGCATCGGCGAGCGCTGCGGCAACGCCAATCTCATCACCCTGATCCCCAGCCTGGTGCTCAAACCCTATTATGCCGACCGCTTCGAAACCGGCATCGACGCGGCCCGCCTGACCCGGCTGGCGCAGATTTCCCGCGCCTTCGATGACCGCCTCAATCGCGCGCCGTTCAAGCAGGCGCCCTATGTCGGCGCTTCGGCCTTCGCTACCAAGGCCGGCATCCATGCCTCGGCCCTGCTCAAGGATTTTTCCAGCTACGAGCATATCCCGCCCGAAAGCGTCGGCAATGAGCGCGCCATCATGGTCAGCCAGCAGGCCGGCAAGTCCAATCTGCTGACCGCTCTGGCTCGCCACGGCATCGAACTGGCCAAGGATGACCGGCGTCTCGAAACCCTGCTCGCCACCGTCAAGGACCGCGAATCGCGCGGCTATTCCTATGACGGCGCCGATGCGTCCTTCGCCGTTCTGGCCCATGAAGTGCTCGGTACGCTGCCCAGCTTCTTCACCGTGGAAAATTATCGCGCCAGCGTAGAGCGTCGCCACAATGCGCAGGGCGAGGAAATCACCGTCACCGAGGCGGTGGTCAAGCTGCGCGTCGAGGGCGAATTGCTGATGTCGGTGGCCGAGGGCAATGGCCCGGTCAACGCGCTCGATCTGGCCATGCGCAAGGATCTGGGCAAGTTTTCCAGCCGCATCGAAGATCTCGAGCTGGTCGACTTCAAGGTGCGTATCCTCGATGGCGGCACGGGCGCGATCACCCGTGTACAGGTCGAAAGCCGCGATGGTAGCGGCGAGCGCTGGTTCACCATGGGCGTTTCGCCCAACATCATTGATGCGTCCTTTGAAGCTCTGTATGAATCAATCACCTACAAGCTGTTGAAAACTGAAGCGGCGCAGCACACGACAGCAAAACTGGCTTAACCGGGCAGCCTGCGCAGCAGGAATTGCCCTAACGGTCCGGGAGGACAAACTGGCCGAAACCGCTCCGAAAAAACCTCTAGCGCTCACCATCGGGGCAGCGGCGGTTACCCTTGCTGTCATCATCGGTGTGCTCACCGGTCCGTCCGTGGTCAGTTGCTTCAATTCGGCTGACGGCATGGGCGCCTGTCTGCGCGGCAAGCTGGTCGAATCCGGCATCCTGCCGCCGACGGCCGTTGCCGCCACCGACGCCGCAACCCCAGCCGCCAATGCTGCGCCCGCCGCCGAAACATCGGTCGGCGAACCCGCGCTCGATGTCGCGCCAGGCCTCGAGGTTCCCGACGATCTGATCGCCGCCACTTTCGGCCTGCTCCGCGCCGAGCCGGACGGCTCGGTGGTCATCGCCGGCAGCGGCACGCCAGGCAGCGAAGTTGAAATTTTCTCCAACGGCGAACTGCTGGGCAAGACCGTGGTGGAGCCTAGCGGCGACTGGGTACTGGTGCCCGACGCGCCCATCGCCCCCGGTGGCACCGAAATTACTCTGGCCGAAGTCGGCAAGACCGGCCAGGCGGCTCAGTCCTTCGTGGTCGTCATCAATGACGACAAGACCAGCGAACCGCTGGTCGTCGCCAGCACGCCGGGCGCCATCAGCCAGGTGCTGCAGGGCCTCGAGGGCCCCGCCGCCGCAACCACCACCCAACTGGCCGCCGCCGATCCGGTCGCGCCTGCTTCGACACCGGCAGCACCTGCCGCAGTTGCGCCCACTCCGGCAACCGAACCCGCTGCCGCCGCACCCGCTGCTACGGAGCCGGCCCCTGCGGCCGAAGCCCCTGCCACAGCAACGCCTGCACCGGCAGCCGAGCCGTCCACGGCGTCCCCGGCCGCGCCTGCCGTCGAGCCCTCAACGCCCGCGATTGCCGCTGCCCCCGCAGTTGAGCCGGTGCCCGCCACTGAGCCGGCTCCGGCCGTCGCTGCCCCGACCCCTTCCGTCGCGCCGGCCCCAGCCGCCGACGCGCCAGCAGCCGTTGCGGCAGCCACTCCCGCTGCCCCGACACCGGCTGCGCCCGTTGTCGCATCTACCGTCGCGCCGCCCACCATCGACGCCATCGAAATCGAGGGTGACCGCACCTTCTTTGCCGGTGCTGGTCCCAACGGTGCCACCATCCGCCTCTATGTCGATGACGCCTTCATCGCCGACACCATCGTCGCCGATGGTCGCTGGCTGGTTGAAGCCGGCAAGGTGCTGACTGCGCCGCAACAGCGCGTCCGCGTCGACCTGCTCGAAGCCAATAGCGCCAGCGTCGCCGCCCGCGCCGAAGTTGACTTCCAGGTCGACCTTCCCGCCGACGCCGCCCCAGTCGCCGTCGCTGACGCCCCTGCCGTCGTCGCCCCAGCCGAACCGGCCCCGGCAACGTCTCCTGCCGCCGCTCCGGCCCCCGCCGCACAGCCCAGCGCGCCCGCTGCGGCCACAGCCGCTCCGGCTGCCACCGCACCAGCCACAACCCCGCCTGCGCCCGTTGCGGCCACGGCAGAGCCCGCTCCAGCTGCTGCCGAGCCCACGCCAGCCGCTTCGCCCGCAACGCCTGCGGCCACGCCAACTGCCCCCGCAACTCCTGCGGCCCAGCCGGCGCCATCAGCGGAGCCCGCCGTGCCCACTCTGGTTGCGGTGGCTGTCGGCTCGCCCGATGCCCAGCGCTTTGCTTCGGGCAAGGCCATCATCCGGCGTGGTGACAATCTCTGGACTATTGCCCGCCGCGTTTATGGCGAGGGCATCAAATACACCACGATCTATGAGGCCAATACCGGCCAGATCCGCGATCCGGACCGGATTTACCCCGGCCAGGTGTTCGAGCTGCCGAATTAATTTTGCGGTTTGGACGCAAAACACGAAAAACTATGCGCACAACATGGCCCGCCACTCGGCGGGCCATTGATTATTGGCGCGAGAAACCCCATTTTATCGTCAAATGACGATTAAAGACAGACAGACCATGCGCGACGACGACATTGCCTCCATCATGCGAGCGATGGGCCACCCCGTGCGGCTCAATATTCTGCGCATCCTGGCCAAGCAGGAGCGCGGCGAGTGCTGCTGCGCCGATGTCACTGACGAGTTGACGCTGGCCCAGTCCACCGTGTCCCAGCACATCAAGGTGCTGCTCGACGCCGGCCTCATCGAGCGCAAGCCGCGTGGCACGCGCAATTGCTACATCGTTCAGCATGACCGGCTGAACGCCCTCGGGGCCGCCTATGCCGGCATGATCGCGGGCTTCAGCCCCGCGCCAGTCAATCTGGAATCGGAAACCGCCTGATGTCCTCTGATAGCGCTGATAAGAAGCCGTCCGTTAGCGCGGACGAAGGCTCGATCGTCTCTACTATCCGCAATCTGTGGCGCTATATGTGGCCGGCCGATCGCGCCGATCTGCGCTGGCGCGTCGTCATCGCGCTGGCCGCGCTGATCGTCAGCAAGGTCGCCACCACCTTCATTCCTTTCCTCTACAAGGGCATTATCGACTCCCTCGATGGCACCGATCCCAATTCGGCGCTGATCATGGGCGTCGCCATCCCGATCATGCTGGTGGTCGCCTATGGCGTCACCAGCCTGATTGATGCCGGTTTCCAGCAGTTGCGCGACGTGTGGTTCGCCAGCGTCGGCCAGAATGCCGTGCGCCAGCTGGCCTATGAGGCCTTTGTGCATATGCACAAGCTGTCGCTGCGCTTCCATCTGGCGCGCCGCACGGGCGGGCTGAGCCGGGTCATCGAGCGCGGCATCAAGGGCATCGAAACCATCGTCCGCTTCACCATGCTCAACATCGTCCCGACGATGATCGAGTTCGTGGTGACGGCCATCATCTTTGTCGTCATGTTCGGGATCAGCTATCTCGGCGTGCTGGTGCTGGTGATCTGGGGCTATCTGGTCTGGACCATCAAGGCGTCCAACTGGCGCATTTCCATTCGCCGGGACATGAACACCAGCGATACCGATGCCAATTCCAAGGCCATCGACAGCCTGCTCAATTACGAGACGGTGAAATATTTCACCAATGAGGACATGGAAGCCAAGCGCTACGACGCCGCCATGGCCGGCTATGAGCGCTCGGCTGTCCGCATCTGGACCTCGCTCGGCACCCTCAATTTCGGCCAGGCGCTGATCTTTTATGCCGGCACCGTCGTCATCCTGGTGATGGCCGCCTATGGCGTCATCGGCGGCACGCTGACCGTGGGCGATTTCGTCCTGCTCAACACTTTCCTGATCCAGATCTACCGGCCGCTCAACCAGATCGGCTTCGTCTATCGCGAGCTGCGTCAGGGCCTCACCGATATCGAGGAAATGTTCCGCCTGCTCGATCAGGAGCCCGAGATCACCGACAAGCCAGCGGCCGGGACGCTCGATGTGAGCAATCCCACCATCCGCTTCGACAATGTCACCTTCCACTACGATCCTGATCGGCCGATTCTCAAGGGCGTCAGCTTCGAAGTGCCGGCCGGCAAGACCGTCGCCATTGTCGGCCCCACCGGCGCCGGCAAGTCCACCATTTCCCGGCTGCTCTATCGCTTCTACGATGTCACCGGCGGCTCGATCACCATTGACGGGCAGGATCTGCGCGACGTCACCCAGAAGAGCCTGCGCTCGGCCATCGGCATGGTCCCGCAGGATACCGTGCTGTTCAACGACACGGTCGGCTACAACATCGAATATGGCCGCCCCGGCGCCACCCCGGACGAGGTCCACGCCGCTGCCAACATGGCGCAGGTCGGTCACTTCATCGAAAGCCTGCCCAAAGGTTACGAAACCCCGGTCGGCGAGCGCGGCCTGAAACTGTCCGGCGGCGAGAAGCAGCGCGTCGCCATCGCGCGCACCATCCTCAAGGCCCCGTCCATCCTCATCCTCGATGAGGCAACCTCGGCGCTCGACACCAAGACCGAGCGCGACATCCAGTCGTCTCTCGACGTGGTCTCGAAGAACCGCACCACCGTGGTCATCGCCCACCGCCTGTCCACCGTGGTCAATGCCGACGAGATCCTGGTGCTGCGCGACGGCGTCGTCGCCGAACGCGGCAATCATGCTGCGCTACTGGCCCATGACGGCCTCTACGCCCAGATGTGGAACCGCCAGCGCGAGGCCACCGAGGCCGAAGAACAGCTCCTGCTGCGCACTGCCAACGACCCCGACGGCTTCGTCAAACGCGGCACCCCCGCCGGCGAATAGGGCAGGGTGGCAGCACTACTGCCCCCAACGCTCGATGTCATCCCGGCCTCGAGCCGGGACCCATCCCGAGATTTCTCCGCCCCGTCACCACCCGACTTGTTCGGGTGGTCCAGCGGACGTGGGGTCATCGCTGGATTGCCGGGACAAGCCCGGTAATGACGGTCGGGCTAAAATCTAACGGCTGCCGCTGCTACTCCAGCGGCTCCGTATGCTCATGCAGCCATTGCTCCAGCACATCCTTGCGAAATGTACCGGCCTCAAGGTTCCCATAGATGAAGGCGATCCAGTCATCTTCCTCGCCGATTGGGGTGACACCATTGGCTTGCAGAAACAGAATAGTGCTGGCGAGTGCCACGCGCTTGTTACCGTCAATGAAGCCGTGGTTCATCGCCAGGCTCTCCCACAGCGCCGATGCCTCCTCGATCACATCGGCATAATAGCCAGTTTGGGGGCGCCATAGCGCGGAAAGGATCAAGCCTTGGTCGCGCACGCCTGGCGCGCCACCATAGTGTTGCAACTGCTCCTGATGAATCCAGAGCACGTCATCAAGGGTGAGATAGATGCGCGGGGCCATGGGGCTATTTCGCCAGGGCTTCGTACACCTTGCCCCAGCGCTTGATGCTCTCGCCGTGTAGCTTGACGATCAGCGGGTTAACGCGCGGCGCGTCGCTCTGCGCCACCAGCGCCCCATACTGCTCGGCCGACAGCACGACGGCGACGTCACGGCCATTCTTCTGGATGCGAACCGGCTCGGCCTGCGCCATCTCCAGCACCTGCCCAAATTTGTTCTTCGCATCGGTAGCGGTCATCGCGGCCATGGCGCGTCTCCTTGGCTAAATTAGCTAAGATGAAAATATAGCCAAAATAGCTAATTTGGCAAGGCCGTCGCGAACAAAAAAGGCCCGCATCGCTGCGGGCCTTTCCTCATTCCTCAATTAGTCTATTCCGCCGCTTCGGGGCGGTCCGGTCGGCTGACCACGGTCACGCCGTTCTTTTCCTTCTCCACCAGCCCGGCATCCGGGCTGACGATATAGCGCTTGCTGCCATCGGCATCGGCCGGGATTTCCACGGCCATGCCGTCAAAACCCGCTGGCGCCGCCACGGCCTGACCAACCCGGCCCGCGCCGCGCATCCGGCCGAACCGCTCCATGACCCACTTGATCTGGGCCCACATCACGGTCGGCGCGGTGACCATCACCGGCACCATGATCAGCGTCAGCGCCGTCGAGAAGAACAGCCCCGAAACCAGCGCGGCGCTGAGATGGATGAACCAGGAGCCGGCAATGCCGCCCAGCACGATTTCGCGCCGGATGAAGTCGAACTCCAGATTGGCCCACATCGGGATCACGCCCAGCGCCGTGAGGAACGCGGTCAGCAGCACCGGCCGCACGCGTTGCGCAGCGGTCAGCAGCATGGCCTTGACCGGTTCGACATGCTGGTGGCGGTTATAGTCGTTGTAGGTGTCGATCAGCACGATGCCGTTCTTCACCACGATACCCGCCAGCGCCACGATGCCCAGACCCGTCATGATGGCCGAGAAGCTCATGCCCGTCGCCAGCATGCCGAGCAGCACGCCGGCCACCGACATGATCACCGTCGAGAGCGTCACCATCACCTGGTAGAAGCTGTTATATTCCAGCAGCAGGATGAAGAAGATCAGGAACATCGCCATGCCGAAGGCTTGCACGATGAACGCGTTGGCATCGCCCATCTGCTCTTCAGCGCCGCCATAGGCGATGGTTACCCGCTCGGGGAAGGGCTGTTCGGCAATCCAGCTCTGCAACTCGGCCACCCGGTCGGCGACAAAAACCCCTTCCGGCAGGTTGGCGAGGCCGGCAGCAACCGGCATCTGATAGACCTGATTGCGCCGCTGGATATTGGCGACCTTGGGCACGGCGGTCCGCTCGATGAAATTGCTGACGGGGATCATGCCCTGCGCCGTGGCAATCCGCATCGAGTCGAGCGCGTCGAAGGTGCGCTCGTTCTTGGGCAGGCGAACCTTGATGTCGAGTTCCTTGCCGGTCTCGGCATCACGATAGGTGCCCAGATTGACGCCCGAGGTCACCAGCTGCACATAGGGCGCCAACTCGCGCACCCCGATGCCGTATTTTCCGGCCTCGTTGCGGTCGATGGTGATCTGCCAGTCAATGCCGGGGGAGGGGCGGCCATCTTCGATGTCGACCGTGTTCGGCATGCTTTCCAGATGCTGGCGGATCGCGGTCACCGTCGGCACTAGATCATCGTAATTGGTGCTCTCGACGCGCAGATTGATATCCTTGCCCGCCGGCGGACCATTTTCGGCCGCCAGCACCTGGATATCGAGCCCGGCAAAGCCGGCGACGCGCTCGCGGATATTGGCGAAGATTTCCTCGGCCTTGACGCGATTATTATAATCCACCAACTGCAGCTGGAAATTGCCGATCGTATCCGGCGGCGTGGTGCCGAAGGCGCCGGTAGCGCCGAACTGCATGATCACGTCCTGGATGCCCTGGACCTGCATGATCTCGTCGCCGATATCGGCCAGCATATCGCGGATTTCTTCCGGCGAATAATTGCCGCGCCCCACCACGGCCACCGTGGCGAATTCGGGCTCCGAGGCCGGGAAGGCCTCGGTGCCGGTCGGATGGGTGGCATAGGTGACAAAGATCGTGGCGATGATGCCGAAGCCCACCGCCAGCGTCGGTAACGGCCAATGCAGCAAATGCTCCAGCATCCGCACATAGATGCCGGTCAGGCCCTTGACCTTCTTGGAGTCGAACTTGTCGGCATAGATCACGGTATCGGCGGCCTCTTTGGCCTTCGGATCGATATGCGTGGAGGCGATCACCGCGCCGATCACCGGCATGAAGATCAGCGCCGAGATCAGCGACGCCACCATGACGATGATCACGATCATCGGCAGATAGCTCATGAACTTGCCGATAATGCCCGGCCAGAACAGCAGCGGAATGAACGCGCCCAGCGTGGTCGCCGTAGCCCCCACCACCGGCACGAACATCTTGCGCACCGCCAGGATGAAGGCCTCCTTCTTGGACACCCCCTCCTGCAGTTTTCGCTCGGCATATTCGACCACCACCACCGGGTCGTCCACCAGCACGCCCACGGCGATCACCAGTCCGAACATCACCATCATGTTGATGGTCATGCCCAGCGACTGGGCCACTAGGAACGCCATCATGAAGGACAGCGGGATCGACATGCCGATCATGATCGCCGGGCGGATGCCCAGCGTCGCCACGCAGGTGATCAGCACCAGCGCCACCGCGGTCAGCACCGCCGCTTCCAGCGAGCGGAACAGGCTGGTGGTGGTCTCGGCCTGATCGAGGAAGAAGCTGTAATGCACACCCTCCGGCCAGCTTTCGGCCAGCGTCGCGGTGGTCGCGCGCACCTTGTCGGACACGTCGATGATATTGGTGCCCAGCTTCTTGGACACGCCCAGGATCAGCGCCGGCTGGCCATTGACCGTGGTGTAATCGGTGGCGTCGGACAGCGTGCGGGTAATGGTGGCGACGTCGCCAAAGGTCACGACGGTGTTGCCATCGGTCTTGAGCGGCAGCGCGAACACGTCCTGCGGATTGGTGATGAGGCCGGGAACCTCGATATTGAACGCGCCCTGGCCGGTATTGAGCGTGCCGCCGGGCACCACCATGTTGTTGCGGCTCAGCGCGTCAAACAGCTGGTTGGCGGTCAGCCCATAGGCTTCCAGCCGCAGCAGGTCGATGCGCACTTCGAGGATTTCGTCACGGGCGCCCGAGAGCACGGCCTCGCGAACTTCGCCAATGCCTTCCAGCGCGTCCTGCAGGTCTTCGGCGCGGCGCACCAGTTCCTTTTCGGGCGCGGTGCCATAGACCGCCACCGAGATGATCGGCATGCCAACGAGATCGATTTCATTGACGCTTGGATCATCGGCTTCCTTGGGAAGCTTGGAGCGCAGCGCGTCCATGCGGGCCCGGGTATCGTTCAGCGCCTTGTCCTTGTCGGTATTGATATCGAATTCAAGGAACACCGAGGCGTGGCCGGTGGTCGAGGTCGAGCTGATATTGACCAGCCCCGGCAGATTGGCCAGTTCTTCCTCGGCCGGCTTGGCCAACAGGTTTTCGGCGTCGCGCGGGGCCACGCCGGTCTGGCTGATCGAGACGTAGAGATACGGCACATCGATGGCCGGGAAGCTCTCCTTGGGCATCGAGATATAGGCCGAAATGCCCGCCGCCAGCATGATCACCATGACCGTCAGGACGACGCGCGGCATCCTGAGGATTTTGACGATAAACTCGACCATGATCAGACGCTTTCTGCGCTTGCGGTGGGAGTTTCACCGGCCGTGGCCTTCACGGCCTGGCCGGCGGTAACATTTTCCTGGCCCACGGTGATGACATCGGTGCGCAGCGGCAGGCCGGTGACCCAGACCCCATCGCGGGTATCGCTGACGATGGTGATCTCGTGGAACGCCACCAACCCGTCCTCGACCGTGCGCACGCCCAGCGTGCCTTCATCGTCCAGCGTCAGGGCCGACTGCGGAAGCAGATGGCCGGGGGCGGTGCCCAGGGTCACGATGGCTTCCGCCGTCATCCCGTCGCGAATGGACAGATCGTCATTGGCGAATTCGATTTCAACCGGGAAGGAGCGGGTGGCATTGTCCGCCACCGACGAGATGAACGTCACCTTGCCGTCGATCTTGGCGCCGGTCACCGTGGTGATCACCGCGTCGAGCCCCAGCTTGGCCAGCCCGATGCGCGATTCCGGCACCTGGCCGAGGAACACCATGGGGTTGAGCTGCACGATGGTAGCGCAGGGCTGGCCCTGGCCCAGCATCGAGCCGGCGGTTGCCACCGGGTCCTGCACCACGCCGGCCACCTTGGCCTTGATTTCGGTACGGTTGAGTTCAGCCTGGGCATTGTCGAGCCCGGCCTGTGCCGAGGACACAGAAGCCTTGGCGCCGCTCAGCGCCACGTCAAGGGCCCGGCCGGTATTGGGTGCCGCCAGCCCTTTCGTCCGCAATTCGGCATTGGTGTCGAAATCGAGCTGGGCTTGCACGAGGCCCGCATTGGCCTGTTCCAGCCCGGCCTGCGCCTGCGCCACGGCGGCAACGCGGGTGCCCTGGTCCAGCGTGCACAGGGCATCGCCCACCGCCACGGTCTGGCCCTTGGTCACATGCACCGCATCGACAATGCCGGCAGTTTCCGCCACGGCGCCGACCGAGGCCTTGGCCTGGGTGCGCCCGCGCAGGGGGACGTCAATCTTCATCGGCTCGGCGGTATAGGTCACCGTCTGCACCGTTGGCACCGGGGCCGAGCCGCCATTTTCCGCAGCATTGCGTTGGGCAATGGTCAGGGTCGGATCGGTTTCGGGATGGGGGTGCTCGGCCAGTATGCCGGCCTCGCCCAGCGTCGTGGCGAGAGGACCATTTTCCTGGCCTTCAATCACCGAAATAATCTTGGTTTCGCCCTTGCCTGGGCCATTACCACCGACAACCAGGGTTCCGGTTGCCAGCCAGCCGCCGATACCGAGCAGGATCAGCAGGGCTACGCCATAGGAAAACAGTGCACGCATTCGGTCTCGTCCCTATTATTCAGCCGCGTCTTTGCCCGGCTCGGCTCGCGCCAAAGTGATCAGTTCGTGCATATGGGAGCGCATATGCCGTTCGGCAACCTCCATCACCGCACGACCATAATTTATGACCCAGGCGTCCGAAGCGTTGCTTTCCCGCTGCGAGAAGGCGTCTTCGAGCTTGCGATGGGCCTCGATATTATTTTGCAAAAATTCATTGGCCCGCATCTCCACCAGCTCACGCGGCAGGATATGGGCAAAACGCGCAAACAGCAGGAATGGGCTGCGGAACATGTCCTCGCCCAAGGGTGCTGCCAGTTCCTCGGCGAAGGCCGCACGGCCTGCGTCGGTGATCGAATAGACTTTTTTGGCTGGCTTGCCGCTCTGCTGCTCGGTGCGGCTGGTCACCAGACCAGCATCTTCGAGCCGGGCCAGGGCCGGGTAAATCGAGCCGAAGCTGGCTTCGACGAAATAGGAGCACTCGCCCTCAACGCAAAGCCGCCGGATTTCATATCCGGTCGCTTCCCCGTCATAGAGGATCGATAGGCATAGGGTTCTGACGTTCATGCGCTGGCTCCGCCGGGCATATGCCGGGCCGGTATATGCCGGTTCTGTATATGCCCAGCCGCCATCGCGCAAGTAATCCGCCGCGATTCATCCAGCAGAGCAGTTAAGATCAGGTTGCATGGCTCGGGCAACGACCGCGATGTCATCCCGGCCTTGAGCCGGGACCCATCCTGAAATGATCGCAGCGGCGCGATCTATGGATTGTCCCGCGAAACAGCAGCCTATGCTCGACCTCAGCGAGCCCCCATGCCCTCCCTCCCCCTTGAGGGGAGGGCCGGGGAGGGGGTGGCATTGCGGGCAGCTGGACGACCCCCACCCTCAATCCCTCCCCTCAAGGGGGAGGGAGGCGAACGAACCGATACGACCGAGACGCGACCAACGTGAACAGTCTGGTGGAGTGGAGCCAAACCGCCGAAGTTCCCTAATCCAGCAACTTCACCATTTCCGCCGCCACCCGCTGCGCCAGTTCCACACTCGCCGCCGCTACGAAATACGAATTCAAGAACCCCGATGCCTTCTTGCCATAGGTCATCCGCGCCCCATCCAGCGTCACCACCGCCCCGCCGGCCGCCTCCAGCACCGCCTGTCCCGCCGCCGTGTCCCACTCCGAAGTCGGGGTAAATCGCGGATAAAGCTGCGCATCGCCCCGCGCCAGCAGGCAGAATTTCAGCGACGAGCCGACCGACACATCGGCCTCTACATCCAGCGTTTCACACAAGGACGCCAGCGCCTTATGCCCATGCGATCGGCTGGCCACAATGCGCAGCCGTTCCGCCCCGGCCACCGCAATCGCCCGCCGCTCGCCGACAATCCCGTCCAGCGTATTGCAGAACCAGGCGCCTGAGGCGTCGCCGACAAAGGTCTCGCCCGTCACCGGCGCCAGCACCACGCCCATCACCGGCACGCCATGCTCCACCAGCGCGATATTGACGGTGAACTCGCCATTGCGCTTGATGAATTCCTTGGTCCCGTCCAGCGGATCGACCACGAAATAGCGCTCGCCCAGCACCGGAATGATCCCCGCCGCCACGCTTTCCTCGCCCAGCACCGGAATGCCGGTCGGCTTGAGCAGATCGAGGATCACCGCTTCCGCCGCCGCATCGGCCTCGGTCACCGGCGAGCCATCTGCCTTGGTCTCTGCCGCAATCGGCCGGGCATAGACATCCAAAATCAGTCGCGCCGCGGCAATCGCCGCCTCAAGCGCCAGCCTGGTCAAAGCCTGATCGGTCGGCGCCTGCATGGTCACACTCACCTTAAGCCTCCACCACCACATCGAGCCCCAGATCGAGCGGGGTCGCCGCCATGGTGATCTGGCTGGTGGAGATATAATCGACGCCGGTTTCGCCAATCGAGCGCACCCGCTCCAGCTTCACCCCACCCGAGGCTTCCAGCTTGGCCCGGCCGGCAGTGATCGCCACTGCCTGCCGCAGCAACTCATTGTCCATATTGTCGAGCAGGATCACCCGCGCCCCGGCCGCCAGCGCCTCTTCCAGCTCGGCCAAACTCGCCACCTCGATTTCGATGGCCACCAGATGCCCGGCAAACGCCTCGGCCGCCTGATAGGCCGCCGTTACGCTGCCGGTCACCGCGATATGGTTATCCTTGATCAGGATGGCGTCATCCAGCGCATAGCGGTGATTGGCCCCGCCGCCGCACCGCACCGCATATTTTTCGAACGCCCGCAGCCCCGGCGTGGTTTTGCGCGTGTCGCAGATCTGCGCCCCGGTCCCCGCCACCGCATCGGCGTAAATCCGGGTCAGCGTGGCGATGCCGCTCATATGATTGAGAAAATTCAGCGCCACCCGCTCGGCCGACATCACCAGCCGCGCCGGGCCGGTCACCGTCGCCACCAGCCCACCAACGGCCACCGCATCGCCATCAGCCAGCGCCGGCGTGAACACCACGCCATCGCCCACCAGCCGAAACGCCGCCGCCGCCAGTTCCAGCCCGGCAATCACCCCGGCCTCGCGCGCCGACAGCGTCGCGGTGGCCTTTGCCTCGGGATGCAGCGTCGCCTGACTGGTCAAATCCCCCGCCAGCCCCAGATCTTCCTCCAGCGCCGCGGCGACCGCACGGTCAACCAGCACACGCGGCAATTGGGCAGGCAAGCGGGCAGGGCGGGACATCTTCTGGCTCCTCAATCAGTGACGCTGCTCTACGCGCGCCAGCCAACACTGGCAACCGCCTAACGGGGCATGCTTTTACAACTGGCTTCAAGGTGCTTGGAATACGATTTCTCAGTCGTCACCCTCCCCCTTGCGGGGAGGGATCAAGGGTGGGGGTGGTTTGGCCCCGAGGGCGGGGACAGCGCAGTGCACCACATCCACCAAAATGGCACCATCCCCCCCAACCCCGATCTGATACCTCCCCCTTGATGGGGGAGGCCAGGAGGGGATGGGGGAGGCCAGGAGGGGGTGGAGCCACACGCACCAGTGCGACGAGCGCCCCGCTACACCAAATGCTTCACCGTATGATCCGCCTCGATAATCGCCTTGGTCAGGCTCCCCGTGGCCGGATAGAGCGGGATCAGACACGCCTGCAGCGCGTGATAAATATCCGGCTTGCCGACAAACAGCCGCGACGTCGGCGTCAGATCTTCCTTGAGTTCGCTCAGCCAGCCGCCCCGCACATGGTCGATCACGTGGTTCTCGGCATAGTCCCACAGCTTGCGATACCAGCTCTGGAAATAATCCTCATTGTCGAAGGCCGAAATATAGGCCGCCGCGCCGATGGCCTCGCTCGCCGGCCACCACAGCTTCTCGCGCATGATCGGCTTGTTGTCCCAGTCCAGCGTATAGAAAAACCCGCCATGGGCCTTGTCCCAGCCCAGCTCGATCGACTGGCGGAACAGCTCGCGCGCCGCCGCGGTCACCCAGCTCAGCCGCTTTTCGCCCAGCACCCACAGCTGATACAGCAGCCGCGCCCATTCCAGCCAATGCCCCGGCGTGGTGCCGGACGGGCGGAACATTTCATTGCCCTCATAATCCTTGTCGAGCACCCATTGATCGTCGAAATGCTCGGCCACCCGGTGCCCCAACGGCACGGCATGCTTGAGGATGATCAGCTCGGCGATCCGCTCGGCCTTGGTCAGATAGGCTTTGTCACCCGTCGCCTCATAGGCCGCCATCAGCGCTTCGGTCATATGCATATTGGCGTTCTGCCCGCGATAGGGCAGCAGTTGGCTCCAGTTCTGGTTATACTGGTCCCGCACCGAGCCGCTTTTCTCGTCCCAGAACCGCGTGTTGATCACTTCGGTCACGTCGGCGATCATCTGGTCGGCCAGGGGATGCCCCACCAGCTTGGCGCTCGAGGCTGCCAGCAGCACGAAGGCATGGCCATAGGCCTGCTTGCTGGAATCCTTGGGCCCATGGTCATCCAGCGACCACATATAGCCGCCGTGCCGGGCATCGCGGTGCTTTTCCCAGAGATAGCGCATGCCGTGATCGACGATTTCGTCCGAGCCCGGCCGCCCGATCAGGCTGCCAATGGCAAAGCAATGCACCATGCGCGCCGTGCCATGGATCTGCCGCGTCGAATTATCCGCATCGATCGGCTTGCCGTCATCCTCCAGCTCGAAAAACCCACCCTTGGGATTGATCGACGGCGCCTGGAAAAAATCGAACAGATTATTGGCCTGCCGCATCAGATACTGCTGATGAAACGGCCGGCTCGGCCACGGGGTCGAATTGGTGTTGGGCAGGCTGGCGTCGGTCATGATTGCTCCGGGATGCTGAGTGACCGAGCTATAGCCGGAGCATCGCAACGTTGCAATTTCCAAGGCGCGATCACCCCAGATCGTCACCCTCGGGCTTGACCCGAGGGCTCTACACTTGTGACGCGCGCAGTATGGCCTACCGCCGATACCAGCCTTCCACTCGCGCCACTTCCTCGGCCGAACCCAAAATCACCGGCACCCGCTGGTGAATCTCGCTCGGCATCAGTTCCAAAATCCGCTGCTGCCCCGTCGTCGCGCCGCCCCCCGCCGCTTCGACGATCAGCGCCATCGGATTGCCCTCATAGAGCAGCCGCAGCCTCCCGCCCTTGCTCACAGTCTCGCTATCGAGCGGATACATGAAAATCCCACCCCGCATCAAAATCCGATGGATATCCGCCACCATCGAGCCGACCCAGCGCATATTGTAGCGCTTGCCCGCCGGCCCGGTTTCCCCGGCCACATTCTCGGCCACATAGCCCCGCGTCGCCGCATCCCAAAACCGCTCGCGCGCCGTGTTGATGGCATATTCCCCCGACGCCTTGGCGATCTGCAGCCCGTCGCCGGTCAGCACGAACACCCCGGCTGCATCCAGCGTGAACGCCGCCACGTTCTGCCCAAAGGTCAGCACCAGGCTGGTCGCCGGCCCATAGGCCGCATAACCCGCCGCCACTTGCGCCGTGCCGGGCTGCAACAGTCCGCCGCTGGCCTCCAGCACTGAAAAAATCGTGCCCACAGTGACGTTTACGTCGAGGTTTGAAGATCCATCCAGCGGATCGGTCGCCACCAGATAGCGCCCTTGATTCGGCAGCTGAACCGCTTCATCCAGCTCTTCCGACACCAGAATCGACACATTGGGATTCTGCCCTATGTGATTCAAAACAATGTCGTTTGAGACGATATCGAGCGTCTTCTGCGCCTCGCCCTGCACATTGGTGTGCCCGGCCAGCCCGGTCTGTCCGCTGATCGGCGCCAGCCGCAATACGCCTGCGATTTCCGCACTCGCCGCCGCCATGCTCGCCACCACCGAGGCCAGTTTCGGATCGACAGTCTGGGCAGCAAGCCATTGGGGCAGGGTGGTGGTCATGGGGGCACTCACGGAACGAAAGGAAGGCCACACTCTCCCCAAGCCGCCCCTGCAAACAAGCCCCACTTTCGCAGCACGCCCCTAAATCTCCCGCGCCAGATCCGCCAGCAACCCCGCCGCCACGCTCAGCCGTGACACCGTCAATTCCCCCTGCGTCAGTTCCGCCACCGCCTTCGCCGTCCGCGCAATCCCGGCCTTCTGCCGTGTCGCCCAACCAGCCAGCCCGCCCTCGGTCTTCAGCACATCGGCGGTCAGGTCGCGCTGCGCCCGCATCAGATTGGCCAGTGCCCGGTCCAGCGCCATCCGCTCAAACCGATCACTCAGCGCAATCGTCCGCCCCTGTTCGATCACCGGCCACAGCGCAAAGGTCGCGAACACCCCGAAGAACGCCGCCGCGCCCTCGGCCACCGACACACCCGCACGCTCGCTGACCAGCACGATATCGCTGGCGTAGCCTAGCACCGGCAATTCGGCGATGCGCTGCGCCAGTTCCCCCGGCACGCCCTTGGCCATCAGTTCCGCTGCCATGAAGGTCACCCCTTCGCGCAGCGACGCCGGCAGGCTGGTGCCCAGGATCGCCTTGAGCGCCGCGACGCCCCCGGCATGCCGTGCCACCAGCCCGGCCACGCCCTGCGTCACATCGGCATTGCGCAAAAACCACAGGCTCTCCTGCCGCAGCAGCGCCATCACCTCGGCATAGAGCTCCAACTGCACCGCCCCGGCCACCTGCCCATCCAGCGCATCGATGGCCCGGTTGAGCGCGCCCAGCCCATACACGTCCCGCGTGGCCGCATAGGCCAGCGCCGCCTCGCCCGGACTGGCGCTGGTCGCCGCCGTCAGATCGCTGACAAAAGCCGGCCCGCCGCGATTGATCATCGCATTGGCCAGCACCGTGGCAATCACCTCGCGCCGCAGCCGATGCTCGGCCACCGCGTCGGGGTAAGTCGTGTGAAGGATTTCCGGGAAATACCGATACAGCTCATCGGCCAGATAGGGATCATCAATGGAAATCCCCGCCAGCAGATCGTCATAAAGCGTCAGCTTGGCATAGGCCAAAATCACCGCCAGCTCCGGCCGCATCAGCGCCTGGCCACCCGCCGCCCGCGCATCCAGCGCCGCATCGCTCGGCAAAAACTCCACCGCCAGATCCAGCAGCCCCCGCGCTTCCAGCCGTTCGATCAGCTCGCGGTGGTCCGGCAGTTCGCTGAGCCCCGCCCGCTGCGCCAGCGACAGCGCCAGCCCCTGCAGATAATTATTGCGCAGGCACAGCGCCGCCAGCTCGTCGGTCATGCTCACCAGCAGCACATTGCGCGCGTCCAGCCCCAGCGCCCCGCTCGCCAGCAGCGGCGCCAGCGCGATCTTGATATTGACCTCGAGATCGCTGGAATTCACCCCGGCCGAGTTGTCGATGGCGTCGGTATTGATTCGTCCGCCCTTGAGCGCATAGTCGATGCGGCCGCGCTGCGTCACGCCCAGATTGGCGCCTTCGCCGACGATCCTGGCCCGCACTTCGCTGCCGCTGACCCGGATGGCGTCATTGGCCCGGTCGCCCACTTCGGCACTGGTTTCCTGGGCGCCGCGAATATAGGTGCCGATGCCGCCAAACCACAGCAGGTCGACCTCGGCTTTGAGAATGGCCGAGATCACCTCGGTCGGCGTGGCGTGCTCGCCATTCAACCCCAGCACAGCCTGGATTTCCCGCGTCAGCGAAATGGTTTTGAGGCTCCGCGAAAATACCCCGCCACCGGCCGAAATCAGCCCCTTGTCATAATCCTGCCAGCTCGAACGGGGCAGGGCGAACAGCCGCTGCCGTTCGGCAAAGCTCGCCGCCGCGTCGGGATTGGGGTCGATGAAGATATCGCGGTGGTCAAACGCCGCCACCAGCCGGATTTCCTTGCTCAGCAACATGGCATTGCCGAACACGTCCCCGCTCATATCGCCGACCCCGGCCACGGTGAAGGCATGCTTGAGAATATCGCGGTCCAGCTCGCGGAAATGCCGCTTCACCGATTCCCAGCCGCCGCGCGCCGTGATCGCCATTTTCTTGTGGTCATAGCCGGCCGAGCCGCCCGAGGCGAAGGCATCGCCCAGCCAGAAGCCGCGCCCCACTGCGATCCCATTGGCCGTGTCGGAAAAGCTCGCCGTGCCCTTGTCCGCCGCCACCACCAGATAGGGATCGTCGCCATCGCGCCGCACCACATTGGCGGGCGGCACCACCGCGCCATCGACCAGATTATCGGTCACATCGAGCAGCGCCCCGATGAAGATCGTATAGGCGGCCACCCCTTCGGCCTGCATCGCCTCGCGCGCCATGCCCGGCACCAGCAGCTTGGGTACGAAACCGCCCTTGGCCCCCACCGGCACGATCACCGCATTCTTGACCTGCTGCGCCTTCACCAGCCCCAGCACTTCGGTGCGGAAATCCTCCGGTCGGTCCGACCAGCGGATACCGCCACGGGCGATGGCGCCAAAGCGCAGATGCGCGCCTTCCACGCGGGGCGAATACACCGCGATTTCCCGATAGGGCCGGGGCGCGGCCATGCCGTCCACCAGCGCACTGTCAAATTTGATCGCCAGCGCCGGCATCGGCTTGCCATCGCCATCGCGCTGGCAGGCATTGGTCCGCACCGAGGCTTCCACCAGATTGAGAAAGCGCCGGATGATGGTGTCCTCGTCCAGCGAGGCCATGGCGTCGAGCGCCGCCGCAATATCCTGCCGCGCCAACGCCGCGCGGCTCTCGCGGTCGCCCACCGCCGGATTGTGCAGCGCATCGAACAGCGCCACCAGCGCCGCTGCTGCCCCCGACTGCTTCACCAGCACATCGGCGATATAGCGCTGCGAATAGGAAATGCCGATCTGCCGCAGATAGCGCGACAGTGCCCGCAGCAGCGCCGCATCCGTCCAGCCCAGACTGGTCCGCGTCACTAGCGTATTCAGCCGGTCGGTTTCTGCCAGCCCGTCCCACACCGCCAGCAACCCGTCTTCCACCGCGCCGCCGCGCGTCGCCACGTCAAAGCTGCTGCCATCCGCCGCTTCCAGCACCATGTCATGCAGATAGCGTTCCACGCCGTCGCGCGGCTCCACCGTATAGGTGCGCTCATCGATCACCCGGAAGCCGAACGCCTCCAGCATCGGCACCCGGTCGCTCAGCGGAATCGGGCTGGCGCGGTGGTAGAATTTCAGCCCCAGCGCCCCATCGGTGCCGCTGCGCGCCCGCAGCCTGATCGCCACCCCGGCGCCATCGCCCAGCGTGCGCAGCACCGCGATATCGTCATGCGCATCCGCCGCTGCATTGCGCGACTGATACGCCGCCGAAAACGCCCCGCGATAATCGCTGATCGTCGCCGGGTCAGGCGCCGTGGCCACCAGCATGTCGCCGAAATTGGCGGTCAGCGCATCGACCTGCGCCTCCAGCTCGGCCCGGCTCGGCTGCGGCGTCGGGCCCGCCAGCCGCCCGATGATCACATGCAGCCGCACCAGCTCCGCTTCAAGGAAATGCGGATAAAACGCCGAGAGCCGCCCGTCATAGATTTTCGCCAGATATTGCGTGATCCGCGCCCGCGCTTCGCCGTCATAGCGGTCACGCGGCACATAGACGAGGATCGACACGAAATTGTCGAAGCGGTCGATGCGCGACAGCACCCGCACCCGGGGCCGGTCATGGAGCCCCGCTATCACGCTCGAAAATTCGAACAATTGCTCGACGCCGATCTGGAACAGCTCATCGCGCGGATAGGAGTCCAGCGCGCTCAGCAGCGCCCGCCCGGCATGGCCCAGCGGGTCGACCCCCGAGCGCCGCATCACCTCAGCAATCTTGCGGCGGATGATCGGCACTTCGGTATGCGGCGTCGCCTGCGCCTGCGCGGTGAACTGGCCGACAATGCGCAATTCGCCCTGCGCCTTGCCGTCGCCGTCCAAAATCTTGACGCCGACATAGTCCATATGCACGCGCTGGTGCACCCGCGCCCGCACATTGGCCTTGGTCACCAGCAGCGGCTCGTTGGACGCCATGAAATCGGCATGCTGGGGCGTCGACTCGACAAAGCTCGGCCCGCTGCGCAGCACCTTCAAATTCGGGTCACGCAAAATGCCCAGCCCGCTATCGTCCACCGGCTCCAGCCCGTCGCCCGCCAACCGATATTCGCGCATCCCCAGAAAGGTGAAATTATGCTCGGTCAGCCAGTCGAGAAAGCGCAGCGGCTCGTCCTTGTGCCCGCTCGGCGCGCTTTCCAGCGCGGCAATGGCCCGGCGTAGTCGCTCCAGCATCGGCTGCCAGTCGCGCACCGCCCGCATCACTTCGGCCATGGTGGTTTCGAGTTCGCTGCGCAGCGCATCGATATCGGCCACCGGATCGCTGTGAATATGCAGCACGCTCAGCGCCCGCCCGGTGCCCTCGCTCACCTGCCCATTATCCACCCGCACTACGGGATGGGTGAACAGCCGCACCGTGCCGCCCGCCGCCCGCACCGCCGCCAGCGCGCTGTCGACGATGAACGGCATGTCCGGCGAGACGATATCGAGCACCAAGGGCTCGCCCGGCTGGGTTGGGGGCGTCGCCGTCAGCCGGCTGTCATCGCCATCATAGGCCAGCAGCAGCTGATAGGATTGCCGCAGCGCCGCCTCGAATTGCGCCGGCGCCTGCCGCTCCAGATCCTCGCCATCGGTCGCCAGCACACCCGCCCTGAGAAAGCGGGCAAACCCGGCTTCCTCACCCGTCAGTGCCGCAGCCCGGTCCAGCAGCGCCAGACGGTTCGATTGTCCCAGGTCCATTCGAAGACTCCCCAATTCGCATGGCCACTCTAGGCAACGCCGTTGCGCCTGTCTGCCATCCGTTCGAACGATGTCAGCGCCCGAAATCATCACTAGACCGTGCGGACGTGGTGCGTATCGGCCTAGGAGTGGTAAGATGGAGCCAGGCAGCTTCTGGAATGAAATTGCGTCCAGATAGCGTTTTCCCGCTGCACGATGAGTGTTTTTCGTGTTGCGGCCCGAATTTGGCAAACCGTTTTCTTTGGCGGGCCTCTGGCCGCCGCGCGTCGCCTTGCGATACTCTAGTGTAGTGGTAGTCTTTTAGTCATCGATCTCATCGGGAGACAGAGATGAAGAATGCCCCCATTTTCTTTGCTTATGCCGTCCTTGCCGCGTCCCTGACCTTGGGGTTTGCGGTGACGGCCCATGCGCAGGATCGCACCCTGATCAATGTCAGCTACGATCCTACCCGCGAGCTGTATCAGCAATTCAACGAGGCTTTTGTCACCCATTGGCAGCAGACCAAAGGCGAGACTGTCGCCATCCAGGTCACCCATGGCGGCTCCGGCGCCCAGGCCCGCACCGTCATCGACGGCCTCGAAGCCGACGTGGTGACGCTGGCGCTGGAAAGCGACATCAACGCCATTTCCGACGCCGACCCCACGCTGATCCCCGCCGATTGGCGCGGCACCTTTGAAAACAACAACGCACCCTACACCTCGACCATCGTCTTCCTGGTCCGCAAGGGCAATCCCAAGGCCATTGCCGATTGGGGCGACCTGACCAAGGAGGGGGTTGAAGTCATCACCCCCAATCCGAAAACCTCGGGCGGCGCCCGCTGGAACCTGCTGGCCGCCTGGGCCTGGGCCAAGGCACAGCCGGGCGGCACGGACGAAACGGCGCAGGCCTTCGTCACCGACCTCTATAAGCATGTTCCCGTGCTCGATACCGGCGCCCGTGGCTCCACCACCACCTTCGTCCAGCGCGGCATTGGCGATGTGCTGCTGGCCTGGGAAAACGAGGCCTATCTGGCGCTCGAAGAACTCGGCCCCGACGCCTTCGACATCGTCACGCCGTCGATCTCGATCCTGGCCGAACCGCCGGTAGCGCTGGTCGTCGGCAATGCCGAAAAGAAGGGGAATACCGACCTGGCCCAGGCCTATCTCGAATATCTCTATTCCGATGAAGGCCAGGCCATCGCCGCCGCCAATTACTACCGCCCCTTCAAGCCCGAACTGGCGGCCCCCGAAGACATCGCCCGCTTCGGCCCGGTCAATCTCGTCACCATCGCCGATTTCGGCGGCTGGCGCGAAGCCCAGCCCAAATTCTTCGGCGACGGCGGCATCTTCGACCAGATCTACACCGGCGCTCCGGCACAGTAGGCTCGCAGAGATCCCCACAAACTCGGTGTCATCCCGGCCTTGAGCCGGGACCCATCTTGAGATTTCAGGATGGGCCCCGGCTCAAGGCCGGGGTGACCCGGTGGGTGGAGCAGGGGATTTAATCCCCCTCAATGCACCGTCGCCTTCTCCACCGGCTTTTCATCCCCATCCGCGCCCAGCTTCGGCCCGGCCCAGAACACCAGATACAGCAGTTCTTCCCCCGCCGCGTCGGTGATTTCGATGGATCGCGGCAGCCGCGTATCGTCGCCCTTGCTCGCCGCGCGCTCGACGATCGCCTTGGCCAGCGCCGCCGCATTGTGCTCGGCGGCTTCCAGATCCGGCAATTCGCTGCCATCCCGATCCGGGATCAGCTCGTCGTCAGTGCGATAATGGAAAAAATACCGGGGCATGAGCGCCTCCCAGTCTGCCAGCTTCATTCCACGCCGTCGAGCCTGTGATACTGATGGCGCTGCCACAATAACGGCGACCGACCGGTTGTGGTTTCAGCCTCCACCACCGCCCCCGCAAACAGCACATGGCTGCCGGTTTCGATGGAGCCGATCACGTCGCAATCCAGCGCCGTCACCGCCCCTTCGAGCATCGGATGCCCCGAGGGCCATTGCCCCCATTTGCCGGTGTTGAAGCGCAAATCGGGATCCACCCGCCCGGCAAAGGCATCGCCCACCGCCGCCTGGTCATCGGCCAGCATGGCCAGCGAAAACCCGCCGGTCTTGGCGATCAGATCGGCCAGCCGGCTCATGATATCGATCGACACTAGCACGGTCGGCGGGTTCACCGTCAGCGACAGCATCGCCGTCACCGTGCGCCCGATCCGCTCATCGCCACGCCGCGCGGTCACTACGCTGACGGTGGAGGCCATCGCCGCCATCGCCGCACGGAATTCACTATTGCCCACCACCGGCCGGCGGGGAGGGTGCAGTCGCATCGCATCGGGCAGGTCGAAATCAGCCATCAGATTATTCAAGATCCTTCTCCGGGCTGTTCGGAAAACAGGTCGCGGAGTTTGTTGGGCACGCCTTCCATGGCCTTGGCGTTGTCTGGCGAGATACCCTTTTCGGTGATGTTCGGCCAGAGCCGTGCATATTTGCGGTTAAGCTCGATCCACGGCGCCATCTCCGGCTCGCCGTCCGGCTTGATGGCATCGATCGGACATTCCGGCTCGCACACCCCGCAATCTATGCACTCGTCTGGATTGATGGCCAGCATGTTTTCGCCCTCGTAGAAGCAATCCACCGGGCAAACCTCCACGCAATCCATATGCTTGCAGGCAATGCAGTCTTCGGTAACGACATAGGTCATTGGTGTTCTCGGCGGGCATAATGGTGCCCCAACCACAGTGTCACCCCGGCTCAAGGCCGGGATGACACCGAGTGTGTTGGGATTGCGTGGCTCACCCCAAATTCGCTTCCGCAAACTCGTAATTCGCCAGCTTGTCGAGGAAATTGCTCACATAATCCGGGCGGCGATTGCGGAAGTCGACGTAATAGCTGTGCTCCCACACATCCAGCCCCAGCAGCACCTTGCCTTCGCCGGTCGCCAGCGGATTGGACCCGTTCGCCGTCTTGGTCACCTTGAGCTTGCCGTCAGTGCCCAGCACCAGCCAGGCCCAGCCCGAACCGAACTGGCTCGTCGCCGCCGTCTTGAACTGCTCCTTGAACGCGTCCACCGAGCCCAGATCGCTGACGATCTTGGCTTCAAGCTTGCCCGGCAGCGCACCACCCTTGGGCGACAGCGCATTCCAGAAATGCATGTGGTTCCAGTGCTGCCCAGCATTGTTGAACACCGGCGCCAGCTCGGCCTTGCCGTTGGCGAAAGCGATGATCTCTTCCAGCGACTTGCCGGCCAGATCGGCATTCTTCTCGACGAACCCGTTCAGCGCCGTCACGTAGGCCTGATGGTGCTTGTCGTGGTGCAGCTCCAGCGTTTCCTGGCTCATGCCGCGTTCGGCAAGGGCGGCATGGGCATAGGGCAGGGCGGGAAGTTCAAAGGCCATCGTGGAGCTCCTTTATGGGCGGCGCTTGCATTTCCATGCCGCGCCAGTTAATTTCCAAGCAATGACTTTGAAAACCTCCGCAGCCAATATGTCAAGTCTGAACTTGGAAAATGCCGCGCCCGAAACGGTGACCTGGTCGCCGCGCAGCCCCGCTGAGCGGGTGCTGATGGCGCTCAAGATGCATGGCGCGCTGTCCTCCGCCGCCTTGGGCAGCCTGCTCGGCACCAGCGGCGAGGCTGCTCGCCAGCAATTGGCCCGGCTGGCCGAGGAAGGCCTGGTCGCCGCCACCAGCGAAGCGCGCGGCGTCGGCCGCCCCACCCAGAGCTGGAGCCTCACCCCTGCCGCGCAATCCCGTTTCCCCGACACCCATGCCGCCTTGACCGTGCAGCTGCTCGGCATCGTCCGCGATACGCTGGGTGAAGGCGCGCTCAACGCCCTCATCGCCGCCCGCGAAGCCGAAACCCGCGCCAGCTACGAAGCCGAACTGGCCGACCGCACCAGCCTGCGCGACAAGGTGGCAGCGCTGGCCGATCTGCGCTCCGCCGAAGGCTATATGGCCGATTGGCAGGAACAGCCCGATGGCTCGCTGCTGCTGGTGGAAAACCACTGTCCCATCTGCGCCGCCGCCACTGCCTGCCAGGGTTTTTGCCGCGCCGAACTGGACGTGTTCCGCGCCGTGCTCGGCCCCCAGACCCAAGTGGTGCGCAACGAACACATCGTCGCCGGCGCCCGGCGCTGCTCCTATTCCATCCGCGAGACCCACGCATGAGCGACGACAATCCCCGCCCGCCTCTGGGCACCCGCCACCAGCGCGTCGGCTGGGAAACCCCGCCCGATCTGGACGAAACGCTGATCCGCGCCGTCGTCGACAGCTTCTACGCCGACGTGCGGCTCGATCCCATGATCGGCCCGGTCTTCAACCGCATCATCGCCCCCGAAGCCTGGCCGCATCATCTCGATATCATCACCGATTTCTGGAGTTCGATGATGCTCGGCACCGGCCGCTATGCCGGCCGCCCCATGCCCAAGCACATGGCCATCCCCGAACTGGCCGACCCCCATTTCAGGCGCTGGCTCGCCCTGTTCCGCCGCACGGTGGAAACCCTCTGCCCGCCCCACATCGCCGCTCTGTTCATCGAACGCTCCGAACGCATCGGCAACAGCTTCCGCATGAACATCGCCATGCGCCGCGGCGAAGACATCATCAATTTGTCGCCCCTAGAACGCGAACCCGCCCCGAGCTGGACCCCGCCGAAGTAGCTGGCGGGTCCGGTCGTCCCAACAAACTCGATGTCATCCCGGCCTTGAGCTGGGACCCAGCCTGAGATGGGTGTTACCGACGTGATCGGGGGATGGGCCCCGGCTCAAGGCCGGGGTGACACCGGGGATGAATGCGCCGGGCGTGCAGTCGACACCCTCCCCCTTGCGGCGAGGGATCAAGGGTGGGGGTTGGCTAGCCCCACACCCCGCCGCGCACCATTATTCTCCCCATCCACCCATTCCCCCTCCATCCCCTCCAAAAATCCCCCCACGCCCCGACCAAACAGAATATTTTTCTCTAAACCCCGCATCCAAACGCCACCGCTCGCCTTGAGAAACGCGACCAATCCACTAGGGTCAGCGCGAACCGGGTAGGGAGGTCGAGATGAACTATACCGCCAAGACTGCCGCCTTCCGGGCCGTCGCTTGAGCAGCGTTGGGAGCCCACGTCGTGGCGGATTTTTCCGCCAGCCCAGCGTCATTCCCGGCTTCGGGCTGACGCTCGGTTTCACGCTGAGCTATTTTTCGCTGATCATCCTCATTCCGCTGGTCGCCCTGGCGATCCGCTCGGCCGGCCTCGGCCCCGAAGGCTTCTGGAAAGCCGCCACCGATGCGCGCGTGCTTGGTGCGCTCCGCGTCAGCTTCGTCAATGCGCTCATCGCCGCTGCTATCAATGTGGTGTTTGGCACACTGATCGCCTGGGTGCTGGTGCGTTACCGCTTTCCCGGCCGGCGCATTTTCGATGCCATTGTCGATCTGCCCTTTGCCCTGCCCACTGCCGTCGCCGGCATCGCGCTGACCGCGATCTATGCGCCCAATGGCGCTATCGGTTCGCTATTCGCCCCGCTCGGCTGGCGCATCGCCTACACCCCCCTTGGCATCGTCATCGCCATGATTTTCATTGGCCTGCCCTTTGTCGTCCGCACCATCCAGCCCATCCTGGAAGAGGTCAGTCACGAGGTCGAAGAGGCCAGCGCCACCCTGGGCGCCAACCGCTTCCAGACCATTTCCCGGGTCATCCTGCCCAGCCTGATGCCCGCCATTCTCACCGGCTTCGCCCTGGCTTTCGCCCGCGCCGTCGGCGAATACGGTTCGGTCATCTTCATCGCCGGCAACATTCCCTTCGTCTCGGAAATCGCGCCGCTGCTGATCGTCATCCGCCTCGAAGAAACCAATTATGCCGGCGCCGCCGCCATCGCCTCGGTCATGCTGATCATCTCTTTCCTGATGCTGTTCGCCATCAATCTCATTCAGGCCTGGAGCCGGCGGAGGTATGGTTATGGCAACTAAACTGCGCGCCCGGACCAAGCGCCGCGTTTCCCCCACCAGCGAAAGCCGCGCTGTGCAGTGGCTGCTGATCGCCATCGCCTTTGCCTTTATGGGGGTGATGCTGCTGCTGCCGCTCTACGCCGTGTTCCACGAGGCGTTTCTCAAGGGCATTGGCGGGTTCTTGGCCGCATTGGGTGAAAAGGACGCCCAGGCCGCCATCCGCCTGACCCTGCTGGTCGCCGCCATCGCCGTGCCGCTCAATGTCGTGTTCGGGATCGCCGCCTCCTGGGCCATCGCCAAATTCGAGTTCAAGGGCAAGGCCTTCCTCATCACCCTGATCGACCTGCCATTCTCGGTCTCGCCGGTGATTTCCGGCCTGGTCTATGTGCTGCTGTTCGGGGCAGGGAGCTTTCTCGGCCCCTTCCTCAAATCCTACGGCATTGAAATCCTCTTCGCCCTGCCGGGCATTGTCCTCGCCACCATTTTCGTCACCTTCCCCTTCGTCGCCCGCGAGTTGATCCCGCTGATGCAGGATCAGGGCACTGGCGACGAGGAAGCCGCCCTGTCATTGGGCGCCAATGGCTGGCAAACCTTCTGGCGCGTCACCCTGCCCAATATCAAATGGGGCCTGCTCTATGGGGTGTTGCTGTGCAATGCCCGCGCCATGGGCGAGTTCGGCGCCGTCGCCGTGGTTTCAGGAAAGATCCGCGGTCAGACCACCACCATGCCGCTGCAGGTGGAAATGCTTTACAATGAATATAACGCCACGGCGGCCTTCGCCCTGGCCTCCCTGCTGGCCATGTTGGCGCTGGTCACGCTGGTGTTGAAGTCGGCGCTGGAATGGCGTTTCGGCGAAGAAATCGCCGCCAGCGCCAATCACTGAATAGGATCAAGAGTCTATGGAAGTTCGCGTTCAAAATGTGCGCAAGGAATTCGACCGGTTCCCGGCGCTGCATGATGTGTCGCTCGATATTCATTCGGGCGAACTGATCGCGCTGCTCGGCCCCTCCGGCTCGGGCAAGACCACCTTGCTGCGTCTCATCGCTGGCCTCGAAATGCCCACCGCCGGCAAGATTTTCTTCGGCGATACCGACGCTTCGGAAAAGACCGTGCAGGAGCGCAATATCGGCTTCGTGTTCCAGCACTATGCCCTGTTCCGCCACATGACCATTCTCGACAACATCGCCTTTGGCCTAAAGGTCCGGCCGCGCTCCAGCCGCCCCCCATCCGGCGAAATCCGTCGCCGCGCCATGGAGCTGCTCGATCTGGTCCAGCTCTCCGGCCTTGAAAAGCGCTATCCCAATCAGCTCTCCGGCGGTCAGCGCCAGCGCGTCGCCCTGGCGCGGGCTCTCGCCATCGAGCCGGCGGTGCTGTTGCTCGACGAACCTTTCGGCGCGCTCGACGCCCAGGTCCGTCGCGAGCTGCGCAAATGGCTGCGCGAAATCCATGACCGCACCGGCCACACCACCGTCTTCGTCACCCATGATCAGGAAGAAGCCCTCGAACTCTCCGACCGCCTCTGCGTCATGAGCCAGGGCCGCATCGAACAGGTCGGCTCCCCCGATACGGTTTACGACCACCCGACCTCGCCCTTCGTTTTCGGCTTTATCGGTGAATCCAGCGAACTGCCCGTTACGGTCGAAAACAACGAGCTATGGGTCGGCGGTCGCGCCATCGGTATTCCCGCCGGCGACACCCCCGAGGGCGAAGCCCGGCTGTTCTTCCGCCCGCATGATATTGACCTGATCGAGGCCGACGCCTCGCTGGCCGGCGTGGTCAGCACGGCCCGTCGCGTTGGCGGCACCAGACGCGTCGAATTGGAAATCGGCGGCGAGGGCTACAAGGTCGAAATCGACCTGCCTTTCGATCATCCGGCGGGCGAAAAAACCCGCATCGCCTTCCGCCCCCGCCGCTGGACCCTGTTTCCGGCGGGTTGAGGCAGAAAACCGCAAGAAAACTGTCAGCATGCTGCAAGAAAACTGCCCCTTTCTGGCGGCATGCTGGCTATTCTTCGTCGCCTTTCACCGCCTCCATCGACACATGGGTGCTGGTATGGGCGACATGGGGCAGGGCGGAAATCCGCTCGCCCAACACCTCGCGATAGTCGGCAATATCCTTGGTCCGCACCTTGAGCAGATAGTCAAAACTCGAAGCAATCATATGGGCTTGCTCCACTTCGGGGATGGCCCGCACCGCCTGATTGAACGCCGCCAGCGCCGCCTTGCGCGTATCGCTCAGCTTCACCTCGACAAACGCCACATGCGGCAATCCGAGCCGTTTTGGGTCCAGAACCGCCCGATAACCCAGAATATACCCAGCCTTCTCCAGCCGCGAAATCCTTGATTGACAAGGGGTTTTGCTCAAATTCACTCGCCGGCTCAGCTCCGCCACGCTGATCCGTCCGTCGGCGGCCAGCTCCCGCAAAATATTGCGGTCGATCTGGTCCAATGTCTCGTAGCTGACGGTTTTCATGGGCGAAGCTCCTGCGCAATGCCCGCAAGATAACGCCTCCCGCCACGAACTTCCACACAATCAGGCGAAACGCCTGCCGCGTCTCTGGCACTCTCATCTGGTCTCAGGAGCTTCCAGTGTCCGCCATCATCACCGCCCGCCAGTCCCTCCGCGCCCATAACCTCGCCGACGAAACCCATCTGGTTCAAGCACTTGTCGCCGCCACCGGACTCTCGTCCGCCGACCGCGCGACGATTTCGGCGCAGGCGGAAACGCTGGTCACCACCGTCCGCAAGGGCAATCGCCTCGGCCTGATGGAGAGCTTCCTCGCCGAATATGGCCTGGCCACCGACGAAGGCGTCGCACTGATGTCGCTGGCCGAAGCGCTGCTCCGTGTCCCCGATGCCGAAACCGTCGACGCGCTGATCCACGACAAGGTCGGCGGCTCCGATTGGGCCAGCCATTTCGGTAGCTCCACCAATCAGTTAGTCAACTTCTCCTCCTGGGCCCTGAGCCTCACCGCCGACGTGCTCGGCGACCCGGAAGTCGGCCCGAAAAACGCTTTGCACCGCGCCATCGCCCGGCTGGGCGAGCCTGTGATCCGCACCGCCGTCGCCCAGGCCATGCGCCTGCTCGGCAGCCAATTCGTCTTCGGTCGCAACATCGACGAAGCCATCGTCAACGCCAAAAAGCCCGAGGCGCTGGGCTATTCCTACTCCTACGACATGCTCGGCGAAGCCGCCCGCACCAGCGCCGACGCCGCCCGCTATTTCGACGCCTATGCCGCCGCCATCGCCAGCCTGGCCCCGCATTGCACCGCTGCTTCCGTCCGCGACAATCCCGGCATTTCCGTCAAACTCTCGGCGCTGCACCCCCGCTACGAGTTCGCGCAACGCCACCGCGTCATGGTCGAACTGGTTGAGTTGACTCGCAAACTCGCTTTGGCCGCCAAGGCTGCCAATATGGGTTTCAACATCGACGCCGAAGAAGCCGACCGCCTCGATCTCTCGCTCGACATCATCGCCGCAGTCCTCGCCACGCCCGAACTCGCCGGCTGGGACGGCTTCGGCGTTGTCGTCCAGGCCTATGGCAAACGCGTGCTGCCGCTGATCGACTGGCTCGACGCCACCGCCAAATCGCTGGGTCGCCGCATCATGGTCCGGCTGGTCAAGGGCGCCTATTGGGACGCCGAGATCAAGCGCGCGCAGGTGCTTGGCCTCGACGGCTACCCGGTGTTCACCCGCAAGGCCTCGACCGATATCAGCTACATCGCCGCCGCAAAAAAGCTGTTCGCCGCCAGTTCCATCTACCCCCAATTCGCCACCCACAACGCCCACACCGCCGCCGCCGTGCTGCATCTCGCCGCAGAAGCCGGGCGCTTCAACGACAGCTTCGAGTTCCAGCGCCTGCACGGCATGGGCGAGCGCCTGCATGAGGTGCTGCGCAGCAATCACGGCACCCGCACCCGCATCTACGCCCCGGTCGGCGCCCACAAGGACCTGCTGGCCTATCTCGTCCGGCGCCTGCTCGAAAACGGCGCAAACGGTTCATTTGTCTATCAAATCGCCGACGCGGATATTCCCGCCAGCGTGGTCGCCGAAGACCCGATCAGCAAAATTGAGGCCCTGGCCTCGATCCCCAGCTCCGCCATCCCCGCGCCTCTGGCCATCTTCGCCCCCCGCGTAAACTCCGCCGGCCTCGACCTCACCGACCCCATCGCCTTCCCTTCCATGGACGCTGCGCGCAACGCCTTCCAGGCCACGCAGTGGCACGCCACGCCCCTCTTTACCTCTCCCTCCGGGGGAGAGGTCGACCCGCAGGGTCGGGTGAGGGGGCCTGCCACAGAACTGACCAACCCCGCCAACTCCTCTGATATCCTTGGCTCCGTGGTCAGCGCCTCAACCCAGGACCTCACCTCCGCCATCGCGGCCGCTACCACCTCCACCTGGGCCCAAACCCCAGCCGCCACTCGCGCCAATCTCCTCCGTGCCACCGCCGACCTCTACGAGGCTAACGCTGCCGAATTCTTCGCGCTGCTCGCCCGCGAAGCTGGTAAGTCTTGGGCCGACGCCGTTGCCGAATTGCGCGAAGCCGTTGATTTTCTGCGCTATTACGCCGAGCAAGCCGAGGCCCAGCCGCTCGCCGCGCCGCGTGGTCCGTTTGCCGCCATTTCGCCGTGGAATTTCCCGCTGGCTATTTTCACCGGCCAGATTGCGGCTGCACTGGTGGCCGGCAATCCGGTGCTAGCCAAGCCCGCTCCGCAGACCCCGCTGATCGCCTTCCGCGCCGTGCAGCTGATGCACCAGGCCGGTATCCCCGCCGACGCCATCCAGCTGCTGCCGGGTGGCGGTGAAGTCGGCGCTGCCCTCTCGTCCAATCCCGCCATTGCCGGCGTCGTCTTCACCGGCTCGCTGCCGACCGCCCGCCGCATCGACCGCGCCATGGCCGCCAATCTCGCCCCCATGGCGCCGCTGATCGCCGAAACCGGCGGCCTCAACGCCATGGTGGTGGATTCGACCGCGCTGCCGGAACAGGCGGTGCGCGACATCCTCGCCTCCGCCTTCCAGTCCGCCGGCCAGCGCTGCTCGGCCCTACGCATCCTCTATGTGCAGGAGGACGCCGCCGAGCGCACGCTTGAGATGCTGAAGGGGGCAATGGACGAACTGACGCTGGGCAACCCCTGGGCGCTGGCCACCGATATCGGCCCGGTCATCGACGAAGCCGCACGGACAAAAATCCAAGCACATATCGATAGTTACGCGCGTTCGGGGAATCTGATTCATCGCTTGAAGACGCCGGAAACCGGCCATTTCGTCGCCCCGACCGTGCTGCGCGTCAGTGGCATCGAAGCCCTCAAGGAAGAAATCTTCGGCCCCGTTCTCCACGTCGCTACTTTCAAATCTGGCGAGCTTGATGCGGTGATCGCCGCCATCAATGCCGCGGGCTATGGCCTCACCTTTGGCCTCCATACCCGCATTTCCTCCCGCGTGCGCGCCCTCTCCAGCAGCGTCCGCGCCGGCAATATCTACGTCAATCGCAACCAGATCGGTGCGGTGGTGGGCTCGCAGCCCTTTGGCGGCGAAGGCCTCTCCGGCACAGGCCCCAAGGCAGGCGGCCCGCATTATCTGCCGCGCTTCACTCAGGCCCTACGCCCCGCCGAGACCGCTGCGTTGCCGCTCCCAGGTCCCACCGGCGAGAGCAACATCCTCCACACCGCCCCGCGCGGCCGCGTCCTCTGCCTTGGCCCCACCCCGGCCGATCAGCAGGCCCAGGCGATCATGGCCGCGACGCTCGGCAATACAGCCATCCTCGCCGAGCTCGACCTCGACACGCTCAGCCATTCCACCAGCTTCGAAGCGGTGGCCTATTTCGCCGCTGACAGCACGCTACGCGCCATCCGCATCGCCCTCAGCGCCCGCGATGGCGCCATCCTGCCGCTGCTGACGTCGGTGGACGAAGCCCCTCGGCTACTGCTCGAACGCCATGTCTGCATCGACACCACGGCCGCCGGCGGCAATGCCAGCCTGCTGGCTCAGGCGGGATAGTCCCTTGACGGCCTGCTCGCCAACGGCTGAAACACTGCCACCCCTATTGTCCCGGAGTCTCCCATGAATCCCGTCCTCACCACCCGCATGGCAGCGCTCCGCGCCCGCATGGCCGCCACCAAAACCGATCTGGTGGTCATCGGCCCCTCCAGCCACATGCTTTATCTGGCCGATCTGTCGCCGCATGGCGACGAGCGCCCGGTGTTGCTGATGGTCAGCCAGAGCTTTGCCGGCTTCCTGATGCCGGCGCTCAATGTCGACAGCGCCCGCCAGAACACCGATCTGCCCTTCTTCCCCTGGACCGATGCCGATGGCCCCCATGCCGCGCTGGTCCAGTTGCTCGATGCCACTGGCGTGCCGCGCATCAGCCCCTCCATCGTGCTCGACGAAACCATGCGCGCTGATTTTGCCCTGCTGGTGCTCGATGCACTTCCCGGCGCGCATCGCCGCTTCACCGACGACACGGTGGGTTATCTGCGCTCGCGCAAGGACGACGCCGAATATGATGCGCTCAAAAAGAGCGCCGTGCTCAATGACGCCGCCATGGCTGCCGGCTTTGCCGCCTTGCGCCCCGGCATCACCGAGCGCGAAGTGGCCACCGCCATCCGCGAGTTCTACAAGGCTAATGGCGCCACCACCGAGTTTTGTTCGGTCTGCTTCGGCCCCAATGGCGCCTTCCCGCATCACCACACCGGCGATACCCCGCTCAAGGCCGGCGATGCGGTGCTGATCGATACTGGCGCCCGCATCCATGGCTATCCGTCCGACATGACCCGCGTCGGCTATCTCGGCGCGGCCCCAGAGGGTTTTGGCCAGATCCATTCCATCCTTGATCGCGCCGTCGCCGCCGCCATCACAGCGTCCAAGCCCGGCGCCAAGGCCAGCGATATCGACAAGGCCGCCCGCGACGTCATCACCGCCGCCGGTTACGGTCCCAATTTCCTCCATCGCACCGGCCATGGCCTGGGCATCGATATCCACGAAACGCCCTACATCACCGCCACTTCCGAGACGGTGCTGGAAGAGGGCATGTGCTTCTCCATCGAGCCCGGCATTTACCTGCAGGGCCAGTTCGGCCTGCGCCTCGAAGAGATCGTCATCATCCGCAATGGGGTTGCCGAAATCCTCTCCGACATGCCGCGCGACGCCGTGGTCGGCGGCGTCTGATGGTTGCGCCGACGCTGCAGACCGAGCGGCTCATCCTGCGGGGTCACACCGCCGATGATCTTTCCGGCTGCAGCCGGCTTTGGGCCGATCCCGAGGTCACCCGCTTCATCGGCGGGCGGCCCAATACGCCCGAGGAAGTATGGCGGCGCATCCTTGCCTATGCTGGCCATTGGCAACTGCTGGGTTACGGATATTTCCTGGCCACCGACCGGCAGACAGGGGAGGTCGTCGGCGAATTCGGCCTCGCCAATTTCCAGCGCGAGATCGATCCGCCCTTTGGCGACACGCCGGAGGCCGGCTGGGCCATGCTGCCGCACTATCACGGCAGGGGCCTCGCGCGCGAAGCGCTGACGGCGCTGCTGGCCTGGGCCGACCCGTCGGTGCCCCGCTCGGTCTGCATGATCGACCCGGACAATGCCGCCTCGCTCCGTCTCGCTGCGGCGCTCGGCTATGTCGAATATGCTCGCACCAATTATAAGGGTGATGCGACGGTCCTGCTCGAGCGCCTCGCTTCGCGCGCCGACTGATCACAGCTGCGGCGGCGGGGAACTTTCACTCCCCAGCCTAGTTCTGTTCTCCATCATCTAAGGAGAACGACTATGGCTCGTGGAATGCCCTCAATGACTGCGCTTCTCGGTCTGCTGGCGGTTGCCGGCTATCAGAACCGCGACAAGATCGGTGAGTTCCTCCAGCGCCAGCAGGCCGGTCACACCGGCGTCGGTGATGGTTCGGCCCAGCCCGCCATGGGCAGTGGCCAGCCGGGCGGCAATGCCAACAATCTGGGCGGCGCGCTGGGCGATCTGTTCAGCGGCGATAGCAGCAATCCCAATTCGCTTGGCAATGTGATCAATGCCGGCCTCGGCAGCCTGCTCGAAACCTTCCGCGCCAACGGGCAGGGCGATGTCGCCGATTCCTGGGTCAAGGACGGTCCGGCCCGCCGCCTCGAGACCGATCAGCTGGCGCAGGCTATCGGCCCCGAGACGCTGGATGATTTGCAAAAGCAGACTGGCCTAACCCGCGACGAGCTGCTCTCGCGCCTGTCGCAAAACCTGCCCGATGCCGTCGACAAATTCACCCCGGATAGCCGTATCCCCAGCACCGAGGAAGCCTCGAAGCTGATCTAGCGCCCCGTGACAATGCTTCCTGCGGACTCAGTCTGCGGGAAGCGCTTTGCTAGCACAGCACGACGGTGACGCCGCTCTTGAGCAGGCTCTGTTCGGTGGCCGCCTGGGGCGGCATCGCGTCGGTCACGAAATAGCTGAATTCCGATAGCGAGGCCACGCGGACGGCGGCGGTGCGCATCCATTTGCTGGCATCGGCGGCCAGATAGCGCGTGCGCGAATTCTGCAGGATGGCTGTGGTGATCTGGGCGTCTTCATAGCTGAAATCGAGCGCCCCGCTGGTGGGGTGCAGCCCGCCGGCGCCGACCACGGCATGGGTGGCGTGGAATTTTTCAAAGTAGCGGATGGTTTCGGGGCCGACCACGTCGCGGTCATTGGCGCGCCACACGCCGCCGGCCAGATGCAGCTCGATGCCAGCCATCTCACCCAGGATCAGCGCCACCTCGATATTATTGGTCACCACCGTCAGCCCGACATGCAGGCGCAGCGCCTCAGCGGTGAAGCGCACGGTGGTGCCGATGCCCAGAAACACCGTCGAGCCATTGGGGATGTCTGCAGCGATGCGGGCGGCAATCCGGCGCTTGGCGTCGCTATGCAGGCCGGCGCGGGCATTGATCGGGGTATTTTGCGGCATCACCGGCAAATCGACCCCGCCATGCAGCCGCCGCGCCAGCCCCAGCGCGCAGAGCACATTGATATCGCGGCGAATGCTCTGCGTGGTCAGGCCGTATTCCTGCGCCAACAGGTCGATCTGCTGCGCCCCCCGCGCGCCGATGCGCGCCAGGATATCGTTCTGCCGGTGGGAGAGCTTGGGGGCCGACATCTTATTCCAGGAACAGGCGGGGATTGTCGGAAATGACGCCGCCCAGCCCGGCATCCCAGAAGGGAGCCATTTGTGCCGGATCGTTGCAGGTCCAGGTGCGGACGACGATGCCGCGCTCCCGCGCCCGGTCGAGCACGTTGAAGCTGAGCGCCCGGTAGTGCAGGTGGATGGCGGTGGCCGGAATGGCCGCGACGACATCCAGCCAGTCGGCGGGCAACTCGCTCCACAGCATGGCCAGCTCGTAAGACGGGTCGAGCTGGTGCATCGCCTTGAGGCATTCGGCATCAAAGCTCGAGATCATCACCCGCACGCTGGGCGGGCGATTGCGCAGGCAGTCATGCACCGTGCGCGTCAGCTGCTCGAGCGATTTGTGATGCTCGTGCTGCTTGATCTCCACATTGACGTTGATGCCCAGCTCGGCCAATGCATCCAGCACTTCGGGCAGGGGCGACAGCTTTTCGCCCCGGAATTCCGGGCCAAACCAGAGGCCGGCATCGAGCCCCGCCAGATCGGCGGCAACGATGTCGCCCAGCGAACCCTTGCCACTCGTGGTGCGGTCGAGCGTGACGTCATGGATCACCACTGGCGTGCCATCGGCGAGCAGGGCCACGTCGAGTTCGACCCAGGTAGCCCCCTGGTCGCGCGCCGCGCGAAAGGCGGCGATGGTGTTTTCCGGGGCCACGGCAGAGGCGCCGCGATGAGCTTGAACTTCCTCGGTGCTGCGAGGGCGGCGTTCGGTCATTGTCTTATTCCCTGATGGCGCGCCCGTTTCAGTCGGTGCGGCGCCCGGTTTCACGATTGAACGGATGCAGGTCCGTCGAGTTGACATAGAGCGACGCCAAAGCGCCTTCGCGCGTTGCCGTACGCGCCGGCACGGCGGCGACGATCACCTGGCCACTGCCGTCCAGCCGCATATGCAGATGGGTCTCGCCGCCGATTGGTTCGTAGAGCTCCACCGTGGCATGCAGTGTGATATGCGGCTCTTCGGGTGGGGCCATATGGATGGTGTCGGGGCGGATGCCCACCAGATCCGTGCCAGCGGGCAGATTGAGTTCACCCTTGTCGCGCAGATAGTCGATATCGATCAAATTCATCGGCGGCGAGCCGATAAAGCCGGCGACGAACAGCGTCTCCGGCCGCTCATAGAGGGCCAGCGGCACGCCCACCTGCTCTATGCTGCCGCCATTCATCACCACCAGCCGGTCGGCCAGGGTCATGGCTTCGAGTTGGTCGTGGGTCACGTAAACGCTGGTGGTGGCGAGGCTCCGCTGTAGGCGCTTGATTTCGATGCGCATCTGCCCGCGCAGCTTGGCATCGAGATTGCTCAGCGGCTCGTCGAACAGGAAGGCCTTGGGCTGGCGGACGATGGCGCGGCCCATGGCGACACGCTGGCGCTGCCCACCCGACAATTGCCGCGGACGGCGGTCGAGAAAGGCGTCGATTTCCAGAATCCGCGCGGCTTCGTTGACGCGGCGGTCGATTTCGTCGCGCGGGGTGCCGCGGTTCTTGAGCCCATATTCCAGATTGCCGCGCACCGTCATATGCGGATAGAGCGCATAATTCTGGAACACCATCGCAATGTCGCGCTCGGCCGGCTCCTTGTTGTTGACCACCGCACCATCGATGGAAATCGTGCCTTCGGTGATGGTTTCGAGGCCGGCGATCATCCGCAGCAGGGTGGACTTGCCGCAGCCCGACGGCCCCACCAGCACGACCAATTCCCCATCGGGGATGGTCAGGTCGACGCCGTGGATCGCGGTGACGGCGCCGGCATAGACCTTCTTGACGCCTTTGATGTCGATGCTTGCCATTGTTATTATTTCTCCGTTTCCACAAGGCCTTTGACGAACAGGCGCTGCATCGAGATGACGACGAGTACGGGGGGCAGCATGGCCAGGATGACGGCCGACATCACCAGATGCCAAAGCGGCTCGGAGTCGGCACTGGCGGCCAGGCGCTTGATGCCCATGACGATGGTGTAATAGCGGCTGTCGGTGGTCACCAGCAGCGGCCACATATACTGCACCCACCCGAAGATGAAGAGGATGACGAACAGCGCCGCGATATTGGTGCGGCTCAGTGGCAGCAGGATATCGCGGAAGAACTTGATCGGTCCGGCACCATCCACCCGCGCGGCCTCCATCAGCTCTTCCGGAATGGTCAGGAAAAACTGGCGGAACAGGAAGGTCGCCGTGGCCGAGGCAATCAGCGGCAGGGTCAGGCCCAGATAGGAATTGAGCATCCCAAGATCCGCCACCACCTTGAAGGTGGGGATGATGCGCACTTCGACCGGCAACATCAGCGTGATGAAGATGACCCAGAACGCCAGCAGGCGGAACGGGAACTTGAAATAGACGATGGCATAGGCCGACAGCAGCGAGATGGCGATCTTGCCCACGGCGATGGTCACCGCCATGATCAGCGAGTTCATCATCATCACCCAGATCGGCGGCGCGCCGGAACTGGTGAGGCCTTCATTCCAGATGGTGCTGTAGTTTTCGACCATATGCGGTCCAGGCAGCAGCGGCACGACGCCGCTGACGAATTCACCCGGACCATGGGTAGAGGCGATGAACGCCAGATAAACCGGAAACACCACGATAACCACACCGATGATCAGCACCAGGTGGGTGAGGAAATCCAGGAAGGGTCTGTTTTCAACCATGTTGTGTCAGCCCCTTAATACTGTACGCGGCGTTCGACGAAGCGGAACTGCACGACGGTGAGCGCGATGACGATCATCATCAAAATCACCGATTGGGCCGCCGACGAGCCGATGTTCAAATTCAGCACGCCGTCGGTATAGACCTTGTAGACCAGGATATTGGTCGCCTGGGCCGGACCGCCCATGGTGGTCGCGTCGACGATGCCGAACGTGTCGAACATGGCGTAGTTGATGTTGATGATCAGCAGGAAGAACGTCGTGGGCGAGATCAGCGGGAAGACGATGGTCCAGAACCGCTTGAACGGGCCAGCGCCATCAATGGCAGCGGCCTCATTGAGTGATTGCGGCACCGATTGCAGCCCGGCCACGAAGAACAGGAAATTGTAGGAAATCTGCTTCCAGGCCGCAGCGATGATGATGAGGATCATCGCCTGGTTGCCCTCGATACGATGGTTCCAGGCAATGCCCATGCCGCGCAGGATATAGGGCGCGATGCCAATGGACGGGTTGAAGATGAACCACCACAGAATGCCCACCACCACCGGCGCAACCGCATAGGGCCAGACCAACAGGGTGGTGTAGATTTTGCCCGAGCGCAGCAGCCGATTGACCGCGACGGCCATCAGCAGGGAGACCGCCATCGCCAGAATGGTCACCGACAGGGCAAACAGGGCGGTGCGGCCGAGCGAGCCGAGATAGTTCGGATCGGCGAAAATCTTCCGGTAGTTTTCCAACCAGATGAAGGTGGTCTTGAAACCGAAAGGGTCTTCGCGCTCGAACGAGGACTTAACGGCCTGCAATGCGGGCCAGATGAAAAAGATCAGCGTGACCGTCAATTGCGGCGCCAACAGCGCATAGGGCAGCAGCTTGTTGGGAAATACGGTGCGTTTGGTCTGCATGGGTCCTCGCACGGGCTACTGACGGAAAGCCGCAATGGGCCATCCGCCAGCTTAGCGCATGGAAAACGGGGCCGGATTTATCCGGCCCCGACTAAAGTTCGTTACTGATTGGTCGTTTCGAATTCGCGCAAGATCTCGTTGCCACGGGAAACGGCTGAGTCCAGAGCTTCCTGGGCCGTCTTGTTACCAGCGAGCAGCGCTTCGAATTCCTCATCAACCACGGTACGAGCCTGGCTCAGATTGCCAAAGCGGACGCCCTTGGAGTTGGCGGTCGGGGTGCCACGGGTGATCTGCTTGATCGCCACGTCCGAACCCGGGTTGGCTTCGTAATAGCCCTGCTCAACGCCCAGATCATAGGCAGCGTTGGTGATCGGCAGGTAGCCAGTGAACTGGTGCCAATCGGCCTGAACTTCAGGCTGGCTGAGATAGGTGAAGAACTCAGCAACGCCCTTATAGACCTCGGCATCCTTGCCGTTGAGCACCCACAGGGTGGCGCCGCCGATGATCGAATTCTTCGGATCGGTGGTCACGTCGTCATAATAGGGCAGGGGCGCAAAGCCGACTTCGAAGTCCTTCGAGTTGGCGATCACGCCAGCGCGCGAGCCCGACGAGTTCATGTAGATGGCGCATTCGCCCGAGTAGAATTTCGGTGCGGCATCAGGACCGCCGACCGGGCCACCATACTGGTAGAGACCTTCGTCCGACCACTTCTTGAGGTTTTCCCAATGCTTGACCTGGACCGGGCCGTTGAAAGTGAATTCGGTGGCCAGGCCGCCGAAGCCATTCTCCAGCGTGCCATAGGGCTGGTCGTGGATGGCCGACAGGTTTTCCAGTTGGATCCAGGAGATCCAGGCACTGCTCAACCCGCAATTGGCGGCGCCGGAATCGACGATCTGGTTCATGAAAGTTTCGACTTCGGCCCAGGTCTTGGGCGCGACATTGGGGTCAAGGCCGGCTTTTTCGAAGGCGGTCTTGTTGTAGTACATGATCGGGGTGGACGAGTTGAACGGCAGCGACAGGATGTTGCCGTCTGTGTCCGAATAATAGCCCACGACGGGGGCGAGAAATGCGGTCGGATCCCATGGCTGACCGTTTTCGGTCATCAGTTCGTAAACCGGCTTCACGGCGCCCTTGGCTGCCATCATGGTGCCGGTGCCGACTTCAAAAACCTGCACGATGGCGGGCTGCTCATTGGCGCGGAACGCTGCGATCGCGGCGGTCAGGGTTTCGGGATAGGTGCCCTTATAGGTGGTCACGATCTTGTAGTCTGGCTGGCTGGCGTTGAAGCCTTGAGCGATCGATTCCAGCTTCTTGCCCAGTTCGGCATCCAGTGCGTGCCACCAGGAAATTTCGGTCTGCGCGGTGGCGTGGGGTGCGGAAGCAAGAGCGGCGATCACGCCGGCCGTCATCAGCAGCGCTAGTTTCTTCATGGGGTGGTTCCTCCTGTTATTAAGCAAAGGATCTCCGTCCTCGCGTGCCAAGTCGTAGCAACGCGATGTTCATTTGGCAAAGGGAGATGTTCAAGTGAACGTTGGAGCGGCGTTATTCGCCGCGACGAGACCCTTAGGGTGTTCATATGAAGGTCGTGTGACGGGCCGATTGCTGGGCGGTCATACAGCAGACGCGGGCGTGCAATCGCCGCCATAGGCCGCGACGGATGCCGGCGATGTCAGGAAGAACGCCCCACGCGCGTGCCAACGGCGTCCCGCGATCCGTTGGATCGAGCAGGACGTCGGCCGATTGCTGGGAAGAACTGCCGGCCCGGTGGTAACCCCGCCGGGCCGGCAGCGCTATCTAAGCTGCTTTTTTGAAGGCGGCCGGCAGTGGCCATTGCCACACCCGGAAAGGCGCTGGCGCGCGGTCTGCGTCGCCGTCGATCTGCGCTTTGGAGAGACCGAACATGCAGCGCCAGCCATCGTCCGAAATCCGAAAGTCATTGCGCTTCGGATCGGTCTGGGACGGCACGACAGCGGCCAGGCCAAGCCCGAGCAACGCGTCGAGATGGGCCCGGCCAAAGCCAGGATTGGCGTCGCTATGCGCCGGTATTTGCTTGTGTTTCGACAGCGCCAGTAGGGCCGCGCGTTCATATATGTTCAGAATATAGGGCTTGCTCATGATGGACGAAGTGTCACCGGACGAAGTTAACAAGGTGTTTCTTCCAGGCCCCCGATTCGCATTAAGCGACCCGGAGCGCGATTTAACCGCGATCTCGACCGCCGAAGCCGCTAAGTTCCCAGTGATTGACGATCACGAGAAGAGGCCAGCTTGAACTACAGCCCACTCAACGAACAGGAAAGCATCGCGCGCGTTTTCGTCGAGGCCTGGGGGCAGCGAGACGCGGATAAGTTGGCATCGCTGTTCGACGACGACGCTGAATTCGTCAACGTCACCGGACTGTGGTGGCATGATCGCGCGGCGATCCGGAAGGCACATGCCTATGGCTTCGAGCATATTTTCGATGCGTCGACGCTGCGGCTGGTGGAATTGAAGGTGAAGTCGCTGACCGACGCTATCGCGGTGGTGCATGCAAGGGTCCGCCTCGAGGGCCAGACCGCCACGCCGGAGGGTGCCCGGCCTGCTGTGCGCCACACCATTTTGTCGTTTGTCGTCCATCGGCGCGACGACGGCTGGAGCTGCGCTTCCGCGCAGAACACCGATATCGTGCCCCACATGGAAACCAATCTGGTGGAACCCGACGGAACGTTCCGCTCCGTCAGCTATCGCAGCTGATCATCCAGCTCGGCGCTCACTAGATCCACCGGCGGGTCCGGCTCATGAAGTCGCGATAGGGCTGACCAAACTTGGCCGTCAGATAGGTTTCTTCGCGAGTGACGACGCCATAATGCAGCAGCACCAGCAATACCGGCACCAGGATTATTCCCCAATCGAGCGAAAAGGTCAGGCTCAACCCGGCAAGGATCATGGCGAAGCCAAGATACATCGGGTTGCGGGTGAAGCGATAAGGCCCTGATGTCGCCAGCTTGAGGCTGGGTTGGTGCGGGGAGGGATTGGTGCCCACCTTGGTAAAAGTTCGGATGGCCGATACGCCAAGCGCGAGTGCGACAACGAGGAGCACCACCCCCAGATAAAGCGCCCAACTCGCCCCCGACATTGGCGGCAGGAACTGCAACGTGCCGGTGAATTCCATGCCGATGGCGATGGCCAGCGCGATCAGCAGAATGAACGGCGGTAGCATGATGACGTCTGGATGGTCGTCGTTGCGCGTGACTGACATTTGCTGTGCTCCCAATCGGGTTCATTGCGCATCTATCAGCATACACCCATGCAATAGCCGATCATAGCAGCGCTACACCCGCTTGCTGGCGAGCACTTCGAAGGTGCTGTTGATGGTGGCGACGGAGCGGTCGTAGTCGGTGAGGGCGAGGCAAGCGATCAGCGTGTCGATGATCGCCAACTGGGCAATGCGGCTGGTCATAGCCTCGGTGCGGAACTGGGTTTCGCGGGCGAGGGTGTTCAGCACGATATCGCTATGGGCCAGCAGCGGCGATTTGCCGAAATTGGTGATGGCGATGGTCGTGGCGCCGGCCTCTTTGGCGAGCCGGGTTGCGGTGAGGGTTTCGACCGTGCTGCCGGAGTGGGAAATGGTCAGCACGGCAACATCGGGGCCGGCGAGAGACGCGGTGATAGCCTGGACGTGACTGTCGACGGCGGCCCGTGAATTGATGCCGATGCGCAGCAGGCGATAATTGGCGTCTTCGGCGATCGGGGCGGCGCTGCCGATGCCGAAAACTTCCACGCGTTTTGCCTGACGGATGGCCTGCACGGCGCGTTCAAGCGCAACTGCGTCGAGCGCTTTGCGGGTGTCGTCGAGCGCCTGCATGTCAGACTGGAAAATTTTGTCGATCACGGTCGCAGCCGAGTCACCCCGCGCCAGGTCTTCATGGATGAACTGGATGGGCTGGACCAGATCGCGCGCCAGCGACAGCTTGACCTCCTGGAAGCCGCGGGCGCCCAATTGTTGGCACAGCCCAATCACGCTGCCCTCGCTGACATTGGCGCCCTCAGCCACTTCAGTGACGGACATATGCACCACATCCTGCGCGTTGGCCTCGATGAAATCGGCGATGCGCCTTGCAGCGGGGGGCAGGCCGGACTTCAGCGCCGCCAGGCGATCCAGCACGCCGCTGAGCGATGGTTCGGAGTTTCGGCTCATGGTCAGATCCTAGACAGCTATTCTCAACGGAACGTCGAAGCCGGAGCGGATATCGCCGTTGCGCACCTGCACAAACGCCATGCCCAGCCGCCGCGCACCCTCGCCATCAGTGTCAGCATTATCGCCGATCATGATGGCCTCGCGTGGCGCAATACCGAGGCGCCGGCACGCCGCCTCGAACAGCAGCGGTTCGGGTTTGCCGACACAGATATGGCGGGTCACGCCGGCTGCGGCCATGACGGCAGCGGCCAAAGCGCCAGCCTCGGGGACTGGCTGGCCATGGCTGCCGGGGTGACTGCGATCGGGGCACGCTACATAGAGCGTGGCGCCGCCGGCCAAGGCTTCGGCAGCGCGGGCCAGTCGGGCATAGCTGAAGCGCCGGTCGCGCGCCACCAGCACCACATCATAGGTTGTGCCGTCCACATCCAGTCCCTGCCGCTTGGCGTAGTTCCGCAAGGCCTGGCTACCGAGCAGCAGCAGGCTTGCGCCCGGCTGGTTGCGGGCAATCAGGTCAATGGCCGAAGTCCCGGCCAGCACGATACGATCGGGCTGCACCGGCAGGCCCATGCGGCGCAAATGCCGGCACAGCAGTTCGGGCGTGTGCTCGCTATTGTTGGAGACCAGCATGTAGCGGTCGGCGGCCTGCGCCAGCAGCCAGCGCGCATCCGGCAGCACCAGATTGCCGCTGATCAGGGTTCCATCGAGGTCCACCAGATAGCCGGCGGCGCGCGTCATAAGCTGCAAATCAGCCTCCTTGTCGATCGCTTTAGGGTGTTGAGTTTTCCTCAATTTGTCAAACATCATTAAATGAGCATGTTTCATTTTACTGTCACATAAGCCCGTTATCGCTGGCCTCACCAAACGGCAATTCTCCGCCGAGCAGCGAGGCAGACATGAAGATCGCAATCATCACCGACATCCATCACGGCCCGCTGTCGCATACCAAGAAAGAGGGCTGGGACGCCCTGGCGGTGGTCGATGACTTCGTGACCTGGGCGGAAGGGCAGGGCGCTGATCTGGTGCTCGATCTGGGCGACCATATCTCCGACACCGGCCCCGAGGCCGATGCCGCCGCGATGACCGAAGTGGTGGCTCGGCTGGCCCGGTTCGCCGGACCGCGCGTCCATCTGCTGGGCAACCACGACGTTGCCAATCTGAGCATTGCCGACAACGAGGCCATCTTCGGTTGCTCAATGGCGAGCCGGGTCATTGATCTTGGCGATTTTCGCCTGATCGCCTGGCAACCCGATGTGCGCCTCGTGCCGCCAGGCTTTCAGCCCACCGGTGCGGCTCACCTCGATTGGCTGGTGGCGGCGCTGGAGCAGGATGAGCGCCCGGCGATCATCGCCACCCATGTGCCGCTGTCCGGGCATTCGCAGATCGGCAATTACTATTTCGAACGCAATCCGGGCTACTCTACCTATCCCGACCACGACGCGGTGCGCGCCGCCGTGGAAGCGACTGGCCGGGCCGCGGCCTGGCTTTCCGGGCATGTCCATTGGAACACCATCACGCCGGTTCGCGGCATCCAGCACATCACCGTGCAGTCGCTGAGCGAGCGCTTTACCACCATGCCGGAGCCGGCCGCCGCCTGGTCGCTGCTCGAGATCGCCGATGGCCAGTTGAGCCTGACGGTGCATGGCCAGGACCCATTCTACGCCCGCGTGCCCTTCCGGGCTTCCGGTGCGCGGCCCTGGTTGGCGCCGCACGCTCCGTTCCGTCAGGCCGAGGCCGCCGCTGCGGTCAGCGAAGATGCTTGAGTTCCTTGCCCGTCGGGCTGTCGGCGGCTTCATCACCATCGCCGTGGTCATCGTGGCGGTATTCTGCGCCACTAGGCTCACCGGCAATGCCGTCGAGATGATGCTGCCACCCGGATCTGACCCGGCGATCCAGGCGGCGCTGGCCGCGCGTTATGGGCTGGACCAGTCGGCCTGGGTCCAGTTCTGGACCTACCTTCAGGGCCTGGTGACCGGCGACTTTGGGGTGAGCCTGGCTGAACGTCGACCGGTGATCGCCATTTATGCCGAGCGCCTGCCCAATACGCTGCGCCTGTTTGGCTATGGCCTGTTTCTGGCTGTGGTGATCGGGGTACCGATGGGCATCGTTGCTGCGTTGGACCGCAAGGGGCCAGTCGGGTCGTCGGTGATGACGCTGGCCTTCATGGGCTATGCCACGCCCAATTTCGTGCTGGCGATCCTGATGATCCTGGTCTTCTCGTTCCAGCTGCACTGGCTGCCCAGTTCTGGCGCGGCGACACCGCTGCATTTCCTGATGCCGGCCATTGTTCTCGCTTTGCCCATGCTGGCGGAAATCATCCGCTTCACCCGCAACGCCATGCTCGACGTGCTGGGGCAGGATTATCTGCGCACGGCCCGCGCCAAGGGCCTGCCGGAATACAAGGTTATCGGCAAGCACGCCCTGCGCAACGCAGCGGTGCCGGTGGTGACCGTCATCGGCTTGCAGGTCGCCAATATGGTGGCGCGCTGTGTGCTGGTGGAAGCCATCTTTTCAACCAAGGGCGTCGGCGACCTGATCGTCTACGCCACCATCGGGCGCGATTACCCCGTGCTGCAATTCGGCGTCATCCTGATCGCCGGCATGGTGGTGGTCGTCTCTCTCATCGTCGATCTGCTCTACGCAGCCATCGACCCACGCGTGAAAGTCGCATCATGACAGATATCGCTTCGCCGCTTCCCTCGTTCCGTCCTGCCACCAGCCGCCGCCCCTCCAGCAACCGGCTGGCCGTGATCTGGCGCAAGACTTCGCTGCCCATCAAGCTGTGCCTCCTGGCTTTCGTTAGCATCGTGCTGGTCGCCATTCTGGCGCCGGTGCTGGCCCCGCACGATCCCAATTCCCAGGCCTTGCTCGCCCGGCTGAAGCCGCCGGTGGGCATGGACGGGGCGGTGCCCAAGCATCTGCTCGGTACCGACCAGTTGGGTCGCGATCTGACCTCGCGCCTGCTTTACGGTCTGCAACTGACGCTGGGCATCGCGCTGATCGGCAGCCTGATCAGCCTGGTGCTGGGCACGACGCTCGGCATCATCGCCGGCTATGGCCGGGGTCGTGTCGGCGCCTTCATCATGGGCATGGTCGACGTCCAGATCGCCGTACCGTTCACGCTGATCGCCCTGTTCACCATCGCCCTGCTGGGCAACTCGCTCCCGGTCCTGGTCTGCGTCATCGGGCTGGCGGGTTGGGAAAGCTATGCCCGTATCGTCCGCGCTCAGGTGCTGACCATCTCGCGCATGCCCTTCATTGAGGCCGCCATTGCCGCCGGCGCTTCGCGGCCCCGCATCCTGCTGCGGCACGTACTGCCCAATATCGCTTCGCCCTTGGTGGTCATCTGGACCATGACCTTCTCGGGCTTGATCCTCACCGAATCCGCGCTGTCCTTTCTCGGCCTCGGCGTGCAGCCGCCGACCGCTACACTGGGCTCGATGGTCGGGCTTGGCCGCGACTATCTGGCCTCGAGCCCCTGGATTGCCCTGCTGCCGTCGCTGATGATCATGCTGGTTTCCCTGCTGGTGCTGCTGATCGGCGACTGGCTGCGCGACACGCTCGACGTGCGCCTCAAATAAACCGGCGGCCGCGCGCCGCCGTCCCCCGAATTTCCCGCTTCTCAGAGTCTGCATGGCCGCAGAGCGGGAGAGCCTTGTCTTCAAAACCCAGGATTGTTGGAAATGAAAACCCGCCTGATCGCCTCTCTCGCCGCCTTGCTGCTCGGCAGCACCGGTCTCGCCGCCGCCGAACTGACCGTTGGCACTCAGAACATGTCCTCCTTTGTGGACCCGGGCCGCGACCACTCCAATGTTGGCTCGCAGAACTACGTTAATGCCTTCGATCCGCTGATCCAGAAGGACTACAGCCAGGCTGGCGCGGTGTTTTCGCCTGGTCTCGCCACCGACTGGGAGCAGACCTCGCCCACCACGCTCGAAGTCACCTTGCGTGAAGGCGTCAAATTCCACGATGGTTCGGAAATGACCGCTGAGGACGTGGTGTTCTCGTTCCACCGCATCATCGATGCCCTCACGCCCGAATATCAGTCGATCAAGACCCAGTTCTTCGGCAATTTCGCCAAGGTAGAAGCGCTCGACGCCTACAAGGTGCGCTTCACCACCCATAAGCCCGAGCCGTTGTTTGAAATCCTGCTCAACACCCAGCAGGGCTATATCGTGCCCAAGGCCTATATCATGGGGCTCACCGGCGACCCGGCGGTGGCCGAAATCGCCGACTTTGAAGCCTTTGCCCTCGCGCCGATGGGCACTGGTCCCTACCGCATCGCCAGCTTCCAGCCCGGCGAAAACCTGGTTTACGAGCGCTTCGACGACTATTACGGCGAGCAGGCTCCGCTCGAAGGTTTCGAGATGCGCCGCATTTCCGAACTGGCCACGCGCCTAACCGCTCTGGCCAATAGCGAAGTCGACATCATCACCAATATCCCGCCCGATCAGGCCGGCGTGATCGAATCCAATCCCAATCTACGGGTCGAAGGCGCGGTGACGCCGCTGTTCCATGTGGTCATCTTCAACGCGATGAACCCCAAGCTCGAAGACAAGCGCATTCGCCAGGCGCTGAGCTATGCCATCGACCGCGATCTGCTCAACGAAGCCCTGTGGCTCGGCAAGGCCGTGGTTCCCTCCAGCCACAGCTATTCCCAGTTTGGCGAGCTCCATATGCCTGAGCTCGACACCTTCGAATACGACCCCGAAAAGGCCAAGGCCTTGCTGGCCGAAGCCGGTTATGACGGCAGCCCGATCCGCTTCGACACCGACGCGGTGTATTACACCAATGGTCTGCTGGCCGCGCAGGCCATCAAGGAGATGTGGGCCGCCGTGGGTGTCGAGATGACGCTCAACGTCACCAATGCCTGGGGCGAGCTGTCGGAAGTCGAAACCCGCAACTGGTCCAACCCGATGTATTTCGCCGATCCGGCCGGTTCCTACGGCACCATGTGGGCGCCGGGTGGCGCGCGCATCGGCAATACCTGGCAGCCGAACGAGGCCTATGAGGGCCTGTGGGATCGCTTCCGCTACTCGACCGATATCGAGGAACGCAAGGCCGCCTATGTCGAGATCATGGCCTATGTGAAGGACGAAGCCCCGGTTCTGCCGCTCTACGAACCCTATGAGGCCTATGGCGTCCGCCAGGGTGTCAACTGGGCGCCGCTGCCCGGCCACATCCCCTATGTGCTCGATTTCCGCGCCGGTTCGCTGTCGATCGACTGATGCCAATCCTGGCCGGCGGGATTGTCCTGCCGGCCATTCTCCCATCGGAGTTTCTGCCGTGACCCAGCCACTGCTCAGTCTCAAGGACCTGACCGTAACCTTTGATACGGAGAAGGGGCCATTCACCGCCGTCGACGCGCTGAGTTTCGACGTGGCGCCCGGGCAATGCCTGGCAATCGTCGGCGAGTCCGGCTCGGGCAAGTCGGTCACCGCCATGTCGATCCTGGGACTCACCGGCTATAATGGTGGCAAGCTCGCCAAAGGCAGTGTGCAGTTCACGCGGCGCGATGGGTCGACCATTGATCTGGCCCAGGCGAGCACCGCGCAGTTACGCGAAATCCGCGGCAACGAGATCGCCATGATCTTTCAGGAGCCGATGACCAGCCTCAATCCGGTCTTCACCATTGGTGATCAGATCGCCGAGGCCGTTCGTGCCCATCGGTCGGTATCTCGGGCGCAAGCCGACCAGGCGGCGCTGGAACTGATCGAGAAAGTCCGCATTCCCGACGGGGCCAGGCGGTTTCGCCAGTTTCCGCATGAGCTGTCCGGCGGCATGCGCCAGCGCGTGGTGATTGCCATGGCGCTGGCCTGCTCGCCGCGCCTGCTCATCGCCGACGAGCCGACCACGGCCCTCGACGTGACCATCCAGGCGCAGATCCTGCATCTGATGCGGGTGCTGGCGCGCGAGGAGGGCATGGCGATGCTGTTCATCACCCACGATATGGGCGTGGTGGCCGAGATCGCCGACCGCGTTGTCGTCATGCGTCACGGCCGCAAGGTCGAGGAAGCGGCGGTACAGACGCTGTTTGCCTCGCCCCAGCAGGCCTATACGCGCCAGTTGCTGGCCGCTGTGCCCCGACTTGGCGCCATGGCCGGCACAGTGGGTCCGCATGGCGACGCGCCGGCGCCCACTCGGCCGCTGCTTGAGGTGCGCAATCTGGTGACGCAATTCCCGGTGCGGCGGGGGATATTCAACAGGCACGTGGCCAATGTTCACGCCGTCAATGATGTAAGCTTTTCGCTGGCTGCGGGGGAGACTCTGGCGCTGGTTGGCGAGTCAGGTTGCGGCAAATCCACCACCGGACGCAGCCTGTTGCGGCTGGTGCAGCCCAATTCCGGATCGGTGGTGCTGGATGGCGAGAACGTTCTGACCCTGCCGGCCGAACAGCTGCGCGAAAAGCGCCGCGATATGCAGATCATTTTTCAGGACCCCTATGCCGCGCTCGATCCGCGCCTGACCGCGTTCGAGCAGGTCGCCGATCCGTTGCTGATCCACAATGTCGATTCCGGCAGCGGCATTCAGGATCGCGTCATCGGCCTGCTGCGCCGCGTCGGGCTGTCCGAAGAGCATCTGGAGCGCTACCCGCACGAATTCTCCGGCGGTCAGCGGCAACGCCTCTGCATCGCGCGGGCGCTAACCCTGTCGCCAAAGCTCATCGTCGCTGATGAGCCCGTCTCGGCGCTCGATGTGTCGATCCAGGCCCAGGTCGTCGACCTTCTGCTCGAGCTACAGGCCGAACTGGGCATGTCGTATCTCTTCATCTCGCACGACATGGCGGTGGTCGAGCGCATGAGCCACCGCGTCGCCGTTATGTATATGGGCCAGATCGTCGAGATCGGCCCGCGTGCCGCCGTCTTCCAGAATCCGCAACACAGCTACACCCGCGCCTTGCTGTCAGCGGTGCCCAATCCCGATCCGCGCCGGCACAATCTGGGCGTGCCGCCCAACGTGCCGCTGCCGTCCCCTATTCACCCAATCGACTATGCGGCCCCGGCGCTGCGTTACGACGATCTGGGTGATGGCCATCTCGTTCTCGCTGCTTAGGAATTACCAATGCTCGACACTTTCGCTGCCCCCGGTCGCTTCTTTCGCGGCAATCTGCACACCCATTCCAACCGTTCGGACGGTGCCTTGCCGCCAGAAGAAGTTTGCCGCCGCTATCAGGCCAACGGCTATGACTTCCTCTGCGTGTCCGATCACTTCCTGCCGCAGTTCAGCTACCCGCTGACCGACACCGCGCCCTATCGCACAGATGGCTTCACCACCATCATCGGCGCCGAGCTGCACGCGCCCTCGACCCATCTGGGCGATATCTGGCACATATTGGCGGTCGGTCTGCCCGCCAGCTTTGCCGCTCCAGCCGAAACCGAGACTGGTCCTGAACTGGCCCGCCGGGCGCGCGACGCCGGGGCCTTTGTCGGCATGGCGCACCCGCAATGGTATGGCCTCAACACCGAGGATGGTCTGTCGCTGGATGCGGCTCATGCGGTCGAAATCTACAACCACACCTGCGAGCGCTTGTCGGCCCGCCCCGATGGGGTGGTTATGCTCGACCAATTGCTGCAGGAGGGCCGCCGATTGACCGGCTTTGCTGCGGACGACGCGCACTTCAAATCCGATGATAGCTTTGGTGGCTGGGTGATGGTGAAAGCCGAGGCCAACGATCCCGAGCTGTTGCTCGCCGCGCTCAAGGCCGGCCAGTACTATGCCAGCCAGGGCCCCGAGATCGTCTCCGTCACCCGTGATGGCGACACGCTGCTGGTGCGCACGTCAGCGGCCCAGAGCATTTTGGTCGCCGGGCACGGCGCCAAGGCCCAGGCCCATCATGGCGAAGCTCTGGTCGAGGCCAAATTCGATCTGGCGCCCTTCGCCGGCTCCTGGCTGCGGCTGGTTGTGACCGACGTTCAAGGCAAACGCGCCTGGGGCCAGCCCATGTTCATCGCCGCATAGGCCAGACCTGGCGCCAAGTAAAAGGCCAGCAGCCGAGGGCTGCTGGCCTTTTTGTGTGTCCTAGTAGTCGAACTGCTTGGCCAGGGTCAGCTTGAAAGTGCGGCCCTTGGAGCGGTCGGCGGACAGGCTTTCGCGGTAGTCGGCGTTGAAGATGTTCTCCACCGCGAACTGCGCTTCAAGACCCTTGAACTGACCGCCATCGGGCTTCCACGAGGCGAACAGGTCGACTGTCTGGTAGGCGTCGGACGAGCCATCGGCGCCGGCTGCCGGCGTCATGGCGTAGGCACCGGCTGCTGCCAGGGTCGCACGGGCACCATATTCGAGATTCCACTCGGTGTTGCGAGCGCCCAAAGTGGCAACGAGCTTGTTTTGCGGCACGGTGGTGAGCGGCTTGCCGCTCACCAGATCGTCACCGACGGTGAAGGTGTAAGCGAGGCTGGCGAAGATATTGTCGGAGTTGTAGGCGCCTTCGATTTCCACGCCATAGATGCGGGCGGCCGCGATGTTGGCATAATACGCCGGAGCGGGATTGCCAAAGACGGGCGCGGTTCCGGTGGATGCGATGAGATCGGTGAGGTCGCTGTAGAATCCGGTGGTTTTGACGGTCACGGTGTCGCCATCCTGCAGCAGGTCATAGCCGCTCAGGGCAAAGCCGCCTTCGATGGTGTTGGCCTGTTCCTTGCGCAGATCAAGGCTGGCAATTTTGCCCGAGCTGCCAAGACTTGTCCCGGCCGGCAAGACCGCATCGCCGACCGAATAGAGCTCGTCGATTGTGGGCAGCCGCTCGGTGTGCGCCAGCGAGCCGAAGATAGCGATAGTGTCGTTGATCTCGTAATGGGCAGCGAGCTTGGGTGAAAAGGCCGAGCCATTGATCTCCGGAATGCCGGCCGTGGTGGCCTTGACCCAATGGAAATCGCCGCGCAAGCCGGCGACCAGGGTCAGTTGCTCGTTCAAGATCAATTCATCCTGGGCGAACAGGCCGAGCTTGCCTTCATTGCCTTCCGGGTGAGCCGGCAGGGGCAGGGCGGTGGCGGCGCGCGTCACCGAACGGTCCATCGAGCTGGTCTGCAGACCGAAGGTGAAATAGTTCTCGAAGTTCTCGCCGATCCATTCGACCGTATTGTCGGCCTTGAGCTGGATCGTCCGGTAGCCATAGACGGTGTCGGCAAGCACGTTGGTGCCGGTCTGGGGCGTGGGCACGCCAGCGGAACTGCGATGGTTATACTGGTTGTTCTGCGTGTCGGACCAGGAGAGGTTGACGTTCAGATCGACCCAGGGATTGTCGCTATCCGGATTTTCATAGGACAGCACCGCCGTCTGGTCCGTCACCTTGCGATCGATAATGCCGAACATGCCACCTAGCGTGCTGGGCGGGGTGCCGGGGCGACCCGCGAGCAGGCCACCCTGGCCGCCAGTGCCGGTCTGGGCATAGGCCTGATCGAAGGCTTCGCTGTACCAGCGCTGATAGGATGCGCGCAGGACCTGTTCGTTGTTGTCGCCAAAACGGGCAGTACCCTTGACGAGGCCACTCCACGTATCGAGAGCGGACCCGGTGAGCGGGGTACCCTGAGCCAGGTCGATATCCTGTGAACGGCGCCAGGTTCCGGTCGCCAGCATATCGAGGTTTTCGTTGGCGCGATGCGCCAGAACCACCGACGTCGCGGTGCCCAGGCCATTGCTGGACAGCGTTTCCTTGAGGCGCACGGCGCCGGTGGCCCCATCGGCGATGAAGTCCGAGGCATCCTTGGTGGTGAAGTTGATCACGCCGCCAATGGCACCGGCGCCATACAGCGTCGATGAGGCCGGCCCGCGTAGCACTTCAACCTGCTTGTAGAGTTCGGGATCGGAAAAGAACGAGCCCATGCGGTATTGTTCGTTGAACTTGGGCGCTCCGTCGACGGTGACGATTACGCGCGCGCCATCCGACGAGTTTTCCGTCGTGCCGATGCCGCGGATGTTGAAGGCCTCGCCAAGCTGGCGGTCGCTACCGACAATGGTAACGCCCGGCACATTGTCGAAGATTTCGCCTGTGGTCGTGGCCTGAAGCCTGTCGATATCCTCCTGGCTGACCACCGTGACGGCCTGCGGCGTATCGATTGCCACTTTGGGCTTGCCGCCCAGACCAATAACCAAGCGCTCCAGCAGCGTCACATTGGTGGTGTTGACACTCGATTGCGCCGACGCACCCTGCACTGCAACCGCCGCCAACGCGACGCCGCACATCAGCGCGACTGCACGCGATTTTACCAGCCCCATTTCAAACTCCAGTTTCTCGTCTTTTGGGATGCTGGCTGGCGGTTGGCTGGCTGGCTGTGATCGAGTCAAAAACATGACTCTTAAAATCACCTATTGCGTCGAATAAATAAGCTGTCTATGAAAGTCAAGTTTTCTTGGACGGAAGCGTACACCGCTGTGACCTCTCCTATGAGACTGATAAATAAGGAATATTATGCCTGCCGCCGTTGAGCCTCCGCCCGACTACCGCCCGGTTTCTGGTCGCAGAATTGTCGAGAGTGCCGCGCTTTTCGACGGCCAGAACGAAGTTCTCATTTTGCATAACGGCGAGCAGTACCGCCTGCGCATCACGCGCCAAGACAAACTTATCCTGACGAAATAGGGGCTCAAATTGAACAAAACCACACCCAAGACCGCTGCTGAGATACGGCACCTGCGCGCACTGCATCCGCAAATGCGCGAGCGCGATTTTGCCCGTATCCACGCCATCTCGGAAGCCGATCTGGTTGCCGCTGAAGTGGGCCGCACGGCCATCCGGCTAAAGCCCGATCTGACGCTGCTGCTCAACGGGCTGACGGCGGTCGGTGAGGTCATGGCGCTGACCCGCAACGAGAGCGCGGTGCACGAAAAGATCGGTCCCTATGAGAAGGCCGTCATCGGTCCCATGGCTTCCATGGTGCTGGGTGAGCAGATCGATCTGCGCATTTTCCCGTCGAAATGGGCCTTCGGCTTTGCGGTGGAAAAGTCCGGCGAGGACGGCGCTATCCGACGCTCGTTGCAGTTTTTCGACGCACAGGGCCAGGCCGTGCACAAGGTGCATGCGCGTCCGGCGACCAATCTGGAAGCCTGGTCGGTGCTGGTGACAAATCTGCGTCACGCCGAGCAGGTCGACACAATCATTACCACACCACTGCCGCCGGTCCCGGCGCTTGGCGAAACCGCTGACGTTGCCACTCTGCGCGACAAGTGGCAGGCGATGACCGATACGCACCAGTTTTTCGGTCTGCTCAAGAAGCTCAATCTGCACCGTCTCTCTGCCCTCGAAATGGTGGGAGAGGACCTTGCCTGGCAGCTCGATGCCAATGCCGTGGAGCAGATGTTCTCCGCCGTTGCGGGCACGGACCTGCCGGTTATGGCCTTTGTCGGTAATCATGGCTGCATCCAGATCCATGCTGGCCCGGTCACCAATATCAAGCCGATGGGGCCATGGATCAACGTCATGGACGACACCTTCCATCTCCATCTCCGGCTCGACCACATCGCCTCGGTTTGGGCAGTGCGCAAGCCGACCAGTGACGGTCACGTCACCTCGATCGAAGTCTATGACGGCAATCGCGAGCTGATTATCCAGTTCTTTGGCAAGCGGCAGGAAGGGACCGACGAGCGGGCCGATTGGCGCACTGCCGTAGAACAGCTGCCGCTCCACAACCAGTCCAATGCAGCCTGAGGCCACCATGCACGTTCTTCCCATCCGCCGCCTGGCGCGCGCGACTTTTCTGACGCTTACCTTCGGTCTGTCCGGCGTCGCGGCGCAGGATTTGCACGAATTCACCGACACCTCGCGACTGGTTTCCATCGGTGGCTCGCTCACCGAAATCATCTACGCGCTGAACGAAGAGGGCAAACTCGTCGCCCGCGACCAGACAGCGCTCTATCCCGAGGCGGCGCTGGCACTGCCAGATGTGGGCTATATGCGCCAATTGGCGCCCGAGGGCGTGCTGTCGGTCAGCCCGTCGGCGCTGCTGGTCATCGAAGGCAGCGGGCCGCCCGAGGCGCTCGGCGTGCTGAGCCAGGCGGGGGTGGAATACCAGACCGTGCCCGAGAGCTATTCGGCCGAGGGCGTTCTGCTCAAGATCCGCGCCGTGGGGCAGGCGCTTGGGGCTGAGGACAAGGCCGAAGCACTCGCCGGCGCTACCGAACAGCAGTTCGTCGATCTTGCGGCCCGCACCGCTGCGGTCGCCGCGCCCAAGCGCATCCTGTTTATTCTGTCGGCTGAAGGCGGAAAGATTCAGGCTTCGGGTACGGGGACTGCCGCCGACGGCATCATCGCGCTGGCTGGGGCGGTCAACGCCATCGACGAATTTGCCGGCTACAAGGCGCTGACCGAGGAAGCGATCATCGATGCGGCTCCCGACGTCATCCTGATGATGGATCGCGGCGGCGACCACAGCGCCAGCGATGCCGATCTCAAGGCCAATCCCGCCATCGCGCTGACCCCCGCGGGCCAGAATGATGCCTTTTACCGTCTGGAGGGCGCCTATCTGCTTGGCTTTGGTCCGCGCACGGCGGCTGCGGCCGACGAGGTCGCCGACCTGCTCTACGGCGCAAACTAGGAAGCGGACGCATGGCGAGTGCAGCTACAATGTCCGGCGAAAATCCTGCCTCGGCTGAACGGGCCGAGGGGGATCGCAGCAATCTTGGGCGTCTCGCCATCGTCGTCCTGACCGTGCTGTTGCTGGTGATGGTGGTCGTGTCGATGACCACCGGAGCCTCAGGCGCCTCGGCATGGGCCATCATTGGCAGTTGGTTCGGCATCGTGCCGGAGCATGCCGAGCAGGCGCTGCGGGACCATGCCGTCATCTACAATATCCGCCTGCCGCGCATGCTGCTGGGCTCGCTGGTCGGGGCTGGCCTGGCTGTTTCCGGCCTGTTGATGCAAGGCCTGTTTCGCAACCCCTTGGCCGATCCGGGCCTCGTGGGTGTGTCAGCCGGGGCTGGGCTTGGCGCGGTCAGCATCATCGTGTTGGGCACGACCATGCTGGCCCCGCTCACGGCGTTGCTGGGCATTTACAGCCTCCAGATCGCCTCGTTTGCGGGCGGGCTGGTCACGACATTTGTGCTCTACAGCGTCGCCACGCGCAGCGGGCAGACCGCAATCGCCACCATGCTGCTGGCCGGTATCGCCATTGCGGCGCTGGCGGGCGCCGCCACTGGCGTCATGGTCTATGTTGCGACCGATAGCCAGTTGCGCGACCTGACCTTCTGGAGCCTGGGCTCCCTATCGGGTTCCAATTGGACCAAGGTGGCCGCATCCGGTCCCATCATTGTCGGTTCGCTGATTGCGGCTGGCTTTCTAGCCAAGGGGCTCAATGCCCTGACGTTGGGTGAGGCCACAGCCGCCCATCTTGGCGTACCGGTGCAACGGTTCAAGCTGATGACCATCGTCGCCGTGGCCGGTGCCACCGGCGCTTCGGTCGCCGTCAGCGGCGGCATCGGTTTTGTCGGCATCGTCGTGCCCCATCTGCTGCGGCTGATCATCGGGCCCAATCACCGCTATCTGCTGCCAGCGACGGCGCTGCTGGGCGCGTCCTTTCTGCTGATGGCCGATGCCATCAGCCGGCTCATCGTTGCCCCGGCGGAACTGCCCATCGGCATTGTAACCGCGGCTTTCGGCGGTCCGTTTTTCCTCTGGATCCTGCTGCGCAAGCGCGCGGCCTTTGCTTGGTGAAACCATGATCAATGTGCAATCGCTCGCGGTCAGTCTGGGCAATCGGCTGATACTGCGCGATGTTTCCTTCTCGGCCAGACCCGGCGCTATCACGGCAGTGATCGGTCCGAATGGCTCGGGCAAATCGACACTGATGAAGGCAATCTGCCGGGATATTTCCTATACCGGCGCGGTGAGCATCAACGGTCAGGACCTCGCCGAGATGAACACCATGCAGGCAGCGACATTGCGTGCTGTGCTGCCGCAATCGAGCAATTTGCCGTTTCCTTTCACCGTGCACGAAGTGGTGGCTATGGGGATGACGGCAGGGCGTTCCGGCGTGCCGCTGGGCATGGCGAAACGCATTCCGGAAATGGCCCTGGCTGCCGTTGATCTGGCAGGATTTGGTGGCCGTTACTACGGCGAGATTTCGGGCGGCGAACAGCAACGGGTGCAGTTGGCGCGGGTCTTGTGCCAGGTCTGGATGCCCGTGCTGGATGGCGTGCCGCGCTACCTGTTCCTCGATGAGCCTGTCTCCAGCCTCGACGTAAAACACCAGTTGATGATCATGGATGTGGCCCGCCGCTACGCCGATTCCGGCGGTGGCGTCATTGCCATCCTGCATGATCTTAACCTCGCGGCGATGTATGCCGACACCATTCTGGCATTGCGCGACGGTCAGGTGGCCGGCTTCGGTACGCCGCAGCACGTGCTGACCGACGACCTCATCGCCGAGGTTTTCGATTGCCAACTCCGCGTTGACGCCCTTCCACCTGCCAGCATCCCCTTCGTGCTGCCGCAATCCGTTGACCGCCTTGGCGCGTCAAATCCCATCACCAAGGTTGCCTGATGACCACACGCCCCTTCGCCACCCTGTTGGGCCTCGCCCTTCTTTGTTCATCCGCTGCTGCACAGGACGTTGCGGCGCCCAAATTCGCTCTCGAACTCAACGCGCTCCAGCCCGCCGAGGCCGGATGTCGCGTCAGCTTCCTCGCCACCAATCAACTGGGTGGGCAGCTGGACCGGGCCGCAGTTGAGCTGGCCCTCTTCGATGTCGCCGGGAGCATTGACCGCATCGTGACGCTCGACTTCAAGGACCTCAGCAACGGCAAGACAAAAGTGCTGCAGTTCCAGCTGGCGGGCCTGCAATGCGACGGGCTTGGCCGCATCCTCGTCAATGACATCAGCGCCTGCGAGGGAGAGATCGCGCCCGCTTCGATTTGCCTTGATGCGCTCGAGACCAGCACGCGCCTCGATATTGCGTTCGGTATCTGACCATGGACACTCCAACGCACGACTTTTCCATGTTCGCCCTGTTCATGCAGGCCGACTGGGTGGTGAAATCGATCATGATTGCCCTGCTCGTGGCCTCGATCTGGTGTTGGGCGATCATTGCCAATCGCGTCTCGACTTATGCCAGGGCCCGCCGCGACATGGTGGCATTTGACCGGGCTTTTGCCTCCGGCAAGTCCTTGGCGGACCTGCGCGGCGACTATGCCGGGAAGGATGCCAGCGGGCTCTCCGCTGTTTTTCTTGCGGCCATGGATGAGTGGGACAGAAGCCATGCCGAGCAGGCGACAGCCGCTGGCGGGTTGCAGATGCGGCTGGAAATCGCGCTAGACCTGGCGGTCAACGAACAGAGCAGTGCGCTGGAAAAGCGCCTGGGCTTTCTGGCGACCATTGGCAGTGCCGGCCCCTTCGTCGGCCTGTTCGGCACGGTCTGGGGCATCATGAACGCCTTCACCGCCATTGCCTCGGCGGAAAATACCAGTCTTGCCGTGGTGGCGCCCGGCATTGCCGAGGCGCTGCTGGCCACGGCTTTGGGTCTGCTGGCCGCGATTCCGGCCGTCATCGCCTATAACAAGCTCAACGCCGAAGCGGGCAAGCTGATCGGCCGGCTGGAAGCCTTCGCCGACCGGCTGGTCGCAATGTTGTCGCGCCAGCTCGACGCCGGGAAAGCCTGATGGGCATGTCCGCTGGCGGAGCGAAGCGCGCGCGGGGTCGCGGCCGGGGCAGGGACCGCAATGGCGCGATCAGCGATATCAACGTGACGCCTATGGTCGACGTCATGCTGGTGCTGTTGATCGTCTTCATGGTCGCGGCGCCGCTGATGACCATGGGTGTGCCGGTAAACCTGCCGCAAACCCAGGCCCAGGCCATGCCGTTGGAGCGTAAGCCGATCACCGTGACGGTAACCCCTGACGGCGCCATCTCCATCGACAATGAGCCGGTGACGCTGGCGGCGCTGGTGCCCGCAGTAGCTTCGCTGGCCGTGCAGGGAACTGACGAACGCCTCTATGTGCGCGGCGATGCGACTGCGGCTTATGGGGCCATCATGGAAGTGATGGGGGCGTTGTCGGCCGCTGGCTATGGCCAGATCGGGCTGATTACCGAGCGGAAGCAGGCCGAATAATGCAACGCGCGTTATCCGGCTCGGTGCTGGTTCATGTGGCTGTCATCGGCGCCGCCTTTGTCGGCTTTTCCTGGCCGGAACCGGACGACGCCCCAGCAGCAGAATCCGTCAGTGTCAGCATCGTGACCATGTCCTCGGTTTCGGCCAATGCAACCTCTCTGGTCCAGAGCGATTCAACGCTGGATCTCGTTTCTGCCGGGGCAGCGGCGACAACGCCGCCCCCTATCGAACCGATCAAACCCGATGCGATCGAGCCCATCACCGAAGCCATCGCCCCGCTGCCCCCCGAGACGCAGCAGCCGATAAATGAGCCCGCCATTGAAGCAATGAAGCCGGACAGTGTCGAGCCAGTTGAAGCTCCCTTGCCGGATGTGGCAGAGCCGCCACCTGAGCCGCAGATGCCATTGGAGGCCATAACGGACGTTGCCGTGCTTACATCCACCGCCCTCAACAGCCTCGCCAGCCAGCCAATAACGGCCTCGCCGTCCGAGACCATCGAAGCGGTCAGCAGCGAAGACCTCAAGCAAGCGCCCATTCCCCAGACGCTAAGCTTTGTGCGCCCCAGCAAACCGACCAATCCCCAGTCGCAACAACAAGTGCCGCGTCAAGCGGCAACGCCTCCCCCCAATACGGCAGGCAATGGTGGCGCCAGCAATGCAGACGCGGCTGCTTCCGCCGGGAGCACCGCCCAGCAGGCAGATCAGGGCAATGGTGGCGACGCCGAAATTGCCCGCTATCCCGGCGACGTCCTGCGCAAGCTGCGCCGCGCGTTGCGCAGTAATAATAGCCAGCGCGGCGAAGTCGTCGTGCGCTTCACCGTTCTCGCCAATGGACAGGTGGCGGAAGTGAGCATCGCCCGTTCATCAGGCAACAGCGCCCTGGACCAGGCAGGCCTCGCCACCGTCGGCCGGGCAGCGCCCTTCCCAGCCATTCCAGCTGCGGCCAATCGATCGTCATGGACGTTCGATGTCCCACTGGCATTTGGTGGCTAGCGTCCTCGCCGCCACCCGCCGCTGAAGAAATCGAAGTGTGTCGCTGCCAGAACTTTCTGCTGTCGGCCTATTGCCTTCCGCCTGCCTGCGGCGGCTTGATCGGGGTGGGACCCTATTGCCCCGCGCCGCTGGTCTGGGCCGCCTTGTCCGCGTCCCACCACCAGATGGTGGGAAAGCCGTTGGAAAATTGGGGCAGCGTTTCCGGGTGGCTGAAGCGGTTCCAATGGGCGATGCGGGAATAGGTCAGCGCATAGCCGGGCACCACGTAATGGTGATGCAGCAGCACCCGGTCGAGCGCCGTCGTGATGGCGAGCTGGGTTTCCCGATCATCGGCCACGATCAGCTTGTCGATTAGCGCATCGATGCCCTTGTCGGCGATGCCGGCATAATTGCGCGAGCCCTCCTCACCGACGCTGCCTGAGCCAAAGAAGAAGCGCTGCTCGTTGCCGGGGGAGAAGGACTGGGTCCAGCTGCCATAGATCATGTCATAGTCGAAACTGCGCAGCCTGTTGATATATTGCGGCGTGTCGACCATGCGGATGCTGAGTTCGACGCCGATCTGGCGCAGATTGGTGGCCAAATTCTGCGCGATGGGCTCCAGCGTGGTCTGGTGCATCAGCAGTTCTATGCTGAGCTGGGTGCCATTGACATCGACCAGCCGATTGCCGTCGAGGCGATAGCCCGCCTCGGTCAGCAGGTTCAGCGCGCTGCGCAGATTGGCGCGCAGCTTGCCCGGATCGCCATTGACCGGGTTGGTGTAAACCTCGGTGAACACCGTCGCTGGCACCAGATCGCGCACACTTTCCAGCACGGCTAACTCCTCGCCTGCCGGCAAGCCGGAGGCGGCGAAGGGCAGGCCATAGAAGTAGCTGTTGATGCGCTGATACTGGTTGTAGAAGACGGTGTTGTTGAGTTCCTCGAAATCGAAGACGAGGTTCAACGCCTGACGCAGCTTTTCGTCCTGGAATTTTTCCCGGCGCAGATTGGGAATGAAGCCGGTCATCTGCCCGCTGCCATTGTAATCCTGCGGGAATTCTTCGCGGATCACCCGGCCATCAGCCACGGCGGGAAAGTCGAAACCCGTGGCCCAACGACGGGCGGTATATTCGCTCCACCAGTCGAACTGGTCGCCCTTGAAGGCCTCGAACCACACTGATTCATCGAGGAAATATTCGTATTTGAACGTTTCGAAATTATTGGTGCCCACCTGGGTCGGGTGCGTGGCGCCCCAATAATCGGCAACCCGTTCATAGGTCACGGTGCGGCCGGCATCGAAACTGGCCAGGCGATAGGGGCCAGAGCCCAGCGGTGCTTCGAGCGTCGATTTGCCGATATCGCGCTGTTTGCCATCGGCCGTCTCGCCCTCCCACCAATGCTGGGGCAGGACGAGCAATTGTCCCAGGATATGCGGCAATTCGCGATTGCCGGTCTGGTCGAAGGTGAAGGTCACCTCGCCCGGCGCCGTCACCACCGCGCTGGTGATGTTGGTGTAATATTGCGCATAGACCGGGCTGATTTCGACGACCTTGTCGAAGGACCAGACCACGTCCTCGGCGGTTACGGGCTCGCCGTCATGCCAGTGGGCGTCGGGGTCCATGTGAAAGGTCACCGCGCCATAGTCATCGGCCACCTTCATCGCCTCGGCGAGCAGGCCATAGCTGGTGTTGACCTCGTCCAACGACGGGGTCATCAGCGTTTCATAGACGAGCCCGAGCCCGCTCACCGCTTCGCCCTTGGGCAGGATCGGGTTGAAGGTATCAAAGCCGCCACGATCGCCCAGCCTCACGGTGCCGCTCTTGGGCGCGTCGGGGTTCACATAGTCAAAATGGGTAAAGCCTTCGGGATATTTCGGGCTCTCGGTCAGCGAATCCGCATGCACCCAGACCCCGGTCGGCGTCTGCGCCAGGCTGGGCGCCACCATGGCGAGGAAGCCGGCGGCGATGAGGGAAGCCAAAATGGTTGAACGCGTCATGGTGCGGCTCCGCATGGGGTCTGTGGGCATAGGTTATGCGCTTGTCGGGGGCAGGGGCAATGCCGTGTCGTCGGTGGCGAGGTCGAAGGCTGCGGCGAGCAATTGGCGCGTATAGGCTTCGCGCGGTGCAGCGAAGATGTCGGCGGCGGGGCCAGCCTCAACCACCTTGCCGTTCCGCATGACGATCAGCCGATGCGCCAGGGCCCGCACCACTTTGAGATCATGGCTGATGAACAGATAGGTCAGGCCGCGCCGCTGCTGCACGTTGCGCAGCAGGTCGATGATCTGGGCCTGGATGGAAACGTCGAGCGCCGAGGTCGGCTCGTCCAGCACCAGGAATTGCGGCTCTAGCACCAAGGCGCGGGCAATGGCGATGCGCTGGCGCTGTCCGCCGGAAAATTCATGCGGATAGCGCGCTGACATGGCGGCGTCGAGCCCGACTTCGCGCAGCACCGCCGTCACCTTTTCGGCCCGCTGCGCCGCCGTGAGGCGCGGCATATGCACCTTCAGCCCTTCGCCGACAATGTCACCCACCGACATGCGGGGGCTCAGTGAGCCGAAGGGGTCCTGGAAGACGATTTGCATGTGTTGCCGCAACGGGCGCAGCGCCTGCCAGGAGCGGCCGTCCACCTGCTGGCCCAGCACCACAATCCGGCCCGTGGACGGGATCAGCCGCAGCAGGGCATAGCCGAGCGACGACTTGCCCGAGCCGCTCTCGCCGACCACCCCCAGAGTCTCGCCTTGGGTGATGCTGAGATCAACGCCGTCGACGGCGTGGATATGCCCCACCACCCGGCGCAACAAGCCGCGCTTGATCGGAAACCAGACTTTTAGGTCGCTGGCTTCGACAATGCTGGGGGCCGCAGCGTCATGCTCCGGCGGAGAGCCTTGTGGCGCGGCGGCAAGCAGATGCCTGGTGTATTCATGCTGCGGATTGGCGAAAATTTCGCCCACCGGCCCGCTTTCGACGATTTCGCCCTCGGTCATGACGCAAACCCGGTCGGCGATGCGCCGCACGATGGACAGGTCATGGGTAATGAACAGCAAGGCCATGCCATTTTGCTGCTGCAGCGCCTTCAGCAGAGCCAGAATCTGCGCCTGCACGGTGACGTCCAGCGCCGTGGTCGGCTCGTCGGCGATCAGCAATTTCGGGTCATTGGCCAGCGCCATGGCAATCATGACGCGCTGGCGCTGTCCGCCCGACAGCTGGTGCGGAAAGTCGTGGAACCGGCTGGCCGGGTCGGGAATGCCTACGGACTGCAACAGCGCGATGGCGCGCGTCTGGGCGGCGGTCTTGCGCAGGCCCTGGTGCAGGCTCAGCACTTCGGCGACCTGCCGGCCAATGGTGTGAACCGGATTGAGCGAACTCATCGGCTCCTGGAAAATCATCCCGACCTGATTGCCGCGCACCCCGCGCAGCGCTGCCTCGCCGGCCGCCACCAGATCCTGCCCGGCGAAGCGAACCTCCCCCGAAAGCTGGGCCGAAGGCGGCAGCAGGCGCAGGGTGGACAGGGCCGTGACCGACTTGCCCGAGCCGCTTTCGCCCACCAGCGCCAGCGTCTCGCCCGGCGCGATATCGAAGCTGATGCCGCGCACCGCCGCATGAGTGCCGAAGCGGACCGACAGGTCACGGACTGAAAGCAAAGGCGCGCTCATGCAAAAGTCTTTCGCGGGTCGAAGGCGTCGCGCACCGCTTCGCCAATAAACACCAGCAGGGTCAGCATCAGCGCAATGGTGAAAAAGCCGGTGAGGCCGAGCCAGGGCGCCTGCAGATTATTCTTGCCCTGCGCCAGCAATTCGCCGAGCGAGGGCGAGCCCGGCGGCAGGCCAAAGCCGAGAAAATCGAGCGAGGTCAGGGTGGCGACCGAGCCCGACAGAATGAAGGGCATGAAGGTCAGCGTCGCCACCATCGCGTTGGGCAGCAGATGCCGCCACATGATGACGGGATTGGACACCCCCAGCGCCCGTGCCGCCGCGACATATTCGAAATTGCGGGCGCGCAGAAACTCGGCGCGCACGATGCCCACGAGACTCACCCAGGAAAACAGCATCAGAATGCCCAGCAAGACCCAGAAGCTGGGAGCGATGACGCTGGAAATGATCAACAGCAGATAGAGCGCCGGTATCGAGGTCCAGATTTCGATGAGCCGTTGGGCGATCAGGTCGATCCAGCCGCCAAAATAGCCCTGCACCGCGCCCGCCAGCACGCCGATGAACGAGGAAAATATGGTCAGCGTCAGCCCGAACAGTACGGAGATGCGAAAGCCGTGGATGAGGCGGGCCAGCACGTCGCGGCCCCGATCATCGGTGCCCAGCCAGTGATAATTGCCGGCGTTGCAGTCCGGGTCGGCCACGCCCAGAGCATAGCGCTGGCAAAGCTGCTCGCGGCTCAGCAGCATGCTGGGCGGATTGGCGCCGGAATAGGCGATATTGCCGTCCACCGTGCCATGGCTGAAGCGGATGGGCGGCCACAGCGCCCAGCCATGGGCGGCGATTTCCTCGGCGATGAACGGATCGCGGAAATTGGTGGTGGCGAAAAAGCCGCCGAATTTCGCCTCGGGGTAATCCACCAGCGCCGGCACCAGCAGTTCACCTTGGTAGGCGACCAGGATCGGCCGGTCATTGGCGATGAATTCGGCGCCCAATGTGACGACGAACAGCACCAGGAATATCCACAAGCTCCACCAGCCGCGCCGGTTGGCGCGGAAATTGGCGAGGCGGCGCCGATTGAGCGGCGACAGCACCGCACTCATATGCTGCGGCTTTCAAAATCGAGGCGCGGATCAACCCACATATAGGCGAGGTCGGAAATCAGCCCGATCACCAGCCCGAGCAGCGAAAAGATATAGAGCGTCGCCAGCACCACCGCATAGTCGCGATTGACCACCGACTGAAAGCCGAGCAGCCCCAGCCCATCGAGCGAAAAGATGGTTTCGATGAGCAGCGAACCGCCGAAGAACGCGCCGATAAAGGCGCCGGGAAAGCCGGCAATGATCAGCATCATCGCGTTGCGGAACACATGGCGATACAGCACCTGAGGCTCGCTCAGCCCCTTGGCGCGGGCGGTCACCACATATTGCTTGCCGATTTCATCGAGGAAGGAATTCTTGGTCAGCAGCGTCGCCGTGGCAAAGGCTCCCAACCCCATGGAGATAATGGGCAGCACCAGATGCCAGAAATAGTCGAGGATCTGCCGCCACCAGGGGAAGCTCTCAAAGCCCGGCGAGGTCAGGCCGCGCAGCGGAAAAACCGACCAGAATGAGCCTCCGGCAAACAACACCACCAGCGCCACGGCCACGAGGAACCCCGGCACCGCATAGCCGATGATGACGATGGTGGAGGTCCAGACATCGAAGCGCGACCCATCGCGCCTGGCCTTGGCGATGCCGAGCGGAATGGAAATGCCATAGGCCAGCAGCGTCATCCACAGCCCGAGCGAGATCGAGACCGGCATTTTCTCCTTGATCAGGTCGATCACCGAAATGTCGCGGTAATAGCTGTCGCCAAAATCGAAGCGCAGATAATTGCCCAACATGCCAAAGAAGCGCTCGAGCGGCGGCTTGTCGAAGCCGAATTGCTGTTCGATGCGCGCCACCAGTTCGGGCGGCAGGCCCTGACTGCCCCTATAGGTGGACGTCTTGGTCTGGGGTTGCTGGGCCGCCAGATCGCCGCCCGCGCTGCCGGTGACCCGTTCCATGATCCCGCCGCTCTGGCCGGACATATTGGCCAGCGCCTGTTCGACCGGGCCGCCCGGCGCAAACTGCGTGATGAGAAACGAAATCGCCATGATGCCGAACACTGTCGGAATCATCAGCAAGAAACGGCGAAAAATATAGGCGCCCATTCCTGCTCCGGTAACCCTGGCCTAGCTTAGCCCATCATGCGCGCTCACCCTGCCATCAGGCAATGAGACTGTCGCGGCCAATGCAGCACTTCCGCGACGGCTTGGCAAGGCGACGGGCGTCGCTATGCTCATCCATTGCTCTGGGCCCCCAGTGCTAAACGCAGCACGGCGAACACGCGCTCGTCGTCGCTTTGAGACACGTTGAAGCGTAGATAACTGGTCGCGGTCTGGGCGAGGCTGAAGGCGTTGCCCGGCGCGAGGACGATTTTTTCTGCCAGCGCTGCCCGGGCGATGGCCGCAGCATCGAGGTCATCGGGCAGGCGGCACCACAAGAACATGCCGGCTTGCGGTTCGAGCCAAGGGATGATGCCGATATTCCTCAGCTTGCCCCCGATGTCGAACCGCGCCTGCGCCAGACGGCTGCGCAATCCGTCCATGTGCTTGCGATAGCCCCCATCGCTGAGCACGCTCAGCACCAGCTCGGCATTGAGCCGCCCGCCGCCGAATGTGGTGGCGATCTTGAGGTCGATCAGGCCCTCGATCCAGTCGGGCTTGGCCGCAATGAACCCGCATCGTGCCGCTGCCGATAGCGTCTTGGAAAAACTGCCGATGTGAATGACGCGATCCAGCCCATCGAAAGCGGCCAGACGTGGAGCCGGGCTGTGCTCGAAATCGGCGAATATGTCGTCCTCGATGATGGTCAGCCCGTGCTGGTCGGCCAGTTTCAGCACGCGATGCGCGACGACCGGCGACAGCGTTGCGGCGGTCGGATTGTGGATGCCTGCATTGGTGATGTAGAGCCGCGGCTTGTGTTCGGCCAAAGCCGCCGCGAACAAGGCAAGATCCGGGCCGTTGGGAGCATAGGGCACACTGACGATGTGGGCGCGGTGGGCGCGCAGCAGCGCCTGGAAGTTGAAGTAGCACGGATCATCAATCAACACCGTGTCGCCCGGCTCGAGCAGAAACCGGCACAGCATATCGATGGCCTGGGTGCCGCTTTCCGTCAGCATGATTTGATCGGGTGACGCTTCCACTCCGCGTTCGGCCATGCGCAGGGCGATCAGTTGGCGCAGCGGTGGCAACCCAAGCGGCGTGTCATACTCGGTAAGCACCTGGCTGTTGCCGCGCGCGAGCGTGCGCAGGGCGCGGCGCAGACCATCCTCCGGCAGCAAACTGGGCGGCAACCAGCCGCAACCAGGCTTGAGCGCGCCGGCATCGGCTTCCAGCGACTGGCGGGACACCCAGAACGGATCGAGTGTACGGTCGAGTTTCGGTCCAACGGCCGACAAAGCGAGCGGCGCGGTATGCTGGGCGGCGTAAAAGCCGGAGCCGGGGCGGGACAGGATCACGCCTTCGGCCACCAGGCGATTATAGGCATCCACCACTGTCGAGACCGATACCTGCATGGTTTTGGCCAAAGCGCGCACCGATGGTAGCTTGGCGCCGGCGGTCAGGCTGCGCCCGGCGATCCGCTGCTTGATCGTGCGCATCACCTGTCCAACGCGCGTCGTTTCCATCCGTGCTGTCCTCAAGGCCATAACAGTTCGGCAGAACTGTATCGCACTGTAACTGGCGCGGGCAATGGCTTGCCGGCATAGAGCGGCACTACAGGAGTGTCGCATGGAACGGTCGACGAGCGGTTGGATCAATGGATTGGTCGGGGTCATCATTTTCAGCGGCTCGTTGCCGGCGACGAAAGTGGCTGTGGCGGCGTTCGACCCGATGTTTCTCACGGGGATGCGCGCCGTCATTGCCGGCCTTGTTGGCCTGCTGCTGCTGCTGATCTTCCGGCAGCGCCGTCCTGGGCGACAGGATTTCATCTCCCTCATCATCGTGGCGCTTGGCGTGGTGGTTGGCTTTCCCCTGCTAACGGCCCTGGCCTTGCAACACATCACCTCCGCGCATTCGATCGTCTTCATCGGCATCTTGCCGCTGACCACCGCCATTTTCGGCGTCATCCGCGGCGGTGAGCGCCCCAAGCGGCCGTTCTGGATCTTCTCTCTACTCGGCAGCGCCCTGGTCGCCGGCTTCGCGCTGTCGCAGGGCATCGGCGCTTCGCCCGTTGGCGATGGCCTGATGCTGGCAGCCATTATCGTCTGCGGCCTGGGTTATGCCGAAGGCGGCAAGCTCTCCCGTTCGCTGGGCGGGTGGCAGGTGATCTGCTGGGCGCTGGTGCTGTCGCTGCCGGTCATGGGCGTGCTGAGCTTGATCTATTGGCCACCGAGCTTTGCTGGCATCGTAGCGCCCGCGTGGTTCGGCCTAGGCTATGTCTCGCTGTTCAGCATGCTCATTGGTTTCGTGTTCTGGTATCGTGGCCTGGCCCAAGGCGGCATTGCCGCTGTCGGGCAAATGCAACTGCTGCAGCCGTTCTTCGGCCTGGCCTTGGCCGCAACCCTGCTGCATGAGCCGGTCACCCCGGCCATGCTGCTGGTGACGGTCGCGGTGATCGGTTGCGTTGCGGGCGCACGCAGGTTTGGAAACTAGGAGAAACGCGATGTACACGCCGCCGGCCTTTCGCGAGGACAACCCAGCCGAAATCCACCGCATCATCCGCGCGGCGCGGCTTTCGACGCTCGTTACCGCAACATCGCAGGGGCTGGTCGCCACGCCGTTGCCGCTGATCCTTGATGAGACTGAGGGCGAACATGGCGTTCTTTATGGGCACCTGGCGCGGGCCAATCCGCAATGGCAACTGCCGGTTACGGGCGAGGCCATGGTGATCTTTTCTGGCCCCGACGCCTATGTCACACCGAGCTGGTATCCGTCCAAACGCGAGCACGGCAAGGTCGTGCCCACCTGGAACTACGTCACCGTCCACGCCTATGGGCCAGTGGAGTTCTTCGAAGACCCCGAGCGGCTGCTCGACATGGTGACGCGGTTGACCAATCTCTACGAACAACCGCGACAGCAGCCCTGGGCCGTCTCCGATGCACCGGCCCCGTTCATAAAGGCGCAACTCAAGGGCATTGTCGGACTGCGCCTGCCGATCTCGCGCCTCGAGGGCAAGGTGAAGATGAGCCAAAACCGGAGCGAGGCCGACCGGGAAGGCGTCGTGACCGGTCTATCGTCAAGTGAGCAAGCGGAAGACCGCAGGGTGGCCAAACTGATCTCGCCGCCTTCATAGCTCAGCGACTGGCGTATGGAACTCAGCCCAGTTCTTCGGCGAGCCCGATGAGAAGCCCTTCAGGCCCACGGATGTAGCAGAGCCGATAGACGTCTTCATATTGGACCACTTCTCCCACGAGCTGCGCGCCGCGATTGCGGAGCCGCTCCAGCGTATCGTCGATGTCGTCCACGGTGAACATGACGCGGAGGTAGCCCAGCGCGTTGACCGGGGCGTTGCGGTGATCCGCGACGACAGGCGGCGCGAGGAAGCGGGATAGCTCGAGCCGGCTGTGGCCGTCCGGCGTGCGCATCATGGCAATCTCGACATGCTGATCGCCCAGTCCGGTGACCCGTCCGGCCCATTCTCCTTCGATCGTGGCCCGCCCTTCGAGCTCCAGGCCGAGCTCCCGAAAGAAATCAACCGCCGCGCCGAGGTCATCGACGACGATTCCGACATTGTCCATCCGTTTGAGCGCCATGTGTCCAATCCTCCAGGGTGTTACAGTGTCACAGTTTTTCGCCGGGAAGTTTGCTGGCCTGCTTCACCCATTCGGTGAACTGGGCCTCATCGAAATCGCCTTCGTAGATGTCGAGATAGCGCACTTCAGGATGCTTGGACTGGCCGGGCGGCTCGGGGCGCAGCGACGTGCCGCGAAAGAACGTCACCTTCACGTATTTTGCAAAACAATGCAGGCTGAGGAACCATATATCGTCCTCGGTTCCGTAGAAGGGGGAGTTCCATTTTACGGCCTTGCGGACCCCCGGCACGACAAGCTCAATGCTTTCATCAAGGCGTCGGCCGAGATCGCTTTTCCACCCTGGCATGGCGGCGATGTAGGCCTGGACGGGTTTGTCGCCGTAGCCCTTGGCGATCTGCGGATTGCCGCCAGACAGAAGTTTGGGCTCTGTCGTGTTCGTCATCTCGGCCTCCGCATGGTGCTGTTGCCCCAAGGATCAGAGATTTGGCTTGATCAACGCAAGCCCCAAATCGGGATCGAGTTTCTTGCGGAGGTATTCTGGCGATTCAGTCAGGATTACTTCCAAGGTCGGGCGGACCACCGCGGTTTGAAGGTGTCCGGCCACGGCGCTGCCATCTCGGCGGCCGAGCACGGCGTGGATATGCAATGCTGGCTGGCCTTCGGGGCCAATCGCAATGTCGCCCGTCAGGGATGCGACCTCGACCTGTTCATTCACTTCGATGGGCAGATAGGTCTTCGCCTCCCAATCGAAGAAGGCAAGGGTGGCGCGCTGGAAGGCGCCGATGGCTTTGAAGCTTGCCGCCTGCAGCCCAGCCTCCTTAGCAAACGCGGTCAGGCAGGCGGTTACTTCATCGCCCGTCGAAAGAATGATGGCGTAGGTTTGCTGTCCGTCTGCATCATGGATGAGTTTGCTCTGCATAGGGTCTCTCCGAGGGTCTCCCTGTGCCAACGACCGGCGTGGGAAACTGTTCCGGACCGAGCAAAGAGCGGGAGAGAAATTACCCGCAGGCGGCACGGACGAGGTTGCCGGCAGCGTCGGTTTCGAGATTGAGCCGCGCGTCGCTATAGTCTTGGGTTACCGCCTGACCCGGTGCGATCACCCGCACCACGCCTTGCGATTGGACTGGAACCCCTCTAACCTGTGCATCTGCGGCCGTGCTGCCGGTGACGGGTTGACCAACCTTGCTCTGCAGTAGAGACGCCCCACAATCTGACGGCGGTGGGAGCTGTGCCGCAGGCGGGGCTGCGTTTGTGCATCCGGTGAGAACGAGTGCGGCGGCGAGGGCGGCAATGCCCGGAATAAAATGCCGTGTCATGGGTGGCTCCTTCTAGCGAGCCGCACCATCTCAGCGCGATCTGGCTATTTTGAGATGCCCCGACTTATGGCTGTTCTGGCGCCCGCACCAGTATTCGAGCTTGCGGGCTACCGACCAGAGCGGGCGAATTCGCCGGAACCGACCAGACCCGGGCTTCGAGTGTGGTCAGGAAGCTCTTTGCCTGGTCAACGCTCGGGAAGTCGAGTTGGACCATGATGTACGCTGGGTCATCATGCGGTTGATAAATGCGATAGGCGGTAACGCCCGCATCGGAGCGCAGGCTCTCAAACCGATTGAATGCGGCTTTCCAGGTGGAAAAGTCGGTAATGCGATGCTCGATATGCAGCGTAGCCATGGCGCCCTCCTACAGGCAGAGCCCCATCCCATTTTTACATCCTGTCCGCCTTTGCTGGCAAGCTGAGCCTATTCGGCGGCACGCAGCAGGGCCACAACCTCCTGGTCTGCAACCTGAGGGAAAGCGGCATAGTGTAAGCCGACGGCGTTGAACGGTTCCGGCGTGGACAGGCAGACGATGGCGTCGACCTTCGGCCGCAATGTGTCGAGCACATCCGCCGGCGCCACCGGGATCGCCAATATGATGCGGGCGACCGCGTTGTTTCGCATGCCCGTCAGCGCTGCGGTGATGGTCACGCCGGTGGCGATGCCGTCATCGACGAGGATCACGGTTCGGTTCCGCACCGTAAGCGCTGGCCTCTGGCCGAGATAGAGCTGGCGCCGGCGGGCGAGTTCGGCGATCGCGCGGCCCGCTTGCGCCTCCACATAGCCGGCCGGTGGATCGATCACGCGCATGATGGCGTCGTCGAGGACAAGCTGCGGCGGATCGCCGTCAACCACGGCGCCAAGGCCATATTCGGCATGCCCCGGTGCGCCAATCTTGCGGACCAGCAACAGCTCGAGCGGCGCGCCCAACACACGCGCCACCTCGAAGGCCACGGGCACGCCCCCGCGCGGCAGCGCCACCACAAGCGGATCGTGGAGTTGCAGCGCCGCGACCGCCTGGGCAAGCTGGCGCCCGGCTTCCCGACGATCAGCGAATGGCGGGCCGACCCTGGTCATGGAACCCTCCGCGGGTGCGCTGATTATGCGGCCGAATGGCCTATCCGTCGATCAGAACGGGCAACACCGCTGCTGTCGCCGGGCGGGCGGAGAGCACCCAGTCGGTGGCTGTTGATTGCCTCGTCCCCAACTCTATTTCGCAACCATCGGGGCCCCGGGTCGTTCCTTAGGCTCAAGTGGGGGCAAACCACCACGGAGATAAAAAAATGAAGAACACCCTGATCCTAACGACGGCCGCCGCCTTTCTCGCGTCGATCGCTCTGCCTAGCTTCGCCCAGGATGCTGGCGCCGGAGCCGGAGCGGGCGTAACCGTCGAGACGCCGGCCGTCGACGCTCAGCTTGGTGCCGATGTGAGTGCGAATGCCGGGGATGACACCTACGGCGCTGTGACGTCATCAATTGCGGGTTCGGCCGATGTCGATCTGTCCGCTGTGGCCGATGACGCCAGCATCACCATTATTCTGCTGTCCTCGCTACAGGGCAATGCCGAGACGGAAGCTGCCGCGCTTGATGCGGCCGTGGCCGCCAACGCTGAAGCGGTCGCGACGCTGCATTCGAACATCGAAGCGAATGCGGCCATCAAAGCCAAGCTTGAAGCCGAAGGCCATAGCGCGGACGATGTCGTTGCCGTGAAGAGCAATGCCGATGGATCGGTCATCGTCTATGTCGATGACCGTGCCTAACCCACGCTAGTCTAAACCCGCAAGAGGCCCATGGAGCATCCAGCTTCATGGGCCTCTCGCCTATGTCTCAATCCTGCTGGCGCCGGCGCTCAGCCACGCGTTCGCGCCAGTGCCGCGTCTGGATTTGTCCCAGCACCAGGCGCCGAACCGTGTCTTCGGAAGTATCGACGCCCACCGGTAGCATCAGGCTGCGCCCCTCAATGCGGGCGTGGATGGTTCCGGCTTCAATGAAATAGGTCGCCTTGATGGTCTGGCCGCCATCCACGACCTGAAGGTCACGCACGATATGTTCGTCCTGCATGTCGGCCTCCTGCGCAGCGAGAATGCGGCAAGATGGTGGGCGAGTCCAGCGCAGCGTCGGCTGGCGCTTGCGCCCTTATTCCATCTCCGGCACATCGCCGTGCTGAAACAGCACCACCGGCTCGCCGAACTCCCCATTCACCAGATCAGCCGTCCGCGACCAGGCGATGACGCCGACATAGGTGCCCAGCGCTGCCATGCGTCTGGCGTCCATCTTGGCCTTGTCTTCCGACGGGACCTCGCGGGGCTCGAATGCTGGCCGCAGCTCACCTTCCTCGTCGCGGATGAAGGCGAGCAGGACGATGAGCTTGGTGGAGTTGGTTTGGGTAGTTTCGCGACGTTCCATTCCGGCACGATACCGCCACAGTGCCCGAAGTGGCAATGTGATCGATGCCGCATATGGAACTGGAATAGGTGCCGAAGCGCTACTGCTCGCGGTCATCGACGTAGAGGCGCCAGGTCGCGTCGGCATTTTGGCCTACCGCGATGGCATTCTCGGCCGACAGGCCGCTTTCCTGCAGTTTGGCCACCAACGCCTCATCCCCAGCTACCGCCGCACGAAGTGCAGCAATTGCGGCCTGATGATCGGCAATGGCCGCATCCACCGCCGCGCCATCATGATTGACGTCGCCCTCCAGGGAACTAAGCAGGATTATGGTCAGCTCTCCTGCAGGCAACGTGGAAATTTCATCCCCGGTGCCCATCTGGCCGATGGCATCAACGACGGTGCCGTAATTCTCGATAACTTCTCCGCCTTGGTTGGCGGATGCGCCTGGGGGCGTGGCCGGCGCTTCAACCGACGGAGCCGGCGTTTCCTGGGCCAGGACTGAGTACGGAGACACGAGTGCCAATGCACTGGCGATGCCAATAGCTGCAATCTTGTTCATGATCGTTCCTCTCAGTTGCACGACGTTGCTCAGTCAACGGCAACCGCTTTCAAACGTTGCACGCGGCGTGGAAAAACCGGGCAGGGCTGGCATGTTGGGGCGCTACGCGGGTGGGATAAGGGCTCGGCTGCCATTTCGTTGGCCAGTATGGGAAACCGGAAAAACCAAACTGTTCCCTATGCCACTACGTCCGGTTGACGCGCGCTACGCCTCTCGATGGAAACGGGGTGCGCCACAGAGGGTTCCCAAAGCCTGCTGTCGGATCGGGCGAGGGCAGGGCGCCGAGCGCAAAAATCGGAACGACCTCCAAGCCCATCCGTTTGTCTCACAAGGGCTAGTAACCAAACTGAGACGAGGAAGACCATGAGACACGTGCTTTTGGCCTCTGTGGCAGTACTAATGCTTGGCGCGACTTTTCCGGCTTTCGCCCAGGATAACGGCGACGCGGATGCCAATGCCGCTGTCGGCGGCGTAGCGGGTGGCGCCGGCGGCGCGGCGCTTGGCTTCATTATCGGCGGGCCGATTGGTGCCGTGATCGGAGGGTTCAGCGGTGCCACCCTCGGGGCCGCGACCGGCGTTGCCGCGTCGACTGTCGAATATGCTGGCCTGCATCCGGTTGAGCCGGTCTATCTCGACAGTGTCGATGTCGGCTTTGTCGTCCCGCCTGACGTCGCTATCTACCCGGTTGAGGGCGACGATAATTACGGCTATATCTACGCCAATAACCGGGTGTGGATCGTGGATTTGCAAAGCCGGGCGCTGGCCATGTCGCCGGGATATCTCGTGCCGCAGGCCGCCGCTGACTATGCTGTCGCCAACCCGATTGGCTCGGTGAATATGGCCGGTGACGTCGTGGTGGGCTATGTTTTGCCCTCGGATGTTGAGCTGATCCCCATCCCCGAGAGCCCCACTTACTCCTACGTCTATATTAACGACCAGCCGGTGCTGGTGGAGAATGGCAGCCGAACGGTGGTCTATCTCAGATAGGCCTACACTTGGGGCCACCCGTCGCGCTTGGCGAGTGGCCCAAACTGTCGGACTACTGATCCCAAGTATGCAGGAAGTCCGGCTTCCCCTCCCGCAGCAGTTGATCGGCCTCTCGCTCCCGCAGGCAGCGATCGAGGGCAATGAACCAATATTCCTTTTCCCGCCCGGACTGGCGTCCGCCTTGCTCCCATAAAAAATAGGCCGTCTCGCGTACTTTTTGGTCGAACTCGTGATCTATCCATCGGTCTTGTGATCGTTCATCCATCTTACCGCTCCCTGGGTAAGCGCCCCACGCAATGGCGGGGCGCTAGGTTAACAGGCTACATGGCCGAGGCGTGGAACATGCCCTCGTCACACAACGCCACCGTGAGTTTTGCCACGTCGATCTTGGTGCCGTCTTCGGTCCAGCCAACCGTGCCGGCAGCCGGCGCTTCAGCGGCTGGAGCCGCAGCAGGGGCCTCCGCGGCGGCAGGTGGCGCCTTGCGAAGTTCGTCGCATTTGGCTTGAACTTCGGCGACTTGATCGGCTGGTACCGCCTTGCCACTGATCATGTGTTCCTCCTGGGCAAAGGCGAACCCGGGAACAGCCAATGCCGAGGCAAAGGCGGCGATGGATAGAAGTGTTCTGACTTTCATTCCATTTCTCCTTCGATCGTCCCGCTGAATGCGGGGACCAAGCAAAACGTTAACCATGCGCCGGCGGTTGCGATTGCATCGGGAAAGTGAAGAGCGTGCGGGGTAGGGAACCGGAGCCGAGGTAGAGGGTTTGTAGTGTTCGAAACGACGTCGCGTCGCCGGAAAGGATATGAAGCCCGATGCAGCCGCCCGACGACGGTTCCGCCACGCAAGCCATGACCCGGGCGATGGGCCTGGTCTATGTCACCGACGACACTGTGGGGATTGGCCGCCGCAAGGCCGGCAGGGGTTTCAGTTATCGGAATGCCAATGGCGCCACGCTGAAAGACCGCTCGACCCTCCAGCGCATTCGCGCACTGGCGATCCCGCCGGCATGGAGCGAGGTATGGATTTGCCCCGATGCCAACGGCCATCTACAGGCCACGGGACGCGACGAGAAAGGGCGCAAGCAATACCTCTACCATGCCGGTTTTCGCGAGGTCCGCGATAGCGTGAAGTTTGCCCATATGCTGGAGTTTGGCCGGACCCTTTCGACCATTCGCGCCCAAGTTGCCAACGACATGGCGCTGGCCGGCCTGCCGCGCCGGAAGGTGCTGGCAACGACGGTGCATCTGCTCGAGACCACGCTTATTCGCGTCGGCAATGACGACTATGCCAGGCAAAACGGTAGTTTTGGCCTGACCACCTTGCGCCGCCGGCATTTGCAGGTCGAGGGCACGGAGCTGCGCTTCCGCTTCAAGGGCAAAAGCGGCAAGATTTGGCGGGTGCAACTGCGCGACCGCCGTATCGCCAGGATATTGAAGGCGTGCCAGGATTTGCCCGGCCAGCAATTGCTGCAATATCAGGACGACAGCGGTGCGATCCACGATGTAACGTCGTCCGACGTCAACGCCTATCTCAAGGACATTACCGGAGCCGAGATTACCGCCAAGGATTTTCGGACCTGGGCCGGGACGGTGCTGACGACGACGGCGCTGCAGGAATTCGGTGGATTCGACAGTGTTGCCGAAGCCGAGAAAAATATCCGAACCGCCATCAAAGCCGTGGCCGTGCATTTGGGCAATACCGCCAGCATCTGCCGAAAATGCTATGTCCACCCAGAGGTTTTGCAGGCCTATCTGGACGGCAGCCTGCTGGTTGCGGCGCGCCGCACTGAATCTGGGCTGACACCACAAGAGGGCATGGTGCTGGCCCTGATGAAAAAACGCAGGGGAAAGCACTAGGTGGTGGTCGCCCAATGCTGCCCACACTAGCTATTGTTTTTATCGCCTCATAAGCCCAATTACAGTTATCGGTTATGGCAATTCGGCAGATTTCTGTTGGACCATCCGGGAGTACCACATGGCTGATTTGCCATTGAGCGACGATACGGTGCTGCTCGGTGGTAGAACCGCGCGGGCGAGCGAACCCGCGATTACCATCGAGGCTCTCCTGGAGGCCTTGCCGGAGGCGGTCTATATGACCGACCCCAATGGCCTGATCACCTTTTACAATGAAGCGGCGGCCGAACTATGGGGCACGCGCCCAGACATCGGCAGAAGCACGTTTTGCGGCTCCTGGCAGTTGCGTTGGCCGGATGGAACGCCGATGGCTCACCATGAGTGCCCGATGGCGATAGCACTGCGCGAACGCCGGCCGATACGCGATGTTGAGGCCATAGCAGAACGGCCGGACGGCACGCTCATTCCCTTCCTGGCATTCCCCACGCCGATCCTCGGCCCCGACGGAGCCTTGCTCGGGGCCGTCAATATGCTGGTCAATATCACCGACCGCCAATCCGCTGATGAGACCGCCCAGCGCTATGCGGCGATTGTTGAATCATCGGATGATGCGATCCTGGCCAAGGATTTGGATGGCACCATCATCACCTGGAACCGGGGTGCGGAACGGCTGTTCGGCTATACGGCCGCCGAAGCGATCGGCAAGCCGGTGGCCATGCTTATTCCCGCTGATCGGCCTGACGAAGAACCCAATATCATTGGCCGCATCCGGCAGGGTGAGCGGATCGACCACTATGAAACGATCCGTCAGCGCAAGGACGGCAGTTTGGTCGATATTTCTCTCAGCGTGTCGCCGATCCGCAATCGCGCGGGCCGGGTTATCGGCGCCTCCAAGATCGCCCGTGATATCACCGACCGCCGGCGCGCCGAGGAGCAGCAGCACCTGCTGTTGCGGGAAATGGATCACCGGGTCAAAAACCTGTTCACCCTGGCAAGTAGTCTGGTGACGCTGAGTGCGCGCTCAGCGGCGACGTCCGAGGAAATGGCTCAAGCCGTGTCGGCGCGGCTCAATGCGCTGGCCCAGGCACATTCACTGACGATCCGGCGTGCCGCCGGGCCGGCCGGCAACAATGACCAGGTCACGACCCTGCATGCCCTGATCCAGACCATCGCCGCGCCCTATTCCGGCCCGGCCTCCGCATCGGCACGCCTGACGATCACCGGGCCTGACATCGCGGTTGCCGGTTCTGCCGTTACCAGTTTTGCCCTGTTGCTGCACGAATTTGCCACCAACGCCGCCAAATATGGCGGGCTTTCGGTGCCCCAGGGCGGCGTCGATATTGTCTGCGAAAACGGCGAGGTGGATTTTGTTGTCACCTGGACGGAGCGTGGCGGCCCGGCCGTGGAAGGGCCGGGTGATGGCGCCGGATTCGGGTCCTTGCTCACCAAGGCGACCGTTGGCAGCCAACTGGGCGGCGCGGTCGAGCAGGTCTGGCGGCGGGAAGGGTTGCAGATTCGCCTGACGGTAGCCAAGGACAGGCTCAGTCCCAACTACTAGCCGACCCCGGCGCCGCCGGTCACGCAATAGACGTCGCCGCGCCAGCAGGCGTTAGTCCACCGGCTTTGATGGCTTGGTCTGGCCGGGCTGCTCCTGTCTCGAGCCATCCTGCTTCCGGCCCAGATCATCGATATTGTCGTCTTGCTGCTTGCCGGTCCCGGTTTCCAGCGGCGTCGGTTTGGGCTTTTCTTTCATCATTGGCTTTCTCCGCTTTCGACGATCTGGGATGTCGGCGGATGCGCTTCCAGACGAGCCAATGCCTTGCCGACCCGCCATGCGACATCCACGTCGAAGTCATCATCGGGGCTGGTGGTCTCGTAGTGCCGCAAATCCTCGGGGCTGACGCCCGCCTCGGCCGCGAATTGATCCAGGTCGAGGCCAAGCGCGATGCGGCGGTTGTGGTCGCCCTTGGGGTTTCGTCTGCTCGGATCGAGTGGCGTGGTCATTTTGCTGCTCCCTTATCCTCCCGGCGTGTTTCCAGATACTGCCAGATACCGGCCGCCACGGCCCCAGCGGCGATGCAGACCGCGATGCCAACCGGCGTATTGCCGGCGATCGAACCAATGGCGGCGCCCAATACCCCGCCCCCTAGAATTCCCCAGATGAGTTTATTGGCCATGACTGATCCTCACTGCGATTTTATTGGTGCTGACTGTGGTTTGAAGGGACTGGAGCCGGCCGCTAATGCTTTGTTTTGTGCTCCGGCTTTCCCTTGCGTTTTGTCGACGCCATCTTGCTGAGTTCCTCTTCGCTCATGGACAACATCGATTTCGAGGGGCCCTTGAGTTCACTCTTGGGCGTATCGCCACGCTTGGCCGACAAGGCGGCCCCGGCGGCTTTCTGCTGGGCTGCTGATTTGGCGGGCATCACGGGTCTCCGATCTTGATGAGATCAAGCTAAAACGCACGGCGCCGTGAGAAGTTCGCCACAATGTTTAGCACCGCGCCGGCAGGGCTGCTGGTCCGTTGTCGACGCGGTTAAGCGCACGGCCTAATACCAGCCCGACCAAACACGGCACCCCAGATCTCCCCAGTCTCGGCGCTGTGCTATGCTGGCAGCTCCCTTGGGGATTCTACATATGGCGTTGGACCATAAGGCAACCGCTCTACGGATGTGGGCGGGCGCAAAGCGCTATCTGTTCAGCACTCCGCAGCGCCGCGGGACGGCTTACGGTGTTGGAGCCGCTTGTCCCATCGACCATGCCACCCATGGGGCCTGCTGTCTTCGGAACGGCCTATGCCGTTTGGTGGGCGGTTGTTGGTCTTTCGACTATATTCGGCTGCTAGTTCGTCCACCTAAGCTCCCGTTGTTTCTATTCATGCTCAAATCTATTGGGCATGAGGGAGGATGTGATGTTGGATGACCCGGCACGCGTCCCGCAGCCCACTGCGCGGCCGCAGTTCATAGCTGGATCAGGTCCTGCAGGAACGTCGCCCTAAGATGATTTGTAAATTGCTCGACGGCGGGCGGCAGGCGCCGGGTCGCGCGGGTGCACACCTCAACCCAGGATTTCTGCAGCGTCGGATTGCGGAACGGGATGGCGGCAACGACCCCAGACGCCAAATCGCGGCTGATCGATAGACTGTGCAGCATGCTGACACCGGCGCCGGAACGGGCAAAGCCACGCAGTGCCTCGATGGAGTTGGTTTCGAGAGTCGGCGCCAGCGAGATGCGTTCCTCGCGGCAATAGGCATTGATCAGCCGGCGGATACCGAAGGTGGCTTCGGGCAGGGCGTAGGGGAAGGTGAGGGCCTCGCTGAAATCTACCGATTTTCGGCCCGCCAGCGGATGCCCAGGGGCGACGATAAGAAACAGCGGGTCGGCGAACCGCATGACAATGTTGACCTCGGGATCGGGGGTCGGCTGATAGGCGATGCCGATATCGGCGTCCCCCTCACGCACCGCCTTGGTCACCAATTCGGTGCCGGTCGAGGTCAACTGAAACGTCACCCCGGGATAGAGCTTGGTGAAGGACGACACCGCCACCGACAGATGGCCCGACACCACGCCGTCAATGGTGGTGATGCGGACATGGCCGCGCTTGAGCCCCTTGAGTTCGTCGATATCGAAGCGCAGCCGGTCTTTTTCAAACAGCACGGACTGGGCGTACTGGATGTAAATCTCCCCGGCGGGGGTCAGGTTGACGCCGCGTGAATTGCGCTCGAACAGGTCGGTGCCCAGCTCCAGTTCGATATTCTGGATATGGCGGCTGATCGCCGAGGGGGCGACATGCAGATTATCGGCCGCCACCCGGATGGAGCGGCAGCGCGCGACTTCGACCAGATAACGGAGCGGGTTCAGCATCATGTGGTGTTCTCATAATTAGAGCGCTCTGTAATAATATCTCTGCTTGTGTGAACGCAAGGCTCTCAGTTACCAAATGTCGCGTGCCCTTCGCCGCTGTCGTTTGCGACGCAGCGCGATCCGGCCAATGCGAAGCCGAAGTTCTAGCGAAGGCAGAAATAGCCAATGACCAAAACCAAAGTGAACACTCCAAGCGCGCCCAAGCCTCGCGGAGCCTATTCCGCAGCGATCAGGTGCGGCGACTTCGTCTATGTCGCGGGCCAGAGCTCGCGCGATATGGATCTCAATGTCATCGGCGAGACCATCGAAGAGCAGACCCGCACCACACTCAAGAATGTGGAATCGATTCTGCGCGATGCCGGCCACGGCCTGGGCGACATCGTCAAAGCGACAGTGCATCTGTCCGATTTGTCGGAGTTTCGCCGCTACGACGCCGTCTATGCCGAACTCGTGCCTGAGCCGCTGCCGGTCCGGACCACGGTGGGCAGCGTTCTGGCGCCGGGCGTCATGATCGAGATCGATGTGGTGGCCTACGCGCCACAATAACCCTGGCCTCCGCATTGCTGATGCGGACGCTCACGACCTGGCTGGACTTGGGGGAACAGGACCAGCCAATTTGCCGTAATCGAACCCGACGCAGAGCACCCGGCCACAGGGCTTCAAGAGGTGACGCGGTCGGTAGACTGGCTCAGGACGGCCGTCCTGAGGACAAAATGGGAGGATTAACAATGTCGCTCTTTACCAAATCACTGGCCGCCATGGCAGTGGGACTAGCGCTCAGCACCGGCGCCTATGCAGCCGAGATCACCGCCCGCCTGGGGCATCTGGACCCGACCACCACGGCCAAGCATATCGGGCTGCTCAAGGCTGCCGAATTGATCAAGGACCGTACCGATGGGCGGATCGAGATCACCGTTTTCCCCTCGTCGCAGCTTGGCGACTCGAGGGAAATGACTGAAGCGGTGCAACTGGGGGCGCTCGATGCCGTCATCACGCCGGCCTCGTTCCTCGGTGGGTTCGACCCGGCCGTGTCGATCTTTGATATCCCCTACATCTTCCCCTCGGACCGCGAAATTTCGCGCGAATTGCGCGAGGGTCCGTTTGGCGAAGCCGTGCTGGAAACCTTCCGCAGCCGGGGCTTTGAGCCGGTGGCGCTGTGGTCCGGTGGCCGCAAGGTGTTCTCGTCCAACAAGGCGCTCGATACCGTCAAGGACTTCGCCGGCCAGCGCTTCCGCGTCATGGATTCCAAAATCCTGATCGGCCAGTTTGCCGCCCTCGACGCCTCGGCCATCGTGCTGTCGTTCGGAGAGCTCTATACCTCGCTGCAAAACGGCGTCATCGATGCGCAGGAAAATCCGCTCGACATCATCCAGCGCATGAAGTTTTTCGAAGTGCAGAAAAACGTCGCCGTCACCGAGCATGGCGTCATCATTGAGGTGCTCCTGTTCAGCCCGAGTTTCTGGCAGAGCCTGTCGGCGGATGACCAGGCCATCGTGCGGGCCGCGTTCCTCGAACTGGCGCCCGAAGTTGAGGCCGGCAAGGAGGCCGACGCTGCCGCATCGCTCGAATTCCTGACCAATGCGGGCCTCAACGTGCGCGTTGCAGATGAGGCGGAACGCCAGGAACTCCGCGACGTCATCTACCCACCGGCCCGCGACGCCTATTTCGACATGGCGGGCGATGAAGGCAAGAAGCTGATCGCGCTCTACGAAGAGCAGTTGCAGCTTCTCACCAAATAGTAGGCGCATTCAAAACGGGATGCCGAGGCTAACCTAACCGCACCCGTTGGCAGGCCGTGCCGCACGGCCTGCCACTTGCCTGCATCTTTGGGGAGAAATTCACTATGATAGAAACGCTACGGCGAGGTCTGGCGAGGACCGCTGATATCTGGGGCGTCATCGAGCGCTATGTGACGGGCCTGCTGGTGACCGTCATGGTCCTGCTCTATGCCTTAAACGTGCTAGTACGCCTGTTCCTGCCGACCTATGCCAGCAATTTCGCCTGGATCGACGAGGCGGCGCGCTACATGCTGGTCTGGGCGGTGTTCCTGGGCTGCGGCATGACGCTGGAAATCGGCCGCCATATTTCCGTCGACCTGTTTATCGGCCGCTTCTCGGCCAAGGCCACCCGCATCCTTTACGGTACCATCGACGTGGTCGGCGTGCTGTTTTGCGCGGGCGCCTCGTATTACTCGCTGCAATTGGTGCTGTTCGTGGCCAAGACCGGGCAGATCAGCCCGACGCTCGGGGTCCCGACTTTTATTCTTTATGTCGCCCCCTGCATCGGCTTTGCGTCGCTGGCTTTTCAATTCCTGCTGCGACTGACCAATGTGCGGGATGCGCGCCGGACCCCGGTTCGGCCTGAGTGGGCTGGGAGTGAACTGGGATGATCTGGCTCATAGGTATCGTCACCGCCGTCATGCTGTTTGTCGGCTTCGAAATGTTCCTCGTGCTCGGCGTGCCGGGCTATCTGATCAAGGTAGTGTATTTCGGCTCCCTGCCTGAAGTCGTGCTGATCCAGAAAATGGTTGGTGGGATCAACCACAACGTGCTGCTGGCTATTCCGTTCTTCATGTTCGCCGCCGAAATGATGTCCGGTGGTCGGCTGGCCGGTCTACTCGGCGGCGCGGCTCAAAACCTGTTCCGCCGCGTACGCGGCGGCCCGGGCTACGCCACCATCGCCGGATGCATGGCGTTCAGCGCGGTGTCCGGTTCGGCGCCCGCAACGGTCGCCGCGCTGGGGCGGATCATGTATTCACCGATGCGGCGATCAGGCTATAGCGAAAAGTTCACCCTCGGGCTGATCGTCTCGGCGGCGGAAACTGCACTGCTCATTCCACCGAGCATTTCGCTGATCATCTATGGTTGGCTGACCGAAACTTCGATCAGCCGCCTGTTCGCCGCCGGCTTGGTCGTTGGCATCTTGCTGGCCCTCGCTTTCGCCGTTCTGGTCTTCATCGAAGTCAAGCGGAAGGGCCTGCCAGCCGGCATCTATGGGGACGATGCGCCCGGGCAGGTGATCAAGGGCACGATCTGGGCGCTCGGCATGCCGCTGGTCATTCTGGGCGGCATTTATTCGGGCATTTTCACGACCACCGAAGCCGCCGCAGTCAGCGTGGTCTATGCGGTGTTTGTGGAAGCCGTGGTGTTCCGCACGCTGAGCTTCAAGAAGTTCATGCGAATCGCGCAGCGCACCGCGGTGATGACCTCGGTGATCTTTATCCTGCTCGCTATCGGCAGCATCATCGCCTATTTCGTGATTATCGCGCAACTGCCACAGGCGGTGCTTGGTCTGCTGGAATTCGTCGGGGCCGGACCGCTGCTGTTCCTGCTGATCGTGAACATCGTGTTCCTGATCGCAGGCATGTTCATCGATCCGGGTACGGCCCAGCTCATCCTGGTGCCGGTCCTGTTCCCGGTGGCGGTGTCCTACGGCATCGACCCGGTACATTTCGGCCTCGTCGTCGGCTTGAACGTCTGCATCGCCATGATCACCCCACCCTTTGGGCTGGATATCTTCGTGGCCTCCTCGACGCTCAACAAGCCGGTGATCGAGATCACCCGCGGCGTTACCCCGTTCATCGCGATCAATCTCGTGGTGCTGGCGATCATCACCTATGTGCCGGGGGTCGCGACCTTCCTGCCCAACCTGCTGATGGGTTCCTGATGCCAATCCAGCGCCAGCACGCCTGGCGCAGTCCGGGGCGGCCAGCCGGCCGCCTCCAGGCTACGGGCCGACGCCCGCTATCCTTCGGTTTATGCATAGAAAGGTTATGATTATGACGGGTCAAGCAAAGCGGAGCGGCGGTAAGATCGTTGTCGATGCATTTCGCCAGCAGGGGGTGGAGCGCGTGTTCTGCGTGCCCGGCGAGAGCTATCTCGATATCCTGGATTCGCTGCGCGACGTCGGCGGCGAGATCGATCTGGTCAGCGCTCGCCATGAGGGTGGCGCCGCCTATATGGCGGAATCCTACGGCAAGCTGACCGGCAAGACCGGCGTCGTCATGGTCACGCGCGGCCCAGGGGCCTGCAATGCCAGCATCGCCGTCCACACCGCGTTTCAGGATGGCACGCCGATGATCCTGTTGATCGGCCAGGTGCGGCGCGATTTCTGGGGCCGGGGGGCGTTCCAGGAACTGGACTATACCCGCATGTTCGCCCCGATGGCCAAATGGGTCGCCCAGGTCGAACGCACCGAGGAATTGCCGCATTACCTGGCCCAGGCGTTCCGCATCGCCCAGGAAGGCCGGCCCGGTCCCGTCGTTCTGGCACTGCCGGAGGACATGCTGACCGAGGCCACAACGGCCCCCGATCTGCCGTTCCAGTCCGCGGCCATGCTGGCGCCGCGCCCCGACCAAATGCGTGAATTGACGGCGCTGCTGGCCGGCGCCAAGCGGCCGGTGCTGTATGTTGGTGGCAGCGGCTGGACCGAGGCGGGCAAGACGGGGCTGGAGCAGTTTGCAGCCGCCCATGGCCTGCCGGTGTGTTGCTCGTTCCGCCGCATGGATACGTTCGACAATCATCATCCCAACTATGTCGGAGAAGTGGGCCCGGCAGCAGCGCCCGATCTGGTGCAGCTGATCAAGGACGCCGACGTGCTGATCGCGGTGGGAACCCGACTGGGCGAACACGCGACCCGGGGCTACGGGCTGTTGGAGCATCCGGTGCCGAGCCAGAAATTGATCCACGTGCTGCAGGATGCGCGCGACCTCGGGCGGGTGTTCAACCCGACGCTCGCCATCCAGTCCGATATGCAGGCGTTTGTCGCTGCCGCCAATGCTGCGGCGCCCAAGGCCAGCCCCGAGCGCGCCGGCTATGTCGCCGCGGCGCGGGCCCAGTATATAGCCACCCTAGACCCCTCGAACTCGCCCAAGGGTGCGCTCGATCTGGGCCAGTGCCTGGTGGCGCTGGACAAGTTGCTCCCGGCGGATGCCATCATCACCTCCGATGCCGGGCACTATACCGGCTGGGTGCAGCGCTTCCTGCGCTTCGGCGGGCAGCGCCGTTTCCTCGCTCCCGTTTCCGGGGCGATGGGCTATGCGGTGCCGGCGGCGGTAATGGCCAAGATTTCCGCGCCCGACCGCATGGCCATTGCCATGGTTGGCGACGGCGGCTTCGGCATGACCGGCAATGAAATTGCGACCGCGGCGGCCTGTGGGGCGGCACCCATCGTGTTCATTTTCAACAATGGCATGCTGGGCTCGATCCGGGCCTGGCAGGAAATTGCCTATCCGGGCCGGGTCTCGGGGACCGGGCTGACCAACCCCGACTATACCACCCTGGCGCAGGCGCATGGCGGCTTCGGCGTGCGTGTCGAGCGCACCGAGGAGTTCCTGCCGGCGTTCGAGGCGGCGGTCAAATCCGGTAAGCCGGCGCTGATTGATCTGGCCATGGACGCCGAGGCCATCACCACGCGGGTGACCCTGACGCAAATCCGCGAAGCCGCTTACGCGCGCCAGCGGGCCTAAAGCTTGATGGGGCAGGGCCATTCCGTGCCCCATCAAGCTGCCATACGAAGGTCTGCCAATGCCTTCGTATGGCTCTCCCTCTCCATAGTAATGTTCTCGCCGAGGAGCGCGTGATGAGCTTTGAGCCATTCCCATCGTGGATCGATGGGGTGTCCGTCCCCAACCGGTCGTCGGCCGCCGTCATCGACCTCCTATCGCCCTGGACCGGCGACCCGGTCGCCGGCCTGCGCCCCGCCGGCGTCATCGGGGTCGATGCGGCGGTCAGCAGCGCCCATAGGGCGTTTCTCAAGCACCGCGTGTCGCTGCTGGCCAGCCGGATCACCTGGCTGCAGCAAGCCGCTGATGCGGTGGAAGCGGCCTCTGAACGGATCATCGCCTCGGCGATTGCCAAGATCGGCAAACCCCGCCGCGCTGCGCGCTTCGAGGTGCAGCGCAGTGTACAGTTCATCCGCGCCTGCGCCGCGCATCTGGGCGATTTCGGCGGCGATACCATTCCGCTCGACGCCGCCAAGGCGGGGACGGGCCTATTTGGTTTTACCCAACGCACGCCCTATGGCGTGGTCGGGGCGGTCACGCCCTTCAATGCTCCAGCCAATCTGTTGCTGCAAAAAGTGGCGCCAGCACTGGCGGCCGGTAACGCCGTTGTCGTCAAGCCCGCGCCTGAAGGTACCGAAATTGCGCTGATCCTGGCAGAGTGTTTTTTCGAAGCCGGCTTGCCGGCTGGCCTGTTCAATGTCGTGCCGGGGGGCGCCGAAGAGGCCCAGGCCCTAGCGGCTCACCCGCTCGTGGCCTACGTGACGATTACCGGGGGAACTGCCGCCGGCCATGCCCTGCACGCGGCGGCAGGCGCGAAGCCGTTTGTCGGTGAATTGGGCGGCAATTCGGCCAATATCGTCTGTGCCGACGCCAATCTGGCGGACGCCGCGGCCCGTATTGTCCCCTCGGCCTTTGAAGCCAGCGGCCAGCAATGCATTTCCGCACAACGGATCATCGTAGAAAGTGCGGTGCTGGATACTTTCCTTGAGCAGTTCCTGGCGTTGACGCACAAGCTCGCGGTGGGGGATCCCGAACTGGAAATCACCGATCTGGGCCCGGTCGTGCATCTGCGCTCGGCGGACCGGATCATGGCGGTCATTGCCGATGCGCAGCAGGCGGGCGCGCGCTTTGCCTTAATGCCCGAACGCCAGGGTTGCGTGATTTCGCCCGGCATCATCGTGTCGGAGAGCGAGAGCCTGCGCATCGTCACCGAAGAGATTTTCGGCCCGGTCGTCGTCATTATTCCGGCGCGCGATGTGGACCACGCCATCGCCATCGCCAACGCCTCCGAATTCGGGCTGCAGGCCTCCTGCTTCACCAGCAGCCTCGACACGGCGTTCAAGATGTCGCGTGAATTGGTGGTCGGCTCGCTCTGGATCAACGAAGGCAGCCGGTTCCGGCTCGACAACTACCCGTTCGGCGGCGTCGGTTCGAGTGGCTTTGGGCGCGAGGGGGTCAAGTTCGCCATGGAAGCGTTTGCGCAATGGCGCTTCACCGGCATTCGCTTTCCAGCGCCTACCGCTTAGGAGGGTCGAGCGTGACTGTTGTGCTGCCGTCTATTCCACCCGAATTGCGCGCGCTGATGGCCGAAATCGGCCCGCGCTGGCGCGAGGACGTGCCGGGGCATGTGCGGCTGATGGTGGAGCAGTTCACGCCGCTGCTGCAGCGGGGCCCTAAGGCTGGTATCAGCGTGCGGCGCGACGTGGCCTATGGCGAGCATCCGCGCCAGGTGCTCGACGTGTTCCTGCCACACGATGAGGCTGAACTGCGGCCCGCCGTGTTGTTTGTCCATGGTGGTGCCTTTGTCGACGGCCATCGCAACAAGAGCGCCGAGATCTACGCCAACGTGCTGTATTGCCTGGCGCGCAACAACATGGTCGGGATCAATATCGGCTACCGGCTCGCGAGCGACGTCAAGTATCCCGGCGCGACGCAGGATATCGCCAGCGCGGTGCAGTGGACGCGGGAGCATGCGGCCGAATTGGGCATTGATCCCACCCGGATTTTCCTCTTCGGCCACTCGGCGGGCGCGGCCCATGTCGGCAGCTACGCCTATGAACGCCGGCATCACCCTGCAGCGGGGCCGGGGCTGGCGGGCGTCATCGTGGTCAGCGGCCGCGTGCGCGCCGATAACGGCCCGGAAAACCCCAATGCGCGCAAGGTGGAAGCCTATTACGGCCCCGACAACACGATTTACGACGACGTCTCGCCGGTCTCCCATATCGGTCCCGACAGCGTCCCGACCTTTGTCTGCTGGAGCGAATTCGAGAATCCGCTGATTGATCTGTATTGCGCCGAACTGCTGTATCGCATCGCCCTCGCCAAGCGTCGCGCCCCACCCAGCCTCTGGCTCCGCGGCCACAATCACACCTCGGCCATCGCCCACCTCAACACCGCTGATACCGCTTTGGAACAGGCCATAGTGTCGTTCGTGCAGCGTCCGGAATAGCCGGAAACAGGGGCCTCACTCACTGACCCAAGAAAGTCCGCCCGCGGGCAATTCTTGGCAAATCCAAGCACTCAAACCCACGTTCGGACCATTGCCATGAGTTTACTGACCATTGTCCTGCTATTCATTGCCGGCTTCGTATCGGGGGCCGTCAACGCCGTGGCCGGGGGTGGGACGTTCATCACTTTTGGCGTCCTTACCCTCTCGGGCATGCCGCCCATCATGGCCAACGCCACTTCATCCATTGCCCAGTTTCCGGGCTACATCACTTCGACCCTCGCCTATTTCGCCGACATCCGACGCTTCTGGCGGCAGGCCGTGCTACTTGCAGCCATTTCGGGGGTGGGGGCGCTAGGCGGCGCGTTTCTATTGCTTTCGCTTGACAACCTCTCCTTCCGCGCCCTGGTTCCTTGGCTACTGCTCCTTGCCACAGTCATCTTCGCCGCAGGTCCCTGGCTCAAGCCCAAACCGCAGCCAGAGGGCGAGCCCGAGGGGCGCCGCCTCTTCGGAAAGGCGGTGCAACTGGTAGTTTCAGTGTATGGCGGGTTCTTCGGGGCTGGGATGGGCATCATGATGCTAGCTAGCCTTGGCATTACCGAGGGCGGCGACTATCACCGCCTCAACGCTCTCAAAAACCTCCTGTCGATTGTTATCGCCACGGTCGCAATCGCTGTATTCACGATGGGCGGGTTGATCGGCTGGGCGGAGGCGCTAGTGATGATTCCCGCCGTCGCGTTGGGCGGTTACGCCGGGGTGTGGATAGCCCGCCAGATTCCTCAGCTCTATTTGCGGCTGTTCGTGATCGCAATAGGAGTGTTCCTCACCGGCTACTACTTTCAAAGCGCCTGACCTGAGCCCCAAGTTCCCTCCGGTTTTGAGGAGAGGCCTTAGGTTGACCGAAGGTCCTTTTACGCGACGTTGGATCCCAAAAGCTGCCAGTCTGAACCACCCCATTCCGGTCGTTCGAGGCCCAAATGCGAATTCCTAAAAGCTGCCGCTCTCTGTCGTAGGGGAAAATCCGACTTGCGGTCGGAAGCTGCCCATCAGCAATGCGCACCATTTCCGACGTTCAATGATACCGGAGAGGGACCGAGCACAGCAGTCCCGCGTCCTGACGGCGCTGATGCGTTGGTGGATGTGGCCGAGCAGTAGGATGAGGCGCGCCGGACTTCATGTTCTCGCAGGCCTTTCGCCGGGCGGTAAATGGCATTGCCGGCAAGATCGGCCCGCTGGTGATCACGGCCATTGTCGGCGGCGTAATCTGGCTCGTCAATACGGGGCTCAATGCCTGGAAGGGGCTTTGAGCACGTCGTTCCTGCCTCGCGATTCATCTTCAGGACCGCAAGGGCAGCCGTGATACAGTTGGCCCCTCAGTGAGGTTCGTTCCGCTCGCGGCGGGCCAGCAATTAAGAGGCGCAGATGTTTGTTGAAGCGATTCTGCCTGCGGCACGCGAACGGCTGGTGACAATTTCTCAGGACGCGCCCTTACTAGATGCAGCGCGGCTGTTGGGTGCTGGCGTTGATCTATTGGTCGTGTGCGGTGAGGCTGGACGCCTTGCCGGGGTCATTACGAAAACTGACGTGGTGAAGCAGATCGGGCAATGTCAGGGCGCGGGCTGTATGACGCTATTGAGAATGGCCATGACACAAAATGTTCTGTTCTGCAGGGCAGGGGACGTGTTGGAAACTCTGTGGGCGGACATGAATGCCCGAGGCTTGAAAAACATTCCGATGATCGGCGCCGCCGATGAGCCAATTGGCGTGCTCAACGCCCGGGATATGCTGCAGGCGCTCCTCGCGGAGTCGGTCAACGAAGAAGCGATGATGCGGGACTATGTGATGGGCGTCGGATACCGCTAAATCTGCTCGGATCCCCATGAAAAAGGGCCCTACTGGCATGGGCCTTTGTTTCATCAGTCGAGACTAGCAAGTCTGCCGACCATACCAGTCATCGATGTCCCTGCGGACCTCGTCCTTGGCCTTCCCGTAGCGCTCTTGGATTTTGCCTTCGCCTTGTCGAAGCATCCGCCCAGGCTCCGCGTGGGGGAAGCACCCCGCAAAGAAGCGGGGTGCGTGCGATTATTCGGTGCTGGTAATGAAGTTGCCTTCTTCACAAAGCTGAACAGTGAGTTTCTCGATATCGACTTTGGAGCCGTCCTCCAGCCAGCCTTCGGCGGTAGCGCTGGACGGCGGCGGCGGCGTCGTGATCGCGTCGGCAGCGTTGTCGACAGCGCTGTCGTCAGAAGACCGAAGCAGGTCGCATTTTGTCTGGACTTCTTCGACTTGGTCGGCGGGAACCGCCATTCCGCCAATCAAGTGTTCTTCTTGAGCGACGGCGAGGCCTGGAAGGGCCATAGTGGCAGTAATGGCAGCGATCGATAAAATTGATCTGACATTCATTGCAATGCTCCTTTGACAAGGCCGCGTATTTGCGGCGATTTTTAAAACGTCAAATGTGCGGAGTAGTTGCGAAGCGGGCGATATTGTGATCGTGGTGCCTAAGAGAGCCAGCCGGATTGGTGAGGTGTATTGCCTCAGTTCTGGTTTCCGTAAGGTACTGTGGTGTCGATATCGTCGGGCGGCATCAGGGTGAAATGCATCGGCTGGCGGCCCGCGCGCCGGCGGCCGGCGTGCAGGCGACGGCATGATCAGGCGGCCGGTGGAATATTGAGGGTGCCACCGAATAGGTTCTGCGGATCGAACGTGGTCTTGATCTGACGGAGCCGCTGGAATGTCTCGTCGGCATAGGCGCCCGGCACGCGGGCCGGCCCCTCGTCGGCAGTGATGAAGTTGACATAGGTGGAGCCGGAGGTGAAAGGCCGCACCGCAGCCATCGAGTTCCGGGCCCAGGCGATGTGTTGGTTGTCCTCGACAGGATCGGTCCAGGCACTCTGGAAGACCAGGCCATACTGCGCTTCTCGAATGCCAACTGCCGTGTCGCCGATCGGGACACGCCCGGGGGCGCCGCCCATTTGCATGCAGAGGAGCGCCGAGAATGGCGAGGTGATGGCTTCCGCAGCGCGACAGAGCTCTGTCGCCAGTCCGCCGCCGATCTCTGTGGTCTCGTCCGACTTCCAGTAGTATCTGCGTCCGAACGGTTGCCCGCCATCCAGAAAGCTCTGGAAGCTGACGAAGCTCTTGGGCTCGATGGTGTCCGCCACCGGCTTGCCGAAGTCCTTGAGCCGCTGCATTGCCGCAGCGCCCTCTTCAGGCCTGCCGGTCCAATGCGCGGCGATCCCGGCGATCATTTGCCCATGATAGGCTTCTGGAATCCACGGCGCGGGTGGCGCCTTGCGCAGCACCAGAAGGCAGGTCAGCTCGTCTGGCGCCCCCGTAGTGAGCTGCGCATAGAAGTCCACGACCTCCCTTGCCGCGGCGAAGGGGTGGACGACCATGCCGGCCAGCACCTCTGGACCGTGCCGATGGCCCCGGAACATGAACTCGGTCACGACAGCGAAATTCACGCCGCCGCCCCGCAGCGCCCAAAAGAGGTCGGCATTCTCGGTGGCGCTGGCGGTGCGCGCCTGCCCATCGGCGGTGACCACGCGCGCCGATACGATATTGTCGGCGGTGAAGCCGAACCGTCGCGAGGTCCAGCCGAAACCGCCGCCCAGCGCCAGCCCGGCGACACCGGTGGCCGAGATGATACCGGAGGGCACGACGATGCCGTGTGCCTGGGTCTCAGCGTCCACATCCTTCCATGTGGCGCCCGCCTCGACGCGCACCAGCATGGTGTGCGGATCCACCGTGACGGCGCGGCGCTGGCTCATGTCTATGGTGATGCCGCCATCGCTGAGGGCGGCGCCCGCCACATTGTGTCCACCCCCGCGTACGGAGAGGGGCAGGTTATGGTCCCTGGCGAAGGCGGTCGCCGCCGATACATCGGCCTCGCTGGTGGGCCGCACCACCAAGGCGGGGCGCTTGTCGATCATGCCGTTCCAGATGGCACAGCATGAATCAAAGGCGGGGTCCCCCGGCAGGTGGCAGGTGCCGGTGAGCCGTTCTGCCAGGTTGGCGACTGCAGATGGGGATACGCGACTGCTGATGGTCTGAGCTGAGGACATTGTAAACTCCCTGGGTCGAATGCCCCTGTTGTCTGCCCCCTGGCCATATGGCGCCAGTTCAGGAACTGAAGCAAACAAGGTACTGAATCTGTACTAGTCGGCGGCACTCATCAGGCGGTATTCTCTTCTCCCAGGAGGAGCAGCTATGGCTGAAGGGAGTTACAAGCAGTTCTGCCCGGTCGCGATGGCATCGGAGGTGCTGTGCAGCCGCTGGACCATGATTGTGGTGCGCGAACTGGTCTGCGGCTCGACCCGGTTCAACGACCTCAAACGCGGTGTTCCCCGCATGTCACCGGCGCTGCTCTCCAAACGCCTGAAAGACCTCGAGGTCGCTGGCGTCGTGCAGCGGGTGGCCAGCGGCGGCGGCTTCGAATATCGCCTGACGCCTGCCGGAAGGGAGCTTGAACCCATTGTCGCGGCCATGGGGTTCTGGGGACAGCGCTGGGTCGAGACCGCCCCAACGCTGCAGATTGCTATGACCAACCACCTCGCCAGACGCGTCCTGGCCGGAGGCGCGTCCCTCGCTGCCTTGCTCTGTGCGAGCTGTCTGGCCGTGCTGGCGCAAGATACTACGGTCGATGGCGTGTTTGCACTGGCAAGCGCCGATCAGGCGGTCACAGGGCAACTGAAGGTGACGGAAACGGCGCCCCTCAGCCGGCGAATGGAGCTGAACTACACCAACATTGCGACCGGCGAACAGATCGCAGATTTCGACGTTGAACTCACCCAAAAGCTCCACATCCTGGCGACTGATGCCGGGCTCACCCATCTGATCCACCAACACGCCGATGAGGTCAGATCCGACGGAACCTTCACCACCGAGATCGAGTTTCCCGCGCCCGGCCTCTACCACATCTATACTGACGCTGCGCCCACTGGCATCGGCCAGCAGGTATTGCGTTTCGACGTGACCGTTGGGGCCGAGACGGCATCTGGCGAGATGCAGGCGGATGGCGCGGATGTGTCGAGTGGTCCGCTGGTATCGTCGGATGGTCCCTATGCGGTGACGCTGGATGCCTCGCAGTTGCGCGCGGAGGAGGAAAGCGCGGTGTCGCTCCTCGTTGAGAAGGACGGCCATCCCGCCACCGATTTGGCGCCCTATCTCGGCGTTTCCGCCCATGCGGTTTTCATCCCCACTGAAGACCTGGCCTATATCCACGCGCATGCGATGCCGGGAAATGAGGATCAGCAGACCCACGATGCCCACGGAGCAGCCGCGGCAGAGCCCCATGATATGAGTTCACCCGGTGCGGGCGGCCACGATCACGCCATGGCAATGGATGGCGGGACGAGCGCCCCCGCTGCTGGCCATGTCAGCCATGAAGCGGCGCCGGCCAGTGACAGTGGTCATCGTGATCACGGGGCAGCGCCGGCAATAGCTGTCGCCCCTGCCATGAGCCTTCACGTGACGCCCCCAGCCGCAGGCACCTATGCCCTATGGATCGAATTTATCGGTGGGGGAGAGATACGCACTGTGCCATTCACCATCGAAGTCCCCGACGCCGATTCTGGCGCTGCCAACTGATTTGGAGATTGCGATGAAAACGATCACTGCGTTTGCGACCGGTGTCACCATCATGCTGGCGCTGTCTTCGCCGGCAATGGCCCATATCGTGTTGCAGGTTAAAGAGGCCCAGGTGGCTGCGGGCTATCGCGCCGTTCTCGTTGTCGGGCACGGTTGCGGCGAGGAAGCGACAACCGGCCTGCGGGTGCAGGTGCCCGAAGGGTTCTACAATGTCAAACCCCTGCCCAAGGCCGGCTGGACCATCGAAACCGTCACCGGTCCCTACGAGACGCCCTTCCTCAACCACGGTACCGAGATCACCGAGGGGGTGATGGAGATCAGCTGGTCGGGGGGCAGCCTGCCCAATGATTTCTTCGACGAGTTCACCTTCCGCGGCACGTTCGGCGCCAACCTCGAAGCGGACAGTGCGTTCTATTTCCCGGTTATTCAGACCTGCGGCGTACTAGAAGATGCCTGGATCGACCAATCCGGTGAGGATGATGTCGAGTACCCTGCGCCGTCGGTGACGCTGTCTCCAGCCGAGCACGCTCATTGACCACCGCGATTTCGGGTGCTGGCGACGTAGCCGCCCGCACCCACGCCGGACGTCACGTCGTCGCCCTGCTCGTGCTTGCGCTGGCCCTCATGTTTTGCTGCGTGCAGGCCCACGCGCATGCGACGCTGACGGCCACGGCGCCCGCCGATGGTGCGGTGTTGACCGATCCGCCCAGCGCGGTCACCCTCTCGTTTAATGAGCCGGTATCGCCCACTGCCGCGACCCTGATCGTGCCAGGCGGTGAAGCCCTGGCGCTGGACGGGTTCAGCATATCGGGACGGTCGATCTCGGTTGCCCTGCCGGCAGAGCTGGGGCAGGGCAGCCATGCCCTGAGCTGGCGAGCCGTGTCGGAAGATGGGCACCCGATTGCCGGAACGACCTTCTTCATCATTGGGTCGCCCAGCGCCGCGCCCGCCTCGGCCATCCCTGCGCAGACACCCGTTGTTGCAGCCCTGCTCTGGTCGGCCCGGCTGTTGCTGTATGTCGGCTTGTTTTTCGGAACGGGCGGCGCCGCCTTCCGCCTGCTGGCCGAACTCCCGCGGGCAGCCACGGTCACCTCCCAATGGGCGATCGCCGGGGGACTAGTCGCGGTGCCCGCTGCTTTGGGCTTGCAGGGTCTAGACCTGCTGGGCGGGCAGCTGCCCCAGCTCGGCGAAGGGCGGACATGGCGCCTCGGGCTGACCAGTCCCTACGGCGTTACACTCGCCTTGGCCACGGCTGCCCTGCTGCTGGGTCTGATTGCCATCCGCAGTCGTTTCCGGACGATGGCGAGGGCATTGGCGGGGCTCGCCATTATCCTGTGCGGCCTCGCCATCGGCGCCAGCGGTCACGCCAGCGCGGCCGATCCGCAATGGCTGACGCGTCCGGCCCTCTTCGTGCACGTCACCACGATCGCCTGGTGGGTAGGAGCCCTTTTTCCATTGATCGTGCTGCTCCGGCAGGATCAGCGGGTGGCGGCTCCACCGCTCATCGCTTTTTCCCGAGCCATCCCATTCGCCATCGTGCCGCTCATTGGTTCGGGAGCGATCCTGGCAATCGTCCAGCTCGGCCCTTTTGGATCACATTGGTGGTCTCCGTACGGACAGATCCTGGCGGCCAAGTTGACGCTGCTGTTCGCACTTTTTGCCATTGCGAGCTGGAACCGATGGGCGCTGACGGCACCGGCCGCGAGGGGTGATGGTTGCGCGATAAAGCACATGCGCCGGGGGATCGTTGCGGAGGTCGTCATTATCCTGGCCGTCCTGGGGCTCGTTTCTGTCTGGCGCTTTACCCCTCCGCCGCGTGCGCTGGCGGGGGAGGCGAGCACGCCCGTTACACTAGAACTTGCGAACGGCAGCGTGACCGCGACGGTAACGCTTTCGTCGAACCGTGCCGGCCCTATCGATGTGGGATCGAGGTAAGTACCGTCCCGGGAGAGCCATTGTCGCCAAGGTCGGTCAAACTCTCGCTCGATCCCGAGAACGGCATGATGTCGCCAATCACGCGGGCGGCCGACGCCCAGCCAGCTGGCCTATGGGGCATTGATGAGCTTACCGTCCCCATGGCAGGCGTTTGGTTGGTGGAGGTCGAGATCCGTGTGTCGGACTTTGAACTATCAAAACTCCACGGCGCGCTAGAGATCGTGCCCTAATACGCCGGTACCGCCACCCAAGCGCAGCACCCCGGCGCCGCGCGAGCGCGAGGCGATCAAGGCGAAAGATCGCGAGCGAAAGCGTCTGGCTCGCGATTCCGAGCAGAGAGTGCCCACGAAACAATGTCCATAGCCGCTCCCCATATACATGACGCAGGGGAATACTGGCTGATTCAACTCGGTGAGACTGCCGCGCTTTTCCACACCCCGAATTGCTACCGAAAGGTGCTAGCGAACCCTGTCAACGAGTTTCGCTAAGTCATTGATTTTATTGATTGAAGGAAATTAGCTGGGGAACCTGGATTATCAGCGGGCCACTTTTAGGCATGGTGTAACCCGTTGATGTAACAATTAATTGTTGTGTTTCATGGGGTTGGCGATAGAAGGGGTGTGACAACAAGGTGTGACAATAGCGAGCGCGGCCATGCCGAAGAAAACCGACTATCTCGAGCGCCGTGGCGCCGTATATCAAATCCGCCTTCCGGTGCCGGCCGACTTGCAGGCCACGTTCGGCAAGGTGATCCGTCATACCCTCGAGACCAAAGATTTCGGTGAAGCTAAGACCCTAGTGCAGCGTGAGGCATCGGACTGGCGCGATAAGTTCGAGGAAGCGCGCGCCGCGCGCACGTTGACCGACGACGACCTGGACCGGGCCGCGTGGCAGCACTACAGCCGCGAGCTCGAGATAGACCAGAACGAGCGCCATGGGTTGCCGACCCAGGCCGACATTGACGCTAAGACCCAGGAGATCGTCGCGGACGTGCAGCGCCAGCAGATCGACCTGCGCGACCAGATGGCCATGGTCGGCCCGCGCGCCGAGCTGCAGGCGTTCGCCGGTAAAGCGAAGTTCAACCATAGCAGTCGCGAGGCCCGGGCTAAGATCGCCCGCGAGCAGCTCGCATCCGGCGAGACAGTTTTGATCGAGTGGTCGGCCGACGACTTCATTGCCCGAAACCACCTAAATATCGTCAAGGGCTCGCCGCAGTATAGGGCGCTATGTCAACGCCTGCAGCGTGCCGACCTGCAGGCCCTCGATCGGACCTTCGAGCGCGACCAGGGCAATTTCCACGGCCAGCCCAGCGACCCGACCCTGATCCCCGTTGTCAGTGAGGGTAGGGCCAAGGCACCGGCCGGCGAGTCGATCATGGAGCTATTCGGGCGCTATGCAGCCGACAATGAGAACGGCATTCGCCCGGAAACTTTAAGTCAGCAGCGGCGCGACGTGCAGTTGTTTGCCGACTTCCTCAGCCCGCGAGTGCCGGTTGAAAAGATCACCCGTCGGTTGTGCGGCGACTTCAAAGACCTCCTGCTCGCTTATCCGGTGCGCGCGGCCGAGATCAACGCTTTTAAGGGAATGACGCCGCAGCAAGTTGTAGAGGCTAACAAGACCGTGGGGAAGCCGGCCCTTAGCCGTATCACTGTCAATAAGACGCTCTCGAGCCTCAGCAGCTTTTTCAAATGGCTGGCGCCGCGCGGGCGACTCCCGGACGGCAATCCTGTCTCCGGTCTTATGACGAAACCCAAAGGTAAGGACGCGCCCATTAAGCGCACAACCTTCACCACGGCCCAGCTCACCACCCTGTTTAACTCGCCGCTGTTCACTGGTGCGGCCAGCTCCGAGAAGTGGTCGAAGTTCAGTAAGCCAGGCGATCATGTAATCCGAGATCATCGTTACTGGATTTGGCTTGTGATGCTCTACTCCGGTGCGCGGCCTGGCGAGATCGCGCAGCTCGAGCTTAGTGACTTCGATGAGCAGGGCGGAATCTGGTTCATGCACATCGCCGACCAGGAGGAAAACCAGCGAGTGAAACCAGACGCCAGCCGGCGCCGCGTTCCTATCCACTCCGAGTTAGTCCGGCTCGGCCTGCGCGACCTTCATACGGCGAACCAACGAGCAGGGCATCAGCAGCTCTTTCCCGAGCTCGAGACGCCGGAAGTCGGCCAGATCGCCGCGCAGTTCTCGAGGGAGTCCAATCGTTATCTAACTGCGACTGGCATCAAGACCGACCGCAGGCTGGTCACGTATTCGCTCCGGCACACATTCATCGATCAGGCCCGCGTCGGCGGCTTTATGAATGAGCAGATTGCTCTTGTGGTCGGGCACGACGAGTCTTTTGGCCCGCGCAACAAAGTCCAGACCGAGGGCTATGGTCAGCTCCAGCACGGCACCCTTCAACATCGTCAGTCCATCGTTGAGAGTGTGAAATACCCCAGCCTAGAGCTGGACCATCTAATCACGAAATAGGAATAATTACCTGCAATTCCATTGCATTAGTTGGCTAAATTAGGTATATTGTCCTAGTAGTTCACTAGGACAATATCTATGGGATTGATCGAAAGCGCAGCCGCGATGCTCAACCGCATCGCCGCTCCCGAGCAGAAAAGCGCTCCCGCGCTCCCCGATTGGGGCGCCGAGCTGATTTTCGCCGCGCCGTCGATCTCTGGCCCAGCCGTAACCCCTCAGACGGCCATGCGCTCGACGGCGGTTTCGTGCGCCGTGCAGCTCATTAGCAAGAGCGTCGGCACCCTGCCGGTGAAGTTGTTCCGCCGTGATGGCAAGGGCGGCAAGACGGCCGCTACCGACCACCCCGCCCATAAGCTCCTGCACGGCGAGGCGAACCCCTGGACCAGCTCCGAAGGCCTTCGCCAGCAGCTCACCGCTGACGCTCTGCTACACGGCAACGGCTACGCCTATGCCAACCGCGTCAACGGCCAGGTGCTCGAGTTCATCCGGCTCGACCCGACCACCGTGCAGGCTAAGACCTCGGCGACCGGCGAACCTGTTTACCTCTCCGGCTCCGGCCGCGATCAACGCACGCTCTCTTACCGTGACGTGCTGCACGTTCCGGCGTTCAGCCTCGACGGCCTCACCGGCGTCTCGCCGATCCACCTGGCCCGCGAAGCGATCGGCCTGGCGCTCACCTATGAGCAGCACGCCGCGCGCCTGTTCAGCCGTGGCGGCCGTCCTTCCGGCGTGCTCTCGTTCCCCAACAAGCTCGGCGAAGACGTAGCCAAGCGCGTCTCGACCTCCTGGCACGCTGCGCACTCTGGCGAGCAGACTGGCAAGACCGCCGTGCTCGAGGATGGCGGCCAGTTCCAGCCGCTGCAGTTTACCAGCGTTGACGCGCAATTCATCGAGTCTCGCCGGCTGCAGATCGAGGAAATCGCCCGCGCCTTCAACGTGCCGGCGACGATGCTTTTTGAGCTTTCCAACGGCACGCTCGCCAACACCGAACAGATGGGCCAGACGTTCCTTACCTACACCCTGCGCTCCTGGTTGAGCACTTGGGTTTGGGCTTACACCCGCGTCCTGCTCGAGCCCGGCGCCGAGCGTGATGAGCTCTTGATCGAGTTCGTCACCGACGACCTTCTCACCGTGGAATTTGCCGCCCGCGCGACCGCCTACCAGGCCTATCGCTCCATGGGCGCCATCACGGCGAACGAAGTCCGCGCCGGCCTCAACAAGCCAGCACGTCCGGACGGCGACGACCTGGCAAGCCCCTACACGACCAGCAACACCACGAGCACCAACCAGGCCGACACCCCGGCCGAGGGTGACGCAGCATGAACCAGTTTTTCGGTGATGCTGAATACGAGTTCAAGCTGACGCGCCCCATGGTGCTCGAGCTCGAGCGCACGACTGGCACCGGCATCGGCGCTCTTTGCCGCAAGGTTTTCGGCGGCCATTTCCACCTTACCGACATCACCGAAACGATCCGCCTGGCGCTCATCGGCGCCGGCCTTGATCCGGAGAAGGCCAAGACCCTGGCCGACACCTACAGCACGACGCCCAGCCTGGTTCACGGCCACGCCCTGGCCGTCTCTGCGCTCGAGGAATTTTACGCCGGCACGCCAGCCGGCGAGACCAAGGAACCCGCAAAGAATGACTGACAACAACGGCAAGCTCGAGATCAAGGCCGACCTGGCCGTCACCGACGCCGGCGAGATCACTGGCATCGCCTGGCCGTTCGGCTCGGCCGATCGCTATGGCGATCTCATTACCAAGGGCGCCTTTAGCTCGCCGAGCACGCTGCCGATGCTGTTCGGGCACAACCCTAACCAGCCGATAGGCGTCTGGCACGAGATCCGCGAAACGACGCACGGCCTCGAGGTTCGCGGCCGGCTGCTCATCAATGACGTTGAGAAGGCCCGCGAGGTTCACGCCCTGGTGCGCGCCCGCGCCATCACCGGCATTTCAATCGGTTTCGTCACCAAGCAGGCGAAACCCCGCCCGGGCGGCGGCCGCGAGATCGGCGCCCTCAATCTTCACGAAATCTCCCTGGTGACAGTGCCGGCCCATCCCCTGGCCCGCATCACCTCGGCGAAAGACGCCACGGCCGCGATTGCGATCGCCGAGGCCATCAACCGCGCCGCCGTGGCGCTTAAAACCCACAAGGAACCCGCATAAGTGACTTTCAATCCCCATGCTACCCCCGGCGCTTTTGAGATCAAGGAAGCCGACCAGGTCGACCTGGTGACTAAGGCCCTGGCCGATCTCACCAAGACCGTTGACGACCGTATCGCTGCCATCGAAACGAAGTCGGCTAACGTCGATCTCGGCGCCGTAAACACCCGCCTCGACCAGATGCAGGCCGCCCTCAACCGGCCCGTCGCTGGCAATGTCGTCATCGACACCGACCTCGAGCAGAAGGCTTTCCAGTCTTTCGCCCGCCATGGCGTTGAACGCATGCCTGCCGACGAAGTGAAGGGCCTCACCGTCTCGACCGACTCGGCCGGCGGCTATCTGGTCCCCGACCAGTTCCTCACCGAGCTCGACAAAAACCTGGTGCTCTATTCGCCCATCCGTTCGGTTGCACGTGTTGCGCCTGCCTCGGCCGGCGAGATCATTCTGCCGAAGCGCACCGGCACCCTTACCGGCGCTTGGGTAGGTGAAACGACCGCCCGCGCGGCCACTCAGCCGACCTACGGCCAGCAGACTTTCGTCATGCACGAAATCGCCTGTTACGTCGATGTGTCCAACCGCCTGCTCGAAGATTCCGCGTTCAACGTCGAGGGCGAGCTGGCCCATGATTTCGGCGAAGAGTTCGGCCGCATCGAGTCCGCTGCCTTTGTAGGCGGCGACGGCACCGGCAAGCCGACCGGCATGCTGCTCAATACCGACGTCGAGGATCTCGAGACGGCTGGCGTCAACATCGCTGCCGACGACTTGATTGACCTGTTCCACGGCCTGGCATCGTTCTACGCCGCGAATGGCACTTGGGCCATGAACCGCCAGACCTTGGGCAAGATCCGCAAGCTCAAGGACGTTGACGGCAACTACCTCTGGCAGGCTGGCCTGGTCGCCGGCAACCCTGGCACCATCCTCGGCCGCCCGGTTGTCGAGTTCCCCGATATGCCCGACGCCGCTGCCGGCGAGATACCGGTCGCGTTCGGTGACTTCCATCAGGGCTTCCGCATTTTCGATCGCACCGCCGTGTCGATCCTGCGCGACCCCTACACGGTTCAGACGACCGGCCAGGTGCGCTTCCATGCTCGCCGTCGCGTCGGCGGCGCCGTGTCGAAGGCCGAAGCCCTCAAGTTCCTGACTGTGAAGGTGTAACCCATGACCTTCCACGCTGCAGCAGGAACCAAGCTGTTTATCAGCTCCATGCCGATCGCCAGCTCGGCCGCGTTGGCGGTTTATGAAGCCGCCATCTATGTCGAGGTAAAGGGCATCGAAGATCTCGGCGAGTTCGGCGACGAAGCCGAAGTCGTGACCTTCACCACGCTCGAAGACTCCCGCGTGCGCAAGCTCAAGGGCACCAGCAACGCCGGTGCGATCGAGCTGGTTGTCGGCCGCAATGCTGCCGACCCCGGCCAGATCGCTCTCCGCGCCGCAACCAAGACCCGCGACACCTACGGTTTCAAGATCGAGCTGGACGATGCTCCGGCCGCTGGCGAGCCTTCGACGTTCTACATGGCCGCGCTTGTTATGAGCGGCCGCGTCTCGGTCGGCGAGGCTAATGATGTTGTGCGCCAGACGTTCAACCTCGAGATCGACAGCGAGCCGCTGGAAGTGGCGGCCGCCTAATGACCATGCAGCTCGCACCCGACACCATCACGATCACGGCCGACCGGCTGGTGATCGAGTTGCGCCCGTCGCTGCGGGCTGCGACCCGCCTGGCCCGTCGCCATGGAACGTTCGCGCCTCTCCTACGCGGCATCCTCGACGGGCATATTGGCATCATCACCGATTTGATCCGCGAAGGCGGCTCGGTCGGTGACGATCGCCTGCTCGAGGCGATCGAGGCAAACGGCCTTCGCTCGATCCTCGGCCAGATTTCAGAACCTCTCCTGCAGTTCGTGCTCGCACTCGCTGGCTATGACGAAAGCAAGATCGAGGAACCGACCGCACCGGCCGACCATGTCGAGCCGATCGCGTTTGATGATTACCACAAGCGACTTTTCGGCCTGGCGACCGGCTGGCTCGGCTGGCCCCCCGAAACCGCATGGAACGCCACGCCGGCCGAGATCATCGCTGCTCACCAGGGCCGCGTCGAAATGCTCAAGGCCATCTATGGCGGCGACGACAGCAAGCGCTCGCCGGCCACGCCTGAAAAGCTCTCCGACAAGGTGCGCGGCCTTATGCGCGGCCTCGGCGCCAAGAGGGCAGCATAATGCCCAGCCGCGCCCCTCGCATCTGTTCTTGCGGCAACATCGTCGCCCATGGCGTCCGCTGCGCCTGCCAGGTGGCTCGGAAGGCCCGCACTGACACTCGCCGGCCGAACGCGACCGCACGCGGCTATGACCACGCCTGGCGCAAGGCCCGCGCCGAGTTCCTGGTGCTCAATCCCTGGTGCTCCTGGCCTGGCTGCAATGCACCGGCCAGCGTGGTCGATCACATCATGGCGCACCGTGGAAATCAGGCCCTGTTCTGGAACCGCGCCAATTGGCAGGCGCTCTGCGCTCCCTGCCACAACCGCCATAAGCAGGCCCAGGAAAGGGCAGCACCATGAATAATATCCTCACTTTTGATCCGCCGATCGCTCCCTCGCCTGGCACTATGCACCGGCCAGAGGTCAAGCTGCTCAAAGCCGAGTTCGGCGACGGTTACAGTCAGCCCACGCCGAACGGCCTGAACCATATTCGCCAGAATATTGAGCTCCGGTGGGACGTGCTCGAGCTGGACGAAAAGGCCGAGATCATCACCTTTTTCGAGCGCAACCAGGGCAATCAGCCGTTCCATTACGCCTTGCCTGGTGATTGCCGTCGCACCTGGACGTGCGCCGAGTGGAGCGTGCAGACGCTCCCGGCCCAGCTTTTCAGCATCACCGCGACCCTTCGCCAGTATTTCGGTGCTGCGCGATGAGTGACCGTGATTTGTGGTGCGCAGTGATCGAGCTGGCAATTCAGGACGCTATCAAGCCGGCATCTAGCGGCGCTGTGGAAAAGTATCGCGACCAGCGTGACGCCCTCGCATGGCTGCAGCCAGGCAACCGTGATTTTGAGCAGGCTTGTTTCCTAGCCGAGCTCGATCCGGACGCCGTTTATGAAGGCTTCCGGCGCCACTCCGGCATGATCGTGCTGCTCAAGGATCCCACGCCCGCCCGCCCGCCTAAGACCGTGCGCCAGGCCGCCTCTACTCCTGCACGCAACCGGAAGCCCGTCACCGCGCCCAAAAGCCCCACCGTTTACACCCTCGGCGGCGTGACCATGACTGCAGCCCAATGGGCCGCCCAGGCCGGCGTCACTGCTAACGCCATGCGTTCGCGCCTTCGCAACGGCTGGCCGCTCGAGAAGGCACTGACCGCTCCCATCAACACCGGCAAGGGCAATCTCCTGCCTCACCGCACCTACGCCGCCTTTGGTGCGGAACGCCCCATCAATGAGTGGTGCGAGCTGGCCGGTATCAAGAAGGGCACCATCACCTCCCGGTTGAGCCAGGGCATGACGCTCGAGGACGCGCTCACGACGCCCGTCACACCCAGGGAAACCATCACTACTAAGGAACCTGCAATTGCCTAAGACCATCACCCCCTATGAGCTCAACGGCCAGCGCTTCACGCTCGGCCAGTGGGCAAGCATCTATGGCGTTCCGGTCGGCCGAGTAACGACCCGCGTCCGCTCTGGCTGGTCGCTCGAGCGCGCACTCACCGAGCCAGTGAGTAAGCAGACCATCACTTACCGTAACCAGACGCTTACGCTTTCGCAGTGGTCCGACAAGACCGGCCTGACCGTCACCACGATCCGCCAGCGCGTCAAGTATGGCTGGCCGCCTGCCGCCGTGCTCACCACGCCGGCACGCTTTCGCTCGGCTAACAACGCCGATGCAATCCTGACCCACAACGGCGAGACGCTGCCGATCGAGGAATGGGCCAAGCGCCTCGGCATCAAGCCCCATGGCCTTCGCAACCGCCTGCGCAAGGGCTGGTCGATCGAGGAAGCCCTGACCACGCCTTGCCTGGTCCTGCAGCGCCCCAGCCGCACCCATGACCGGGGGGAAGGGTCGGACCTGGCCGCCGACGCCCCACACCGGTCCCATAGCATCGTGCGTGATCTAGCCTAATTGGAGATTTTTCTGTGACTGCTCTCATCGACCTTAAGGCCCATTTGAACCTCGAGCACGACCTCGACGACGCGCTGCTCACCAGCAAGATCGCGACGGCCGAGGGCATGGTCGCGCGCCATATCGGCGCCGAGGATCCTGTCACCTACGCCGACGCTCCGGCTCCGCTCAAGGAAGCCGTGCTGCAGCTCGCCGCGCACTACTACGAGAACCGTGAGGCCAGCCTGGTCGGCGTATCTGCCCAGGAGCTCCCTTTCGGTTTTCACGACCTGGTGCGGCCGTTCCGGACGTGGAGTTTCTAGTGTCCCGTTCTCCGCAGCTCGCCCGTTTTGCACGCCGTATGAAGGCCATCCCGGCCGGCGTTCGCGCCGCCGTAAAGCCTGCGCTCGATCAGTCGGCCGCCGAGCTGGTCGGCACCATGAAGCGCATTGCGCCGCATGAAGATGGCGACCTGCAGGGCAGCATCGAAGCCCAGGCCGGCAAGCATGAGCTGGCCCGCCAGGTTGTCGCCGGTGGAGAGGCAACGACTGTCCCGGTGCGCGACGGCGCCGATGCTGAATACGATTACGCCCTGGCTCAGGAGCTCGGCACCGTCGATATGCCGGCCAATCCTTTCTTTTTCCCGGCCTTCCGCCTTCTCCGTAAGCGCCTCAACAACCGGATCCGGCGCTCTATCCGTAAGGCCGTAAAGGACGCCCTATGACCGAACCTAGCCTTGCCCTGCAGATCGCTATCCGCGCCGCCCTGGTCGCCTCTCCGGCCGTCCTGGACCTGGTGCCGGCCGACCATATTGTTGACCATAGCGCCCGCCCTGAAAACTTCCCGGCCATCATCGTCGGCGACGGCCAGACCGTCCGCGAAGATCTCACCTATGCACGCCGGCATGTCCGCGTAGTCGCCGACCTTCACGTCTGGACCGTCGAGGGCGGCCTGGCTTTCGTCAAGGAAGTCGCCGGCACGATCGAGGCCGCGCTGCGCACTAAGCCGGCACTTACTTCGCATCACCTGGTCGATTTCCGTCTCACCGGCACGCGCTACCTGCGCGACCCTGCAGGGGAACATGGTCATGCAATCGTCGCGGTCGAGGCCCTGCTCGAGGAAATTCTGTAATGCGCGCCGGCAAGCTCAATCACCAGATCACCCTCGAGGCACCGACCAAGACGGTCTCGCCGGCCGGCACCGTCACGCAGACGTGGGCGCCGATCGCCACCGTGCGCGCCGAGATCCTGCAGCAGACGGCGACCGAGTTTCTGCGCGCCGAGGCCGAGGCCGAGCGCAACACCATCATTTTCCGCGTCCGCTATGTGCCAGGCCTGACGACGTCGGCCCGCGTTACCCATGCCGGCCAGGCTTACGACCTGGTTGAGATCAAGCCGCTCGGCCGGCGCCAGGGCCTCGAGCTCCGGTGCGAAAGGCTGGCGTCGTGAAGGGACGTAAGCCCGACACCATCGGCCAGGCCGCGAACCCAATGCTCGAGGTGCCGAGGGCGCCAAGCTGGTTGAGCACCCACGCCAAGGCCGAATGGCGCCGCGTCATGCCGGTGCTGGTCGAGCGCCGGATCCTGACCGACGCCGACCTGGCAATGGTCGAGTCTTTCTGTCTCCTGGTCGGCCGCGTCCGCGAGATCGAGGTGCTGCTCAAGGCCGGCCTCGATCCCAAGCTCGCACGGCTGCAGGACAAAGCAATCATCAGCGCACGCCAGATTGCGGCCGAGCTCGGCCTCACGCCGGTTTCTCGGTCGCGGCCGGCCGTTCGCGAAACCGGGCAGGGGGATGATGACAACCCGCTCGACTTCTAAATCGACCTATCCGGAATGGATTTTCGACGGCTCGCCGATCGATGACCCGGCGATTTTTGCAACCAAGACTGGCGACATGATCGGCGGCGGCGAGCGCGCCGTGCGGTTCCTGCGCGCCCTTAAACACCCCAAGAGCACGGCCAGGGGCGGCGCCTTCACGCTCGACCCATGGCAGGAGCGCATCGTGCGCCGGATCTATGGCCCGCGGCACCTGGTCGATATTCCCGAGCTCGGCATTCGCCGCGGCGATCGTATCGTGCGCAGCGTCTTTTTGTTGCTGCCACGCGGCAACCGCAAGACCACGCTGGCGGCAGCCCTGGCGCTCCTGCACACCATCGGCCCGGAGAAGGTGCCAGGCGGCGAAGTCATTACGGCCGCGTCCGATCGTAAGCAGGCACGCCTCGCCTATACCGAAGCCCAGGGCATCATCCGTTCCGATCGCCGGCTCAAGGCTGCAGTCACGCAACAGGACTATCGGAACAAGATTCTTTATCCTGACAATGGCTCCTACTTCGAGTCCATCAGCGCCGACGCTGGCACGCAGCACGGTCGCACGCCGGCCTTTGTGCTGGCCGACGAATTGCACGCCTGGCCTAAGCGCGACCTCTGGGACGTGCTGCGCTCCGGCCTTATCAAGACGCCCAACACCCTCATGGTGATCGCCACGACTGCCGGCCGTGGTGACGACAACCTGGCCCATGAGCACTATGCCAAGGCCCGTAAGATCGCCCTCGGCGAGCTCGAAGATCCGACTTACCTGCCGGTGCTGTTCGAGACGGCTGCAGACGCCGACTGGCGCGACCCCGAAGTCTGGCGCCGTGCCAACCCCGGCATGTCGTGCTCGCCGTCCTATCCCGACCTGGCTGGCTTCCATCAGTATGCGAAAGACAGCGAAGGCTCTCCCGGCGAGCGTGATGCTTTCCGCCAGTTGAGCCTCAACGTATGGCTCGATTACAGCGCCACGCCCTTTGTTGAAATGAGCGTCTATGACGGCGGCAACGTGCCGGTCGATCTCGAGGCGCTACGCTTCCGGCCGTGCTGGCTCGGCGTCGATCTCTCGAGCAATGGCGACCTGACTGCCATCGTCGCCGCCTGGCCCGATGACGATGGCGGCTATGACGTGCAGCCGTGGTTTTTCTGCCCAGCGGACAACCTGCGCGGCCGTGCCGATCGTGACGGCGTTCCTTATCCCGCATGGGCCGAGGCCGGTCATATCACCCCGACCCCTGGCAACGTGGTCGATCTCCGCGCCGTCGAGGATAAGGTGCGCGAGCTCTGCGCCGAGCTCAATGTGCAGGAAGTTGCCTTCGACCCGCATATGGGCCGCGTGATGATGGCTAACTTGTCCGATGACGGTTTCCCCGTTGTCGAGCACCGCCAGGGCTGGATCTCCATGGCGCCGGCCGTGAAAGAGCTCGAGCGGGCAATCCTCGGCGGCATGTTCCGCCATGGTGGGCATCCGGTGCTCCGGTGGAATTTCAGCAACATCGCCGTCGAGACCGACAAGGCCGAAAATAAGAGCTTCCATAAGGGCAAGAGCCGCGACCGGATCGACGGAAGTGTCGCCTCGGCCATGGCCGTCAACCGCGCCTCTCAGGGCAACTCTCAGCGCAGCATTACGCCGACCCCTCGGCACGGCCTGACGGCTTACTCGTTTTCTAAAGGATCAAAAATATGGCTACCGACACCGACCGCTTAGTCGTCCAGCTCGAGGCGCGCGTGCGCGACTTCGAGAAGAATTTCAGCCGTGCAACCCGCACGTCCGACCGCGACTTCGGCAAGATCGAAAACCGCGCCAAGAAGGCCGCCGACCGCGTCGAACATGAGTTTACCAGTCTCTCCGGTAAGACCATGGGCATCGGTAAGAATATGGCGCTCGGCCTGGTCGCCGGCTTCACTGCAGGCGGCCTTACCGCGATTATGAGCCAGATCGGCAACGTGACGCGCGGCATGGCTCAGATCGGCGACGAAGCGCGCCGCGCCGGCCTTAGCACCACGGCGTTTCAAGAGCTCCGGTATGTCGCCGAGCAGAACCGCGTCGGCGTTGACGCCCTGGTCGATGGCTTCAAGGAATTGAGCCTGCGCACCGCCGAGTTCGTAACCACGGGCGGCGGATCGGCGGCCGACGCCTTCACTCGGCTCGGCTATACGTCCGAAGAGCTCGCCGGCAAGATGGCCGACCCCTCGGCTCTGTTTACCGAGATCATCGGCAAGCTCGGCCAGATGGATCGGGCCTCGGCAATTCTCAACGCCGACGAGATTTTCGGCGGAACGGGCGGCGAGCAGTTCGTGCAGTTGATCGAGCAGGGTGAAGCCGCGCTAAACCGGACCCGCCAGGAAGCGCACGACCTCGGCCTGGTCATGTCCGACGAGCTGATCGCGAAGGCCGACGAGCTCGATCGCCGGTTCAATATGGTCGCCAATACGGTCGGCAGCGCCCTCAAGGCGGCGATCGTCGGCGCGGCGGCCGCGCTCATGGATTTCATCAACACCTTCAATTCTATGCCTGGCATGATTAACCTGCAGGGTGCAACGGCGCCGCTCGCAACGCGCGGCCTCGGCGTTATGCAGAACCAGCGGGCCAGCAAGCAGGCCGCCCTCGACGGCGTTCTCGATCGTGAAGGCAAGGGCGAGCTCTCCGGCTGGTTCAATACCGGCCTCGGCCATGACGACGCAAAGGCCAGCCTCTCGGCCGAGATCGCCGAGCTCACGGCCGCGATCGATCGGCGCCAGGATCCGACGCAGTTCGACGTCAACAGTATTTTCGACAACCTCAAGACGCCGACTTATGACAGCGTCGATGAAATGCAGACGGCGCTCGCACCGCCTAAGCCTCTCTCTATCCTGGTCGATGGCGCCGGCACTCTCCCTACGCCTGGCGGCGGCGGCGGCGGCCGTGCCTCGAGCATGCGTGAAGAAAAGGACGCGGCGGCCGCATTGATCGCCGAGCTGCAGCGCGAGCTCACGATGATCGGTATGAGCGAAGCCGAGAAGCGCGTTGACGCCGAGCTCCGTAAAGCCGGCGCCTCGGCGACCGACGACCAGAAGACCTCTATTCGCGGCCTGGTGCAGGAGATCGAGGCTGAGACGGCCGCTATGGACCAGCTCGAGGCGGCATCGGACTCGGCGAAGGGGATGGCAAAGAACTTCCTCGGCGGCCTGCTCGGCGATCTCCGGAACGGCGTCGATGGCGCTACGGCGCTCGCCAATGCGTTCGTCAAGCTCGCCGACCAGTTGATCGATATGGCCGTCAACGCTTTGATCGAGAACCTTTTCGCGGGCCTGACGGCTGGCGTAGGAGGCGCGGGCGGCGGATTGCTCGGCGGCATCCTCAAGCTCGCCGATGGCGGCGAAGTGCAGGGCTTCGCCAGTGGTGGGCACGTTCGCGGCACCGGCACCGGCCGCTCTGACTCGATCCCGGCCGCGCTCTCTAATGGCGAGTTCGTCGTCAACTCTGCAGCGACGGCACGTAATCGTGCCCTGCTCGAGGCCATCAACGCCGGCAAGCTCGGCAAGTTCGCCGATGGCGGCCTGGTCGGTAATGCGGCTCGCTCGATCGGCAGCTCCGGACCTGGTGCCGGCGTAACGATCGCCCCCACGATCTCGGTCAAGGTTGAGGGCGGATCGCGCGGCGAGAAGGCCGACCAGGCCCTCGGCGACGACATTGCCAAGAAGATCGAGGGCACTATGCGGGCAATCGCAAGCGATGAGCTCCGGCGTTCCATGCGTCCGGGTAACATCGCCAATACCCGCAGCCGGTAGAGCTTGCACCGGCCGATCTACCTATGATAGAGTCTGTAAAGAGTTAAATCCTTACGGAGTATATCGCATGCCTACTCATATCGGCCTTAGTGACGAACGGGCCGACCAGCTCAAGGCCCTGGCTAAGTCTCTCGGTATCACCACGGCGGAGGCGGTCGGCTTTCTGTTGAACCGCGCTATCGATGACAATTTGATCCCTCGCGAGATCTCCGGTTTTGATATTCGCGCGGACGGCGGCCAGGTCAAGTTTGAGATCACCGACCCCGACGATGAGCGCTCCGCCACATTGATGGCGTTCGCCACGATGGGCACTGTCTATAATGATCTCCTGTCGCCAGTTGATGCACGTGCGCTTGCGGATAGCCTCGAGCGCCTTGCGACCGATGTTCGCTATAAAGCGGAGTATGTGCCTATGGCGCCCTACAACTTGGCACGTGTAGGCACCGGCATTCGTATCTCGAGCTTTATGGACCGCAAGCGCGTCGTGCCGAAAGACGTTGCGCGCGACCTGACTAAGATGCTTCGCCTGGCTGCAGACGAGGCAGAACAGACGGCATAGAAAAACCCCCGCGACGGCAATCGCGAGGGCTTAACACTTACTAGGTTCGTTCGGAGGAGAACGGTTTTATACTATGGAAAATCTGCACAAAAAGCAAGGAATTAAGCGCGTTTACGTGCGGTTTTTCGATTTTATCAAGAGTTTGATTACTCACCGCGCTCCCGTTGTTACGGTCGAGCCAGCGATTATTGCACCTACGCCGGCAAGTGACCCGCTCGACATTTCAGCCGAGCTCGACGCCATGCTCGCCGAGCTCCTGGCCGCGCCGTCGATCGCACCCGAACCCGAACCGGCGCCAGTCGTGCGGCCGATCGCCACCACCACGCCGAGCATGACCGAGGCCGAAATCCTTGCCTGGCTCGAGGCCTGCGACGATGACGCCACCACTCCGGCCGGTGCGAAAACGTCGACAAAATTCGGCGTCGGAAATCCCGCGAATGACCAGGCGGCGCCGGCCTCTCCGGCCGATCTTGGCGCACGTTGTCCAGTAAGAGTAAGAGCTTACAGTAAGAGTAAGAGCTTACACCCCCCTTTCTACCCCCACCCTGTCACCCCTGCAGAAGCTCATCCTCGACCTCAAGGCGCGCAAGCAGTCGCCTCTCTCCCACCTGTTCGCCGAGGCACCTAAAGACGCCTTCAAGCTCTCGACCATCATCCCCTCGACCTCCTGGTCGCGCTCGATCGAGGCCAACAAGTTCGCCCAGGCCATCCGGTCGAGCCAGTCGAGGAAGGCCGTCGCGTTCTCCCTCAACCTGTCCAAGGTCCGCGAAAAGGCGCTGCGCGCGTCTCTTGATCCGGTGAAGCTCCTGGCGACCTACATCAACCGCGCCATGACCAAGCAGCTCGGCCAGGCGCTCCCCTATGCGTTCCAGTTCGAGATCAGCCCTGCCGGCCGTCTGCACGTTCATGGCGTCGTCTGCCTCAACCGTGCCGATAAGGCCGAGCTCGACGCCCTTAAGGTCGCCCTGGCGGCTGCAGGCGGCAAGATCAAGGGTCATGCAGGGTCGCGCCAGGTCAAGGTTGCCGAGCTCTACAGCGCCGATGGCTGGACGGCCTATTTCAACAAGGCTCTCTCCGGCACGATCAAGACGCTCGGCATCGATAAGGTGCGGATCGTCTCGGCACCCCTTCGCGACCATGCAGAGGCCGATTGGAGCAGCTACCGTGACGCTGCCTAGAGTCCGGTGGCATCAACCGAATATGCGTCGTTGTCCGCCTTGCAGTCCCAAGCGTTGCGGAAACTATACCAAATCTCGATATGCCTACTGTTGTATAAGTAGCGCAAGAATACTTTAGGGTATGGGTCGCGGTTCAGATTGTCGGCGGGGTAGAATGTCGCTGTGTTTGCGTATGATGCATCTTCTTCCGCGGTGTAAATATCTCCTAGTTGAGCTTTCACGCCCCTGAATGCGGATTCTTGTTCTTCTTCTGTTGCATACATCTGGGAGAATCCCTGTATCTCACAGAGCCCAATACTGCGGCCGATGGATGCATAGTATTTGACGAATGTAGCGTTTGGTTGGGGTGGCACCACTTCAATGAACGGATCGCCATCCGCTACAATGGCGAAATCTTCTAGCTTCATCCCCAAATGTGTGCCGAATGCTTGAGCATTGGCTCCGGTGCAAGACATACATGCCAACGCCAGGGCCGCAATAATTCGCATAAAGTATCCTCCATTAGCGGCTGCACCATAACGGCGCGCCGCTTTATCTGGCAAGTCGGGTCACGGTGCTGGTGTAGCGAAATAGATGATTGTAAGTAAGCGTTTACTTACATTAAGTGTCTGATAATAAACGATAAAATGGATTGACGGCGCATTGGTTCCCGGCGATGATTCCGCATCACCGATTTGGAGACACCAATGCACGACGACACGCCCACGTATATCTCGACCGCAAGCTGGGACGACCTCATCAGCCGTCTCGCCACCGACGACACCCTTCGCCAGCGCATGGGCGTGCAGCTCTGTCCGTTCTCCGGCCAGGTCGAGGAATACCTGGTCGCCGACCAGCTCGGCGGGATGCTCGATCTCTGGCCCGAGAAGTGGCGCGCCACTATTGAGGCGGGCAGGGAAGTCGAAGCGGCCTGATCTACTCGCCGCGCTCTCGGCGTCTAGCTCGATCCTCAATCCACCAGCCGGCCAGCCCCATCAACACGAATGGGCTGGCCCACAACGCCGCATGGTAGGCACCAGAGACGACGAAGCCGAGCTTGTCGTCTACCTCCACGAAGCGCGAGACGATGGCCGGCAGGGCCAGCACCAGCATGATCGCAGAGCCGATGAGGATGGCCGTGCTGCCGTTCAACGGCCTGCGTCTCATGGCTGTTTACTGTCGCTCGGTGCCAGCACGTATGTGATCGCACCGACCAGTGCGATTGCCGCCAGTTCAAGACCTAACAGGTGCCAGGCGATGCTGGCATTGACACTGCTATACTCGCCGGTCAACTTCGGGCTGTTCCGAAGAGCAAAGGCGAAATGGTCGAAGTCCTGGCCTAGAAAGCCCCATGGCGGGAATGCGATGGCGAGCAGCGCCAGAGCCAGCGCAGAGACAAGGATCGTCTTGCGGTTGATCACGAACCCACCACACCGTTGCGGACGAGGATTTCTCTAATGTGCTCATCGGCCATGGAAGGCCGGTCGCCGTTCACGATGCTTCTTATAAGTGGAACATGGGCTTGAAGCTGCCGCACTAGGTTCGCTCGCCAGTTCTTATCCTCGGCGCGGCCGTAAGAGGGGGAGATCGAACTGGCGAGCGCCATGCCCTTCGCCGCCTTGAGGCAGTGCTGCACGATCTCATCGATCGCCCGATCAGGAAGCCGCGCGACATCGACGCCGCCGCGTTTTAGCTCCTGCTTAAGCAGGGCACGACCAGACACTTCGGGCGGCACTGCCTGCGCCAGGACGATCTTGAGCACCCACCACGCCACGACCAGCCCGGCAACGGCCAGCACGATCCACAACCAGTTCATCGAATCCCCCAGGTCAGACAGCACAAGGCGCGCTCACCGTTGTGGAGTTTTCCACACAGATCAGCGTGCCACAAGACTGTGACAATAGGGTGTGACAGCGTTTTGCTAAGTCACTGATTTCATTGAATAAAAAGAGATGGCTGGGGAACCTGGATTCGAACCAAGATTGACGGAGTCAGAGTCCGCTGTTCTACCGTTGAACTATTCCCCAGCAAGGGTTTCCGGCGAGGCCGGCGGTATTTGGCGGGAGGCGGGTAAAGCGTCCGGCGCGGGCACTGCATAGACAATGCCCGAACAGATTGCAAGCGCCTCTGACGCAAGCTGTGGATAGCTTGTCGCCATTGCGCTTGCCCGCCCCTTGCACTACCGTCGTTCTCGACACGTTATAAACAGTGCGCCGGGCGCTGCCGGCTAGGCCGGTTCCGGCGACCGCGCACGACAGGAGACTTTCTGTGACCGATTCCGATCGGTCCGCTGCCGGCTATTCGTCGCTCGACGAACCGGCAATCCGTGCCCCGTCCAGTCCCGGACCGGCGGGGAGGGTAGGGGGCGACATGCTCTCACCCGCCGCGGACAGGCGGACGTCCAACGCCACCACTCCGCGCCGACACCGCGGGCCGGTTTACGCCGCGCTCGATCTTGGCACCAATAATTGCCGCCTGCTGATCGCCCGCCCGCATGACCATGGCTTTCGCGTGCTCGATGGCTTTACCCGAATCGTCCGGCTGGGCGAGGGGGTTTCGGTCACCGGACGGCTGAGCGAAGCCGCCATGGACCGCACCATGGATGCGCTGCGCCAGTGCCGCAACAAGCTGCGCGAGCATCAGCCCATTCGCATGCGGCTGATCTCCACCGAAGCCTGCCGCGCCGCCGAGAATGGCCTGGCCTTTCTGGCCCGGGTCAAGCATGAGCTGGGCTTGGAGCTGGAGATCGTTGATCGCCGTACCGAGGCCGAGCTGGCGGTGACCGGCTGTGCCGACCTCATCGAGGGGGGCGCTGCCGGCGCCCTGATGTTCGATATTGGCGGCGGTTCCTCCGAATTGGCCTGGCTCGATTTTCGCGGTGGCCGGCCCAAGGCGCAGGGCCGCATGTCGGCGTCGATCCGCTCCTGGCAGTCGCTGCCGGTCGGCGTGGTGTCGATTGCCGAAAAATTCGGCGGCATCGATGTGACGCCGGCGGTGTTCGAGGCGATGGTGGCCCATGTCTCCGAGCATCTGCGCCAGTTCCGCGGCCGTGAAAAGCTGCGCCAGATGATTGCTAATCATCCGGTGCATCTGATCGGCACCTCGGGTACCGTGACCACGCTGGCCGGGCTGCATCTGGGCCTGGAACGCTATGAGCGCCAGAAGGTGGACGGCTTGTGGATGAAGCGCGCCGAAGTCGATGATACGATGAAGGTGCTGCTGGCCATGTCCTATGAGCGCCGCATGGCCCATCCCTGCATTGGCCGGGACCGGGCTGATCTGGTGCTGCCGGGCTGCGCTATTTTCGAGGCGATCCGGCGGGAATGGCCGACGGAGCGTGTTCGCGTGGCCGATCGTGGCTTGCGTGAAGGTATTTTAATTTCGCTGATGGACGCGGACCGCGCCCATAATCGGGCGTCGCGGTACCCGCGGAGGACTGGCAATGGTGGATAAAGCTCTCGGTACTGGCGGACGCAAGTCCGAACGGGACCTCAAGATTCGGGTGAAGACGGCCAAGGGTCGCAAGGTGTCGTCGACGATCTGGCTCGAACGCCAGCTCAACGACCCCTATGTGGCGCGGGCTCGCTCGGAAGGCTATCGCTCGCGCGCCGCCTTCAAGATCAAGGAGATGGACGAAAAGCATCACCTGTTCCGCAAGGGCATGCGCATCGTCGATCTGGGCGCCGCGCCGGGCGGCTGGTCGCAGGTGGCCGCCAAGGCCATCGGCTCCACCGAGGCCAATCCGCTGATCGTCGGCATCGACTATCTGGAGATGGACCCCATCCCCGGTGTCACCCTGCTGATGAAGGATTTCACCGATGAGGACGCGCCGGCGGCGCTGATTGCTGCCATGGGTGGCAAGAAGGCCGATCTGGTGATGAGCGACATGGCCTGGCCGACCACTGGCCACCGCCCGACCGACCACCTGCGCATCGTGCAGCTGATCGAGATCGCCGCCGCCTTCGCGCTCGACGTGCTGGCGCCGGGCGGCTCGTTTGTCGCCAAGGTGTTCCAGGGCGGCACCGAGCATGAGCTGCTGCATATGCTCAAGCGCCACTTCAAATCGACCTTCCACGCCAAGCCGCCTTCCAGCCGCTCCAATTCGGCCGAGGCCTATCTCATCGCCAAGGGTTTCAAGGGCACCAACGATACCGTGCCCGGCGAAGGCGAATACGACCGCTAGTCGCTCGGCGGCAACAGGCTGAAAACCACAAGAAAGCCGTCAGCATGCTGGCGGCTTTTGCTTGCGCGGTTATGGGGGCTATATCCCGGCTAATGCGCGTGCGGACCACGGGTTAGCGCCTGTCCGGCATCCTTGGGCAGGCGCAAGAACATCACCGTCGAAATGGCGCAGATAGCGCCGACGACGAAGAAGGCGGCGTGGAAATCCGACAGGATCAGCTCGCCCCCGCCGCGTAGCGCATTGGCGGCTTCCAGCACCCCGCCGCCCACGGCAATGCCCAGCGCCATGGTCAGCTGCCCGCTCACCTGGTTGATCACATTGGCCTGGCCGGCATCCTTGTCCTCGACATCGGCGAACACGAAAGCGCTGGAGCCGGTCCAGAAGGTCGAGTTCCAGAAGCCGGTAAAGACCAGCACCGACAGGATCAGCGGTATCGGCGTTTCGGGGGTGTAGAGCCCCATGGCAAGGATGCCGAGGGCCGAGACGGCGGTGGAAATCACCAGCGAGGTCTTGAAGCCGATGGATTTGAAAATCCAGGTGGCAAAGAATTTGGCGATGATCGCGCCGACGGCGCCGGCAAAGGTCACCATGCCGGATTCAAACGGCGTCATGCCGAAAGCCAGCTGCAGCATCAGCGGAAACAGGAACGGCGTCGCGCCCTGACCCAGCCGGAAGGCCGCGCCGGCCACCACCGCACTGCGGAAATAGGGCAGGCGGAACAGCCGCAGATCGAGCAGCGGATTGTCGCCGGTCAGCGCATGGCGGGCATAGAGAACGCCAATGCCGATGCCAATCGCGGTGGCGATCACCCCGATAATCGGCGGCAGCGCCGGCAGGCTGATCACCGCCGTGCCGAAGGCAAACAGCGCGAAGGCGGTTCCCGCCAGGAAAAAGCCTGGCAAATCAATGGCGCGCGGCGCATTGCGCTGGGTTTCCGGCAAAAACAGCCCCACCAGCACCACCCCGACAATGCCGATCGGCACATTGATCAGGAAGATCCAGTGCCAGCTCAGATAGGTGGTGAGAAAGCCGCCAAACGGCGGCCCGGCAATCGGGCCGATCAGCCCGGGAATGGTCAGCCAGGCCATGGCATGGACCAGCTGGTGGCGCGGCGTGGCCCGCACCAGCACCAGCCGGGCAATCGGCGTCATCATGGCGCCGCCCATGCCCTGAATGAAGCGGGCGACCACGAAGGCCAGCAGCGAATCGGAGAAGGCACAGGCAATCGAGCCCAGCACGAACACCACCATGGCGATGCGGAACACGTTGCGCGAGCCGAAGCGGTCGGCCATCCAGCTCGAAATCGGCACGAAGATGGCCAGCGCCACCAGATAGGCGGTCAGCGCCAGCTTGAGCGAAATCGGATCGGTGCCCAGATCGTCGGCAATGGCCGCCAGCGAGGTGGCAATGACGGTCGCGTCCATGTTTTCCATGAACAGCGCCGTGGCGAGGATGAGGGGAACGATACGCGACACAGCCATATTGCCGGGATTATCCCGGTCACTCCCTGTGGATGACGGCGCCCTGATGGCCCGAAACATTGTTGCCGGCATTGGGCGGCAATCGGAAATAAATCAGACCGGCCAGGATGCTGAGGCCGCCGACCACGAAAAACGCGATCTGGAAATCGATGAGGTCGAGCGCGCTGCCGCGCAGCCGCATGCTGACTTCGAGCACGCCGCCGGCCATGGCCACCCCGAATGCGATGCTCAGCTGCTGGCACACGGCAACGATGGCCGTGGCCTGGCTGGCGTCTTCGTCGTCGACATCGGCATAGCCCATCGCGTTGGAGCCGGTGAACAGCACGGAGCGCAGCACGCCGCCCAGCAGCAGCACGGCCATGATCACCGGGACGGGCGTGGCGGCATTAAAAAACCCCTGCGCCGCGATCAGCGCCCCGCCACCGACGGCCGCTATGCCCAGTATCAGCGGAAAGCCGAACCGCTTGAACACCCGCTCGGCGACGAACTTGCTCATGATCGCGCCAAAGGCGGAAACGAAGGTGATGGCGCCGGACTGGAACGGATTGAGGCCAAAGCCGAGCTGCAACATCAGCGGCAGCAGAAACGGCAGCGCCCCGACGCCGATGCGGAACAGCGAGCCCCCGGTAATCGAGGCGCGAAACAGCTTGTGGCGGAACAATTGCGGGTCGAGCAGCGGAAATGCCGTCCGCTTGGCATGCGACAGATATAACAGGCCAGCGGCCACGCCGACGGCAATGGTCAGATAGCCATAGGCGATTGGCAGCGCCGGCAGGCTCACAACTGACAGCCCGAACACCGTGCCGGAAAAGGCGATGGCGGCCAGCAGGAAGCCGGTGACGTCGATGGGGCGCGGATTGCGCGCATCGGGGACCTTAAGGAAAATCCCGGCCAGGATCACCCCGGCAATGCCGATGGGAATATTGATCCAGAAAATCCAGTGCCAGCTGAGATAGGTGGTGAGAAAACCGCCGATCAGCGGCCCGGTCAGCGGCCCCAGCAGGCCCGGCACGGTCAGCCACGCCATGGCCGACACCAGCTCGCTGCGCGGCGTCGAGCGCACCAGCAGCAGCCGGCCCACCGGCGTCATCATCGAGCTGCCAATGCCCTGAAAGAAACGGGACAGCACGAAGCTCTCCAGCGAAAACGAGAAGGAGCAGGCCAGCGAGCCGAGCATGAACACCACGATGGCCAGCCGGAAAATAGTCTTGGCACCGAAGCGGTCGGCCATCCAGCCGCTGATCGGAATGAAAATCGCCAGCGACACGAAATAGGCGGTCAGCGCCAGCTTCAGCGCAATCGGGTCCGTGCCGATATCGGCCGCAATCGCCGGCAGCGAGGTGGCAATGACGGTCGAATCCATCTGTTCCATGAACAGGGCGACCGCAAGAATGAGGGGGGTGACGCGGATCAGGACACTGGGACCGGCAAGGAATCGGGATGCGCCAATATGTGGCAGGCATAATATGGACTGTGGACCAGAGGCTGGAAAGGCTATTTGCCCTAGTCCTTCCGTCCACATTTGCCCCGTCCTCGTCGAGGCATGCGTTCGCCGCTGGGCCGCCCCGCCTTGCACGCGGTGGCCGCCCCCTATGCAAGCCGGCCCCCCGGTGCTATTGACCCTCGCCAACCTGAACCCGCCGCAAACGTCGGCCCGGTTCACACTCCAACATTTCTGATCATATCAGAAGGCAGGAAAGGTCTGGCCTTGGCGAAGATTATTACCACCATCACCGGCGATGCGGCGCTAACCTTCGATGACGTGCTGCTGCAGCCGGCGCGCTCTGACATCCTGCCCACGGAAACCGACATTTCCACCTATGTCACCAAGGACATAGCGCTCAATCTTCCCATCATCAGTTCAGCCATGGATACCGTCACCGAGAGCGGCATGGCCATTGCCATGGCGCAGGCCGGCGGCTTGGGCGTCATCCACAAGAACCTCACCACCGCCGAGCAGGCCGAGCAGGTCCGCCAGGTCAAGTCGTTCGAATCCGGCATGGTGGTCAATCCGATCACCATCGGCCCCGACGCCACGCTGGCCGATGCGCTGTCGCTGATGCAGGTCAACCGCATTTCCGGCATTCCGGTCGTCGAAAACGGCGGCAAGGGCGGTCGCGCCATCGGCAAGCTGGTCGGCATCCTTACCCACCGCGACGTGCGCTTCGCCTCCCATCCGGCGCAGCCGGTCAGCGAGCTGATGACCCACCAGAATCTGGTCACCGTGCGCGACGGCATCTCCAAGGAAGAAGCCAAGGTGCTGCTGCACACGCACCGCATCGAAAAGCTGCTGGTGGTCGACGCCGGTTATCGCTGCACCGGCCTGATCACCGTCAAGGATATCGAAAAGGCCCAGCTCAACCCAGACGCCGTCAAGGACGAGCAGGGGCGCCTGCGCGTCGCCGCCGCCTCTACGGTCGGCGACCAGGGCTTTGAGCGCTCCATGGCCCTGATTGACGCCGGGGTGGACCTTCTGGTCATCGACACCGCCCACGGACACTCGGTGCGCGTCGCCGAGGCCGTCGAGCGCGTCAAGCGCGAGAGCAATTCCACTCGCATCGTCGCCGGCAACGTCGCCACCGCCGAGGCAGTCAAGGCGCTGATTGATGCCGGCGCGGATTCGATCAAGGTTGGTATCGGCCCCGGCTCGATCTGCACCACCCGCATCGTCGCCGGCGTCGGCGTTCCCCAGCTCGCAGCCGTCATGGCCTGCGCCGAGGAGGGGGCCCGTCACGGCATCCCGATCATCGCCGACGGCGGAATCAAATACTCAGGCGATATGGCTAAGGCATTGGCCGGTGGTGCTTCTTGCGTCATGGTCGGCTCACTTCTGGCCGGCACCGACGAGAGCCCCGGTGAGGTTTATCTCTACCAGGGCCGCTCCTATAAGTCGTATCGCGGCATGGGTTCGGTCGGCGCCATGGGCTCCGGTTCGGCCGATCGCTACTTCCAGCAGGATGTGCGCGATCAGATGAAGCTGGTGCCTGAAGGCATCGAAGGCCAGGTGCCCTACAAGGGTTCGGCCGGTGCCGTGCTGCATCAGCTCGCCGGCGGCTTGCGCGCCTCGATGGGTTATACCGGCGCCCACAATCTCAAGGACTTCCGCGACAATTCGGTGTTCGTGAAAATCTCCGGCGCTGCGCTCAGCGAAAGCCACGTCCACGACGTCATCATCACCCGCGAAGCCCCCAACTACCGCAGCGGCCGCTAAGCAGCCCGCTTTCGTCTCTCCCCACCCACGGTGTCACCCCGGCCTTGGAGCCGGGGCCCATCCTGAGATAGGGCGGCCGCCCGCAAGGGATTGAACATTCAATCGCGTGAATTGCAGCGCGGCGCACGGTGACGGTCAAAACAAAACCCGCGGATCGCTCCGCGGGTTTTTCTTATTTTGATTGGCTTAACCCAGTCGACGCTTGCGCTTGTCGTCATACGGGTTCTTTTCACTGCCGGCGCGGATCCACAGCCGGATCGGCGTACCCTTTATGTCAAAGGCTTCCCGCATCCCGTTGATCAGATAGCGCTGATAGGCCATCGGCAGCGCTTCCGGCCGCGAGGCGAAGATGATGAAGCTCGGCGGCCGCGTCTTGGCCTGCGTCATGTAGCGCAGCTTGAGGCGACGGCCCGACACGGCCGGGGGCGGATGTCCATCGATCATGCCGGCCAGCCAGCGATTCAGTCGCGCCGTCGAGACGTGCGAGTTCCAGCTGCGCTCGATGGTGAAAATCGCGTCCATCAGCTTGTCGATATTCTTGCCGGTGAGGCCCGACAGCGTCACCAGCGGCACGCCGCGCAGCTGCGGCAGCAGGCGGTTGCAGGCTTCGCGCAGATGCGCCAGCGTTTCGTTCTTGTCTTCGATCAGGTCCCATTTGTTGAGCGCGATCACCAGGGCGCGACCTTCGCGCTCCACCAGATCGGCCAGCGCCAAGTCCTGCTTTTCGAAGGGGATGGTGGCGTCGAGCATCAGCACGACGACTTCGGCATATTGGATCGAGCGCAGGCTGTCGCCCACGGCCAGCTTTTCCAGCTTCTCGGTGACGCGGGCGCGGCGGCGGATACCGGCGGTATCGACAAGGTTGATCACCCGGCCTTCCCATTCCCACGGCACCAGAATCGAGTCGCGGGTGATACCGGCCTCGGGACCGACCAGCACGCGCTCTTCGCCGACCATGCGGTTGATCAGCGTCGACTTGCCCGCATTGGGACGGCCGACAATGGCGACGTTGAGATAGCGATTGGGGTTCCAGCGCAGGGTCGCTTCGTCGCCTTCGCCTTCCAGCATGTCCTCGGTGATGTCGATGTCGGTTTCCGGCATCGCGTCGAGATCGCCGATCTCGGTCGCTTCCTTTTCGGCCGCCATGCGGTCGATGGTGGACGAAACGATCGAATAGAGTTCCGACAGGCCCAGCCCGTGTTCCGCCGACAGCGCGATGGCTTCGCCGAAGCCCAGCTTATAGGCCTCGACCAGCCCGGCCTCGGCCGCGCCGCTCTCGGCCTTGTTGCCGACCAGATGCACGTCCTTGCCGGCTTTGCGCAGCACCTGCGCAAAGCGCTGGTCCAGCGGCATCACGCCGACGCGGGCGTCGATCATGAACAGGATGACATCGGCTTCCCGAATCGCCAGCTCGGTCTGCTGGCGCATGCGGTCTTCCAGACTCCCATCGGTCACGTCTTCGTAGCCGGCGGTATCGAGAATGCGGAAGGTCAGGTCCGCGATGCGGCCCTCGGCTTCGCGGCGGTCGCGGGTGACACCGGGCGTGTCATCGACCAGCGCAATTTTGCGCCCGACGAGGCGGTTGAACAGAGTGGATTTGCCGACGTTCGGGCGACCGACAATGGCGACGGTGACGGTCATGCGAGTAAGGTTCCGATCCGGCGGGAGGCGAGACAGCCGCTATTGCGCGGCTGGCGCGGCCTCGGTGGTGGCAGCGGGGGCGTCGGCAGCCGGGGATTCGGCGGCAGGCGTCTCGTCGCTGACGATGGCATCAATGGCGGTAGCGGCTGCTTCGGCGTCGGCATCGGCCGGCGTTTCGGTCAGCACACCCTGCGACAGCAGCTGGGCGAGGTAGTAACCCATGCGGTTGCGCACTGAATTCTGGGTCAGCGGGTCGTTGATCACGGCCTCGAAGCTGGCCTGCGCGGCGGCGAAGTCGCCGGCCTTGTACTGTGCCAATCCCAGGGTTTCGCGCGCCGCATTGCGCAGCGCATTGCCCTCGACGGCGATGCTGCCGACGCGCGATTCGACATCGGCCAGGGTGCCGGTATCGACCATCAGCGTGCCGCCCAGCACCAGCGCCAGCTCACGCAGGCGGGCGTTGGACTGGCTATTGGCCAGCGCGTCATAAGCGGCCACGGCGTCGGCGGTGTTGCCCTCGCGGGCCAGCACGCCGGCCTTGCGGAACTGCGCCAGCACCGGATAGCTGCCCGAGCCATCGGCCATCAGCGTATCGAGCTGCGTCTGGGCCGCGACGAGATCACCGCCATCGATCAGCTCGAAAGCGCTGTACAACTCGTCGGACGACTGCGCGGCATTGTTGGCGTGATACCAGGTCCAGCCTTCATTGACCGCGACAAGCGCCACGACGCCCACGGCAGCGCCGATCACATAGGGAGCAAACCGACGCCACAGGGCGCGCATACGATCGCTGCGCAGCTCCTCGTCGATTTCTTGGAAGATATTGTCCTGGGACATGGCCTGCCTAAAGTCACTGGCTGAATTGGGCGCACGTTTAGCACGCTGTCGGGCGAAAGCAAATGCGCCCAGGGCATGGGTTCCCGGCCAATTCGCTTGGCTAAAGCTTTATCTATTAAGCTTAGGCTGAGGATCGCCTGCCGTGACCGGCAATCGCCGCTATAATCAGGCCGCGGACACCAGAGTAAACCAGCATGACCAAAGGCCGGGTCGAAACCATCGACGTCTTTCGCGGTATCGCCATCCTGATGGTGGTGATGTTTCATTTTACCGCCCGCCTGCCGGCCTATTCCCTCAACATCACCGAAGGCGCGCCATTGCCGGTGTTTTTCGGCTGGGTCGGGGTGTATTTCTTCTTCATCATCTCGGGCTACTGCATCTTCATGACGCTGGAGCGCTCGGCGACGGTCGGAATATTCCTGGCGCGGCGCTTTTCGCGCATTTATCCCGCCTTTTTTGCCGCCGTACTGCTGCTCTTCGTCTTCGGGCTGGTCGCCTATATTCCCAGCGTTCCCGAAGCTCACTTCCATGTCATCCCGCCCAATCTGCTCGATGTGCTGATGAATCTGTTCTTCATCGGGGAGATTGGCGAGTGGGTCGATGGTTCGTTCTGGTCCATCGCCGTGGAAGTGAAATTCTACCTGCTGGTGGCGATTCTGGCCGGCGTCTTCACCGATCGAGCCCGCTTCACCACGGTGTTTGCCTGGCTGGCCATCGTTATGGCCCCAATCTGGGCAGTCTCGACCCTGTTTTCCCATCTGGGCAGCGGTCCGGTGACGCCGCAATCCATGCTGAAATTCCTCGCCATCGCGCCCTATCTGACCTTCTTCGCCGTCGGCATTCTCGGCCGGCAACTGGAGAACGGCGCCCCGCAGGTCCGCAACCTGCTGCTGGCCAATCTGGTGCTGTCCACCGCCGTGGTCTGGATCGAGGCCTATTCCTTCGAACTGCATGATGGCGGTCTCAGCGCCAGCGTCTGCGCACTGGCCTATCTTGGCCTGACCCTGCTGTTCGTCCGCTTTGTCTCGGGCGGCTCGATCCCGCATGTGCCCGGCCTGTCCTCGGCCGTGGCCAAGGTCGGGCTGCTCAGCTTCTCCTGGTATCTGATCCACGAAAATATCGGCATCAGCTTCCTGACCACGCTGGATATCTATCTGCCGGCCCAAATCGCTCTGGTGCTGGCGATGATCTCGACCTTCTGCATTGCCGTGGTCTTCGCCCATCTGGTCGAACACCGCTTCCGCAAGCCCGTCGAAAAACTGGCCATGACCATTCTGGATTGGCTAGGCAACCAAGGCCGCGGCCTGAGCCTCCTGCGCAACGCCCCGCTGGCCGTTGCACCCGCAGCGGCTGAATAGGCATTAGCCCAGCACCCACTCTCCCAGATAGTCCGGCCGTCGCATTCCCGGCGTGGTGTGCACCAGCCAGAATGCCCGCACCGGCCAACGATAGGCCCGCCGTAGCGGTGTCTCTGGCAGCCGCTCGGGGCTGTACCAGATCGTCAGATGCGGCACGACCTTGCGCGGCCCAACCGGCAGGCCGAGCCGCTGCAGCTGTTGCCGAATGTCGCCATAGAGCCCCAGCAAATCATGCGCGCCATTACTGCAGGTCAGCACGGTTGGAAATTGCCTTCGCCCGCCCGTTCCGGCTCGCTTGCCGGACAAGCTCAGCACCTGGTCAAAACTGACGGTGAACCCCGGCCGCCGCACGGCCCCGCCAGCCTCAAGCGCTTCGTCCAGCCGATCCTGCGTAATTTCCCGGCCTTGCTGCACACAGTGGAGCGAGACATGCAGCCGATCGGCTCGTACCAGATTGCGCGCCCCAACACGCCGTGCCAGCAGCATCGCGCCGCGTTCAATGTCCTGCGCCACGGCCGGCGGCGGCACCAGGGTGAAATAATAGCGATGGTCCAGCGCCCGCTGGGTCGCTGCATCTTGAGGCGGCGCGCCGCCGAAAAGCTCCAACTGCATATCCATGATGGCACCGTTTGTTCTCTATTTGTTCTAAAATAGAGCGGCCGCAATGGAGCGTCAATCGTGTCATAGATCACGATCTGATCCCGCGAGGGCGGGATCGACATGTGGTTAGGGCAGGCTGGCGCTTCCCGCCTGCGCGGGAAGCTGGGACGTCTCAGCTAAACTAGCCGCGGCTTATTCCCACTCGATGGTGCCGGGCGGCTTGCTGGTCACGTCATAGACGACGCGATTGATGCCGCGCACTTCGTTGATGATGCGGGTGGCGGTCTTGCCGAGAAAGTTCATGTCGAACTGGTAGAAATCGGCAGTCATACCATCGACCGAGGTCACCGCGCGCAGCGCGCAGACGAACTCATAGGTCCGCCCGTCGCCCATGACGCCGACGGTCTGCACCGGCAGCAGCACGGCAAAGGCCTGCCAGATCTTGTCATACTGGCCCGACTTGCGGATTTCATCGAGATAGATGGCGTCGGCCCGGCGCAGCAGGTCGAGTTTTTCCGGGGTGATGCCGCCGGGGCAACGGATGGCGAGGCCCGGACCGGGGAAGGGGTGGCGGCCGATAAAGCTCTCGGGCAGGCCCAGCTCACGGCCCAGCGCCCGCACTTCATCCTTGAACAGCTCGCGCAGCGGCTCGACCAGTTCCATATTCATGCGCTCGGGCAGGCCACCCACATTGTGGTGGCTCTTGATGGTCACCGAGGGACCGCCGGTGAACGACACCGATTCGATCACGTCGGGATAGAGCGTCCCCTGGGCCAGGAACTTGGCGCCGCCGAGCTTCTTGGCTTCCGCCTCGAAGGTTTCGATGAACAGCCGGCCGATGATCTTGCGCTTGGTCTCGGGGTCCGACTGGCCCTCCAGCTCGCTCAAAAACACCTTGGACGCGTCCACATGCACCAGCGGGATATTGTACTGGTCGCGGAACATGGTGACGACCTGTTCGCTCTCATTGAGCCGCATCAAGCCGTGGTCGACATAGATGCAGGTCAGCTGGTCGCCGATGGCTTCGTGGATCAGCACGGCAGCGACCGAGGAATCGACCCCGCCCGACAGCCCGCAAATCACCTTGTTGCTGCCGACCTGGGCGCGGATCTTCTCGACCATCTTGCTGCGATAGGCCGACATGGTCCAGTTGGACTCGATGCCGCAAATCTGGTGGACGAAATTGGCGTAGAGCTTGCCGCCGTCCGGGGTGTGCACCACTTCGGGGTGGAACTGCACCGCCCAAATGCGGCGCGCCTCATTGGCGATCATGGCATAAGGCGCGTTGGCCGAGGTGCCGACGACCTCAAAGCCCTCGGGCAGGGCCACGACGCGGTCGCCATGGCTCATCCACACCTGATGCTCGCTGCCCAGCTCCCACACGCCGTCATACAGCGCGCTAGCCTTGTCGACCTTGACCTCGGCGCGGCCGAATTCGCGGTGATGGCCGGCCTCAACCGTGCCGCCCAGCGCCACGCAGAGTGCCTGCTGGCCATAGCAGATGCCCAGGATCGGCACATTGGCGTCCAGGATCGACTGATCGATGGTCGGCGCGTGCTCGTCCAGCGTCGACGCCGGGCCGCCCGAGAGCACGACGCCCTTGGGCTGCATCGCTTCCATGGCCGCTGCAGCGTTCTGGAACGGATGGATTTCGCAATATACCCCGGTCTCGCGAATTCGACGCGCAATCAGCTGAGTGACTTGCGAACCAAAGTCGACGATGAGGATTGATTGCGGGCGGGCGGAGGGGTCAGGGTTTTGCATGGCGAGCCATTATCGCCGTGGCGTAGATTCCGCAAGCCTCACGCGTGCAACACAGGCTTGCGATTGGTCTTTGGTGGCGCTGGCGCTAGTTCAGGATCGCGATCGACAGGTTCAGCAGCGTCGCAAAGCCGACCCAGGCCGCATAGGGCACGAACAACCAGGCTGCGGTGGGATCATCGTCCCGCGCCGTCAGGATAAACGCCAGGATCAGCGCCAGCAGCGCCACGATCACGACAGCCGCCGGCCACAGCATTTGCCCGATGAACCAGATCGGCGACCACGCCCAGTTGAGCGCCATCTGGGCGAACCAGATTTTCATCGCCTTGCTGCCGGCGTCGATCATCCAGATGCGCCAGCCCGCCACCGCGATCATCACATAGAGCGCGAACCACACCGGCGCGAAAATCCAGTTCGGCGGATTGAAGGGCGGCTTGGTCAGCCCGGCATACCATTCGCCCGGCACCGATTGCGTCCCGATCAGCGCGCCAACGCCGATCACCACGACGAGAAAAACCCCCAGGGTGAGCCAGGGGCGGGGTGTCTTGTAGTCGGCAAGCGAGGGCGTGGTCATGGGTCAAAAACTCGATGGAGAGAGCACTGCTCCATCAACGCGCCACACGCCGTAGAGTTCACCTATTGCGTCGGGCTGCAGTCCGCCTGCGCGATGCTCAGCGCGCCCTTGGTCCCATCGGCCGCGACATAGCTCAGCTCCACGCTGCTTTCATCCGCCGCCCAGGCCGCCGTCACCGCCTCAAACAGCGGCTGATTGCCCTCCAGCGCCAGCTGACAACCTTGACGCTGGCCGCCAACATCGAGGATCGCCACACGCGTGCAGCCAGTCTCGCCACATAGCTCGCCCAGCTCCAGCCGCACCGCGCCGGAGGGCGAGACCAGATCATGTCGCGTATCGGGGGCAGGGAACATGAACCACACGGCGGCCAGCGCTGCCACAATCAGCAGCGCCGCCCCCGCCACAAACCCCCATAGGGGAATGCCGGTTTCCTGCGTGTCGGTGGTCATGCCACCTGCCGCAAGGCGTTCACATAAAACCCGTCGGTGCCGGTCAGTCGCGGCGTCAGCGCAATGCCCGACTGCGCGGTCGCCAGCTCGGCCGGCAATTCGGCGCCAAACGCCGCCTGCCACAATTCTTCCGGTGCCACCGAGGCAAAGCCCGGATGGGCGGCGATGAAAGCCGCGACCTGATCATCATTCTCCTCGGGCAGGATCGAGCAGGTGATATAGACCAGCGTGCCGCCCGGCTTGAGAAAGCGCTGCGCCTCGGCAAGGATTGCCGCCTGTTCACCGATCCGCTGCGCCAACAGTTCCGGCGACAGTTTCCATTTTGTGTCCGGCCGCCGCCGCCAGGTTCCGGTGCCGGTGCAGGGCGCGTCGATCACCACCCGGTCCATTTTGCCCACCAGATCATCCAGCGCGCCCGGCTGCGGCGCCCGCACCTGCACATTGCGCGCGCCATTGCGCTTGAGCCGGTCATAGATCGGCGCCAGCCGGTTACGGTCGCTGTCAAAAGCAAAAATCTGGCCCTTATTGGCCATGGCCGCCGCCAGCGCCAAACTCTTGCCGCCCGCGCCGGCGCAGAGGTCCAGCACCTGCTCGCCCGGCTTGGCCCCGGCCAGTGCCGCCACGATCTGGCTGCCCTGGTCCTGCACCTCGAACCAGCCCTTGAGGTAGCCCTCATCGGTGGTGACATTGGGCGTCCGCGCATCGCGCGGCCCGGCCGGCATAGTCACGCCCACCGGCGAAATCGCCGTCTCCTGCGGATTGAACCGCGCCAGCGACTTCATCACCCGCTCGCGACTGGCCTTGAGGCTATTGGCCCGCAAATCCAGCGATGGCCGCCCGGCCATGTCCTGTCCCTCGGCAATCCAGTTGTCGCCAAACGCCCGCTGCAGCGATGGCGTCAGCCATTCCGGAACATCGGCCAGCACCCAGCCCGGCGTATCGTCATTCAACTCGCCCACGCGGGCCATTTCATCTTCGCTCAGCGCCTCGGGCGCATGGCTGTCGCTGGCAAAACTCTCATTCAGCGCCGCCGGGTCTTCATTCCAGTCGCGCACCGCGACGGCCAGCACCAGCGCACGCGGGCTGTCGCTGCCCATCAGCGCGGCGTGCGAGGCGCGGCGGCGCAGCGCGTCATAGACCAGATTGCCGATGGCGGCGCGGTCGCCGGCCCCGGCAAAGCGGTTATTGATTCCCCAGGCTTTGAGCGCTTCCGACACTGGACGCTTGCGCGTTTCCACGTCGGTCAGCACAGCAATGGCAGCAGACAGGCGACCGGGAAGACGCATTTGGGACACTCGCGAGTTACGGAAAACACTAGGCAATACGAGCCATAGCCGCAGAAGCGCCCGCACCACAAGACCTGCTGCCGCAGGGCGGAAATGCCCGCCGCCGACTGGCCGCGACTAATTTTCCAGACCCATGGTGTAAGCGGGCGCTTTACCCTTATATTGCACCGGCACAAGCGACCCGATGCTGAGAGCGGGGCCGCATCCATATGAAAACACCTTGTACGTAGAAATATTGATCGTCGTCGTTCTGACCATCGTCAACGGCCTGTTGGCAATGTCGGAACTGGCCGTCGTTTCCGCCCGACCGGCCCGCCTGCGCGGCATGGCCGACCAGGGCAACAAGGGCGCCGCCATCGCCATCGCCCTCGCTGAAGACCCGGGCAAGTTCCTGTCTTCCGTTCAAATCGGCATTACCCTGGTGGGCATCCTGTCCGGCGCCTTCTCGGGCGCCACGCTGGGCCTGCGCCTCACCAATTGGCTGCAAACGGTCGGCGTGGCGAACAATGTCGCCGATGTGCTGGGCGTCGGCGTCGTGGTGCTGCTGATCACCTATATCTCGCTGATCATCGGCGAACTGGTCCCCAAGCAGATTGCCCTGCGCGATGCCGAAGGCGTTGCCGCCCGCGTCGCCCCGTCGATGAAACTGCTGGCCGCCGTTGGCTCGCCGGTGGTCTGGGTGCTCGATGTTTCCGGCAAGGGCGTGTTGCGCCTCTTGGGCCAGCACGGCGAGTCCGATGAGAAGGTCACCGAAGAAGAGGTCAAGACCATCATTGCCGAGGCCACCACGGCCGGCGTGATCGAGAGTGACGAACATTCGATGATCTCGGGCGTCATGCGTCTGGCCGACCGTTCGGCCCGTGGCCTGATGACGCCGCGCCTCGATGTCGACGTCATCGACCTCTCCGACGATAGCGATGAGCTGCGCCGCACCATTCTCGACACCCATCGCTCACGCCTCTTGGTGCAGGACGGCGATGCCGATTCCATCATCGGCGTGGTGGCGATCAAGGACATTATCGGCGTCTTCGCCAATGGCCTGCCGCTCGAAATTCGCAAATTCGTCCAGCCGGTGCCGGTGGTGATGGACCATGCCGATGCGCTGGACGTGGTGCGCGCCATCCGCAATTCCACCGTGCATATGGCGCTGGTGGTCGATGAATACGGCCATTTCGAAGGCATCGTCACCTCGGGCGATATCCTTGAAGTCATCACCGGCGTGTTCCAGGAAGAAACCGGTGATGACCCGGCTTTGGTCCGCCGCGAAGACGGGTCCTATCTGGTGGCCGGCTGGATGCCCGTCGACGAATTCGGCGACCGCCTCAAGCTGTCCATCGCCCGCGACGGCAAATACGAAACTGTCGCCGGCTACGTGCTCTCCATCATCAACCGCCTGCCGGCCGTTGGCGAAACCTTTGAGCATAATGGCTGGAAATTCGAAGTCATGGACCTCGACGGCCGCCGCATCGACAAGATTCTGATGACCAAGCTGGACTAGGGGCAGGGCCCCAAGAGTGGAGCGACCCTCTCCCCTTGCGGGAGAGGGGCAGACCTGACGCGTTCAGCAGCAGATCAGGTTGTGAGGGGTTCTCTCCGCGAGCGCGATGCTAGCGGAAGCCTCGTCCTACAGCGCCATCCCGAACCACACCGTCCGCCCAATGGTCTGCACGGGTTCAAATCCGCTCCGGGTCCAGAACGCCACGGCGCCCGTATTGCCGGCATTGGCGCCAAGATGGATGCCGCTGACCCCAGCCGCCCGCGCCTGTGCGATCCACAGCTGCAGCAGCCCGGTGCCGACGCGCTGTCCGCGCAGGCGCGGCAGCAGGTTCATATGAATATGGGCTGGATAGCGGGCGACGATATCGGCCGGATTGCTCTCTGGCTGGGTGATCGCCGTGATGCGCTGCCGATCAGCTGCCGTCAGTTGATCGGCGGGAATGGTCGCATAATGCCGGCGCAGCGCCGGCCACCATTCGCGTTCCTGCCGCGCGGCAAACGCCGTGCTGTCATTTGTGCCGACAATATAGCCGGCGACGCCCTGGTCATCCTCGGCGACAAACACCTGCTCGGGCTCCAGCACCCCATAGGGCGCCGAATAGAGGTGCCCGATCACCTTGCGGTCATGATGCAGCCTGCTCGCGTCCTGCCCGGAATCGCCGGTAACGAGACAAATCTCGTAGAGCGCGTCCAGGTCCTCGGCACGATAGGGCCGCAGCTCGACCATCAGATGTCCTCGAAAGCACCCGTTTCGACATTGAACAACCGGCCATTTTCGCTCACCGCAGGCGTGATCAGGTCGATCAGCTTCGGCGCGATTTCAGCCGGCGTGGGCAGCGTATCCGGGTTCTCGCCCGGCATAGCCTTGGCGCGCATCGCCGTGCGCACCGCGCCGGGATAGAACACGTTGACCCGGACCTTGGTCTGGGCGATTTCCCCGGCATAGGATTTTGCCATGGCGTCTACGGCGGCTTTGGTGGCGGCGTAGAGCCCCCAGAATGGCCGCGCCGAACGCGCAGAGGACGACGACACGAACACCGCCCGGCCGGCCGTCGACTGCCGCAGCAGCAGGTCGGTGGCGCGCAGCAGGCGATAATTGGCAGTGACGTTGACCGCCATCACCTTGTCGAAATCTTCCGGCTTCACATGGGGCAGGGGGCTGAGTACGCCGAGCTGGCCGGCATTGGCCACCAGGCCATCCAGCGCGCCCCAGCGCTCGAAGATCGCTGCGCCAAGCCGGTCGATGGCGTCGCCATCGCGCAGGTCGAGCGGCACCAGCGTTGCCGCCGAGCCCAGGTCCTGGATTTCGTCGTCCAGCTCTTCCAGCCCGCCAACAGTGCGGGCCACGGCCACCACATGGGCGCCGCGTTTCGCCGCTTCGATGGCGGCGGCATAGCCGATGCCCCGCGAAGCGCCGGTGACGAGGACGACTTTACCGGCCAGATCCTGTCCAGCGCGATCCTGTTTTCCAGCCATTAACCGGCCTCTTTGAGCAGAGAAATACGTTTCGGCCCGTTCTTGGCGCGGCCGTTGAGATCGGTCAACTGCGTCGGATAGTCGCCCGTGAAATAATGGTCGGTAAACTGCGGCGCCTTGGCGTTGCGCGGTTCCCCGCCCACGGCGTCGTAGAGACCATCGATCGACAGGAAGGCCAGCGAGTCGGCGCCGATGAATTTGCACATCGACTCCAGATCCTTGTGCTGGTTGGCCAGCAGCTTTTCCGGGTCCGGCGTGTCGATGCCGTAATAGTCCGAATAATAGATCATCGGGCTGGCGACGCGGATATGCACCTCGGTCGCCCCGGCATCTCGCATCATCTGCACGATCTTGACCGAGGTGGTGCCACGCACGATGGAATCGTCGATCAGCACCACGCGCTTGCCGGCGATTTCGGCGCGGTTGGCCGAATGCTTGAGCTTGACGCCAAAGGCCCGGATCGACTGGGTCGGCTCGATGAAGGTGCGGCCCACATAGTGGTTGCGGATAATACCCAGCTCGAACGGAATGCCGCTCGCTTGGGCAAAGCCGATTGCCGCCGGCGTGCCGCCATCGGGCACCGGCACCACCACATCGGCTTCCACCGGAGCTTCCTTGGCCAGGTTCATCCCCATGCGCTTGCGCGCCGAATAAACGCTGCGGCCGGCGACAATGGAATCGGGGCGGGCGAAATAGACATATTCGAAGAGGCATGGCCGTTCCGGCTGCGGCCGGGCCGGCTTGCGCGCCTCGATGGTGATCGAGCCATCCGGCTGCAATTCGCAGATGATGACTTCGCCATTCTCGACGTCGCGGATATATTTCGCGCCGATAATGTCGAGCGCACAGGTTTCCGAGCAGAAAATCGGCTTGCCGTCGAGTTCGCCCATCACCAGCGGCCGGATGCCGACCGGGTCGCGCGCCGCGATCAGCTTGGTGCGGGTCACCGCCAGCATGGCGTAGCCGCCTTCCATCTGCCGGATGGCGTCGATGAAGCGGTCGGTGCTGGAGCTGTGCCGCGAGCGCGCCACCAGATGCAGCACCACTTCGGTGTCCGAAGTCGACTGGCAGATGGCGCCGGTGGCGATGATCTGCCGGCGCAGCGTCAGCCCATTGGTGAAATTGCCGTTGTGAGCAATGGCGATGCCGCCATCTTCCAGCTCGGCAAATAGCGGCTGCACATTGCGCAGCGCCACTTCGCCGGTGGTCGAATAGCGGGTGTGGCCGATGGCGATCGAGCCGGGCAACTTCGCCAGCAAAGCCGGGTCGGTATAGTGGTCGCCCACCAGCCCCATGCGCTTTTCGGTATAGAACTGGCGGCCGTCGAAGCTGACGATGCCTGCCGCTTCCTGGCCACGATGCTGCAGGGCATGCAGCCCCAGAGCGGTTAGCGTCGCGGCGTCGCTATGCCCCAAAATGCCAAACACGCCGCATTCTTCATGCAGCGTGTCGCCATCGAGACTGAAATTGTCATCGCTTGGATGGTTCACCGGGTTCTCCATGCCAATGCTGCCTCAACCGCATTGATTGCGTGTCGCTGTGACGGCTGGGCTAAAAACTAAGGGCTTACGCCATAGCCCATTTTGTCGATCCCGACCAATGCCATACTGGGCGGTCAGGGTTGTGGCGAGCGCTCGGCGCTCACCGGAAAATGATCAGGTCTGGGTGGCGGGCGCCGGTTCCACCGTGCCGTCTTCCGTGGCGTCCGTGCCCTCTTCGAGCGGCACTACGGCCTCCGGGTCCTCGGTGAGGCCGGTGCCGCCCTTGAGCATGTCGGTCACCTGCTGTTCCAGGCCTTCAGGCAGCATGGAGATCAGCGTCTGGCCCATATTGCGCAAATGCGGCAGCGACTGCGATTCAGCAGCCCAGCTCGGCAAATTGGTTGGCAGCAGCCAGGTCCCGAAAATGGTGATGACGATGGCGATCAGAACGCCGCGCAGCACGCCGAACACAAAGCCCAGCGTCCGGTCGATCGGCCCGATGCGGCTGTCGACGACGAAATCGGCAATGCGCATGGTCAACAGATGCAGCACGATCAGCGCGACGATGAACGTCACCACCACGGTGGCGATGTCGGCCACGATCTGCTCGGCGATATATTGCCGCGCGATTTCGGGATGATATTGCCACATATAGATGGCGATCGCGGCTGAACCGGCCCAAGTCGCCAGCGACAGCACTTCGCGGGTCAAGCCGCGCGCCGTGGCAAGAATTGCCGAAATCAGCACTAGAACACCAACACCAACGTCAAACGCTGTCAGCATATGTCTTCGCTAGCTCCAGTTGCCGCCCCGGCTTTGTCGGTTCGTTTATCCGCTTTGTGTCGCGATGCCAAGGGTAACGGCGCGATCTCCCAAGAAACCGGCCACTTCACCTCTCTTCTGAGAACGCCGCCCGCTACCACTCGTCCCGCTCGGGCTCGCGCGGCGTTCCTGCCGCCGCAATCCGCCCGACCAGTTCGGACAGAGCGGTGTATTCAGCCACCTCCATCCCCGAATTGCGGTCGGCCTGGCTCAGCTTGCCGGTCGACACCGATTTGAAGCCCAGCTTTTGCGCCTCGCGCAGCCGCAGCGAGCCATGCACCACCGGCCGCACCCCGCCCGCCAGCGAGATTTCGCCGAAATACACCGACTCGGAGGGCAGCGGCGAATTGGTCAGCGAGGAAATCAGCGCCGCCGCCACCGCGAGATCCGCCGCCGGCTCGTTGATCTTCAGCCCACCCGCGACATTGAGATAAATATCATTGGCCCCGATCCGCACCCCGCAGCGGGTTTCCAGCACCGCCAGCACCATCGACAGCCGCGAACTATCCCAGCCCACCACGGCGCGGCGTGGCGTGCCCAGCGGGGAAGGGGCCACCAGCGCCTGGATTTCGATGAGAATCGGCCGCGTGCCCTCCATGCCGGCAAACACCGCCGAGCCCGCCGCGCCTTCGTCGCGCTGATCGAGAAACAGTGCCGATGGGTTGGCCACCTGCTCGAGGCCCCGCTCGGTCATGGCGAACACGCCGATTTCGTCGGTCGCGCCATAACGGTTCTTCACCCCGCGCAAAATGCGGAAGGTGTGGCTGCTGTCGCCTTCGAAATACAGCACCGCGTCGACCATGTGCTCCACCACACGCGGCCCGGCGATCTGGCCGTCCTTGGTCACGTGCCCGACCAGCACCACCGCCGCGCCGCTCTTTTTGGCAAAGCGCGTCAGCGCCTGCGCCGAGGTGCGCACCTGCGTCACCGTGCCGGGGGCGCTGTCCACCCGGTCGGTCCACAGCGTCTGGATCGAATCGATGATCACCAGATCGGGGGCAGGGCCGTTTTCCAGCGTGGCGAGAATGATCTCCACATTGGTCTCGGCCGCCAGCAGCACATTGGCTTCGCCCAGCCCCAGCCGCTGCGCCCGCAGCCGCACCTGCGCCACCGCTTCTTCGCCCGACACATAGACGACGCGCTTGCCCTTATTGGCCAGCGCCGCCGCCGACTGCAGCAGCAAGGTCGATTTGCCGATGCCCGGATCGCCGCCCACCAGCAATGCCGAGCCTTTGACGAAGCCGCCGCCGGTCACCCGGTCCAGCTCCGCCAGCCCGGTCACCACGCGCGCGGCGCTCTCGGTTTCGCCCGATAGCGGCACCAGATTGGTTGGCCGCCCCCCGGCCTTGGCCGATTTCGGCCCTGCGCCCACCCCGCTATCGGTGATTTCCTCGACGATGGAGTTCCATTCGCCACAGGCATCGCACCGTCCCTGCCATTGGGTGGTGATGGCGCCACAGGACTGACAGATGAAGGATGATCGGGATTTGGCCACGCGACGCTCTCGGTTAGACTCTCAGTCGGTGTAGCCGAGCCTCATTAGGCTGGCAAGAACAAATGAGGAACCTGCGCTAGTTGCTCTCGCGCGCATTGGCCCGCTCGACCAGCCCGCGCAGCGTATTCCAGTTCCGCGCCGTCACCGCGCCCGACCGCTTCTCGATCAGCCCCGGCAGCCGCGGACTCGCCGAAAGCTGCCCGGAATAATCGACAATCAGATGCTCGCCCGCGATGTGGATGCGCTCCGGCCCGTCATAATCGGCCACCCACGCAAAATCCGGCCTGTCGCCGGCAAAGCAATATATCGCCACTTCGCTGGGGCGCTCGGCGCTGGCTTCAGGAAAGGGATTGGCGGCGAACAGCGCCCGCAATTGCGCCGGCGTCCTTACCACCGCGATATTGCCCGGACCGAGCCCCAGCCCGCGCACCACCGCGTTCATATCCTCGGTGACCGCGCTCAGCGCGCCATCACCACCGACAATCATATTGCCGGTCGCCACATAGGTCTGCGGATTGTCATAGCCCGCCGCCGCCACGCCATCGCGCCACTGCTGCATCGACATCACCTTATGGGTGATGGGGCCGATAGCGCGCAGCAGCACGACGAACAGGGCCATGCGCTACTCCGTCGGCAGATTGCCGTCGCCGACATAATTGCGGCTATAGCGCCCCTTGAGCGAGGTCAGGATTTCATAGCCGATGGTGCCGGCGGCATCGGCCTGATCATCGATGCTGATCAGATTGCCGAGGATTTCCGCGCCTTCACCTGGGCTCGGCAGGTCAGGGCCCAGTTCGGTGATATCCACCGTGATCTGGTCCATCGACACCCGGCCAATTACCGGGCAGAGCTTGCCCCGGATCGCCACCTTGCCGCCCGGCCGCATATTATTGCCTGACAGCGAGCGGAAAAACCCATCGGCATAGCCATGCCCGAGGATGGCCAGCCGGCTGTCGCGCGACAGCGAATAATTGGCGCCATAGCCCACGGTTTCCCCGGTGCGCGCTTCCTTGACCTGCAGGATCGGCACATGCAGCGTCACCACCGGCGCCATCGGGTTCTTGCGCCCATTGACTGCCCGCCCGCCATACAGCGCGATGCCGGGCCGCACCATCTGGAAGTGATAGTCGCGCCCCGTCATCATCCCCGCCGAATTGGACAGCGATGCCGGAATGCCGGGGAACTGGTTCATCACCGAGCCGAACAGCGCCAGCTGGGTGCGGTTCTTCTCGTGGTTGGGCTGATCGGCGCAGGCCAAATGGCTCATGATCATCTGCGGCGCATAGCCCAGCGCCTGGATGCGTTCGCGCACCAGGCTCGCCTCATTGAGGCGGAAGCCGAAGCGGTTGAGGCCGGTGTCGAAATGGAAAGCGGAAGGATAGGCCTCGTTGCGCTCCATGCATTTGGCCAGCCATTCCTCCAGCATCGCCATCGAGGCGATCACCGGCATCAGATTCTGCCGGATATAAAGGTTGGCTGCCCCCGGATAGAGCCCGTTGAGCACGAAGATATGCGCATCGGGCACCGCCGCGCGCACCGCCATGCCTTCATCGGGCGTGGCAACAAAAAAGAAGCGGGCTCCGGCCGCATGCAGCGCCTTGCTGGCCATGGTGATGCCGGTGCCATAGGCATCCGCTTTCACCACGGCGCCGGTCAGCGCGCCGGCGCTCACCTTGTCGAGTGCGCGCCAGTTGCGGGCCAATGCCCCGAGATCGATACTGAGTTGGCCCCCAAGCCCGGACGTCAACGCCATGCCTATTCCATGCGCTCCGGCAGGTATTCAGCCCGCGCCAAATTGCCGAAGCGGGTGAACTGCGCCTCGAAGCTAAGCTGCACCGTGCCGGTCGGCCCGTGGCGCTGCTTGGCGATGATGACTTCGGCCTTGCCGTGTACCTGTTCCATTTCCCCCTGCCAGGTCATGTGCTCTGGCGTGCCCTCTTTGGGCTCTTTGTTTTTCAGATAATACTCTTCGCGATACACGAACAGCACCACGTCGGCGTCCTGCTCGATAGAGCCCGATTCGCGCAAGTCTGACAGCTGCGGATGCTTGTCGTCACGGTTTTCCACCTGACGCGACAGCTGGGACAGCGCGATCACCGGAACTTCAAGTTCCTTGGCCAGCGCCTTGAGCGTGGTGGTGATTTCGGTCAGTTCCTGCACGCGGTTCTGGCTCGAGGCCTTGGACGAGCCACTCAACAGCTGCAAATAGTCGACGATCACGCAGTCGAGCCCCTTCTGCCGCTTTAGCCGCCGCGCCCGCGCCGCCAGCTGCGCCACGCTGATGCCGCCAGTATCGTCGATATAGAGCGGCAGCTTGCTCATCATGTTGGAGACGTCGACCAGCTTGGAAAACTGGCTGTCATGGATGCGGCCACGGCGAATGTCCGACGAGGAAATCTCGGCCTGCTCGGCAAGAATACGCGTGGCCAGCTGCTCGGAACTCATTTCCAGGCTGAAGAAGCCGACAATGCCGCCATTGGTGGTCTTGTTGTGGCCGTCCGCCTGCACTTCATTCGCGTAAGCCTTGGCGATGTTGAAAGCGATATTGGTAACCAGCGAGGTCTTGCCCATGGCGGGGCGGCCGGCCAGCACGATCAAGTCGGAGCGCTGCAAGCCGCCCATCTGGCGGTCCATGTCATCCAGCCCGGTCGAAATGCCCGACAGGCCGCCATCGCGCTGATAGGCTTCGCCGGCCATCTGGATCGAAGCGCTGAGCGCCGTGGAGAAATTGAGGAAGCCGCCATCATAGCGGCCCTTTTCGGCCAGCTGGAACAGCTCGCCTTCGACCTTTTCGATCTGCTTGTTCGGCGTCATCTCGACGTCCGACTCATAGGCGACCTGAACCATCTCCTCGCCGACCAGGATCAGGTTGCGCCGAATCGCCAGGTCGTAGATCGCCTGCCCATAATCGGCAGCGTTCAGCACCGTGGTCGCTTCCGCCGCCAGGCGCGCCAGATACTGCGCCATGGTCACATCCGGCAGCAGTTGATCGGGCAAATGCGTCTTGATGGTGGTGGGGTCGGCCGATTTTCCGGCGCGAATGATCTTGCCGGCCAGCTCATAGATATCGCGGTGGATCGGCTCGTAGAAATGGATCGGCTCAAGGAAGTCCGAGACGCGGTAGAAGGCGTCATTGTTCAGCAGCAGCGCGCCCAGCAAGGCCTGCTCGGCCTCCACGTTATGGGGGGCCAGACGGAAGGACTTGTCTTCGACCGGATGGAGCCGCGCGATCTCTGCCATGGTGCCTCTGAAGAAACGTTAACGTGTCTTAATCACGCGACTCGGGCGTGAGTCTTGGCCTATCTGGTGAGGGGTTAATGCAGCCCTTTCGCCCCTGTGAACTTTGTGGACAACGGGGATCATGACGATCCTGTGTTGCATGTGAGCAAGGCAGCAGAATGGCATGAGTCGCAGCCAACCTCGACCGTCACCCTCGGGCTTGACCCGAGGGCTCTTTACTTGCCGGGTTTAGAGAGCGCAGCACCCTCGGGTCAAGCCCGAGGGTGACGGCCAGTGGCGGGGCGGCATCGCGCGCAAACAAACAAAAAGGCCGGGCACATGGCCCGGCCTCTTCAATCCATAAGGCGGAGCCTTAGAGTTCGTCGTCGAAGCGGTCGTCCTGCTGGGCGTCCTTCTGACCGGCGGCGAAATCGCCATCCACGTCATCTTCGTAATGGGTGACGGTGACGTCTTCACCAAGGCTCTGGCGACCGGCTTCGTCTTCCGAACGGGCAACGTTGACCGAGATGGTCACGGCCACTTCGGCATGCAGGTTCAGCGGCACGGAGTGCACGCCAACCGACTTGATCGGATCGGTCAGGTCGACCTGCGAACGCTGGATGGTGAAACCATCGGCAGCCAGGGCTTCCACGATATCGCGCGAGGCGACCGAACCGTAGAGCAGACCGGTTTCGCCGGCCTGGCGGATGATGATGACTTCACGACCATTGATGCCTTCGGCAATGCCGGCGGCAGCGTTACGACGGTCGTCGTTGCGCTTTTCGATATGGGCGCGTTCGGCTTCGAACTTCTTGCGGTTGGCTTCGGTGGCGCGGAGCGCCTTGCCCTGCGGCAGCAGGAAGTTACGGGCAAAGCCGTCCTTGACGGTGACTTCTTCGCCGATCGCGCCGGTGCGGCCGATACGCTCGAGCAGAATGACTTTCATCTGAATATTCCTTGTAGCTGTCCCGTCTCGATGACGGTTAGGAGCCCCGGACCATCCGAAACCCCAACGATGTGCCTAGAAGGCACGCAGCCCGCCCATGCAGGGCAGGCTGGTAGTCTGGCGCTTACGCGGACAGGAAGTCGTTGGGCCGGATGAGATAGCGGCGATTCGCAAAAACCGCCGCTAGATCGCCAGCCCAGCGGACTTACTGGACAGCGTAAGGCATGATGCCGATGAAGCGGGCACGCTTGATGGCCTGGGCCAGTTCGCGCTGCTTCTTGGCCGAAACGGCGGTGATGCGGCTCGGCACGATCTTGCCGCGCTCCGACACGTAACGCGACAGCAGGCGCACGTCCTTGTAGTCGATCTTGGGCGCGCCCTCGCCCGAGAACGGGCAGGTCTTGCGGCGGCGCTGGAACGGACGGCGGGCCTGGGCGGTGGTGAGGTCTTTGATTGCCATAGCTGTTAGGTCCTTATCTTAGAAACGGCGCGGGCGGCGTTCGCCGCTGAAGCCACCACGGTCGCCGCCGGGACGGCCGCCATCGCGGTCATCACGGTCGCGCTTCTGCATCATTGCCGACGGGCCTTCTTCATGCTCGTCCACGCGGATGGTCATGAAGCGCAGGATGTCTTCATTGATGCGCATCTGGCGTTCCATTTCGGCAATGGCCGGAGCCGATGCGTCGATGTTCAGCAGCGTGTAATGCGCCTTGCGGTTCTTGCGGATGCGATAAGAGAGACCCTTGAGGCCCCAATATTCGTTCTTGGTGACCTTGCCGCCGCCGGAAGCGAGGATTTCGGTCAGTGCAGCGGTCAGTTCTTCGACCTGCTGCTGGGAAACGTCCTGGCGCGCCAGGAAGATATGCTCGTAGAGGGCCATTGATGCGCCTTCCTTCGTGGTTCAAACACAGCAATATCTGGCGCGGAGCCTCCTTGAAGCCGGAAGGGCATCAAAGCAGTCTTGCAAAGAGCGGGAACACGGGAGGCCGGGCCGAAACCCTATCTGCTGGCGGCACAAGCCGATCAACAAACCCTCCGTTCAGCCCCCGGCCAAACGAATTGCTGGCGTCGCTATAGGGGAAAAGCCTCGCGAACGCAAGAACTGGCAGGGGCCTCAGCGCGTGCGGGCGCTCAGCGGAATTTCGGGGACATCCTGCCCGGCCAGCTCGACCCGGTCCCGCCCGCCGCGCTTGGCCCGGTACAGCGCCGTATCGGCAGCCGACATCAGGGTGCCGAGCGGCGTGCCGGCAACGCCATGGGCCAGGCCGATGCTGACGGTCACTGGCACGGGCTGGCCCGACTGGCACGGCACCTGGCAGGTTGCCATGGCGCGCCGGATGCGTTCGGCAATGATGGTGGCAGCCAGGATCGAGGTGCCTGGCAGCAGCACGGCAAATTCCTCGCCGCCAATTCTGCCGATCAGGTCGTCTTCCCGCAGGGCGCGCCGCAGCAAGACGCCGATCGCGCCCAGCACATCATCGCCCATGGCATGGCCATGGGTATCGTTGATCTGCTTGAAATGGTCGACATCGAGCATCAGCATGCAGGCGCCATTGCGCGCGCCGCTGGTCAGCAGCCGCGCCGCGCGTTCGACAAAGGCCCCGCGATTGAACAGGCCGGTCAGGGCGTCATGCTCGGCGGCAAATTCCAGCCGCGCCTGCGCCGTGTTCCAGGCCGCGGTCAGGCAGGCGACGGCGAAGGGCGCGATGGCGACCATGGCGACCCCCAGCCGCAGCGACGACAGCGACGCCGATTCTGCCAGGTCGGTATGCAGGGGGAGCAGGTTCAGCGGCGCCGCAATCAGCAGCCAGCCGCAGGTCAGCGCCGTCAGCAGCATCGACACCATCGGCGGAAAGATCACCGCGCACCAGATCAGCGCCGGCACCGAAAAAGCGATGCTCCCGGCACGGCCCAGCAGGTGCATCAGCCCGATTGACCCCAGCAGCCCCACCACCGCCGCGATCATCGACAGCACCCGAAACCGGTCATCCGACAGCGTGCTGTGGTGCTTTGGCATGGCAATGCCAAACGCCAGCGCCAGCACGATGGAGTAATTCACCAGCTCGGTCGAAAACCACAGATAGAAGCTGTCGGTGACCGACATGGCGAACAGCATGGTTCCGGGAACGATCCCGGCCACGGCGGCGCAGGTGGCGGAAAACACGATGGTGACGACAATAAAGATTGCGTCGGTGGGGCGCTGCATCAGCAGGACCCCCTTGGGCATGGATTTGAATACCAGCGCGCCACCGGCCACGCCGGCAATATTGGCCCCGTTCAGCAGTGTCGAGCGGGCCAGGTCATTGCCGGCCAATAGATCGGCGCCAATGAAGGCAAGCGACGACACCAGCCAGGTCAGCGGCCGGTTGGTTTCCGGCTTGAGCACGAGAATGGCAAGCAGCATGGCATTGGCGGGCCAGATGCTGGCGAGCGAAAACAGCACCTGACTGTGAATGCCGACGATACAGGCACCCAGAACCAGCAAGCCGACGAGCATCGACAGCAGGGTCGGGTTGTCGGGTAATAGGTCCCAGCCGATCTTGACTACAGCGCGTGTTGCCACACCGATATCTCTCCAGTCGAGAGAGCATCATAACTGTAGCGAGTTAATGGACCGTCGAGATCGGCCCGTGCTTTGTCCTCAAGCGCGGGAGCATAAAGGCAAGCCGGGCGGATCGAAGCTGGGCCCGGCTCGCGTGCTGGGTCAGTTGGGCTCGTCGCCCACCGCCAGGATATTGCCTTCCGAATCCTTGAACCAGGCGGCGTGGAATTTGCCCATCGTGGCAATGCCGTTGACGGTCTTGAGACCCGGCATGTCATAGTCTTCAAACATGACGCCGTGCCGGCGCAGGTCCTGGACCTCGGCTTCGACGTCGTCAGTGGCGAAGGACAGCAGGGTATTGGGCGCCTTGCCGGCATTCGGGGTGGGATAAAGCAGGAAACTGGTGCCGCCGCCGATCTTGTATATGCAGCCCAGTTCGTCTTCCATCGCTGGCGTCAGCCCGAGCTTGTCCCTGTACCAGGTCTTCGCTCGGTTCATGTCTGCAGCCGGGATGGTTGCGTAAGCACGATGGTCCGCGAGCATGACTTCCTCCCTTTCTGAGAGCCTTTGACCTCGTAAAAATACGCCTCTCCGCCAGTCATGTAAACGCGCTCACGCGTCCATGTGCCATGTGCTCGCTTGACTCCACCCCGCCGGAACAGGCATGCGGCTTCCCAACTTGCACCCGCCTTGCTGCCTGTCGTAGTTTGGCGGGCAAGAAACCGCCGCTATCTGCGGCGACAGCAGCCTTATCGCGGACGTATCGGAGGCCACATCGTGACCAAACGCGCATTCACCTTTCCCGGGCAGGGCAGCCAGGCCGTTGGCATGGGCAAGGACCTTGCCGCCGCCTTCCCCGAAGCGCGTGCCGTGTTTCAGGAAGTCGATGAGGCGCTGGATCAGCGCCTGTCGGCCATCATGTTCGAGGGCAGCGACGATATCCTGCGTCTCACCGAAAATGCCCAGCCGGCCCTGATGGCCGTCAGCATGGCCGTGATGCGGGTGCTGGAAGCCAAGGGCATCCGACTCGCCGATCACGCCGCCTATGTCGCCGGCCATTCGCTCGGTGAATATTCCGCGCTCTGCGCTGCTGGCACCTTCTCGCTGGGCGATACCGCCCGTCTGCTCAAGACCCGCGGTCAGGCGATGCAGAAGGCCGTTCCGGTCGGTCACGGCGCCATGGCCGCACTGCTCGGCCTCGATATGGCAACCGCGCTCGAAGTCGCTGCCGAAGCCGCGCAGGGCGAAGTCTGCGCCGTCGCCAACGACAATGCCCCGGGCCAGATCGTGGTCTCCGGCGCCACCGGCGCCATCGAGCGCGCTGTCGAAATTGCCAAGACCAAGGGCGCCAAGCGCGCGCTGCTGCTCCCCGTGAGCGCCCCGTTCCATTGCTCGCTGATGCAGCCCGCTGCCGAGGCCATGGCCGTTGCGCTCGGCGAAGTCACCATGCATGCCCCAGTCGTGCCGCTGGTCGCCAATGTGCTGGCCACCCCGATTTCCGACCCGGCCGAGATTCGCCAGCGTCTGGTCGAGCAGGTGACGGGCGTCGTCCGCTGGACCGAGAGCGTCATCTGGCTGACCGGGCAGGGTGGGGTGACCCATCTGGCCGAACTGGGCACCGGCAAGGTGCTGACTGGCCTCGCCAAACGCATCAATCCCGAGACCGTCGGCACCGCCATCGGCTCCCCAGCCGACATTGACGCTTTGGTGGCTGAACTATCCGCCTGACCTTGAATCAGCTCGTTAAGGGCTTGAATCGATATCTCCGTGAGGACGACTAAATGTTTGATCTAACTGGCAAACGCGCTCTGGTAACTGGCGCCAGCGGCGGCATCGGGCGCGAGATCGCCAAGGCACTCGCTGCGGCCGGCGCCACCGTGGCCCTTTCCGGCACCCGCGTCAGCGCGCTGGAAGCCACGGCCAGCGAAATTGGCAAGGACTGCCCGATTCTGCCGGCCAATCTCAGCAAGCTTGAGGAAGTCGACAAGCTGGTCCCCGCCGCCGAAGCGGCGCTCGGTGGCCTCGATATCCTGGTCAATAATGCCGGCCTGACGCGCGACAATCTGTTCATGCGCATGAAGGACGAAGAGTGGGACGACGTCATCGCCGTCAACCTCACCGCTGCCTTCCATCTCAATCGGGCCGTGTTGCGGGGCATGATGAAGCAGCGTTTCGGCCGTATCATCGGCATTTCCTCGGTGGTCGGGGTGATGGGCAATCCGGGGCAGGGCAATTATGCCGCGTCCAAGGCCGGCCTGATCGGCATGAACAAGGCGCTGGCCCATGAAGTGGCCAGCCGTGGCATTACGGTCAATTCCATCGCTCCGGGCTTCATTGCCTCGGCGATGACCGACGAACTCAACGACAAGCAGCGCGAAGCCATCCTGTCGACGATTCCCGCCAATCGGCTGGGAACGGCGCAGGAAATCGCCGCCAGCACGGTTTTCCTTGCCAGCGACGCCGCTGCCTACATCACCGGCCATACGCTCAACATTAATGGCGGCATGGCGATGATTTGATCGGGATCGGTCGGCAAACCGGTCAGTGATTTGCCGATCAATCGCTGTCAGAACGGCAAAACGAAGCGAAAGCCGTTGAAAACCAGGGTACTCGCTTATGGCGAAGCTGGACCAAGTGTGATACTCGCCGCCGCTGTCACCCATGGCGGACTGCCTTGCAGGCGTCGAAAAGCGCGCCTACATTGCCCGTTCGTCAGCCAAACGGTGCTTGAAGATTTGGCACTGCGCCAATAAGAAGCGAAACGAAACCTCGATTTCGAAAAGGGAAGTCAAATATGAGCGATGTCGCTGATCGGGTCCGCAAGATCGTTGTGGAACACCTCAATGTGGATGCCGAGAAGGTTGTCGAAAAGGCCAGCTTCATCGACGATCTTGGTGCGGACTCCCTTGACCAGGTTGAACTGGTAATGGCCTTCGAAGAAGAATTCTCGGTCGAGATCCCTGACGACGCTGCTGAGGGCATCCAGACCTTTGGCGACGCCGTGTCGTTCCTCACCAAGGCCGTCGGCTAAGCCCCCGGGCTTCGCCGGGTTAGGCAACAGAACATGGAATTGCGTCGCGTCGTCGTCACCGGACTGGGCCTTGTTACGCCCCTCGGTTGCGGAGTTGAAGCCACTTGGTCCAATATTCTGGCAGGCAAGAGTGGCGCCAGACGGATCGACGAGTTCCAGGTCGATGATATCGCCTGCCAGATCGCTCATCGCTTGCCGCTCGGCGACTACGCCGACGGCAAGTACAATCCCGATGAGTGGATGGATACCAAGGAACAGCGCAAGGTCGATCCGTTCATCGTCTATGCCATGGCTGCTGCCAAGCAAGCCATTGACGATGCCGGGGTTGAGCCCAAGACCCAGGAAGATCAGGAACGCACAGGCGTTTTGATCGGCTCGGGTATCGGCGGCGTCGGCGGCATCTATGATGCCTCCATCATGCTGCACGAAAAGGGCCCGCGCCGTATCAGCCCCTTCTTCATCCCTGGCCGCCTGATCAATCTGGCGTCCGGCTATGTCTCGATCCGGTTTGGCCTCAAGGGGCCCAACCACTCGGTCGTGACCGCTTGCTCCACCGGGGCGCACGCCATTGGCGATGCGGCCCGGCTGATCGCGTTCGGCGATGCCGACGTGATGGTTGCCGGTGGCGCCGAAAGCTGCGTCAACCGCCTGGCTTTGGCCGGCTTTGCCGCTGCCCGGGCCCTGTCGACCGGCTTCAATGACAATCCAGCAGCCGCATCGCGCCCTTACGACAAGGATCGCGATGGTTTCGTCATGGGCGAAGGCGCCGGCATTGTCGTGCTCGAAGATTATGAGCGCGCCAAGGCTCGCGGTGCCAAGATCTATGGCGAAGTGATCGGTTATGGCCTGTCCGGCGATGCCTATCACATCACTGCACCGTCGCCGGATGGCGATGGCGGTTTCCGCGCCATGAGCGCGGCGATCAAGCGGGCCGGCATTGCGCCCTCGGAAGTCGACTACATCAACGCCCACGGCACCTCGACGCCATTGGGTGACGAAATCGAACTGGGCGCGGTTACCCGCGTGCTGGGCGATTCGGCTCCCAAGGCCGTGATGAGCTCGACCAAGTCGGCCATCGGGCATTTGCTGGGCGCCGCCGGTTCGGTGGAAGCCATCTTCTGCCTGTTGGCCATGCGGGACAGCATTGCCCCGCCCACGCTCAATCTCGACAATCCATCGGTCGAAACGGTGATCAACCTGGTGCCCAAAACGGCATTCAAGAAGGAGATCAACGTGGCGCTTTCCAACAGCTTCGGCTTTGGCGGCACCAATGCGACCCTGGTGATGCGCAAAGTCCACTGATTTTTGCCGCTTCAAATTGGAGGCACATCGCGTTGCCGCGCGATGTGCCTCTTGTTTTTGCGCTCCGGCGTGCAAACAATGCCGCAGGCCACACGGCCGCCTAAAAACGATGACAAGTCCCGTCGCATGCGTATGGGCTTTGAGGGTGATCCAGCACGATGAATGATCGCAAGGTCCGGCGCCGCCGCCGTTCGAGCAACGGTTTTGTCGATATTCTCAACGGCCTGCTGACCCTGCTGGTCATTGGCCTCGTCGTGGTCGGGGGCGGGCTGTTCTTCGTTGCTTCGCAATATTACGGCGATGGTCCGGCGACGGCCGACAAGACCTTCCGCGTCGAATCGGGCAGCTCGCTCTCGACCACCGCCAATCGCCTCGAAGAGCAGGGGCTGATTTCCAACGCGCTGATCTTCCGCCAGTTTGGTGGCCGCGTCGAAACCAACACCGTCATCAAGGCCGGTGATTTCAATATTCCCGCCGGCTCCAGCATGGCCGATATCCTCAAGGAACTGACCGAGGGCAATCCGATCCGCTATGCGGTGACCATCCCCGAGGGCTGGACCGCCTGGGAGGCCATCCAGCGCATCAGTGGCGACGGCAATCTGGTCGGCGACGTCCCCAACCTGCCGGCCGAAGGCTCGATCCTGCCCGGCAGCTATGACTACGTGCCCGGCGACACCCGCCAGTCCGTGCTCGACAAGATGCAGTCCGCCATGACCGCCGAACTCGCCGCCGTCTGGGCGAGCCGCCAGCCCGACCTGCCCATCGAAACACCCGAGCAGATGCTGGTGCTGGCTTCCATCGTCGAAAAGGAAACCGGCGTCGCCAGCGAGCGCCCGCAGGTCGCCGCCGTCTTCGTCAATCGCCTGCGCCAGAGCATGCGCCTGCAGTCCGATCCGACCATCATCTATGGCATCACCAAGGGTCAATCGACCCTCGAGCGCGGCCTGCGCCGCTCCGAGATCGAGGCGAAAACCCCCTACAACACCTATCAGATCGACGGCTTGCCGCCGACGCCGATCGCCAATCCGGGCATTGATGCCCTCAAGGCCGTCGCCAATCCCGACAGCCACAAATATCTCTATTTCGTCGCCAAGGGCGCGTCCCCGCGCGAGGGCCACGTCTTCGCCGAAACCTATGCCGAGCATCAGAAGAACGTTGCACAATATCGCCGCATCGCTGCCGAAGCCGCCGCCCAGGCCGAAGCCGACGCCGAGAAAGCCCGCGAGGCGCTGGAGGCTGAGCAAGCCGACACGGCCGACGAAACCCCGGCCACGCCGTGAGCCAGCCGCTTGCCAGCATGACCGGCTATGCCCGCGCCGCCGGGTCGGTGCCCGGCGCGTCCTTCGCCTGCGAGGTCAAATCGGTCAATGGCCGCGGCCTCGACATCCGCCTGCGCCTCGCGCCGGGCTTTGACGCGCTCGAAAGCGAGCTGCGCCAGCTGGTCGGCAAACAGATCGCGCGCGGCTCGCTCACCCTCAATCTCAGCATCGAGCGCGACGGAGCAGGGGGCGACCTGCTGCTCAACCGACAGGCCCTCGCCACCGTGTTGTCCGCCCTCGACGAACTCTCCGGCACCATCACCGCCGCCCCACCCAGCCTCGACGGCATTCTCGGCCTGCGCGGCGTGCTCGAACAGCGCGACCGCCCCATGTCCGCCGACGCCGAGGAGGCGCTGAGCGCCGCCATTCTGACCGCCGCCGCCCAGGCCCTGACCGATCTGGTCCAATCCCGCCGCCAGGAAGGCGGCCAGATCGCGACGGTGCTGCTCGACCGCCTCGACGAAATCGAAGCTTTGGTCGCCCGCGCCGAATCTCATCCCAGCCGCAGCCGCGAGGTCATCCTCGCCCGCCTGCGCCAGCAGATGGCCGATCTTGCCGCCGATATTGCCCTCCCCGAGGAGCGGCTGGCGCAGGAAGCCCTGCTGCTCGCCACCAAGGCCGATATCCGCGAGGAACTCGACCGCCTCACCGCCCACATCGCCAGCGCCCGCCAGCTGATCCGGGGCGGCGGCGCCGTCGGTCGCCGGCTGGATTTCCTCGCCCAGGAATTCAATCGCGAAGCCAATACCCTGTGCAGCAAATCCAATGCAGTGGAGCTGACCGCCATCGGCCTTGACCTCAAGGCGGCGATCGATCAACTACGCGAGCAAGTGCAGAACATCGAATAGGATTTGGCTGATGGAATTTCAGCGCCGCGGCGTCATGCTGGTCATCGCCTCGCCGTCGGGCGCCGGCAAGTCGTCAATCTCCCGCTCCCTGTTTCAGCAGGACCCCAATATCCGCCTGTCGGTATCGGTGACCACGCGCGCCAAGCGCAGCGACGAGGTCGAGGGCGTCCATTATTATTTCATCGACGTGCCTACCTTCAACCGCATGAAGGACGAGGGTGACCTGCTCGAATGGGCCCAGGTACACGACAATTTCTATGGCACCCCGCGCGCCAAGGTCGAGGAGCAGCTCGCCGAAGGCAACGACATCCTGTTTGACGTCGATTATCAGGGCACCCTGCAGCTCTACGAAAAGAGCCGCGCCGACATGGTGACGGTGTTCATCCTGCCGCCCACCATCAAGGAATTGCGCGCCCGGCTGGAACGCCGCGCTCAGGACAGCGCCGGCACCATCGAAAAGCGCCTGCGCAACGCCAAGCTCGAAATGCAGCATTTCGGCGAATACGACTACATCATCATCAATGACGACCTCGAGGCCTCCTCCCAGAAAGTGCGCTCGATCCTCGCCGCCGCCCGCCTGGCCCGCCCGCGCCTCGTCCAATTGGATAGCTTCGTCAAAGACTTACAAGACCAGATCGATTCTCTTTGAGAGGGTGAGCCGTGGCCATGACTGCGCACCTTGCCTCGATGTTGCAGTCGACACCCTCCCCCTTGCGGGGAGGGATCAAGGGTGGGGGTGGTTTGGCTCCGATCATCCGGGCTCTCGCACCCCCTCCTAGCCTTTCCCGTCGAGGGGGAGGTACCGCCCGGTGCCGGCCCACCATGGCAGCCTCTGCATGAGCACCCCCACCGTCATCCGTCGCGGCACCCCGGCCTTTCGCCGCGCCAATATTGCTTTCTTCCTCTCCGCCTTCGCCATTTTCGCCTCGCTCTATTCGGTGCAGCCGCTGCTGCCGATTTTTGCCACTGAGTTCGGCCTTGACGCCGGCGCGGCCTCGCTGGCCCTCTCCACCACCACGGCAACCCTCGCAATCGCCCTGCTGCTTGCCTCCTGGGTCGCCGACCGGCTGGGTCGCAGGACGCTGATGATCTGGGCCATCCTGCTCACCGCCTCGCTGGGCGTACTGCTGCCCTTCGCGCCCAATTGGGGCGCGCTGCTCGCCATCCGCACCCTGATGGGCCTGACCCTCTCGGGCCTGCCCGCCGTTGCCATGGTCTATCTCGCCGAGGAGATGGACCCCGACGCGCTGGGCTTCTCCATGGGCCTCTATATTGGCGGCACCGCCATTGGCGGCATGGCCGGCCGGCTGATCGCCGGCGTCCTGGCCGATCTGATCGGCTGGCGTGGAGCGCTGCTGGTGCTGGGCCTCGCCATTGCCGCCGCCGCTTTGGTGGTCGTGCTGCTGCTGCCCAAGCCGCATAATTCAGCCCCGTCGCGCCTCGGCCTGCGCGATCTGACAAGGCTGATCGCCGTCCAGTTCACCGATCGCGGACTGCCCTGGCTGTTCGCTTCGGCCTTCCTGCTGATGGGCAGCTTCGTCACCCTCTATAATTATGCCGGCTTCCGTCTGGCCCTGCCGCCCTTCGATCTCAGCCATGCCGCCATCGCCAGCATTTTCGTGGTCTATCTGCTCGGCAGCATCAGCTCGGCCTGGGCCGGCGGTCTGGCCCAGCGCCTTGGCCGCCGCAAGGTCTATTGGACGCTGGTGCTGACCATGGTCATCGGCACGCTGCTGACGCTGATCCCGTCCACGCCGGTCATCATCGCCGGTCTCGCCATTGCCACCATCGGCTATTTCGCCGCCCACGGCATCGCCAGCGCCTGGGTCGCCCGCCGCGCGCAAATCGGCCGGGCGCAAGCCTCGGCCATCTATCTGTTCAGTTATTATCTGGGGTCATCGGTGCTGGGCACGCTGGGCGGCTATGCCTGGGTCGCCTGGGGCTGGAACGGCGTCATGCTGGTCAGCGGCGGCGCCGCCCTCGCTGCCCTGCTGGTCGCGCTGCGCCTGCTCTCCCTGCCACCATTGCCCGTGCCGGAACGTCCCGCCGAACCACCAGCCGGGGTCTGACTGGGCATCGCAGGTGCAGACTACAGATCTAGCCCCACCCACCGTGTCACCCCGGCCTTGAGCCGGGGCCCATCCTGAGATCTCGCGTCGACAACCATCTCAAGCTGGATCCCGGCTCAAGGCCGGGATGACGTCGAGTATGATGAGGGGAGCGCAACCTAACCCTGCCGCAACCCCGGCAACACCCGCGCCATCGCCAGAAACGCCTCAATCGGCAACTCCTCGGCCCGCTCGTCGCCGCGCAGCCCCGCCGCCGCCAGCAGCCCTTCCACGGGCACGCCTGCGGCCTTGAGGCTCTGCCGCACCATCTTGCGCCGCTGGCCGAACGCCGCGCGGGTAATCTGCTCCAGATTCTTCACCGTCACGTCGCCGTCGACGGCCTTGGGCACCAGATGCACCACCGAGGACGTCACCTTGGGCGCGGGCACAAAGGCCTGCCGACCGACATTGAAGGCAATCCGCGCCTCGCTGCGCCAGCCTGCCAGTACGCCCAGCCGGCCATAGGGGTCTTCCCCCGGCTTGGCACAGATGCGCTCGGCCACCTCGCGCTGGAACATCAGCGTCAGGCTTTCAAAGAAATTCGGCCATGGGTCCATGGTCAGCCAGCCGGTCAGTAGCGGCGTGGCGATATTATACGGCAGATTGGCAATGATCCGCGTCGGCCCATCGGCCAGCAGGGAATAATCCATTTCCATGGCGTCGCCGCTGATCACCGTCAGCCGTCCGGGATAGGCTTCGGCGATCTGCGCCAGCGCCGGCAGCGCCCGCGCGTCGCGCTCGATGGCGATCACTTCGCGCGCGCCCTCGGCCAGCAGCGCCCGGGTCAGCCCGCCCGGGCCCGGACCCACTTCGATGACGCGAACGCCCTCCAGCGGCCCCGCCACCCGCGCTATGCGCGACGTCAGGTTCAGGTCGAGCAGGAAATTCTGCCCGAGTTCTTTTTTGGCCTGCAGGCCATGCTCGGCGATGACTTCGCGGAGCGGCGGTAAATTGTCGATCTGGCTCATGTTTTGGCTGTCATCGTGTCGGCCAATTCAATGGCGGCCAGAAAACTGGCGGGGGAGGCGCGGCCGGTGCCGGCCAGGTCAAATGCGGTGCCGTGATCCGGCGAGGTTCGCACGATGGGCAGGCCCAGCGTTACGTTGACGGCGCTGTCAAACGCCACGGTCTTGATCGGGATCAGCGCCTGGTCGTGATACATCGCCACCACGGCGTCATAGCGCGCCCAATGCGTCGGATAAAATAGCGTATCGGCGGGCAGGGGCCCGTCCACCCCGATGCCCTCCGCCTGCAATTGCGCCACGGCCGGCCCGATAATGTCGAGTTCCTCCCGCCCGATGGCCCCGCCTTCACCCGCATGCGGATTGAGCCCCGCCAGCCCGATCTGCGGATTGGCGATGCCGAAGCGGTGCTTGAGGTCATAGGCCACGATGCGGACGGTCTCGACGATCAGTGCCTTGGTCAGCAGCACCGGCACATCGCGCAGCGGCACATGGATGGTCACCGGCACGGCGCGCAGCCCGCCATGCGCCAGCATCATCACCGGCAGGCGTGGCGTGCCGCCATTGGCGCAGAGTTCGGCCAGAAATTCGGTATGCCCCGGATGCCGGAAGCCGGCATTGTAGAGCGCGCCCTTGTGGATCGGCGCCGTCACCAGCGCCCGGCAGGCGCCGGTCAGCGTCGCCGCGACCGCCGCTTCGATGGAACGGATCACCGCCCCGCCCGAAACCGGCGAAATCTGCCCCGGATGGTCGGGCACCAGCCCCTCCACCGCCGCGACGGGCAGGGCGGTGGCAAAGGCTGCGTTGGCGCCCTCGGCGCCGACATCGGCAAATTCAATGTCCAGCCCCAGCCGTTGCGCCCGCGCCTTGAGAAATTCGGCATGGCCGAACACGCAGAATGGCGCCAGCCCCAGTTCGGCCCGGCGCGCATACAGTGCTAAAATGATATCGGGGCCAACCCCGGCGGGTTCGCCCATGCTGATGGCCAGCGGCTTGTCCATCTCGCCCCCGTCGGACAACAGGCAACGGGTCCGGCTAGCGGACCCGTTCGTGTCAGTTGTAGATGATCTTGGCGGTCTTGCGCAGGTTGGCGAAATAGTCCTTCACCTGGGTACCCAGCGCGTCATTGCCGGCCGTAGCACGCAAATCGCCCTTGATGAAGGTCAGGTCTTCCGCCTGGGTCTTCTCGCATACGGCGAGCATCGACACGCCCGATTCAACGACGCGCGGCTTGGTGATGCCGCCGACATTGAGCCCGGCCAGTTCCTTGGCGATGGCCTCGGGGATCTGGGTGGCGTGGCGGCGGCCGATATCGAGCACGGCGGCATCGGTATAGGCCAGCGACAGATCCACGGCAGTATCGCAGCCGGCAAAATTGGCGCGGTACTTGTTGGCCTGGCCCGACCGGTTGCTCGAGCCGGCGCCGACAAAGATGATTTCCTTGAGGATATAATCGAAGGTCTGGAATTCCTTGACCTGCGTGGCGGCCTTCTGGTCGAGATCGAGTTCGGAAATCTGCACCTGCGGCATGATCGCCCGCTCGGTCACGGCATTCCAGGCAATCGCCGCGCGCAGCCGGTCCTTCAGCGTCTCGGTGCTGACGCCGCCCTGCTGCAGCATGGCCACCAGGCGGTCCTGGCTCACCTTCATGTTACGGGCGATCTGCAGCAGCGCCTCATCGATCTGCGCATTCGAGACCGTGATGCCGAGCCGCTTGGCTTCGCTCAACTGGATGGCTTCGTCGATCAGCTGCTCGGTCGCCCCTTTGCGCCCGGTCTTGTTGCCTTCGATGGCGAACAGCTTGAGGCGCGCCTGCACCTGCATATCGGTGACATTGGTGCCATTGACGGTGGCAACGACATTCTGCGCAGCAGCCGGCAGGGCAGCGCCAAAGCTCAGCACCACACCCACGATCATCGCGCTCGCCGCGCGCATCCAGAAATTCTTGGCCATTATCTTCATCCGCCTCACGTCAACTGCCCGCCCTCAATGCGGCGGGAACGGCGCGCTGTCAATTGCCCCATGATTGAGGCCAAAATCCGATATCGCTCAGAACGCGGGCACCGGCACGTCGCCACTATAGCCGACATTCAGCCCCGCCGGCGCCTTGATGCGGAAGGTCGCGGTGACCCGTGTTTCGTTGGGCGTGGCGTGGGTCGGCCCGTTCCGCGTCGCACTGGCGCCGATCTGCAGATAGCCGTCATCATAGGTCACGCCGCCGCCGACCTGCAGCCAGCTATTGCCGGCAATATCCCAATAGGTGCTGCCCGACAGGGTCCAGTAATCGGCAATCGGCACGCCGATCCGCCCGCCGATCTCATGCTGGTCCTTCAGCACGCCGGCATCCGGATTGGCCGCGAGATAGGTGTAGTCGACGCCGCCGGTATAGCCCGCCAGGCTGGCATTGGCGCCCAGTCCGGCGCGGGCGACTTCGCCGGTGCCGCTATCGAGCTGCAGCTTGCCGCCTATGGTCAGCCACGGCACGAAGGAGCCATAAACCCCCAGCACGGCATAGGACGCCGTGGCGCCCAGTCCCGCGCCCAGCGCCGTATTGGCCGGGTCCGCTGCGGCAAACGCATTGTCACCCGCCAGCTGGAACGACTGCCCGGCAATCACTTCCACATAGCCGCCATTGTCGAAACTGGCCTGATAGCGGCCACCGATATTGGCGCGCAGCCCGGTCTCCTGCCGGTCACTGCCCGAGAAGCGGTTATAGCTGAACAAATTTGTGTCATCGAAGACGAAGCTCTGCGCATCGTCATTGGTGATGCCGACGGCCGTGCTGCTCGAGCCGCGATAGACCAGCTGCGCCACCGGCTCGATCAGATGCACGGTGGAGCCGTCATTGGCCGCCACCGGGAAGCGCACATCCATCGCCGCGATCGGCGTGGCGCTCCACAAAGTGGTCGCCCCGGGCAACAGGGCGCTGGTGCCATCATAATAAGCCACATCGCCGCGCCCGCCGAGATAAGGCGTCGCGACAAAGCCACCAGCCCCGATCCACTGCGTCTGCCAGCCCGCCTGCAGGCTCAAATGCTGCTTGTTGCCGGCATAGCCGAAATTATACGGCACCGGATTGCCGGATCCGTCGGTCAGTACCGGCCCGGTCGCATCCAGCTCGCGCCTGACGCCGAGCAGCTTGCCGCTGATCTCGATCCGGCCATTGCCCGGCCCCAGCTCTTCGACATGCTCGAACCGCACTGTTGGCACGGTCTGACCCTGCCGGCCCTGCGATTCCATGGTGTAATTGCCCAGCAGAGTGAACTGCTGCACCCGCGCGTCGATATAGGTGTCCTCGGTCAGATGCGTCGCATAGACCTCGTTGATCGAGGATTTGCCCACCGTCAGCCGGTAATCGGTCAGATAGGCCGCATCGGTAAAGGCGGTATAGCTCCAGCCGGCTTTCCAGTCCTTGACCGGGACAAATTCCCCGGAGGTCTGCACCGCGCCGCGCCAGTCGCGCCGGGCTTCGGTGAAGGTGAAGGCATCCTGGTCGAGCTGATACAGCCCCGAAGCCTTGATCTGGAACGAGCCGGCGTCAAACCGCTGCAGCCATTCCGCGCCCATCAAAAAGCCCTGCCGTGTCATCAGCGTCGGGGTCAGGATGACATCGGTCCAGCGGCTCGAATAGGCGTAATACGGCACTTCCAGCCGATGCCCGGTCTGCTCGCCATAGTCGTAGGTGGGCATGCGCAGCTTGGCCAGCGCTCCCTCGCTGGTGTCGGGCATCCAGAAAAACGGCAGCCACGCCACCGGAATCCCCAGCAGCGCCAGGCTCGGCTGCTCCAGATAGAGCGAGCCGTCCTCGGCATTCTGGGTCACGCGCGCCGCGCTGATCGACCAGCCGATGCGCCGTCCCTTGTCGTCGATGCAGTCGCCGCACGGCGCATAGGTGGCGTTTTCGAGAATCGTGCGCAGCGCCACGTCATAATCGGCGCTGTCGGCGGTGACGCGCGAGCCGTCGAAAGTGGTGATCGTCAGCGAATTGATGAAGGCCTGCTTCAACCCGCCGGTCACATCGAGATCGGTCATTTCCGCCAGATTGCCGGACGGATCGCGCACCGTCACCGCGCCGACGAATTTCAGATTTCCGGTATTGCGGTCATACACCAGATGCTGGCCGGTCAGGGTATAGCCGCTCTGGCTGAGCACCACATCGCCATCGGCGGTGATGACATTGGAGACGCTGTTGAAGCTGAGCGTATCGGCCTCGATGGCCGAGGGGGCGCTGCTGTCGATCGGGGCGCTGAACAGGCTGGCGGGCAAAATCCCCTGGGCCATGGCGCCGGAGCTGAGGGCGAGCGTCAACACTGCGCTGGCACAGGCCAGTCGCCACGACGGTGTCCCCCTCTTGGCCTTGGCCATCATCCTCAAACGCGCCCGTCTTCCCTATGCAGCAACACCGTCACGCCGATGACGATGGCTACGAATGCCGGGCCAACTGCCGCAAACGTGGGATCGAGAACCCCGGTCGACCCGGCACGGTCGGCCATCTCGGTAATCACGAATACAACAAACCCGAGCACGATCCCGTACAGAACCGCAGGTCCATAATTAGAGGCTCTTCGATAACCTGCGGTAAACGCAAAAGCAATGAACAGCGAGCCGGTCAAAACCAGCGGCAGCGCCAATAGTTTAACCAGCCGCATGGCCGCCGCATTGCGGATGGCGGGGTCGCTCACGCCGGCCCGCAACAGGTCCGCCAGTTCAAAAAAAGTCATGTCCTCGGTCGACATCAGCTTGAGCTCCAGCTCGGCCGCGGAGGAACTGGTGGCGATGGCATAGTCCGTCACCTGCTGCGGCGGCTTTTCCGGCGTCAGGATGGTGGCGGTCGGAAACACCCATTGCCCATCCTCCAGCCGCGCGGTCGGCGCCTCGATGCGCGGCGCCGGGCTGTCACCCAGCTGGAACACCGTCACATTGCCCAGCGTCGCGCCGCCGCCCTGCATGCCGCTGGCCATCAGCACATAATGCAGCTCGCCGCTGCGCTGCTCGAGCCAGACTTCGTCGGCCGGGGTCAGCATCGCCGCCTGTCCGGGCGGGGTGGGATACAGGTCGCGGTTGATCTGGGTGCTGGCCGTCTCCAGCCCCAGCGAGATCACCAGACTCAACAGCGCCAGCACGATCACCGGCGCGCGCACCGCCCGCCAGATCGAAATCCCGCTGGCATGGATCACCGTCAGTTCCTGCCGGCTCTTGAGGTCGATAAACCCCAGGATCGCCCCCATCAGCACCGTCACCGGCAGCGTCTTGATGGTCCAGCGCACGGCGCTCATCAGCACCATGACGATGGCCATCGGCACGCCATGCGCCTCGGCGACGAAATTGAAGCGCCAGGTGTCGAGCGATTCCACCAGCGCGATCAGCCCGTAAAACACGAACACCGTCACCCCGATGCGGCTGCCGAGCCGGTTGAGCACCAGCCAGTCGATCCTGCTCATGGCGTCACCGCCTCGGGAATGCGGCGCGGTCGCACCCGCCACAGCAGCACGCTGCCGGCGATGATCACCAGCACCAGCGCCCCGGTCGCCGTGCCCAGCGGGCTATAGGCGCTCAGTCCCCGCTCGCCAAAGGCGATCAGTAACACCGCCGCTTCCATCGGCACGGGGATGCGCGACCGCCGCCCACTGGGAAACGCCATCATCGCCAACACCATCATCGCCATGCCGATCACCCGCAGCCCCTCGGCCAGCCGGTTGGTCAGCAGCATCACCCGCTGCTGGCTCCAGTCGTCATTGGCGATGGCGTCGCGCACCAGTTGGATACTGTCATGCTCCTGCAGCGGATCGGTCACGCCATAAGGCTGCGACAGGCCTTCGACGCTGATGTCGTAGCGGGCAAAGGAAATCTCCGAGAACCGGCCATCGGCCTCGACATATTGCATCGCGCCGTCACGCAGCTCGATGACATAGGTCTCGCCATCCGTCGAAACCCGCGCCGTGTCGGCAATATAGGTGCGCCGCCGGCCGGGTTGGCGCCGGTCATCGGCAAAGAATTCCTCGATTTCGCCGCTGCCCGAACGGCCGCCGATCAGCAGAATCACCCCCGGCGTCACCTGGGTGAACCGCCCCGGCCGCAGCGTCGAACTCACCAGATCCGCGGCGATGCTGGCGCTCAGCGTATTGAGCCGCTGATTGGCATAGGGCTCGATGAAATTGGACAGCAGCAGCACGCCCAGCACGCCGGCGCCGGTCACCACCCCGGTGGCGCGCCACAGCGACCCCAGCCCGTAGCTGGTGTGGATGATGTGCAGTTCCTTATTGGCCTGCAACGAGATCAGCGCCCGCGCCAGCCCGATGCCGATGCAGATATAGAAGAAGGAGATGGCCAGCGGCGGCATGGTGTAAAGCGCCTGCACCCCCAGCACGAGCACGCTTTGCCCCTTCACCGACACCACGTCGAACGAGCGCAGGCAATTGACCAGCCAGAGCAAAAAGCAGACCACGCCAAACAGAATCAGCGCGTCCGTCACAAACAGGCGTGCAAGATAGGCCGTCAGTCTCTTCATGCCGTTTTGCCAGCGTCTCCGGGGAGCGGGCCACCCCGCCCGCAAGCCGAACCTTGGTGCAGTTTGTGCTCAGGCACAAGCGCGCAACCGCCGGCGCGGGGAATTGTCCAGCGTCCTGTTGCGGGATTGACGCGGCCGGCAAAGCCTTCAATGTAAGACCAATCCTTCCGCCCGACCGTTCCTGTCGGCCTCTGCCCACTAAGGCTGTTCAATGTCCCAATCCATCACCATTCGCACTGCCCCGCTCTCCGGCGTGTCCGCCCCCCTGACCATCATCTATGCCGCTGAAAGCGCCGCACCTGCCGGGGCTGCGGCAGCGATCTGGGCCGCCACCGGACTTGATTGGGCCGAGAGCGCCGCCAGCAACGCCTTCAAGGGCAAGCAGGGCCAGACGCTCGACGTGCTGGGGGTAGGGGGCAAGCGCCTGCTGGTGCTGGGCAGCGGCAAGGCCGGTGCCGACGCGCCGCTCAATGGCTGGACTGATCGTGGCGGCTCGCTGCTGGCCAAGATCGCCGCCACCCGCGCCGAAACCGTGGCCGTGGTGATTGATGAGGCCGGGGCCAGCCCCGCTGCCATTGGCGAGGTCGCCGCCGGCCTGCGCCTGCGCCATTATCGCTTCGACAAATACAAGTCCGTCCGCGCCGAAGACGCCCCCGGCGCGCTCACCGTAACCCTCCACGTTGCCGATCCGGCTGCCGCCGAACTTGCCATCGCCGACCGTGGCGCCACCGTCGCCGGCACCCTGCTGGCCCGCGACCTGATCAACGAGCCGGCCAATGTGCTCGGCCCGGTCGAATTCGCCGCCCGCGCCGCCGAACTGGCCAAGCTGGGCGTCGAGATCGAAATTCTCGAACCCGAGGCGCTGGAACAGCTTGGCATGGCCTCCTTGCTCTGCGTCGCGCAGGGCTCTGACCGTCCGGCGCGCCTCGTCGTCATGCAATGGCGCGGCGGCAAGGCCGATGACGCGCCGCTGGCCTTTGTCGGCAAGGGCGTGGTGTTCGATACCGGCGGCATTTCCATCAAGCCTGCCGCCTCCATGGAAGACATGAAGGGCGACATGGGCGGCGCGGCCGCCGTTACCGGCCTGATGCTGGCCCTGGCCACCCGCAAGGCTCCGGTCAATGTCGTCGGCGTCATCGGCCTGGTGGAAAACATGCCCTCGGCCAAGGCCGTCCGCCCCGGCGATATCGTCAAGGCGATGAGCGGCACCACCATCGAAGTGATCAATACCGACGCCGAAGGCCGCCTCGTGCTGGCCGACGCGCTCTGGTACACGCAGGACCGCTTCAAGCCCCGCTTCATGATCAATCTGGCAACGCTGACCGGCGCCATCGTCGTCGCCCTCGGCCACGAGCATGCGGGCCTGTTCTCCAACAATGACGAGCTGTCGACCCAGCTGCTCAGTGCCGGCCTCACTGCCAATGAGAAGCTGTGGCGCCTGCCGCTGAGCCCGGCCTACGACAAGATCATCGAATCCAAATTCGCCGATATCCGCAACTCGGCCGGCCGCCCGGGGGGCTCGATCCTGGCCGCCCAATTCCTGCAGCGCTTCGTCAATGACGTGCCCTGGGCCCATCTCGACATCGCCGGCACCGCCTTCGGCGCCGGCACCACCGAAATCAACACCTCCTGGGCCCCCGGCTTCGGCGTCGCCCTCCTCGACCGCCTGGTCCGCGACCACTATCAGGGCTAACCCATTTTCTTCCCCTCTCCCCTTGCGGGAGAGGGATAGAAAATCCGCGTTCAGCGGATTTGCGAGGGTGAGGGGTTCTCTCCGCGCGCTCTATAGTCGTGGGCACGCCGATCCCCCCTTCCGCCCCAGCCCACAACGCGGTTAAGTGTCCCCATGCCCGACGTCTTCTTCTACCACCTCGAAACCCAACCGCTCGAAATGGTGCTTCCCCAATTGCTGGAGAAGACGCTTGAGCGCGGCTGGCGTGCCGTGGTCGAAATCGGCTCCAGCGAGCGGACCGAACTGCTCGATGGACAGCTCTGGACCTGGCGCGACGACAGCTTCATTCCCCACGCGCTGGCCGGCGCCGAGACGGACGCCGACCAGCCGGTGCTGCTCACCACCGGCACCGACAATCCCAATGCTGCCAATGTGCGCTTCTTCGTCGATCGCGCCGTGCCGCAATCGGCCGAGGGCTATGAGCGCGTCGTCTATCTGTTTTCCGGCCACGACCCCGACGCCGTCGCCGAAGCCCGCCTGGCCTGGACCGCCCTCAAAGGCAGCAATGCCATAACCTACTGGCACCAGGAAGCCGGCGGCCGCTGGGTCAAAAAGGCCTGAGGCATCAGCGAGAGCGCTTCAACCCCTCCTTCGTCATTGCCGGGCTTGTCCCGGCAATCCATCTTCGGGAGCGTTGTATGGACCACCCGGATAAACCGGGTGGTGACGATGGGGCTACTCGGCGCGCTGCCGCACCGGCGCCTCATCAGCATCCTTGGTGAAATAATTGCTCTCGCCGTCGCCTTCCGCGCCCTCGTCACCGGCGCCCAGAATGTCGTTCACATACAGCCCGAACATGTCCGCCGCCAATTCGTAGCAATAGGTGATTTCGCTGTCGCCGGGGCTGTAATAGGCATTGGCCTCGCCGCATAATGTGGCCCGGAACGTCACCGGTCCCGGCAATACATAGCGGCTGGTCACCAGCGCCGCCGCCCGCTCCAGCACCTGCCAGCTTTCCAGCGCATTGGCGAATTCGGTATAGTCGCCAGCATCTTCGTAGCTGATGGAGATGGCAGCGCCTTCCGCCTCGCTGACCGCATGCGGCTCCAGCAGCGTCGTCCAGCTGACATTGGCCTGCTCATAGGTAACAGCGCATGCGTCGCGCTGATCCTGATCGAGTTCATAGGCATCGGCGGTGTCGGAAAAGGCCTCGGGGTCCTTGCCGACCATCATGCACACCATGGCATAGGCGCGCTGGATATCGAGGCTATGCTCGTCGTAATAGGAAAAATCCTCGACGCCCGAGCCGGTCGATTTCACCGCGTTGAAATACCAGCCATCGGCACTGTCGACGAGCGCGTTATAGCTATCATCGTCGCTGTCATCGTTGAGCAGCATGATGACGGCCAGCGCATCGGCGGCGTCCTCCTCCTTGCCCAGCACCGGCAAGCCCAGCTCCCCGACCAGCAGGTGCCCGATCTCGTGATACATGGTGAAACTGGCGTCATGCATGGCAAAGGCGATGGCCGCTTCGGCATCCGCCTCGGACAAGTCCTGCGCCGTCGCGGAACACACAAGGCCCAGGCCGCAGATCAGGGCGGCAGGCACAGAAAAAACTGCACGCAAGACGGTCTCCGGGAATATTGGCGAGAAGTCGCCTCATCCCACTAGATCACGCAATCGTCAAAATTTTGCAGGTTTTTCCTTGCCGGGCGGGGGCATATTGGCCTCGAACAGCGCCATATAATCGGCCATCAACTCGTAGCAGAAGATGATTTCCACCGTTTCGGGATCATAGAAGGCATTGGCCTCGCCGCAGCGCTTGGCGTTGAACTGCACCGGCCCGCGCAGGGTATAATTCTTGCGCAGCTCATCGGCCACCTGCTCGAATACCCCACTCGACTTGAAGGCATCCGCCGCCGCTTTCAGCCGCCCGCCGACCGGGTGATAGGTCACCACCACCTTGGTGCCCCGGCTCTTCTTCTTGCCATGCTCATTCAGCAAGCCGCGGAACGCCCGGTTGACCGTATCGTAGTCCCAGACGCAGCTCTCCTGCCGGTCGCGCTCCAGCCGATACTCATTGGCCAGCGGCCGATAGGCCGTCTTGTCCTTGCCCACCATCAGGCAGACGATCTGATAGGCTCGTTGCTTGTCGAGGCTATAGCCGTCGGCATAGTCGCTCTCGGCGCCGCCGCTGTCGTAAGCCGTGCCCGACAGCACCCAGCCCTCCGCCGCATCCGCCAGCGCCCGATCGGCCGCCTCGGTCCGCTTGTTGAGCAGCAGCCAGGTCGCCATATTGTCGGCCGCATCCTCCTCCTTGCCCAGCACCGGCAGGTCGAGTTTGTGGAACAACAGGTGCGCCATCTCGTGATAGAGGGCAAACAGGCTGTTATTGGAAGAAAACTGCCAGCTTGCTGCAAGACGTTTCTTGCCCGGCTCCTGCGCCTGCAGAGCGCCAGGAACGCACAAAAAGCCCAGCAATAGCAGGCATATCAGCTTGAAACCGGGGAGGCGCATGGTGCCCTTTCGCCAGGCGTGTCGTGGCAGCAGGAAATGGCAATGCTGCCTTGCTGTCAACGGCCGCCCGGTGTCCAGTCAGGGTCCGCCAGCTCGAAGCCGGAGAACTGAAATCCCGGCGCCACCGTGCAGCCCACCAGCGTCCAATCCCCCGTGCTGGCCGCCGCTTGCCAGGCTCCGCGCGGCACCACCACCTGCGGCCGCTCGGCCTTGTCGAGGTCCGCACCGAGCACATGTTCAACAACGGACTGGCCATCCGAGATGCGCAATTTAAGCGGCGCCCCGGTGTAAAAGTGCCACACCTCAACCGCATCAACCCGGTGCCAATGCGACGCATCGCCGGCTTCGAGCAGGTAATAAATCGCGGTGGAACGGGGGCGGTCGTCAGATTTCGCTTCATCCTCAAAGGTTTGCGCATACCAGCCGCCCTCGGGATGGCGCTGCATCCCGAGCGTGAAGATCACGTCCTTGGCGGTGAGCTTGCTCATGCGCGCTCCGCTTGCTCCAGCTCGGCACTCAGCGCCAGCCACTGTTCCTCGGTGGTCTCGAGCTCGGCGGCAAAGCGCGCCTTGTCCTTGCCAAGCGCAATCACCCGGTCGGGCGCGCCGTTGTAAACCTTGGGGTCTTCCAGCTGCGCATCGACCTTGCTGATCTCGGTCTTCAAGCGCGCAATCTTGGTTTCGGCATCCTTGATCGACGCCTTGAGCGGCGCGATCTCGGCGCGACGGGCCGCCGCTTCAGCCTTGTTGGCCTTGCGATCCGCCTTCGAACCACCACCGCCGCCCTTGCCTTCCTTGGAGGAAGTGATGCTGCGCTGGTAGCTGTCCAGATCCTCGTCCAGCACGCGGATGCCGCCGCCGTCGGCGATCCACAGCGTGTCGCAGGTCGCCTCGATCAGATGGCGGTCGTGGCTGATGATCAGCACCGCGCCTTCATAATCGTTGAGCGCATGCACCAGCGCATCGCGGCTGTCGATGTCGAGATGGTTGGTCGGCTCGTCGAGGATCATCATCCCCGGCCCGCCAAAGGTGATCAGCCCCATCAACAGGCGCGCCCGCTCGCCACCAGACAGGTTCTTGGCCTTGGTATCCATGCGCGATTTGGTCAGGCCCATCTGGCTGAGCCGCGACCGGCGCTTGGCTTCGCCATCCGTCGGCATAAGGTCGACGATATGCTCGAACGGGGTCCATTCGGGCTTGAGCTTGTCCATCTGGTGCTGGGCAAAGTGGGCGATTTCGAGCTTCTTGCCCTTGCGCATAGTGCCGCTCAACGGCGCGATATCGCCGGCCAGCAGCTTGGCAAAGGTCGACTTGCCGTTGCCGTTGACGCCGATCAGCGCGATGCGGTCTTCCGGGTCGATACGCATATTGATATTGCGCAAAATGGTCTTGTCGCCATAGCCGGCCGACACGCCATCCAGCGTGATCATCGGGGTGGACTGGTCGGCCTTGGGCTGCTGGAAGGTGAAGGGCGCGGAATATTCATCGAACATCGCCGCCGGCGGCTTCAGCTTTTCGATCATCTTGATGCGCGCCTGGGCCTGCTTGGCCTTGGTGGCGGAGGCGCGGAAGCGATCGACGAACTTCTGCATATGCGCGACCTGGTCCAGCGCCTTGTCGCGGCCCTTGTTGTTCAGCTCCATCTGCATGCGACGCGTGCTTTCGAACGTGTCGTAATTGCCCTTGTAGAAGGTGAACTTGCGGTGCTCGAGATGGATGATCGAGCTGACCGACTTGTTGAGCAGGTCACGGTCGTGGCTGATCATGAAGACGGTATAGGGATAGGTGGCGAGATATTTCTCCAGCCACAGCGTGCCTTCCAGATCGAGATAGTTGGTTGGCTCGTCCAGCAGCAGCAGGTCAGGCTGGCTGAACAGCACGCCCGCCAGCGCCACGCGCATGCGCCAGCCGCCCGACAGCTCATGCGTCGGCGCGTTCTGTCGATCCTGCTCGAAGCCCAGCCCTTTCAGAATGGATGAGGCGCGACCCTCGGCGGAATAGGCGTCGATGTCGGCCAGGCGCGTATAGATCTCGCTGATGCGATCTGGATCATCGGCGGTTTCGGCTTCCGCCATCAGCGCCGTGCGCTCCTTGTCGGCGGCCATCACCACCTCCAGCACGCTTTCATTGCCGGCGGGGGCTTCCTGCGCCACCGCGCCGATGCGCGCCTTCTTGTTCAGCTCCATCGAGCCGGCATCGGCGCTGATATGGCCCTGAATCAGGTGGAACAGCGTGGTCTTGCCGGTGCCGTTCTTGCCGACAAAGCCAGTCTTGGAGCCGGTCGGCAGCACCACCGAGGCATCCTCGAACAGTTCGCGGCCCTGGATGCGATAGGTAAGGTTGTTAATGGTCAGCATGATGCGGCAATCTTTGGAGAGGGCAGGGTGCCTGCGGCGACACCGGGCCGGCGCGGCAAACGCACTGCGAAAATGTGTTGCTGGTTGGATAGAGTTAAGCCGTCCGCATGGCAACCGGCTTTGCGCGCGGGCCGGGGGACCCTTTGGCGCATGGCAGGCACGACAAAGCCCCGTCTTGCCTCCGTCAAACTCTGACGTTACAAGGCGCCACCTGTCCAACAGACCCATTCAAGGATCGACCTCATGGCGCTCGAACGCACCTTCTCCATCATCAAGCCCGATGCCGTCCGCCGCAACCTCATCGGCCAGATCATTGCCAAGTTCGAGGCCGCCGGCCTGCGTCCGATCGCGCTGAAGAAGATCCACATGACCCGCGCCCAGGCCGAAGGCTTCTACGGCGTGCACAAGGATCGCCCCTTCTTTGGCGAGCTGGTCGAGCAGATGATTGCTTCGCCCGTCGTCGTGCAGGTTCTGGAAGGCGAAGGCGCCATCCTCAAGAACCGTGAAGTCATGGGCGCAACCAATCCGGAAAACGCCGCTCCCGGCACCATCCGCAAGGACTTCGCCCTCTCGATCGGCGAAAACTCCGTGCATGGTTCGGACGCTCCCGAGACCGCTGCTGAAGAGATCAAGTTCTTCTTCAACGACGACGAACTGGTCGGCTAATGCCCGAGGTTTACGTTTACGCTGTCGAAGGCCGTAGCGCCGAACAAAAGCGCGGCCTGATGAAGGACATCACCGACGCGGTGGTGAAGAATTTCGGCACCGATCCCGAAAAGGTAACGGTGCAGATCGTCGAGTCGCCCAAGGACAGTAAGGCCAAGGGCGGCATTCCTTTCAGCGAGCGTTAAGCCCCGCAATCTGCTAGTCGTCACGCGAAGGCCGCCCGCCGGGCGGCCTTTTTGCTCGTTTGTGCTATGATGCACGCCAACTCTGCCGCATAATTCCAAAACTGAACCATCCGCAAAGTGGGCTTCCCGCTGAAGCGGGTACGACGCCGTTGTTTGATCGGCGTCCAGCGAAAGCCACATATGTCCCTTCCCGAGACCATTCTCGCCCCGCTCGCTCGTGCTCTTGCCAACAAGGGTTACGAGACCCTGACCCCCGTCCAGGCCGCCATCATCGAAGATGAGACCGCCGGCCGCGATCTGCTCGTTTCCGCCCAGACCGGCTCCGGCAAGACCGTTGCCTTCGGCATGGCCATTGCGCCGACTCTGCTGGGCGACGCCGAACGCTTCACCTCCGTTGGCGCTCCGCTGGCGCTGCTGATTGCCCCGACCCGCGAACTTGCCCTGCAGGTACAGCGCGAACTCGAGTGGCTCTATGCCGAAACCGGCGCCAAGACCGCGTCCTGCGTTGGCGGCATGGATGCCCGTGCCGAGCGCCGTGCGCTCGATCAAGGTGCCCATATCGTCGTCGGCACCCCCGGCCGCCTGCGTGACCATATCACCCGTGGCGCCCTCGACATGTCGGCGCTGCGCGCTGTCGTGCTCGACGAAGCCGACGAGATGCTCGATCTGGGTTTCCGCGAAGACCTCGAATTCATCCTCGACGCCGCGCCGGAAGACCGCCGCACGCTGCTGTTCTCGGCCACTGTTCCCAAGCCGATTGCCCAGCTGGCCAAGATCTTCCAGCGCAATGCCCTGCGTGTTGCCGCCACCAGTGCTACCGAGCAGCACGCCGATATCGACTACAAGCTGATGCTGGTGCCCGCCGCCGAGCGCGAAAACGCCATCATCAACACGCTGCTGTATTTTGAAGCGGTCAACACCATCGTTTTCGCCTCCACCCGCGAAGGGGTGAAGCATCTGTCGGCACGGCTGCATAATCGCGGCTTTGCCGTGGTGACGCTGTCGGGCGAACTCAGCCAGGCCGAGCGCACCAATGCGCTGCAGTCGATGCGCGATGGCCGTGCCCATATCTGCGTTGCCACCGACGTGGCCGCGCGCGGTATCGATCTGCCCAATCTCGATCTGGTGATCCACGCCGATCTGCCGAACAATCCCGATACGCTGCTGCACCGTTCGGGCCGTACCGGTCGCGCCGGGCGCAAGGGCACCTGCGTCATCATCTCGCCGATGCATCGCCGCAACGTCGCCCAGCGCATCCTCAAGACCGCCAAGCTCGACGTGACCATGATGGCCCCGCCGACCGCCGCCGAGATCGATGCGCGCTTCCGCGAAGGCATCCTGTCCGCTGCGATCCTGACCACCCCGGCCACCGAAGACGAGGCCGCCATGGTCACCGAGCTGCTGGCGCGCCACAGCGTCGAGGCCATCGCCGGCGCCTATCTGCGCCAGCAATTGGCAGCGCGTCCGGCCCCCGAGGACATCAGCGACAATCCGGTGCCGAGCAAGCCCGGCGACAGCGATCCGCGGGTCCGCGAAAAGTTCGAAGGCGGCACCTGGTTCAAGGTTTCCGTCGGCCGCAAGCAGAAGGCCGAGCCGCGCTGGCTGCTGCCGATGCTGTGCAAGGCGGGCAACGTCACCAAGACCGCCATCGGCTCGATCCGCATTTTCGACACCGAATCCATCTTTGAAGTTGCCGCGCCCAAGGCTGATGCCTTTGCTCGCAGCGTCGAGAAGAACGGCTCCGGCGAGCGCGGCGTTACCATTTCGGCCGTAGATGGCCCCGGCGAACGCCGTGCCGGTCCGCCCCCGTCGCAGCGTCGTCCGCCCGGTCCGGTGGAGCGCTTCGACCCCAATGCACCGCGTCCTGAACGCGCCGACCGCCAGGCGCGCTATGGCTCCGCCGGCCTGCGTCCTGACGATTTTGCCGAGCCGGCAACCGGTAGCTGGAACCCAGCCGCCGAGGCCGAAACGCCGCGCCAGCCAAAGCCCGATTTCGACAAGCCGCGTCCGCCCAAGGTCGCCAAGGCTCCGCCGGCCAAGGACAAGGGCAAGCCAAAATGGGCTGGCAAGCCGGCTGATGGCGCTCCCAAGGCTGCCAAAAAGCTCAAGGACCACAAGCCCAAGCGCGCGCCGCAGGTCTAGGCTCAGCTAACGATGACCACGCTGCCGACCATTGTGAGCTTCTGGCACGGGCCGATGAGCTGGCTCGAAGCCTTGTCCATCGCCTCCTTCGTGCGGCAGGGCCATCGGGTGGAGGTTTATTCCTTCGATCCGGTGGCTGGCCTGCCGGCCAGCGCCATCGCCCGCGACGCGGCCGACGTGCTGCCGCGCGACAAGCTGGTGTTCTACAAGGGCAAGGGCACGCCCGGCGTGTTTTCGGACTATTTCCGCATGATGGCGCTCCGGCAGAACCGGGGCGTCTATGCCGATCTCGACGTCTATTGCGTCCGTCCCATCGAGGGTCCGCCCGACTATCTGATGGCCTATGAGCGCCCCGGCTCGATCAATGGCGCGGTGTTGCACATCCCTGCCGATGCGCCGCTATTGGCCGATCTGCTGTCGATTTTCACCGATACCAAGCGGCCATTGCTGGAGCCGCATCTGCCGCCGTTCCGCCGTATCGAAGTCGCGGTCCGGCGCCTGTTCGGCGAAAAAATCGCCCCCGAAGACATGCAATATGGCGCCACCGGCCCGATGGCGCTGACCCATTATATGCACCGTCATGGCCTGGTGGATGCGGTCCTGCCGAGCACCGTGCTCTATCCCATTCCCTATGAGGGCATTCCGGCGCTGATGGAGCCCGGCTCCAGCGTTGACGCGGCGATCCGTCCGGAAACCCTCGCCATCCACCTGTGGCGCAGCCAACTCACCCGCCGCGGCCGCGCCGGCCTGCCGCAACCGGCACCGGGCAGCGCCATGGCCGAACTTTGCGCCCGCGAGGGCGTCGATCCCGCCGCCTATCCCTGAGCCGTTTCGGCCTGTTTGCGGCTGGCGGCGATGCCCTTGGCAAGGAGCGCAATATCGTCAGCAAATTTGACCACGCCAACTTCGGTATGGGCCGACCAGTCGCCGAATTTGCGCAGCAGCGGCACGAAGCTGTCGACCTCGTCCTTCGTCCAGCCGGACAGGAAATCCCCCAGGATCAGGAATTTATAGGCCCGCACCGCTTCGATGATGGCGGCGCCGGCATCGGTCAGCTCGATAATGGTCCGGCGGGCGTCGGCTTGGCTTACGGCGCGCCTTGCATAGCCGGCGTCGACCATTTCGCTCACCACGCGACTGGCGCGCGACGGATCGATGCCCAACCGCTCGGCGACCGTCGCCACCATGGTCTCGCCGGCACCGCTGTCGCCAAACTGGTTCTCCGGCGCCTCAATGGCCACCAGCACGTCAAATTGCGCCAGATCCATATCGATCTTGAGGTCGATCAGCGCCCGGTGCCCCAGCTCGCGCGCCCGGGCGCGGCGGCGCCAGGTCTGCATCAGCGCATCGATGCCGATCACCGCGTCAACGGTGGCCTGCTCGATGCCGGCCTTGCGCAGCAGGGCATTCATATCGGTTTTGCCACCAGAATGGGGCATGGCTGTCCTCGTGGTTTTGCATGATAATGGCAATTGCATGCTATTGACATGTATTTGCTGCGGGCAGATATATTCCGCAACAACTCATCCCGCAAGAGGGCGCGACTCCCTGCGTCATTGCGGTCAAAGGATCGCCTAATGTCCCAAGCTGCACAATCTGCCGAAGCGCCGCCAGCGCAGTCGGTAGGCCTGATCATCGGCGCTGTCGCCGTCACCCTGTTACTGGCCTCGCTGGGCCAGACCATCGTCTCGACAGCACTGCCCAGCATCGTCAGCGAATTGGGTGGCCTCGATCACCTGACCTGGGTGGTCATCGCCTATCTGCTCAGCTCCACCGTGGTGGCGCCGATCTATGGCAAGCTTGGCGACCTGTTCGGTCGCAAGATCGTGCTGCAGGCAGCCATCGTCATCTTCCTCGGCGGCGCTATCCTCTCCGCCATGGCAACCTCGATGACCTTCCTGATCATCGCCCGCGCCGTGCAGGGCCTTGGCGGTGGCGGTCTGATGGTGGTCGCCATGACTGTGGTGGCCGACGTCATTCCTCCGCGTCAACGTGGCAAGATTCAGGGCATTTTTGGCGCCGTGTTCGGTGTCTCGACCATTGTCGGGCCGCTGCTCGGCGGCTTCATCGTCGAAAAGCTGAGCTGGCAGTGGATTTTCATCATCAACCTGCCGCTGGGCCTGCTGGCGCTGGCCGTCATTGGCTTTGCCCTTGAATCGCGCACCGAGCGCGTCTCGCACAAGATCGACTATATGGGCTTCGTGCTGCTCACCACGGCGCTGTCGGCCTTCGTGCTGGCCACCAGCCTGGGCGGCAACACTTTCCCTTGGTTCTCGGTGCAGATCATCGGTCTGATCGTGGCGTCCTTCGCGGCGCTCGGAGCCTTTATCTGGGTCGAATCCCGCGCCGCCGAGCCCGTGCTGCCGCTGCAGCTGTTTTCCAACAACACCTTCCTGGTCACCAATTCCATCGGCTTTCTGGTTGGCATGGCCATGTTTGGCTCCATCACCTTCCTGCCGCTCTATCTGCAGATCGCCAAGGGCGTCTCGCCGACCAATTCGGCGTTGCAGCTGCTGCCGATGATGGTGGGGCTGATTGGCTCCTCGACGCTGTCCGGCTTCTTCATGAGCAAGACCGGCCGCTACAAGATTCTGCCGACCCTGGCGACGGCGACGCTGTTTGTCGGCCTGCTGCTGCTGGGCGTCATGCAGCTGTCGACGCCTGACTGGCAGATCGCGCTCTATATGTTCATCGTCGGCCTGGGCATCGGCCCGGTCAACAGCGTCAGCGTCACTGCCACCCAGAATGCGGTGCCGCAGGCTCTCGTCGGCGTCGCCACCGCCGGCAGCACGCTGTTCCGCCAGATCGGCGGCTCCATCGGCGTGTCGGTGTTCGGCGCCATCTTCAGCAGCAGTCTGGCCAGCCGCTTGGGTGACACCATGCCGGCGGGCGGCGGGGCCTTCAACGCCCAGGCGATTCAGGCTTTGCCCGAGGGCGTACGCACACAGGTGCTCGAAGGCTTTGCAGCGGCATTGCATCCGGTGTTCCTCACCGCTGCCGGTGCCGCCGTGCTCGCTTTCGCGCTGTCCTTCCTGCTCAAGGAAATCCCGCTGGCCACCACGCTGCGCAAGGAACCCGAGGCCGAGATTGACGGCGGAGAGAATGGCGCTGCTGCCGCTGCCGGCGCGCCAGCCTCCTGAACCACAAGCCATCAACTTAGCGGCGCGCTCAATGCGGGCCGTTTTTTATTGACTATTGCAACATATTTTCAATCACTTAGACCGGCGTTCAGACTCAAAGTCCCAGCGCCTTGATTCAACCTCTCAGCCGCCGCACCTGTGGCAAAAAGGTTGGTATTCGCCATGAACCGCAGCCGCTCGCCGATTTGTTAATGGCCAAATCAGTGAGCTTTGCTAGATTCAAATCATAGGAATGCCGAACTCGCGTCGCCGGCCCCAATCACATTGGAGAGCAATAGTGCCCTTGCGCTGGCAGGAAGTGGCTATGCCACTACTCGTGATCGTTTCGCTGATCGTCCTCAAATATATGCCTGCTACTGCTGGCCTGCCGCTGGCCCGGGCCGCAGGGGTCGTAGCCTTCGGCTATGCCGCCTTTCTGGCGCTGCGTCTGGTGCAGAGCGAGGAGGCCATCCATGTCGATGGCTGGTCCGAGCTTCGCCCCTCGATGATGGAATATTTCGCCTGCTACGGCGCTGCTGCGCTGGCGGTGGTGCTGATGTCCGCCATCATTGTCGTCGGTGGCACCCGGCATGTCGCGGCCGCCCAGATGGTGGCGACGTTCATCGCCTCAATCCTGTTGGGGGCAGGGGCCTTCGGTATCGGCCTGACCGGCCTGTTCACCAAGGTGCGCTGGAACAATACCGTGCTCGAACATCGCAGCGCCTTCGGGCGGGAAACCCAGCTCGCCTGGTCCGATGTGCGTTCGGTGCATCCCACCTGGCGCGGCGTCACCATCGCCACCCATGATGCGCGGCGCGTTACCTTCTCGCAGTTCCATTCCGGCGCCGCCCAATTGGCCATCCACGCCACCAACCGCGCCCGCCGCAATGCCGAGACGGCCACCCGCGCTTTTGCCACGCTCTGAGCCTCACCAATTTATTTGAGCGCCGCCCGGCGCTCAGATAGATTGCGGGCATGAACCAGCCCGTCGCCATCCGCACCGCCCGCTCAGTCTGCCCGCATGATTGTCCATCGGCCTGTGCGCTGGATGTGGAGCTCATCGACGCCCACACCATTGGCCGGGTGCGTGGCGCCAAGGAGGATCCCTATACCGCCGGCGTCATCTGCGAAAAAGTCGCCCGCTATGCCGAGCGGGTGCATCATCCCGACCGGCTGACGCGTCCCTTGCGCCGCAGCGGCCCCAAGGGCAGCGGCCAGTTTACCCCCATCTCCTGGGATGAAGCGCTCGACGAGATCGCTGCCCGCTTTACCCAGATCGAAGCCGAACACGGCGCCGAATCCATCTGGCCGTATTTTTATGCTGGCACCATGGGCCACGTGCAGCGTGACGGCCTCGGGCGGCTGCGCGCCGCCATGGGCTATTCCCGCCAGTATGAAACCATCTGCGTCGGCAGCTCCTGGCCCGGCTTCATCGCCGGCACGGGCTTGCTGGGCGGCGTCAATCCCGAACAGATGGCCGAAAGCGATTGCGTGGTCATCTGGGGCACCAACGCCGTCCACACCCAGGTCAATGTGATGACCCACGCCATGCGCGCCCGCAAGGAGCGCAAGGCCAAGATCGTGGTCATCGACATCTACGAAACCGCCACCATGGCGCAGGCCGATATGGGGCTCATTCTGCGGCCCGGCACCGATGGCGCGCTGGCCGTTGCCGTCATGCATGTCCTGCTGCGCGACCAATTGGCCGACCGCGCCTATATGGCCCGCAACACCGATTTCAGCCCTGAATTCGAGGCTCACCTCGCAACTCGGACGCCCGAATGGGCCGCCGCCATCACCGGCCTCACCGTCGAACAGATCACCGCCTTCGCCCACCTCGTCGGCACCACGCCACGCAGCTATTTCCGCCTCGGCTACGGCTTCACCCGCCAGCTCAACGGCTCCACCGCCATGCATGCCGCGCTCTGCATCCCGGCGATGACCGGCGCCTGGCAACATCGCGGCGGCGGCGCCTTCCATTCCAATTCAGGCACCTGGAAGCTCGACAAATCCGCCATTACCGGCGCAGCGCTGCAAAAGGGTGATCCGCGCTGGCTCGACATGTCCGAGATCGGCCCCATCCTTACCGGCGACGCCAAGGCGCTCAAGGGCGGCGGTCCGGTCAAGGCCATGCTGATCCAGAACACCAATCCGGCCTCGGTCGCCCCCGATCAGGCCCTGACCAATCAGGGCTTTGCCCGCGAGGACCTGTTTCTCGTGGTCCACGAGCAGTTCATGACCGAAACCGCCGAATTCGCCGATATCGTCCTGCCGGCAACCATGTTCCTCGAGCACAATGATTATTACACCCGTGGCGGCCACACCCGCGTGCTCTACGGCCCGGCGCTGATCCCGCCGCCCGGCGAGGCTCGCTCCAATCACGAAGTCATCAACGCGCTGGCCCTGCGGCTCGGCCTCGATGACGATTGTTTCCGCAGCATCGACCGCGACGTCGTCGCCGAAACCTTCCGCCGCTCCAATTATGGCGACCTCGACGAAATCGAAAAGACCGGCTTTGTCGACCGCGAGCGCCCCGACGCCGCCGCCCGCTTTGCCGATGGTTTCGACTGGCCCGACAAACGCTTCCGCTTCGCCCCGGATTGGGAGGGCGCTCGCATCAAGAAGGACTATCAATGGATGTGCGATCCGGCCGAGATGCCGCGCTTCGCCGACCATTGGGCCATCAATGAGCCCACCGACGCCGAACACCCGTTCCGCCTCGCCACCAGTCCGGCGCGGGCCTTTCTCAATTCCAGCTTTAACGAAACCCCCGGCAGCCAGAAGCGCGAGGGCGTGCCCTCGGTGTTCATCCATCCCGATGATGCGGCGGCTCTGGGCGTCACTGACGGCATGTTCGTCACCGTCGGCAACCGACGCGGCTCAGTTGATCTCACCGCCCGCGTTCGCACCGGCCTGCCCACCGGCGTGCTCATCGCCGAGGGCCTGCACCAGAACAAATCGCATCGCGGTGGCCGGGGTATCAATACCCTGACCACCTCCAAGCCAGCCCGCCCCTTCGGCGGCGCAGCATTCCACGACGCGGCGGTCTGGATCAGGAAAGCGGACTAGCTAGGCATATGCCGTCCAGAAGAAATACCCCGTCATCGCCACGCCATAGATGATCACGGCAATCCGGATCCACTGCGCCGGGATGAAATGCGCATTCCTGGCCGCCAGATAGCCGCCGATTACCACCCCGACCAGTGCGATCGAGCCGTGATACCAGTCGATCGACCCGCTGACCGCAAACCGCGCCACCGCCACCAGCGCCACCACCGCCGACACATAGAGCTTGAGCCCGTTCATCGCGTGAATGTCTGTCAGGCCGGCCGTGGCCAGGAATGCCAGCAGCAAAATGCCGAGACCGGCGTTGAAGAACCCGCCGTAAACGCAGACGCCAGCTAGGAAAATCATAAGCAGGACGCTGCCCAGCATCTTCATGCCGCGACCACCACCGCTACGCGAAGCGACAAAACCGTTGATCTGATTGCCGAAGATGAACAGCAGCACCGCAAACGCCATCAGCCACGGCACCACCAGGTTGAACAACTCGTCCGACACCACCAGCAGCAGTTCGGCGCCGACATAGCCGAAGATCGCCGACATGATGCCATAGAGCACCAGCCGATCCTTGTATTTCACCATGGCGTGCCAATAGCCGACAGCGCCGCTGGCATAGCCGGGCAGGGCGGCATAGGTGTTCGACGCATTGGCGATCACCGGCGGCACGCCGACGAACAGCAGCGCCGGAAACACGATGAACGAGCCGCCGCCCGCCAGCGAATTGACCGCGCCACCCACCAGGCCGGCAAGCAACAGGAACAGCGTTTCAAGCATGGAGACAGCCCTCATAGAGGGCTCAGTCCCTCGCTTCGTTACTATGTCCCATACCCCGCATTGCCGCGCCCGCCCAACAGATTTGTCTGATCGAAGCATCACCGCGATTGATCGCAGGTCAGCCATGAGATTGACAAAACCGCGCTCGGGGATCATATCCGGCTCAGGTCGCTGGCACCCGCCGCTCGCCGGAAGCAATTCCGATGGTGAAGTCCAGCCCCGAGCATGAGAACGAACCCAGGTTCATCTTTGCGAGGCGTAGCATGGCAATGCGGGCTCCCATGGCACAGTCGCCTCATCGCAAATGAGAGGACTATCATGTCGTTTTCACTCGACACCCCATCGGCCCAGACGCTGAAATCCGAAGCCAAGGCGCTGCGCCAGCTGAAGGCCGACGCCGGCGAAATCCTGTCCCATGGCGCTGCCCTTGAAGCGGTCGCCAAGGCACACGGCTATCGCGATTGGAACACCGCCCGCGCCGCCTTGCCGGACCGTGTGGCCGTGCCGTTCCAGGTCGGCGCCCGCGTTACCGGCCTCTATCTCGATCAGCCCTTTACCGGCATGCTGATCGGCGTGCAGTTGCTCAGCGACATGCAGCACATGACCGTGACGGTGAATTTTGACGAGCCCGTCAATGTTACACCCACTTTCATGTTCGCCGCCTATCGCCACCGTGTTGTCGCCACCATCGATAGTCACGGCGTTTCGTCGGCGCTGCGCGGCAATGGCAATCCACAGATGATTCTGCGGCGCGCTTGAGCGTGGCCCAATTTTGGAAGGCAGGGGAGCGTCGCGCTACCTTGCCTTTCATCGTAAGGCACCGATATAGGTGGGAGACTTCCCATTCTTATGACGGAACCGGCAATGACCACCCAGACCAAGCCGATCGAGGCCTATTCCCTGCCCACCCCCAACGGGCAGAAAGTCCACATCATGCTCGAAGAGCTGGGGGTGCCGTGGACCTATCACCGCATCGATATCGGCAAGGGCGATCAGTTCAAGCCCGAATTCCTGGCGATTTCGCCCAATAACAAGATCCCGGCCATCGTCGATCCCGAAGGTCCCGGCGGCGCGCCGATCTCGATCTTCGAATCAGGCGCGATTCTGAAATATCTCGGCCTGAAATTCGGCCAGCTTTACCCGACCGACCCGCGCCAGCAGGTCAAAGTCGATGAATGGCTGTTTTGGCAGGTCGGCGGTTTCGGCCCCATGCTGGGCCAGAACAACCACTTCAACGTCTATGCGCCCGAAAAAATCCCCTACGCCTTGAAGCGCTACAGCGATGAGACTCACCGCCTGTTCCGCGTGCTGAACACTCAGCTCGAAGGCCGCGACTATATCGCCGGCGATTATTCCATCGCCGATATCGCCTCCATTGGCTGGGCCCAGTCCTGGGAGCGCTATGGCATCACCAGGGACGAGTTCCCCAATGTCCTGGCCTGGATTGACCGCATGAACGCCCGCCCGGGCGTCGCCAAGGGCCTGCTTGTCGGCAAGGAGGCGCCATCAGCTGATCTGTCCCAGGACAAGGACGCGCAAAAGATGCTGTTCAACCAGCGCTGATCCCACCTTGCAAGACCGGGTTCGGAAGCCTCCGAACCCGGTCTTGCTGCCGACGCTTGTGACCACCGGCATGGGCTAAATTTTGCCGGCGAGCCAAGCTACCAACCAGCACGCCCCATAGAGACCCACGCCGACAAAGACGAAATATCCACCCAGGGTAAAAATATAGATGCCGACCAGCGCCATGGCCACGGCGAGTCCGTAAAGCAGCCAACGACCGATCCGCATTCGCTACCTCGTATTTTTGGACAAACTCCGCCCGCCATTTGAGCGGGTTTTTCCTTTGCCAGCAATGACATCCCGATGGCGCTTTCGCAAAACCACCCGAACGCGGCACTGTTTGATGGCGGCCTGGAGCAGCCCCCACGAATCCTCAATGCTGTCGGCTATGATCTGGCCCGGAACAGGCGAGAAACATGCTGTACGGGTTTTGTACGCAGCCTCCTACGCATCGTTCGTTTGTTCCGGCAAAGTTCCCTGCGGACCTGCGCGGATGATTTTTCGGGGAAAATGCCGAGACTGCGAAATAGACCTTGAACGCAAGGCGCTTGACCGGTATCCACCCCCCTGACGGAGAGGTGGCCGAGTGGCCGAAGGCACGCCCCTGCTAAGGGCGCAGACCTCTAAAGGGTCTCGTGGGTTCGAATCCCATCCTCTCCGCCATTTTCTCCACAAGCCATTGATGCGCCCACAGGCCCGTTCAGCGTCCCGCGCTGGAGCGTTCCGATTCCATTGGCAACACCGCACCAGACGCCCGACAAAAATGTCAGGCGGGCATGCGTGGCGCGCTGGCGATCAGCTTGATGGTATAGGGGTGCTGCGGCGCGGCCAGGATCTGGCTGGTCTTGCCGCTTTCTACGATGCGTCCGCGCTCGAGGATGACGATGTCCTCGCACAGCGACGCCACCACGCCCAGATCATGCGACACGAACACCAGCGTCATCGACTGTTCCAGCGTCTTGAGCAGATCGACAATGCGGACGCGGGTGGAGAGGTCCAAAGCGCTCACCGCTTCGTCGGCCAGCACCAGTTCAGGCCGCGCCACGATGGCCCGGGCGATGGCGATGCGCTGCCGCTGGCCGCCGGAAAATTCGTGCGGATAGCGCGTCATGGCGTCAGGCGACAGGCCAACCGAGACCAGTGCCGCTTCGACCATCTCGGGATGGTTGCCGGGAATGCGCAGCGATTGCAGCGGTTCGGCGATGATGCTGGCGACGGTCTGGCGTGGATCGAGCGAGGAATAGGGGTCCTGAAACACCGCCTGCACCGAGCGGCGATAGCGGCGCATGAAGGCGCCATTACGCAGATCGACCACGTCGTCGCCAAATTTGATGGCGCCGCTGCTGGCACGATTGAGCCCCAGCAACAGGCGCAGCAGCGTCGTCTTGCCCGAGCCCGATTCCCCGACAATGCCCAGATTGCGGCCGCGCGCTACGGTCAGGCTGACCTGGTCCAGCACCTGCCGCTCGCGTGAATAGCCAAAACTGACCTGATCGACCGAAATCAGCGTCATGGTCGCGCCCCCAGGGCTTCATCGAATGCCCGCGCCGCGGCGACCAGCGTTTGCGTATAGGCGTGCTGCGGCGCGCCGAGCACCTCACGCACCGGCCCCTGTTCCACCGCCACGCCCTGGCGCAGCACGGTCAGCCGGTCGACCACCATCGCCACCACCGGCAAATCGTGGCTGATGAACAGCAGCGCCATGTCCAACTCGCGCACCAGGGTGTCGAGCAGCTTGAGAATTTCGATCTGCGTGGTCACGTCGAGCGCCGTGGTCGGCTCGTCGGCGATCAGCAGCTTGGGCCGGCAGGCCAGCGCCATGGCGATGGCGACGCGCTGGCGCTGTCCGCCCGACACTTCATGCGGATAGGCGGCCGCGATCCGCTCCGGCTGGGGCAGGGCGACGCGCTCCATCAGTTCGAGCACTTCGGTTTTGATTTTTGCGGGATCGTGGCCTTCGCGCCGATAGCGCCGGCGCAGTGGCTCCTCGATCTGGCGGCCCAGCCGCATCAGCGGATCGAGCGCCGTCAGCGGTTCCTGGAAAATCACCGCAGCGGCATTGCCGCGCAGCCGGCCCAATTCGGCCTCGGAGGCGCCGATCACTTGCTGCCCGTCGAACAGGATCGAGCCGCTCGGCACGATATTGCCGGGCAACAATCCGGTGATGGCCATCGCCGTCAGCGATTTCCCCGACCCCGATTCCCCGATCAACCCGACGCGCTCGCCGGGGGCGATGCTGAGCGACAGATCGGTCACCAGCGCTTTGTCGCCGGCGCGGATCGACAGGTTTTCGACGGTCAGAAGGCTCATGCTTTGCCTCGCTGCGTCGGGTCGGCAATGTCGCGCAGCCCATCGGCCAACAGGTTGATGCCGATGACCAGCGCCACCAGCGCCAAGCCCGGCACGATGGCGCCGAATGGGGCGGTATAGACCGTGCCCTGCGCTTCCTGCAGCAGTCGGCCCCATGAGGCATTGGGCGGCGGTGCGCCAAGACCGAGATAGGACAGCGAGGCTTCGGCGATCACCGCCAGCCCGAATTGCAGGGCGAAATTGACCAGCAGCGTCGGCCAGATATTGGGCAGCACATGTTTGACCACGATGCGCGGCCATGAGGTGCCCGAGGTGCGGGCGGCGGTGATGTAATCCATCGCCAGCACGCGCTTGGCCAGAATTCGCGCCAGCCGTGCCACGATGGCCGAAATGGCAATGCCCAGCGCCAGGATCGCCGAGCCGAGGCTTGCCGTATCGCTGGCCGCCACCACCAGCATGGCCAGCAGCAGCGTCGGGAAGGCGATCAGGATATCGAAGGCGGCGGCGAAGGCGTCATCGAGCAGGCGGGTGGCAAAGGCCGCCAGAACCCCCAGCGTCACGCCGATCGTGGCGCCGATGGCGATGGCGCCGGCCCCGACGGTGAGCGCGATGCGGGTGCCGATCATGATCTGGGTGAACAGGTCACGCCCGAGCCGGTCGGTGCCGGCCCAATGCAGCAGCGACGGCGCCTCCAGCCGTCCACCGGCGGTGCTGGAGGGATCATAAGGCAGCCAGACCAGCGTCAGCAGCGCCACCGCAACATTGAGCCCGACCAGCACCAGCCCGACGACAAACAGCCAGGAGCGCCGCGAGCGGGGGCGGGGCGCTATCGCCACTGTATCGACCGCACTCAATGTCCGGCTCCCCGGTCACGCAGGCGCGGATCGACCAGCCGCTGGATCAGATCGGCGCTAAAGCCGATCAGCAGCACCAGCAGCGTTGAGACGAACAGCACGCCCTGCACATTGGGATAATCGCGCTGCGAAATGCCCAGCAGCAGCATGGTGCCCAGCCCCGGCAGCGCGAAGACTTTTTCCACCACCACCGCGCCGAGAAAGGTCGAAGCCAGCTCGATCCCCAGAATGGAAATGATCGGCACCACGCCATTGCGCACGCCATGGCGCAGCAAGGCCTCGGTGAAGCCCGAGCCCAGCGCCCGCGCCGTACGCAGATAATCGCTGCCCAGCACGTCCTGCGTGGCGGAACGGACATAGCGCAGCAGCGACGACGACATGACAATAGCGATGGTCAGCACCGGCAGCGCCAGGCTGCGCAGCGCGCCCATCGGATCGGCCCAGCCATGGCGCGGAAACCCTCCCGAGGGGAACAGCCGGAAATTGATGGCAAACACCGCGACCAGCAGAATGCCGACCCAGAACACCGGAATGGCGATGCCCAGTTGCGACACCACCGAAATCGTCGCGCCATACCAGCGCTCGGATTTGACCGCCGCAATGATCCCCAGCGGCACCGCCAAAACGATGGCGAGCAGGAATGACAGCAGCGTCAGCGGCAGCGTCACCGTCAGCCGGGTGAGGATTTCCTGGCCCACCGAGGCCTGGCTGACAAAGGAATTGCCCAGATCGAAGCGGGCCAGATTGCCGATGAAATTGCCGAATTGCTGCCACAGCGGCAGGTCGGAGCCGACCTGGGCCCGCGCCGCAGCGATCTGCTCCGGCGTGGCGCCAACGCCCAATAGGGCATTGGCAGGATCGCCCGGCAGCAGCCGCAGCAGCGCGAACAGCACCACTGAGGCCAGCAGCAGCGAGAGGATCAGAATGACGAGCCGGCGCAGGATATAACTGAGAATATGCAGTCCCTTTCACCGGCTCGTCGCGGTATTAATCCGCGGCTTTTTCGATGTTGTAGGCGAAGAATTGCGAGTTCAGCCCATTGACCGGATAGCCGGTCACTGACGCTGCCGATACCACGATCTGCGGATAAAGATACAGCCAGTCGCTCGCCGCGTCTTCGGCAATCAGCGTGTTGGCTTCAGTCAGTTTGGCGGTCTGTTCGTCCACCGCGGCGCTGGCCTCGGCCTGCTTGATCAGCTCGATCACCGCCGGGTTGTTGTAGCCCCAATAGAAGTCCGGGTTGCCGTAGAACACGATATCGCGATGGTTGACGTGCTCCTGCAGCGTCGCGTCGAAATCATGCGCCTGATACACCTTGGTGTACCATTCATTGGCGGTGATGATGTTGATCTCGACGGTGATCCCCACCTTGGCCAATTCGCTCTTGATGAACTCGGCGACGATCGGATGCGGATCGTAATCGGGCGTGTCGAGCTTGAAGGTGAAGCCATCGGCATAGCCGGCTTCGGCCAGCAGCGCCTTGGCGCTCTCCGGATCATACGGGTCCACCCCGGTCAGATCGACATACCACGGGTCGGTCGGCGGCACGAACGAGCCGATCAGCGTGCCGTAGTCCCCCCAGATTGATTGCAGCAACTTCTGGTTGTCGATGGCCCGCGCCACCGCCTTGCGCACCTTGACGTTGTCGAACGGGGCGACCCGGTCGTTGAACGCCATGATTTCCTTGGTGGTGGACTGCCCGTCGGTGACGGTGAAATCCGGATTGCCGGTGAACTGGGTGAGGGCGTCCGGGCTCTGCACCGAGGTGATGATATCGACGGCCCCGGTCAGCAGCGCATTATTGAGCGCGGTGGCGTCGGTGAAATAGTTGAAGGTGACGCCGGCATTGGTGGGCGCCTCGCCCCAATAGGCGTCATTGCGGTCGAGCGACAGGGTCGAGCCGCGCCGCCAATCGGCCAGCACATAGGGCCCGGTGCCGTCTTCGCTGTCGGTCAGGCTGGTGGCGGTGTCGTTGACGATCCACACATAGCTCAGGTTGTACGGCAGCGAGATCGACTTTTCCGCCAGCGTGATCACCACGGTCTGCTCGTCCGGGGTCTCGATGCTGGCGATGGTCTTGAGGCTGTTCTTGCGCGAGCTTTTCGAGGCTTCGGCGGTCACCCGCTCGATGCTGGCCTTGACGTCGGCGGCGGTCAGTGGATCGCCCGAATGGAAGGTCACGCCCGGCTGCAAGGTGATCGTATAGGTCAGCCCGTCTTCGCTGATGCTGTAGTCGCTGGCCAGCGCGTTTTCGACAGTCCCCGCATCGGTCAGCGCGAACAGCGCCTCATAGACGTTGCCGTTGAAGGCCTCGTTGATGCCCTGGCCGGCGCCGGCGGTGTTGTCGAGGTTTTGCGGTTCATAGAGCGAGCCGATCTCGATGATCGCTTCCGGATCGAAGCTGGCCTGGGCCAGCGCCGCCGGGCTGACCGACAGCAGCGCCGCTGTGGCGAACGTGGCGGCAATGGCACGGGCGCCAAACTGGCGGCGCGAAATGCTGCCGCTGCTATTCGAATTTTTCATCTGCACTGCTCCTGGTCCTCGCCGCTCGAATTGAGCGACACGCGACCGTGGCGGCCGCGCTGTATTGCTGCCCTATCGATACCCCGCCAGCGCCGCGAAACCCATGCTGGCGGCTGGGGCAGGGTTCCATTTTGTCGGTCCGGGGCGGAATCAATCTCCCGATTCCGCGCGAATTTTGATAAAGCCATTCTTATCGCCATTCCTGCGCTGCTTTATCTTGCACGCAGCTGCGGCGGCGACAATCTATAAGCCCGCGCCCCAGACTGCGCGCTGCATTGGAAAGCTCCTCATCATGGTCAATATCGCTACTCGCCCCACCAGTGTCGGCGCCACTCTCGATCATGCCGGGCACGGCTCGGTGCAGGCCAAGTCAGGTGCGGCCGCCAGATTGGCGAACATGGCGTCCGACGAAGGCTTCACCCCACTCGAATTCATGGATGCGGCGCTGGCCGGCTGCCTGGTGCTGAGCCTGCGCATCGCGGCGCGCAAGCTCGGCTGGCTCGACCGGCTGGTCAAAGTCGATGTCGAAGTGACCCATGAAAAAGCCCCCGAAGCGCCGTCGCGGGTGGCGTCCTTCGCTTCGTCCTTTGTGATCGAAGGCGATTTTTCGCCGGCGGAACGCCAGCAATTGATCGAAGACGCGCATGCGCTCTGCACGGTGGGCAATACTTTCGAGCATGGCGCGGTGATCCGTGATGTCGAGCCGGCCGGGACCGCCAGCTGACATGGCCCATATTTCCCAGCTGGCCTATGCCGACGCGACGCCGGAGCAGCAGCAAGCCCATGACGAGGAACTGCGCCTGCGCGGCCGCATGACCAATATGAAGCGCACGCTCTATCACTCGCCGGCGGCGCTGCGCATTTATGGCGAATGGTTCACCCTGCGCGACGAGTTGCTACCGGTGCTGGGTGATCGTCCCATCTGGGTGTTCGCCCACGCCATCTGCGTGGCCTCCGGCAGCGCGGTCGGCACCGGCTTCATGCGCCGGGCCTTGATCCAGGGCGGCGATAATCCCGATTCGCTGGACCTGAGCGAAGCCGAGACCCTGCTGCAGCGTTTTGGCGCCGCCATCGGTGCTGATCCCAAGTCGGTGCTTGACGAGCTCTGGGCCGCGCTGGCTGCGCGCTATTCGGACAAGACCCTGGTCGATCTGGTGGGTTTTGCCGGGCTGATGGTGGCCACCAATCTGTTCACCGACGCCGTCGCCACCGACCTCGATGTGGAGCTGCTGCCGTTCCTCGCCGGCTAGGCGAAACAGCCGGCGCAGCCGTCATCGCAACATATTTCTGACGGCGGCCCGCAAGGGAGCCTGCTTTTTCTCGTTTGCGGCTGCAATTGGTTCGTCCATCGTCGCATCGCCGCGGCGCTATCGGTAACATCTGGGGCAGATCACACCGGAGTATTCGCATGCGTCTCGCATTGCTCGCCGCCGCCGCCCTTGTCGTTGCGGTTCCCGCTTTTGCCCAAGCGGCAGATGTCACCCCATTGGTCACGGCCGAGTGGCTCAAGACGCATGCCGCTGACGAAAACGTCGTGATTCTCGACGTGCGTGACAAGATCGGCGAAACCGATCTGGGCGAGCTGCCCTATATCGCCAATGCCGTGGTCGCGCCCTATGCGTCGGCCGGCTGGCGCACCGAGGTCGATGGCGTGCCGGGCCAGATCCCGCCCGTGGACGAAATCACCGCGCTGATCGGCAGCCTGGGCGTCGATGGCGACGACCATGTGGTCATCGTGCCCTGGGGCACCGATTCCTCCGAATTCGCCGGTGCCACACGCATCTACTGGACCTTCAAATATCTCGGCCATGATGATGTCTCCATCCTCGATGGCGGCTGGCGTCAGTATGACGCCCAGGGCGGCGAACGCGTGGCCGAGCCGGTGACGCCCGTGGCCGTGGAGTTCCCCTTTGAGGTCCGCGAAGAACTGCGCGGCACCACCGAGGACGTGCTGGCGGCGCTGGCCAAGGGCACCAAACTGATCGATGCCCGCCCGCATGACCAGCATATCGGCAATTCCAAGAGCCCGGTCGTGCGTGTCGTCGGCACCATTCCCGGTTCGGTCAATATCGAGCATTCCTCGCTGTTCAGCACCGAATATGCCAGCTTCGCCACCCCCGAAACCATTGCCGCTTTGGCTGAAGGTGTCGGCCTGGCTGCCGGTGAAGACAACATTGTCTTCTGCAATACCGGTCACTGGGCCTCCATCGCCTGGTTCGCTCTGAGCGAAGTTGCCGGCAATAAGGGCACCGCCATGTATGACGGGTCCATGGCCGAATGGGCCGCCGATCCGGCGCGTCCGATCCAGTAAGCTGGTCCAGCGAACTGGCACCGTCGACGATTTTGAACGGGTTCTGGGTGTTGTGCGCGATGGCGGCAGCATCCAGAACGCGTTTTAGCCTTTCATAGATCTGGTATTCATGAGCGACATTTCTATTTCCGCCCCAAAATTCCTGCCACCGGCCATTCCCGACCGGGCGCCACTGTTTGTTGCGGCGGCCGCGCTGGTCGTGGGCTTTCTGCTGATCTCCGGTCTGGTCGATTTTCGCCAGGGCGGCTTGTTCCTGATCGGCGGGGCGCTTGGCGCCACGCTCTATCATGGCTCCTTTGGTTTCACCGGCGGCTGGCGCCGCATGGTGGCCGAAAAGCGCGGCCGGCCGATGCGGGCCCAGATGCTGATGATCGGCGTCGCCGCCCTCGCCATGCTGCCGTTGGTGGCGGCAGGCAATATCGGCGGTCAGTCGATGGTCGGTGCGCTGGCGCCTGTTGGCATCTCCGTGCTGCTCGGCGCAGCCCTGTTCGGGTTGGGCATGCAATTGGGCGGCGGCTGTGGCTCGGGCACATTGTTCACCGTGGGCGGTGGCTCGGCCCGCATGCTGGTGACGCTGGTGTTCTTCATCGTCGGCGCGCTGCTCGGCACCGCGCATCTGCCCTATTGGCTGGAACAGCCCTCGTTGCCCCCGATCAGCCTCGGCGCTGAATTGGGTGTGGCCGGTGCCCTTGCCGTCACCATTGCCGGTCTGGCTCTGGTGGCGCTGATCACGGCAGTCATCGAAAAGCGGGCGCATGGCAATCTCGAAACCGAGCCCGCCCCGGCGCGCCCCGGCTGGAGCTGGATCTTGCGTGGCCCGTGGCCGCTGGTGGGGGCAGGGCTCCTGCTCGCCGTGCTCAATGTCGCCACCCTGCTGCTGGCCGGCCATCCCTGGTCGATCACCTATGGCTTCGGCCTCTGGGGCGCCAAGATTGCTCAGGCGGTCGGCGTTGATGTCGCCAGCTGGGAATTCTGGACCTGGCCGGCTCAGGCTCAGGCGCTCAATTCCAGCGTCCTGGCCGATACCGTGTCGGTGATGGATTTCGGTCTGGTGCTGGGCGCCGCGCTGGCGGCTGCCATTGCCGGCAAATTCGCCCCCAAGGCCAAGCTGCCGCTGGGCTCGCTGATCGCCGCCATCGTTGGTGGCCTGCTGATGGGCTATGGCGCCCGCCTGTCCTTTGGTTGCAATATCGGGGCGCTGTTCTCCGGCATCGCCACGGGCAGCGTTCACGGCTGGCTGTGGTTCGCTGCGGCCTTTGTTGGTTCTTTCGCTGGCGTTTGGTTGCGTCCGATTTTTGGTCTTGATGGGTTTGCCAAGAAATGAGCGCTCGTAACACTCTGCTTTTTGGTGCTGCCCTCGTCGCCAGCACCGCCGCCATCGCCTACGACCATGTAAGCAATCCGGTGCCGCCGCGCCCGGTCTATGGCGGCACCACTGCTGCCGCCGGCGCCTCTCCCTGCGCTGCCGCGCCCTGTGCAGCTGGCGCTGCCATGTCGCCTTGCGCCGCCGGCGCCCCTGCCGCGCAGGGCAAGGCCGCGCCACCGCCGCCGCCAGCCATGGCCCCTTGCGCCGCTGGCGCACCGGCCACCCCCGCCAAGGCTGCCCCGCCGCCACCACCGGCCCAGCCGCCTGTGGCCGAGCCGGCCAAGCAGCTGGCGCCGCCGCCTCCGGCCCCCAAGCCGCTGCCCGCTGGGCAGGAAGCCCCCGATCTTGTGGTCGGAGGCGCCTGAGTGTCCGGTTCGGCGCGCGACAGGGCCCTGGAAGAAATCGCCTTTTGCGAGTCCATTCTCGCCAAGGGCGGTCTCAATGTGTTGAGCGAAACCTTCCAGGGCGTCTCAGCCATCGCCGCTTGGGACCATTATCCCCCCGGCGATGTCTTCGACCCTGCCAGCAATGCGCAGTGGTACTATCACTGCCATCCCGCCGCCGAAGCCGCCGTCGAGCACGGACACTTCCACTGCTTCCTGCGGCCCGAGGGGCCGCAGGGTCCAATCCATCACCTCGCCGCCATTGGTGTCGATGCCGAGGGGCGGCTGTTGCGGCTGTTCACCGTCAATCAATGGGTTGTGGGCGACGACTGGGCCGACGCGGAAGCCACCATTCCGCTGCTGGGCCGCTTCGACATGCAGATGCCGCGGCCGTCCTATCTCGTCAATCGCTGGCTCACCGCCATTTTCGCGGCCTATGAGGCTGAGATCGCCGAGCTTGTCGCTGAACGTGATCGGGTTTTGGCGGCGCATCTCCCGCCCGAGGGCGTGACTTCGCACGAAGATCGGGCGCTCGAAGTCACCTCCGAACACCACATCATCCGCCGCTGAGGCAACTCGTCAGGGCTTGCGGATATCGGGGCTGAGGTCGGTCTGCCCCTCTGGGCCGGTCGACATCGGCACGATGCCGTTCTGCTCGGCCCGGTCGCGATAGAGGGCGGCTCGCGCCAGCAGCATCAGCGTGACTGGCGTGGTCAGCGTCACGAACACGAAGATGATCACTTCATGCACGGCCAGCCGCTGGCCGGACACGGAAAAATACACCATCGAAGCCAGCAGTATCGCGACCGAACCAAAGCTGGTGCCCAGCGTTGGCGCATGCACCCGTTCATAAAACGTCTTGAAGCGCGCCAGACCGATACAGCCCAGCAGCGTCAGGAAAGCGCCGGCAACCGCCAGCAGGCCGACCAGTGCGGCGACCCAGACCGGAAGCTCGCTCATTCGATCACCTCGCCGCGCATCAGGAATTTGGCCAGCGCGACGGTGCTGACAAAGCCCAGCACGCCGATGATCAGCGCCACCTCGAAATACACCGAGGTGCCGACGCGAATGCCGAACACCACCAGCATCAGCATGGCGGCGACGTAAAACGCGTCGAGCGCCAGGATGCGGTCCTGCGCGCGCGGGCCCCGGATCATGCGATAGGTCGCGGCCACCATGCCCAGCCCCAGCAGCACATGCGCCAGCAGCAATGACCAATGCAGAATGTCTGCGCTCATTGGAAAATCTCCAGCAGCAGGCGTTCATAGCGATGCTTGACGATATTGGTCCAGGCCGCTTCATCATAGAGATCCAGCACATGGATCAGCACCACGCCGCTGGTCGGGCTGTATTCCAGCCAGGCGCTGCCCGGCGTGGCGGTAATGATGCAGGCCAGGATGACCAGCCCGGAGCGGTCATGCAGTTCCAGCGGCACAGCCAAAAAACCCGATGTCGACTTGCGCCGGCGCCCCTGCAGGATGATGCCGATCACCGCGACATTGGAATTGAAGATATCGATGATGACCACGCCCAGCAGCCGGAGCATCGCGCCGATCTTGCGCACGCGCGGCTTCTCCGGCTCCAGTGCCGCCAGCGCCCGGCTGGCGAAAATCGCGATGACGCTGCCCAGCAGGATCTGCCCGAGCCCCAGCGATTGCTGCAGCAGCAACCATAGCGCCAGCAGGCCCAGCGTCAGCAGCGGGTAGGGGAGGATCTTTCTCATGGTGCCCCCACCAATGGCGTCGCCAGCACGGCGGCGATGGTGTCAGTCGGCGCATACAGCGCCTCGGCCATCGCCTGCATATAATCCATGGTCGGCCCGGCCATGATGGTCATGGCAATGGTCAGCGTCAGCAGCAGGATCACCGGCGCAATTTCCACCACCCGCACCGGCGCCGGCGTATCCGACATGGTGGCCCAGAAGGTATTGATGCCGGTTCGCATCAGCGACACCAGCGCGGCAAAGCCGGAAAACACCAGCAAGCCGGTCAACCACCACGCCGAAGCCGAAATCGGCGTTTCCATCGTCAGGCCATCAGGATTGAACAGCGCCGAAATCACCGCGAATTTGGCCAGAAATCCAGCCAGCGGCGGAAACCCGGCCAGCAGCAGCACGCAGAGCGCAAAGCTGATACCCAGCACCGCCAGCGCGCCCGGAATCACCAGCCCGACCTCATCGTCCTCGTTTTCTTCCTCGTCGTCGCCATAGGCTTCCATGGTCATGGCCAGCACATGCGCGCCTTCGATCCGCACCCGGTCGAGCAATTCGACCAGCATGAAAAACGCGCTGATCGCCAGCGTCGACACCACCAGATAAAACAGCGCCCCACTGGTCGCCGCCGCATTGCCGGTGCCGATAGTGGCCAGCAGGGTGCCCGACGACACCAGCACGCAATAGCCGGCCAGCCGGCCCGTGCTCTGCGAGGCCAGCACGCCGATGGCGCCAAAGGCGATGGTGGCGAGGCCGCCGACCAGCAGCACATTCTGCCCGAACCCCGCCGATGCCCCCGCATCGACGCCAAACGCCAGCGTCGACAGCCGCAGCACGGCATAGAGCCCGACCTTGGTCATAATGGCAAAGATCGCCGCCACCGGCGCACTCGCCGCCGCATAGGAGGTCGGCAGCCAGAAGCCGAGCGGCCACATGCCCGCCTTGAGCAGGAAGGCCAGCCCGAGAATCGCCGCGCCGGTTTCCAGCAAGGCGCGGTCGGTCGCCGCGACGCCGGCCACCTTGGACGCCAGATCCGCCATATTGAGCGTGCCGGTAATGCCATAGATCAGCGCCGCGCCGATCAGGAACAGGAAGGATGCCGCCAGATTGACCGCGATATAATGCAGCGATGCCCTGACCCGCGCCGATCCCAGCCCATGCAGCGCCAGCCCATAGGAGGCGGCGAGCAGCACTTCGAAAAACACGAAGAGGTTGAAGAAGTCGCCGGTGAGAAACGCGCCGCTCAGCCCCATCAGCAGGAACTGGAACAGCCCATGAAAGCTGGGCCCGGCCGCATGCCAGCGGGCCAGCGAATAGATCAGCGCCGAAATGCCCAGCAGGGCGGTCAGCAGCACCATCATCGCCGAGAGCCGGTCGGCCACCAGCACGATGCCATAGGGCACCGGCCAGTCGCCCAGGGCATAGCTGGTGACGGTCGTCTGGTTATCCGCCTGGATCACCAGCAAGACCGCCACCACCACCAGCAGCAGGGTGGAGGTGAGGCTGATAAACGCCTTGATAGCGCGCCGGCGCTCATCGAACATCAGCAGCAGCGCGCCCGTCGCCATCGGCAACAGGATCGGCAGGATGATGAGGTGGTCGAACAGGCCCATCATCTCAGCGCTCCCGTCCATCGACATGGTCGGTGCCGGTCAGGCCGCGTGCCGCCAGCAGCACCACGAGGAACAGCGCCGTCATGGCAAAGCCGATGACGATGGCGGTCAGCACCAGCGCCTGCGGCACCGGATCGACATATTGGCTCGGATCGACAATGCCGCCGCTGATCACCGGCGCCTTGCCCACCGCCAGCCGGCCCATCGCGAAGATGAACAGATTGACCGCATAGGACAGCAGCGACAGCCCGATAATGACCTGGAAGGTCCGCGGCCGCAGCATCAGATAGACGCCGCAACTGCACAAAACGGCGATGCCAATGGCGAGGATGAGTTCCATCAGCGTGTCTCCCCCGTGGTCTGGGGCGGCAATTCCGGTTCCTTGATCGGCGCTGGCGGGGGCGCATGGCGCGCCACCTTGGGCGAACGGATCGATTGGTGCGCCAGCGCGATCAGGATCAGCACGGTCGCGCCGACCACCAGGACGAACACACCCAGGTCGAAAATCAGCGCACTTGCCATCGGCACCCGGCCGATGAAGGGAATTTCCACATATTGGAACGAGGTGGTCATGAAGGGATAGCCGAGCAGCAGCGAGGCCGCACCAACCAGCACCGCCACCAGCAGTCCGGCGCCGATCCAGCGCACCGGCAGGATACGCAGCCGCTCTTCGACCCAGCGGGTGCCGCCCGCCATATATTGCAGGATAAACCCGATCGACATGACGATGCCGGCCGCAAAACCGCCGCCCGGCTGGTCATGGCCGCGCAGGAACAAATGCAGCGCCAGCACGATGATGACCGGGAACATCCACTGCATGATCACTGACGGAATCAGCAGATATTCGCTGATGGTGTCGCCTTGTTCGCGGTCCGGGGCCTGATCATCGAAGGCGTTCTGGAACTTCTGCTGTTCCGGCTTGTCGATGGAGTCGGCGGCCGGACGGAACCGGCGCAGCACGGCAAACACCGTCAGCGCCACAATGCCCAGCACGGTGATTTCGCCCAGCGTATCGAAGGCGCGGAAATCCACCAGCATGACGTTGACCACATTGGTGCCGCCGCCAAGGCTATAGGCATTCTTGAGGAAATATTCCGAGATGCCGGACGGAATCTGGCGCGTCATCACCGCATAGGCCACCAGCCCCAGCCCAAGCCCGGCAATGGCTGCCAGCCCCATGTCGCGATAGCGGCGGAACTTTGCTTGCTGCAAGGCGGCTTCGTCGGTCAGGTCCTCGACCCGCTTGGGCAGCCAGCGCAGCCCCAGCAGGATCAGCACCGTCGTGACGATCTCGACCAGCAACTGGGTGATGGCGAGGTCCGGCGCCGACAGCCAGACAAAGGTGATGCAGCTGACCAGCCCGGTGCCGCCCAGCAGCACCAGCGACACCAGCCGGTGGAATTTGGCCTGATGCGCCGCCATGATGGCGCAGACGATGCCCACGGCCCAGAGCAGGGCGAAGGCGGGGTCAAACCCGGCCAGGGAGAATTCGATCGGGCCCAGCCCGCCGATCAGGATGACGGCCGCAGCGGCGGTTGCCGCCGCGAACAGCAGCAGCAATTGCGGCTGCAGGCGACGCGTGCCCAGCACGCTTTCCAGCCGGCGCGCCCATTTGGAGGTGACGGTCAGCATGATGCGCTCGAAGACGCGCTTGCCCTTGAGCTCACGGATCAATGGCGGACCATCGAGGCCCTTGTTCAAATAGCCATACAGCGCCCAATACAGCAGCCCGCCGCCGACCAGCGCCACACCGCTCATGGCGAGCGCCAGATTGGGACCGTGCCAAACCGACAGGCTATAATAGGGTGTATCAGGGCCGGTGACCGAGATCACAGCCGCCGCCAGATAGGGGGCGATGGTAATGCCGGGAATGATCCCGACGATGAGGCACAGCAGCACCAGGATTTCGATCGGCCGGCGCATCAGCCCGGGCGGCTCATGCGGCACCTTGGTCAGTTCGGTCGGGGCCGGGCCGAAGAACACGCCATGCACGAAGCGCAGCGAATAGACCACTGCGAACATGCTGGCGAGCGTCGCGCCGACGGGCAGGGCGATGTTGACGAACGGATTGGCGTCACGCAGCGCTGTTTCGGCGAAGAACATTTCCTTGGACAGGAATCCGTTCAGCAGCGGCACGCCGGCCATTGCCGCGCTCGCCACCATGGCCAGTGTCGCAGTGAAGGGCATGAAGCGGAACAACCCGCTCAGTTTTCGAATATCTCGGGTTCCGGTCTCGTGATCGATGATGCCGGCCGCCATGAACAGCGACGCCTTGAAGGTCGCATGGTTGGCGATATGGAAGATCGCCGCCACCGTCGCCAGCGGGGTCGACATGCCCAGCAGCGTGGTGATCAGGCCGAGATGGCTGATGGTCGAATAGGCCAGCAACCCCTTGAGGTCGGTCTGGAAAATCGCCGAATAGGCGCCAAAGATCAGCGTCGCCATGCCGGCACAGGTGACGATCCAGAACCAGGCATCGGTCCCCGCCAGCACCGGCCAGAAGCGGACCAGCAGGAACACACCGGCCTTCACCATGGTCGCCGAGTGCAGATAGGCCGAAACCGGGGTCGGCGCCGCCATGGCGTGGGGCAGCCAGAAATGGAACGGGAACTGCGCGCTCTTGGTCAGGGCTCCGAGCAATACCAGCAGCAAAGCCGGCAGATACAGCGCGTGCTCGCGGATGAGATCGCCCGAGTTCAGCACCACATCGAGGTCATAGCTGCCCACGATATGGCCGATGATCAGCATGCCGACCAGCAGGCCCAGCCCGCCCAGGCCGGTCACCGTCAGCGCCATACGCGCGCCGTCACGGGCCAGATTGAGATGGAACCAGTAGCCGATCAGCAGGAAGGAAGTGATCGAGGTCAGTTCCCAGAACACCACCAGCTGGATGATATTGCCGGACAGCACCAGGCCGAGCATCGACCCCATAAAGGCCAGGAAAAACGCGAAGAACCGTGGCACCGGGTCCTTGGGCGACATGTAGTAGCGCGCATACAGCACCACCAGCAGGCCAACCCCGGTGATCAGCACGCCAAACAGCCAGGCGAAGCCATCGAGCCGCAGGATGATGTTCAGCCCGAGGGAGGGGATCCACTCGATTTCGTGCCGGAGGACCTGACCATTGGTGATCTGGGGATACAGCCAGACCATGACCGCCAGGCCAAACACCGCGACCGTTCCGGCCAGCCAGGCTTCAGTATTGCGCGCGTTCGAGGGCAGGACCGCCGCCAGCACACTGGCCAGAAACGGTAGAAGCAGGACGGCGGTGAGCAATAGAGCTGGAGTCATTGGCGCGGCGGAAATCTTCCAATGGCTGAAAAGGGTTTGCGCGGTTTGCGAAAGCGAACCGGCATACCCGCTTTTCAACTGAGCGGAAGTTTTACGCAACCCCGAATAAAGTCGTGCGACGCTTCGGCGCGTGAAATTTTTGTAACCAACGGGTCAGGCGGCGGCGCCAGCCACCTTCGATACCTCATTCGTCAGTAAAAACGGCGTCTGGTCTGCGGGAAGGTGACGCAACCGATGCTCACCAGATTCGCGTCACGCTGGTGACGGGTTGGCCTTGGCGCGCGCCATCTGCCGTTCGATATCGGCCAATAGCGCTGGCAATTCCCCGGGTGAGCGAATGGTATAACGCGGCACTTCGCAAGCTTCCGCCGGGATGTGGCTGCGCTTCTTGGACCAGCTCTGCCAGATGCTGATAATGCCCAGCCGGTTGGCGCCGCCAATGTCGCGCTCCAGATGGTTGCCCACCATGACGATGGACTGGGCGTCGGCACTGGCCAGTCCCAGCGAGGTCATGGCTTTCTCGAACATCCGCTGATCCGGCTTTTCGCAGCCCTCGGCCTCGGAAATCACCTGCGCATGGAAATGCGGGCTGATGCCGTGTCCGCCCAGAATCGTCGCAAAGCTGCGCACCCTGCCATCCGCTACCAGCGCCAGCCGGTAGCCATCGTCAGATAGCGCGCGGACCATTTCCAGCGCGCCGGGGATCAGCCCCGCCTCGATGACATAGCCCTCGGCGTCGAATTTCTCGCTCGCCTCATTGACCAGCGTGTCGCCGCTATCGAGGAACACCGCCTTGAGCAGCGGCTGTTCCTGCCGCACCTGGGCTAGCACACTCTTTACCTGGCCCGGAATCCAGGCCGCCAATGCGGTCCAGTCGCTGAACTGGGCGTCGGCGAGGTCGAAGGTCTGGCCGAAATTGAACGTGGGCAGGAAGGCGCGGGCCTGCAGATAGCGTTTGACCGCGCGATGGTCCTCCGGCGTCACCGCAACCAGTGCGTCGTGGAACATGGCGTTGATCAAAATCCCGCCGCGCCCCGCCAGCTCCTGGCAGCTCATCGTGGTGAGGTCCGCGCCCTGGCGCTGCTCGTCGACCGTTGCTGTGAAGGCATGTTTGCCCGGCGTCGATACCAGCGTCACTCGGCCGGCTTCGACGGGCAGGGCGCCGTCATTGCCCCGCATGGCGAACTTGCCGCCATGGGCACTGGCTTCCACCGCGATCACCGCGTCATCGGCGTCGAGCTTGAGCCAGATATGCTCCAGCTCATAGAGATGCTGAATATCCCAGTCCCACCAGATCGCATATTCGATCACCTTGGCCACGCCGGGCTCGAAAGCGATGTCGAGCGCCGACGAGGGCGACTGGCCCGCAGCCGTTAACACCGAGACGCCGACCCGCGAGGGCAGGAACGGCTCATTGTCGCAAAACCGGAGGACCGGTGCCAACCGGCGCGCCAGGGCGATGTCGGCGTCAGTGGCGGTGCGGGATGGTGACGACATGGCAGGCTTTCCTCGAACCCAGAAAACGGCAGTGCTCTATCTTGTAATCGTTTTCAACATCGACCCGCAAGCCGCCGCCAAAGGTAAATTTTTGCCATCAGCTCCGTCTTGCTGCCAGTGCTTGTAAATCTGCTAGTAAATCTGCTTGTAAATCGGTTTGGATATTGAGGTGGAGACCATCAAGAAAACCGCAAGAAAACTGTCAGCATGCTGGCAGCGCAGGCTTGTCGGCAAAATTGGCGCGGTCAGGGCAGGGGGATGGTGGAAGCCCTTTGAATCAAAGTGTTTTCCAGCACGACCTGGCGTGGGGATTTGCTGATGCCGCGCATGTGGTCAATCAGCGTCGTGGCAGCAATCTGGCCCATTTCATGGATCGGCTGGGCGATGGTTGATAGCGTCGGGAAGGTGACCGATGATTCAAGCACGCCATCGTAACCCAGGATCGAGAGGTCGCGGGGCAGGTCGAGATTGAGCGCGTGGGCCGCGTGCATCACCCCGATGGCCAGCATGTCGGTGGTGGCAAAAATCGCCGTCAGCTCCGGATGGCCGGTGATCATCGCCTCGCCGGCCTCCTTGCCGATTTCAAAGCTGGCAATGTCGAAGGGCTGCGAAAAAATGATCTGCACATCGGTCGCAAGGTCTTCTGCTGCCTGACGAATTCCGCGTACGCGCTCACTGCCAACATCCGCCGCGCCGCCCTTTTGCGCCACGTTCCCGGCCACCACGCCGATCTTGCGGTGACCCAATTCGATCAGATGCCGCATGCCCTGATAGCCGCCGGAGTAGTTGTCGCAAACCACCGAGCTGACCGCAGCGATCTTGGGTTTCATATCGACAAAGGAGACCGCAATGCCCCGGTCGCGCAGGGTGTTGACCTGCTTGATGGTGCGGGCGTTGGCGGCCGAGGGCCGGATGATGACCCCCTGGGCTCGCATGTCGAGCATGGTCTCGAGATAGGCCTCTTCGCGATCCGCATCGCCATTGGTCGAGCACAGCAGCACGCGATAGCCCTGATCAAACATAGTAGTTTCAATGGCATAGGCCAAAGCACTGCTGAACGGCGTGCGCTGCTGGCGCAGCAAAACGCCGACAATATTGGACTGCTGGGTGCGAAACGAACTCGCCAGCCCGTTAGGCCGATACCCCAGCTCGGCAATCGCCTTGCTAACGGCTTCCCGCACCGCCGGCCGCACATGGGCATAGCCATTGACCACGCGCGACACCGTCGCAATCGAAACATTCGCCAGCCGCGCCACATCCTTGATCGTTACCATTCCACGGCTCTTTTCTGTGTTTTTCTTTCGCCAGCATGCTTGCAGGTTTTCTGGTGGTTTTCTGCCAGCATGCTGGTGGTTTTCTTGTAGTTTTCTTGCGGTTTTCTGGTGGATCTGCCGGCGGATTTGCTGCCCGCGTTTGGTGGTCGGGATTCATATCTTGTTTTGAAAACGTTTACAAGATATCGTCACTCAATCGACAAGCGTGGGTATTAGTGACGAGGGGCAAAAGCACCCTTGGAAGTGGAGGCTTCCGGCTCAAACCCACCAGCTGGACCTCGGAGGATGCGAAGTTTTCATTTCGTGGGAGGGAAATGCAAATGCAGAAGGATCGTTTCGCGGTGACGCGGCTGCTGGCGGTAACGTCGGTGCTGCTCAGTGCAACGGCTTTGGCTGGTGCCATCGTGGTGCCGGCACAAGCCCAGGACGCCGCCAAGAGCTGCGCCGGCAGCTATGCCGAGGCGCCACAACTCAAGGCCATGGTCGATGCGGGTACGTTGCCCCCGGTGGCCGAGCGCCTGCCGCTCGATCCGCTGGTAATCCAGCCGGCCGAAGAAATCGGCGTTTATGGCGGCCAGTTCATCGATAGCTGGGGTGGCGGCAACATCGCCGATATCCGCCAGTTCGGTTACGAGCCGCTGGTGCGCTGGAGCGTCGATGGTTCCGAGGTGGTGCCTGGCATCGCCAAGAGCTGGGACATCAGCGAGGACGCCAAGACCTACACCTTCCATCTACGCGAAGGCATGAGATGGTCCGATGGCCAGCCCTTCACCGCCGACGACATCCTGTTCTGGTGGGATCGGGTGGAGAACAATATCAAGGTCACCACCGGCGGCCCGCGCGCTGAACTCAAGAATAATGGCGAAAGCCCGATCGTCACCAAGCTGGACGATTATACGGTCAGCTTTGCCTATAGCGAGCCCAACGGGCTGTTCCTGCAGAATATGGCCGGGCCCTATGGCCAGCGCGCCGTGCAGTTTCCCAAGCATTATATGGAGCAGTTCGATATCGACCTGAATCCCGATGGCGTGGCCGAGCTGATGGCCGCCGCCAACGCCACCGACTACGCCGCGTGGTGGAAGGGTAATGTCGGCTCCTATAATGACCCGGCCCAGTTCAACAATCCGGCGCGCCCATCGGTGCATGCCTGGATCGGCACCGACACGCTGCTGGGCAAGGAACGCGTGACCTTTACCCGCAACCCGTATTACTTCGCCGTCGATCCCTCATGCCAGCAGCTGCCCTATATCGATGAGCGCATCTGGAGCGTGGCGGCCGACCCCGAAGTGACGCTGCTGCAGGCCATTCAGGGCCAGATCACCATGTCGCCGCGCAACGTATCGACGCCGCAGAACCGCGCGGTGTTCTTCGACAGCCAGGAAGCAGGTGACTATCACCTCGTGCCGGCCACCAGCTGCGACTACAATACCGCCGTGCTCGGCTTCTCGGTGAACCACCCCGATCCGATCAAGGCGCAGGTGTTCGGCTCCAAGGATTTCCGCGCCGGCGTCTCGCTGGCGATCAACCGCCAGGAAATCATCGACACCATCTATCTGGGGCAGGGCGAGCCCTTCCAGCCGGCGCCGTTGCCGAATTCGCCCTTCTACAATGAGACGCTGGCCAAGGAATTCACCCAGTTCGATCTGGCCGCCGCCGCCGAGCATCTCGACAAGATCATCCCGATGGGCGCCGATGGCGTCCGGGTCGGGCCGGACGGCAAGCCGTTCAAATTCTCCGTGGAAATCAACGCCGACTTCAAGCCGGATACGGTTGACGCCTTCCAGCTTATCGAACGCACCTGGAAACAGGCTGGCCTCGATGTGACGGTCAATTACCACTCCGACGAATTGTTCGGCAACGCCCGCGCCAAGCCGGATTCCGACGCGGCTGTGTGGGTGGGCGAGAATGGTTGCGGACAGTTGCCGCTGCTCAATCTCGGCCGGTTCATGAACGACTATGGCTATTGGTCGCTGGGCAATTGGAGCGGCTGGGCCGCCTGGGACGCGCTGCGCCTCAACCCGGACGCCAAGCTGGCCGAAGGCGTGACCGCCATCGAGCCGCCGGCCAATGTGCAGCGTCTTTATGTGCTGCGCTCGACCATTCCCACCACGGTGGGCGAGGAACAGGCCGCGTTGATGAATGAATTCACCGACCTGCTGGCCGAGGAATTCCTCACCATCGGCATCGCCAATCCGGCGGGCTACTACCGTTCGGTCAAGAACAATCTGCACAACGTGCCGGCCGAGCTGATCGAAGGCTGGCTCTATCCCGGCCCGGGCCCGGCCAACTTCTCGACCTTCTTCTTCAAGGAATAATGTCTCCACGAGCGGGATGGTCCCAGGTGACTGGGGCCATTCACTGGGCCGGCTCTGTTCCAATCGCTTTGGCGGAGCCGGCCATTTTTCCGATGCAGCTGCGTGCCACTGCAGAAAAGGGAGGCCGCCAATGGGGGCATTCATGCTGCGCCGGATCATCTATGTGATCCCCGCGCTGATCGCGGTTTCGCTGATCTCGTTTTTGATCATCGCCATTCCGCCGGGTGACTATGTGACCCGCCTCGCCGAAATTTCCGCCTCCAAGGGCGACGTCATGCCGATGGCCGAGCAGGAGGCGATGCGCCGGGCCTATGGCCTGGATCTGCCGATCATGGTGCAATACTGGAACTGGATCACCGGCGTCGTGCTGCGCGGCGATTTTGGCTATTCCTTCTCGTTCAACCTGCCGGTCAAGGACGTGATCTGGCCGCGCATGGGGCTGACCGTGGTACTGTCGGTCGCCAGCCTGCTGTTCATCTGGGTCGTCGCCATCCCCATCGGCATTTTTTCGGCGGTGCGCCGCTATTCGGCCGGCGACTATATCGCCACCTTTATCGGCTTTCTCGGGCTGGCCGTTCCCAGCTTCCTGCTGGCGCTGGCCAGCATGTACGTCGCCTTCGCCTGGTTTGGCATGAATGTCGGCGGGTTGTTTTCGCCGGACTATATCGAGGCGCCCTGGAGCTGGGACCGGGTGCTCGACCTGCTCAACCATTTGTGGCTGCCGATGATGGTGCTGGGCACGGCAGGCACTGCCAGCGTCATCCGCATCATTCGCGCCAATCTGCTGGACGAGTTGCACAAGCCCTATGTCACGGCGGCCCGCGCCAAGGGCAAGGGCGAGTTCGCGCTGTTGATGAAATATCCGGTGCGCCACGCGCTCAACCCGTTCGTTTCGGGGCAGAACGATATTTTCGTCGAGATTGTCTCGGGCGGCACCATCGTCGCCATCGTGATGGGGCTGCAGACCACCGGGCCACTGCTGCTCGATTCCCTGCGCACCCAGGACATGTATATGGCCTCGAGCTTCATTCTGATGCTGAGCGTGCTGGTGGTGATCGGCACGCTGCTGTCGGATTTGCTGCTCGCCTGGCTCGATCCACGCATTCGCTATCAGCAGGGGTAGGGCGATGATGATGAATTTTCACCGTGCCATCGGCTCATCGTCTCCCTCCCCCTTGTGGGGAGGGATCAAGGGTGGGGGTGAGCCACAAGCACCGAGCCTGCGGCACCATACCCCCACCCGGCTCGATCACGGACTTAGCAAGCTAAGTCCTATCTCGCTGTCCCTCCCCACAAGGGGGAGGGAGGCGATAGAGCAGAGACCGCAGCGCCGCACGATGGGGGCTTACCCATGACTACCTTCGACGAAACCACCGGGCTGGTAGCGCCGGTCGCTGCCAGCCAGCAGCGTGGGCGGGGTTATGATGGGCATTGGGCGTTGGTCTGGCAGAAATTCCTGCGCCACCGGCTCGGTGTGGCCGGCGGCATCGTCGTCATCCTCGCCTATGTGGTTGCGCTGATCCCCGAATTTCTCGCGCCGGTGACGCTGGAAGCCTATAATCCGGCCTATAGCTATGCGCCGCCGCAGACGCTGCATTGGGGGCGCGACGATGGCGAGGGCTGGCGCTTTGCCCCCCATGTCAACGCCTACAAATCGGTGATCGACTACAATTCGGGCCGTCGCCTGTTCGAGGAAAATCCCGAGCAACCCATCAATGTCGGCCTGTTCGTGCAGGGCGAATCCTATCGCCTGCTCGGGCTGATCCCGACCGAGCTGCATCTGTTCGGGGCGGTCGAAGCCGGCCAGCCGTTTTTCATCGCCGGCGCCGACCGGCTGGGCCGCGACATTCTCAGCCGCACCATCTATGGCACCCGGATTTCCATGACCATCGGGCTGATCGGGGTGGCGCTGAGTCTGGTATTTGGCATTCTGATGGGCGGCATTTCCGGCCTGTTCGGCGGCGTGGTCGACAATCTCATCCAGCGCTTCATCGAGTTTATTCAGTCGGTGCCGGCGATTCCGCTATGGATCGGGCTGGCCGCCGCCATTCCGGCCTCGGTGCCGCCGCTGCAGGTGTATTTCCTCATCACCATCATCCTGTCGGTGCTGGGCTGGACCAGCCTGGCACGCGTGGTGCGCGGACGGTTCCTCGCCATGCGCAACGAGGACTTCGTCAAGGCGGCGCGGCTGGATGGCTGCGGGCCGGTGCGGATCATTTTCCGCCACATGCTGCCCAGTTTCCTGAGCCACATCATCGCCACCGTCTCGCTGGCTATTCCCAGCATGATCCTGGCCGAAACCGCGCTGAGCTATCTTGGTATCGGGCTGCGCACGCCAATCGTTAGCTGGGGCGTGCTGCTGCAGGAGGCGCAGAATGTGCGCACCATCGCCTCGGCGCCCTGGCTGCTGCTGCCGGGCGGGGCGGTGGTGATTGCGGTGCTGGCGCTCAACTTCCTCGGCGATGGCCTGCGCGACGCCGCCGACCCCTATTCGGACTGAGGACGCTATGGAAAACCTGGTAGAAATCCGCGACCTCAGGATCACTTTCGCCGGTGCGGTGGATGTGGTCACCGGGCTCGATCTCGATATTCCGGCCGGCAAGACGCTGTGCCTGGTCGGCGAGAGCGGCTGCGGCAAGTCGGTGACGGCCAAGGCGATTTTGCAGGTCATCGACCATCCCGGCCGGGTATCGGGCGGCGCGATCACCTTGCGCCAGCCCGATGGCGGCCTGCTCGATATTGCCAGCACCAAGCCCTCCAGCCCGATCATGCGCGCGGTGCGCGGCGCCGATATCGCCATGATCCATCAGGAACCGATGACGTTCCTGTCGCCGCTCTACACCATCGGCAACCAGATCAGCGAAGCGCTGACGTTGCACCGCAAGCTGAGCAAGGCCGAGGCGCGGGCCGAGGGCATCAGGATGCTCGAACAGGTCGGCATGCCCGATCCGGCGCGGCGCTATGACAGCTACACCTTCCAGCTGTCGGGCGGGCAGCGGCAGCGGGCGATGATCGCCATGGCGCTGATCAACCAACCGCGCCTGCTGATTGCCGACGAGCCGACCACGGCGCTCGACGTGACCACGCAGGCCAATATTCTCGACCTGCTGGCGCAATTGCAGCGCGATACCGGCATGGCGGTGTTGTTCATCACCCATGATCTGGGCGTGGTGGCCGAAATCGCCGATGAAGTTGCGGTGATGTATCTCGGCAAGATCGTCGAGCGTGGGCCGGTCAAGGAAGTGCTGGAGCATCCCAAGCATCCTTATACGCGCGGGCTGCTGGCCTCGATGCCGCGACTGGATGGGGATTTCAAGACGCCGCTCAAGGCCATCCCCGGCATGGTGCCGCCGCCGGCGCTGCGGCCGCCCGGCTGCTCGTTCCATCCGCGCTGCGACTGGGCGCTGGCCGGGTTTTGCGACCGCATCGCCGTGCTGGAAACGCAATTGGGCGATGATCATATGGTCGCCTGCCACGCCTATGGGCCGCAGGGCGCCAAGATCAGCAGAACGCCGCTGCGCCCGCCGGCGGTGGCTGCTGCCGCGGTGCCGAAGCCGGCCGTGGTTGAGCCGCTGCTGAGCGTGCGCGCGCTGCACAAGCAGTTCCCCATCCGCGCCGGCTTTTTCCAGCGCCAGCTGGGGGCGGTGCGGGCGGTCAACGATATTTCGCTCGATATCTATCCCGGCGAAACGCTGGGGCTGGTCGGCGAAAGCGGTTGCGGCAAGTCCACGCTGGGCCAGACCATTGTCGGGCTGCATCGCGCCGATAGCGGCGCCATCAGCTTTGCCGATGGCAGCCATCCGCCGGTCGATCTGCGCACGGCCCGCGGGGCTGAGGCCAAGCGGTTGCGCACCGATATCCGCATGATCTTTCAGGATCCCACCGGCTCGCTCAATCCGCGCATGCGGGTGCGGGATATCATTGGCGAAGTGCTGCAGGTCAATGGCAGGCATAGCGCCGCTGAGATCGAGGCCAGGGTGCAATTGCTGCTCAAGCAGGTGGGGCTGAGCCCGGACTATGCCGAGCGCTATCCGCATGCCTTTTCCGGGGGGCAGCGCCAGCGCATCGCCATCGCCCGGGCGCTGGCGTCGGAGCCGCGGCTGGTGATTGCTGATGAGGCGGTGTCGGCGCTCGACGTGTCGGTGCAGACCCAGATCATCAATATGATGAAGGCGCTGCAGGCCGAGATGGGGCTGACCTATCTGTTCGTCAGCCATGATCTGGGGGTGATCGCCAATATCAGTGACCGGGTGGCCGTGATGTATGCCGGGCGCATTGTCGAAATCGGCACCACCGAGGCGATTTTCCGCAAGCCGCGCCATCCCTATACCGAGGCATTGCTGGCGGCCATTCCCGGTCAGGGCGCGGAAAAATCGGCGGGCCGGGTGCGGCTGGGCGGGCATGTGCCGGACCCGAGCCAGCAACTCACCGGCTGCGCCTTCGCCGATCGCTGCCAATATGCCCAGCCGGCGTGCCGGCAGATCGAACCACCACTGGCCGGGGCAGCGGATCATCGTTATGCCTGTATTCGGGCCGATGAACTTCAGCTGCGCACGGTCACCGGCAAGCCCGAGTTGACCGAGGCGTGAAATCGGTCGACAGACCCCGGTACAGGCGTACAATGCCTGTTCCAAGTGCTTCGGTTAGGGAACATGCATTCCACAATTCAGTTGATCGACCTGCTCGGGGCCGGCGCTTTGCTGCTTTGGGGGCTGCGGATGATCAAGACGGGCGTGATGCGCGCGTTTGGCGCCTCGCTCCGGCTGTGGATCGCCAAAGGCACCGGCAATCGCTTCGCCGCCGTCTTCTCCGGCATCATGGCAACGCTGGCGCTGCAATCGAGCACCGCTACCGCCGTCATCACCGCCTCCTTCGCCAGCAAGGGCGCCATCAATCCGCGCATGGCGCAGGCCGTCATGCTGGGCGCCAATGTGGGCACCTCCATCGCGGCGGTGATCCTGTCGCTCGATGTGCACTGGTTCGCCTCGGCGATGATTCTGGTCGGCGTCACGGTGTTTTCGTTGAGCAAATTCGCGCGCGGCAAGGGCATTGGCCGGGCCGTGCTCGGCCTTGGCCTGATGCTGCTGGCGTTGCAACTGGTTGGCAATGTCACCGGGCCGCTGCGCGAATCCGAGGTGATGGTCGCCATATTGTCAGGGCTGGCCGATGCGCCGGCTTTCGCGCTGATTCTGGCCGGCGTGTTGGCCTTTGTCTCGTCCTCGAGTCTGGCGGTGGTGCTGTTCGTGGCGCTGCTGGCTTCGGCCGGCATTGTCTCGCCGCCGCTGGCGGTGACTTTGGTGGCCGGGGCTAATCTGGGCGGCGCCATTCCCCCCATGCTGGCGGTGTTGAGCGAAGGCACCGAGGCGCGGCGGCTGACCATGGCCAATTTCGTGGTCCGGGCCATCGGCGCCATCATTCTCACCATTTTCGCCACACCGGCCGCTGGCCTGCTCGAAACCATCCTGCCGGAGGCCGATGACCTGACCATTGCCGCCCATATCGGCTTCAACCTGGCGCTGCTGGTGCTGTTCCTGCCGCTGATCGGCCCGATCGGCAAGCTCGCCGCCATGGTGGTGCCGGAGCCGGCCACCGGGCAGCGCGGCGTGCGCTATCTCGACGATACCGTGCTCGACACCCCGGCCATCGCGCTGGCGGCGGCGGCCCGCGAAACCCTGCGCGTCAGCGATATCGTGCTGCATATGCTCGAAGGCAGTCTCGAAGCGCTACGCAATCCCGGCCCGGGCGGGCGCAGCGCTGCGGCGCTGCTCGATGACGATGTCGACGCGCTTAATCAGGCCATCAAGCTCTATCTGACCCGGCTCGACCAGACCGATCTCGATCTGGAAGACGCCCGCCGCTCCGGCGAAATCATGAGCTTTGCCATCAATCTCGAACATGTCGGCGACATCATCGAATCCGGGCTCTATGACGTCGCCGCCAAGATGGCCAAGCGGCATTGGAAATTCTCCGCCGATGGCCTCGCCGAAATCACCGCGCTGTATGAGAAGACCATTCTCAACATGCAGCTGAGCCAGACGGTGTTCCTCACCGACGACCCGCAACTGGCGCGTCAGCTGGTGGCCGCCAAGGTTGAGGTGCGCCGGCTCGAGGCCGAGTCGGCCCAGAGCCATATCCAGCGCGTGCGCGAACGGGTGCCGGCCTCGGTCGAAACCAGCTCGCTGCATCTCGATCTGCTGCGTGACCTCAAGCGGATCACCGCGCATCTGGCCTCGGTGGCCTATCCCATCCTCGAAACCAAGGGCGAGCTTGATGAAAGCCGCCTGCGCCCGCACGCCGCCCTCGATCCCAGCGCGGCGTCAGAATAAATCCTGGAGTTTGCGATGAACTACGATGCCGTCCTCGCGGATATGGTTGCGGTGGCCCGCGCGGCCGGAGCCCTGACCCAGACCTATTTCAAGCGCTTCCGCGATTTGGAAATCGGCATCAAGGGACCGGCCGACTTCGTTTCCGAAGCCGACAAGGAAAGCGAGCTGCTGATCCGCAAATTCCTGTTCGAGCGCTACCCGGACTGGAGTTTCACCGGCGAGGAATTCGCCCCGGTGGACAAGGACAGCGAACACCGCTGGCTGGTGGACCCGATCGATGGCACCACCAATTTCATCAACGGCATGCATTACACCATCTCCATCGCCCTGCGCCGGGGCAATGAGACGGTGGCGGGAGCGCTCTACAATCCAGTCTCCGACGAGATGTTCACCACCATCAAGGGCAAGGGCGCCTTCATGAATGGCGAACGGCTCTGGGTGAGCGAGCAGGCCGATATCGGCCTGTTCAATGTCGGCACCGGCCTCGCCACGCCGGGCCTGTTCACCCATGATGGTTTCTACCAGCGCCTCGACGCGCTGCGCGCGCCCATCGGCGCGGTCCGCGTCGTCGGCAGTTCGGCCAATAGCTGCGCCTATGTCGCGCTCGGCCGGCTCACCGGCTATTTCGAGGAATCGGGGCTGGTCGATTGGGCGGTCGGCGTACTGCTGGTGCAGGAAGCCGGCGGCATCGTCACCGATTGGTGGGGAAGGGGGCCGGAATTCTACGAGCGCACCGGCTGCGTGATCGTGGCGAACACGGCTACGCATGCGTATTTGCTGGACAAGCTCAAGGATGCGCCGAGGAAGGATCCGAAGGACGGGTCACACTGAGGGAAATCTTCACCTCTCCCTTCGGGGGAGAGGTCGGCGCGTAGCGCCGGGTGAGGGGGCCTTTGCTGGGCGCTGTACGTGGGGAAGGCCCCCTCACCCGACCCAAGAGGGTCGACCTCTCCCCCAGAGGGAGAGGTGAAGGAAGATCAGCCCATCAACGCCAGCACGCCTTCGGGATCATCGGTGGTGATCTGCTCCACCTTGAGTTCCAGTAGTCGCGCCAGCTTGGGACGGCTTTCGTCATCCGCCCGCTTGATGGTGTAGGCGTCGATGCGCCGACCGGCGGTGTGGAAGGCGGCGATGATGTCGAAGCCCAGGCGGTCGGCTTCCAGCACCAGCGGATAGGCGAGATAGATCATTTCGGCCTTGGGTGAGGCGGCTACGGCATCGTGGACGAAGCCGGCAAAATCCTGTGAGGCTTGTAGCCGTTCCAGCGCACCATCATGGCAAGGGTCATAGCCGATGCGCAGGCCGGGCACGCCATCGGTCAGCAGGCGCACCGCCTCGGCGTCGCCGGATGACAGGATCATGTGTTGGGACACCGGGCCGACGCTGGCCTTGAATGAGGCGATGGCGGCGGCGTCGAGCGCTGTTGCATCCTCCTTATAGTCCAGTTGCAGCAGGGCCTCGGGATGCAGCCCGCCTTGCGCCAGCAGCGCGCAAAGGTCTTCCAGCAGCATCACCTTGTCGGCGAGCGGGGTGCCGTCCTGATGGCGCAGGTGAAATGAGCGCAAGGTTTCGGCGCTCAGATCGGCAACCTTGCCGTTACCGGTGGTTTCGCGCTCGACGCTGAGATCATGCAGCACCGCATAGCCCCGGTCGGCATGGATCACCAGATCCACCTCGACGCTGGCGCCGAGCCGCATGCCCTCCAGAATACGCGCGCCGGTAAACACCGGATCGCTGGCGCGGCGGCGGGCGCGATGCCATTTGAGCCAAATGCGATGGCCGTCGCGGGTGAGAAACAGGGGCGCGGTCATGCTTCTCAGGTCCGAAAAATCACCGCGCCGTCACGATAGGCCGCAATGGCTTTGGGCACCAAAGTGACGCCCTGACCGGCTTTGAATTGATTGGGGTCGGACACCATCGCCTTGATCCTGGTATCGTCGAGCAGTTCGAGATCCACCAGCCCATGCGAGCCATAATCGGTGACGCGGTGGACCTTGCCCTGGCTGTTGTCGGTGGCCGCGACGAGATCCAGCGACTCGGGGCGGATGGCCAGCGTCACGGGGCCATCGCTGACCGGCAGGGCGGTGGAATAACCCGCCTTGCTGAAAATGCCATTGCTGACACTGCCCTCGATCAGATTCATCGTGCCGATGAAGCCGGCGACAAACGGCGTCTGCGGTTCACGATAGACCACGTCGGGCCGGTCGATCTGTTCGGTCTTGCCGTCGCGCATCACCACGATGCGGTCGGCCATCGCCAGGGCTTCGTCCTGCCCATGGGTGACGAACAGCGTGGTGATCTTGAGCCGCTGCTGGATGTCCCGAACCTCTTCGCGAAGCCTTTCGCGCAAGTGCTGGTCCAGACTCGCAAAAGGTTCGTCGAGCAGCAGGATTTTGGGCTCCAGCACCAGCGAGCGGGCGAGCGCCACGCGCTGCTGTTGACCGCCCGATAGCTGGGTCACGCCGCGCGTGCCATAGCCGGAGAGGCCGACCAGATCGAGCACCTCTTCGACGCGGCGCTTGATTTCGTCGGGCGCCACCTTGCGCAGCTTGAGGCCGAAGGCGAGGTTCTTGAACACATTCATATGCGTCCACAGCGCATGGCTCTGGAACACCATGCCGGTGGGGCGACGCTCCGGCGGCACATGGGTGATGTCGTCGCCATCGATGGTCATCACGCCGCTGGTGGGGCGCTCGAAACCGCCCACCATGCGCAGCAGCGTCGACTTGCCCGAGCCGGAGGGGCCGAGCAGGCACACCAGTTCGCCATCGGCCACATCGAGCGAAAAGCTATCCACAGCGCGCACGCCGCCGGCGAAAATCTTGGAGACGTCGTTGATTTTAAGAACGGACATATGTGTTTCCTTCACCTCTCCCTTGGGGGAGAGGTCGGCGCGCAGCGCCGGGTGAGGGGGCCTTTACGGGGTGCGATGCGGGGGAAGGCCCCCTCACCCGACCCAAGAGGGTCGACCTCTCCCCCAAAGGGAGAGGTGAAGAAGGCGTCATCACCATCATCCCCCAAACCCCCGGGCAAACGAGCCGGAATTGACCACACGCCGCGCAAACAGCAGGGCGATGAAGCTGGGCACCCAGAGCAGCACCGACAGCACGGCGCCATATTGGATGACCGGCTGGTTGTTGATGAAGGAGATCATCAGCACCGGCAGGGTGCGGACCTGCGGCGCGCCGATCAGCCAGGCGCCTTCGGTCTCGTAAAAGGTGCCGACGAAGCTGAGCAGCACGGCGGCGGCAATGGTCGGGCCGGCCTGGGGCAGGGTGATCGACCAGAACACCCGGAACGGCCCGGCGCCCACATCGCGCGCCGCCTCTTCCATGCGCCGGTCGACGGCCTGAAAGGCGGCTACCGGAATCCAGATCATGAACAGCAGTGTGCCCACCAACTGGATCAGCACCACGCCCCAGAAGGTGCCGATGAGATTGAGCTGCAGGAAAATGCCGGCGATGGCGACCAGCAGGCCAAATTTGGGAAATGCATGGCCGGCGAGGAACGAGAAGAACAGCAGGTTCCGCCCCGGGAAATCCAGCCGGGCAAAGGCATAGGCGGCCGGCAGGCAGATGGCGGCGGAAATCGCCGTCACCATGGTCGCCAGCGACAGGCTCATGGTGATCGAACTCCACACATCGGCGCGGGCCAGGGTCTGGTTCCAGAAGCGCAGGCCGAATTCCTGCGGAATGACGGACGGGTAGCGCCACACATTGGTGAAGGCCCAGGTGCCCACCACCACCATCGGCAGCACGATGACCAGCGTCAGCACTACCGCCAGGGCAATGCCGGTCCAGTCGATTTTGGGTCGAACGATAACCGTCGCCATGGCCTAGGGCGTCCTGTTTTTGGCGACGGAGCGCACATAAAAGAGCCCAAAGATGATGCAGAACCCGAAGGTGATGACCGCCTGGGTGATGGCATTGGTCGGATCGTAGAGATCGCGGAAGGTGCGCTGCATGAACGGTCCCATCATTTCCGGCGCCGCCGGGCCCAGAATATAGGGCAGGGTGAAGGCCGAGAAGATGCCGAGAACGGCGAAGGAAATCGCCACCAGCATGGAATTGGTGATGCGGGGCAGGATGATGTACCAGAGCACCGCCAGCCGGCCGGCGCCGACGTCGCGGGCCGCCTCGATCGCCTGGTTGGAGACGCTGCCAAGGCCCGACAGCAGGATCAGCACGGTCAGCGGAATATTGTCCCATACCAGCCCGATCACCGGCCCCCAGGGCGTCAGATAGGGCGAGCGGATCTTGGGCAGGCTGGCGGCATTCAGCAGCAGGTCGACGGTGCCATTTGGCCCCAGCACGCGGATAAAGGCGAAGCTGAGAATGATCGAGGGCACGAACATCGGGAAGATGGCAAGGCCCTGCACATAGGCGGCCACCTTGCTGTCGGAAAACCGCAGATACAGCGCGATGGGCAGGCAGATCACCAGCAACAGGATGGCGCAGACCCCGGTGGTCCACAGCGTCATCGCCAGATTGGACAGGCTGTAGCCGTCCGAGAAAAAGAATTTATAGGTCGCGACCGAGAATTCGGTGCCCTCGGGGGTCTTGATCCAGAGCGTGGTGATGACCGCCGAAACGATCGGCCAGATCACCAGCCAGACCATCAGCAGCACCGGAACGGCCACGAGCAGGAGGCCGATGGGCCTCCTGCGTTCTGCGGCGACGGGCGTCAGTGGGCCCGCTTCGAGACTTGTCACGCGTTCGGGTCCACATTGGGCGCCACGGTGCGATACCAGCCGTCATTGATGGCCCGCTCCCAGTCCCCGCTCGGGAACACGGGGATCGAGGTCGGGATGATGTCGGCGAAGCGCTCGCGCAGTGCCGGATCGACATAATCCCAGCTGACGCCGGGGAAGCCGCCCAGTTCGGTCAGCACCGCCGACTGGATTTCTTCGCTCAGCACGAAGTCGGCCAGCTTCAGCGCCAGGGCATGATTGACGCCATTGGTGTTGATGGTCAGGCGCGAGAAGCCGCCCGGCAGGCCGAGGTCCTGCAATTGCACGAGGCCGGTGGTTTCCGGCAGCACGCCTTGCTCGATGGCCGACAGGGTCTGGTCCGACCAGGCCGGGATCATGGTGACGGCCGCCTGGCCGAGCAGCTGCAGCGACTGGGTATTGCCCGAGGTATAGGCGCCATTGTCGAACAAGGACGGGCCGATATCGTTCAGAATGTCCCAGGCGCCTGGCAGCATTGCCGCGGCATTTTCCGGCGTCGCATTGTCGACGGTGAATTTGCTGAGGTCCTGGCCATTGGCCTCCAGCACGGCGCGGCGCACGAAATTGAGCCCCGAACCGCCCTTGTTGGGCCGGTTATAGATGAACTGGCCCGGATTGGCCTTGATCCAGGTGATCAGGTCAGCCCAGGTCTTGGGGGCGTTGGCGGGGTCGAGCTTGGTGGTGTCATAGGCCAGCAGCACCTGCGAGCCGCGATAGGGCATGTTCTGCGGGATATCGAGGGCCAGCGGGTTGATCTTGGAATAATTGCTGAGTCCGGCGGTGGAGAAATCGGTCCACAGCCCCTTCTCGATGGCGCCGACCGGCTGGCGGGCGTCAAAGCCTTCAAAGAAGTCAGCCTGCGGATCGGTATTGGTGTCCATGGCGGCAATGGCGCGCTCGGCGATGGCCTGCAGGCCGGCATTGTCGCCGCCATCCACCAGATTGACGATCACGCCGGGATTGGCCGCCTCGAATTTCGGCTTGACCACATTGGTCCAGAAATCGAGGACGTTCTGGTCCGAGCTGGTGTACCAGTCGATCGTGCCTTCCGCGCCGAAGGCTATGCGGGGCAGCATCAGAGCGCCGGCGGCCGTGCCGGCGGCAAGCATGAAATCACGCCGTTTCATTGTTCTCTCCCAAAGTCCGCTCGTTAGAACGGATGTTCCACAAGGCGGTCAGTTCCGCCCGCAGGTTTCATCGATCTTGCGTCGACCTCTCCCGCAGCAAAGCTAACTACTGGTCAGAAGATTATGCAAGCGGAAACCCGTTGCTGGTCGACACGACGATCGGCGCGAACAAATCACAGGCGTGCGACAGCGGTGTAACAGCGCGAAGTGGACGGGTTTCAGGTGCAACGAAACGCGATTCAAAATGTCAGGTGTGACACGCTAGTGGACTGTAATTGAACATGAATATGTCTAGCAGTTCGCTGCGAGTGCCCAGTAGGGCGGCGGGCGTTGGGCGCGCGGCGTGGTGCAGGTGCAGGAGGGTGCGGGACGATCACAATCTGCGCCAGACAGGGCTCGACGGACGGGGCGGCAGGGTGTCGCTTGCCGTCCGTGCGGTTTCGAATGAAGTTCATCAGGCGTTCTATATTTGAAACAAATATTCTATTGTGACTGTGCGGATCAGATTCGGGCCGCCAGTTCTTCGAGCTGGGCGGCGCACATGCCCCAGCCTTCGTGGAACCCCATCTGCTTGTGGGCGGTGGCGTCTCCGGCGGTCCAGTGGCGCGCCACGGCGGTGTAGCGGGTCTTGCCGGGGCCGGCGTCCTCAAAGGTCAGGATGGCGGTGAAGAACGGCTTGGCCGATGGCGTCCAGTCGCCGGTGAAGGCGTCGGTGAACACCAGCTTCTCGTTGGGCACGATTTCCAGATATTGGCCGGCATTGGGATATTCGGTGCCGTTTTCGTCGGCCATGGTGATGAGATTGCCGCCGCCCGGCCGCAGGTCGACCTCGGCCTTGGGAGTGCTCCATGGTTTGGGCGCGAACCATTGCTTGATCAGCTCGGGCTGGGTCCAGCACTGAAAAACCTTGTCGCGCGGGGCATTCAGCACACGGCTCAGCACCAGATCGCGGTCGGTATCCTCGGTAGGCAGGGCGTTGGGCATATTGTCTCCTTGTATTGGTGTGGTCTTACCCCAGCTACGAGTGGTGCCGGGCGCTTTCGACAGCTGCAATCGGCTTCTTTGATTTTTTCCTGCTGCCATGCTCTCTGGCAGCAGCCATAGGAGATTGCCATGACCGACCCGATGCCCCCCATCACCCCGCCGCAAAGCCGCGCCGGTCGGGCGCTTGTCGGCTGGTCGGTCGCCGCGCTGGCTGAAGCCGCCGGCATGGCGGAGCTCGATATCGAGCAGTTCGAGGCTGAAATTTCCGAACCCGATACCGCCTGCCAGCGCGCCATCCGCGCCGCGCTCGAGACTGGGGGCGTGCTGTTTCTGCCAGAGCAGGGCGGGGAGGGGTTCGGCGTTCGCCTGAGATTTCCGCGCCAGACCGTCAAGCGTCTCCAGACCTGGGAAGGCGAGGGCGGCACCACCGGCGAGGACGATATCGGCTGAGCGAGCCTAGCGTCCCAAGGTCCGCAGCGCCGGCCTGAGCCGGTCGGCATGCTGTTCAAGCAGACGCTGGGCGGCGACCACGCTATCGGCGCCGGCCGCCAGCAGGATCGCGGTTTTGACCGAGCCGCCGGCCTGTTGCAGCGCTGCTGCCGCCTGCTCTTCGGACACTTTACTCACCGCCATGACAATGCCCCGCGCCCGGCTGCGCAGTTTCATATTGTCGGCGACGAGGTTGACCATGAAGCCGTCATGCACATGGCCAAGATGAATGGCCATCATGGTGGAGAGCATGTTGAGCGCGATCTTCTGTGCCGTTCCGGCCCCCATGCGGGTCGAGCCGGCAATGACCTCGGGCGGGGTGGGCAGGCAGATGGCGACGTCGACGCGGTCAAATAGCGGCGCGCCATGATTGTTGCTGATGCCGATGGTTTTGGCACCCGCCGCCCGTGCCGCCGCTACGGCTTCCATCGGGTAGGGCGTGTAGCCGCTGGCGGAAAGGGCGATGATGCAATCATTGGGCCCGACGCCCGCAGCAGCGACCTCGGCTCGACCCGCGTCAGCGTCATCCTCGGGAGCGCCTGCCATTTCGGTGAGCCCGGCGACGCCGCCGGCCAGCAGCACCTTGATCCGGTCCGGCGCAATGCCATAGGTTCCGGGCAGTTCCAGCGCGTCGGCCAGTGCCATCAGCCCCGAGCTGCCTGCGGCCACGTAAACCAGCCGGCCACCGGCGCCGAGGCATGTCGCCGCCAGTTGCGCCGCGTCGGCAATGGCGGGTACGGCCTGCTGCACCGCCCGGGCGGCCTCCGCCTGTGCGGTGGCGAGAATGTCCAGCGCTTCCAGCGGGGGCTTGGTATCAAAGCCCTTGGCGCTTGCGTGGAGCCTCTCGGTTTGCGTTGCCTTCATGCCAGTCTCCCATCGCGGCAATAATGCCAAAAAAATACCACTTGTCCAGACGATGGCAGAAACCGCAGCGCTAAAGCCTTGTTAGAACCGAAAAAAGCTCAATTGCGCCAGCAGAATGCCCCGCTTGTGCAGAATCGCTTTTTGGGACTTGGTGAATGGTATTTTATTGGTATTATAACGCCAGGGGGCGAGACTGGATCAAGCGGCGGACATTCAGGTGAGTGAACAGGTGGCTCGGGGCGAGCCGAAAATGCTGGCCTTCAAGGCCCGAGGCGCGGCATACGCTTCCGGTGGAAGCGCTGCAACTGCGCCCGCCTGCACCAGTGATCGCAGCATGGCGAGGGGGACATAGTGGACGGCCCGTCGAACGACTTCTTTGCTGCCGGTCCGGTGGTGCTGCCATCGGGTGGCCCACTCTATCTCCAGCTCAAGCGCTGGATTGAGGACGCCATCCATCGCGGCTCCATCCATCCCGGCGACGCGCTGCCCTCCGAACGCGATCTGGCCACCAAGGTCGATGTGTCGCGCGTCACGGTGCGCAAGGCGATGCTGCAACTGGTCAAGGAAGGCGTGCTGGTGCAGCGCCACGGCTCGGGTACTTTCGTGGCCCCGCAGCCCCAGCGCGTCGAACAGTCGCTATCCCAGCTCACCTCCTTCACCGAAGACATGGCGCGACGCGGCATGGCGGTGCGCGCCGAATGGCTCGACCGTGGGCTCTATCTGCCATCGCCCGAGGAAACCGTGATTCTGGGGCTGTCGTCGGGCGATCTGGTGGCGCGGATTTCCCGCCTGCGCCTCACCGGCGATATCCCGCTGGCCATCGAGCGCGCCAGCCTGTCGCCGCGTGTGCTTCCGGACCCGGCCAATATCGGCGACTCGCTGTATAAGCACCTCGACAAGACCGGCCACCGACCCATTCGCGCCATCCAGCGCATTCGCGCCGCAAATCTGGATGAGGATGACGCCCATCTGCTACAGGTGCCGACCGGTTCGGCCGGGCTCAATATCGAGCGCACCTCGTATCTCGCCTCCGGGCGAGTCATTGAATTCACCCGCTCCATCTACCGGGGCGATACCTATGATTTCGTCGCCGAACTGCGGATCGGCGACGCGCCCACGATTGGAGGCAAAACGCCGTGACTGTGACGAACCAGACCTTTATGCGCCAGGAAGTCGACGCCATTCCCGACACCGTCGCCAATTTCCTCGACCAGAGCGGGCCGGTGCTCGACGCGGCGGCTGCGGCCCTGCGCGAGCGTAACCCGAATATGGTGGTCACCGTCGCGCGCGGCTCGTCCGATCACGCCTGCTCCTATCTCAAATATGCCATCGAGCTGACGCTGGGCCTGCCGGTTGCCTCGGTCGGCCCGTCCATCGCCTCGATCTATGGCAAGGACCTCAAGCTGGCCGGCGCCGCCGCCATTGCCATTTCGCAGTCCGGCAAGTCGCCCGACATTGTCGGCATGACCCAGTCGGCCCGCCGTTCTGGCGCGACGACGATTGCCATTACCAACACCGCCGGCTCGCCTCTGGCCGAGTCGTCCGATTTCACCATCGACCTGCATGCCGGGCTCGAAAAGTCGGTTGCCGCCACCAAGACCTTTGTTACCTCGGTGGTCAGTGGGCTGGCGCTGGTCGCGCGCTGGAGCGGCGATGATGCACTCAACGCCGCCGTCAACGACCTGCCCAATAGCCTCGCCAAGGCGGTCGCCTGCGACTGGTCGGAGATGATCGGCGCGCTGGAAGGCCACTCGGCGCTTTACGTGCTGGCGCGGGGCCCGGGCCTCGCCATCGCCAATGAAGCGGCACTGAAATTCAAGGAAACCTGCAATATCCAGGCCGCCGCCTACAGCGCCGCCGAAGTGATGCATGGTCCCGTTGCCATCGTCACGCCCGGCTATCCGGTGCTGGGCCTGGCTGCACGCGACGCCACCGAGGCGTCCGTGGCCGACATGACGCACAAGCTGGTCACGCAGGGCGCGCTGGGCTTCCTCACCAGTGATCGCGCAGGGCCGGCCAAGGCGCTGCCCTTCGCCGCCACCGGCCACCCGATCACCGACCCGCTGGCGCTGATCGTGTCATTCTATGGTTTTGTCGAAGCGCTGTCGCGCCATCGCGGTTTCAACCCCGACGTGCCGGTGGCCCTCAAGAAGGTGACCGAAACCCTATGAGCGACCTCTCCGCCATTCTGGGTGCCCGTATTTTCGACGGGCACCGCTGGCATGACGATGCGGCGCTGCTGGTCGAATTCGGCCATGTGTCGGGCATTGTGCAGTCTGACGCCGTCCCGGCCAATGCGGTGGTCACCCGGCTCGATGGCGGATCGGTGGTGCCGGGCTTTGTCGATTTGCAGGTCAATGGCGGCGGCGGGGTGCTGTTCAACAATGCGCCCAGCGTCGAGTCGATCCGCACCATCTGCGCCGCCCATGCCCAGTTCGGTACCACCGCGCTGCTGCCGACGCTGATCACCGACACGGTGGCGGTCAATGTCGCCGCCATGGCTGCCGGCAAGGCGGCCGCCGAGCAGGGCGTGCCCGGCTTTATCGGGCTGCATCTGGAAGGCCCGCATTTGTCGCTGGCCCGCAAGGGCACGCATGATCCGGCGCTGATCCGGCCGATGGATGAGGCCGATCTGGTCCGTCTCATCGCGGCGCGGGCCGACTTGCCCAATCTGATTGTCACCGTGGCGGCCGAGACCGTCACCCCCGAGCAGATTCGGGCCCTGGCCGATGCCGGCATTATTGTCAGCATCGGACACTCCGATGCTGACGCCGCAACAGCTGGCGCCGCTGTCGCTGCGGGCGCCAGCATGGCGACGCATCTGTTCAACGCCATGAGCCAGCTCGGCAACCGTGAACCCGGCGTGGTCGGCGCAGTGCTGAACGGTGACACGGTGTGGGCCGGACTGATTGCTGATGGCATTCACGTCCACCCGGCAGCGATCGAGATTGCCTTGCGCGCCAAATCCGGCGCGGGCCGCATCTTCCTCGTCACCGACGCCATGTCCCAGACCGGCACCGACCTCAAGAGCCTCACGCTCAATGGCCGCACCATCACCCGCGCCGACGGCGCACTGCGCCTGGCCGATGGTACGCTGGCCGGCGCCGATCTCGACATGATCGACGCCGTCGAATTCATGCATAGCCGTATCGGCCTGCCCTTCGAGGAGGCCCTGCGCATGGCCTCGCTCTATCCGGCCCAGGCGATGGGGATCGAAGACCAGTTCGGCCATCTGCAGCCCGGCGCCATCGCCAGCTTCGCCCATCTGTCCGACGATCGGCAGATGCGCGCCACCTGGATCGCCGGTTCAGAGGTATGGCGGGCCTGAGCGGGCGAGGGGGCTACCCTCGCCCGATATAGGGCATGGTCGTCGCCATTACGGTCATGAACTGCACATTGGCCGCCAGCGGCAGCCCGGCCATATAGAGCAGGGCATCCACCACATGGCGCACGTCAAAGACCGGCTCGGGCAGGATGGTGCCATTGGCCTGCAATACGCCGCTACCGATTTCCGTTGTCATATCGGTGGCGGCATTGCCGATATCGATCTGCCCACAGGCGATGGAGAAGGCCCGCCCATCGAGCGAGATCGCCTTGGTTAGTCCGGTGATGGCATGCTTGGTGGTGGTATAGGATGCGGCGCCGGGGCGCGGTGCATGGGCCGAGATCGAGCCATTGTTGATGATCCGCCCACCTTGCGGGACCTGGTCGCGCATGGCGCGGAACGCTTCGCGGGCGACATAGAAGGCGCCATTGAGATTGGTATCGACCATCTCGCGCCAGGTGAGCACGTCAAGATCGCCGAATGAAATCGCCGGGGCAAAGCGGCCGGCATTGTTGAACACCACATCGACCCGACCGTAGCGCTCCTTCACCCCGGCGAAGAACTGCGCCACGGCGGTCGGGTCGGTAACATCGCATGCCGCCCAATATCCGCCGGTCTCGCTGGCCACTGCCTGCAGCGCCTCGGCGCGCCGGCCGCAGATCGCCACCTGATAGCCCGCCTGGGCGAAACCCAGCGCCGCCGCCCGCCCGATGCCGGCACTGCCGCCCGTCACCACCGCAACCTTGTTCTGCATTGTCCTGCTCGCTCCAATTGTGGCGGTGCCTTGTAGTCTGCCGCGTTGAGTCCCGATTTTGCGCACATTGGGGCCGCATCAGCGCTGCGTCCATGGCAGAGCATTTTGTCCGCGGGGCCCGCAAAATAGCGCCCAAAATCTCCGTTTCTCGGCGCTAACCCCTTCAAAATGTGTGGATTTTAACGCATTGTTTAGCCGGGTTAACAGGTGGTTTCCATCTGTGTGCTGAATCTGCAACATACCGCTGGCAACCACATTGCTGGACCGCCAAAACGGCTTTTGCGCGATTGCGTCCTTTCCCGCCGTGCGTATGGTGGGTCTTGCGAATCCATGCATGGGATCGTTTGTCGGTCGCAGCGCGACGGCAACACACTGCACCACGAATAGTGTGGTCGCGTTACGACAAACCGCTGGGTAACCGGCACCAAGAATGACTGACTTTGGAGGTCAACTAATGAAACTCAAGAGCCTTATCCTCGGTTCTATCGCTGCTGCCGGTCTCTCGACCGCTGGCTTTGCTGCCGATCTGGGCGTCCTCACCTCGCTGGACGTTTGCGACGAGCTGGGCCTGTCGGGCCTGACCATTTCGTCCGACACCAACTGCCTGCAGATCTCGGGCTCGGTCTCGTACACCTTTGATTATGGCAACTGGAACGGCGCTGCCGAGAACATTGCCCGCACCCCGGTTGGCCAGGCTTTCCCTGCCGGCCTGAACAACGACGGCGTTCGCAACGTTGACACCCCCAGCGCTCTCGTTGGTGTTTCCAATCAGGATTGGGACTCGAAGGTCGAGACCTTCCTGAAGTTCGTTGGTACCGCTTCGAGCGATTTCGGTCCGGCCCGCGTCGTGATCAACCTGCGCCAGCGCGACTACATCCGCTCGCGCGATGCTGGAAGCATCGATCCGGCGACCGGTGTCGCGTATGTGAACGGCGACGCTCATCCCCTGCGCGCACAGGACGCTTATGTCCAGGTCGGCGACACCACCATCCTCAGCGCTGGTAAGAAGGGTTCGATCTTCAACGAAGGCGACGACGAGCCGTTCAACTTCACCGGCCTGTTCATGTCTGACGACGCCGACGTTGGCGTCTGGGAAGGTCCGGTCCGCAAGGGCGGTCACGTCATCCAGCTTGAGTCGCAGTTCGGCGAAGGCTTCGTTGGCAAGATCGGTCTTGAAGCTCTCGACCGCACCGGCGCCGACGCTGGTAGCCTGATTGGCGTGCTGCAGTATGCTGGTAGCGGCATCACCGCTCACGTCAGCGGCTCCGTCGGCGGCATTCTGGACGGCGTCCAGAACACCGGCGATACCTATGCTGTCCACGCTGGCATCACCGCCACCTTCGACGCATTCAAGCTCCGTGCAGCTGGTGCTGCCGGCGGCGGTTACGCTGCGGCTGGCAACTGGTCCTACTGGAACGGTCTGGTCTCGGGCGAAGCCAACTTTGACATGTTCAAGGTTGCTCTGTCCGGTGAATTCGCTGGCGGTACCGCTGTTGGTGGCCTTGCTCTCGACACCGACGCCGGCTTCGGCGGCTCGATCGGCGCCAAGGTTGCTGAAGGCATCGAAATCAACATCGGCGGTCGTTACTTCAACGATGGCACCAATGGCCGGGCTGATGGCTACCAGGTTGCAGCTCAGCTCGTTGCTGCTGTCACCGAAACCATCAAGATCACCGGTGAAATCGGCGTCTATGGCCATGGTGCCGACGATGTCGCGGTTCTTCTTCCTGCTGATGTTCGCAACGGCGGCGCTTCCTACTCCGACTTCTACGGTTCGGCCAAGCTCGGCTGGAACCCCGGCGGCGGCTTCGAGTCGTCGATCGGTGCCAAGGCACAGCAGAACGGTGCCTACAAGGTTACCTTCACTGCCAAGAAGGCTTTCGAGTAGTCCTTGGATTACTAGTCAATACGGAAAGGCCCGGCTCACGCCGGGCCTTTCTGCTTTTAGGCAATGCTGATGCTGACGAGCCGGTTTCTCCTCAGCTCTCCGCGGTGTCGGTTTTGCGACAGCGAAAACCGCCGTGCACCCACCGCCCGGCTTGATTCCGGTGTTTCCGCGTGGTGGATCAGCGTGGCGCTGGACAGCGTGAAATAATCTCACGCAAACAATCACTTACCGCAGGCATTTTCGTTTCCTCGACTCCTGAAATGCACTAGCCTTGCGGCAATTGCGGACATTCACTGGAACGAGAATGATCAGGGACCTCATCAAGTGGGTCGCACCGGGACTCGCCACTGTCCTGGGCGGCACAAGCCTGTGCCTGGCGATGACTTCGGGCGAGATCGCCACCGATTTGGCAGCAAAAAGCGCGACCGCCATGGCTGTCAGCGGCCATGACTGGGCCGAACTGGCGCTCGATGGCCGTGACCTGACCCTGAGCGGCACCGCGACCGACCCGATTGCGGTGAAGGCCGCGACGACACGCCTCGCCAGCATTGCTGGCTTGGGGCCGGTCACAACTGAGGTGGCCCTGGCGCCTTTGGCCAAGCCCTATCAGTTTACCGCCAGGATCAAGCAGGGCGCCGTCAGCCTTGCCGGCGGCGTGCCGGATGAAGCCACGCGACAGCGCCTATTGGCGCGCGCCGGTCTGACGCAGGGCGAGCTGGACTTGCGCTCGGGCATGCCGGAGCGGCGCAGCTGGGTTGCTGGCGCCGAATTCGCCATCGACCAGCTGCAATATTTCGACCAGGGGCAGGCTGTCATCTCCGATCTGACGGTTAACCTCAGTGGTCGCGCCAAATCCGAGCGCGCCTTTCGGGATCTGCTGATCGTCATGCGCGCCGGTGCGCCGGCAGGGGTGACGCTCGGCACAGTCGACATCACGCCCGCACTCGTTGCGCCCTATCAGTGGAGCGCCAGCTTTGATGGCAAGCGCATCGATGTCACCGGCTTTGTGCCCGATGATACCATGGCCGAGCGCTATCGCACCGCCGATGTCTCCGGCCTGCCAGTAGCCACCGGTCTGGCCTTGGGCTCCGGCGAACCCGCTGGTTTTGCAGAGCTTTCCCAGCAATTGATCGAGCAATTGGCCCGCCTCGATTACGGCACGGCCAGCATCACCGATAGTGACAGCACGCTGAGCGGCGCGCCGCCCTCGCTGGAAGTTGCCCAGGCCATTGTCGACACGCTGGCGCCCAGCGGCAGTATCGTGGTGCTCGAACCGCCCCGCATCGCCGAGTATTGGATGAGCGCCACCCGCCAGCCCGGCGGCGTCGTGGTTTTCGATGGCTATGCGCCCGACGAAGCCACCCGCGAAGCCTTCAGCCTGCTCGAAGGCGCCGATACCAGCTATCTCCAGCTGGGCCGTGGTGCCCCCGAACGCTATCGCTCGGGCGCCGATTTCGGTCTGGCGGCGCTCGCGCTGATGAGCGAGGGGCGCATAGCGCTCCGCGACAATGTGCTGACCATTGCCGGTATTGCCCGCTCCGGCGCAGATTATGCAGCGCTGCTGGCGATTTTGGCGGATCAGGCGCCGCAGGGCCTGGTGCTGGCCCGCGCCGAAATCGAAGCGCCGCGCGTCACCAATTATGACTGGTCGGCCACCAAGGATATTGCCGGAACCATCGCCCTCACCGGTGCCGTGCCAAGCCCGAATGACGCAGCGCTCCTGCTCAGCACAGCCGGGCAGGGCGCAACGGAAACAATGGCTTACGCCTCCGGCGCCCCGCGAGATTTTGTGGCCACCGCCCAGACCGGCCTCGGTCTGCTCCAGGGGCTGAGCGAGGGCAGGGTAGCTTATGACGGCCATGGTTGGACGTTGACCGGCACGGCCAGTTCGCCTTCCGCCAAAGCCGCGCTCGAAGCCGATTTCGTCAGCCGCCAGCTCGCGGCCAGCGGCTGGTCGATGGCTGTCGCTGAACCGCAGAGCGGAAACCCGACCGTCGCTATTGCTGAGCCCGAGATCGCTGAACCGGTGGTCGCTGAACCAGCCGTCGCCGAACCCGTCATCGCGGCGGAAGCTGCCCCGGTTGCAGCCCCACCCGCGCCGGCCATCGATCCCGATTATGCCTTCTCCGCCAGTCGCGCCGCCGATGGCACCGTCATTCTGAGCGGCCAACTGCCCACCGATGCGGCCATGCGCTATTTCGGCACCATCAGCGGCGGCGATTTTGCCGCGGTCAGTCTCGCCCAAGGCGCGCCGGCAGATTTCCTCGCGAGCGCCGAAACCGGCCTGCGCGCCCTGTTGCAGCTCAGCGAAGGTCAGATCAATTTTGCCAATGGCAACTGGTCCCTCAGTGGCGTTGCCGCTGATGCGACGACCCAGACCATGGTCCTGGCGGCGTTGAACGCCGATTCGGGCGCCGCGACATGGGGCGCAAGCGTCGAGCTACCGGCTCCCGCGCCAGAGCCGGAACCAGTTGCGGCGCCGAGCCAGCCGGTGGCGACGCTGCCTGTCGATATCACCGCCTGTGCCGCGCAAGTGGCTGATTTTTCGGCACGAAACGCCATTCTTTTCCAGTCGGGCGCGGCCATCATCGCGGCGGAATCCAATGCTGCGCTGGATGAATTGTCGATGTATCTGGCGGCCTGCCCGGATGCCGTGGTGCATGTCGAAGGCCACACCGATTCAGACGGCGACGAGGCGCTGAACCTGGCATTGTCTGTGGCTCGCGCCGAGGCCGTGGTCGGCGCGCTCGTGGCGCGTGGCATCGGGGCCGGGCGGCTCTATGCCATCGGCTATGGCGAGTCGGTGCCGGTGGCAGATAATGCCACGGCGCAGGGCAAGCGGCTCAACCGCCGCATCGTCGTCATCGTGCAGCCGCAGCACTTCTGAGACGGGCAAGCATGACGATGAATTGGAGTTCGCTGGGCTATCTGCTGGGCTTTTACTGGCCCTATCTGGCGGCAGCGGGGCTGATCGGCCTCGTTGTCGGCTGGCGCAGCTTTGCGCCGAGGGCGTGAGATGAGCAATCTGGCCCCTATCGGCGAAACCGCGCTGCTGCTGGCGGCGGCCTATCTCATCGGCTGCATCGTCGGCTATGGCCTGCGCCGCACGCTCCATGCCGCCCGCGGCACCAGGCAGGTTGGTCGGCCCGTTGAGGGCCACACCGGCACCCAATAACCCTGCTAAATCAAGACAATCGCGCGGTCGCTTGATTCAATGTGCCAGGTGCCGAGCACCCTAGGCCGCCCGGCCCAGCAATTGCGTGCTGGTGCGAATGACGAATTCGGCTACCGCTTCGATTTCCTCGCGTTGATCGAACAGCGCCGGCGAGCCTTGCCCGGCAATGGTCAGCGCCACCGCGTCAGGCCGGCGGCGGGTCATTTCATCGAAGGTTTCGCGGCGCAGCTGGTCGGTCAGCTGGGTGCGCAGCAGCATCAGCGGGGCGCAGCGCAATGCGTCGAACAGCGGCCATTGCGCCATCAGCACGTCATCGAAATTGATGCTGGCCAAGGCCTCGATCAGCCGGCGGTCATAAAGCGGTTTGGCGCGACCGCGCTTGTCGATGACGTGGCTGCGCGCCAATAGCGCATCCAGCCGCGTATCGGGCAGGCCGGGATAGTCGCCGCTCAGAATGCGCCGGAAGCCGGCCGAGACCGCCTTGGCGCCGCGCAGGCTCTCCACATGCGCCAGATTGTTGCGCAGCCGCACGATGCCACGCGAGTCGGTCACCGGGCCGGAATCGAGCAAGACGGTGCCGGCGATCAGCAGCGGGTGATTGGCCGATAGCATCATCGCCACCTGGCCGCCATGGCCCTGGCCCAGCACTACCGCCTTGCCAATGCCGAGCGCGGCCAGCACCGAGGCGACGTCGCGCGCATCGGCCGGCGAACCATAATCCTCGGCCCGTCGCCGGTCATCGGCGCGGCCCCGCCCCGGCAGATCGAGCAGCACCACCGGCCAGGCGCCGCCGCCAACGCGGCGGAAATAACCGGCGAATTCGGTGAAATCGCTCATATTGCGCTGATAGCCGGGAATGCAGATCACCGGCAGCCGCTGGCTCGAGAGCTGTCCGGCCACATGCACGACCGCGCATAGCCCGCCCGCCAGCGTCACCTGGGTGACCGGCAGTTCGGCAAAGGCGGGGTGATCGGCGGGAAATTTTCTGGGGCGGGGCATGGCAAATCTCGATGCGCCATTTTGCGGTAGTCGCCCCGCCGCCTCAAGCCTTATTGCGGGCGAATACTGCGCAATGCCTGTTGCAGTGTCACCGGGGCGTCGCCCAGCCGCTCGCGATACACCAGATAATTGCCCAGCACCCGCTTCACATAGGTCCGGGTTTCCTGAAACGGAATCAGTTCGACCCAGATCACCGGATCGACATTGGGCAGGCGCGGATCGCCATAGGCCTTGATCCATTTATTGGCATTGCCCGGCCCGGCATTATAGGCGGCCGCCGCGAGCACCAGCGAGCCGTCATAGCGATCCAGCTGCGTGCCGAGATAGGTCGAGCCCAACAGCGCATTATATTCGGCGTCGCTGACCAGCCGGCTGGGCGAATAGTCGACGCCAACCTTGCGGGCCACCTCCTGCGCCGTGCCCGGCATCAATTGCATCAGCCCGCGCGCGCCAACCGGCGACACGGCGTCGAGCTGAAACATCGATTCCTGCCGCGCCACGGCATAAACCGCCGCCCGGTCCGCTGCCAGCACGGCCGTATCGGGCAGGCTGGACTTGGGAAAGCTGAAACTGTCGAGCGGGGTGCCGCGCTGATCGGCCGTCGCGGCGATCGAAATCGCCAGCTGCGGCGCGCCGATTTCGGTCGCCAGCCGCGCCGCCAGCAGCAATTCGCCGCCGCCGGCCTGCGCCGTGCCGAAATTGCGCAGCAGTGGCAGGGCCAAATTGGCCTGGCCGTTATCGGCCAATAGGCGCACCGCCTGCACCACCGGATGAATATTGAACAGCGCCTCGCTGGGCTCGCTATCGGGCAGGGGCCGCAGCCCCACGCCAGCTTCGCCCAGCTCGGTGCGGGCCAGCTGGCCGTAATACACCACGCCATAACCGGCGGCGATTTGCAGCGCGGCGCGGGCGGCCTCGGTGTCGCCCAGCTTCAGTTCGGCCCGCGCCAGCCAGTAATTGGCCTGGGTGACAGTGTCGGGCAGGGTGGATAGGGCCGCCATGGCGGTGAAATGGGTTTTGGCGCTCGCCGCATCGTTGAGAAACGACAGGGCGATCCAACCAGCGTGGAAATGGGCCTCTACCAAGCGGCCTTCGGGGCCGGTGCTGTAGCCGGCGGCGGCCTGATAGGCCAGCTTTGGTTCTCCGATATCGAGCAGCTTGCGCACCAGCAATCGCCGCTCGGTCCACCATTCGGCGGCATCGGGCAGGTCCGCCGGGGCTTTGGCTAGCCAATCGACGGCGCTCTGCCACAGCTCGAACTGCCGCGCCCGCTGCACCCGCGAGAAGATGAAGACCGGGTTGGACCGCATCGACGGATCGACGCTGTCGAGCAGCTTTTTGGCGTCCGCATCCTTGCGCGCCACCGCAGCCCGCGCCACCACCAGCGATTGCTGGGCCGCGCTCAGATGCGGCAGCAACCGTTCGCTGGCCCGCGCCCGGTCATGCATCATCAAATGCACGGCACGGGCCCAATGCGCCTCGCGGTCGAGCAGGGGACCAAGCGTCTCGAGCACGGCGGCTTCCTGCGTCTCGGTCAGGAAATTGTCGACCCACAGGCTCTTGGCGATTCCGCCGGCGAGGCTGGTTTCACCCTGCGCCAGATAGGCACCGGCCAGCAGGATCTGCCCATCTATGGTATTGGGCGGGGCGTCGCCCAGGGCGGCTATGATCGCTGCCGGAGCGGGTTCGGCCTTGCTCAGCGATTGCTCGATGCGGGTGCGATAGAGGCTCGCAGCGGCGAAATCGGGGGCGTCAGCGGCGAATGTTTCGATGGTGGCAGCGTCGATGGCGCGGGGATTAAAATAGATCGCAGCCCACTGGATGGTGCGGCGCTCGGTATCGGGCAGCGTCGTCGCCTGCGCAAAAGCCACTGTCGCATCGCCGCTCACCAGCTCGGTCAGGGCGTCGCGGAAGCTCTGTGAGCCCTTGGCCTCGGCCGCGGGCGTGCCGCTGCTCGGCGGCAAGGCGCCGGTGGTTACCGGGTCGATCAGTTCATTGGTCGTCGCATGGGGAAGGGGGGCAAAGCTCGCCAGACCCAAAACCGCTGCGATGAGACCGGCTGCCAGTCGCCGTTGCATCTGCCGTCCTGCTGGTACGCATTTCTCGATCCAACAGGGTGCCCCCATCCTGCGGTTAAGCCATCGTTACCCAGTTTGGGTAAACACTCGGTTGCGGCGGCGATGTTTCCTGCGGGATGAAGCCAACGAAACATTGTCGCGGCGGCGAAGTGAAAGTATGGTGCGGCCCACAAATCAGCTGCCATCCAGGCAGTTCATACCATCCGGCCACGGCTGAACTGTGGCATTTAAATCAAGGACGTCCCGACAATGCTGCGAGGATCGATTACGGCGCTCATCACTCCCATGCTCAATGGGAACGTCGATGAGAAAGCCTTCGCCAGCTTTGTCGACTGGCAGATTGCTGAGGGCACCCATGGCCTGGTGCCGGTCGGCACCACCGGCGAAAGCCCCACGGTGAGCCATGAAGAGCATCGCCGCATCGTCGAAATCTGCGTCGAAGTCGCCAATAAGCGCGTTCCGGTGATTGCCGGCGCTGGCTCGAACTCGACCACTGAAGCCGTCGCCCTGGCCAAGTTCGCCGAAGAAATCGGCGCCGATGCCGTGCTGTCGGTCGTGCCCTATTACAATAAGCCCAATCAGGAAGGGCTGTTCCAGCACTTCTCCGCCGTGGCCAAGGCCGTGGGCATTCCGGTCATTCTCTATAGCGTTCCCAGCCGCACCACGGTCGATCTCACCGTCGACACCATTGCGCGCCTGCACGAAGCCCATGCCAATATCATCGGCGTCAAGGATGCGACGGCCGATCTGGGCCGGGCCAGCCTGCAGCGCGTCAAGCTTGGCGACGACTTCATCCTGCTCTCGGGCGAGGATATCACCGCGCTGGGCTTCAACGCCCATGGCGGCAATGGCTGTATCTCGGTGAGTTCCAACGTTGCGCCGCGCCTCTGCTCGCAGCTGCAGGAGCTGTCGCTGGCCGGCGATTTCGCCGCTGCCCGCGCCGTCCAGAACAAGCTGGTTTACCTGCACAAGAACATGTTCATCGAGCCCAGCCCGGCGCCGGTGAAATATGCCGCCAGCCGCCTCAACCTCTGCGCCAACGAGATGCGGCTGCCCGTCGTGCCGATGACGAAGGAAGGCGAAGCGGCGGTGGACTTTGCAATGCGGCACGCAGGCCTTATCTAGAGCCCATGGCACCCAAGAACGACAAAGCGAAAAACGGAGTGATCAGCCACGGTCTCGTGGCTGAAAACCGTCGCTCGCGCTACGACTATGAAATCGGCGAGACGCTTGAGGCCGGGCTGGTATTGACCGGCACCGAGGTCAAATCCCTGCGCCTGGGCAAAGCCCAGATCACCGAGGCCTATGCCTCGCCCGAAAAGGGCGAGCTGTGGCTGATCAACGCCCATATTCCTGAGTATCTGCAGGCTAACCGCTTCAACCACGAGGAGCGCCGTCCGCGTAAGCTCCTGGTCTCGCGCAAGCAACTGGCCCATCTCGACCAGGAAGTGTCCCGCGCCGGCAATACCATCGTGCCGCTCAAGCTGTTCTTCAACGACCAGGGCCGCGCCAAGGTGCTGATCGGCATCGGCAAGGGCAAGAAGAACTACGACAAGCGCGAAACCGAGCGCAACCGCGACTGGAACCGCGACAAATCCCGCATCATGAAAGAGGGCGGCCGGGGCTAAGGCTTCGCCTTCACCTGACTGGCCTATCCCCACCCACGATGTCACCCCGGCGTAGAGCCGGGGCCCATCCTGAGACCATGCCGGTGAACCCATCTCGAGATGGGTCCCGGCTCAGGGCCGGGATGACACCGCGTTTAGCTGCTGGAATTGTCGGGTGAGGGCGCTACTCGGCGTCGTCCGCCACCGGCGCAACCGGCGCCACCACCGGCCTCGTGCTCGGTGGGCGGCCGACCGTCTTGGCCAGGTCGGCGACGTCGATGAAGAAATCCGCCTGCCGGCGCAGATCGTCCGAAATCATCGGGGTGGAGGTGGTCAGTGTCGACACCACGGTCACGCGCTTGCCCTTGCGCTGCAGCGCCACCACCAGCGCGGTGAAGTCGCCATCGCCGGAAAACAACACCATGTGATCGTAATAGGGGGCCAGCTCCAGCGCATCGACGCAGAGCTCGATGTCCATATTGCCCTTCACCTTGCGGCGCCCGGTTGAGTCGGTGAACTCCTTGGCCGGCTTGGTTATGACGGTGAAGCCATTATAGTCGAGCCAGTCGATCAGGGGCCGGATCGACGAGTATTCCTGCTCCTCGATTAGCGCCGTGTAATAATTGGCGCGCAGCAGATAGGCCCTGGCGGCAAAATCGGCCAGCAGCTTGCGATAATCGATATCGACGCCGATGGCTTTGGACGTCGCATATAGATTGGCGCCGTCGATAAACAGCACGATTTTTTCGCGGGGGTCGATGGGCATCTCAAATCTCCCGATGGCGGTGTGCCCCGACTAGAACAAGTGCCACGAAAAAGTGGCTGGAATGGATGACTTAAATTCCGCAGAGAGCATTAATTTCGGTATTCGCATGTTTTCTGGCGGCGAGCAAGATATGGCTGAATGGGCGCTGCATGGCCGCTGCGCACAGAGCGGGGCAGGCAATCCTTGTGCCAGCCGGACCACTGGTGTATGGGATGCGTTCATTCCATAAGTTTTGGAGACGTTCGTGGCCCGCGTCACCGTTGAAGATTGCATTGAAAAGATCGAGAACCGCTTCGATCTCGTTCTCATGGCTGCCCACCGGGCGCGCATGATTTCGGCTGGCGCCCAGATCACCGTTCCGCGCGACAACGACAAGAATCCTGTTGTTGCGCTGCGTGAAATCGGCGACGGCGCCATTTCGCCCGACGATCTGCGTGAGGATCTGATCCACTCGCTGCAGAAATATGTCGAAGTCGACGAGCCCGAGAGCCATGCGGCTCCAATGATTGGTGGCGACGACGATTCGATCAGTTTCGATACCATCAGCGAAGAAGAACTGCTGCGCGGTATCGAAAGCCTGGCTCCGCCAGAGCGCCGCGACGACTAAATACGCGTCGTCTCGCGAAAATTATCAACACCCTCGGCGCCAGCCGGGGGTGTTTTTGTTTGATCCTGCCCAAACATCACCCGCGACAGCCTCGCCCATCAAGGGGGAGGTGCCGTTCCGTGCTTGGGGCAGCATGGTGCCAACTCCGCTGCGCTGTACCTCCCCCTTGATGGGGGAGGCTAGGAGGGGGTGGAGCCACAGCCGCGATACTCCCGTTCATCCCTCATCGCACCCCAGATACTCCGTCGCCGCCCTTTCCCATTTTCTTTCAAAGCGCTAAGCTCATTCCTTCGAGCGAGCGGCAGCCACCCCCATGATGCGTCAGTATGAGCTTGTCGAACGTGTTCAGGCTTACAATCCTGACGTCGACGAGCAGTTGTTGAATAAGGCCTATGTGTACGCCATGCAGAAGCATGGCTCGCAGAAGCGCGCCTCCGGCGACCCCTATTTCAATCATCCCCTCGAAGTGGCGGCCATCCTGACCGAGCTCAAGCTCGATGATGCCTCCATCGCTGTCGGCCTACTGCACGACACTATCGAGGATACCGACGCCACCCGCGCCGAAATCGATCAGCTGTTCGGCGCCGAAATCGGAGCCATTGTCGATGGCCTGACCAAGATCGACCGGCTGAACCTGGTGTCGCGCGAGGAAGCGCAGGCGGAAAACCTGCGCAAGCTGCTGCTGGCCATCAGCCAGGACGTGCGCGTTCTGCTGGTCAAGCTCGCCGACCGCCTGCACAATATGCGCACCCTGCATTATATGCCGCCCGAAAAGCGGACGCGTATCGCGCAGGAAACCATGGATATCTATGCGCCGCTCGCCGGCCGCATGGGTATGCAGGACATGCGCAACGAGCTGGAGAATATCTCCTTCAAGATCCTGCAGCCTGAGCATTATCAGGCCATCGTCACCCGCCTTGACGAAATGCAGGAAACCTATCGCGAAACCATCGCCACCATCTCGACCGAGCTGACCGAGCGGTTGTCCGCCGAAGGCATCACCGCGCGGGTCAAGGCGCGGGTGAAATCGCCCTTTTCGATCTTCAACAAGATCGAGCGCAAATCCATCGCGCTGGAACAGCTCTCCGACATGATCGGCTTCCGCGTCATCGTCGGCTCCATCGAGGAATGCTACCGCACCATCGGGGTGGTCCATACCAAATGGAAAGTCGTGCCCGGGCGCTTCAAGGACTATATCTCGGTCCCCAAGCATAACGACTACCAGTCGATCCACACCACCATTGTCGGCCCCGGCCGCCAGCGCGCCGAGCTGCAGATTCGCACCGAGGAAATGGATCTGGTCGCCGAGTTCGGCATCGCCGCCCATTCGCTCTACAAGGATGGCGCGTCGGCCGATCTCAGCCGCATCGAGAATGAATCGCAGGCCTATGGCTCGCTGCGCTCCACCATCGCCCACCTCACCACCGGCAATTCCTCCACCGAGGATTTCCTCGAATATACCAAGCTGGAGCTGTTCCAGGATCAGGTGTTCTGCTTCACCCCGCGCGGGCGGCTGATTGCCCTGCCGCGCGGCGCCACGCCCATCGACTTCGCCTATGCCCTGCATACCGATATCGGCGACACCACGGTTGGCGCCAAGATCAACGGCTCCATTCTGCCGCTGGTGACCCAGCTGCGCAGCGGCGACGAAGTCGAAATCATCCGCGACCAGAACCATCTGCCGCCGCTCAACTGGCTCGGCATTGCTGCCACCGGCAAGGCCCGCGCCGCCATTCGCCGTTCGGTGCGCCATGCCGCGACGCAGCGCGCGCTGGCGCTGGGCGAGCATGTGCTGGCCATGCTGCTTGAGCGCGAAGGCGTCATGCTCGATGACAGCGAGGCCAAGGCCTTGGCCGAGGCGCTGGCTTTGCCCAACCGGCGCGATCTGCTGATCGCCGTGGGTGAGGGCAAGATCGGCTCCGAGCCGCTGGCCGCCGAACTGGCTAAGCTCAAGGGGCTGCGCAAGCGTCGCCGCAAGCTCGATCTGCCGGTCGCCGACACCGCCGATGGCTGGTTTGCCCTGCGCTCCACCGACCTGTTCCGCTTCCGCGTGCCGGGCGGCCAGCGCTCGGGTCCGCGCGCCAAGGCGGCTTTGGCCCAGCTCGATTTCCATATGAATGTGGTGGTGTCGGGGGAGGGCGTCGTGCCCGGCGACCGGCTGGTCGGCATCCTGCAGCCCGATAGCCCGATGCTGGTCTATCCGATCCATTCCGAAGCGCTGATCGACAAGCATGACAGCGATGTGGCCTGGGTCGACGTGCGCTGGAACATCGCCAGCACTGATGATCGGCTCTATCCCACGGTCATCACCATGGAGAGCGTCAACAAGCCCGGCTCGCTGGCGCAGATTTCCTCGGCCATCGCCGCCTGCGACGCCAACATCAACAATCTCGTGATGCGGATGATTTCGCCCGACTTTCACCAGATGATCTTTGAAATCGAGGTGCGCGACCTTGCGCAACTGACCGATGTTCTGGCAACGCTCAAGCGCAGCCCCGGCCTCAGCGCCGTACAGCGCGCCGGTGTGCGCGAAGCGGGCATGATTTCGACCCTGGAATGGGACGGCAAGGTTGATAAGAGGTTTGTTGATGACGAAAGATGACGTGCTGGCGATTTTCCGGGAATGCGGCGCCATGCTCGAAGGCCATTTCATCCTGTCGTCGGGCTTGCGCTCGCCGGTGTTCCTGCAAAAGGCCAAAGTCTTTCAATACGCCGCCCAGACCGAAAAGCTGTGCAAGGCGCTGGCCGACAAGATTCGCGCCGAAGGCTTTGGCGACGCCACCAAGGTCGTTTCGCCCGCCATTGGCGGCATCATTCCCGGCTACGAAACCGCGCGCCAACTCGGCCTCCCGGCCCTTTATACCGAACGCGTCGACGGCAAATTCGAACTGCGCCGCGGCTTTGAAATTTCGCCTGACGACAAGGTGATCGTGGTGGAAGACATCGTCTCCACTGGCCTCTCCATCCGCGAATGCGTCGAAGCTTTGCGCGGCATCGGCGCCAATGTCATTGCCGCCGCCTGCCTGATCGACCGGTCCGGCGGCGAAGCCGATGTCGGCGTGCCGCTGGTCAGCCTCATCGAATTCAAGGTTCCCGCCTATCCCGCCGACCAACTCCCCCCCGAACTGGCAGCCATCCCCCCCATCAAGCCCGGCAGCCGCGGCATTCAGGGGGTGAAGTGATCCGCATCGTGCTTGTGGCACCCTTGTGCGACACAAACCGGCCCGATACCTCCCCCTTGATGGGGGAGGCTAGGAGGGGGTGGGGCCACACGTACGGAGCGGTGACCCCATGATCATCGGCCTAGGCTCCGACCTCTGCCAGATTGCGCGGGTGCAAAAGACCCTCGACCGCTATGGCGAGCGCTTCACCCAGCGCTGTTTTACCGAGATCGAGCGCCGCAAATCCGACCGCCGTGCTCAGCGCGCTGCCTCCTACGCCAAGCGCTTTGCTGCCAAGGAAGCCTGCTCCAAGGCGCTGGGTACCGGCATCAGCTGGGGCGTCTATTGGCGCGATATGGGCGTGGTGAACCTGCCCTCGGGCAAACCCACGATGAATTTGACCAATGGCGCGGCAAAAGCGCTGGCCCGGCTTGTGCCGCCCGGCCACGAAGCCCACATCCACCTGACCATCACTGACGATGCGGGCCTGGCCCAGGCTTTCGTCATCATCGAGGCGCTGCCCATTGCTCCGATACGCTAAGGTCATCGGCAATAGTTTCGCACGCATTGATTGCAATCGAAGCGCCAGCAGAATAACGCTGCCGCGCTACCTTTTTCGGGGAAATTCATGAGCCAGCCCACTGACAAGTCCATCAAGAAGGCCCCGGCCAATGAATGGGTCGAAACCATCGTCGTGGTGGTCGAGGCGCTGCTGATCGCCATCGTGCTGCGCTCGTTCCTCTACCAGCCCTTTTCCATCCCCACCGCCTCGATGCAGCAGACGCTGATGATCGGCGATTATTTCGTCGCCAATAAATTCGTCTGGGGCTACGGCAAGCATTCCTTCTCGCTCGGCCGCTACGGCGATTTCACCGCGCTGGATTTCGAACTGCCGATCAATAACCGTATTCTCGGCCGTGAGCCCAATCGCGGCGATGTCGCCGTGTTCCGCCCGGTGCCGCAGAATATGGAATATATCAAGCGCGTCGTCGGCCTGCCGGGCGATACCATCCAGGTCCAGCAGGGCCGGCTCTACATCAACGGCACCATGGTCGAACGCGAGGAAATCGGTAAGGCGCAGGATACCGACAGCAATGGCGATACCCGCGACGTCACGGTCTATCGCGAGACCTTCCCCGAGGGCTCGACCCACACCATTCAGGAAATCTCCGATAACGGCCCGCTCGACAACACCTCCGAATATGTCGTGCCCGCCGGCCATTACTTCATGATGGGTGACAACCGCGACCGATCTGCCGATAGCCGCGTGCTGAGCCAGGTCGGCTATGTGCCGGCGATCAATCTGATCGCCAAGGCCGAAGCGCGCTTCTTCTCCATCAAGGACAATCTGCCGCCCTGGCAGCTGTGGCAGTGGCCGGCCAATGTGCGCTGGGACCGCATGTTCCAGTCGATCGATCGATGAGTCGTGCCGCGCGCAGCCATGAAAAACTGCAATTCCGGCTCGGCTATAAATTTGCCGATCCGGAACTGCTGAACCGCGCGCTCACCCATTCCAGCGCCGTCTCTCCGGCGCGGCGCATCGAGCGCTCCTATCAGCGCCTCGAATTTCTCGGCGACCGCGTGCTGGGGCTCGTTGTCGCCGACATGCTGTATCGCCGCTATCCCAAGGCCAATGAGGGCGAGCTGAGCCGCACCCTCAATACGCTGGTGCGCAAGGAAACCTGCGCCATCATTGCCCGCACCCTCGATCTGGGCAGTGAGATGATTTTGGGCGAGAGCGAAGCCCGCACGGGCGGCGCCGAAAAGGAAGCCATTCTCGGCGACGTGACCGAAGCGGTCATCGGCGCGATTTATTGCGACGGCGGCATGAACAAGGCTTATGAATTCGTCGAGCGCATGTTCGAGGAATTTCTCGCCGACGGCCAGGCCAACAAGGCCGATGCCAAGACCACCCTGCAGGAATGGGCCCAGGCCCGGGGCCTCGAACCGCCGACCTATACCCAGACTGACCGGCGTGGTCCCGACCACGCCCCCGAATTCACCATCACTGTCACTCTGGGCGAATTTGAACCGCTGAGCGCCACCGGCCCTTCCAAGAAGATTGCCGAACACAAGGCCGCCGAGCTGTTTCTCATCGCCCAGCAGGTATGGCAGGAACCCAAAGGCACACCGCAATGACCGAATCCATCCCTCCCATCCCGACCATCGAACCGATCGACACCGCCTGCGGCTTCATCGCCCTGGTTGGTGCTCCCAATGCCGGCAAGTCGACCCTGCTCAACGCCCTGGTCGGCACCAAGGTTTCCATCGTCACCCACAAGGCGCAGACCACCCGCAGCCAGGTGCGCGGCGTGGTGACGCTCGACAAGGCCCAATTGGTGTTCATCGACACGCCCGGCATTTTCGCGCCCAAGCGCCGGCTCGACCGCGCCATGGTCGATAGCGCCTGGGGCGGGGCAGGGGATGCCGACATCGTCGCCCTGATTGTCGACGTTGACAGGGGTTTGACGGCGGAACTTGAATCTTTGCTTGAAGGGCTGGAGAACGTCCGCCACCCGCGCATCCTGATCCTCAACAAGATCGACACGGTCAAGAACGAGGAACTGCTCAAGCTTTCCGCCGCCATCAATGAAAAGCTGCGCTTCGAAGCGACCTTCATGATTTCGGCGCTCAAGGGCTATGGCGTTGCCGACTTCATGGAGTGGTGCATCAAGCACATTCCGCCCGGTCCCTGGCATTTCCCCGAGGATCACCTCACCGATCTGACCATGGCGATCACCGCCGCCGAGATCACCCGCGAGAAGCTGTTCCTGCGCGTCCACGACGAAATTCCCTACAACACTACGGTCGAAACCGAGTCCTTCAAGATCCAGAAGGACGGCTCCTACAAGATCGACCAGGTGGTCTATGTGACCCGCGACAGCCACAAGAAGATCGTGCTCGGTGCCGGCGGCCAGACCATCAAATCCATCGGCCAGGAGAGCCGCAAGGAATTGATGGAAATGTACGAGGTGCCGATTCACCTCTTCCTCTTCGTCAAAGTCCGCGAAAAGTGGGGCGACGACCCCGAACGCTACCGCGAAATGGGCCTGGAATACCCCCATGGGAAGGGCTGACACGGCCCCGATCCTTCAGTCGTCACCCTTCTCCCCCTGTGGGAGAAGGGAAGGAAGTAGCCATGGAATGGACCGCTGACGCCCTGCTGATCGGCGTTCGTCGCCACGGCGAAAGCAGCGTCATTGCCGAGGCCATGGTCGCCGGGCGTGGGCGCTCCCTTGGCCTAGTGCGCGGCGGCCGTTCCAGCAAGCTCGCCGCCGCCCTACAGCCCGGCAATACCGTCCAGCTCACCTGGCGCGGCCGCCTCGAAAGCCACCTCGGCATTTTCACCGTCGAACTGCTGCAGGCCCGCGCCGCCGAACTGATCATCGACCGCACCCGGCTCTATCTCAGCCAGCTGGTTTGCGACCATCTCCGCCTGCTGCCCGAGCGCGATCCGCATGATCGCCTGCTCGGCATGGGCTTGCGTCTCATCGACGGCGCCCCCGACGGCGTGGCTCTGGCCCGGTTCGAGCTGGCCGTGCTCGACGAACTGGGCTTCGGCCTTGATCTCAGCGTCTGCGCCGTCACCGGCGTTACCGACGACCTCACCCACGTCTCGCCCAAAACCGGCCGCGCCGTCTGTCGCGCCGCCGCCGCGCCCTATCTTGACCGCCTGCTGCCGCTGCCCAGCTTCCTCACCGCCCGCGGCAATGCCAGCCCCCACGACATCGGCGACGCCCTCCGCCTCAGCGGCCACTTCCTCGACCTGCACATCTGGGCCCCCCGCGAGCTGGCCCACCCGGCCACCCGGGAACTGCTGATCGAGGCTCTGTCCCGCGACGAAGGCTAGTGATCTCCAATCACCCCCTCCCATCCTCCCCCATCAAGGGGGAGGTGTCTGATCGTGTATGAGGCACCATCGAGCCAGACCCCACCGGCCGATACCTCCCCCTTGATGGGGGAGGCTAGGAGGGGGTGGAGCCCCGCCCGCCGACTTCAGTGCTTCCCACCCCCGATAATCATGTGGAAAGCGCGCGGAACCGCCATTTATCGTGAGGCGGAGAGCCCCGCCCGCTATACTGCTTTCCTGATTCGTTCCTCTGGAAGCCTTGCCGATGTCCGACGCCGATACCTTGCCGCCTGCCGACGACCAGCGCGTCGTCGATCTCAAGCAGGCGCTTGAGGAGCGGTACCTCTCTTACGCTCTCTCGACCATCACCCAGCGGGCGCTGCCCGACGTGCGCGACGGCCTCAAGCCGGTGCACCGCCGCATCATCCATGCGATGCGTCTGCTCAAGCTCGATCCGGGGCAGGGCTACAAGAAATCGGCCCGTATCGTCGGTGACGTGATCGGTAAGTTCCATCCCCATGGCGACCAGTCGATCTATGACGCGCTGGTGCGGCTGGCGCAGGATTTTGCCCAGCGTTACCCGCTGGTCGATGGCCAGGGCAATTTTGGCAATATCGACGGCGATAGCGCCGCGGCGATGCGGTACACCGAAAGCCGCATGACCGACGTGGCGATGCGCCTGCTGGAAGGCATCACCGAAAACGCCATCGACTTCAAGGCGACCTATGACGGCGAAGACGAAGAGCCGATCGTGCTCCCGTCCAACTTCCCCAACCTGCTCGCCAACGGGTCCACCGGCATTGCCGTGGGCATGGCGACCTCGATTCCGCCGCATAATATTTCCGAGCTGTGCGATGCGGCGCTGCATCTTATCAATGTGAATCCAGAAGCTTCGGCCCAGGACCTGACTCAATTCGTCAAGGGCCCGGATTTCCCCACCGGCGGCATTCTGGTCGAATCGGCCTCGTCCATTGCCCATTCCTACGCCACCGGGCGCGGCTCGTTCCGGCTACGCGCCAAGTGGGAAGTCGAGGAAAGCGCCCGTGGCGTTTACCTGATCGTGGTCACCGAGATTCCCTACGGCATTCCCAAGTCGCGGCTGGTCGAAAAGATCGCCGAACTGCTGCTGGCCAAAAAGCTGCCTTTGCTCAAGGACGTGCGCGACGAAAGCTCGGACGATATCCGTCTGGTGCTCGAACCGCGCGCCCGCACCGTCGATCCGGTGATCCTGATGGAGCAGTTGTTCAAGACCACTGATCTCGAAACCCGCTTTCCGCTCAATCTGAACGTGCTCGATCGCGGCACCGCGCCCAAGGTGATGAGCCTGGCCCAGGCCCTCAAGGCCTGGCTGGAGCACCGCAAGGAAGTGCTGGTTCGCCGCTCGACGCACCGGCTCGAGCAGATTGCCCACCGTCTGGAAGTGTTGGCCGGCTACATCATCGCCTATCTCAATCTCGATGAGGTGATCCGCATCATCCGCGAGGAGGATGATGCCAAGGCGTCACTGATGGCGACCTTCGAGCTGAGCGACGTGCAGGCCGAAGCCATCCTCAATATGCGGCTGCGGTCGTTGCGCAAGCTCGAGGAAATCGAGTTGCGCAAGGAGCACGGCACGCTGACCGACGAACAGGGCCATTTGCAGACCCTGCTCGCCTCCGACAAGCGCCAGTGGGGCGTCATCTCCAAGGAGATCGAGGCCCTCAAGAAAATCTATCCGTTGACCAATGCCGATGGCACGCCACACGCCCTCGGCGCCCGCCGCACCGAACTCAAGGATGCGCCGACCGCCGATCTGGCCGAGGTCACCGAAGCCTTTATCGAGCGCGAGCCGATCACCGTCATCCTCTCCGAAAAGGGCTGGATTCGCGCGCCGCGCGGTCACGCCGTTGAGGTCAATGACGAGAAGGGCTTCAAGGCCGGCGACCGGCTTAAGCTCTCGTTCAAATGCGAGACCACCGACAAGCTGCTGCTGCTCACCACCGGCGGCAAGGTCTATACTCTGTTCGGCGACAAGCTTCCGGGCGGGCGCGGCCAGGGCGAGCCGGTGCGCATCATGGTCGATATCGAGGAGGGGCAGGATATCGTCGATATCTTCGTCTATCGCCCCGGCCAGAAGCGCATCGTCGCCTCATCCACCGGCTACGGTTTCATCGTCGGCGAAGACGAGATGATCGCCAATACCCGCAAGGGCAAGCAGATCCTCAACGTCACCACGCCCGCCGAAGCCGCCTTGCTGGTCCCGGCCAATGGCGATCGCGTCGCGGTCATCGGCCAGAACCGCAAGCTGCTGGTGTTCCCGCTCGCCCAGCTGGCCGAAATGGGCCGTGGCAAGGGCGTCCGCCTGCAGCGCTACAAGGATGGCGGCATTTCCGACCTTAAGACCTTCTATGCCGCTGATGGCCTGACCTGGACCGACAGCTCCGGCCGCACCTTCACCAAGCCGATGGAAGAGCTGACCGACTGGCTCGGCGACCGCGCCACCGCCGGCCGCCAGCCCCCCAACGGCTTCCCGCGCAACAACAAGTTCGTCGGGTAAATCGCCCCTTCTTCCCTTCTCCCCTCGTGGGAGAAGGTGCCCGCAGGGCGGATGAGGGGGCCTAACCTCCATCGCGCCCCTCATCCGTCGCGCTGCGCGCGCCACCTTCTCTCACGAGGGGAGAAGGATGAAAGTGGAAGCCATGATCCGCCACTGCGTCTTCGTCAAATTCCGCCCCGAAATCAGCGCCGCCGAACGCGCTGACATCTATGCCGGGCTCAACGCACTGGTGGGCCAGATCGAGGGTCTGCTTTCGGCCGATTTCGGTCCCAATATCTCGCCCGAAGGCCACGCCAAGGGCTTCAATGACGGCTTCATCATGGACCTGGCCGACGAAGCCGCCCGTGATCGCTACCTCGTGGATCCCGCCCACAAAGCCGCTGGCGCCAAGCTGGTCGGCGCCCTGGAAGGCGGCCGCGAGGGCTTGCTGGTGTTCGATCTCAAGCTCGGCGCCTAGCCCTCACTCCACCGAAAAAATCATCACCACCGGCAGGTGATCGCTCGCCGTCGCCGCGCCGATATGAATGTCGTGCACCACGATGCCGCCTTTGGTCATCACATGGTCCAGCGGCAGGAACGGCACCGTGTCGCGCCAGTCCCCGAGATAATACCAGCTCATCGGAAAGGTGAGCAGGTTCATCGTCTGACGCACCAGCCCGTTCCGCGCCACGAAATCGCGCAGCGCGTAGGACCACGGCGTTGAGTTGAAATCTCCCGCCAGGATCACCGGGCCCTCGACTTTGGCCACCACCTCGGACAGCGCCGCCAGCTGCTCCTGCTGGCGTGAGACGGGGATCGGCCAATCCATATGGGTGGTGATCACCGAGAAGCTCTTGCCGGCCTCGGGATGGAATTTGGCCAGAATATGCGCTGTCCGCGTCGTGCCATAGGCATTGTCGGGACAGGCATCCGCGTCGGTCTGCTCGAATGGAATGCGCGAATACAGCCCCAGATTGGCGCGCTTGCCGCCCCGGCAGCGCACAAAATACGGATAGCGCGTCAGCAGAGCCGGATGCAGGTCGGTGGCCTGTTCGCCAAAATACTCCTGCAGCACGATGATGTCGGGATCTTCCGCGAAAATCGCGGCGGTGACCTTTTCCATCTCGTAATTCATGCCGAACAGATTATGCGTCATCAGCGTCACGCTGCCACTGCTGGGCGCTGCCGGCCGCGTCTGCAGCGAGCCGACATATTCGGGCAACATCACATTGGCCGACGCCGCAACGCCCACCACGGCATAGATGATCGCCACGCTGCGCAGCCGGCCACGCAGCAGCACGGCGAGGATCAGCAGCGCAATCGCCGTGCCCGGCAACAGAAAAATCTGCGCGTGATTGAGCAGGTCGAGTTCGGGCAGGGCAAAGCCGAACAGCGCCAGAATCGCCAGCGTGGCGACGCCCAGCGCGCCGAGAATGAGGCCCAGGCGGATCAGTTTAACAAGAAAAGACATGCGGCAGTCCGGCAGGGAAGGGAGGCGGGCGATAGCCGAGCTTTATGGCGCAACCATGCCAGCGGCAATGAAAAAAGGGCAACCGCGCGGTTACCCTTGATCCGAATTCTGCTGGATCGCCTAGTCGAGCCGGCACCAGCCGAGCGGACCCTTTTGCACTTCCAGCGGCTGATACAGCGCCTTGTAGGCCATCTTGGGGGAATCCTTCACCCAATAGCCGAGATAGACATAGCGCAAGCCGGCGGAGCGCACCTGCGCGATATGGTCGAGAATGAGGTAGGTCCCCAGGCTTCGCGGCGCCAGGTCGGGGTCGTAGAATGAATAGACCATCGACAGCCCATCCGGCATCACATCGGTCAGCGCCACCGCGATCAGCGTCTGGTCGGGATGGTCGCGCAGGCGATATTCCACCAGTACCGACTGCACCGGGGTATCCTCGACCATATATTCATAGTCGACGAAACTCATCTGGTTCATGCCGCCGCCGGCATGGCGCGATTCCAGATAGCGCTTGAACAGCTCATATTGTTCGCTGGTCGCTGTGGTCGGGCGCACTTCCACTGAGAGATCGTCATTGTGGCGCAACACGCGACGGAATCGACTCGATGCCTCGAATTCGTCGGCGACGATGCGCACCGACAGGCAGGCATTGCAGCCTTCGCAGGCCGGGCGATAGATCAGGTTCTGGCTGCGCCGGAAGCCGTTTTCGCTCAGCAGATGATGCAGGCTCGCCGCGCGGCGGCCCGTCAAATGGGTAAACAGCTTCCGCTCCTGCTTGCCCGGCAGATAGGGGCACGGCATGGCGGCGGTCAAAAACAGCTGCGTGGTTTCGGGCGTCTGGTCGGTCATCGAAGACCCTTAAGTGGCATCGGCAGGATGGTACTCCCCCCGGTCACCCCCGGCAACGCCTCAAAATGCCTCGGTCGCAGGACCTGAATGAGTCTGCCGCCAATGCCGCACCATCGGCGAGCGGCGCACCATCAGCGTACCCACCACCAGATCGTGGATCATCTGCCGGCGCGGCGTAAACAGCGCGAAGGCCAGCGACAGCGGCCAGGAAATCCAGGTGGTCAGCCAGAACACGGCGGCATGGATGATCGCCATCCACCCGTCGAGCGGCTGCCCGCGCGTCGGCGTCAGCACGATATCCATCATCTGCATGCCCAGCGTGGCGCGCTTCGACGAGCCGAGCGTCACGCCATAATAGACGATGATGGTGGCCGGCACGACGAACACCAGCGCCAACCAGGCCAGCCCGAAGGTCAGAAAGCCGGCGATGATCCCCACCATGGAAAAGCCGATGATCATCAGGCTCATCACGAACAGGTCGATGACAAACGCAATCACGCGGCGCGTCAGCACCCCCTCGAACAGTTCGGGGGCAGTGGCAGGATCGGGCAGGGTAGGGTTGCTCTGGTTCATGAGCAGAAGATTGTCACGGCCAGGGCAGGGTGCAAGAGGGCGGGCACGAAAATGTGCCCATCGAAATTGAGCTTGTGGCGAAATGGATTGCCCGGACAAGCCGGGCAATGACGATAGGAGGAAAACCCCGATCTTACCCCACCGTCATCACCGGGCTTGTCCCGGTGATCCATCCTCCAGGTAGCGGAGCGAGCCGTTTAGCCCCGATGCCGCTCTTACCGCCCCAACTCCCGCGCCACTTCCAGCGCAAAATACGTCAGCACCCCATTGGCCCCGGCGCGCTTGAACGCCCACAGGCTCTCCAGAATCGCCCCCTTGCGGTCGATCGCCCCGGCCGCAGCGGCCATCTCGATCATCGCGAATTCGCCACTCACCTGATAGGCGTAGATCGGAATGTTGAAGCTGTCCTTGGCCCGGCGCACGATGTCGAGATAGGGCAGGCCGGGCTTGACCATGACGCTGTCGGCGCCCTCGGCAATGTCCTGCTCGATCTCGCGCATCGCCTCGTCGGAATTGGCATAGTCCATCTGGTAGGTGCGCTTGTCGCCCTTGAGCCGGCTGCCCGAGCCGACGGCTTCGCGGAATGGCCCATAGTAATAGGACGCATATTTGGCCGCATAGGCCATGATCTGGGTCTGCTCGAACCCTTCGTCATCCAGCGCCTCGCGGATGGCGGCGACGCGGCCGTCCATCATATCCGAGGGGGCGATGATGTCGGCGCCCGCCTGGCTCTGCACCAGCGCCGAGCGGATCATTACCGCCACGGTCTCGTCATTGAGAATTTCCCCGTCGCGCACCAGCCCGTCCTGGCCGTCGCTGGAATATTCATCCAGCGCCACGTCGGCGATCAGCCCGATCTCGGGGACGGCACTCTTGATGGCCGACAGCGCCCGGCACATCAGATTGTCCGGGTTATAGGCTTCCGCGCCGTTTTCGCTGCGCAGATGGTCCGGCGTATTCGGAAACAGCGCCAGCGCCGGAATGCCCGCATCGCGCGCCGCCTTGGCGGCTTCGACGCATAGATCGACGCTCAGCCGCTCGACGCCCGGCATGGTGCGAATCTGGGTCTTCTCATTGTGCCCGTCGATGACGAAGAGCGGCCAGATCAGATCGGACGGCGTCAGCACGCTTTCGCGCACCATGGCCCGGCTCCATGCGGTGCGGCGGGTTCGGCGCAGGCGGCTGCCGCCGAGAAATGCCATGTCGTGCTTCTGCCAATCGTCGGCCATTGTAGGAGGCTCCTTATCGTGTGCGTCCGGTTTACCAGCGCTGTGTGCCTGCTCCAAGCTCCGGCTTGTCGCATCCCTCGCGTGCGGGTAGAAACCCAACATGGATTTCAACGCCCAGCCCATCGGCATCTATATCCGCATCGTCGCCATCATCAGCCTGTTGCTCGGGCTGAACGATGCGGCGCGTCTGCTCGGGGTCAATCTGGGTGCGGTCAGCCCGATCACCACCATGGGCATGACGGGCTTTGTCTATCTCGCCATATTCGGCCTCGCCCGGCTGTTTGCCGCGGTCGGGCTGTGGATCAAGGCGAGCTGGGGCGCGGTGCTGCTGGTGGGGGCCACCACGGTCGAGCTGGCGCTCTATCTGCTGGGCAATGCCGATGTGCGCATGACCGCCTTTGGCTTCGCCGTTCGGCTGGTGCTGCTGGCCTCCATCCTCATCATCTTCGTGCTGTCGGTCCGCCACCGCCGCGCCCGCGCCGCCGACTGAGCTTAGGGCCAAAAAGCCGTTTACACCCCCGTAAGGTTACAACTTTATGTACTGGTGTAACGAAGAATAAAGCCAAATTCTCATTGCTTTCCAGTAAGATAGTCTTAATCACGCCACTTAGGGTGATCTTAGTCCGGCGGTCGTAGTTTGGCCTCATGAGATGCGAAAAATCGCACAGACTGCACAACAGTGAGGCACAAATGGCAATCAAATCCAACGCAGCCGAGGCCCTGTCCCCGGAACGTCCCCAGAGCCTGAAGCCGCTTTATCTGGAAGCTGTTTCCCGCGTAGAGCGCCTGCACCGTCGCCTGCTCGACCTCATCAAGGATGAGTTCGACCGGATGGGCTGGGACGATATCAACCCGGTCCAGGCGCTGCTGATGTTCAACATTGGCGACGCTGAACTGACCGCCGGCGAGCTGCGTTCGCGCGGTTACTATCTGGGCTCCAACGTCTCCTACAATCTGAAGAAGCTGGTCGAGACCGGTTACATCTTCCAGGAGCGCTCGCGCACTGACCGTCGTTCGGTCCGCATCAAGCTCACCCCCAAGGGCGAGGAAGTGGCCGAGGTCATCGACGAACTTTATGACCGTCACCTGAAGTCCATCGACAAGGTCGGTGGCCTGGGCGACGACGAATTCGACGGCCTGAACAAGGCGCTGGCCCGCCTTGAGCGCTTCTGGGTCGATCAGATCCTCTACAAGCTGTAACGCCGGGCGCCTGCCGCCACTGTTGCTGCTGTGCCACATCTGAAGGTCAACGCCGGTCCCATGGGCCGGCGTTCACTTTTTCGCCGCAAACGCGCGCGACTGCGATGTTACGTGGTTTGAAACCATTTATGCGTATTTTCGGATCAGGCAATTCCGGGCTCACATGCGGTTGACCGCGTTGTGACCAGCGGGGCGCAATGGTAAAACTGGCACGTTTTTCGGGGCCAGCAATTTCGGGTGACTTGATGCGGCTGAATAGACGTTCCTTGCTCCGGTATACGGCCATGGCCGGAGCATCTCTGGCAATGCCGGCGGTGGTTCGCGGGCAGGAGTCGTTCTTCGACATGATGAACAGCGGCAATGTGCTGCGCAATGTCGACAAGGATGGCAACACGGCCGCCGCTCAGGCGCTGATCGCCACCAATGAGCCGATCCTGTCCTATGACACGCTGTATAATCTCCAGCTGGCCATCTCCCAATATGAGCCTTTCGTCGCCAATGGCGGCTGGGAAGAAATTCCCCAGGAGGCGTTCCGCCTGCTGATCGGCAAGTCCGGCGCTCCGGTGATCGCGCTCAAGCGCCGACTGATTTCGTCGGGCGACATGGTGCTGGTGCCCAATGTCAACGACATGTTCGATCAGGATACCGATCGCGGCGTGCGCAGCTTCCAGGCCCGTCATGGCCTGGTGGTCAACGGCCAGGTGGACGAGGCGACCTGGTACGCCCTGAACATCCCGGCCGAGACCCGCCTGCAGCAGCTCTATCTCAATTACACTCGCGTCCAGAACATGGCCGCGTCGCTGAACCCGCGTTATGTCGTGGTCAACATTCCGGCCGCCACCATCGAGGCGGTCAATGACGGCATGGTCGAACAGCGCCACACTGCGGTGGTCGGCCGCGTCGAGCGCGCCACCCCGATCATGGCCAGCAAGATCAGCCAGATCAATTTCAATCCCTATTGGCACGTGCCCAAGTCGCTGGTCCGTCAGGACCTGACCAAGTACATGCAGGAAAATCCAAACTACCTGACCGAGCAGAACATCTTCATCTACGATGGGTCGGGCAACAAGGTTGATCCGCAGTCGATCGATTGGACCAACATCAGCGACCAGGCGGTCAACTACATGTATCGCCAGGAGCCCGGTGCGGCCAATTCCATGGGCCACTGCAAGATCAATTTCTACAATCCCTATGATTGCTACCTGCACGACACGCCGGGCAAGGAGCTGTTCGGCGAAAACGGTCGCTTCCATTCCTCGGGCTGCGTCCGCGTCGAAGGCGTCGCCGAGCTGGTCAACTGGTTGCTGCGCGACAATGGCGACTGGGACCAGAACAAGGTCAACTCGACCTTCGATTCGCTGCAGCGGCTCGATGTGGAGTGCAAGGCCCGCGTGCCGATCCACACCACCTACATCACCGCCTGGGCCAATCGCCAGGGCACCGTCAGCTTCCGCGACGACGTCTATAAATTCGACGAACAGGGCAAGGTCACCTTCGACCAGGCCTAATCCCGCCTCGTAGATCGCAATCGCCTCAGTCGACACCCTCCCCCTTGCGGGGAGGGATCAAGGGTGGGGGATGTTTAGCCCCCATATCCGGGCCAATCGCACCCCCTCCCAAAACCTGCTATCGTGACACCGGCGCGGTGAACAGCTTGGGGCAGGGGCGTGGCATGAGCGACGGCGAGGTCTATTTCGAGTTCGTGCAGGTTGGCCCGCAGATGCGGGTCGCCGCCATCGATGCGGCCACCGGCATCGAGGTCATCGTCATCACCCCGCGTTCGGCCACCAAGCTGCAAATGCAGCAGGTCGCCCTCGCCAAACTGCGCCGCAAACTGGTGGAAACCACTCCGGCGCCACCGGTGATCCCCGGCAAATTTGCCTGAGCCTGGCCGCCAGCTCTTCCCCTGGCGCGTGTTTTGGGCCATATTCCGCCTGTTCGCGCGACTGGCGAGAAGAGATGGGTAACCATCGGGGAACGCGAACCTTGTAGAGCCGCTCGCCTGGGCACCCATCCGCAACTAGGGGAGCCCTATGCACTCACAACCTCTTTCCCGGTCTTGGAATCGCGCTCCGCGCCATGATAAGGCCTTTCCCATGCTTGCCCGTTTCGTCTCCAGCGAGGTCGTTGTCCTATGAGCGCTGCCGCGTCCCTTCCGCTCTTTCCGCAGTTTTTCACCAACTCCGTCGCCCAGACCGATCCGGAGCTGGCTACGGCCATGACCAATGAGCTGGCCCGCCAGCAGGGCGAGATCGAGCTGATCGCTTCGGAGAACATCGTCTCCCAGGCGGTGCTGGAAGCTCAGGGCTCCGTCCTCACCAACAAATACGCCGAAGGCTATCCCGGCCGCCGCTATTATGGCGGCTGCCAGTATGTCGACGTTGCCGAAACCCTGGCCATCGACCGCGCCAAGCAGCTGTTCGGCGTCGAATATGCCAACGTGCAGCCCAATTCCGGTTCGCAGGCCAATCAGGGCGTCTATCAGGCGCTGATCCAGCCCGGCGACACCATCCTCGGCATGTCGCTCGATGCTGGTGGTCACCTGACCCATGGCGCCAAGCCCAACCAGTCCGGCAAGTGGTTCAACGCCATCCAGTACGGCCTGCGCGCGCAGGACGGCCTCGTGGATATGGATCAGGTGCGTAGCCTCGCCCGCGAGCATAAGCCCAAGATGATCGTGGCTGGTTTCTCGGCCTATTCCCGCATCATGGACTGGGCCGAATTCCGCGCCATCGCCGATGAAGTCGGCGCCATCCTCTTCGTCGATATGGCCCACGTGGCCGGTCTGGTTGCTGGCGGCGTCTATCCCAGCCCGTTCCCCCATGCCCATGTCGCCACCACCACCACCCACAAGACTCTGCGCGGCCCGCGCGGCGGCCTCATCCTGACCAATGACGAGGCCATCGCCAAGAAGATCAATTCGGCGATTTTCCCCGGCATTCAGGGCGGTCCGCTGATGCATGTCATCGCCGGCAAGGCCGTGGCCTTCAAGGAAGCCCTGCAGCCCGAGTTCAAGGCTTACGCTGCTCAGGTCGTGGCCAATGCCAAGGTGCTGGCCGACACGCTGGTCAAGGGCGGCGTCGAGATCGTCAGCGGCGGCACTGACAACCATCTGATGCTGGTCGATCTGCGCCGCAAGGGCCTCACCGGCAAGGCGACGGAAGCCGCTCTCGAGCGTGCTCACATCACCTGCAACAAGAATGCCGTGCCGTTCGACCCGGAAAAGCCGGCCATCACCTCGGGCATCCGTCTGGGCACCCCGGCCGGTACCTCGCGTGGTTTCGGCGTTGCTGAATTCCAGCTCATCGGCGAGCTGATCATCGAAGTGCTCGATGGCCTCAAGGCCAATGGCGACGAGAATAACGGGGCCGTCGAGGCTGCGGTTCGCGCCAAGGTCAAGACGCTCACCGATCGCTTCCCGATCTACGGTCAGTAAGGGCTTTTCATGCGCTGTCCCTATTGCGGCAATGACGATACGCAGGTCAAGGACAGCCGCCCGACCGAAGATTCTGGCGCTATCCGCCGCCGCCGCGTCTGTAATGGCTGCGGCGGCCGCTTCACCACCTTTGAGCGCGTGCAGCTGCGCGACCTCACCGTGGTCAAGAAGAGCGGCCGCAAGGTGCCCTTCGACCGCGAAAAGCTGGCGCGCTCGGTCTATACCGCCTTGCGCAAGCGCACCGTCGAGGCCGACCGCATCGAGCGGATGATTTCCGGCATCGTCCGCCAGCTCGAAAGCCTGGGCGATGTGGAGGTCACCTCCGACCAGATCGGCGAATATGTCATGGATGGCCTCAAGGGCCTCGATGACGTGGCCTTTGTGCGCTTCGCCTCGGTCTACAAGAATTTCTCCGCCGCCGACGATTTCCGCAATTTCCTTGCGGCACTCGCCGAGGGACAGTCGACGATTCAGGACGACGAGTGAACGAACTGACCGCCGACGACCGGCGCTGGCTCGATGCCGCCGCCCGCTACGCCACGCCCTTTCTCGGTACCACCGGCGATAGCCCGACCGTAGCCGCCTTGCTGGTCGCGCCGCACAACCAGACCCTGCTGGCCCGCGCCGTGACCGCCAAGGGCGGTCGCCCGCACGCCGAAGCCCTGGCCATCGAGGCCGCCGGCTTCGACGCGGCTGGCTGCACGCTCTATCTCACGCTCGAACCCTGCCATCATTGGGACCGCACGCCGCCTTGCGTCGATGCCATCATCCGCGCTGGCATCATGCGCGTCGTCATCGGCATGGCCGATCCTGATCCGCGCATCGCCGGCAGCAGCGTTGCCCAGCTCGAATCCGCCGGTGTCGAAACCCTGATTGCCGATGCTGCCTCGTGCAAGGCGCTGCATGCCGGCCATGCGTTACGGCATAGCGCCGGCCGTCCCTTCGTCACCGCCGTGCTCGCCATCTCGACCGATGACCGGATCGGCGTCGCAGGCGAGGGCAGGGCGGCTCTGACCGGTCCAGCCGGTGCCTGGCTCGATCTGCTGCGCACCCGCTCCGACGCCGTGCTGATCGGCGCCGCCACCGCCCGTGCCGATGATCCGAAGCTGACCGTCACCCTGCCGGGCCTTGCCGCCCGCACGCCCTTGCGCGTCGTGCTGGCCGGCGCTGCGGGGATTGATCGCAAGGTGAATCTGATTGGTGGTTTCTCCGGCTATCGCACTGCAATCATTGCCGAAACCGACGTATCGGTCGATGCGCCAGCCTCGGTCCAGACCCTGCGAGTTGCCGGTAATAGTGGCCGCCCCGACTTGCCCGCCTCGCTTGCCGCGCTGGCCGACAAGGGCATCCAGAACCTGTTGGTCGAGCCCGGCCAGCGCCTTGCCGCGGCCCTGCTCGAGGCCGATCTGGTCGACCGCTTTGCCCTGATCACCCTCGATCAGACCATTGGCGCCGCCGGCATTGCCGCCAGCCAGGATGGCAAAATGGCCGATGTTCTGGCCGCCGCCGGCCTCGTTGCCGTCGAGGATCAGCGTCTCGGTGATGCCCAATTGACCCTTTTCGAGCGCCCGGCCCAGCCAGATTAGCCGCGCGCGCAGTTGCAGTTCCCCCCGTGGGCGATTAATGGGAATGCGACGCCTCCTCCGGCAGCGCGGCCCTCGGCCACACAGCAAAGTTGAAAGCAGTTATGGCCGACGCTCCCAAACGCGACCCGCATACCGACCGCCCCGCCAATCAGCGTGGTGCCGCCCGGCTGGCTGCGGTCCAGGCGCTCTATCAAATGGATGTCGGTCGCGCGACCCTTGAGGATACGCTGGCCCAGTTCGGCGCCTTCCACCTCGGCCGCGAAATCGAGGGCGAGCAATATTTGCCCGCCGATGCCGATTTCTTCCGCCAGATCGTTGCCGGCGTCGCCAAGCACCAGCTGGCCATCGATCCCGCCGTAGATCGTGCCCTGGCCGATGGCTGGCCGGTCGAGCGCGTTGACGCCACTTTGCGCGCCATCCTGCGCGCCGCCGCTTTCGAGCTGCTGCGCCGCAAGGACATTCCGCCCCGCGTCGTCATCACTGAATATGTCGATATCGCCAAAGCCTTCTACGAAGACGACGCCTCCGGCCTGGTCAACGCCACCCTGGACGCCATCGCCCGCGAAGCCGGCTCCGACATGGACGGCACGGTCTAGGCCTGCGCCGTGGCGGCATCAAGCGCTCCAACACACTCGATGTCATCCCGGCCTTGAGCCGGGACCCATCCTGAGATGGGGTCAGTGGTAAAATCTGTGCCCACCCACCAGCCAAATCCCCTCGCCCTTCGGGGAGAGGGCTAGGGTGAGGGGGCGATGCCAGCCCAACAACCATCCCCCACAAACAAAAAAAGCCCCGGTTTCCCAGGGCTTTCTCATTTCGCTTGCTTAGAAGCTCTGCAAAATCTGGTCGATGAAGTTGCGATCCTCGCCAAAGGACGCGGTGCGGCGGCTCTCGACCGCCACGGTCTTGCCGTCCTGCAGGCCGTAAACGGCCTTGTCGATGACCTTCTTGTTCTTGTCGAAATACACCACCAGCACGGTGCGCGAGTCGATCATGGTCATGCCAAACGCGGTCTGCCGCACCTTGGTCTCGACATAATAGAATGCAGATTGGTCGCCGAAACTATTGGTCGACTGCGGCGAGCCCAGCACCAGGGTGACCAGCTGCTGGCTCTGGCCCGGGCGAATCTGGGCCATGGCACTGTCGGAGAGTTCATAGCCCTGGGTCCGCTTGGTGATCAGCGAATTGCTGCTGGTGCAGGCGGCCAGCGTCAGCGCCAGCAGGGCGGCCGCGGCGAGCGGTGCGAATGAACTGGAGACGTTACGCAGGAGCATGAATTTGACTTTCCCGATGGCTCTCGACTATAGGCACGGCAACAAGGCAGCGGCCATTGCGGCCGTCGGAATGTGTAGCTGCCAACTTGTCCGTCTGGCAAGCTGGCAATGGTCCGGCGCAGCTGTTTGCCCCTGTTAGGCCGAGCAAGATGCTGAGCGCAATCCCATGATCATGTCCCTGTTCCGCAAGAACACTGCCACCGCACCAGTTTACGCCGTCTATAACGCTATTGTGGCGCAATCCCGGCAGCCGTTTTTCTACGCCGATTGGCAGGTGCCCGATACCGTCACCGGTCGTTTTGATATGATCAGCCTGCATCTGGCGCTGCTGTTCCGGCGCCTGCGCGCTGAAACCGGCGACCAGAAGGATTTCAGCCAGGCGGTGTTCGATCTGTTTTTCAAGGATATGGACCGCTCGCTGCGCGAAATGGGGGTTGGCGATCTCGCCGTCCCCAAGCGCATCCAGAAAATGGGCAATATCTTTTTTGGCCTGCTGGCCGCGATGAACGAAGCGATGGATCGCGGCGACGAGGCCGCTTTGCAAGCCGTGCTGTCGCGCAATATTCTCGATGGTGCCACCGGCGATCACGTCGCGGCGCTCGCCAGCTATCTGCTGGCTGAAGATCGGGCGCTTGCCGCCCAGCCTGCCGCTTCCATCACGGACGGCGCGCTCAATTTTGAGGTTGCCGCGTGAGCACTGAAGCCCCGCTATTCGACGCCGTCGTCCGCATCGACCGCCTGCCGGCTGGTGGCCGCGACCTGAAAGTCTCGCTCGATGAAGCGACCCGCGCCGAGTTGGCCATCGTCCTCAAGCTGAGCGCCATCGATTCGTTCGAGGCCAATCTCGTCGTGGTGCCGCTGCGTGGCGGTTTGCGCGCCCAGGGCCGGCTGGTTGCCGATATCGTGCAGCCTTCCGTGGTGACCTTCGAGCCGGTGGGCCAGCATGTTGATGAAGTCGTTGACCGCATCTTCCTGCCCGACGCCCAGGCGCCCAAGCCGGCGGCGGGGTCGGAAGTTTTCGTCGATCTTGAAGATGACGACTTTCCCGACCATATCGACGGTCATGAAGTCGATCTCAGCGCCTTGCTGATTGAAACGCTGGCACTGGCCATCGATCCCTATCCGCGCCGCGAGGGCGAAAGCCTCGACGCGCTCGACATAAATGCCGGCAACGGACCCTCCGGGCCCTTCGCCGCCCTTCAAAAGCTCAAGAAGTCCACCGATATTGACCGTTAGCGTCGGCGGGCGGGCTTGCACCGACTCCCCGATGGGATATGTTTGCCTGCCTCCTCGGGAGGCTCAGAACAGGCTGAAATGACCGATACAATAACGATATCAGTGGATGCCATGGGCGGCGACAATGCCCCTCGGGCAGTGATCCACGGAGCTTTTCTGGCCCTGCGCGAGCGCAAGAACACCCGCTTTATCTTTCACGGGCGGCAGGAGCAGATTACGCCGCTGCTCGATGAATTTCCCGATCTCAAGCCCGCTTCCGTCGTGCGCCATTGCGATCAGGTCATCGCCATGGACGAGAAGCCCAGCCAGGCCCTGCGCAAGGGCAAGGGCACCTCGTCGATGTGGATGGCGATCCAGTCGGTCAAGGATGGCGAGGCCGATGTGGCGATCTCCGGTGGCAATACCGGGGCGCTGATGGCCATGGCCACCTTCTGCCTGCGGCCGATGAAGGGCATTTCCCGCCCCGGCATCGCTGCCATCTGGCCCACCGTGCGCAGCGACATCGTCGTGCTCGACATGGGCGCCACCATCGGCGCCGACGCCCAGCAGCTGGTGGATTACGCCATTCTGGGCTCGGCCCTGGCGCGCTGCCTGTTCCACAACGAGTCGCCCACCGTCGGCCTGCTCAACGTCGGCACCGAAGAGGTCAAGGGCCTCGAATCGATCAAGGAAGCCGGCCGCATCCTCACCGAGGCCAGCGGCGCTGGTTTCAGCTATCAGGGCTTTGTCGAAGGCGACGATATCGGCAAGGGCACCGTCGATGTGGTGGTCACCGAAGGCTTTGTCGGCAATATCGCGCTGAAAACCGCCGAAGGCACCGCCCGCCAGGTCGCGACCTATCTGCGCACGGCGCTGAAATCCACCCTGATGAGCCGCATCGGCGCCTTGCTTGCCTCCTCGGCCCTCAATGCCCTGCGTCGCCGCATGGACCCGCGCACCGTCAATGGCGGCGTGTTCATGGGCCTCAACGGCATCGTCATCAAATCCCATGGCGGCACCGACGAGATCGGCTACAAAAGCGCCCTGAGCCTGTCCTATGAAATGGCCAATAGCCGCCTGATCGACAAGATCGGCGAGACCATGCAACGCTTCCCCATCAAGGCGGCCCCCGCCACTCCCGAAGCTGAACCTGAGGCAAAACCGGCGTGACCAAAACGCGTACCATCATCCGCGGTGTCGGCGGCTACCTGCCTGAAAAGGTGCTGACCAACGCCGAACTCGCCACCATGGTCGATACGTCCGACGAATGGATTCAGCAGCGCGTCGGCATCAAGCAGCGCCACATCGCCGCCGAGGGCCAATTCACCTCCGATCTGGCGGTGGAAGCCGCCAAGAAGGCCATGGCCGCCGCTGGCGTCACGCCCGACGATATCGATCTGATCATCGTCGCCACCACCACGCCCGACTACACCTTTCCATCAGCGGCGACGCTGGTGCAGATGAAGCTGGGCATGCATCACGGCATGGCCTTCGACATTCAGGCGGTGTGCTCGGGCTTCGTCTATGCCATCGCCACGGCCGACAGCTATATCAAGAATGGCCTGGGCACCCGCGCGCTGGTGATCGGCGCCGAAACCTTCTCGCGTCTGCTCGACTGGAATGACCGCACCACCTGCGTGCTGTTCGGCGACGGCGCCGGCGCCGTGGTGCTGGAAAAGATCGAACTGGCCGACGATGCGCCCGAACAGGGCGTGCTCGCCTCGGCGCTGCGTTCTGACGGCCATCACTGGGACAAGCTCTATGTCGATGGCGGCCCGTCCACCACCGGCACCACCGGCCATGTCCATATGCAGGGCAAGGAAGTGTTCCGCCACGCCGTTGGCAAGATCACCGACGTGGTCTATGCCGCGCTCGACCAGGCCGGCTACACCGTCGACGATCTCGACTGGTTCGTGCCGCATCAGGCCAATCGCCGCATTATCGACGGGGCAGGGGCCAAGCTTGGCCTGCCGCCCGAGAAGGTGGTGATCACCGTGCAGGAGCATGCCAACACCTCGGCCGCCTCGGTGCCGCTGGCGCTGAGCGTCGCCGTTGCCGATGGCCGCATCAAGCCGGGCGACCTGGTGATGCTCGAGGCCATGGGTGGCGGCTTTACCTGGGGTGCTTCCCTCATTCGCTGGTAAACCCGGCCCGGACCTGATTGACCTTAGCCGTTTCAAGGCGTTAGTGTCCTTCCGGGCGGAGGAACCCAGCGCAGAAATCGGGTCGCACGAGGGATTTGTGACGGTCCGGTAGCGCTGAGCGAAGGCTAGGATTCCCGCGGTATGGCCCGACCTTCATTATAAGGTCGTGCCGACAGCAAGTTTGATCGGGGGCGCGAACCAACGCGTCCCGGCGCGCGGGGATTTGCACCTTTCGACAACACGGGGGTACGAATGACGCAGAAGACGATTACGCGGGCCGATCTGGCCGAGGCAGTCTATGGCACGGTTGGCTTGTCGCGAACCGAGTCGGCCGAATTGGTCGAACGGGTGCTCGAACTCATCGGCGACGCCCTGATCACCGGGGCCAACGTTAAGCTATCCTCCTTCGGCTCGTTTCAGGTGCGCTCTAAAAATGAGCGGATCGGCCGCAATCCCAAGACCGGCGAGGAGGTTCCGATCCTTCCGCGGCAGGTTCTTGTGTTCAAGCCATCCAACGTGTTGAAGTCCAAGATTAACAAATCTATGGTGAGCGCTGGGAAATAAGCCATCCAGAGTGAGTCTCAGCCTCCGTGGATAAGTCTCCAGACGCCTTTCGCACGATATCAGAAGCCGCCGACGAGCTGGATTTGCCCCAGCACGTCCTGCGCTTTTGGGAGACGCGCTTTTCCACCATCAAGCCGCTGAAGCGCGGCGGCGGCCGGCGCTATTACCGGCCCGAAGATGTGATGCTGCTGCGCGGCATCCGCCATTTGCTCTATGATCAGGGCTTCACCATCAAGGGCGTGCAGCGCATCCTCAAGGATCAGGGCAGCCGCTATGTCATCGCCGTGGGCGAGGGCAAGCCGCTCGAAGACCTGCTGCCGATGATCGAACAGGCCGAGGCCGCCAGCGACGAGGCGGAAATCGAAGACGCCGTGATGCTCGCCAGCCCCGGCCTCGACCGCGAATCCCGCGATAAGCTCTCCGACGTGCTGCGCGAACTCCTCGAATGCAAACGCATCCTCGAACGCGCCCGCGAAACCTGAGGCCAGCCGCTAGCGGCCGCTTTGTTGGCTCAGCGCCAACTGCCAACGCAGCGCTAACCCCACCCCCGATGTCATCCCGGCCCTGAGCTGGGACCCATCCCGAGCGCTCTCCGCGCCCTCCATCGGCGTGTTTGACCCGACGCCACCCACCCGCAAAAACTATCGGCTCCTGCCCAGCCTCCCCCTTGCGGGGAGGGCCGGGGAGGGGGGGGCTTGTGACCCCCACCCTCAATCCCTCCCCCTGGAGGGGGAGGGAGGCGCAAATTGCCATGTCGGCGTTCACCGTCTCCCTCCCACCGTCATTGCCCGGCTCGTCCGGGCAATCCAGCGGTGCTTCCGCGTGCGCGCCCCCCCCGCCTAACCTCCTCACACAAAACGAATCCCCCACCCCTCAACCCCGCCCCCTGCATCGATTTCATCCCCATTTTCCACCGATATGGAATGAATATTCCGCGTTGACAATATAACGGAACTGGTGTTTCATTATGGTCAATAAATGACCGGACCAATGCAACAAGGTCCGGCGCTGCAGGGAGTGTCCAGCCTTGTTGCCCGAGCGTGTGAATCAGCAGCTGAAAGCGCCACGCGCACTGCTGGCCACCGGCTCCGGCCTGACCATTCTGGCTGCCGCTCACTGTCATATCGACCAGGGTTTCAGGAGCATGCCCCTGGGCCCAACAATTCCCGACAAGGGATAGATCCGGGACCAAATGGGTGCTGCCGGACACCCGCTCTGTGGAGGAGAAACGACATGAAAAAACTCGCACTCGCGTGCATGATAGCCACCGCGACCCTGGTGTCCGCGGTTATGCCGGCCCAGGCTGAAGGCGAGCGCTTTGTGCTCGTCAGCCACGCCCCCGATTCCGATAGCTGGTGGAACACCATCAAGAACGCCATCAATCTGGCCGGCGAGCAGATGGGCGTGACCGTCGAATATCGCAATCCGCCGACCGGCGACATTGCGGACATGGCCCGCATCATCGAGCAGGCCGCCGCCTCCTCACCCAATGGCATCATTTCCACCATCGCCGACTTCGACGCCCTCAAGGGCCCGCTGAGCGACGCCGTGGCGCGTGGCATTCCGGTGATCACCATCAATTCGGGCACCCTGGAACAGTCCAAGGAAATCGGCGCGCTGTTGCATGTCGGCCAGCCTGAATATGACGCTGGCTTCGGTGCGGGCGAAAAGGCCAAGGCCGCCGGCGTGACCAGCTTCGTCTGCGTCAACCACTACATCACCAACCCGGCCTCGGTTGAGCGCTGCCAGGGCTTTGCCGACGCACTCGGCATCGAGCTGGGCAACCAGATGATCGACTCCGGCATGGACCCCAGCGAAGTCCAGTCCAAGGTCGCCGCCTATCTGCAGACCAACCCGGACACCAATGGCATCCTGACCCTTGGCCCGAACTCGGCCCACCCGACCATTGCCGCCCTCGACCAGACCGGCAAGGCGGGCACCATCTTCTTCGCCACCTTCGATCTGTCGCCGGAAATCTCCACCGCCATCAAGGCCGGCACGATCAATTTCGCCATCGACCAGCAGCCCTTCCTGCAGGGCTACCTCCCTGTGGTGATCCTGACCAATCTGGCGCGCTATGGCGTGGTGCCTGGCAACTCGATCAATTCGGGCCCAGGCTTCATCACCAAGGACAATATCGCCCTGGTTGAGAAGTTCGCCGGCGAATACCGCTAACAGCCGCTGCTGGCCGGCCCCGCTTCACTCCGGGGCCGGCCACACTGCGCCCCGAAATCCAACGAGATCGTGACATGACCCAGCCGAGCGCCCCAACGCCCGCCGCGACAGACGAACGCCTCGCCCGCCAATCGGGGCTGCGCACCATGCTGATGCGGCCCGAACTCGGGGCCATGGCCGGCGCCATTCTGGTGTTCATCTATTTTGGCGTCGTCGCCGGCTCGACCGGCATGTTCGCCCCCGATGGCATCATGAACTGGGGCGTGGTTTCCGCCCAATTCGCCATCATCGCCGTCGGCGCGTGCCTGCTGATGATCGCCGGTGAATTCGACCTCTCGGTCGGCTCGATGATCGGCTTTGCCGGCATCGTCATCGCCGTGCTCAGCGTGCATCTCGGCTGGCCGATGTGGGCCGCCATCATCGCCGCTTTCATCGTCGCCATGCTGATCGGCGCCGCCAATGGCTATCTGGTGATCAAGACAGGCTTGCCCTCCTTCATCGTCACCCTGGCCTCGCTCTACATCCTGCGCGGCCTGACCATCTACACCGCCATTTCCACCACGCGGCAGACCATCATCGGTGGCGTGCGCGAAGCTGCAGCCGGCGATTGGCTGGCCCCGATTTTCGGCGGCAAGGTGTTTGGCTTCTTCTTTTACTGGCTCGCCGACATGGGTTGGATCGCCAAATTCACCGCCGGCAACCGCGCCGGCCAGCCCGTGGTGGACGGCATTCCGATGCTGATGATCTGGGCGCTGGCGCTGATCATTTTCGCCCATATCCTGCTCACCAAGACCCGTTTCGGCAACTGGATCTTCGCCTCGGGCGGCGATGCCCAGGCCGCGCGCTATGTCGGCGTGCCGGTCAATCGGGTGAAAATCCTGATGTTCATTTTTTCCGCCTTCTGCGCCACCGTGCTGGCCACCTCCCAGGTGATGGAATTCGGCTCCGCCGCCGCCGACCGTGGCCTGCTGAAAGAGTTCGAGGCCATCATCGCCGTGGTCATCGGCGGGGCTCTGCTCACCGGCGGCTATGGCTCGATCATCGGCGCGGCGCTAGGGGCATTGATCTTTGGCGTGGTGCAGCAGGGGCTGTTCTTCGCCGGCGTCGAAAGCTCGCTGTTCCGCGTCTTCCTCGGCATCATCCTGCTGCTGGCCGTGGTGCTGAACACCTATATCCGTCGCCTGATCACCGGGGAGCGCTAACATGAACACCCCCCTTATCGAACTGATCGACATCACCAAAAGCTTCGGCCCGGTCATCGCCCTCAATGGCGTCTCCGTCTCGGTCATGCCCGGCGAATGCCATTGCCTCCTGGGTGATAACGGCGCCGGCAAATCCACCTTCATCAAAACCATGGCCGGGGTCCACAAACCCAGCTCCGGGCAGATCAAGGTCAACGGCCAGCCGGTGAATTTCGCCAATCCCCGCGACGCCATGAGCGCCGGCATCGCCACCGTCTATCAGGACCTGGCGATGATCCCGCTAATGTCGGTCACCCGCAATTTCTGGATGGGCCGCGAGCCGCGCAAGGGCTGGGGCCCGTTCCAGTTCTTTGACGAAGAAACCGCCAGCCGCGTCACCATGGAAGAAATGCGCCGCATGGGCATCAGCCTGCGCGAGCCCAATCAGGCCGTGGGAACCCTGTCGGGCGGCGAACGCCAGACCGTGGCCATCGCCCGCGCCGTCTATTTCGGCGCCAAGGTGCTCATCCTCGATGAGCCCACCTCGGCGCTCGGCGTCCGCCAGACCGCCAATGTGTTGGCCACCATCGACCGGGTCCGAAAAACCGGCATCGGCATCGTCTTCATCACCCACAATGTGCGCCACGCTCTGGCCGTGGGTGATCGCTTCACCGTGCTCAATCGCGGCAAGACCCTGGGCACCGCCCTGCGCGGCGAAATCACCCCCGAGGCGCTGCAGGATATGATGGCCGGCGGCGCCGAAATGGCCGAACTCAGCTCGTCATTGGGCGGCACGGTCTGATAGCATCACACCAGATTTTTGGAGACTTTTGTAAATGACTCTTCGTTTCGGTCTGCTCGGCGCGGGCCGCATCGGCAAGGTGCATGCCAAGGCCATCACCGCCAACCCCAAGGCCCAGCTCGTCGCCGTGGCCGATGCTTTCCCCAAGGCCGCTAGTGACCTCTCCAGCCAGTACGGCTGCGAAGTGCGCAGCGTCGAACAGATCCTCGGCTCGGCCGATATCGACGCCGTGGTGATCTGCACCCCGACCGATACCCATGCCGATCTGATCGAGCAGTTCTCGCGCGCCGGCAAGGCAATCTTCTGCGAGAAGCCGATCGATCTCAGCGTCGACCGTGTCAAATCCTGCCTCAAGGTGGTCGACGCCGCGGCCGGCACGCTGATGGTCGGCTTCAACCGCCGCTTCGACCCCCATTTCATGGCCGTGCATGACGTCATCGCCAAGGGCGAGATCGGCGCCGTGGAAATGGTCACCATTGTCTCGCGCGATCCCGGCGCGCCGCCGGTCGACTATATCAAGCGCTCAGGCGGCATTTTCCGCGACATGACCATCCATGATTTCGACATGGCCCGGTTCCTGCTCGGCGAGGAGATCGACACCGTCAGCGCCCAGGCCTCGGTGCTGGTCGACAAGGCCATCGGCGAAGCCGGCGATTACGACAGCGTCTCGGTGATGCTGTCCACCGCCTCGGGCAAGCACGCCACCATCTCCAATTCGCGCCGCGCCACCTATGGCTATGACCAGCGCATCGAAGTGCATGGCTCCAAGGGTGCCGTCTCCGCCGAGAACCAGCGCCCGGTCTCCATCGAAGTCGCCAATGCGTCCGGCTACACCCGCCCGCCGCTGCACGACTTCTTCATGACCCGCTACACCGAAGCTTATGCCCGCGAAATCAGTAGCTTCATCGACGCCGTTGAATCAAAATCTCCGGCATCTCCCAGCGGCCTGGACGGCCTCATCGCCCTGGCCCTCGCCGACGCAGCGCTGAAATCCGTCAAAGAGGGCAGGGCAGTCAAAGTAAGCGAAATCACCGGCGCCCTGGCCGACAAGAGCGTGTTCCAGGGCCGCTAAGCCCACCCCGTCCACGGTGTCACCCCGGCCTTGAGCCGGGTGTGGATTCACATTTGAAGTGCAACGGGATGAAGGCCTCGGCGGGGGTACGGAAGCCGAGGCATTTTCGGGGGGTGTTGTTGTGGTGGGC
>NZ_JBTMWU010000005.1:0-328123 GCF_054489375.1 Devosia sp. A449 | reverse complement strand
GAAGGACTGACGCCATTCGTTTGAATGCGATGTTTTGCTGGCGACCTATTTGACCCGTACGACGACCTTGCCCTTGGCCCGGCCGGTTTCGAGGTAGGCCAGTGCCTCGTTGACAGCCGCGAAGGAGAAAACACGTACCTTCGTGGAAGAACGTCTCGGCACATAGCAAGATTAAAGACGCCCTCGTTTTCTGCGGGAGCTGCCCTTGGTTTGGGTTAGACGCGCAGCAGCGTTTTGATGGCGCGACGTTCATCCATGGCGCGATAGCCTTCAGCGACGTCTGCAAGCGGTAATTCCAGATCGAACACTTTGCCGGGGTTGATCTTGCGAGTGAGGACCAGATCCATCAGGTGCGGCAGGAAGCGCCGCACCGGCGCCGGACCGCCCTGCATGCCGGTCTGGGAGTAGAACAGCCGCTGTCCGTCGAGCTGGACGCCGTGCGGCACGCCGACATAGCCGATCATCGCGCCGGGGCGCGCAGCGCTGATGGCCTGCAACATCGATTCCTGCGTGCCGACGCATTCGAGCACGGCATCGGCGCCGACATTGCGAGTCAGGGCCTTGATCCGGGCCACGCCGGTTTCGCCGCGCTCCGTGACGATCTCGGTAGCGCCATATTCCAGTGCCAAGTCCTGCCGTGTCTTATGCCGGCTCATAGCGATGATGCGTTCTGCACCCATCTGCTTGGCTGCCAGAACGCCCATGAGGCCCACGGCACCATCGCCCACGACGGCGACTGTCATGCCCGGCCGTACGCGCGCCGCATCGGCGGCATACCACCCCGTACCAAGGACATCGGAGGCGGCGAGAAGGCTCGGGATAAGGTCGTCAGCCGGAATTTCATCGGTGGCGACCAGGGTGCCGTCCGCCAGCGGAACCCGGGCGAAAGAGGCCTGTGCGCCCGACATGAACTCGCGCTGCTCGCACGACGAGTGGAAGCCATATTGGCAGTGGGGACAGGTGTTGTCCGAAGTCGCAAAGGAGCCCACCACGAACTGGCCGGGCCGCACCGTTTTCACGTCGCTGCCGACCTCCATGACGATCCCGCAATACTCATGCCCCATGTGCTGGGGCGATGTGACAGGGCTTGCGCCACGATAGGGCCATAGATCGGAGCCGCAGACACACGTGGCCGACAGCTTGATGATCGCATCGGTCGATTTCAGAATCTTGGGTTCGGCAACATCTTCGAAGCGAACGTCGCCGGGGCCGTGGAGCACGGTGGCTAGCATTGTTGTATCTTCCGTTTGGTTATTTGATGAGTTCGATGCGCAGCGGGAATTCGCCACGGACCAACAGGGGTTCAAAGCCATCATCGAAACGCCCGAGCCGGATCAGGCCCTCGGAATAGCGATAGCCGGCATAAAACAGCGCCAGATTGCCCCAGGGCGCGAAATAGCAGAGATCGCCGGGCTGCTCGTTGCTGAAAGCGCCGCTCCCGTCCTCGGTGAGCTTCCGGGGCAGGTAGGCGATCTTCTCATTGCTGGCATAGTTGTCGATGGTCAGGTCCAGGGGCAGCAGGGATGCAAAATCGCGCGCCGAAGGATTGTCGTAGAGCGTTGCAGTCATCGTCATGCCATTGAAGGTCATCCTGATTTTCATGTCACTGGGCTCCTGACTGGCTGGGTCTCTGCCTTCCTGGCCTTGAGCATGCTGTGACATTGCGGCTAAGGCGAGCGCAGCGGTAAGGACAGTGCGACGGTTGAAGGTGTTCGGTTGGCTGGTCATGCTGGAATGCTCCGTGTTGAGCGCCACGCCAGCAGGGCGAGGAGAGACGAGCCGCAGAGCAGAACAGCGGCGAAGATGAAGGTGCTCCACCAGCCGGCGGTGTCAAAGAGCAGGCCGCCAATCGCTGCGCCCAGGGTGATGGCGAGCTGGATCGTGGCAACCTGCAGGCCGCCACCGGCTTCCGCATCGTCAGGCATGTAACGGCTGAGCCACAGGCCCCAGCCGACGGGTGCGGCGGTGCCGAACAGGCCCCACATCACCAACAGCAACCCCGTCAGGACCGGTGACGTTCCGACAGCGATCAGTGCGAGTGCAACCACGGCCATGACCAGCGGAATGGTGGCGACGATGCTGAACAGACGGGTGGCGAGCAGTCGACTGACACAATAGGTGCCGACCACGCCCGCCAGTCCCATCAACAGCAACAGGAGCGATAGGGTGGCGATTGAAACCTGCGTCACGGACTCGAGGAACGGCCGAAGATAGGTGAACAGCGCGAACTGCCCCATGAACAGCAACAGGGTCGACGCCATGCCAAGGGCGACTTGCGGGCGCTTCAGCAGTCGGAAGACGTTGGGCGAGCCTTCGTTTGAACGGGGCGGCAATGACGGCAGCCTGAGCCATTGCCAGCCCAGTGCCAGCAGGGCCAGAGGCACGACGAAAAAGAACGCGCCGCGCCACCCTATATAGTCCCCAAGCAGGCTACCGAGCGGCGCGGAAATGGTTGCCGCAATGGCATTGCCGGCATTGATCATCGCAAGACCCTTCGGCACCAGGGCCGTGGGCAGCAGGCGCATGACGATGGCGGTCGACATGGACCAGAACCCGCCAATAGCGACGCCCAGCAGGGCGCGACCGATCATCAATACCGTATAGTTTGGCGCGAAGGTCACGATGGCGCCGGACACCACAAGGCACGCCGAGAAGGACAGCAGCACCAGTCGACGGTCCATCCGGCGCGTCAGTCCGGCAATGAAGAGACTTGTCAGCACGGCGAACACGCCGGAAATCGAGATGGCCTGTCCCATCTGGCCTTCCGTAACGCCCAGCTCGGCCGCGATCGGCGTGAGCAAGCTCACCGGCATGAATTCGGAGGCAATCAGCACCGCCACGCAGAGCGCCATGGAGAGGATGGCGCTCCAGGCGGCAGGCGATCGCAACAGGGCGGTGTCGTGGGTAGGAGCAAAAGTCTGGGTCATGACCGGAAGATAGGCCATCGCCGTTGCTGCGATTAGCCATTGCAATCCACAAAGACTTATCGGCCTATGATATGAGTTAGGCGAGGTGATGTATGAGACGTGAGGATCTAACGGACATGCTTTGGTTCCTCGCCGTAGCCGAGGAACGCAGTTTTACCAAGGCAGCCGCGAGGCTGGGTACGTCACAGCCCACGCTCAGCCATACGATCAAGCAGCTGGAGGCTCGCTTGGGCCTGCGACTGCTGACCCGTACAACCCGCAACGTATCGCCCACCGAAGCCGGTGAACGGCTCTTGCGCGCGCTGACGCCCCGTATTGCCGACCTGGAAACCGATATCGACGCATTGATGGCGATGCGGGACACGCCTTCCGGCACGGTACGGATCACCTTGTCCGACCATGCCCTCGAGAGCGTGGTGTGGCCAAAACTCCGGCCGGTAATGCGCAACTATCCCGACATCAAAATCGAGCTGAACAGCGACAACGGTTTCCGCAACATCGTCGAGGAGCGCTTCGACGCCGGCGTGCGGCTGGGCGAGAGCCTCGACAAGGATATGATTGCGGTTCGTATCGGACCGGACTGGCGCCTTGTCGCGGTAGGCTCTGCTGACTACTTCGCCGCTCATGGCACGCCACGTCACCCCCAGGAACTGGTCGACCACAACTGCATCAATCAGCGTCAGATCAGGTCGGGCGGGCTCTACGCTTGGGAATTCGAGAAGGACGGTCGGGAGCTGCGGGTCCGGGTAGACGGGCAGTTCATCTTCAATACCTCCTACGCCCAGATTGACGCTGCTGCGAACGGCTATGGGATTGCCTATCTGCCGGAAAATCTTGTTGAACGGGACATCGCCTCGGGGCGTTTGGTCCAGGTCCTGGATGACTGGTCACCGATCTTCGCCGGATACTACCTGTACTACCCCAGCAGGCGGCAGAATTCCCCAGCGTTTTCAGTCGTTGTGAATGCTCTGCGCGTGTAGGCAAGCGAGATGTCTGAGGCAATGGCCCCGCGGGCTTTGGTCGCCAGAGCGTACGCTTTTGCGACGCGTTAGGGCCTACTGAAAGTTCAGAATGAAGGCATAAAGCCGATATTCCCCTACTACAGAGAGCGGCAGCTTTTAGGAATTCACACTTGGGGCTCGAACGACCTAAGTGGGGTCGGAATGCCCGATATCGGACGTCGAGCGGAAGTCGGCCGCCTCCCCAAAGTGGCAATCAACGCGAATGGGCTGATTGTCGGACCTCGGCCGTGCTCATTTCAGTCTCTCTTTGTCGATGTTGGCAGGCCATGTTCTTTCAATATTCCCAAGATCATGGCCAGTCTGGGGTATCTCCCGTCCACCAGCGGACGGCTAACGAATGCAGCCTTGCGGGGCGCTCTCAGCCACTCTTGACACGAAGCCCTTCAAGCAAGGTGCGAAAACCTGCCACTGCCCTCCTGGAAGTTTCCTCGGGGTTGTCGGAACTGGCAATCCATGTGGCTGCGTGGCTGCTGGCGCCGTTGATCAGGCGTGCAGCGCCCTCCGTGTCGACGTCTACAAGGACACCACTGGCTTTGAGCTCATCCAGGCTTTCCTTCAGCGCCATGACGCAGCCATTGGTGTTCGGCCACTGAGAAATGTCACCAAGAACCGCCGGCCCATCACGGAACATGATGCGCTGGATCTCAGGCTCGAGCGCCATCTCGATATAGCCGATCCATTCATCAATAAAGCCTTGCCAGCGTGTCGGTGCAAGTCCCGATATCTCCTTCAAGCGCGCCGTCATCTCTACATCGATTTCCTCGATCACCGCCCGCAGCAGGCCCTGCTTGTCACCAAAGTGATGGTAGAGGGCGCCACGGGTCAGCCCCACCTCCGCGGTGAACTCATCCATGTTCGAATCGGCATAGCCGACCGTGCCGAACGTGTGGCGGGCGGCGGCAATCAGCTTTGCCCGGGTCCCTGCGATCATCTCCTTGCGCGTCTGTCGCACCCTGTTCTCCTTCTTTACATACGCTGCGTATTTAAATTGACGTACTCAGCGTATGTAGTTATTCAGCTCACATACGCTGAGTATATACGTGACGTGCGCTGCTCATCAAGGAGCCTCTCAAATGTCAAATCCCTATGCAGAAATATTCAGAGCGCCGGGGGCCAAGGGCTTTTCGGCGGCCGCGTTCATCGCACGCTTGCCCGTAGCGATGGCGCCAATCGGTATCATCACCATGCTGTCCCAGACTTACGGTGAGTACTGGCTGGCTGGCGCCGTTTCGGCAACATTCGCCCTAACAAACGCGTTCGTGTCGCCGCAACTATCCCGTCTTGTCGACCGCTTCGGCCAGGCCGCCGTCGTCGCGCCCGCAGCGCTCGTATCGGCCGCCGCCTTTCTAGTGCTGACTTTAGCCGTGAACCAGAGTTGGCCTGTCTGGACTCTGTTCGCGTCTGCACTGGCTGCCGCGACGATGCCCAGTATATCGGCGATGGTTCGGGCCCGGTGGAGCGAAATGTTCCGCAATCGCCCGGAGATCAACACCGCCTTCGCCTTCGAGTCAGCCGCTGACGAGTTGATCTACATTGCGGGCGCCTCACTCTCGGTCGGCCTTTCCGTGTCGCTCTTTCCGGAAGCCGGCATGCTCGCCAGCGCCGCATTCCTTGCCTTTGGCACGGCTGCGTTTCTCCTGCAGCGGTCGACCGAACCGAAGGTGCGGGCTCGAGACGGTGATGCCCCACGGGGCTCGGCCATCTGGTTGCGTCCGGTTCAGATTGTCACACTGGCGCTGGTCTTCGTCGGGGCGATATTTGCCACGGCCGAAGTGACTTCGGTCGCCCTCACGAAGGAACTCGGCCAGCCGGGTGCTGCAAGCCTTGTCATCGGCGTTTACGCGGTCGGATCGTTTGCACTCGGGTTGGTCCTCGGCGCGATCAATCCGAAGCTGGCTCTCCAGCGCCAGATGCTGATCGCCGTCGTCGTTCTCGCCCTGACCACCCTGCCTTTGTTGTTTGCGGGTGGCTCGATCATGCTTCTCGCGGCTGCCGTCTTCCTGAGCGGTATCGCCATCTCGCCGACCTATCACGGCTTTCGGCCTGATCGAGCGGCAGGTTCCGGAGTCCATGCTGACCGAGGGCGTTACCTGGGTCATGACCGGCATCGGTATCGGCATGGCGCTGGGCTCACTCGTCTCGGGGTGGGTCGTCGATAGCTTCGGCGCACAGCACGGCTTCTGGGTATCTGTTGCAGCAGCAGCGGCGACCGTCCTGACCGTGGCTCTCGGCCAGCGCAGCCTCTCCGGCAAGCAGACGGTAGTTGCCGCAGACGGGCAACCTCAGCCGGCTGAGTAAGGGGAAACTCATCCACGCAAACGCGGTATATTGAAGCTACGTCGCGAGACCCTCGCGGCGTAGCTGCGGCACCTGATCGAGGCCCGCTCCGGCGTTGAATGGCGTGGGTTCGGTCGGCGGCGAAAATTTACCCTGAGCGCCAGCCTGATCGCCGCCGATGCCAACAAGCTGAGCTCCGGGCGGCGGCCACAAGTGGCGCTCAGCTCACGCCGATAGATTCGTTTTGGCGCCTCGTTGGCCGGAGCAACCGAGGTCTGAAGCAGCTGTTGTTCCGGCTCCTGGCCAGCCGATTGCGAGTCCAACTGCAGCGCCGCCATATCACCGCCCTTGGTGATCTGCGCCGATCAAATCGACCATGGCCAGAAGGCCGACAACCTTGTCGCCTGCCCAAATGCCGAAAACGTAGCCGCCTGCAATGTAGTGGATCTCTGCAAGCGTGACGGCATTGGGCGCGACACAGGCATGTTGCTCCGGATGACAACGTGTCGAGATCGGCGCGAACGACCGGTCGCAGCGATATCATGTCCCTCCAAGCCCTGGGCTGACCGGCGCAGCCAACATCCTATGGCGTCTGTGGGCGACTAGTTCCTGTCGCTGGAAAAATGCCAATCTTGGAACGGATGTCACGTTGGCGGATTTTGAATCGTCTTGATTGCGGTACCAACGGAAAGGATACCAAATCATGACCACCAAAATTGATCCCTTCACCGCAGCACCTGCAATGATGAAGGACTGGATGCGTACGTCGATCGGCCTCGCAGTCACCGCCAACTTCGATACGGCCCTCACGGAACTCGTGAAGATTCGCGCCTCCCAACTCAACGGCTGCGCCAACTGCATCAATCTTCATACAACCGAAGCGCGTGAGCATGGAGAAACCGAGCAGCGGCTCTACCTGTTGTCCGCCTGGCGCGAGGCACCATGCTATTCTGATCGCGAGCGCGCTGCGCTCGGTTGGACCGAGGCCATGACGCAGCTCTCCGAAGGACGTGGACATGCGAGCGCCTACGAAGCCCTGCAGGCCCAGTTTACAGAGGAGGAGCAGGTCAAGCTCACCGTAGCGATCAATAACATCAACAGCTGGAACCGCATCCTGGTCGGTTTTGGTCTGTTTGCCGACGCGGCAACGATCAAGGCTTTCGCAAAGTCGGCGGCTGCATGACGGGGGAGGTCAACTCCGAAGACGCAGCGGCTGGCTTCAGCCCGCTGCGTCCCAAGCTCATGCGCGTTGCATACCGCATGCTCGGCTCCGTGGCGGATGCCGAGGATATGGTGCAGGAAACCTTCATCGGATGGATGAGGACCGACCGCGACGATGTGCGCGTGCCCGAGGCGTTCCTACGCCGCACCGTCATCCGGCTTTGCCTCGACCAGCTCAAATCGGCACGCCGGACGCGGGAGACGTATATTGGGCCCTGGCTTCCAGATCCCGTCGTGGAAGCGGATGAAGTCGAAGACGTCACCTTGCCGCTGATGCTGGCGCTGGAGCGCCTTTCGCCGCTCGAGCGGGCAGCCTTTCTGCTGCACGACGTGTTTGGGCTGGGCTTCGAGGAGGTCGCAGCGACCATTGAGCGCGACGCGGTGGCCTGTCGCCAACTCGCGGCCCGCGCGCGCACTCATATCCGCCAGGCGAGACCGCGCTTCATGGTAGAAAAGCAGCGAGGCCTCGCGCTTGCCGAGGCGTTCTTCGCAGCCTCGCGTAGCGGCGATATGAAGGCGCTTGGCGCCATGCTGGCAGCCGATGTGAGTGTCCATACCGACGGCGGCGGCAAGCGTCCGTCAGCAAGGGAGCCGTTCTTCGGCTTTGATGCGGTCATGAAGTTTCACAAAGGTCTGGGGGCTTTTTTCCGGAAGCAAGGCTCGAAGCTGGTTCGCGCTGGCTTTGTCAACGGCTTGCCGGGTTTCATCGCGCTAGAGGCCGATGGTGAACTGTCGACCACCGCGCTCGAAATCGAGGACGGAAAGGTCGTTGCAATCTATGTGATGCGGAATCCCGACAAGCTGAAGCATCTGCACTAGCTCCGCCAAGCCGCGCAAGCAGCGAGAAGCTAGACCTAGGCCGGTTCAGTCTGGCTGAGCCAGCGCGGAGCCAGACAGAAGGTGAGAAGGCTTCATCTTCTGTCCCAAGATCAACTTTTATCAGGAGAACGCCATGCAGCGCGTCCGCATAACGACCCGACCAGACCCATATGAACCTTACCTGCTGTCCCAAGGTATCCGGTTGGGGGACATGCTCTTCATCTCGGGGCAGGCAGGTTATGCCGCTGACGGAACCATCGTAACGGGGGGATTTCGCGCTCAGGGAGAGCAGGCGTTTGCAAATCTCCAGCGAGCTTTGATCGCCGGTGGCGCCAATCTGGCGAATGTAGTCAAAGTCACCATTTTCCTGACGGATATGAGCGAATTCAGCAAGATCGTCGAGCTTCGCCGAAAATACTTCAGCGTGCCTTATCCCGCTGATACGATTATTGAGGTCAAGGCGCTCTACACAACCGATGCGATGGTCGAAATCGAAGCCATAGCCGTCGTTGGCAGCGCATCGGAGGAATGATCATGGCCCTCGAGACGACGAGCCAGATTTAGCATCTGCAGTGTCTTGTTTATTTCCGCTCAATAGCCTGCACCGACGCACAACTCCCGAATTTTGCCGGCTTTGCGATGAAAACCGCTGGAGGCGACTGGCGGCAACGCCGCCAGTCGCCTCCAGCTTACGCTCGCCGTCGATGCCGAAATTTCGCAGCGGCATCTGAGCTTTCTGGAATCGGGGCGATTACGGCCTAGCCGCGAGATGGTGTTGCCTCTGACCGAGCGGCTCTCCGTTCCGCTGCGCGACCGCAACATGATCCTTGCGGCTGCGGGCTTCTCTCCGATCCATCATGAATGGCCATTTCATGCGCCTGAACATGAGGCCGCTCGCGCGGCGATCGACCAGATCCTGCGCGGACAGGAGCCTCACCGCCTGCCGTCTACCAATGTGTCGCCTTCCCTCATATCCATGATGCGACCGGATCAGTTGCCGGCCGGGTGTCGGGCTCGCTCGGTGCTATCGAACAGCATTGCTACGTCTGGTGAGAAGGTCAGCGCCAATTTCTGGCCGATGCTCAGACTGTGGTCGCCGTCGAGCACGGCAAGCCAGGTGATGCCGGATGGGAGCGTCAGGTTGACGTTGGTTTCATTGCCGAGCCGCTCGATCAGGGCCACGGTGCCGACCAGTGTCCCTCCTTCGTCGGTAACGATGGCATGTGGCCGCACACCCAGGGTGAGATTGTCGCCTGCGCTGATCCCCGTGGTGTCGGCTGGAATCGTCACCGGTGAGAGGTCCTTGCTGCGGACCGTCAGGGTGCCGGCTGCCACCGTCTCAACTACCACGGGGGCGAAGTTCATTTTTGGGGAGCCGATGAAGCCAGCGACGAACAGGTTCGCTGGTCGCTGGTAAAGTTCGATCGGCGCCCCCACCTGCTGTACCGCGCCGGCATTGAGCACCACGATTTTGTCGGCCAGCGTCATGGCCTCGACCTGATCATGCGTGACATAGATCATGGTGGCGCCGAGGTCGTGATGCAGCTTGGACAGCTCCATGCGCATGTCGACGCGGAGCGCGGCGTCCAGATTGCTCAGTGGCTCGTCGAACAGAAACACTTCGGGTTTGCGCACGATGGCGCGGCCGATGGCGACGCGCTGGCGCTGGCCGCCCGAAAGCTGGCTCGGCTTGCGCCCGAGCAGATGTTCCATCTGCAAAATGCGCGCGGCTTCGCGGATTTTGACGTCGCGAACGGCCTGGGGCGTCTTGGCGAGTTTGAGGCCAAAGCCGACATTGTCGTACACCGTCATATGTGGATAAAGCGCGTAGTTCTGGAACACCATGGCGATGCCGCGGTCGCGCGGTTCGACGGCATTGCACAGCACGTCACCGATCCACAATTCGCCGCCGCTGATGTCTTCCAGCCCGGCGATCATCCGCAGCAAAGTGGATTTCCCGCAGCCCGAGGGCCCGACAAACACCACGAATTCGCCATGGGTGACGCTGAGATCGACACCCTTTATGACTTCCACCGCGCCATAGCTCTTGTGCAGCGCTTTTAGTTCCAGTCCGGCCATGGATTATCCTTTGACGGCGCCGGCGGTCATCCCCGCCACGATCTGCCGGTTGAAGAACAGGAAGACCAGCAGAGGCGGAATGGTGATGAGCGCGATATTGGTGAACAGCAGATTGTAGGACGTCTGGAACTGGCTCTGGAAATTGTAGAGCGTCAGCTGCACCGTCGCATTGGCATTGCCCGGCAGGAAATAGAGCGGGTTGGTGAAGTCGTTGAACACCGCCACCGACTGCACCACGATATTGGTGACCGTCACCGGCCACAGCAGCGGCAGCACGATGCGGAAGAACACGTCAAACGGGCGCGCGCCGTCAATGATCGCCGCCTCGTCCAGCTCGCGCGGAATGGTGGCGATGAAGGCGCGGTAGAGCAGGATGGAAAAAGGCAGGCCATAGGCCACCTCGATCAGGATCATGCCATGCAGCTTGGCGAATAGCCCAATGCCCTGCAGCAGCCAGATGGTCGGGACCACGGCGGGTGGGATCATCAGCCCGGCGAGGATCAGGAACTCGATCAAGCCGTTGAAGCGCGTTTTGCGGCGTTGCAGCACGAAGCCGACCATGGCGGCGAAGATGACCAGCAGGGTGACGCTGGCGACGGTCAGAATGGTTGAGTTGATGAAGGCGGTGAGCAGCATCCAGTTGCGGGTGGTGACCACCTCGACAATGTTGCTCCACAGATGATTGCCGGCGGGCCAGGAGAAATCGAGCAGCGACGACTGCTTCTGGTCCTTGAAGGCGGTGAGAAGGATGAAGGCGAAGGGCACCAGGAACACCACGCCCGAAACCACAATAGCGACGGCGCTGAGCCAATGGCGGCGAACGAAATTCATTCATGCCCCTCCCGACGATTGAGCAGCATGGTCAGCGGCACCACCAGCACGGCGATCAGCGCAAACAGCACCACATTGCCGGCGGTGGAGAGGCCATAAAACCCGGCCTGATATTGCTTGTAGATCACCGAGGCCACGGTGTCGGAGGCGAAACCCGGCCCGCCCCGAGTCATGGCCCAGATCAGATCGAACGTGCGCAAGCCGCCGATGAAGCTGAGGATGATGACAGTGACCGTCGCCGGACGGCACAAGGGCAGGGTGATATAGAGAAAATTCTGGAACTTGGTGGCGCCATCAATGCGGGCGGCCTCGTAATAATCCTTAGGAATGGCGACGATACCTGCAATGTAGATGACGGTGGCCAGGCCGACGCCCTTCCACACATCGACTAGCGCTACCGAAAACAGCGCCAGGCTGGGATTGGTCAGCCAGCCCGGCCCCTTGATGCCGAGCAGCGCCAGCCCCTCATTGATCATGCCCTGGGTCGGGTGCATCAGCACGGTAAAGGTGATGCCGACGCCGACGGTCGACACCAGCACTGGAAAGAACACTACCGAACGCAAATATCCCCGCGCGGCGATCTGGCTGGTCAGCAGGATCGACAGCAGCAGGCCGAGCACCACCTTTAGGCTGGAGGTGATCACCGCGTAGAGCACGGTATTGATCAGCCCCTTGATCAGAAATGGCTCGCGCAAGAACTGGGCGAAATTGTCGAGACCGATAAAGGTGGAGTTGAACAGGGTCCAGCGCGTCAGGCTGAAATACAGCGACGCAAAGGTCGGCACGAGGAACAGCACGCCATAAATGATTGCGGCCGGCAGGAAAAACCAGCCCGGATAAGGCGAGCGGCGCTTGAGCACCGGCACTGGAGCAGCGCGTCTGGCTGCTCCGGTCTCAGTCACGACGGCCATGCAGCATTCCTCCAGAAGCTGGCGGTCCCGGGTGAGACCAGGCACCCGGGACCGCCCATGTGCAAGGGCTAATTACCAGCCCGGGAGACCAAGCTGCTGAGCCTGCTTGCGCACGTCCTCGTCGTAAAGCGCGGCGCCATCAGCGGCCGAGCGAATGCCCGAACCCACTTCCACCGTGATCTGCTCCAGCGCAGGCCCCTTGATCGGCGAGAGGAATTCCAGCGCCGGCCCGTTGTGCCCGCCTTCGGCAAAATAGGGCAACATGTCGGTCACGGCCGGGGGCACGTCGGCCGGCAGGGTGCAGCCATTGATCAGATATGGCCCCGAGGCGCCGCCGGCTCGGGTCTGGGCCTCGCAGCCCTCGACACTGGCGACAAAGGCGACGAACTTTTTGGCCGCGTCCATGTTGGAGGTGGTTTCGGGAATGTAGATGCCGTCGGGCATCCACACCGTCAGGCCGTTCAACGCCGCGTCATCACCCGGCTGGGCGAAGAAGCCGACATTGTCGAGCATGTCCGGGTAGGACGCGGCAATGGCGGTGGTGGCAAAGGTCAGCATCGGATAATGCGCGCCGTCGCCGGACGCCACCATGCGCAGGCCGTCATCATATTTGGCGGCACCGAAATCCTCGTTGAACAGGCCCGCGTCATGGGCTTCCTGCAGCTTCTCGAAGCTGCGCAAGGCCGCCGGATCGGTGGCGAATTTGGCTTCGTTGGCGGTGTAGCGGCCGGCAAAGCCGGCATCATTGGCTTCGACGTTGTAATAGTCGGCCAGCACGAACAACTGGCTGGTCCAGGTATCGCCATAGGTCTGGATCACTGCGACCTTGCCGGCTGCCTTGATCTTTTCGTTATTGGCCATGAAATCGGCCCAGGTCTTGGGCACGGACAGGCCCAGTTCCTCGTAGATGGCTTTGTTGTAGTAGATGCCGCCGCCCATGGCCGCGCCCATCGGCGCGCCGCGCACCGTGCCATCAGGCGCGGTCACCACCTGCTTGAACGAATTCTGCACATCGGCCTGCCACGGTTCATTGGTCATATCGACCAGGAATTGCTGCGGGTTGATGGCCTGGAATAGCGAGCCCGAATTGTAGCGGAACACATCGGCCATGGTGCCGGTGGCCAGCCGCGTCTTGACCAGATTGTCGCCTTCCGAACCGCCTGGACGGGTTTCGATGTCGATATTGATATCGGGGTTGGCGGCTTCGAACGATTTCACCAGTTCTTCGGCCACTGCCACGCCATCGGCGCCGCTGGGGATCAGGTAGGTGAGGCTTACGCTCTGGGCAAAGGCAGCGCCACTTAGCGCCGTCATTGCCAAGAGCCCGGCCGACAGGCCGGTCAGGACAATCCTGCGGGAAGTCTTGGTCATTGGTCTCTCTCCCATTGCGCCCGCACCATGCGGGCTCGTCCAAGCCGCCGCCTGTTCAATCAGGGCGTGCGGGCATTGATGCTCTGTTCGGAGCGCGCGCGGCGCGCCACCGGCGTATGGTTGAAGCTGATGCTGTGCTGGCCAGTTGTCAGGACATGTTCGCCCTTGCCATCCCAGGCGGCGCCATCAACCACGATATCGCGGTAGTCGGGATTGAGCCGCAGTACGCCGCGCGACCCCACCGGCACCTCCACACTGTAGCGCACTGCGTCGCCCTCGACCGTCCACTCGGCGCGGATCAGACCGCGGGGACTGTCATGGCTCGCCTTGACCGGCGAGAGTTCGGCAATGATGGTCGGCTCGAAAATGATGCTGGCAAAGCCCGGATCGTTCTCATCGGGGCGGAAGCCGGCGACCGTCTCCAGCAGCCACTGGCACACCGCGCCATAGGCGTAGTGATTGTAGGAATTCATCTGCGGATTGTAGATTGACCCATCGGCCTGGATGGCATCCCAGCGCTCCCAGATGGTCGTGGCCCCCATCTTGACCTGATACAGCCAGCCGGGGACTTCCTCTTGCAGAAACACATCGGCGGCGAGGCCGATTTCGCCGATCTTGACCAGCGCCGGCAACAGCGCCGGGGTGCCGATAAAGCCGGTGCCGATGCGGCCATCGGCGCGGGCAATGGTAGCCTTGAAATAGCGCCTGGCGGCGTCGTTTCGATCGGCGGGGATCAGGTCATGCAGGAAGGCCAGCGCGTAGGAGGTCTGGTCGTCATAGGCCAGACGCCCCGAGGCGGTGATGAACTCGCTGGCAAAGGCGGCTTTGACCTGTGCGGCCATGGCTTCCAGCCGGCTGGCAATCTCGGCATTGCCGATGATGCGGGCGATGCGCGCCACCAGAGTCGAGGTAATGAATAGATAGATGGTGGCGGCGGCATCGTCGCCAATGGTCGGCAGCGGCTTGGCCGACGGCCCGCTGGGCTGCAGCCAATCGCCGAAGGAAAAGCCCCGCCTACCCCATTCACGCGGCGGCGACACGATGGGGCCGTCGCTGATCGACCAGACGAAATCCACCCATTTGACCATCGCTGGCAGCGCTTCCTTGAGGAAGGTGGCGTCGCCGTAATGCAGATACAGCTGCCACGGCACGATGGCGACGGCATCGCCCCAGCCGGTGCTGCCGAAAAAACCGGGATAGTCATCGGGCTTGAGCCGGGTCGGGTCGGGCACGACATGGGGCACCGCGCCATCCGGGCGCTGGTCGACCATGAGGTCGCGCATCCACTTTTTGAAGAAGTCGTGGCTGTCGGCAAAATAGCAGGCAGTCCCGGCAAACACCTGTGCATCGCCAGTCCAGCCCAGCCGCTCGTCGCGCTGCGGGCAATCGGTCGGCACTTCGATGAAATTGGCCCGCTGCGACCACACGGTGTTGAGCACCAGCCGGTTGACCAGCTCGCTCCCCGAAGTGAATGACGACTTGACCTCGGTCACCGAACTGATCGGTACCGAGACGATGCTGTTCAGGCTCGCTCTGCCCTCGATGGAGACGCGGGCATAGCGGAAACCCTGGAAGGTGAAATAGGGCCGGTAGTGTTCGACGCCCGCGCCGGACAGCGTGTATTCAAGCCGCGCCTCGGCGGTGCGGAAATTGACGTTGTAGAATTCGCCATCCTGATTGAGCACTTCGGCATGCTCGACAATGACCCGGGCGCCAGCGTCACCGGATACGTCGAAGGCGACATAGCCGCCACTATTCTGGCCGAAATCATAGACCGTGCGGCCTTCGGCATCGGTCCAGCTTTTGACCACCGGCAGCGAGGCCAGTTCGCGCACTGGCGTGATTTCGTGGGCTACCAGGCGGCCGGGGTCAAAGGCAATGGCCTCGGTGCCGGCCGAGACGGTTGGCGTCACACGAGCGTCAAAGATTTCGCCGAAATAAATGCCGGACTTGCGCACCGGCAATGCACCACTCTGCCAGCTGGCATCGGTCGTCAACAGCACGGTGCCGCTGCCGGAGCGCAGCTCGGCGATGGCGGCGATCTGATCGCCCCAGGTATTAAAGATCGGGGCCCTGCCCCACATCATCTGCGAGCGCAGCCAGCCATCGGCCAGCCAGATTTCGATGCGGTTCTCGCCGACGACCAATAGATCGGCGACATTGTAGCTCTGGTAGCTCAGGCGGTGGTCATAGCTGGTCCAGCCCGGCGTCAGCAGATCATGACCCACGCGCTGGCCGTTGATGAAGCAGACATAGAGCCCGAGCGCGCTGATCGTGAACACCTCGTCGCCGTTCAACGTATCGCGGGTAAAGCTCTTGGCGACAAAACATGCAGGCGTGCCGACGCCCTGATCGGCCAGCGGGCGGATCATCCTGGCATTGGCCCACAAGGGATTTGTCGCCATGGTCGGATTTGGCCGCACCAGCGTGGTCACTGCATCCGTCAAGTCTGCCTCCCTGCGCCGCCGCTTGACGGCCCTCGATTGTCGAGGTGTATAATGTTCTACGTGTATCGTTCTACGAATTTGATTTTTTGGCAATAGGCATTGTCGGCGAATGGTGGGATAAGCCGAAAACACCCAGCCAGCCTGACAGGGCACCAAACACCCGGCCTATATTGAACTGCGGAATTGTATGAAGAAGGTCGCTGTAGAAAAGCCCGCCCGCGTCACCATTCGCGAGGTTGCCGCCGATGCCGGCGTGTCGGTCGCCGCCGTGTCGAAGGTGCTGCGCGATGCCTATGGCGTCAGCGATGCCATGCAGTCCAAGGTCCGGGCGTCGATCGCCAAGCTGGGCTATCGCCCGCATTCGGCAGCGCGCGGCATGCGGGGCCAGACCTACACCATCGGCATCCTGATGGCCGACATCAAAAATCCCTTCTTTCCAGAGATCATCGACGGCATCGATGACGGCCTGGCCGGCACTCAATATGTGCCCCTGATCGGCATCGGGCGCGGCTCGACCTCAGTCGAAACCACCATCGTACAGGCCATGGTTGATCGGCAGATCGACGGCCTGATCATGATCGGCCAGCGTCTGCATGCCGCCGAAGTCGAGGCGATCGCGCGCGAGGTCCCGGTCGCCGTGATCGGCCATCACCAGCCGGACGCGACCACCTTCGATTCAGCCAATAATGACGATATGCGCGGCGGCGCGCTGGTGGCGGAATACCTGCTGGCGCAAGGTTACCAGCGCCCCACCATGATCACGCTGGGCCGGACCGATCTGCAACTGGGCCGGGCCGACGTGTCACGCATGCGTGAAGAAGGCTTCGCCAATGCCCTTCGCCACGCCGGATTTTCTGAGAGTGACATACACATTATCCCGGCTGCTGATGGTTTTGACGACGTCACCGCCACGGTGCGCGCTTTGCTCGAGGGGCCCGAACCGCCGGACGCGCTGTTTGGCTGGGCCGACTATTATGCGCTTGAAGTGCTGAGTGCGGTCCGTGCGCTGGGGCTGCGCGTGCCTGAAGATATCGGCGTCATCGGCTACGACAATTCCGCGCCGTGTGCTTTCACGCAAAACAGTCTCACCAGTATCGATCAGTCCGGACGGCTGCTCGGCCTGCAGGCAACGCGGCTGCTGATCGAGCGGATCAAGGGGCGAAGTGAGGCCGAGCATTTCGTGGTGACGCCGCGTGTGATCGCCCGCAGCAGTTCAGCACGCCGTCAGCCGTAATGCTTGAGGCATGCCGAGATGGCCATTGATGCGCTTGAGATCACGCAAAATATCGAGATGCAGCGAATTGATTTGCACCGCCTCAGTCTTGAGGCCTGCAGACCTCAAGACTGAGGCATAGCGCTGGCGCGCTCCGACCCGCTTGTCGCCAGCACGACCCGGGCCCAAGTCAGCTCCTGTTCGCTGGCGGCGAATGCGTCCGCGTTGGCGCAAGCTGTCGCGGATGAACCCACCGGCGCAAAAGCGGACCTTCTCTGGCCCGCCTCGCCAGGATTTTTCATCGGCATCTCAGTATGGCGACGGCCCGTCATCCTCTATGCTCGCAAGTGCTGCTGCCGCCCGCGAAACGATCGCCTCGTCTTCAGTTGTCATACGATCTTTGATCGCATTGACCTGCTGGAGCACCTCGTCAAGTTCGGTTTCCCTGCGACGAATGCTATCCAGGCGGGTGCGTATGTCAGCAAAAATTTTTGCCAGCGTCGCTAGCAATGTCAGCACTCCAGCCTGTACAGGCTTTAACCTACCGAAGGCCTCAAAGATCCCGCGCGGAAGGCTCCAAGTGCCCACTTTAGGTCGGGGGCGAGCGTGGCCAGATCGGGACTTTTAAGAAGTTCAGTCAGCTCGCCCAACATCATCTCTCCCGCCTCCACGGCCATCTTCTGAGTGAGAGCAGCATTTTCTTCAGCCTTTGCGGCCGCCTCCTCCCGTTTGATCGCCTCCTGCTCAGCCTTGAACAGGCACACCGGGGAGATGTTCCTTCCTAGTAAAGGCCTTAGGCGTTCCGCGCTGAATATCGGTGTCTAGATTCAGCGCGGCATACTTCCACCAGCTGGCCCGTCTGGGTTCCGGTGTCCAGCGACGCCAATAATAGACGGCGTCGCGCCGAAAACAGTGCGCAATGGCAGGCAAGCGACATGCTCCTTCAAGCATGTAACACACCCATGTAATACAGCTGAGACTAGCTGCGACTCCCCATGGGGCCGAAAACTAACCTTTTCAATGACTTATGGGAAAGTTGGCTGGGGTGCCAGGATTCGAACCTGGGAATGCCGGTACCAAAAACCGGTGCCTTACCGCTTGGCGACACCCCAACTGGCGCGGTTCCTACACGGTTTGCCATGACCGTGCAACATGGGTGCGAGCAAGATAAAAAGCCTGCATCAGGCGCTTGAATGGGACGGCAAGCGCGGCTATAACCCGCCCCATCGCGACTGGCAGCAATCACCCATTTCGGTGCTACTGCCAATTGATTCCCGGATCGCGACCCTGACGGAGTATAGCGCAGCCTGGTAGCGCACCTGCTTCGGGAGCAGGGGGTCGAGTGTTCGAATCACTCTACTCCGACCAATCAAGCCCGGCCTCTTCGGAGGTCGGGCTTTTTGTTGGAGACAGCGCTTAGCCTTCGGCGTCGTGGCGAAAAACCGCGAGCATCTGGGTGGCGATGTCCTGCACCGACAGGCGCCCCTCGCGATACCAGCTATGCGCGTTGTTGATCAGCGACAGCAGGAAAATGCGATAGGTGGCGCGGTCGAGCCGCTCCGGCAGCGGCAAATCGTCGATCAGCGCGATGAACAGTGCTTCGAAGGCGTCGCGCCCGGCGATCATCTGCTCGCGCACCCCTGGGGGCACGGATTGCAGATCATGCATCAGGGGTATCGTGATGGAGCTGGGGTCGACCTGCAGTTCCAGCAGCGTTCGGCAGGCCGCTTCCAGGCGCTGCCAGGGCTCGTCGAGCCCGTCCATGGCGCTGCGGATGCGGCCTTCTGCCCGTTTCAGGGCCGCGTTGTGGATGCGGATATAGAGCGCTTCCTTGGAGTCGATGTAGTAATATAGCGAACCGCCGCGCAGGCCGACTTTGGTGCCGATGTCGCGAATCGAGGTGGCGACATAGCCGCGCTCGGCAAACAGCAAAGCGGCGCTTTCCAGAATGTCCTGCTGCCGATCGCTGATTCTCGCATCCGGTCGGCCGGCAGCGCTCTTGTTATGCGTCTTGTCCATTCCGGCCTGTCCACCTGCGGGCTGAGCAGCCTAATGCCTAGCGCAAAACTTGGCCATGCGGGAAGCGGACAGAGCCTCCCGCGAAAAACCACCGGCCGCCTATCCCAGCCACAGTGCAATTTGAGAGAAAAACACACAGGTTTTTAACGATGCCGTGAGGTGTGATTGTGTTGCGCCCGAAAGCGTTTGTATGAATCGAGCGGCTTGGGGGATGAGCAGAGGCGACCCGGACGCGCCAGGCACCGGGATGGATCTTAGCGCCGGAGTTTGGCTTTGCCGTCCCTATCGACATCAGCGCTTGCTGAATTGCTGGAACTCACCGCCCGCATGCTGCATTCGCGCGGCTACGCGGCCGAGCTGTTTCCGGCGCAGTGGGCCGCCTTGCGCTATTTCTCCCGCGCCCCCGAGCATATGCGCACCGCCAGCGCGCTGGCCCGCTTTCAGGGGCTGGGCAACGGCCCGGTGAGCCGCACGGTGCGCACGCTGGTGGCGAAGGGCTTCCTGCATCAGGCCGCCGAACAGCCCAAGGGCCGCGCCCGGCTGCTCGAGCTCACCCCCGCCGGCCTCACCATGCTGGAGCATGACCCCACCCAGGCGGTCGAGGCGGCCCTGACCGAATTGGCGCCGGAGCAGCAAGCCTGTTTTGCGCGCGCCCTCGAGCTGGTGGTTCGCCGGCTGTCGGCTGAGCGTTAGTCCGACGCCCCCGCTAAAAACAAAAAGGCCGGCGCAAGGCCGGCCTTTTCAAAAATGCTGTCGCGGCGGCTTAGCGCTTGGCGAACAGGCTCCAGGCGCCGGTCACGGTCAGCGCGGCCAAGGCCATCTTGAGCACGTCCCAGACGATAAAGGGCTGGATAGCGCCGGCGAAGGCCGAAGCAACCACATTGTTCTGATCGATCCAGCCGGCATTGCCCGAGAGCACCAGCAGCCAGGCAAAGCCCAGCACCAGCAGCACGGCGTCGGCAACCAGCATGGCCGCAAACAGAGTCAGCGGCTTGCCCGAAGCGCCCTTGTCCGCGGCGTAGCCAATGATGGCAGCCATGGCGAGGAAGCCGAGCAGGAAACCGCCGGTCGGGCCGACGAGATAGACGAGGCCACCGCCGGTGGCGAAGACGGGCAGGCCCATTGCGCCTTCCAGCAGATAGAGCGCCACGGTGGCGACGCCGATGCGCAGGCCGAACGCTGCCGCGAGGCCAGCGATGGCAAAGCCCTGCAGCGTCACCGGCACGGGCCACACCGGCACGTTGATCTTGGCGCAGAGGGTGATGAGCAGCGTGCCGAGCACGACGGTTGCGATATTGGACACCAGTTTAGCGGCATCGCCCTTGGGCTGGAACGCGCCGAGCAGCGTGTTGGGCGTGGTCAAAGTCACAGCCATTTCATACCTTCCATGCTTCATGTGAACCGGCGTCCTCTCCCAGGCCGCCTGTCGTTCAAAAACTATAGTCTCTTTAGTCTGTCGATAAAGTGAGCGCAATGGCGTCCCCCACCCCAGCCCTATCGTTCGACCGCGACTTTGACCCTCAAACCGGTCACGCGGTCCCTGTGGCGCCCGGCATAACCCGCGTCACCGCGCCCAATGCCAGCGCCTATACTTTCACTGGCACCAACAGCTTTTTGCTGGGCCATGAACGGCTTGCGCTGGTCGATCCCGGGCCGATTGATCCAACCCATTGGGCCGCCCTCACCCGCGCCATCGCCGGCCGGCCCGTTGACGCGATAGTTCTTTCGCATACCCACAAAGACCACAGCGCCACCGCGGCGCAGATGGCGCGCACATTGAACGCGCCGCTCTGGTTCGGCGGCCAGCATCGCCTGTCGCGCCCGCTGCGCCGATTCGAGCGCAATCCGATCCGCAATTCCTGCGATTGGGATCTGGTGCCGGACCGCATCCTCAGCGACGGCGAAGCCATCACCGCCGGCGACCTCGCCATCACTGTCCACACCACGCCGGGCCATTGCGCCAACCATCTGGCCTTCAGCGCCGGCGATATCCTGCTCAGCGGCGATCATGTCATGGGCTGGAATTCGACGCTGGTTTCGGTGCCCGATGGCTCGATGGCGGATTATTTCGCCTCGCTCGACAAGGTGATCGCCCTGCCCTGCCGCCGCTACGTCCCGGCCCATGGCGGCCCCATCGCCGATGGCCCGACCTACGCCACCGCCCTGCGCGCCCATCGCCAGTTACGCAACCAGCAGGTGCTTGCCGCCGTCCAGGCTGGTGCCCGGACTGTGCCCGCCATTGTCGCGGCCATCTATCCCGCCCAGCCGCTGCCGGTGCGCCGCGCCGCCGGCATGACCATCACCGCCCATGTCGAATATCTGGAGGGATTGGGGCAGCTGCGGGTCAGGCGCAGCCTGTTGGGCACTACAATAGCCAGCGTCTGACGGGAGAACGCCGCCGCGCTACTCGACCGGCACCACCGGCGTCGCTTCGACGTCGGCTTCAACCGGCGCATTGGCATTGGGATTGTCGCGCAGCAGCGTGGTCACCCCGTCGTCCAGCGCGATCATGAAGGCCTCGATGCGTTGGCCGTTAGAGCCAAAATCATGCAGCGCATTGAGCGAGGCCGAGCGCATATCGACCACGGACTCGTCCGGCCCCCCGGTCACGCGAATCACCACCTCCTCGCGCCAGCCCGGCAGCGTGACAATCTGGGCGTTGAGCTGCCCGGCGGCCAAGCCTGCGGTCGGTTCGCGCAACCGCCGCAGCTCCCAGCCCTGATCGGCCACCAGCGCCTCCACCAGGGCAAAAGTCTGCGTCAGCCCCAGCGGATAATCGCGGGTTTCCACATTGGGAAAAATCGTGGCCATCTCGCCCGGTGCGAGCAGCTTGGGCGGTGGCATCGCCGCCGTACCCGGTTCGAACAGCAGCGGCAACTGCCCGCGCTCGGTGGTGGCGATATCGGTTACCGCCGGATAGCGCAGCAGCAGATTGCCATACCAGCCATAGGGCAGCAGGCAGAGCGCGCCGAGGAACAGCCCGGCAAACCCCAGCCCCCAGCCCCGATCCCCGGTCTGCCACAGCCGCCCCAGCGCCACCAGCGCCGTCAGCACGGCCAGCAGCGCCACCGCACCGGCCACCAGCGCAACCACCAGGAACACATCGCTGGTGATCAGGCGAAAGCGATGCAGCAACACCGAAATGATGACGAGCGGCACCGCGACGCTACCCAGCCGCCGCGCCCAAATCGCCCATTTCGATGTCCGGATCAGTATGCGCAACGCCGCCCCTTAACCTGCGTCCCAAGACTAGCGGCAAGGTCTTGCCTGAGTTTGAAGATTTTTTGGGTTCTGGATTGGAGAACGCACTGAACCCACAGTCGACACCCTCCCCCTTGCGGGGAGGGATCAAGGGTGGGGGTGGATTAGCCGCGATATCGGGGCTCTCGCACCCCCTCCCGGCTCGATCACGGACTTAGCGAAGGGCTAAGTCCTATCTCGCTCTCCCTCCCCGCAAGGGGGAGGGTGGCAGACTGATAGGCTTGATCCGCACCCCTACGGATACAGCCGCGAACTCGCCCAGCCCGCACCATCCCGCACAAACCGTACCCGGTCATGCAGCCGGAACTCGCCGTCTTTCCAGAATTCAATGCTGCTCGGCACGATGCGAAAGCCCGACCAATGCGGCGGCCGCGTCACCGGTCCATCGTCGATCCTGGTGGCCATTTCTGTCACGCGGTCGAGCAGGATCATCTTGTTCTCCAGCACCCGCGACTGATCGGAGGCCGACGACGCGATCTGGCTACCCTTGGGGCGGCTGGCGAAATAGGCGTCGGCTTCGGCAGGCGCCACCAGTTCCACCGGCCCGCGCACCCGGACCTGCCGGCGCAGCGATTTCCAGTGCATCACCAGCGCCGCCTTGGGCTGGGCCAATAGCTGATGGCCCTTGTCGCTCTCGAAATTGGTGAAAAAACAGAACCCTCTGGCGTCGTGCGCGTTGAGCAGCACCATGCGCACATCGGGCAGGCCATCGGCATCGACGCTGGCGACCGCCATGGCGTGTGGATCGTTGGGCTCGGCCTCCTTGGCCAGCGCAAACCACTCTTCGAACACCGCAAACGGGTCGAGATCGGTGCGGTCGCTGTCGTCAAACAGGCGTTCGGTCAGTGTTTGCAGCATAGACTTATCATCCCTTCGTCGCGGGAAACTGGACAAGGCGGGGGGCCGTCGCCATATAGAACGTGAACCTTGGGGCAAGCAACGCCCGACTCATTGAATGGACCAGATGCGCGATCCCTATACCGTGCTTGGGGTGCCAAGATCGGCGAGCGAAAAGGACATCAAGTCCGCCTATCGCAAGCTGGCCAAGAAGTATCACCCCGACCAGAACCCAGACAATCCTGCAGCGCACGGCAAATTTGCCGAGGCGAACAACGCCTATGAGCTGTTGAGCGACGCCGACAAACGCGGCCAGTTCGACCGCGGCGAGATCGATGGCGACGGCAATCCCAAATTTGCCGGCTTCAGTCCCGGCCAGCGCGGGGCTCGGGGCGGCGCTGGTGGCCCGGCCGGCGGCTTCTCGGCCGAGGACATCCTCAAGGAATTCATGAGCGGCTTTGGCGGCCAGCCGCGCGGCGGCATGGGCGGTCGCGGCCCGGGCGCCGGTGCGCAATGGGACCCGTTTGCCGGAACCGCCAGCGGCGCCAGCGCCGGTGGTGGTGGTCGCAGCCTCAAGGGCGAAGATATCGTGGTCAACGCCACCATCTCGCTGGAAGACGCCCATAAGGGCAATTCGATCCCGGTGCGCATGCCCACCGGCAAGGTGCTGTCGGTCAAGCTCCCCGAAAAGGTCGAGGAGGGTCAGCAGATCCGCCTCAAGGGCCAGGGCTCGCCCGGCCTGGGCGAACCCGGCGACGCGCTGGTCACGGTGCGTTTCGAAAAATCCAAGCAGTTCCGCCGCGACGGCGCCGATCTGCGCACCGACGCCGCACTGACCCTCTACGAGGCGGTGCTCGGCGCCAAGGTGCGGGTAGCGACGCTCGACGGCTCGGTCGAACTCAATTTGCCGCCCGGCGTCGACACCAGCAAGGCCCTCCGCCTCAAGGGCAAGGGCCTCTATGGCGACGGCGATCTCTATGTGAATCTGCGCGTCGTCCTGCCCCCCGGCGGCGACCCAGACCTCGAAGCCCTGGCCCGTTTCATGCGCGACCAGAAGCCGTATAAGGTTCGGGACTAACCTCAAGCCCGGTAGTCACCCCCTCCCGACCTCCCCCATCGAGGGGGAGGTGTGGTGTTGTGGTTGACCTCAGATCGTGCCCCAAATTCGATCTGATACCTCCCCCTTGACGGGGGAGGCTAGGAGGGGGTGGGGCCCCAAGCACCAGACACGTTCTACTCCCGTGGCGCCGCCGCCCGCGTCAGCCGGTCATTGATCGCCTCGCCTAGCCCCATCTCCGGAATCGGCGCCACCGCGATCACCCCTGCCCCCGTCGCATCCAGTTCATGCAGCATCGAGAACAAATTCCGGGCCGCCTCGCGCAGATCGCCACCCGCTGACAGGTTTCGCATCGTCCCGGCAAAGTCCGGCGCGGCTCCAAACGCCAGAAACGCCTCGCCATCTTTTGGCTCGGCATTGAGCCGCATCTGCGCATTGGGCGCATAATGGCTCGCCAGCATCCCCGGCGCCGCCACCGCCGCGTTTTTCGCCGCCACCGCCACCGTCACCCCCAGCCGCTGCTCGATCTCGCTCCGCGCCACCGCCCCGGCGCGCAATTGCACCAGCCGCTCGCCCTCGATCCGCAAAATCGTCGATTCCACCCCGGCACGGCACGGCCCGCCATCCAGCACCGGCACGCGCCCGCCAAAGCCGCGCCGCACCTGCGCCGCCGTGGTCGGCGATAACCGCCCCGATGGATTGGCCGAAGGCGCGGCCAATGGCCGACCCACCGCCGCAATCAGCGCCAGCGCCAGTGGATGATCGGGAATCCGGATCGCCACGCTATCGAGCCCGGCCGTCGCCACATCGGCCAGCCCATTGCCGGGCCGCGCCGGCAGCACCAGCGACAGGCTCCCCGGCCACAGCGTCGCCACCTGCAGCGCCAGCGGCGAGAATTCGGCAAAATTCCGGGCCATCGCCAGATCGGCGCAATGGATGATGAGCGGATTGAGCCGCGGCCGGCCCTTGGTCTCGTAAATCGACAGCACCGCGTCGGCATTGGTGGCGTCGGCGCCGAGGCCATAAACGGTCTCGGTGGGAAAGGCGCAGAGCTGGCCGGCGCGCAACAGGGCGGCGGCTTCCTCAATGGTCGCGGGGTCGGTGATAACGGGCTCGGTCATCCGCGTTGTTTGACAACCGGACCCCGGCGCGTCAAGACGAAGCGACGAATCAACCGGAGACGCATGTGACCACGCTGCTCGTCAGCCAGCCGAACTTTGCCGATCATGTGACGCCGCAGGGTCATCCCGAGCGCGCCGACCGCATCAGCGCCGTCGAGGAAGCGCTCGCCCGGTCGCGCTTCGACAAATTGCTGCGCCGCGACGCCCCCAGTGGCGATCTGATGCTGGCCGAGCTGGTGCATGACAGCCGCTATCTGGCCCGCTTGCGCGATAGTCGTCCCGCCGAAGGCATCGGCCAGCTCGATAGCGACACCTTCATTTCCGGCACCTCGCTGGCGGCCATTGCCACCGGGCTGGGCGGCGCGCTGGCAGCGCTGGATGCGGTGCTGCTGGGCGAAGTCGACAATGCCTTCTGCGCCATTCGCCCGCCCGGCCACCACGCCGAAATCGCCACGCCGATGGGCTTTTGCCTGATCAACACCGTGGCCATCACCGCCCGCGAGGCGCAGCGTAAATATGGCGCCGAGCGCGTCGCCATAATCGATTTCGACGTGCATCACGGCAATGGCACGCAGGATATCTTCAAAGACGATCCCAGCGTGTTCTATGCCTCCAGCCACCAGATGCCGCTATTTCCCGGCACCGGCCGGCCCGAGGAGGTCGGCGTCGGCAATATCGTCAATATTCCCCTCGATACCGGCAGCGACGGCGAAGCCATGCGCGACGCCTATCTCACCCGCATCATCCCGGCGCTGGTGGATTTCTCCCCCGATCTGATCCTGCTCTCGGCCGGCTTTGACGCGCATCAGCGCGATCCGCTGGCCCAGCTCAATTGGCAGTCGAGCGACTTCGGCTGGCTGACCGGAAAGTTGATGGATGTGGCCGAGCGCCGCTGCGGCAACCGCATTGTGTCGCTGCTCGAAGGTGGGTATGACCTCAAGGGCCTGGCCGGGGGCGTTTCGCACCATGTCGCCATGCTGCTGGACGGCGCCACTGGGCGTCTCGAAGACTAGGATTAAGTACCATGCCCGAGAATGACGACGTCAAGACGCTGAGTTTCGAGGCCGCTCTGGCCCAGCTGGAAGAAATCGTCGGCAAGCTCGAATCCGGGCGCGCGCCGCTGGCCGAATCCATCGCCATCTATGAGCGCGGCGAAGCCCTCAAGGCCCACTGCGAAGCCCTGCTGCGCACCGCCGAAGCCCGCATCGAAAAAATCACCCTGTCGCGCGACGGCAAGCCCACCGGCACCGAGCCGCTGGACGCCTGAAACCGGTCATGACCACCAGCAAATCCATCCGCAATTTTCGCATCGTGCTGTGGGTGCTGGTCGCCGTCGTGGCGATCGGCGCCACTGCGCTCTATGTATTCCAGCCGCCCAAGCGGCCGCTCGGCGTCACCGGCCAGGAATTCACCCTCGCCTCCACGGCGGGCGGCAATTTCACCCAGAACGATCTGCGCGGCGCGCCGAGCCTGGTCTTCTTCGGCTATACCCACTGCCCCGATGTCTGCCCCACCACGCTGGCCGAAACCACCGCCTGGCGTGAACAGCTGGGCCTGACGCCCGAACAGTTGCGCATCATCTTCGTCACCGTCGATCCGGCCCGCGACACGCTGGAAGCAATCAAGGGCTATGTCGAAGGCTTTGATTCCTCGATCATCGGCCTCGTCGGCGACGAAGCGCAGACCACGGCCGTCAAGGCGGCCTTTGGCGTCGTCGGCCAGCGAGCCGACGGCTTTGCCGCAGACGACCCGTATTATCTGGTCGATCACACCGCCCTCACCTTCCTTATCGGCGCCGACGGGACCTTTGTGGGCACCGTGTCCTATGAGGAATCCCAGGACGTGGCGCTGGCCAAGGTCAAACGTCTGGTCAACAAATGAGCGAACGCATCCGCCTCGATCTGGCGCTCGAACAGCGTGGCCTGGTGCCCAGCCGGGCCCGCGCCCGCGACGCCATTCTGCGTGGCACCATCACCATTAACGGCGTCACCGCCGTCAAGCAGAACCAGATGGTGGGCCGCGACGACAGACTGGCGATTGACGATCCCGCCGCCAATTACGTCTCGCGCTCCGCCCTCAAGCTGGTGGCCGGGCTGGAGATCGCCAATATCGACGCCACCGGCCTCATCTGCCTCGATGTCGGCAGTTCCACCGGCGGCTTCACCCAGGTGCTGATGGAACGCGGCGCGCGCCGCATCTATGCCGTCGATGTTGGCCACGACCAATTGCATCCGCGCCTCAAGGGCAGCGACCGCGTCGTCAGCATGGAAGGCGTCAACGCCCGCGACCTGACCGCCGAAATGATCCCCGAGCCGATCAATCTGCTGGTCTCGGATGTGAGCTTTGTCTCGGTCACCAAGGTGCTCGCCGCGCCGCTGGCGCTGTGCAGCCCTGTCGCCTCGGCGATCATCCTGTTCAAGCCGCAATTTGAAGTCGGTCGCCGCAATGTCGGCAAGGGCGGCATCGTCACCAGCGCCGAAGCCATCGAGGCCGCACTCGAGGAAGTCATCGCCTTCGTCGCCGAACAGGGCTTTGCCCATCAGCACTCCATCACCTCCCCCATCGCCGGGGGCGACGGCAATGTGGAGACCGTGCTGGTGTTCGGGCGCGGCGCGGCCTGACCCCAATTTGTGTTTGCCGGTCGCATGGGTTAGGGCAGGACAACGCTCCCCCTAACATGATCGGACCCGACCATGGCTGACGCCAATGATGACTATGTCTATGACGAACAGACCGGCGAGTGGCGCCCTGCTTCAGAAGTCGCAGCCGAGGCCGCAGCGGGCCCGACCGTCGTCGACGCCTCCGGCACCGTGCTGGTCGATGGCGATTCCGTGGTGCTGATCAAGGATCTCAAGGTCAAAGGCGCCGGCCAGACCCTCAAGCAGGGCACCGTGATCCGCTCGATCCGCCTGACCGATAATCCCGAAGAGATCGACTGCCGCTACGACGCCATCAAGGGCCTGGTGCTGCGCACCGAATTCGTCCGCAAGCGCTAAGCGGCTCTGGCCTCACCCCAATCACCGCGCAGTTCCTCCCCCTACCAGGGGGAGGTTAGGAGGGGGGCCGCCCCCTCAGTTCCGCGCAAACCCCACTGCGCCCTCGCGCCCGGTCTGGCCGCGATGGCGCAGCGCGTGATCCGCCAGCACCAGCGCCATCATCGCCTCGCCCACCGGCACCGCCCGGATGCCGACACAGGGGTCATGCCGCCCCTTGGTGATGATATCGACGTCCTCATTGGTCGTGGTCACCGTCTGGCGCGGCGTCAGGATCGATGAGGTCGGCTTCACCGCAAAGCGGCACACCACCGGATCGCCATTGGAAATCCCGCCCAGAATGCCGCCGGCATGGTTGGACAGGAAATAGGGCCGCTCGGCCCCAGCCCGCATCTGATCGGCATTGTCGACGCCGGTCAGGCTCGCCGCCTCAAACCCCGCCCCGATTTCCACCGCCTTCACGGCATTGATGCTCATCATCGCCGAAGCGAGATCGGCGCTCAACTTGCCATAGACCGGCGCGCCCCAGCCTGCCGACACACCCTCGGCCACCACCTCGATCACCGCACCGACCGAATTGCCGGTCTTGCGGATGCCGTCGAGATAGTCCGCCCACACCGCGGCCGCCGTCGCGTCGGCACAGAAAAACGGGTTCTGGTCGACCTGATCCCAGTCGAAATTGTCGTAGTCGATCTTGTGCGGCCCCACCTGCACCAGGCTGGCGCGAATGGTCACGCCGGCCAGCACCTGCCGCGCCACCGCACCTGCCGCCACCCGCGCTGCGGTTTCGCGCGCCGAGGTGCGGCCGCCACCGCGATAATCGCGGATGCCATATTTCTGGTCATAGGTGTAGTCGGCGTGGCCGGGCCGATATTTGTCGCGGATTTCGGCATAATCCTTGGAGCGCTGATCGGTATTCTCGATCAGCAGCGAAATCGGCGTGCCGGTGGTGCGCGGCCCATCGGTGCGCTCATCCTCGAACACGCCCGACAGAATCTTCACCTCATCGGCCTCGCGGCGCTGGGTAGTATATTTCGACTGCCCCGGCTTGCGGCGATCCAGATCGCGCTGGATCAGTTCGGGCGTCAGCACCAGCCCCGGCGGGCAGCCATCCACCACCACGCCAATCGCCGGCCCATGGCTCTCGCCCCAGGTGGTGAAACGAAACAAATGTCCGAAACTATTGAAAGACATGGCGCGGCCTCATGGTTGGCCGCTTTCTAGGCAGCGCAGCCCGGCAGGTCAATCGAGCCAGTTCTCCACCCGCAGATTTGGCACCCGGGCGAACTCGCGGACATTGGCAGTGATGAGGGTCAGGTCGAGCGAAAGCGCGTGTGCGGCGATCAGCAGATCGTGCGATCCAATCGGCGTCCCCCGCGCGTTCCAGCCCGGCTCGAAGCCGCCCATAGTGGTAATCCGCCGGTCCCCCGAATGGGAGAATAGTCAGGCTGCCGAGCAGCAATTCAAGATTGCGCTCAAGGCGCGACGAAGGTCTCTTGGCAAAGCCAAACTGAATTTCCGCAGATGTGATGATACTGATGCAAGCCCGGTCGACTCCATAGCCCACCAGCCGGGTGCGCGCTTTGCCTTCCTGCGGGCTGCGGATCAGGTCCGAGACGATATTGGTATCAAGCATGGCCTTTATCAGGCTCAAAGGATTACATCTCGCAATGGCGGAAGATCGTCATCGGTGATGTCAGGCCACTCCTCTATGGTGAGGGGCTCCATCTCATCGAGAGCCTCAAGCAACGACTTCCTTGGCTCGACGATGAGTCTGTCTCCATCGCGGCGGATATTCACTTCGCCCAAGGGCAACTCGAAACCTGGCGGCAAGACAACGATCTGCGCACCATCGTCCGTACGCTCCAGCCGCGCAATTGCCGACATTACTGGCTTGATCTCGTTCACTGGGCGCCTCCATCAGGCAGATGCCCAAATATAGGCCCGATGGCCGCCCCTCACAAGCTGGGTGCGCAGCGACCGCCCCCTACCCCCGCAGCAATTCCATCTTCCCCGGGGTAAAATGCATGATCGCGTCCTGCGGCGGGGCCCAGTTGATCACGTCGAGGATCGGCGCATGTTCGATCAGCACACGCAATGTGCGGGCGATGCCGCCATGGGCCACCACCACCGACGGGCCCTTGAGCACGGCGGCAAATTCGGCCAGCCGAGCTTCCACGTCGCGGTAGTTCTCGCCGTCCTGGGGACGATAGTCCCAATAGTCGGCGGTGCGCTCGCCCGGCGCGATGGCCATATTGGCCGGCAATTGCTCGAACAATTCGCCTTCCAGCACGCCGAAGGAAATCTCCATCAGCCGCACGTCATACTGCACATCGGGGAGATGGGTGGTGAAGCCGGCGCGCACCCGGTCCATGGTCTCGCGCGTCCGCCCCAGCGGCGAAGCGTGCCATTCGAACGCATTGGGGTCGAGCCCGCGTTCGGCGAACAGGGCGGCCAGGGCCACCCCGTTCTGGCTGGCCTGGCCACGGCCCTTGTCGTTGAGCGGAATATCCTTGCGCCCCTGATAGCGGCGTTCGGCATTCCAGGGCGTTTCACCATGCCGGATGAAGTAGATTTCCGGCCAGACCAGGGCTGTCATTGCACATTCCCGCGCCGCTGCCGACGCGTCCTATCGAAAGAGAGGGCCTATTCGTTGGCTGCAGGCTCGACATTGTCCAGCAGCTTCATGCCGACGACATTAAAGCCGGCGTCGACATAGTGGATTTCGCCGGTGACGCCGCTAGCTAGGTCGCTCAGCAGATACAGCGCCGAGCCGCCGACATCGTCGGTCGAGACGTTCTTGCGCATGGCCGAATTGGCTTCCTGCCAGTGCAGCATGTCGCGCAGGCCCGAAATGCCCGAGGCGGCGAGGGTCTTGATGGCGCCGGCCGAGATGGCGTTGACGCGAATGCCATTCTTGCCCATGTCGACGGCAAGATAGCGCACCGAAGCCTCAAGCGCTGCCTTGGCCACGCCCATCACGTTGTAGTTCGGCACATACTTCACCGCGCCATAATAGGTCAGCGTCAGCAGCGCCCCGCCCGGCTTCATCAGCGCTTCGGCGCGCTTGGCGACGGCGGTGAAGGAATAGACCGAGATATTCATGGTCATGGCGAAGTTGGCGGCGCTGGTGTCGATATAGCGGCCTTCAAGCTCGTTCTTGTCGGAGAAGCCGATGGCGTGGACGACGAAATCGAGTTCGCCCCACTTGTCCTTGATCTGGCGGAAGGTCTCGTCCATCGCCGCATCGTCGGTCACGTCGCATTCGACGAGGAAATCCGAGCCGACTTCGGCGGCCAGCGGCTCGACGCGGCGCTTCAGCGCTTCGCCCTGATAGGAGAAGCACATTTCCGCGCCCTGCGCATGCAGCGCCTTGGCGATGCCCCAGGCGATCGAGCGGTTGTTGGCGAGGCCCATGATCAAGCCGCGCTTGCCTGCCATCAATCCAGTGGCCATTGTTGTGTTATCCCTTGCTGGAGTCGTTGCGCCGGTTGTGGCACATGGCGGCCCGTTGGGGCAAGTTCGCCGCCCGCAATAGCCCGCCAAACTCCGGTTTTTCCATGACAGTTTCCGCCGCCGAGATCGTTACCCAGCTCACCGCGCTCTTGGGGAGCAATGCCGTGATCGGCGAGCTCGGGCAGATGGGCGCCTATCTCGAGGAGCCGCGCAAGCGCTTCCACCAGAAAGCCGCCGCCATCGCCCTGCCCGCCAGTGTGGAACAGGTGCAGTCTATCGTCCGTTGGGCCGCCGAACATGGCGTCGGCCTGATCCCGCAGGGCGGTAATACCGGGCTGGTCGGCGCGCAAGTCCCGCTACGCGGCGACGAGGTCATCGTCAGCCTGTCCAAGCTCAACCGCATCCGCACCATCGATGTCGCCGCCGGCACCATGACCGCCGAAGCCGGCGTCATCCTCGAACATGCCCACGCGGCGGCCGAAGCCGAGGGGTGCATTTTCCCGCTCTGGCTGGCGTCGCAGGGCTCCGCCCGCATTGGCGGCGTACTGTCGTCCAATGCCGGCGGGGTCAATGTGCTGGCCTATGGCAATGCCCGCGAGCTGACCATGGGCGTCGAGGCGGTGCTGGCCGATGGGCGGCTGTATCAGGGCCTCAATTCGCTCAAAAAAGACAATACCGGCTACGACCTCAAGGATCTGCTGGTCGGGGCCGAGGGCACGCTGGGCGTCATCACTGCCGCCACCCTAAAAATCTTCGCCAAGCCGGAAGAGTATGAGACGGCGCTGGTCAATATCGCCGGCCCCGAAGCCGCGCTCACCCTGTTCCAGCTGCTGCGCGCCCGCATCGGCAGCCGCCTCAATGCCTTCGAGATCATCCCCGCGCTGGGCCTCGACATGCAGTTGCGCCACGGCATGCTCGACCGCGACCCCAGTGCCGGCCCCTCCCCCTGGTATGCGCTGATCGAAGTCTCGCGCATGGAAGGCGGCCAGCCCGGCACGCTGCAAGCCGCCATCGAAGCCGCTTTTGAGCAAGGCCTGCTCGACAACGCCGTATTCGCCTCATCCCTCGCCGAGCGCAACCGCATGTGGGCGTTTCGCGAGCAGATGAGCGAGGTCCAGTCCAAGGAAGGCGCCTCGATCAAGCATGACGTCTCGGTGCCTATCGCCGCCGTACCGCAACTGATCGCCGAAGGTAGCGCGGCCGCCATGCGCCTGGTGCCCGGCATCCGCCCGGTGCCGTTCGGCCATATGGGCGACGGCAATATCCACTTCAATTTCAGCCAGCCCATCGGCGCCGACGCCAAGGCCTTCATGGCCGCCTCCGACGAAAAACTGCACGAGGCGATCTACGAAATCGTGCTCAAACTCGGCGGCTCCGTCTCAGCCGAACACGGCATCGGCCAGCTCAAGGTCGAGCTGCTCAAGCAGGTGAAAGACCCGGTGGCGCTGGACATGATGCGCGCCATCAAGACCGCACTGGACCCCAAGGGCATCCTCAATCCGGGCAAGATGCTGGGCTAGTTGGCCGTCCCACAGTCACAACCATGTGCCGTCTTGCACCCGGCGCCTGCCACCGCCATCTATGCCGCATGCTGCTCAACATTGCTTTTCTCGACGACGCGACGCGTCCCCCGGTGCAAAAACTTGAAGGTCTGACCGACGCCCAGCGTGGCCCCGGCCTGCACCTCAAGCAGATTCACGACCATCTGCGCCACAATATGAAAACCCTTGGCGCGCTCATCGAACGCGCCAATGCCGGCACGGTCACACCCGCCGAAGTCGCCGCCGAAACCGGCGATCTGGCGATGATCGCCAATTACCGACGCTTCGGAAACCTCTGCGGCCAGTATTGCCAGGTGGTCAACACCCACCATTCCATCGAGGATCACCACCTCTTCCCGGTGCTGGCACAAAAGGGCGACGCCTTCCGCAAGATCGCCGAACGCCTGCAGGCCGAACACGTCGTGGTGCATGAATTGCTGGTCCGGCTGGTCGACGCGCTGAATGCTTTGGCGCGCGAACCTGGCCCCGACAATTTCATCGCCGCCCGCACCGTCTATGAGGCGCTGGAACGCGTGCTGCTGTCCCATCTCGGCTACGAAGAAGACGCCATCGGCGACGCGCTGGGCTATTTCGAGATCATGTAGGGCAACTACCGCCCCTCTCCCAACCACCGGCCTCACCCTCCCCCTTGCGGGGAGGGACAGCGAGATAGGACTTAGCGTTTGCTAAGTCCGTCATCGAGCCGGGAGGGGGTATGGGAGCCCCGACAATCGTGGCTAAACACCCCCACCCTTGATCCCTCCCCGCAAGGGGAGGGTGTCGACTGAGAGTTCAGTCCCTCAAAACAAGCTCAGCTGCCGCGTCGCCTTCTTCGGCGCCGGCTTCTCCAGCGTCACCGGCTCGATCAGCCCGGGATCATCGTCCCGGGCCGAATTCACCCGCGTCGACACCGGATGAAATTTCAGCGCCCCGTCGCCCAGCGGCAGCGCCAGTTGCTGGGCGTCGGCGGCGCGGATTTCGCGTACATTGAGCCAGTCATCAATCGCCGCACCGTCCAAAATCACCGGCATGCGATGATGAATTTCCGACAGCTGCTGATTGGCCGGCACGGTGATCGTTGCCACGCTGTCGATTTCCTCGCCATTCGGCCCCATCCAGCTGGCGTAAAGCCCGGCCAGCGCCATCGGCCGGTCGTCCGCCATGGTGATGTAATAGGGCTGCTTGGATTTATCCGGATTGGTGTGCCACTCGTAATAGCCGCTGGCCGGGACGATGCAGCGGCCATGCTTGAGCGCATCGCGAAACGCCGGCTTGTTGGCCATTGATTCGGCGCGGGCATTGACCAGCAGCGAAAATTCGCGCGGGTCCTTCACCCAGCCGGGCACCAGCCCCCAGCGGGCAAAATGGCCTTCGCGCCGGCCATGAGCTTCCCAGATCGCGGTAATCGGCTGGGTCGGCGCGATATTGTAGCGCGGCACCACCGGCACCGAGCCGAGCAGCTTGAACAATTCCGCCATCATTTCGGGGGGAAGCGTTGAAGCATAGCGTCCGCACATGGTCCTGCCTCCTGAATCAGTGCAGTAGAGGTAGTCTCTGCGGGATCGAATCGCAAATGAGCCCCAAGTGACTGATGAAACTCCAAATGCGGCCAGCGTGGCCATCGTTCGGGACGGCAAGGTCCTGCTGATCAAGCGCGCCTATGCGCCGTACCAGAATCTGTGGACCCTGCCCGGCGGCCGCCTCGAGCCCGGTGAAACCATCGAGCAATGCGCCATCCGCGAAATCTCCGAGGAGGTGGGGCTGGTCATTCGCAACCCCCGCCCGGTGATGGTGCAGGCCCTGGGCCGTGACAGCACTTTTCGCCTCGCGGTGTTTGCCACCGGCGATTTCACCGGCCAGGTCCGCGCCTCCGACGAAGTCGCCGACCATATGTGGATGGACCCGGTCGCGCTGATTGCCCTGCGCACCACCACGCGGCTCGATGACGTCTTGGCGAAGGCCTTCGCAGTTCTGGCGCAAAACTGATAAGAACAGGCACCACGCTGCGGACCGCCATCTTGACCCTGTTTCGTCCTGCCCTCCTTGCCCTGCTGTTCGCCCTGACCGCAGGGCCAAGCCTGGCCATCGATCCGCCCTATCAGCGGCAGATGGAGCGGCTGGCCGAAATCATGGGAAGCCTCTATTTCCTGCAGCCGCTTTGCGCCGCCGGCACCGAGGATTGGCGCGCCCAGATGGCCGAGCTGATCACGCTCGATGAGCCCGATGAAGATCGCCGCCAGCGCCTCGCCGGGGCCTTCAATGTCGGCTACACCGCCTATTCGCGCTCGCATCGCGCCTGCACGCCCGCCGCGCGCGAAGCCCTGACGCGCCTGCTGAACGAGGCCGAGCGCACCGCCCGCGACATCCATACGCGCTTCGCCGAATAGGCCCGCCTGGGGGCCACTCGCTACAATCCCCTACGTGCCGTTAACCTTCGGGTTACTTCCTGCGCGCCTGTCAAATAACAGCGTGCTAATTCCAGATTCATGACTTCCAGCAAAACCATGTTTGAGCCCGCCTCCGGGCGTGGCGTCTTCGACCGTGATCAGGGCGAGCGGCAGCTGGCGCTCGAATATCTGGCCGAGGCGTGGAATCATGCCGAAGATGATGGCGTGCAGAGCGCCGCCTTGGCCCATGCCTCGCTGTTTGCCGCGCTGGCCACCTTCGTCAAAATGCATGGCGACGAAGCCACCGCCGACCTCATCGCCCTCCTCCCCGACCGCATCCGCTCGGGCGAATACAATCTAGACCGCATCTTGCAGTAACCCCCTTCTTCCCCTCGCCCCTTGTGGGAGAGGGACAGACCTGACGCGTTCAGCGGAAGGTCAGGGTGAGGGGTGCTGCGCCCGCCTATGCTTTAATGCTCGTGGCCCCACCCCACCCTCATTCCCTCCCCATCGAAGGGGAGGGAGGCGCAGGTTGCGATGGTAGTGTTCATCGTCTCCCTCCCCCTTGTGGGGAGGGATCAAGGGTGGGGGTGTCACACCCACCGGCCTCAGGGGAGAGGGAAGCGCCTTACGCTTCCGCCAGCGCCTCGAGAAACCGCATCGGCTGCCCCACCGACGGCGTCACCAGCTCCCCCTGCCACATCACCCGATGGCCGCGCACCACCGTACCCACCGGCCAACCGGTCACCGTCACCCCATCATAGGGCGTCCAGCCGGCGCGCGACTTCACCCACTCATTGGTAATCGTCTCGCGGCGCTTCATGTCCACGATGGTCAGATCGGCGTCATAACCCACCGCGATGCGCCCCTTATTGGCGATACCGAACAGCCGGTTCGGCCCGGCGCTGGTCATATCCACGAAACGAGCCAGGCTCAGTTTCCCCGCATTCACATGGTCCAGCATGGTCGGCACCAGCGTCTGCACCCCGGTCATGCCGGAATGGCTGTCGGGATAGGGATGGTCCTTTTCCTCGCGCGTATGCGGCGCGTGGTCCGAGCCCAGAATGTCGGCCACGCCATTGGCCACCCCGCCCCAGATCGCCGCGCGATGCTTGGCATCGCGCACCGGCGGGTTCATCTGCGCATAGGTGCCCAGTTTCGTATAAGCCGTCTCGTCCAGCGTCAGATGATGCGGCGTCACTTCGACACTCGCCACATCCTTGTGGTCGGCCAGATAGGCGATTTCCTCGCCGGTTGAGATATGCAGCACATGGATGCGCTTGCCGGTCTTGTGGGCCAGCCCGACCAGGCGCTTGGTGCAATTGAGCGCCACCTCGGGCGAGCGCCACACCGGATGGCTCGACGGATCGCCCGGCACCCGCAAATGCTTGCGCTCCTCGAGCATGAATTCATCTTCCGAGTGGAAGGCGGCGCGGCGTGAGATCGCCCGCAAAATGGCTTCCACGCCATCATCATCCGCCACCAGCAGCGAGCCGGTGGACGAGCCCATGAACACCTTGATGCCGGCGCAGCCCGGCAGCTTTTCCAGTTCGGCCAGCTCGCCGACATTCTCATGCGTGCCGCCGATATAGAAGGCGAAGTCGCAATGCATGCGGTTGGTGCCGGCGGCGATCTTGGCCTCGAAGGTCTCGCGCGTCGTGGTCAGCGGATTGGTGTTGGGCATTTCAAACACCCCGGTCACGCCGCCCATCACTGCCGACAGCGAGCCCGATTCCAGGTCTTCCTTATGGGTCAGCCCCGGCTCGCGGAAATGCACCTGCGTATCGATGACGCCGGGCAGGATATGCAGCCCGGTGCAGTCCACTATTTCAGTCGCCGAGTCGCCAACATTGCCCAGCGCCACGATCCTTCCGTCACGCACCGCGATATCGGCCAAGCCCTCGCCGTCCTGGTTGACCAGGGTCGCGTTCTTGAAAATAGTGTCGTACTGCGCCATGTCTGGTCCCCGCCTGTCTATCTCTCAGGCCGGTTTAGCGGACGCTCCGTCCGGGAAGCAAGTAGATCATGACCATCCATCTCCGCGCCGATCGTGCCGTGTTCCGTTTCTCCGGGCCCGATGCGCACAAGCTGCTTAATGATGTGGTGACCGGGCATATCCCCACCGCCGACGAAATCGGCACCGCTGCCGCCTGGGCACTGCTCTCGCCACAGGGCAAGATCCTGGCCGAGGGGCTGGCCGGCCAGGCCGAGGACGCCATCTGGGTCGATGTCCACCAATCGGTCGCCGATGATTTCTTCAAGCGGATGAAAATGTACCGCCTGCGCGCGCAGGCCGTGATCGACGATCTGCGCGACAGCCACCGCGTCGGCTTCGCCACCACGGCCGAACCCGCTCTGGTCAGCCACGCCGACAGGCTTGGCCCAGTCCAGCTCGGCTGGCGCGTCATCGCCCCGGTGGCGGCCAGCGCAAGCTGGATGCAGGACGATCACGCCTATCAGGCTGCCCGCATCGCCGCCGGCATCCCGGTTCAGGGCAATGACTTCCCCGCCAATGACGCCTTCGCCCATGATCTGGGCCTCGACATCACCGAGGGCATCGACTTCGTCAAAGGCTGCTATGTCGGCCAGGAAGTGGTCAGCCGGATGAAGCATCGCGGCACCGCCCGCCGCCGTCCGGTCATCGTCTCGGGCATCACCGCCCCCGCCGGCAGTGCCGTTACCGCCGGCAGCCGCGACGCCGGCACGATCGGGCAAGTGGTCGATGGCAGCGCCGTCGCCATCCTCCGCCTCGACCGCCTCACCGATCTGGATGCCGTCACCGTCGACGGCAAACCGGTCACCGTCACCCTGCCCGCCTGGGCCAGCTACGCCTTCGGCGAGACCACCCCGGCTGAGGACTGATCACCTAGTCAGCTTTGGCGTATCGGTTCCTGCGCCTCCCTCCCCCCTGAGGGGAGGGATTGAGGGTGGGGGTCGTCCAGTTAGCCACGATGCCACCCCCTCCCCGGCCCTCCCCTCAAGGGGGAGGGAGGAAAAGAGCCGATAGTCTCAGACAGACATGACGTCGCTTTAGGGGCGAAAGTGTCAGTGAACACGCCCCCTTCCGCCGATTACGTTTTAGCGAATCGTGTGCTTTGGCTACTCTCGGCGCTGACTGTCCGTTAGCATTTGGGATCCCATGACACGCAATTCCACGCGCGCCTGGCAACGCATGTTGTCTGGCCGCCGGCTCGATATTCTCGATCCTTCACCGATGGATGTCGAACTCTCCGACATCGCCCATGGCCTCGCCCGCGTTGCCCGCTGGAATGGCCAGACGCATGGGGATTACCCGTTTTCGGTGGCCCAGCATTCGGTGCTGGTGCTCGAGCTGTTCCGCGCCCACAATCCCGATTGCGAGCCGGCGGCGCAGGCCCAGGCGCTGCTGCATGACGCCCCCGAATATGTGATGGGCGACATCATCTCCCCGTTCAAGGCGGCGATGGGCGGCAATTACAAGGACGTGGAAAATCGTCTGCTCTCGGCGATCTATCTGCGCTTTTCGCTGCCTGCCAGCATGCCCGCGACCCTGGCCAAGCAGGTCAAGAAAGCCGACCGCGAAGCCGCGTTTTTCGAGGCCATCCATCTGGCCGGTTTCGCCGAAGCCGAGGCCCGCAAATTCTTCGGCGCCCCCAGCCTGCCGGCTTTCGATGTCGACGCCTTCGACCGGCTGATCCGCCCCTGGCCGACCCGCGAAGCCCATGACCGCTTCATCGCCGCCTTCGAGGCCATTGCCGCCTGACCGTCGCCGTCGGCGCTGGGGACATTAACCTTAACAAGCAATTAACTTTGCCCGGTTCAGGCCATTATGGTTTCTGAGTGGTTAAGACAATGCCGCCATACGCTTCATTTCGGGACGGACCGCCATGAATCTGCCAGATCGCCATCTATTGCTCGGCATGACCTTGGGGGCCGTCTGCGCCACCGCCCTGGCCGCCATCGGTCCCGGCGTGGTGCTGCAGGCCTTCGGCGATGAATCAGCCATCCATGGCGTCGACCCCTCGCGCCTGGTGCGCTTCGAGGAGCGCGACTATCTCGTTGATTATGAGGACTGGGTGGCCACCGACCCGCTGGCCACCGCGCGCGTCAAAAAGGTCGAAGCCGGCAAGGTCAGCTATGTGACCATCACCACCACCGATACCGGCACCTATTCCTCCGACGCCATGTTCTCCCGCCACGTCCAGTATCCGGGCATCAGCGTGCAAAGCGCCGAGCCGGACCGGAATTTCTTCCGCTACTGGAGCCACGGCGCCTGGTCAGGCTTCAGCACCGGCGTCGCCGGGTCCTTCACCTATTACCAATCCAGCCGGAACTAGCCGAACAGCCAGCCGCTCTTGAACTTGTAGAACACGTGCAGCCCGATCTGGGTGACCTTGGTCATGCGCGGGGCCCAGGCTGGGCGCACGTAAGTGGCATGGTAATGCGTCGCGTCGGCCACTTCGGTCAGATAGAGCGAACCGGCGGTGAAGCGCTGCGCAATATCTTCGGCCTGCGCCCAGGACTCGCGGTCATTGATGGTTTCGGGGATGCCGTCGCAGGCAAAGGAGAACTGGCAGGCATTGCGCTGGGCCTGGTTCTGAAACACCACGCCGCAGATGGTGCTGGGATAGCGATGATCCTTGACGCGGTTGAGCACGACCTGCGCCACCGCCACCTGACCGCGATAGCTCTCGCCGCGCGCTTCAAAATAGATCGCCGTCGCCAGGCACCAGAGTTCCTTGTCGGACACCTGCATGGCGCTGCCGGTCGAAAAGCCCCCGGTGACCGGGTTATTGGCCCTGGCATAAGCCAGCTGTTCGGAAGCCATGGCCGGCAGCGGCAGCGCCGCTGCGGTGGGGGCAATCCCGGCAATGGCGTCAAGCGCCGCAGCCGTCGAGGGGTTGATGGACGCCACCGACATGCGCGGCCCGATTTCCACATCGCCCGTCGCCGGAATGGCCGCCAGTCGCGACTGGCCCAGATCGGTCGGATCGAGCGGGGCGCCACGCAAGGCGGCGAGCCTGGTGCGGACTTCCTGAAAGCTGCGTGAAATGGCCAGCACGTCAGCCTTGGGGCGCAGCCGGTCGGTCTTGGCGGCGCGGTTGGGGCCGGTAAAGCTGGCGGTCTGGAACAGATGATCGACCGAGCCGGTGATCACCGGATCAGCGCCGGAATAGGAAATCGAGGCAGCTACGAGATCGACGTCGGACGGCAAAGCATCGCCAAGCTCGGCCGCAGGGCCAAACGCGCCATTGGTGAGCCCGGCATAACCGAGACCACAAAAAATCCCGACAGCCAGCAACCTGGTGAAGGGATGGCGGCGAACCGCTCGGGCCGGGCGCGAACGCACCGACCGGTGGGAAGAAGCCATTAAACGCTACTCAACGCTACGCAACAAAACTACTGATCGGCGAAAGTGACGCTAGAATGCCGACAAAGGTGATGATGTCTGATTAGGGTTAGCAGCCGGTAAACAGGCATTGCGGCACGGCCATGGGTTAACCATGGCCAGCTTCGGGCAGGATTGTGATTGGCGGATTTGTCGCAGGGATGTCTAGCGGAACACGCGATGTCATTCCACACTCGATGTCATCCCGGCCTTGAGCCGGGACCCATCCTGAGATCTCGAGATGGGCCCCGGGTCGAGCCCGGGGTGACACCGTGGTTGGGACTGGGTTAGCGAACGACCCGGCTAACTACACGCCGCAACCACGGGCGCGACTTCCTCGACGAAGCTATCGACCCGGAACCGCACGCTCAGCGAGCGTGAATTGACCGGGGTCACCCGCACCGTGAGATTGGTGGCGCCGTTGAGGCCATCGAGGAAAGTGGCCGCGTCCGCCGTGGTGTTGAGCAGGATGGCGGTGTTCTCGGGATTGACCGGCAGCGTGCGGCTGCGCCCGGCCTGCAGATCATATTGCAGGGTAATGCCCGCATCGCGCCCCAGCGCCGACATGGTGTTGCCGGCAAAGCTGAACGCCACCCGCAGCACGCCATCATCGCCGCAGGAGACGGTCATGGTGGCCGGGGCTCGCCCGCTGGGCCGCGCCGGAATCAGTTGCTCGGATTGCAGCGAGACGCTGAGCGCATTGGCCCCGCCATCGCCGCTCAGGAAGATCGCATCATAGCAGGCCAGCCGCTCGCCATCGGTGGCGATAGCGGTGCATTGGGCGACGCCCGATTGGGCCAGCACGGCGGTTGAGGGCATGGCAAACAGTGGCAGCAGCGCTAGAACCGGCAATAATTTCACGTCGGTATCGTCCCCATCCCATTGCGCCGGCATATAATTCCGGCCTGTCCCCTGCATATAGGGATCGTCACGTCGTTGTTTAAGCCGAAGCCTGCGCCAGCGCCAGCCGCGCCACCGGCACACGATAGGGTGCGCAACTCACATAGTCGACGCCCAAGCCGGCAAAGAATTTCAGCGAGGCCGGATCGCCGGCATGTTCGCCGCAAATCCCGATCTTGAGATTGGGGTTGGCCGCCCGGCCCCGCTGGATGGCGATGGCGATCATTTCCCCGACCCCCTTCTCGTCGATCGAGACGAAGGGGTCGCGTTCATAAACGCCCTTGCGCTGATATTCGGCGAGGAAGGTCGGCGCATCGTCGCGCGAAATGCCGAAAGTGGTCTGGGTCAGATCATTGGTGCCGAAGGAGAAGAAATCGACCAATTGGGCGATATCGCCGGCCCGCAGGCAGGCGCGCGGCAGCTCGATCATGGTGCCGAAGGAAAATTTGGCCCGCTCGCTGCGCAACAGCCCCGAATTGGTGGCGATCTGCATCACCCGCTCGCGCACAAACGCGACTTCGGTGGCGGTCGACACGAACGGCACCATCACTTCGACGGCCACCGGCGCGTTCTGCGTCTCGCTGGCGGCGCGCACGCCGGCCATCAGCGCCTGCATCTGCATCGAGAGGATTTCGGGATAGGTGATGGCCAGCCGCACCCCGCGATGGCCCAGCATCGGATTGCTTTCGGCCAGCCGCTCCAGCCGCAGCCGCAGCGTCCGCACCGCCAGCCCCAGCGAAGCGGCGGTTTCTTGGATATCTTCCTCGGTGCGTGGCAAAAACTCATGCAACGGCGGATCAAACAGCCGCACCGTCACCGGCAGCCCCTGCATCGCCGAAAACAGCGCCGAATAATCCCCGGTCTGATAATCCACCAGCCCGGCGATGGCCCGGCTGCGGTCCGCCTCGTCCTCGCTCAGGATCATGCGGCGCAGCGCCACCATGCGTTCGGTGGAAAAGAACATATGCTCGCTACGCGCCAGCCCGATGCCCTCGGCGCCAAAGCTCAGCGCCGTCATCGCCGATTCGACGGTTTCGGCATTGGTGCGCACCGAGATGGTGCGGCTGGCGTCCGACCAGCCCAAGAGCTTCCCGATAGCGCCGCCAATATGGGGCTGGGCCAGCGGCAGCATGCCGACATAGACCGCGCCGTCGCTGCCATCGATGGTGATCCGGTCGCCGCTGCGGAATTCGCGGTCGCCGATGCGGCAGGTCATTTCCGCCGTATCGACCGTCAGGGTGCGCACCCCGGCGACGCAGGGCTTGCCGGTGATACGGGCGATCACCCCGGCATGGCTGGTCATGCCGCCGCGCGCCGTCAGAATGCCGGTTGCGGCCTTCATGCCCTCGATGTCAGTCGGGCCGGTTTCGGTGACCACCAGAATGCAATGCTTGCCTCGTGCCCGCAGCCGCGCCGCGTCCTCGGGGGTAAAGACGATGGCCCCGCTGGCCGCGCCGGGCGATACGCCCAGCCCCATGGCGATGGGCGCCACGCCTTCGGCTGAACGGAGCCTGGGGTGCAGCAATTGCGCCATGCGGGTGGGGTCGATGCGGCTGACGGCATTCTGCGCCGACCACACCTTGCGGTTGACCCGATCCACCGCCGCTTCAAGGTCGGCCGCCGCCGAGACCTGCGACGGACGAGCGGAGATAAACACCACCTGGCCGCGCTGGATGGCGACACTGCAGCACATATGCCTTCCAGCCTTGGCATCCATCAGCGCCACTAGCGCCTGCACCGACTCGGGCAGTCGGGGCAGCGGCGAGCCATCCACCGGGGCTGGCCCCATGGCGCCCGTCGTCGCGTTGCGGGTGAGAAACTGCTCGATCGCGCCAGCGGCCAGCGCCTGCACCAGCACGATCTGCTTGCCGCGATCTTCGTCCTGCCGCCCGGTCCAGCCGGGACCGAAGCCATAGGAGTCGAAGGCATTCTTGATCGCCTTGGCCAGCGGCTTGGTCGGATCGACCGAATCTTCGGGATTGGCGGGCGCAGCAATGCCCAGCTTGGCCGACATCAGCCCGCCATTATGCTGGGCGGCGGAAGTCCGCACCACCAGCGCCGGCGGCGTGCCATCCTTGCCGACGAGGCGGAACAGGCAACCGACCCAATGGGTGCGCAGCCTTGCATCCTTGCGCAGGCGTTCGGCCTGCAAAGCCTCCCAGGCCGCCCTTGTGATGGCGATGGTCGGCACGGTGGGAAAGCCGGCTTCACCGACGCGGAAAATCCAGCGTGCCTTGCCGGCCAGCAGCTTAAGCTGGCTGGCGGACAGGTTCGCCTCCCCCAGAGCCGGGGCAATCGCGAACATTTCCTGCGCCAAACTCACCGTTAAGTCCTTGCCATATTTGAAGGGCCATATTGCCTATGACCTCGTGCGACCGCAACAAGGCTTGACTTGCTGCACCAGCGAAAGCATCTGACTGATATGGAAAAGCGGCCACAACTAGACATTCTGCTCTGCGCTCCGCGCGGATTTTGCGCCGGCGTCGACCGGGCGATCCAGATCGTTGAGCTTGCGCTCGAAAAATATGGCGCGCCGGTCTATGTGCGCCACGCCATCGTTCATAACAAATATGTGGTCGATGGCCTCCGCGACAAAGGTGCTATCTTTGTCGAGGAACTGAGCGAGATCCCCGAAACCGGGGCGCCGGTGGTGTTCTCGGCCCATGGCGTGCCCAAATCGGTGCCGGCCGAGGCCAAGACCCGCAACATGTTCTTTCTCGACGCCACCTGCCCGCTGGTGAGCAAGGTTCACGTCGAGGCCCAGCGTCATTTTGCCGAAGGTCACGAGATCGTGCTGATCGGCCATAAGGGTCACCCCGAAGTGGTCGGCACCATGGGCCAGTTGCCCTCTGGCTCGATCACCCTGATCGAAACCGTGGCCGATGTCGCCAGTTTCACCCCGCGCGACGCACAGAACCTCGCCTTCGTCACCCAGACCACTTTGTCGGTCGATGACACCCGCGAGATCGTCACCGCCCTGCAGCAGCGCTTCCCGGCGATCACCGCGCCGCACAAGGAAGACATCTGCTACGCCACCACCAACCGGCAGGAAGCGGTCAAGGCCGTCGCCCCCGAAGTCGACGCCATGATCGTGGTGGGCTCGTCCAATTCCTCCAATTCCCTGCGCCTGGTGGAAGTCGCCGAGCGCGCCGGCTGCAAAATCGCCATGCTGGTTGACCGGGCGTCCGAGATCGACTGGAGCCGGCTTGAGGGCATCAAGAGCCTCGGCGTGTCGGCCGGCGCTTCCGCCCCGGAAAAGCTGGTGGATGAGGTGATCGAGGCCTTTGCCCAGCGCTACGACATCAAGGTCGAAGCCCGGGTGACGGCCAAGGAAAACATCGCCTTCAACATCCCGCGCGAACTCCGCACCATCGAAGCCGCCGTTCCCCGCTAGGCACTTATCCCCGCATTTGCCCAAGCCCCTAGTGTTGGCCAGCAGCACGATTCCGGAAATTTCCATGACCGATACAGTCATCATCCACACCGACGGCGCCTGTTCGGGCAATCCCGGCCCCGGCGGCTGGGGCGCCATCCTGCAATATGGCGACAAGACCAAGGAACTCTGTGGCGGCGAACAGCTGACCACCAATAACAAGATGGAGCTGACCGCCGCCATCGAAGCGCTCAACGCCCTCAAGCGCCCCTGCACCGTCGAACTCCACACTGATAGCCAATATGTCAAAAACGGCGTCCAGAGCTGGATGCATGGCTGGAAAAAGAACGGCTGGCGCACTGCCGACAAGAAGCCGGTGAAAAACCTCGAACTCTGGCAAGCCCTGGACGAAGCCACCAAGCGCCACACCATCACCTGGAAATGGGTCAAGGGCCACGCCGGCCACGAACTCAACGAACGCGCCGACCAACTCGCCAACGAGGGCATGGCCCCCTACAAGACGAAGCGCCGCGATCCCCTGATGCCGCCGGTGTAGCCTTCATCTCTCCCAAAACTCGATGTCACCCCGGCCTTGAGCCGGGACCCATCCTGAGATCGTCCCACCGGCGCGATCGGGGGATGGGTCCCGGCTCAAGGCCGGGGTGACACTGTGGGTGGGGTGCGCTCTAGGAAAGCCCCCGCTTCGGCAACAACCCCTTCATCCCATGCCAAGCCGGCACGATCACATGCTCCACCAGCGGGATCAGCAGCGCGCCGACCACAATGCCGACAACGAGATCCTGCGCCGCCTGAGCGGTCCAGTGGGTGATGCCCGCCATCCCGGCCGGCACCAGCCCCACCACCCATTCCGCATTATGCTCGATAAAATGCTCGACATGGTCGAGGCCAAAACTGGCCAGCCCATGGATCACAATCGACCCACCCACCCAGATCATCGCCGCCGTACCGACCACCGCCAGCGTGCTCATGAAACGCGGCATGGCCCGCACCAAAAACCGCCCAAACGCCCGCCCAGTATGGGTCCGGCCCTTGCGCGCCAGCGCCAGTCCGACATCATCGGCTTTGACGATCAGCGCCACCCCGCCATAGACCACCACCGTGATGCCGATGCCCACCAGCGCCAGCACCATCGCCGTGACCCAGATATTGTCGGTCGCCACCGCGCCCAGCGCGATGGTCATGATTTCAGCCGAGAGAATGAAGTCGGTCTTGATCGCCCCGCTCACCCGTGTCTCTTCCAGCGACGTCGCCGTCTGGACCACCGGCTCCACTTCGGCCTCGACGCCATGCGCGGCATGCGGAAACCAGGCCGCAAACACCTTCTCAGCGCCCTCGAAACATAGATAGGCCCCGCCAAACATCAGCAGCGGCGCAATCAGCCACGGCAGAAAACTGCTCAGCAGCAGCGCCACCGGCAGCAGATAGATCAGCTTGTTCTTGATCGACCCCAAAGCGATCTTGCCGACGATGGGCAATTCGCGGTCGGCGGCAAAACCATCGACATAATTCGGGGTGACGGCCGCGTCATCGATCACCGCTCCCGCCGCCTTGGTGCCGGCCTTGAGCGCCTGCCCGGCAATGTCGTCCAGCGAGGCCGCTGCGACCTTGGCGATGGCCGCGACGTCATCCAGTAGAGCGAGTAATCCGACCGACATGCAGTCCCCCATCACGCCTATGCGGCGTGATGGATAGTGCATGAAAGCCGAAAAAGTTTCAGCCCGTCAGAAAATCACCAGAAAACCGCAAGAAATCTGCCAGCATGCTGGCAGAAATCAGCCAGCAATCTTGGAGAAATCTGCCACCAGATGCATGGTGTCGCGCAGCCGCGCCAGCAGGTTCAGGCGATTTTCCCGCACCGCCGGATCGGCGTCATTCACCAAAACGGCGGTGAAAAACGCATCCACCGGGCCGCGCAAAGTCGCCAGTTCAGCCATGGCGCCCTTGTAGTCATCGGTGCCGACATGGCGGGCCACGGCGGCATGAACCGCATCCACCGCCAGCGCTAGCGCTTCCTCTTCGGGCAGCCGCAAAGCCGCCTGATCGACGGCGCCAGCATAGGCTTTGCCGTCCTTTTTCTCTTCTGCTGCCAAGATGTTAGCGCCGCGCTTATAGCCGGCGAGCAGGTTCTGCCCATCCGCCGACGACAGTAGCGCCGACAGCGCTTCGGAGCGCTGCACGATCTGCAGAATGTCGTTGCTGTCGGCCGAAATCACCGCATCAACCAGATCATGCCGCGCCCCGGCATCGCGTAAAGTCACCTTGAGCCGGTCATGGAAAAACGCCAGCAAATCCGCCTCAACCTTGAGCGGGAAGCGCAGCGAATTTTCCGTGATAATCCGGATCACCCCCAGCGCCGCCCGACGCAAAGCGAAGGGGTCGCGCGACCCGGTCGGCTTCTCATCGATGGCCCAGAAGCCGGTCAAAAGATCGAGTTTATCGGCCAGCGCCACCGCCATTGACGTCGGCTCGGTGGGCACAATATCGGTTGGCCCCAATGGTTTATAGTGCATCTCCACCGCAGTCGCGATGTCCGCCGGCTCGCCCTGGGCGGCGGCGTAATAGCGGCCCATCAACCCCTGCAATTCAGGGAATTCACCGACCATGCCGGTGGTCAGATCAGCCTTGGCCAGCATCGCCGCACGCTTGGCGCGCTCGGGATCGGCCCCCACCTGCGGCGCGATTTCAGCCGCCAGTTTGACCAGCCGCTCGACCCGGGCAAACTGGCTGCCCAGCTTGGCGTGGAACACGGTTTCTTCGAGCTTTGGCAGGCCATGCTCAAGGGGCAACGCCAGATCGCCATGATAGAAAAACGCCGCATCGCTGAGTCGGGCGCGGATGACGCGCTCATTGCCGGCGGTGATCACCACGCCACCATCGCTGGCTATGGTATTGGCAGTAATGATGAAATTGGGCGCCAGCTTGCCGGCGCCATCGCGCAGGCAGAAGCATTTCTGGTTGGCGCGGATGGTGGCGATGATCACTTCCTCGGGCAATTCGAGGAAGGCAGGATCGAACGCACCCATCATCACCACCGGCCACTCGACCAGCCCGGCAACCTCTTCGAGCAGGCCTTCGTCCGCGATGACGGTCAGGCCCTGGGCAAAGGCCAGCTGCTCGGCATCGCTCTTGATGATGTCCTTGCGGCGGTCGAGATCGAGCACCACCTTGGCGCGCTCCAGCGCCGTCACATAGTCATCGAAGCGGCGCACGCGGATGGCGTCGGGCGCCAGGAACCGGTGACCATAGGTGGTCTGCCCGGCGGAAATTTCGTTGGAGGCGAAGGGGATAACCACCGGCTCTTCATTTTCCGCGCCGAAGGTCGCGGTGATGGCGCGCAGCGGGCGCACCCAGCTAAAGCTGCCGCTGCCCCAGCGCATCGACTTCGGCCAGGGGAAATCGGCCAGAATTTTCGGCAGGATGGTCGCCAGCAAATCCACCGCATCGGCGCCCGGCTTGTTGATCTGGGCGATATAGAAATCGCCCTTTTTCGGGTCGCTTTCGATCTTGGCCTGATCAATGGAGGTCAGCCCGGCCGAGCGCAGGAAGCCGTCAATAGCCGGCTGCGGGGCGCCGACCTTGGGGCCCTTCTTTTCTTCGCGCGTATCGGGCGAGCGAGCCGGCAGGCCGGTGACGGTCAGCGCCAGCCGGCGCGGCGTCACGAATGCCTTGGCACCCTCGTAAACCAGACCCGCATCGACCAGCGCATTGGTCACGGCCTTCTTGAGGTCGTCCGCCGCGCGTCGCTGGACGCGGGCCGGGATTTCCTCGGAAAAGAGTTCGAGCAGCAGTTCTGGCATAGCGGATACCGAAGTTGGAGGCGTGGTCTGATTAGCTTGGGGCGTAGGCGATGTCCATTTCCAATGTGGCAGCCGGCGTTACCAGCCGCCCCCACCACCGCCACCGCCGCCGCCACCTGAGGAACCACCGCCGCCGCCACCGCCGGAAAAACCCGACGAACTGGCCTGCACCGGCTGGGCCGCGACCATGGCGGCGGTCATGCCGGCCGAGGCGGCGCTGACGGCATTGGAAATCTTGCCCGGCGAGAAGGACGAACTGCCCGAATACCACAGTGGCCGATAGACCATGCCCGGCGTCACATCGCTGACCGCATTGCGCGCCAGCTCGGCATCGAAGTGCGCCGACCACGGCTTTTCCACGCCCAGCGCAATGGCATAGGGTAGGATGCGCTCGAAGCGATTGATCGTCATCGGCGGCTCGCCGACAATGTTCAGCCGCTCTTTCTCGGCGGTTTCCAGATACAGTTTGAAGCCGTCGATCTGGTCCATCACCTTGCGGCCCTGGATGGTCGGCGCGCGCATCAGCACGGCAAACACCACGGTGATCAGCACGATTGAGCCGGCGGCAATAGCGGCCGAATTGATGCTCACCTGGGTGAAGATTTCCAGCCCGCCCCCGATCAGATTGAAGCCGATAATGCCGACCCAGAGGATGAGGAAGAAGCGGCCAAAGCCGCTGCCCTTCCACAGCGCATTGCCCACCGTGCCGACCACGCCGAGCACGATGCCGGCGACGACGCCCACCACCAGCCATTCCGGCTCCAGCGCCTCGAACCACACCATGGCCACCAGCGCGCCGATGGCGATCAGGAAGCCGAGCGCGGCGAAACCAAAATTATGGTTGAACCAGACGCGGCGGTTCTCGCTTTCAATCGCCGTCACCAGTGCGGTGCGTTGCTTGGCCAGTTCGACGCCATTCGTCTTATCGACCGTCACAGTGCCCTTGAAGCGCAGATAATCGAGCAAAGTCTGTTCGCCGGCCGGCAATGTCTCGGTCGGCGACTTGCCGGTCACCGAGACCGACAGCCCGCTTTTGGGATTGTCGATCTTGGCCAGTCCCTTGACGCCTAGGTCAAACAAAGTGGCGGTAAAAGCCGTCCAGCCCTGAAAGCCCCAGTGATGCACATAATGGGTCAGCGCCGGCGAAAAATCCTTCGGCGGATGGAACAGCGGAATGATGGTGCCCTTGGGCGGATCGCGCCCGACCCGGCTCCACGCCGTCACATTATAGCCCAGCACCAGCACCACGCCCAAAATCGGCAGCAGGGTTTCGCGCATATCCGAAAGCCAGGCCAGCAACGCATCCATGCCCTCGGGCGCGACCAGAATGCCCTTCTGGAACTTGATGGCAAAGCTCATGCCTTCGCCGGCCCCCAGCACCCGGTCGGTGCGAAAACTGGCGCTATTGTCGGAATTGCGGGTGACGGTCACCGCCTGCTCTGTCGAGCCAGCCGGGCCGGTATAGCCGACCAGATCGGAAATCACCGCGCCCTCGGGCAGCGTCACCCGCGCGACGGAGCGGACAATCGGGAAAATCCAGTAATTGCCGGTGGCGTTCCAATAGAGTTCGTCATGGTCGGCAAAGCTGCGCGCCATGCGGTCCATGGTGTAGCTCACCACATAGCGATGCTGGCCGCGCCCGATCAGCTGGCTGCTGTCGCCGATCCAGAGGCGGATGAAATTGCCCATGCGCTCGGTGCGGAACGGCTCGGGCGCCCCATCGCGGGTAACGGACTGCACCGACAGGTCAGCACGGATTTTCTGGCCTGAGGGCGACAGCTGCACCGTGGGAATATCGCGATAAATGCCGCGCCGGATTTCGATGCCCTCGGCGTTCACCTCGATGGTCTCGGCTACCGAAACCGAACCATCAGTGCGCAAATTGACATCGGCGATGAAGCCGGAGATTTCCTCGCGCGCCACCGCCGGCAGCGCCAGGGTCAGCGCCAGCAGCGCAAGGACAGCAAAGCGAAGCAGCAGGCGCATTGTCGGCTCAGAACTTGACGCTGGGGACCGCGCGGTCCGCCTCGTTCTCCAGCTCGAAATATTGCGCCTTTTGGAAGCCGAACGGGCCGGCGATAAAATTAGACGGCACCGATTCGACCATCACATTCAGATTGCGCACGGCGCCATTGTAGTAGCGACGGGCCATCTGGATTTCGTCTTCCACCGTCTGCAAGGCGGCCTGGAATTCGAGGAAGGTGGTGTTGGCCTTGAGGTCGGGATAGGCCTCGGCGGTGGCGATCAGCCGACCCAGCGCCGACGAGAGCTGGCCTTCGGCCGCGGCGCGCTGTTCGGGGGTGCCATTGGCAGCGCTGGTGGCGGCGGCGCGGGCATTGGTCACCGCTTCGAGCGTCTCGCGCTCGTGGCCCATATAGCCCTTCACCGTTTCCAGCAGATTGGGAATGAGATCGGTACGGCGCTTGAGCTGCACATCGATGCCCGACCAGCCCTCTTCGACCATCTGCCGGTTCTTCACCAGCCCATTATAGATGCTGACGGCATAGATGGCGGCCACGACGACCAGGCCAAGGATGATCCAACCGATCATGTGCGTGACTCCCTAAAGCGCACCGAGAAGAGGGCCGACACTGGCATTGTGGTGGCCGTGGCGCAATGGGAAGGCCGGCCATGCCCAAAACTCGGTGTCATCCCGGCCTTGAGCCGGGATCCATCTCGAGATCTCAGGATGGGCCCCGGCTCAAGGCCGGGGTGACATCGGGGGTGGGGAAGCGTCTCAGCCTGGCGCGGAGAGTCGCGAAAACCCTATTCCGCGCCGCCGCCGGCAGTCTGCAGCCAGGCTTCGCCGCAGCTGCGGGCCAGTTCGCGGATGCGCAGGATATAGCTCTGCCGCTCGGTCACCGAGATGACGCCGCGGGCGTCGAGCAGGTTGAAATTATGCGCGGCCTTGAGCACCTGCTCATAAGCCGGGATCGCCATGTTCTGGCGGTTGGCTGTCGCGCCCTTGGCGAGCACGGCGCGGCATTCATGCTCGGCGTCGGCGAAATGGCGGAACAGCATGTCAGTGTCGGCGGCTTCGAAATTGTAACGGCTGGATTCCTGCTCATTCTGCAGGAACACGTCGGCATAGGTGACCTTGTCGTCGCCGCTGCCGCCGTTGAAATTCAGCTCCATGATGGAGTCGACATTCTGCAGATAGCAGGCCAGGCGCTCGAGCCCATAGGTCAGCTCGCCAGCGACGGGATTGCATTCAAAGCCGGCAACCTGCTGGAAATAGGTGAACTGGCTGACTTCCATGCCGTCGCACCACACTTCCCAGCCCAGGCCCCAGGCACCCAGAGTCGGGTTTTCCCAGTCGTCCTCGACGAAGCGCAGATCATGCAGCGCCGGATCGATGCCGATGGCATAGAGCGACTGCAGATAGAGGTCCTGGATATTGTCCGGCGACGGCTTCAGGATCACCTGAAACTGGTAATAATGTTGCAGCCGGTTGGGGTTTTCACCATAGCGGCCATCCTTGGGACGGCGCGAGGGCTGCGCATAGGCGGCCTTCCACGGCTTGGGGCCGAGGGCGCGCAACACTGTGGCGGTGTGGGACGTACCGGCGCCCATCGGCATGTCATAGGGCTGCAGGATCACGCAACCCTGCGCCGCCCAGAATTCCTGGAGCGTCAGGATCAGACCCTGGAACGAGTTCTTGGGGTCCATATGTGGCGGGCGATTGGTCATTTGGCAGTCCCTAACATGCGGGACAACCTCTAGTTTGGCCGTCCCCAGCGGTCAACGTGGTTTGTCGTCGTCGCCGGGGCGGAAGGTCCCATCTTCGTCGCGCTTGAGGTCGATGATGCCGGGCTGGGCCCGTTCGCGCTGGTCGCGTTCGCGGCGCAGGCGGCGGGCCTCTTCGTCATCGGCCTTAAACTGGCCGGTCCAGTCGCGCCAGATCTTGCGCAGGCCGAGCCAGATGACGAGGCCGATGATGGCAAAAATCAGAACGCGCAGCAGCATGCCGGTCATAGCCCAAACCTCGCCCAAAGAGCCCGGTCCTCGACCGTCGCCGCCAGCTCGCCACTCAGCCCCGCCAGCGAAAAGCCGATGCGCGGCAGGCCGAACCAGCTCCGCTTCGGCTCGATCACCTTGAGCACCACGTCGGCGCCATAGCGGCTGGTCAGCGTTTCGTGCAGGTCGCCGATAGCGTCCACCAATCCCAGCTCCACGCCGCGCAACCCGGTCCACCACTCGCCGGTGAACAACACCTCATCGGCCGCTTTGAGACGCGCGCCGCGATGAGCCTTCACATGATCGATGAACACCTGATGGATGTCGGTCTCAAACTGCTTGATGCGCTCGATATCGCTGTCCTTCTCCGGCAGGAACGGGTCGAGCGTCGATTTATTGCTGCCGGCGGTATAGACGCGCCGGTCGATGCCGAGCTTTTCCAGCGTGCCGACAAAGCCGAAGCCGGCCATGATCACCCCGATCGAGCCGACGATGGAGCTGGGATCGACAATGATTTCGTCGCCGGCCACGGCGATGAAATAGCCGCCCGACGCCGCCGCATCCTCGACAAACACCAGCACCGGCTTGCCGTGCTCGTTGGCCAGATCGCGGATGCGCTTGGAAATCAGCCGGCTCTGCACCGGGGAGCCACCTGGCGAATTGACGATGATCGCCACCGCCGGCGCCGATTTGATGGCAAAGGCACGTTTGAGCAGCGGACCAACCGTGGCGATATTGAGCCGGCCCTGCCGCTGTTCGGCGGCGATGACGCCATGCAGGCGCACCACCGGGATGACGGTCTTGCCGCGGCCGGTGAGGCGGCGCAGCCAGTTCCTGGTCGGCGTGGTCAGTTCGGCCATGCTGGGTCCTTCTTGCTTGGCTGCCAGATTTAGGGCCTACCCGCCCTGATTACCAGACAAGCCGGGCGCTGCCGCGAAAGATCGCGTCGAACTCGGGGGCGAAGGCCCGCCCTTCCCGCTCATGGAGGGCCCGGCTGGCCAGCAGGGTCAGCGGCGCGCGCGAGCCCTTGATGCCGCGCAGCAGCACGCGGCTCGCCGCCTCATCGGGACGCGGGCTCAGCGGCAGCACCGTCACCGCCCCGAAACGCTGGGTGAACCCAGCCAGCAGCGGGGCGAGGCTGGTGGCGGGATAGACGAAGATCACCTCACCACCAGCGGCAGCGGTGCCGGCGGCGGTCTTGATCCACAGATCGAGCATGGCCGCGTCCATGTGCCGCGCGCCGGCCCGGCCGGCATCGGCGGCCAGCGTGCCATCGGCAAAGAAGGGCGGATTGGCGATGACGCTGTCAAAACCATTGTCGACCAGCCCGGCCGCATGGCGCTCGGCGCCCTTGCCGGTCACATCCGCCACCACAATTCGTGCGCGGTCGGCTAGGCCATTGTCGGCCGCATTGGCCGCTGCCAGCGCCGCCATCTCGGCATTCTGCTCGGCCAGCGTGGCGCTGAGGCCGGCATGATGGGTCAGCGCAACGAAGGCGGCCGTGCCCACCCCACAGCCCAGATCGAGCAGCGTTCGGCGATTTTCGGCCACCGCCGCACCGAGCAACACGCTGTCCAGTCCGGCGCGAAAGCCGTGCTTGGGTTGCGACAGAGTGAGCCTGCCACCTAAAAAGGCGTCGCGCGTTATGGTTTGGTGTTTTACAAAGGCAGTAGGCTGGTCTAGGGACATCGCACCCTTAAAGGCCGGTTTTGCGCGACCTTATTGCGCACATGCAGCAGGCTCAACCAGATTTGCCGATAGCGGCGAACGAGGACGGAAAAACAGTGTCAGTTCTGACGCAAGTGAGAGAAGCGCCGGAGATCAATCCGGTCGAGCGTTTGCTCGTGGCGACGGCCGCCGACATGGCCGAGGTCAATGCATTGATTCTCAGCCGCGCCGATTCCCATGTCGAAATGGTGCCCGAGCTGGCCCGTTACCTCATCGAGAGCGGCGGCAAGCGCCTGCGCCCGATGCTGACGGTCGCCGCGGCCCAGTTGTTCGGCAAGGGCCAGGGCAGCGCCATCAATTTCGCGGCCGCCGTGGAATTCATGCACAACGCCACTTTGCTCCACGACGACGTGGTCGATGAGAGCGACATGCGGCGCGGCAAGCCCGCGGCCCGCATGGTGTGGGGCAACAAGGCCTCGATTCTGGTCGGTGACTTCCTGCTCGGCCAAGCCTTCATGATGATGGTGGAAACTGGCGATATTGGGGCGCTGGGCGTGCTGTCATCCGCCTCTGCCGTGATGGCCGAGGGCGAAGTGTTCCAGCTCGCCAAGACCGGCGATCTGACCACCACCGCCGCCGACTATGCCGAAGTGATCCGCGCCAAGACCGCCGTGCTGTTTCAGGCCGCCTGCGAAGTGGGCGCCATGTCGGGCGGCGCCGATCCGGCCGGCCGCGCGGCACTGGCCCGTTTTGGGCTCGAACTTGGCAATGCCTTCCAGCTGGTCGATGACGTGCTCGATTATGGCGGGCAAGATGGCACGCTGGGCAAGAATACCGGCGACGATCTGCGCGAAGGCAAGATGACCCTGCCGGTGATTCTGGCTTTGGCCGAAGGCAGCGATGCCGAACGCGCCATCATCACCACCGCGCTGGGCGATGCCGACGCGACTGCGGAACAGGTCGCCTCAGTCGTCGCTATCCTTGAGCGCCATAAGGTGCTGGCCCGCACACTGGATCTGGCTCAGGCCCATGCCCGCGCCGCCCAGCAGGCGCTGGAGATCCTGCCCGAATCCGATATTCGCTCGCTGCTGAGCGATGTGGTCGAATTCAGCGTAGCGCGCGCTTTCTAAGGCAGAATCAGCGGCGCTGCCGCCACCCAATGGTCGGGATTGGCGGCGCGCATGACCTGCGCCGCCTGATGGGCTTGCCCCGACGAGCCGAACAGGCCGAACACCGTGGCGCCCGAGCCCGACATGCGCGCCAGCATGCAGCCCTGCGTTGCCGCCAATTGCATGATGATCTCCCCAATCACCGGCACCAGCTGGACGGCCGGCGCTTGCAAATCATTGCGGGTCTCGGCCAGCCACAGCGCCAATTGCGCCGGCCGCGTCAGTGGCGCGGGGAGTTCGGGCAGCTTGTCATTGTCATGGCTCACCAGCTTGCGGAACACATCCGCGGTGGCCAGCGGCACCATGGGATTGACCAGCACGATATGACAGGTGGGAAAATCCGGCAGCACTGTCAGCTTTTCGCCGATCCCACCCATCAGCAACGGCGTCGAGACGAGGCAGGCCGGCACATCGGCGCCCAGCGTCGCCGCCAGCTCGGTCAGAGCGGTGAAGTCGATCGCCTGGCTGGATAGCCCCGCCAGCAGGCGCAGCGCCGCCGCGGCGTCGGCCGAGCCGCCGCCAATGCCGGCCGCGACCGGCAGGTTCTTGGTGAGGTGCAGGGCCAGCCCCGTGGCGACAGCATCGGGCCAGCGGGCGCGGAATGCCGCCACGGCACGCGTCACCAGATTGGCCTCACCGCCCCCCAGCCCCTTGGCAAAGGGGCCGCTGATGCTGAGCGTATCCGCCTCGGCCGGGCGCGCCGTCAGCTCATCGGCCACATCGGCAAACACCACCAGGCTGTCCAGCTCGTGATAGAAGTCGGCGCGCCGGCCGGTCACATGCAGTGCAAGATTGACCTTGGCTGGTGCGAATTGGACCTGCGGTTCGACCATCAAGCTATTCGGTGGCGTTGGCGTCGGTCAGCCCGTCCACCAGCTTGGACGCTACGCGTTCCTTGACATTGCCTTCCTCATCCACCGACGACGCCACATTCCACTGGAACTTGGCTTCCAGCCGGCGGCCGGCGCGCCAATAGGCATCGCCCAGATGGTCGTTGATTTCCGCATCATTGGGGCGCAGCAGCACCGCCTGTTCGAGCGTCTTCACGGCCTCATCGAGGCGACCGAGCTTGTAGAAAGCCCAGCCCAGCGAATCGACGACATAGCCATCCTGCGGCTGGGCCGCGACGGCCTTCTCGATCATTTCGAGCGCTTGCTCGAGATGCATGTCCTGGTCGATCCAGCTATAGCCGAGATAGTTGAGCACGGCGGGCTGATCGGGATTGAGCTCCAGCGCCTTGAGGAAATCCGTCTCGGCCTTGGGCCATTCCTTGGCCCGCTCATAGGCAATGCCGCGCACATAATAGAAGCGCCAATCGGTGGGGCTGTCGCCGCCGGTCAGCTCAAGCGCCTTGCTATAGGCCTCGGCGGATTTGACGTATTGCTCGTCATAGCGCAGCAGATCGCCCAGCACCGCGATGGCGTCGAGGTCGTCGGGACGGCTGGTCACGATATTGTTGAGGCGGCGCAGCGCCTCGGCGCGGTCGCCGGTAACGTCAAGATTTTGTGCTACCCGCACCACCGCCGTCGGCTTCATTGGCGATGTCGCCGGCACGGCTTCATAGATGGTGTTGGCGGCATTGTGCTGGTTGGCGCTGTCGAGCAACTGCCCCAGCGCCAGCGCGATCACGTCGGCCGACGGATCGAGATAAAGCCCCATGCGCAGGAACACCAGCGACAGGTCGAGGCTGCCATCGCGTGACAGCGCCACCCCGATTCCGTGGAACATTTCGGCGGCGCCGACCTGCACATTGGAGGCAAAAATCCCCGGCCGCTGGCGGGCTTCAACCTGCTTTTTGACGATGGTGACGACCGGGTGGCTCAGACCCTGGTTCTCGAATTCGGCAATGACATCCAGCGCTTCATCGAAGCGCCCGGCATTGGCCAGTATACGGGCATAGACCTCGACGATTCGGGCGACATAGGGCTCGGTGTCAAAGGCCCGCCCGGCTAGCTCTATGGCGGTATCGGTGTCGCCAGAGGCTTCCGCCATCAACGCCCGGTGGAACACCAGAAAATCTTCGAGGCCAGTGGCGCCCAATTGGTCCAGCGCCGCATCGGCTTCAGCCTTGCGATTCTCGCCCACCAGCGCCCAGGCCCGCAAAATGCCGGCGGTGATTCCGGTGAAACTGTCCTGTCCGATCGCGCCCAGCAACCGTTCGGCCGCGCCATAGCGCCGCTCCTTGAGCGCTTCGGTGGCGATGATCAGTTCGGCCAGCTCACTATTGGGATCGAGTTCGAGCAAATGCTTGGCGGTCGAGGCGGCCTGGCCGATCTGCCCGTCCGCCGCATAGGCGATGAAGGCGCGCTCGACCAGCACCGGATTGTCCCAATCGCCCTGCGCGGCCTGCGAAAAATAGCGCGCGGCTTCGTCGGTGCGCAGATCCTGCAGCGCCTGCTGGCCGGCCATATAGGCGCCGGTGACGCTGGTGCGGAACAGCGGCATCAGGCCGAAGCTGGCGAAAGGATCGGATTGCGCGGTCCGCACAGGCTGGGCCGCTTGTCCCGCCTGGAGGGCCGATGCCGAGAGCAGCAAGGCAACACAGGCCGGGCGCAGGAAACGGTTCAGAAGCGATGTCACGAGGCTGAATACTCCCTTGGCCTATCAAGGCCCGTTCTCGGCGCAAAGATTGTCCGTTTTGGGACTGCGCCGCAAGGGCGCGCCACATAGCGTGATTGCCCATCCTCCAGCGGCACGACTGGCCGCGCGAAACGGGCTGTGACATAACAGACAACATGGATCAGACGCGACCGCTAAATCACGACGAAATGCTCGCCGTGCTCGATTGGTATCGAGCCGCCGGCGTGGATATCGCCGTGGGCGAAGATCCCGTGGATCGCTTCGCCCAGCGCCCGCCGCAGCGTGTCGCGCCACCAGCCGCCGCAATGGCGACAGCGCAACAGCCGGCGCCCCGCGCCGCCGAACCGGCTCCGCTGGGTGGCGACCCCACCGAAGCGCGCAGCCTTGCCGCCTCGGCGCAGACGCTCGACGAATTGCGCGCCCTGCTCGACAGCTATGATGGCTGTGGTCTCAAGCTGCGGGCGACGCAGCTGGTGTTTGCCGATGGCAATCCAGAAGCCAAGATCATGCTGATCGGCGAGGCCCCGGGCGCCGAAGAGGACCGCCAGGGCAAGCCGTTTGTCGGCCGCTCCGGGCAATTGCTCGACCGCATGCTGGCCGCCATCGGGCTCGACCGCAGCAGTGTCTATATCGCCAATACCGTGCCGTGGCGTCCGCCCGGCAATCGCGCCCCAACGCCGGAAGAAATGACGCTGTGCCTGCCCTTTCTCTATCGGCAGGTGGAGCTGGTGGCGCCCAGGCTGGTGATGACGCTGGGTGGCTCGGCCATGCAGACGATATTTTCCACCACCAGCGGCATCATCAAGATGCGCGGCAAATGGTCCAATATCAGCATCGGCACCCATCAGGTCGACGCCATCCCGACGCTGCACCCCGCCTATCTGCTGCGCACCCCTGCCGCCAAGCAGCAAGCCTGGGAAGACCTGCTCAGCCTCAAGCTGAAGATCGACGCGCTGGGGCTGGGTTAGTCCGGACGCCGAATGGTGCAAAACACTCGATGTCATCCCGGCCTTGAGCCGGGACCCATCCTGAGATGATTTGAGCGGCGTGATCTCGAGATGGGCCCCGGCTCAAGGCCGGGGTGACATTGTGGTTGGGGCGAATCCATACTGTGCCCCCAGCCCTAAATTCCCATCCCGCCGCATTTCCGCCGTTCCAATCCCGGAACCCTGGGCTATGGTCACCCTTGCGTGATTTGCAACGTTCTTCCGCCCCTCAATTGCCGAAAGCGTCATGGCCTCCGTAATCAAGATTTATGCCCTGTTTCTGGGTTCCGCGCTGTTGATGTTTGGCGGCGGCTTGCAGGGCCTGCTGCTGTCGGTCCGTGGTGCCGAGGAAGGGTTTTCGCTGCTGTCGCTGGGCCTGATCGGCACCGGCTGGTCGGTGGGGTTCGTCGCGGGTTCGCTCACCGTGCCGCTGGTGGTGCGCAAGGCCGGCCATATCCGCGCCTTCTCGGTGATGGCCGCCATCGGCACCATCACCATCCTGCTCAATTTGCTGCTGATCAACGATATCAGCTGGATATTGCTGCGGGCGCTATCGGGCTTCTGCTTTGCCGGCGCGGCGATGATCGTCGAGAGCTGGCTCAACGAAGTGGCCGAGAACAAGAGCCGCGGCACGATCTTTTCGATCTACACCACCATCAACATGGCCGCCTCCACCATGGGGCAGATCGCGCTCTCGATCACCGGCGTCGCCGGTTATCTGCCCTTCGTCATCGGCGCCATCAGCTTTATCTGTGCGGTGCTGCCCACCGCGATGACCTCGAGCCCGCAGCCGCGCCCGCTGTCGTCGGCCAAGCTCGATCTCGGCCTGCTGTATAAAACCTCGCCAGTCGCTGCCATCGCCGCCTTTTCGGTGGGCATGGCCAACGGCGCCTTCGGCACTTTGGCGCCGGTCTATGGCTATAAGCAAGGGCTCGACGCAAGCGGCATTGCGCTGCTGTTCGCCGTCGCCGCCATTCTGGGTGCGGTGGCACAAATTCCGTTCGGGCGGCTATCCGACCATATCGACCGCAGGCTGGTGCTGATCGGGCTGGCCGGTTCGGCCGCCGTCGTGGGCGCGCTGACCGTGCTGATCAATCCGACTGCCGGCTGGATGATGTATGTGCTGTTTGCCCTCTACGGCTTCTCGGCCAATCCGATCTATGCAGTGGCGGTCGCCCATGCCAACGACTTCGCCAAGGATGGCGATTTCGCCAAGATCGCCGGCGGCATGCTGCTGACTCTGGGCATCGGGCTGGCCATCGGTCCGACCGTGGCCTCGATGATCATGGAAGTCTGGTCGCCGGTTGGGCTGTTCGTGGTCACCGCCACCTTCCACGCTCTGCTGGCGATCACCGCCTTCCTGCGCATGCGCCTCCGCAAGAGCCGCGACGCCGCCCACCGCACACCGTTCCAGCCGATGGGCGATGACCGGCAGGCGACCCCCGAATCGATTGTGCTCGACCCACGGACTGATAGTGATGAGTTCGAGTTGGGCGAGGCCGAAGCGCCGGTGCCCGAAGAGCTGTCGACGCAGAATGAGGATCGAGGCGATGTTCAAGACCGCACGGTTTGAAGACCGGGCTTTCAAGCCCCTATCCATCGCGGTGATCGCGGTGTCCGACTCGCGGACGCTGGAAACCGATACCGGCGGCGCACTGCTCAAATCGCTGCTCGAAGCCGATGGCCATCATTGCGCCGAGCGCCTGGTGATCCGCGACGATATCCAGCTCATCCGCCAGGCGGTGCAGGGCTTTGTCGCCGACCCCACCGTGGATGTCGTCCTCACCACCGGCGGTACCGGCTTTTCCGGCCGCGACGTGACGCCGGAGGCGGTCGAGCCGCTGTTCGACAAGCGCATGGAGGGCTTCTCCGTGCTGTTCCACCAATATTCGGCGACCACGGTGGGCACCAGCTCACTTCAGTCGCGCGCTACGGCCGGGCTGATCGGCACGACATTCGTCTTTTGCCTGCCCGGCTCGCGCGGCGCCTGCCGCGACGCCTGGGAGGGCATTCTCAGCCACCAGCTCGATTACCGGCACAAGCCCTGCAATTTCGTCGAGCTGATGCCGCGCCTCGCCGAGCGCTGAGTCCACCCCCTATCCCCAGAACAAAAACGGCGCCCCTCACGGAGCGCCGTTTTCGATTCATATCACCACGGCTTAGTGCCCGTGGCTCATCGCCGAGCCGCCTTCGGGCTTGCGGATCATGAACGCCGCTACCACCGCGAAGAGCGAGATGATCGCCCCGACGAAAAACGCCGAGCGAATACCACCGGCCAGGGCCGCGACTTCGTCCAGTCCGCCGGCAGCCAGCGCCGCCGTCTGGATGGTCATTACCGCCACGAACAGGGCAATGCCTGCCGCGCCGGCCAGTTGCTGGACCGAACCCAGCGTGGCGCTGGCGTGGGAATAGAGGTCCTTGGGCACCGAGCTCATCGAGGCGGTGAAGATCGGCGTGAACAGCAGCGCCAGGCCAATGCTCATGGCGATATGACCGGCCATCACGGCCCAGGTCGGGGTATCCTGACCCACCAGGGTCAGCGCCCACATCACCGCCGAGACGATCATCGCGCCGGGCACCGCCAGCACCGTGGGACCGACCCGGTCATAGAGACGACCGACCACCGGACCCATAACGCCCATGATCAAGCCACCGGGCAGCATCAGCAGGCCGGTCTCCAGCGTGTCGAGGCCGAGCACCTTCTGCGTATAGATCGGCAGCAGGATAATGGTGCCCAGCAACGCCATCATGGCGACGAACATCATGCCGATGGAGACGCGATAATTGGCAGACTTGAAGGTGCGCAAATCAAGCAGCGCCTTGTCGTCGCGCTGCAGCATCAGCTGGCGGGCGATGAAGGCCACCATTGCCACCACACCAACGACGAGCGGCGCCCAGACCGGGATCAGCGGCGCGTCGCCGACATGGCCGACCGCCTCGCCGAAGCTCGACAGCCCATAGATCAAGCCGCCAAAGGCCAGTGCCGACAGGATCACCGAGACCACATCCAGCGGCGTATAACGCGGGGTGGAGACATTCTGGATCTTGCGATAGCCCAGCACCAGCGCCCCGACGGCAATCGGCAACACCAGGATGAACATCCAGCGCCAGTCCATATGGGCCAGGATGAAGCCGCCAATGGTCGGGCCAACGGCCGGCGCCACCGACATGACAATGGAGATATTGCCCATGGTCTTGCCACGGGCGTCCGGGGGCACCAGCGACATTACCGTGGTCATCAGCAGCGGCATCATGATGGCGGTGCCGACCGCCTGCACGACACGACCAAAAATCAGCAGCTCAATGCCCGGTGCCACGGCGCAGATCAGCGTGCCGGCGGTGAAGATGGACATGGCCAGAATGAAGATCGGCCGCGTGTTCATGCGCTGCAGCAGGAAGCCGGTGATCGGAATCACTACGGCCATGGTCAGCAGGAATGCCGTGGTCAGCCACTGAGCTACGCCGGCCGTGATCCCCAGATCGGTCATCAGATGCGGAATCGCCACGCTCATGATGGTTTCGTTGAGAAACACCACGAAAGTGGAAACCAGCAACAGGGCGATCACCAGCCTGTTGCGGGCGGCTTCGCTCTGGTTGAGCGGTGGGGTGCCGGCTAGTTCGGCGTCAAAATTGCTTGTGTCGGTACTCATGATATTCCTCGAACCCAGATGGCACTGGGGCTACGGATGACGTCGATAATTTTCGACCGCATCGTGAAAAAATTCTGCGACAGCCGGTGTCAGCAGCCTGATTGTTAAGTGCAAATGTCAGACGACAGCCGCTGCCGAGGCGGCCAATGCAAAGTCATCAATTTAAACATCGCCCGAGCGCATAGCGCCCGCGAAAGGTTGGCAGGTGTAGGCCCGCCCCCTGGTTCCGTCCACCCACACAATTGCAATTCTGGCCTGCAAATTTGGGCCGCCGCCCCTTCTCCCGCATGGCCGGAGCCCCCATATGTAGTCCAGGCCGCCATACAAGTTCTTGTTTTGTTCTCAAAATACTGCTATTTCCTTAATGGCGTTCTGCAGTGACGATTCGACTGCGGCGCGCCCGGCAGGAGATGTCTCATGGCCCTTTATCAGGCCCCCTCGTTCGAAGCCCTCGAAATGCTCAGCCGCAGCCGCGACGCCGATCTGGCGCGGCGTGAACTGCTTGATCCCGACCGCATCCGTGGTCGTGGCGCTCAGAGCAATCGCAGTGGGCGCTTTGAAAAGCAGAGCCGCGAAAGCTTTGATGATGGCTGGGACAATGTCGAGCCGCTCTCGATCTTCGAGACGGTCGAGCATATCGAACGCGCCAAGACCATCATCACCTCCAATGACAGCCCGGATATCAATTTCGATCGCTCGATCAATGCCTATCGCGGCTGCGAGCATGGCTGCTCTTATTGCTTTGCCCGCCCGACCCATGCCTTTCTCGGCCATTCGGCCGGCATCGAGTTCGAGCGCGATATTTACGTCAAGGTCAATGCCGTCGAGGCGCTGCGCGCCGAGCTGGCGGCCAAGAGCTATCGGGTCAAGCCCATCGCCATGGGCACCAATACCGACCCCTACCAACCGGCCGAGCGCAAGCACAAGCTGACGCGCGGCATCCTCGAAGTGATGCTGGAAACTCGCCATCCGGTGATGATCACCACCAAATCGGCGCTCATCATCCGCGACCTCGATCTGCTGACCCAGTTGGCCGAATTGGGTCTGGTCAAGGTTGCCCTCTCGATGACCTCGATGGACCACAAGCTCAGCCGCCGCATGGAGCCGCGCGCCTCCTCCCCGGCCCGCCGGCTGGAGGCTATCCGCCTGCTCAGCGAGGCCGGCGTGCCGGTGGCGGTCTGCGCCTCGCCGATGATTCCGGCGATCAACGACATGGAGCTGGAGCGCATTCTCGATGCCGCCGCCGCGCAGGGCGCAAAAAGCGCCTCAATGATCCTGCTGCGCCTGCCCGGCGAAGTGCGCGACGTGTTCCGCGAATGGCTGCTGCGCCATTTCCCCGACCGGGTCCGCCACGTGTTGTCGCTGGTGCGCGACACCAGAGGCGGCCGCGACAACGACCCGCGTTTCGGCTCGCGCTTCACCGGCGAAGGCCCCTACGCCACGCTATTGCGCCAGCGCTTCGACAAGGCGCGCGAACGCTATGGCCTCGACGCCAAACTGCCCGGCCTGCGCAATGACCTGTTCACCGCCCCCCGCCTCGAAGAGCGGCAGATGAGTTTGTTTTAGAGGGCCGGTCCCCTCTAATACTGCGCCACCTTGCGCGCATGGCTGGCCATGAAGTCGAGCGACGCCATCACCCCGCGCAGGGATAGCCATACCTGTTTGCTCGCCCCATCGCTCAATGGCACCGTCAGCAGCAGCGCATTGCGCTCCTTCATCCGCTCGATCAGCGCCGCTGTGCGCCCGGGATCAGCGACGAAGAACTGATTTTCGGTATCGTAGCGGGTCTCCAGATCTTCGGTGAAGCTGAACTGGTCCGGGCTCATTCCGCCAAACGCCAGCACCAGCGGCCGGCCGGTATCGATGGTCACCCCATCAGCCGCCACGGTAATGGCCACGTCGAGATCGCCGGTCAGCCGGTTGCGCATCAGGGTCAGCTTATAGGCGGGCAGGCTGGCGCTGTTCAGCTCCTGGCTGCCGGTGCTGGCGAAGCAGGAAAAGCCATAATAGCTGGTGGCGCTCTCATCGATCACATCCGGGCAGGCGGCCAGCCAGTCCCGGTGATATTCCCGCCATTCGCCAAACGGATGGTGGAAGGGCTCGGCTGCCGCCGGCATGACGCTCAAGGCAAGAACAACAAGGACGCTGCCAATTCTGGCGATCATCAAATTCTCTTTGTCTGGCGCCCCCCGGCAGAAGCGATTATAGCAACCGGCCCGCGCCCGGCACAGGGCTAAAGCACGGAGATCGTCATGCATGTCACCCAGCACAAGGGCCTCGTCATCTGCGAATTGCCACCGCAGGGTGGCCTATTGGGCAGTGACCTGACCGCGCCTGACCTCATCGGCGACGTCTATGACGCCAACCCCGACCTCATCGTGGTGCCGATCTCCCGCCTCGCTCCCGGCTTTCTCGATCTCAGAACCCGCATCGCCGGCGAAGTGTTCCAGAAAATGGAGCAATATGGTCAGCGCCTCGCCATCCAGGGCGATATCGCCGCCAACGTCGCCGCCAGCACAGCGCTGCATGATTTCGTCTATGAGACCAATCGGCGGGGTCATCACCTGTTTGTGCCCGACCGCGCGGCGCTGCTGGCCCGCCTCGGCGATTGACTTGATCGGCGCCAGGATGATGCTGGCGCCATGTTGTTCGATTCGACGCTACAGACCGAGCCTGACTATTCCCATGAGCTGGCGCTCCTGGCGCGGGGCGCCCGTGTCGTTGCCGGCGTCGACGAAGCCGGGCGCGGGCCGCTGGCCGGACCGGTCGTCGTCGCCGCCGTGGTGCTCCACGCCGACGCCATTCCGCTGGGCCTAAACGATTCCAAGAAACTGAGCGAAGATCAGCGCGAAAGCCTGTTCGAGCAGGTGATGGCCGTGGCGCTGGCCGTATCGGTGGTCGTCGCCCCGCCCTCGATCATTCTCAGCCGCAATATTCGCGGCGCCACCCTATGGGGCATGGCCCAGGCCGCCTGTAGCCTCAGCCTGCGCCCCGATCGCGTGTTGATCGATGGCCGCGACGTGCCGCTCGGCCTGCCCTGCGAAGGACTGGCGCTGATCGGTGGCGATGGCCGCAGCGTCTCCATCGCCGCTGCCTCCATCGTCGCCAAGGTCACCCGCGACCGCATGTGCCGCATCATGGATGGCGATGCGCCCCAGTTCGGCTTTGCCGGCCACAAGGGCTATTCCACCGCCAAGCATATGCGCGCTCTGGTCGAGCATGGCCCCTGCCGCCACCACCGCGAAGAATTCGCCCCCGTCGCCGAAGCCTGGGCGCGGGTCCGGGTCGCCTGACCACCCCTCTTAACCTCCCGCTAACCCCTTAAAAACGCTCCATTAACTCTGCCGCGCTATAACGGGCTTGTTAGTACTGCGTTAGGGTTAAGTGTATGTTGAGTACCGCGCGTAGGGTCGTTCAGGCCACTGCGGAGGAGACCCAGCGTCTCCCCATCGACACTATTCTCGTGGGCGATTGCATCGACCATATGAATAGTTTGCCGGCCGGCTCCGTCGATCTCATCTTTGCCGATCCGCCGTATAATCTGCAGCTTGACCAGAGTCTGACGCGCCCCGACCAGTCCAAGGTCGATGCGGTCGATGACGACTGGGACAAGTTCGACAGCTTTGCCCATTATGACGCCTTCACGCGCGGCTGGCTCAAGGCCGCCCGCCGGGTGCTCAAGCCCGATGGGGCGCTGTGGGTCATCGGCAGCTACCACAATATTTTCCGCGTCGGCACCGCGCTACAGGATCTCGACTACTGGATGCTCAACGACATCGTTTGGCGCAAGGCCAATCCGATGCCGAATTTCCGCGGCACGCGCTTCACCAATGCGCATGAAACGCTGATCTGGGCCGCCAAGAGCCAGAAAAGCCGCGTCACCTTCAATTATGAAGCGATGAAGCTGGCCAATGACGACACGCAGATGCGCAGCGACTGGCTGTTCCCGATCTGCACCGGCAATGAGCGGCTCAAGGACGAGGACGACGAAAAGGTCCATCCGACCCAGAAGCCGGAAGCCCTGCTGTTCCGCATCCTCAATGCCACCACCAAGCCGGGCGATATCGTGCTCGACCCGTTCTTCGGCACCGGCACCACCGGCGCCGTGGCGCGCAAGCTGGGTCGCCATTTCATCGGCATCGAGCGCGAGCAGAGCTATATCAATGCGGCGTTGAAGCGGATTTCCACCATTCGCCCCGGCGTGTTCGAGGCGCTGCAATCGGTAACGCCGAAGCGCAAGGAAACCCGCATTCCGTTTGGTTCGCTGATCGAACAGGGATTAATCGAGCCGGGCGCGCAACTCTTCGACGCATCGAAGCGTTACTTCGCCATGGTTCGTGCTGACGGCTCGCTGATCTCGGGAACCCATCAGGGCTCCATCCACAAGGTGGGGGCGCTGGTTCAGGGAGCGGAAGCCTGTAATGGCTGGACGTTCTGGCATCGCGAACATCTCGGGCAGGTTAGCCCGATCGACGATCTACGCACGGGCATCCGTGCAAAACTTGATTTGCTTTCTGCCTGATCCTGACCTCCAATCAATCAGGCTCTTACCTCGGCCGCCGGTTTGCCCCGGCGGCCTTTTTCTGTGTCAGGCCATCAGTGTGAGGCGGCCCGCTTGCTGGCCGGCCGGCTCTCGCTTGCTTCAAAGCTGAGCGCCCGATCCCCCGCTTCATCGCGAATCCGCGTCGGCAGGCCCATGTCGTTCAGCAGCGCCAGGAACGGCTTGGCCGGCAGTTCCTCGACATTGACCATGCGCTTGGCATCCCAGAGGCCCTTGGCCACCAGGATGGCAGCCGCCACCGGCGGCACTCCGGCGGTATAGGAAATCGCCTGGCTGCCGACTTCGGCATAGCTCTCTTCGTGGTCGGCGACGTTGTAGATGAACACTTCGCGTTCCTCGCCGTCCTTGCGCCCCTTCACCAGATCACCGATGCAGGTCTTGCCGCTATAGGTCGGGGCCAACGAGGCCGGGTCCGGCAACACGGCTTTGACAAGTTTGAGCGGGATCACCTCCAGCCCCTCGGCGGTCATGACCGGCTTTTCCGAGAGCAGGCCCAGATTGTTCAGCACGGTGAACACATTGATGTAATGCGCCCCGAACCCCATCCAGAACCGGACATTGGGCACGTCGAGATTGGCCGAGAGCGAGTGCACCTCGTCATGGCCGGTCAGATAGGTCGTCTGCTCACCCACGACGGGCAGGATATCGCTGCGCTGCACCTCGAACATACGGTTCTCGGTCCAGGCACTATCCTGCCAGCTCCACACGTTGCCGGTGAATTCGCGGAAATTGATCTCCGGATCGAAATTGGTGGCGAAATACCGGCCATGCGAGCCGGCGTTCACGTCAATGATATCGATCGAGTCAATGCTGTCGAAATAGTCCTCGGCAGCCAGCGCGGCATAGGCATTGACCACGCCAGGGTCGAATCCGGCCCCCAGAATGGCGGTAATGCCCTTGCGTTCGCATTCGGTGCGGTGGGTCCATTCATAATTGCCGTACCAGGGCGGGGCTTCGCAGATCCGCTCGGGGTCTTCATGAATGGCGGTGTCGATATAGGCCGCGCCGGTATCCATACAGGCCCGCAGCACGGACATGTTGAGGAAGGCGGAGCCCACATTGATGACGATGCCGGCACGAGCGCGGATGATGAGAGCCTTGGTGGCTTCCACATCCATGGCGTCGAGCTGGTGCGCTTCGAGCACCCCCGGCACCTTCAGCGCGCGTTTGTCGATAATGCTGGCAATGATGGCATGGCATTTATCCACGGTGCGCGAAGCGATGTGGATGGAACCAAGGATGTCGTTGGCCTGGGCGACTTTATGCGCGACGACCTGCGCCACACCCCCGGCCCCGATAATCAGGACGTTCTTTTTCAATTGGCACGAAACACCTAGTCAATACGCGAGCAGCGAGACCTCAGTCAGCACTCTGAACGCGTTCCAATCGGCACCGGCGCCTGAGCGGCTCCCGGCAGTGGCTACGCTGAACCAAGTCGCCCTCTCTAGGAGAGGCTGTCGACATAGTCCGTGTAGGTGAAGCTCTTGACGAGCCGCACCCGACCGTCCAATTCCCTGACCGCAATCGAGGGCATGTGGACGCCGTTGAACCAGTTCTTCTTGACCATGGTGTAACCGCCCGCATCCTGAATGGAGATGCGGTCGCCCACGCTCAAGGGGTTTTCGAACTGGAACTCCCCGAAGATATCGCCGGCAAGGCATGACTTGCCGCATATCATATAGGTATGTTGCCCCATATTCGGGGCGATCTTGGCTTCGATCCGGTAGATCAGCAGATCCAGCATATGGGCTTCGATCGAAGCGTCCACAATGGCGAGTTCCTTGCCATTGTGCAATGTATCCAGCACGCTCACTTCCAGCGTGGTGGAATTGGTAATCGCCGCTTCGCCCGGCTCCAAATAGACTTGCACGCCCCAGCGTTCGGCAAAAAGCTTGAGCCGGTCGGCAAAATCATCGAGCGGATAGTCGGCGCCGGTGAAGTGAATGCCACCGCCCAGGCTCACCCAATCGAGCTGTTCCAGCACGCTGCCGAAGCGCGTTTCGATCTCGCCCAGAATGGCGGAGAAGCTGGCGAAATCATCATTTTCACAATGGCAATGGATCATCACGCCCGAGATCAGCTCCAGCGCCGGCTCGATCCGCGCCAGATCCCACTCCCCCAGCCGGCTATGCGGCCGCGCCGGGTCGGCAATCAGGAAATCGGAGCTGCTGACCTGCGGATTGAGCCGGAGCCCGATCTGCTTGCCCGCCGCCTTGGCGTGAAACCGCTGCAACTGGCCCAGCGAATTGAAGATGATCTTGTCGCAATTGGCCACGACCTCATCGATCTCGCCATCCGAATAGGCGACCGAATAGGCATGCGTTTCGCCGCCGAATTTCTCGTAGCCGAGCTTCACTTCGTTGAGCGAGGACGACGTGGTGCCATCCATATGCTCGGCCATCAGGTCAAACACCGACCAGGTGGCAAAGCATTTAAGCGCCAGCAGGCACTTGGCACCCGAGCGCTCGCGCAACCGCGAAATTTTCTCCAGATTGGAGAGCAAAGCCGTCTTGTCGACGAGATAATAGGGCGTGTTTAACGTCAATGAGCCTGTCGCACCTCTATTGGGGGTGGGCGCCAAAGGCCCGATAGCACCAGTGCGCCATGGCGCGAGTGGATCAGGCCTACCTAACTGCTAACGACCGATAGCTCAAGATACGCTCATGCATTCCAGCCCCGCAGTGAGCAAAACTGCCCTGCCCTTGAGCGCCCGGTGCCCACCATTGTAGATCGTGTCCATGAAACATCTCGCCCTCTGCCTGCTCGCCCTTGTCATGTCCGTGGCCCCAGCCAGTGCCAAAACCATTTGCACCGTCATTGCTGATGCGGAGACCGGGGTGGTGCTGCTGGAACGAGGCGATTGCCGCTCGCGGGTAACGCCGGCCTCGACGTTCAAGCTGGCGCTGAGCGTGATGGGGTTTGACGCTGGCGTGCTCACCGACGCCAGCACGCCCGCCCTGCCCTTCAAAGCGGGCTATGCCGATTGGGGTGGCGACAATTGGCAACAGCCAACAGATCCGACGCGCTGGATGAAATATTCGGTGGTCTGGTTCTCCCAGCAGCTCACTGCCGCGCTGGGCGTCGAAACCTTAGAGCGCTACGCGTTGGCGCTGGGCTACGGCAATGCGGATTTCGCCGGAGATGCGGGCAAGAACAATGCGCTTGAACGCGCCTGGATCAGTTCATCGCTCAAGATCGCGCCTGTCGAGCAGGTGGCGTTTCTCCGCAACCTCCTCAACCGCTCTTTGCCGGTCCAGCCCCACGCCATCGACATGACCCTGGCCATTGTGGAAACCACCCCGGCCGACGAGGGCTGGATGATTTCCGGCAAAACTGGTTCCGCCTATCCGCGATTGGCCGATGGCGCGTTTGACCGCAGCAAAGGCTGGGGCTGGTTCGTGGGCTGGGCCAAGAAGGGGGATCGCACTTTGGTCTTCGCCCGACTCGCTCAGGATGAAAAACGCGAAAGCATCTCCGGGGGGATCAGGGCGAAAGACGCTCTATTGCAGGAATGGCGCGGGCTCGTCGCCGCGCCATAGTCCGCCTTACTCCAGCCCCGCCGCTGCCAGCACCTTGCGGAACAATGTCGGCAGCGCCTCGCCCTTGAGCGCCCGGCGCTCGCTCCACCAGCCGCCATCCATGCCAGTCGCGTCCACCTCGGCCGACCACACTTCCAGTTCCAGCCGGAAATGGGTGAACACATGCACCACCTGCCCGCGATGCTGCCAGGCGCCGGTGACGGGATAGTCCGCGTCCGGCAGCGAAGCTGCCCAGTCCGAGCCCGGCACTTCGGTCATGCCGCCGAGCAGCCCCTTGGTCGGGCGGCTTTGGAGGAACACGTCACCATCGCCGTCGCGCATCACATAGGCATGGCCCTTGCGCACCGGGCGTTCAGCCTTGGCCGGCTTGACCGGATAGATGGTCGGATCGCCTGCCTTGGTCGCCACGCAGCCGGGCTGGATCGGGCACAGCATGCAGGCGGCAGTCCGCGGCGCGCAGATCGTGGCGCCCAGATCCATCATCGCCTGGGCGAAATCGCCGGCCCGCTCCGGCACCGAGGCCTGCAGCGCCGCCCGCAATTCGTCCTTGGCCTCGCGCACCGGCACCGGCAGCGCATAATAGCGCGCCAGCACCCGGTCGAGATTGCCGTCGAGCACCGCAATGGGCTCGTCAAAACAGATCGCGGCGATGGCCGCGCTGGTGTAGGCGCCGATCCCCGGCAGGGTTTGCAGCGCCACCGAACCGGTCGGGAACACGCCATTATGCTGGTCCACCACCGCCTGCGCACAGGCATGCAGATTTCGCGCCCGCGCATAATAGCCCAGCCCCGCCCACTCCTTGAGCACACTGTCGAGTGGCGCGGCGGCGAGATCGAACACCGTCGGCCACAGGCTGGTGAAACGGACGAAATAGCTCTTCACCGCCGCCACGGTGGTCTGTTGCAACATCACTTCGCTGAGCCACACCCGGTATGGATCCGGCCGCACCCCACGCGCCCGCTCCCCCGGCGCGACCCGCCAAGGCAGATCGCGCGCATGGCGATCATACCAGGCAAGAACAGCCGGCGCGTCGATGGGAGCGGGATTGGAGAGGTACATCAGCATCGGATACCCCCACCTCAGCCCTGCCCACAAGACCTGTTTGCGCAAGTCCTGCAACAAATCGCGGTGTCATCCCAGCCTTGAGCCGGGACCCATCCTGAGATGGGTTCACCTGCACGATCTGGGGATGGATCCCGGCTCAAGGTTGGGGTGAGGCAATGTCAAAGAACACCACGGTCGTGGCGCTCAATTGCACAACAGGCTCTTGTGGGCAGGGCCGGGGTGGGGGTATTCCAAGACCCATGGCCAAAGACGACCTTCCCGAGCCCAAGCGCCGCAACCGGACCATGAGCGTGGCCGACGTTTTGTCGGGCGCGCTCGATCCGGTGCTGAAAAAGCGCGGCTTTGCCAGCCGGGACATCATCACCCATTGGTCGGTGATGGCGCCAAAACCCTATGACAGCGTCGCCATTCCCGACAAGCTGAGCTGGCCGCGCGGCGAGCGCAGTGCCGAAGGCGCGACCTTGGTGCTGCGCTGCGTGCCCGGCCATGCGCTGGCCATTGCCCATGAAGGGCCCAAGATCGCGGCGGCGGTCAATCGCTATTTCGGCTTCGTGCTAGTGGGGGCGGTGCGCCTCTCATCCGAGGCATTCACCCCCGGTTCAGCCAAACCGGAGCAAACCTTCCAACCGGCCCCCGAGGTCGTGAGCAAGGTCGGGGCCATGGTGGCCGAGATCGAAAATGACGATGTAAGGGAAGCCTTGCGGAGTCTGGGTCACGCCATGTCCAGCCGGTCAGAGAAAAAATAGGGCCAGTGTTCACCTTAGGTTGATGGATGTGCCCACTTGCCCACACATTTGCCCGGTGTAGTGTCCGCACATTAAAACAGGAGCGTTCGAAGTGAAATTTACCCGCCGTGACACCCTTATGCTGGCTGCGGCCGCGTCGGCCCTGAGCCTTTGCGGGGTTGCCACCGCCAGCGCAGCCGAAGGCGACATGATCGACGTTGCCAAGCTGATGGCGCCCGCCGGCGGCGTAGCCGACCATGCTCGCGGCAGCGAAACCGCGCCGGTCACGGTCATTGAATACGCTTCGCCGACCTGCCCGCATTGCGCGACCTTCGCCAATAACGTCTCCCCCGCCTTCGTCGCCGCCTATGTCGATACCGGCAAGGTGCGGTTCATCACCCGCCCCTTCGTGCGCAACGTGCTCGACGCCGCCGTGTTCATGCTGGCCGAAGCCGCCGGCCCGACCAACTACCACAATGTGCTGTCGACCTATTTCAAGACCCAGGCCACCTGGGCCGCTTCGCAGACGCCGCGCGACGCCATTCTCGAAATCGCCAAGCAGTTGGGCTTTACCCAGGAAACTTTTGATGCCGCATTGACGAATCAGGAGCTATTCACCGGGATGGAAGCCTTGCGCGAACAGGCGCTCGATGAATTCAAACTGACGGGTACGCCGACATTTTATGTCAATGGCAAGACGCTCACCGGTGACAAGACGCTCGAGGAACTCGCGGCCGCGATCGATCCGCTTGTGCCTGCCGATTTCGTCGCCACCGAACCCGCTGCTGCCGTCCCCGCAGCCGATGCCATGGCGCCGGCTGTCGACGCGATGGCTCCCGCTGGTGGCGCCATGGCCCCAGCCGCCCCTGCTGCGCAGTAATTTCCGCAAGCACAATCAGCACCTCCCCCATGATGGGGGAGGTGTCGCCTTTTGCATGGGGGGGCAGCGATGAAGTTCTCCCGCCTCAAGCTGCACGGCTTCAAATCCTTCTCCGATGAGACCACCCTGGTCATGGAGCCGGGACTGACCGGCATTGTCGGGCCCAATGGCTGCGGCAAGTCCAACCTCGTCGAAGCCATGCGCTGGGTGATGGGCGAAAGCTCCTACAAGGCCATGCGCGCCTCGGGCATGGATGACGTGATCTTTTCCGGCTCCGGCAATCGCCCGGCCCGCAACAGCGCCGAAGTCACCCTCGTCCTCGACAATTCCGACCGCACCGCCCCGGCTGCCCTCAACAATGCCGATGTGCTCGAAGTCACCCGCCGCATCGAGCGCGAGGCCGGCTCGGTCTATCGCGTCAATGGCAAGGAAGTGCGCGCCCGCGACGTGCAATTGCTGTTTGCCGATGCCTCCACCGGCGCCCATTCCCCCTCCATGGTGCGGCAGGGCCAGATCGGCGAGTTGATCGCCGCTAAGCCCACCGCCCGCCGCGCCCTGCTCGAAGAGGCCGCCGGCATTTCCGGGCTGCATTCGCGCCGCCATGAAGCCGAGTTGCGGCTGCGCGGCGCCGAGACCAATCTCGAACGCGTCGATGACGTCATCGCCCAGATCGACACCCAGCTCGAAACCCTCAAGCGTCAGGCCCGTCTGGCCACTCGCTATCGCGCGCTGTCCGGCGATATCCGCCGCGCCGAGGCGACGCTCTATCATATCCGCTGGGTGGCGGCCCGCTTCGCCGAAAAGGAGGCCGAGGCGCAGCAGGCCGTGCTCATCCGCGACCTGGCCGACGCCACCCATCTGCAATTTGAGGCGCAGAAAAAACTCGAAGCCGCCGATGCCGCGCTGCAACCCTTGCGCGACCGCGAAGCGGTGACCGGCGCCGTGCTGCAGCGCTACACCATTCTGGCCGAACAGCTGGCCGAGGAAGCGCGCCGTGCCGGCCAGCGTCAGGCCGAGCTGGAAGACCGCATCCGCCAGCTCACCGCCGACGGCGTGCGCGAGCGCGAACTGGTCGAGGAAGCCGAGCTCACGCTGGCCACCTATGAAGAGGAACAATACGGTCTCGCCGCCGAGGGCGAAGCGGCACAAGGTGATTTCGACCAGGCCCGCATCGAGGCCGACACCGCGCGCAACGCCGTGGCCGAGGCCGAGACCCGGGCCCGCGCGGCCGCCGACACGCTGGCGCAGGTGCGCGCCCGCAGCGCCCAAGCCAGCCGCAGCGCCCAGGAAGCCGCCACCCGCATTCAGCGCCTGAGCCACCAGCTCGCCGAAGTCGAGCAGGAAGCCCGCACCGTTACCGCCAGCCTCGACGCCGACGAAACCCTCAGCGCCAAGCGCGCCGAACTGGCCGCCGCGCAGGACACCATGGCCGGTGCCGAAGAGCTCACCCTTGAAGCCGAGGACGCCACCGCCGACGCCCAGGCCAGGCTCGACGCCGCCCGCCCGCGCCTTGCCGATATCGAGGCCGCACTCAATCGGCTCGAAGCCGAAGCCGCCACCCTGGGCAAAATGCTCAATGTCGGCGCCAGTCTCTGGCCGGCCATTGTCGATGAACTCAAGGTCGCGCCCGGCTATGAAACCGCGCTCGGCGCGGCGCTGGGCGATGATCTTGATGCCAGCTCCGACGCCGGCGCGCCGATGCACTGGTCGGTGCCGGTCGATCACACCGATGACGCCGCCCTGCCCCAGGCCGCCGAACCACTGTCGCGCTACGTTACCGGCAGCCCCCTGCTCAAGCGCCGCCTCGACCAGATCGGCCTGATCCACGCCGTCGATGGCCCGGCGCTGATGCATGCGCTCAAGCCCGGCCAGCGGCTGGTCACCATGGATGGTGCGCTGTGGCGCTGGGACGGTTTCATCGCCGCCGCCGACGCGCCAAGCGCCGCCGCCCAGCGACTGGCCCAGCGCAATCGCCTCGCCGAACTCGATGAGGAAATCGCCCGCGCCAAGGGCGAACGCAACGCCCATAAGCGCGATGTAGAGGCCCTGACCGCCACGCTCGAAGCCGCCCGTCAGGACGAGCGCGGCCGTCGCGACGCCTGGCGCGCCGCCCAGCACGCCATCGGCGCGGCCCAGTCCGAAGTCGACAAAGCTCAGCGCGCCATCGGCGACCTGACCACCCGCCAATCGGCGCTCGACGAAGCCCGTACCCGCCTCGCCACCAGCCTCGAGGAAGCCGAAGCCAGTCGCGACGAGGCCGAAAACGCCTTGCATGAGGCCGGCACCGAGGACGAGGCCGCCGAACACGCCGAAGCCCTCCAATCACTGCTCGACACCGCCCGCGACCGCGCCGATCAATCCCGCCTGAAGCTGGGCAGCTTCGAAACCGCCGCCCGCATGCGCGAGAGCCGCCTCTCCCAGCTGGACCGTGACGCCCAAAGCTGGCAGCGCCGCCGCGACGGCGCCCTGGCCCAGCTCGCCACGCTCGACCAGCGCAGTGCCGAAGTCAGCGCCCAGCTGGCCAGCGTCGCCCAAACCCCCGATGGTTTCGCCGCCCGCCGCGCCCAGCTTGAAGACCAGATCGAGACGGCCAAGATCGAGCATCAGGCCGCTGGCGACAGTTTCAACGTCGCCCAGACCGGCTTTCGCGAGGCCGACCGCGCGCTCAAGACCGCCAGCGATCTGCTGGCCAATGCCCGCATCGAGCTGACCCGCATCGAGGAGCGCGCCAAGGGCTTCATCGCCCAGCGCCAGCAGATCGAACGCCAGATCGAAGAATCACTCGACATTCCGGCGAGCAAGACGCTGGAAGCCTCCGGCATTCGCCCCGAAGAGCCGCTTCCCGCCGAACACGTCACCGAACAAAAGCTCGACCGCCTCAAGGCCGAGCGCGAGCGGCTGGGTGGGGTGAACCTTTCCGCCGAAAAGGAAGCCATCGAGATTCAGGAAAAGCTCGACCTGATGGTCAAGGACAAGGACGATTTGGTGGAGGCCATCGCCAAGCTGCGCACCGGCATCGCCTCGCTCAATCGCGAAGGCCGCGCCCGGCTCAACGAGGCCTTCGTCAAGGTCAACGCCTATTTCCAGGAGCTGTTCACCAGCCTCTTCGGTGGCGGCACTGCCGAGCTGAGCTTTGTCGAAAGCGACGACCCGCTCGAAGCCGGCCTCGAAATCATCGCCCGCCCGCCCGGCAAGAAGCCACAGACCATGACGCTGCTGTCCGGCGGCGAACAGGCCCTCACCGCCATGAGCCTGATCTTTGCCGTGTTCCTGACCAATCCGGCACCGATCTGCGTGCTCGACGAAGTCGACGCCCCGCTCGACGACGCCAACGTGGAACGCTTCTGCAACCTGCTGGAATCCATGCGCCAGCGCACCAACACCCGATTCATGGTCATCACCCACAACCCAATCACCATGAGCCGCGTCGACCGCCTGTTCGGCGTCACCATGGCCGAACGCGGCGTGAGCCAGCTGGTCTCGGTGGATTTGACGACGGCGGAGAGGTTTCTTGAGGCGGGGTAGAGCCTGAAAGAAGCTGGATTGCCCGGACAAGCCGGGCAATGACGAATGAAAAATCATCTCTCCCCACCGTCATCACCGGGCTTGTCCCGGTGATCCATCTTCCGGCATGCTGGATAGATGAAGGGGTATGTCTACATCCTGGCATCCAAGAAAAATGGGACGCTCTATACCGGCGTCACATCCAATCCATCACGCCGGCTATTCGAGCATCAGCACGCACTGACGCCCGGCTTCACCTCGCGTTATGGCGTCAGAACCCTGGTCTGGCTCGAAGAGCATGATCTGGTGGTTGATGCGATCCAACGCGAGAAGTCGATCAAAAAATACCCCCGACAATGGAAGATCAATCTGATCGAAGCCATCAATCCCGACTGGGCTGACCTCAGTTCGTGGCTGTTCGACGCGCGGTGATGGCAAGAAGATGGATTGCCCGGACAAGCCGGGCAATGACGATAGGGGAAAGATAACCGCCCCCTCCCCACCGTCATCACCGGGCCCGTCCCCGGTGATCCACCTTTCCACCCCCACTTATCCATCTTATCCCCGCCCCCAATTCCCGTGCCATACTCCCCCCATCTTCCGGGATACGAGCGGCGCTGCAGCGACCGGTGTCCGGATTGACGGTCGGGAGGGTGGAGGTCGCGCTTCGCCCTGGGCTGTGCGGATGGGGCATTCGGGCATGGGGCTACGGGTCCATGCTGGGGCTTGCGGTCTGCCTTCCGAGAAAAACCCGACGCCCCGAGGCGACTATCACCTCATTTTTTACTATCCATCGAGGCGACAGCCACCTCGGGGCTCCGCTCGTCCTTTCCCTCCGTTCGGCTGGCGCCGCGCGGTCGCTGGCCGTGCCGGAATGCGACAGAATCCCCCCGTCACTGCCTCGACTTCGCCATGATCCCCTGTGGACAGCATGCCGCACCCCCGTCGCACGCTGATTTTACATTACATACCAATGACTTACAGCCGACAAGGCCGTCTTGACACTCTCCAACCCCACTACTATGTTGCGCGCGACTTAAGAAGGTGTCCCGGAAATGCCGGGCAGGGTCGACCGAGGCAGGCAAGCGGATGACAAAACCGCCGAGTGGCAAAGGTCAGCCAGACAGCACCAAAGAGGTGACGCGCGATCTCGCATCGCGTATTGCCTCGGCCAAGCGGGTACGCGATATCGAGGACAACAAGGCCTCGGCTAGTGCAACCCCGGAGATGAGCGGTATGGCGCGCGGCATGCGCATCGGCACCGAATTCATCGCCGCGATATTGGTGGGGACCGGCTTCGGCTATCTCATCGATCTTGGCCTGGGGACCAGCCCCTGGGGCTTGCTCACCATGTTCCTGGTGGGCTTCGCCGCTGGAATACTCAATGTCACCCGTGTGGTGGCACAAATGAATGCCGCATCGCCTCCCCCGCCGGGCTCCGATCTAGGACCCGACGTGGAAGACGAAGATGTAAATTGATGACGTTTAGAGGGCTCTATCTTGGCCGGTACTGATCCGATCCACCAGTTCGTCATCGAGGACATGTTCCCGCTATTCACCCTTGGTGGTGATGGTACCGAAGGGTCCGGCGTCCACTTTGCGTTCACCAATTCGTCGCTGTTCATGGTGGTGACGATTGCGATTATTTCGCTCTACCTGATCCTGTCGACCGGCGCGAAGCGCGTGGTGCCCAGCCGGGCCCAGTTGGTCAGCGAGCTGGTCTACGGCTTCGTCGCCAATATGGTGCGCAGCGCTGCCGGCACCGAGGGGATGAAGTTCTTCCCGCTGGTGTTCAGCCTGTTCACCTTCATTTTCGTGGCCAACATGCTCGGCATGGTGCCGTATTTCTTCACCGTCACCAGCCACATCATCGTCACCTTCGCGCTGTCGATGCTGGTGTTCCTGACGGTCATTGTTTACGGCTTCCTCAAGAACGGCCCCAAATTCCTCAAGCTGTTCGTGCCCTCCGGCGTGCCCGGCTACATTCTTCCCATCGTGGCGCCAATCGAGTTCATCTCGTTCATGAGCCGCCCGATCTCGCTTTCCGTGCGTCTGTTCGGCAACGTGCTTGCCGGCCATATCACGCTAAAAGTCTTCACCGGCTTCATCGTCACCATGAGCAGCCTGGGTTTCCTTGGCATCCTGGGTTCGGCGCTGCCGTTGATTATGGGCGTTGCCATCACCGGACTGGAATTCCTGGTTGGTGCTGTTCAGGCCTATGTCTTTGCGGTGCTCACCTGCATGTACCTCAACGACGCGATCCACCCGTCTCACTAATCTACCCAGTCACGGCGGGCTGTTCCGCCAGAACCCCCGCTTAAAAGTCGCTTGAAAGGACTAAAAAATGGAAGCTGAAGCCGCAAAGTACATCGGCGCCGGTATTGCTTGTTTCGGTATGGCTGGTGCCGCCATTGGCGTGGCCAACATCTTCGGCAACTTCCTGTCGGGCGCCCTGCGCAACCCGTCGGCAGCACCGAGCCAGTTCTCGAACCTGATCTTCGGCTTCGCCGTGACCGAAGCTCTGGGCATCTTCTCGTTCCTGGTTGCCCTGATCCTGCTGTTCGTCGTCTAATATTCGACGTCACACGCCTGTCTTCGCGGCCGGGACTCGTCCCGGCTGCGTATATTTATCCGGCTACTCGCCGGCTGACCGGATTTAACGGGACCGCACCTGATGGTAACGCAAGCCTATGCCCAAGAAGCGGCTGCACCGGCCGAAGTCCACGTAGAGGGCGCTGATAGCGTCGTTGATGTGAACCTCGCCGATCCAACCGCTGACACCCATGCCACTACCGAAGCCTCGGCTGGCGAGCATGATTCAGGCGTATTCCCGCCCTTTGATCCGGCAACATTCCCATCGCAATTGCTGTGGCTGACGATCACGTTCGCCGCGCTCTATCTGCTGATGAGCCGGATTGCACTGCCCCGCATTGGCGGCATTCTGGAAGGCCGCAAGGCCATCATCGACGCCGATCTGGCGGCCGCTGATGCGTCGCGCCAAAAGACCGACGCTGCCATCGCTGCCTACGAAGCGGCTCTGGCTGCAGCCAAGTCCAAGGCACAGGGCATTGCCAGCGAGACCCGCGAATCGATCCAGGCCGATCTGGCTGCCAAGCGCAGCGCCGTCGAAGCCGACCTCACCGGCAAGGTGACGGAAGCCGAGGCGCGGATCAACACCACCAAGACCGAAGCGCTGACCCATGTCGATGAAATCGCCACGGAAACCGCGCAGAGTGTCGTGACCCAGCTGGTGGGCGACGTTTCGGCCGATAGCGTCCGCGCCGCGGTCGCCAAGGCATCGAAGGAGTAAGCGCCATGGAATGGTTGGACAACAGCTTCTACGCCTTCCTCTCGCTGATCATCTTCATTGCAGGGGCGATGTATTTCGGCATCCACGGCATCATCGCCAAGATGCTCGACGCCCAGATCCAGAAGATCGCCGACGACCTGGCTGCTGCCAAGCAGCTGCGCGAAGAGGCCGCTGCCCTGCTCGTTGAATATGAGCAGAAGCGCGTCGCCGCCGAGAGCGAAGCCGAAGGCATCATCGCTGCCGCCAAGGACGAGGCCACCCGCCTCACCGCCGAGGCTCAGGTATCGCTGGCCGATCTGATCGCCCGCCGCACCAAGTCGGTGGAAGACAAGATCGCCCAGGCCGAGGCCCAGGCCGTCGCCGAAGTGCGCGCCCGCTCGGCTGACGTCGCCATCGAGGCAGCCCGGCTGGTGCTGACCGACGAAATGAACCGCAAGGGCGGTTCGGTCGTCGACAACGCCATCGCCGATGTCGGCAACCGGCTGAACTAAGCTTCAGCCACAGAAATTGAGAAAAGGGCGGGCAAGTTATGCCCGCCCTTTTCGTTTGCGCTATACTGATCTTGCCTTCCCCTCGCCCCTTGAGGGAGAGGGACAGACCTGACGCGTTCAGCGGAAGGTCAGGGTGAGGGGTCCTGCGCTCGCCCATGCTTTGACGTTGTTGCACCAACCCCTCATCCGCCCCTTCGGGGCACCTTCTCCCTCAAGGGGAGAAGGAAAAGCGGTGGTGAGGCAATTGACGCCTTTCAGATTCTCCACCATGGTGCCCCGAACTGCGGGAGAGACTGGTTTTTCTCCGGCGCCGAAGGAGCAACCGCCCCGGAAACTCTCAGGCAAAAGGACCGCAGCACCACTATAACTCTGGAAAGCGGACCGGCACCTTGCCTGGTCCCACCGAAGGAGCAACCGGCGCTCAGCCGGGAAATCTCTCAGGTGATCAAGGACAGAGGGGGCACGGAATTCGCCGCAAGGCGAGTGTAGTCGTGTCGCCTTGTTCAGTTCCAGGATGTGTTGATGGCCCAAACCTCAGCCGAAGACCTTAAATTCACGCCGCTCTACGAGCGTCACCTTGCCGCCAGTGGTCGCATGGTGCCGTTCAGCGGCTATTCGCTCCCCGTGCAATATCCCAGCGGGATCATGGGCGAGCATAAATGGACCCGTGAACAGGCCGGCCTGTTCGATGTCAGCCATATGGGGCCGAGCTTTCTCGTGCTCAACAATCCCAGCGGCGACGCCGATGCCGATCACGCCGCCGTCGCCGCGCTGATCGAGCCGCTGATCTGCGGGGATATCGCCGGGCTCAAGCCCGGGCAGATTCGCTACACCCTGCTGCTCAACGAGGAAGGCGGCACTCTCGACGATCTGATGATCGGCCGCTCGCCACTGTTCGGCGGCGCGCTCTATATCGTGGTCAATGCCGGCACCAAGGAGGGTGACTTCGCCCGTATCCAGGCTGCCGCCGGTGACGCTGCCAAGTTCGGCCGCGTCGATGGCGACAATGCCCTGCTGGCGCTGCAAGGCCCCGAAGCCGTCAATGTGATGGCGCAAATCGCTCCCGGCGCCATCGAACTTGGCTTCATGCAATATGCTGCCTTCGACTGGGGCGGCGAGAAGCTGATCGTCTCCCGCGCCGGCTATACCGGCGAAGACGGCTTTGAAATCCTGGTCTCGAACGCTAATGCCCTCCTGCTCTGGGATGCGTTGCTGGCCGATGACCGGGTCAAGCCCGCCGGCCTCGGCGCCCGCGACAGCCTGCGGCTGGAAGCCGGCCTGCCGCTTTATGGGCACGAACTGAACGAAACCATTTCCCCGATCGAAGCCAATCTCGGCTTCGCCATCGCCAAGCGCCGCCGCGAAGCCGGTGATTTCCCCGGCGCCGCGCGCATTCTGGCCGAACGCGAAAACGGACCATCCCGCATCCGCGTCGGGCTGCTCGTTGAAGGCGCCCCGGCCCGCGAAGGCGCCGAGATCCTTGATGCTGACGGCACAGCCATTGGCGTCGTCACCAGCGGCGGCTTTGCCCCCTCGCTGGGCAAGGCCATCGCCATGGGCTTCGTGCCGCCCAGCCACGCCGAGCACGGCACCAGACTGCAGGTCTCGGTCCGCGGCCGAGCCCAACCGGCAGAGGTGGTCCCCACGCCCTTCGTGCCGCATCGCTATTTCCGCAAACCCACCGCTAGTTGAGAGCGCAAATCATGACCACCAAGTTCACCCCTGACCACGAATATATCCGCGTCGAGGGCGCGACCGGCATTATCGGTATCACGCCCTATGCCCAGGAATCGCTCGGCGACATCGTGTTTGTCGAGCTGCCCAGCGTCGGCAAGGTGCTCAAGAAGGGCGACGAAGTCGCCGTCGTTGAATCGGTCAAGGCCGCGTCGGAGATCTATGCTCCGGTCGCCGGCACCGTGACTGAAGTCAACGAAGCGCTGTCCGCCAATCCGGGCCTGATCAACACCGATCCCGAAGCCGCCGGCTGGATCTACAAGCTCGCCATCGCCGATGCCTCCGAGCTGGACACCCTGCTCGACGCAGCCGGCTACGCCGACCTGACCAAGTAAGCCAAGCCCCCTCCCTGCCCGCTCCGCCACGGCGGGACAGGGAGGGGGTGTCCGCCACCCACTGGAAGCCTCCTCCCCATGCGCTACCTCCCCCATTCCGATCACGAACGCGCCGAAATGCTCGGCGTCATCGGCGCGGCCAATGTCGATGCCCTGTTCAGCGCCGTCCCGGCCCGCGCCTTCAAGAGCTTTGATCTCGGCCTGCCCGCTCACAGCCCCGAATTTCTCGTCGAAGCCCATATGAAAGCCCTGGCCGGCAAGAATCAGGCCGGTGCCGATGGCCCGTTCTTCGTCGGTGCCGGCGCCTATCGCCATCACGTGCCGGCCACGGTCGATCATTTGATCCAGCGCTCGGAATGGCTCACCGCCTATACGCCGTATCAGCCGGAAATCTCGCAGGGCACCCTGCAGATGCTGTTCGAGTTCCAGACCCAGGTGGCCAAGCTCACCGGCATGGATGTGGCCAATGCCTCGCTTTATGACGGCTCCACCGGCACTGCCGAAGCCGTGCTGATGGCCCGTCGCCTCACCCGTCGCAACAAGATCGTGCTATCGGGCGGGTTGCACCCGCATTACCGCGACGTGGTCCGCGCCTACCTCAAAGACGACGCCGATCTGGTCTGTCTCAGCGCCTCGCCCGAGGGCCAGGGCGACATTCTCGACCATATCGACGAGACGACCGCTGCCATCGTCATCCAAACCCCCGATTTCTACGGCCATCTGCGCAATATGCAGGCCGCCGCCGACGCCGCCCACGCCAAGGGCGCGCTGCTGATCGTGGTCATCACCGAAGTGGTGTCGCTGGGCCTGCTCGAAGCACCCGGCGCGCTCGGGGCCGATATCGTGGTGGCCGAAGGTCAGTCGATCGGCAATGCCCTCAATTTCGGCGGCCCCTATCTCGGCCTGATGGCCACCCGCAAGAAATTCATCCGCCAGATGCCGGGCCGGCTCTGTGGCGAGACCGTCGACGCCGAAGGCCAGCGCGGCTTCGTGCTGACGCTGTCGACCCGCGAGCAGCATATCCGCCGCGAGAAGGCGACGTCGAACATCTGCACCAATTCGGGGCTCTGCGCTCTCGCCTTCTCGATCCATATGGCGCTGCTGGGCGAAGCCGGCTTCACCCGCCTCGCCCGTCTCAACCACGCCAATGCCTGCAAACTGGCCGATGCTCTCTCTGCCGTGCAGGGTGTCGAAGTGCTCAACAAAACCTTCTTCAACGAGATGACCATTCGCACCAGCCAGCCCGCCGCCACGCTGATCGAGCGTCTGGCCCGACGCGGCATTCTGGGCGGCGTCCCGGTCAGCCGGCTCGAACCAGACGATCCGACGGTAGAAAACCTCATCGTGCTGGCCGCCACCGAACTCACCACCGATGCCGATATCGCCGCACTCTGCGCCGCCCTTTCGGAGGAACTCGCATGAGCATGAACACGCAAGGCCGCCCCACCGGTATCGGCACCTCCGGCTTCGCCTCCAGCTCCGGCTCGGCGCTGCTGCCCAATGAACCGCTGCTGTTTGAAATCGGCGATACCGAGCATTCCGGCGTCGACCTGCCGGATGTGACCATCTCCGCTGACCGCCTCGGCGGCTTCGAGCGCAAGCTGAAGCTCGATCTGGCTGGCCTCACCGAGCCCGAGGCGATGCGCCATTATGTGCGCCTCTCCCGCCTCAATCATTCGATCGATAGCGGTATGTATCCGCTCGGCTCGTGCACGATGAAGCACAATCCGCGCCTCAACGAGAAGATCGCCCGCCTGCCCGGCTTCGCCGACATCCACCCGCTGCAGCCGGTCTCCACGGTGCAGGGCGCGCTGGAGATGATGAACCAGCTGTCGCACTGGCTGATGACCCTCACCAACACCGCTGCCGTGGCGCTCTCGCCCAAGGCCGGCGCGCATGGCGAGCTGCTTGGCATGATGGCAATCAAGGCGGCGCAGGACGCTGCCGGCCAAAGCCATCGCAATATCGTGCTGGTCCCCGAAAGCGCCCACGGCACCAATCCGGCCACCGCAGCCTTCCTCGGCTACACGGTGAAGGCCATCCCGGCCCGCACCGACGGCACCGTCGACGTACAGGCGGTCAAGGATGCGCTGTCGCCCGACGTCGCGGCGATCATGCTGACCAATCCGAACACCTGCGGGTTGTTCGAGCCGCAGGTCATCGAGATTGCCCAAGCCGTGCATGACGCCGGGGCGTTCTTTTACTGCGACGGCGCCAATTTCAACGCCATCATGGGCGTGGTCCGTCCCGGCGATCTCGGCATCGACGCCATGCATATCAACCTGCACAAGACCTTCTCGACGCCGCATGGCGGCGGCGGCCCGGGCGCGGGTCCGGTGGTGCTGTCGGCAGCGCTGGCGCCCTTCGCTCCGGTGCCGTTCGTGCGCCAGGGCAGCGCTGGGCTGGAACTGGTGGAACATGCCGAGGGCGACGCCCTGGGCCGTATCACCGCCTTCCAGGGCCAGATGGGCATGTATGTTCGCGCGCTGACCTACATGCTCAGCCATGGCGGCGATGGCCTCGCCCAGGCGGCCGAGGATGCGGTGCTCAATGCCAATTACATCAAGGCGCGACTTGAGCATGTCTTCTCGGTGCCGTTCAATGACTATCCGACCATGCATGAGGCGCTGTTCGACGACAGCTTCCTCGCCGGCACCGGCGTCACCACGCTCGATTTCGCCAAGGCGCTGATCGACGAGGGCTTCCACCCGATGACCATGTATTTCCCGCTGGTGGTGCATGGCGCGATGCTGATCGAGCCGACCGAAAGCGAGAGCAAGCAGACGCTGGACCGCTTCTGCGATGTGATGGAAGAGCTGGCGATCGACGCCAAATCCGGCAATAGCACCCGCTTCACTTCCGCCCCGCTCAAGGCCCCGCGCCGTCGCCTCGACGAAACCCGCGCCGCCCGCTCGCCGATCCTGCGCTGGGAACGGCCAGAGGAACTGCCCAAGGCAGCGGAGTAAGCTCTTCCTCGCCCCACCCTCGATGTCACCCCGGCCCTGAGCCGGGGCCCATCCTGAGAAGCCTCCCAAACGGGAAGAGAAACAAAAAAAGCCCCGTGGACTTATCCACGGGGCCTTAAACTTCACTATTCTCGGCTGATGTCAGCTCTTGGTATCGAAACCGACCCAGATGGTGATTTCCTCGCCGCCCAGATAGGGGATGGCGACGTTTTCGATGACCTTGACGAATTCAGCCGAACGCGCCGGCGCGGTGATCGCCACGGGCAGCGTATATTTTTCCGAGAACACCGCCTGGCCATCGCGCTCCACCGCAAAGCGGATCGGGGCATTGACCGTGCTCTGCTTGCCGGCGGGGCCGAGCAGCACGCGGCCGACAACACCCATATTGACAGTGATCAGCCCGTTGCTCACCACGCAGTTGCGCGAGCTTTCGTCGATCACGCCCTGATATTGCAGCGACTTGGCGTCGCCGGTGCGGCCGCCGCCATAATAGAACATCGCCTCGCTACCGGCGCGCACACGGATGGGCGGGCATTCGGTGGCGATGGCAGGCAGCGCATTGGTCTGCGCCTGCGCCACGGCCGCCGGGGTGGCGGTGGCGTTCTGCAATTGCTGGTTCTGCGCGGCATTGCCGCCGCCAAACATGCCGCCCATCGAGCAACCGGCCAGCACGGCAGCGGTGACCCCGAGGATCGGCAGGCGCAGCATCAGGGACGAAGGCAGGTTCATGAGGGTATCTCCTGACGCGACACTAGCTATTGGCGGCTTCGAGCGCCATCAGAATGGCAGGCGCGCCGCTGGCTGTCACGCCCGGCGCATCTTCGGTGAACACCGCGTCGACGACGCCATTGCGGATCAGCATGGCCGAGCGGGCGAAGCGCTGGCCCATGCCGGCGCCGGAAAAATCCTTGTCGAGGCCCAGCGCCGTGGCCAGCTCGGCATTGCCATCGGCGATGAATTCGATCTTGCCCAGCGCGCCCGAAGCTTCGCCCCAGGCCTTCATCACGTGATGATCATTGACCGAGGCGCAGACGATGCGGTCGACGCCGGCCGCGCGCAGCTTGGCCTCATTGGCGACGAAGCCGGGCAGATGGTTGACGTGGCAGGTGGGCGTGAACGCCCCCGGAACGGCAAAGAACACGACCAGCCCGGAGCCGAGAACGGCGTCGCTGGTTGTATCCGTCGCGCCATCGGCACCCACAAGTTTCACCCGCACGGACGGGACCGGACTGCCGCGATCAATCATAAAAGGATATGCCCCATGACTTTGGCCACCGGGCGGCGGCCGTTCCTCAGTCTTAAAGTGCTTTCGGGATAAGCGGCTTTGACGCCGCCGACAAGGCCAAAAGGCCCTTTCCCTCGCACCGTTCAGTCGGCCGACGCATCCACGATGGTGCGCGTCACCTCAAAAGCTCCCATGCCGGTAAGGAATGTGAGCTGAACAGCCTGGTTTTCCAAGTCGATTGCATCGCTTTTGCCCAGGATGGGAATGAGCACTAGGTTCGGTTCCGGGCTTTTTTGCGGCACGCCGAATAGCGGCTCGCCACTGGCGCTCGAAACGATCAGCGACGCCGGATCCAGCGTGGGGTCACTGAGATGAACCGCCAGCATGCCCGCCTCGGCCTGCCATTCGACCGCGCCAAACGGCTGGAGCTCGCCATCCCAGTCGATGGGCGCCGTCGCCAGCGCCTGGCGGATGCGCAAGCCATTGGGCCGGTCGGGCTTGGCGTCGGTCAGCGGCAGCGAAAACCGCGCCTGTGCCGGGACGCAGATTTCGGAGCAGACGCCGAGCATGGCGCTCAACTCGACATTGGCGGCGCCCGGCGCCAGCGTCAGTTCGACGGGCAAGACGGTGGGACCGAAATAGACGTAATCGAGATAATCGTCGGTCTGCTGCCGGGTTGGATAAGGCCACAGCACCTGATGACCCAGCACACCACTCGAGCCGGCAAAATCCAGCTCGGTGGGCAGGCCGGTATCGCCCGGTATGCGCCAATAGGTCTTGGTGTTCTGCGGCATGTCGAGTTCGAGCCCGAGCAGCGTCCTGCCATCGGCCTTGATCTGCCCGGTGCTGACCAGCCGCAGCTTCACGCCGGGGGCAACCTCCTGCCACGCCGTCTCGCCCGCAGAAGCGGGCATGGCAAGCAGCAGCAAAGCGGAGATGAGGATCAATGGACGCATGGCCAAGCCATTAGCGCAGGATGGGGTTTAGAAATAGCTGACAGGCCATCAGGCCTTCGTGATGATCGCATCGTAACTTGGCATTGTGCCGCCGCGTGCCTACAATTGGGCCATGAACTCGCTTGAAGGACAATTTCTCGTCGCCATGCCGGACATGATGGACGAGCGCTTCGCGGAAAGCGTTATCCTGCTCGTCGGCCATGGCAGCGAGGGGGCGATGGGGCTGGTCGTCAACCACGAGCTGGCCAATCTGCGCTTTGCCGACGTGCTGGACGAACTCGATTTGGGCGATCCCGATGCGGTGATCCGGCTGCCCGATTCCATCCGCCAGCGCGTGGTGATGCGGGGTGGTCCGGTGGAAAAGGGCCGCGGCTTCGTGCTGCATTCCCCCGATTATCACAGCGGCAACACCTATCAGGTCACCGAAGGCATCTGCCTCACCGCCACGCTGGATATTCTCAAGGCCATGGCCTTTGGACCAGCGCCCAAGGCGTCGATGTTCGCTCTGGGCTGCTGCGGCTGGGGCGCCGGTCAGCTGGAAGACGAAATCGGCGACAATGGCTGGCTGACCGCGCCCTTCTCACAGAAGCTGCTGTTCGATACCCCGGTCGAAGACCGCTACGAAGCCGCCCTCGCCAGCCTGCGCATCACCCGCGCCACGCTGAGCCCCGACGCCGGCCACGCGTAAGCCCTCTTGGTGCTACCGCGCCAGTTGTGCGCTCAGCTTCTTGCCGAATTCGCCGCCGGTCATCGCCGCGCCAAAGGCAAAGCCCTGGGCATAGCGGCAGTTGAGCTGACGCAGACGTTCGATCTCATCCAGCGTCTCGACGCCTTCGGCGATCACCATCAGGTCCAGATCGGCCGCCAATTGCACCACGGCCTTGATAATCGGCCCCTGTGTATGGGCGATGCCATTGCTGCCACCCATGGTCACGAAGGGTGCGGGGATCTTGATGGTGTCGAACGGGAAGCGGTGCAGATAGCTCAGCGAGGAATGCCCGGTGCCGAAATCGTCGAGCGCCAGTCCCAGCCCCAGATTGCGCAATGCCTGCAGCATATAGGCGGAGTGCTCGGGATTGGTCATCACCTGGCTCTCGGTGATCTCGAGCTTGAGGTGGCGCGCCAATTCCTTGTCCTGGCTGACCAGCATCCGCATGTCGTTGAGCAGCGTCTCGGTCGCCAGTTGCGTTGGCGACAGGTTGACCGAGATGAAGAATTCCTCGGGCAGGCCCAGCGTCGTCATCCAGTCCTTGGCCTGGGCCGCCGATTGTTCAAACGCCAGCCGACCGAGCTTTTCGATCTGGCCCGAGCGTTCGGCCAGTGGCACGAATTCGTCTGGATTGACCACGCCGCGCGTCGGGTGGGTCCAGCGCATCAGCGCCTCGGCGCCGGCGATCTGGCCGGTCTGGATATCCATCACCGGCTGGAACTGCACATGCAGCTCGCCCTGTTTCATGCCGCGCTCGAGGTCTTCCTCGCTGGCCCGGTTATAGGCGGCGATGGAGCGCGCCGAGGCGCGATAGGCCTCGATGCGGTCGCCGCCCAGGCGCTTGGCGTAATACATCGCCAGCTCGGCGTCGCGCAGCACATCGGTCGCAGCGGCGGGGTTGCTGTCATAGATGGTGACGCCGATGGAGGCCGACAGGGTCAGGTCGCGGTCGCCGAAATTGAAGGGGGCCTTGAGCGCCTTGCGGATCTGCTCGGCCGTCTCGGCAATCTTGCCGGCGGCCTGCTCGGAGGCCAGAATCACCGCGAACTGGTCGCCGGTGATGCGCGCCACGGTATCGAGCGGCCGCATGATGCGGGCAATGCGGCGCGAAATCGCCAGCAGCACCGAATCCGCCGCCGAGTGGCCGATGCGTTCTTCCAGCTCCATGAAGCGGTCGATATCGATCAGGAACACCGCCGGCTTGGTGCCGCCGGGCGTGCGGGCCCGCACCAGGGCGCGCTCCAGCCGGTCGAGGAACAATTGCCGGTTGGGCAGGCCGGTGAGGCTATCATGAACCGCGTCGTGCAGCAGGCGCTCGCGGGCGGCCCGGTCTTCGGTGACGTCCTGCAGCGTGCCAACGATGCGATTGACCTGCCCGTCGCCGCCCAGCACCGGCTTCACCCGCATGCGGAAGCTGCGATAGCTGCCATCATGGCCGGCAATGCGCATATCGGCGCTGACCTTGCCGCGCCGCAGCTCCACCAGCGTGTCGAAGGCGGTGCGGAAACGATCGCGATCATCGGGATGCACGCGGTCGAGCCAGCGCTTGATGGCGCCGCGCAAGGCACCGCGCTTTTCGCCGAGGCGGGTTGCCAGCTCATCGCTGACCGAGACGCGGTCGCGCTCGATATTCCAGTCGAAGACAAAATCGCCCGAGCCGGTCAGCGCCAGCGCCCGGCGCTCGACTTCGGACAGGGTGCCGATCGACACCTGCCCTTCGGAGAAGGCGTGTTGCACGGCGGTAAAGCCGAGCAGCATCACAATGAGTACGAGACCGCCCCCAACGGCGGGCTGGGCCACGTCGTTGGACACCTGCCCCGACACGACGAGATAGGAATAGAACAACCAGGCGATCAGGATGATCCAGGTGGGCACCAGCAGCACGGCGCGGTCATAGCCGCGCAAGGCCAGCAGCAGGATCAGGAAGAAGCCGGAAACGCCGAGCAGCGCCAGCACCAGCCGCGCAATGGTGGCGGCAATGGCGGGCTGGAAGAAGGCAAAGGCAAACAGCGCGAGGAACAATGCCGCCAGCCCAAGCGCCAGATGGATAAAGCGCAAATGCCAGCGATGCAGGTTGAGATAGATAAACAGGAACCCCGCCAGCGTGGTGGCTATGCCCGCCTCCGCCGCCGCGCGCAAAGGCTGCATGCCCCCCGCATCGAGCCCGAGCAACCGCCCCAGCACGCCAAAATCGATCAGCAGATAGGTCAGCACCGCCCAGGCGAAGGCAGCCGTCGCCGGGAACACGCCGCGCCCCTTGACCACGAACATGATGGTGAGGAACACCGCCGCCAGCGATGCGACGCCCAGCACCACGCCGCGGAACAGCGTGAACGAGTTGACGTAGTCGCGATAGGCGTTGGGCTGCCACAGATAAAGTTCGGGCAGATCCTGCGCCGTCAGCTCGGCGACAAAGGTCACCGTGGCGCCGGGGTCGAGCGTGACCTCCCAGACGTCGGCTTCACTGTCCGTGAGGCGCACTGGTCGGATGCCGGCGCTCGGCGTCAGCGCCTTGAGCCGGTCATTGCCCAAATCAGGCTGGAAAATGCCGGAGCCCGGCAGGCGGAAAAACGGCGCGACCAAGAGGCGCTCGATCTGCTGATCGCTCTCATTGCGCAGTGCAAACAGCACGAAATTGGGATTGGTCCCCGGCTCGCTCGCCAGCACCTCGATGCGGCGAATGATGCCGTCTTCGCCGGGCGCGGTCGACAGCTGCACGCGGCCATTGGCGCCGGGCTGCAGCTCAACCACATCGCTGAGGTTGACGGCATTGACGTCTTCGGGGACCGAAATGACTTCGAAGGCGGTGGCGGGCACGAGGCCAGACAGCGCGAACGCAAGACACATCGCGAGTGCAATTAGGTGACGCATCACGGGCGAGTATATCCTGCGATAGGCTTCATTGTGGCAACGTTTTGGCAATGTGGTGTAAAACAGCCACGTGCTGAAACGGCATCCTCTTGGCGGGAGCGCCTCTTTGGTAGCGGGGATTGCCGCCTGCGACAAGGTTAAGGGACTGTTGCTAAATGGCAACAAGGCGAGCCTAGGCCCGGCGCAACAACCGGCTCAGCTCATAGCGTTCCTTGGTCAAACCGAACAACACGTGGTCTTCCCAGCGGCCGTTGATCTGCAGATATTTTTCGGCAAAGCCTTCTTCGACAAAGCCGTTCTTCTCCAGCACCCGGCGCGAGGCCATGTTGCCGGGCAGGAATGCGGCGTGGATTCGGTGCAGATCGAGCGTATCAAACACAAAGGGCAGACTCAGCCCCACGGCTTCGCTCATCATGCCCTGCCCGGCATATTGCTGGCCCATCCAATAGCCGAGATTGACGAATTGGGCGGCGCGGCGCCGCACATTGGAGAGCGTGATGCCGCCCACCAAAACCTCCTGCCCGTCTTGGGCGAGGAAGATGAACAGCGAATAATCGGTGCCCTCTTCGGCCTCTTCACGGGCCCGCTTGACCCTTGTGGCAAAGATGCGCTGCCCCAGATCGGCCTCGGTCCAGCGCGGCTCGAATGGCCGCAGGAAATCGCGGCTGCCCCGGCGCAAAGCGTACCACGACGCATAGTCGCTCATCAGCGGCAGCCGCATCAGCAGACGCGGGCCGCGCAGGGCGATCAGGGGCGTGGGTGACGACCAGGGCCAGAGCATGGCAGTTCGATCGCCCTACCGCTTGAGATGGTCGCTGATGGCACCGACATCGGCGAGGCCACCAATGGGGCCGATGCCCGCCAGGGTCGGCGCGCTCTGGGTGAAAATCTGCTCAGCCACTTCCTGCACCCGCTTGGCGGTGATGCGGTTGATGCGCTCGACGGTTTCGGCCATCGGAATCGGCCGGCCCCACAATATCTGCTGGCGCGCCAGCTGCCCGGCGCGGGCCGAGGGGCTTTCGAGCGACATCAGCAGGCCCGCGCGGATCTGGTTGCGGACGCGGATCACTTCGTCATCGCTGATGGATTCAGTGGCGCGCTTGAGCTCGTCCAGCACCACCGGCACCAGATCACCCACCTCATCCTCGCCGGTTGCCGCGGCAACGCCAAAGACGCCGCTATCGGCAAAGGCCCAGTGGAAGGAATAGACCGAGTAACACAGCCCGCGCTTCTCGCGCACTTCCTGGAACAGGCGCGAACTCATGCCCCCGCCCAGGATCGAGGCCAGCACCTGCGCGGCGTAAAAGCCGTCGGAATTATAGGCGCGGCCCTCGAAGCCGACGACGATGTGGGCCTGCTCGTGGTCAGAAACCAGCCGCTCCTCGCCGCCCTGATATTCGGCACGCTGCGGCGCCGGGGCGCCATTGGGCTTGAGCGTCGAGAAATGCTGCTGCGCCACCTCGACCAGTCCGGCATGATCGACATTACCGGCCGCAGCCATCACCATGTGGTCGCCCACATAGTTGCGGTTCATATATTTGCGGATGGTGTCGGGGCTGAATTCGCGTACCGAATCCACCGTGCCCAAAATCGTCCGGCCAATCGGCTGGGTGGGGAAAGCGGCGGCCTGGAACAGGTCGAACACATGGTCGTCGGGATTGTCGCGCGCCGCGCCGATCTCCTGCACGATCACCTGCTTTTCGCGGGTCAGCTCATCGTCATCAAAAACAGAATTCTGCAAGATATCCGACAGAATATCGGCAGCAAGAACCACGTCATCTTTCAGCACGCGGGCGAAATAGCCGGTGTGTTCGATGGAGGTGGCGGCGTTGAGGTCGCCCCCCACATTCTCGATGGCCTCGGCGATCTGCAACGAGGTGCGCGACGCGGTGCCCTTGAAGGCCATGTGTTCGAGCAGGTGGGAAATGCCGTGCTCAGCCTTGCGTTCGCTGCGGGCCCCGGCCTTGACCCAGACCCCCAGCGAAGCACTTTCGAGATGCGGCATGTCGTCGGTGAGCACCACCATGCCGTTATCCAGGATCGTTGTTTCTACGCTCACGCGAGGCTCCTCCCAGGCCTGGCATTCGAGGGACCGCGTCGGCCCTCGAATGCATCAGGCAGCGCGCGTACGCGCTGAAATGAAATCTTCGACCGCCGTTTGGTCGTTGGCAAGGACGCTTAGGCGTTCCTCGCGCGAATGCAGATCGGCCAGCCAGGCCGGCAGGGCCGGTGCGATGCCGGTGGCATCCTCGACCGCCGCCGGGAATTTGGCCGGATGGGCGGTGCCCAGCGTGACCATCGGCGTCGCCCCGAGATGAGCCCGCGCGACATGCACGCCGACTGCGGTATGCGGATCGAGCAGATAGCCGGCCGCCTTGAGCGTGGTGGCAATCGTCGCCTTGGTCTCGGCCTCGCCGGTGGTGCCGGCGGCAAAGTCGCGGCGGATGGCGGCCAGCGCCTGCTCCGGGACGGCAAAGCCACCCGATTGCCTGAGGCTTTCCATCATGCGGACTACGGTAGCGGCATCGCGGCCGGCGCCCTCAAACAGCAGGCGTTCGAAATTGGACGAAATCTGAATATCCATCGACGGGCTGATGGTGGGCGCCACGCCGTCCATCTCGTAGCGGCCGCTATCCATGGTGCGGCGCAGAATGTCGTTGGCATTGGTGGCGATGATCAGCTGCTCGATCGGCAGGCCCATGGCCTTGGCGCAATAGCCGGCGAAAATATCGCCGAAATTGCCGGTGGGCACGGTGAAGCTGATCTTGCGATGCGGGCTGCCCAGGGAGGCCGCAGCAGTGAAATAATACACGATCTGCGCGACGATGCGGCCCCAATTGATGGAGTTGACGCCGCTGAGGCGCACGCTGTCGCGGAATTTATGGTTGTTGAACATCGCCTTGACGATGTTCTGGCAGTCGTCGAACGTGCCATCGAGCGCGATATTATGCACGTTGGCGTCGAGCACGGTGGTCATCTGCAGGCGCTGCACGGGCGAGGTGCGCCCCTGCGGATGCAGGATGAAGATATCGGTGGTGTCGCGCCCGCGAAACGCCTCGATGGCGGCCGAGCCGGTATCCCCCGAAGTGGCGCCGACAATGGTGGCGCGCAGGCCGCGCTCGGCCAGGATGTGGTCCATCACCCGGCTGAGGAACTGCATGGCCACGTCCTTGAAGGCCAGGGTCGGGCCGTGGAACAGCTCCAGCACGAAATGGTTGGGCTCGATCTCGACCAGCGGCGTCACCGAAGGGTGGCGGAACACGGCATAGGATTCGTCGAGCATCGCCTTGAGAGCTGCCGGGGCAATTTCATTGCCGGTGAAACGGCTGATGATGGCATAGGCGACATCGGCATAGGGCTTGCCGGCGAAACTGGCGATTTCAGCGGGGCTGATCTGGGGCCAGCTCTGGGGAACATAGAGTCCCCCATCGGACGCCAGGCCGGCGAGAACTGCATCCGAAAAACCGAGCACGGGCGCCTGGCCGCGCGTTGAGACAAACTGCATTCGGGGAAAGGGCCCTTTTAGAAACGCTGCAACCTATTCAAACAGCGGGCGAACCGCAAGTTTCACGGACGCCGCTGGCGCCGAAGCCAGAAGCCCAGCATGACCACGGCGACAATGGCGAAGCCATACCAAGTATAGGCATAGCCCAGGTGGTTGTTGGGAAATTCGATGACCGTCTCGCCGCCCTGCGGCAGTTGGCCCGGCGGACCGGCGGGAAGATCGACATAGAACGGGGCGAAGGGCGCCAGCGCCGGATCGACCATCGCGGCCAGCCGTACCGGGTCACGCACCCATTCGATGCGGTTGGAGGTGTCGGGGCCCGGCGTCATGAAGCCGGCCGCCTCGCCAGGACGCAGCAGGCCGGAAATGGTCACCTGGCGCTCATCGCCTTCAGCATCGGTGACAGCGGCTTCCTGATGGCTCTGGGGCACGAAGCCACGATTGACGAACACCGAGCCGCCATCGGCCAGCACGAAGGGCGTCACCACCCAATAGCCCGGGCCCGAGGCGGGGCCATTGGCATTGCTGAGGCTGGTGAACACCGTCACCGTCTGATTGTAGCGGAAGGCGCCGGTCAGCGAGACCGGCTGGAAATTGAGGGCTTCGAGATCGAGGCCCGGCCATTGCGCCATTGGCGGCGCCGACACCGGATCGGCCCCGAGACGGGCGTCGACAGCGGCGATCAACGCTTCCTTCTCGGCGAGGCGCTGCATCTGCCAAGTGCCGAGCCAGAGGCAGGTGGCGGCGAGCGCCAGCATCAGCACGACGAAGGTCCAGGTCATGGCTCGCCCGAGGGCGCGTTGTTCGGTCATTGCTGGCTTCCGGGTCGACAAACAAATTGGGGCGCAGCTTGCGGCTGCGCCCCATGAATTTTGGTGGGCGAACCCTAGTGGCTAAGAGCCACGCCCCAGCTGCCCCACACATAGATGGCAGCAAACAGGAAGATCCAGACCACGTCCACGAAGTGCCAGTACCAGGCGGCCAGCTCGAAGCCGATATGGCGCTGCGGGGTGAAATCACCGCGGACGGCGCGCAGCAGGCAGACGGCGAGGAAGATGGTGCCGATGATGACGTGGAAGCCATGCAGGCCCGTCACCATGAAGAAGGTAGCGCCATACATGTTGCCGCTGAAGCTGAAGCCGGCTTCGCTATATTCGATAGCCTGCACGATGGTGAACAGCACGCCCAGCAACACGGTCAGCCCCAGACCCCACTTGAGACCCTCACGGTCGTTCTCCAGCAGCGCATGGTGCGCCCAGGTGACCGTCGTGCCCGAGGTGAGCAGCAGCAGCGTATTGAACAGCGGCAGGTGGAACGGATCGAACAGTTCCACACCAATCGGCGGCCAGATGCCACCGGTACCGGCAACACGGGCATACTGCTCGATGTCATCGAGGCGGAAGAAGCCGTCGAAATAGGCCCAGAAGAAGCCGAAGAAAACGAAGATTTCCGAGGTGATGAACAGCATCATGCCGTAGCGCAGATGCATCTGCACCACCGGGGTGTGATCGACGCCGTTATTGGCTTCCTTGATCACGTCGCTCCACCACGCATACATGGTGTAGAGCACGCCGGTCAGGCCGATAAAGAACACCCATGGCGTCCACTGGCGCATCCAGAAGACGATGCCCAATGCCAATATCAGTACGGCAGCCGACATGACAAAGGGCCATGGGCTCGGTTCGACCATGTGATAGTCGTGGTTCTTGGCTACTCCGGCCATGGTCAGCTTTCCCCGTTATCTGAAGAGTAGAAGGTATAAGAGAGGGTAATCTCTTTGATGGTTGCGAGTTCGTGGTCATCCGCAAGATCGGGATCCACGAAGAAGACAATCGGCATCTCGGCGGTTTCGCCGGGCTGCAGCGTCTGCTCGGTAAAGCAGAAGCATTCGATCTTGTTGAAATAGACGCCGGCCTTGTCGGGCGACACATTGAATGTCGCCATGCCCGAAATGACCTTGTCGGTATTGTTCGTCGCCACGTAATGCACGGTGTCGACAGTGCCGATCCGGTCAGTGACAGGCGCGGCGGCCTTGACGGTCCAGGCCAGATCTCCGGCCACGTTGGAGTCGAAGCTCACCTTCATTTCGCGGTCGATGGCGCCCTTGGGCGCGCTCTCGGCGATCTGCGGCGTGCCACCAAAGCCGGTGACCTGGCAGAACAGCTGGTAGAGCGGCACGGCCGCATAGGCCACGCCGACCATGCCGGCTGCGATAAACACACCCGTCAATGCCATCCGCTGGTTGCGGCGGCGCGTCATGGCGTCAACATCATGCTGCTTCACATCGGTCATTACAGCGCCCGATCGAACAGAGCCGGCCCCATCTTGATGATGGTCAGCGCGTAAAAGGTCAGGGCGAACAGTGCCAGCGCAACGCCCAGGGCAATCGAGCGACGGCGGCGGATTTTGGCGCGTGCGGCGGCAACTTCAGCCGTTTCCGGCGCGACGCTGCGGATTTCGTCAGGAGAACTCATCAGAACAGTCCCCCGAAACGCGTCAGCAGATTGTCGGTCATGTAGGCGAAGAACAGGACGAACAGATAGCTGAGGGAATAATTGAACAGCGAACGGGCCGACTTGCGCATCGCCACGTCCTCTTTCGTCCGCAGCAGGCGCCAGGCGAAATAGGTGAACGAAGCGCCGGTGATGACGGCAACAGCGGTGTAGATCCAGCCGGCATAGCCGAAGAAGGTCGGCAGCATGGCCGAAGCCGACAGCAGCAATGTATAGGCGAAGATCTGCACCTTGGTGGAGTCGACACCCACGACATTGGGCATCATCGGCACACCGGCAGCGCCATAGTCGGACTGCTTGTAGAGCGCCAGCGCCCAGAAATGCGGCGGGGTCCACAGGAAGATGATGAGGAACAGCACGATGGGTTCAAACGCCACCGAGCCGGTCACCGCCGCCCAGCCCACGATGGGCGGGAAGGCACCCGCAGCACCGCCGATGACGATGTTCTGCGGCGTCGCGCGCTTCAGCCACATCGTATAGACGACGGCATAGAAAAAGATAGTGAAGGCGAGCAGGCCGGCAGCAACCCAATTGGTCGCGAGGCCCAGCAGCGCTACCGAGAACACCGACAGCACCAGCCCGAAGACCAGCGCCTGCTGCGGCGTCATGCGACCAGCCGGGATCGGCCGGTTCTGCGTGCGGCTCATGATCCGGTCGATATCGGCATCATACCACATGTTGAGCGCGCCCGAGGCCCCGGCCCCGATGGCGATGCAGGCAATGGCGATGATCGCCAGCACCGGATTGATACCACCCGGCGCCACGATCAGGCCAACGATGGCGGTGAACACGACCAGCTGCATGACGGATGGCTTCAGCAGCGCGAGGTAATCCTCGACGCTTGCTTCGCCGGTCAGACCGGACAGGTTCCTACTGTCATCGATGAGAGCCACTAGCTTGCCTTTATCCTTGTAATGGCGGGCCGCGCGAACGCGGCCCGGAATTGCATTAATGTGCGTTGGTCGAAGTTTCGAAGTTCGGCAGCGTGGTGAACTGGTGGTGCGGCGGCGGGCTGGACAGGGTCCATTCCAGCGTCGTGGCACCAATGCCCCACGGATTGTCACCAGCCGGACGCTTCTTCCGGAAGGCTTCCCAGGTTGCGTAGAAGAAGATGATCATCGCAACGAAGGTGATGTAGTAGCCGATCGAGGAGACACGGTTCCACAGGGCGAAGGCATCCGGATAGTCGATATAACGACGCGGCATGCCGGCGAGACCGAGGAAGTGCTGCGGGAAGAAGATCAGGTTCACACCGACAAACATGATCCAGAAGTGAGCCTTGGCCATGAACTCGCTGTACATGTAGCCGCTCATCTTGGGGAACCAGTAGTACCAGCCCGCGAAGATGGAGAACACAGCGCCCAGCGACAGCACGTAGTGGAAATGCGCCACGACATAATAGGTGTCGTGCAGCATCCGGTCCGCGCCGGCATTGGCCAGCACCACGCCCGTCACACCACCAACGGTGAACAGGAAGATGAAGCCGATGGCCCAGAGCATGGGCGACTTAAAGGTGATGGAGCCGCCCCACATGGTGGCGATCCACGAGAAGATCTTCACGCCGGTCGGCACTGCGATGACCATGGTGGCGGCCACGAAGTAGCGCTGCACGTCAAGGCTGAGGCCCGTGGTGTACATGTGGTGAGCCCACACGACGAAACCGACGAAGCCGATGGCCACCATGGCATAGGCCATGGCCATGTAGCCGAAGATCGGCTTGCGGCTGAAGGTCGAGACGATGTGGCTGACAATGCCGAAGCCCGGCAGGATCATGATGTACACTTCGGGGTGACCGAAGAACCAGAACAGGTGCTGGAACAGGACCGGGTCACCGCCCTCGGAAGGCTTGAAGAAAGCCGTACCCAGGTTGCGGTCGGTCAGCAGCATGGTGATGGCGCCAGCCAGCACCGGCAGAGCCAGCAGCAGCAGGAAGCCGGTGACGAGCACGGACCAGGCGAACAGCGGCATCTTGTGCAGCGTCATGCCGGGAGCGCGCATGTTGAAGATCGTGGTGATCAGGTTGATGGCGCCCAGGATCGAGCTGATACCGGCCACGTGCAGCGACAGGATCACGAAATCCATAGCCGGACCAGGCATGCCGGTCGTCGAGAGCGGCGGGTAGATCGTCCAGCCGCCACCAGCACCGAGCGCCTCGGGACCAACGCCCTCAACAAACAGGCTGATCATCAGCAGGATGAACGCCGGCGGCAGCAGCCAGAAGGCGATGTTGTTGATGCGCGGGAATGCCGTATCGGGGGCACCGATCATCAGCGGCGCGAAATAGTTGGCAAAGCCGCCCATGGTGGCGGGCATCACCACGAAGAACACCATGATCAGCGCATGCGCCGTGGTGAACACGTTGTACATGTGCTTGCCGGCGTCGAGCGCGGCGTCGCCATCAATGCCATAGACCATCCCGGCGAGGCCGTGGAAAATCTGGATACCCGGCTCCTGCAGTTCCAGGCGCATGACGCCGGACAGCAGGCCACCGATGATCCCCGCCACGATGGCGAAGATCATGTACATAATACCGATATCTTTGTGGTTGGTCGAATAGACCCAACGACGCCAACCGGTCGGCGTATGGTGTTCATGCGCAGGAGCAAGTCCGGCAGCATGGGTCTCGAGGTGAGCTGTTTCGGCCATGTGTTGTTTCCCCTGACCCGTGTTTACTGCACTGCCGCAAGCGTGGCGTTGGCAGCAGCGTAACCGCCGCTTTCATACGCCGCCATGAAGGCGGTGAATTCTTCCTTGGTGACGACGCGCACGGCGATCGGCATGAACGCATGGTCCTTGCCGCACAGCTCAGAGCACTGGCCGTAATAGATGCCGGTCTCGCGTGCATTGAACCAGGTCTCATTGAGACGGCCCGGCACGGCGTCGATCTTGATGCCGAAGGACGGCACGGCGAAAGCGTGGATCACACCGATCGGGTCGGCCGTGATCTGCATGCGCACCGTGGTATCGACCGGAACGACCAGCTCATTGTCGACTGCGAGCAGGCGCGGCTGGTTCGGCTTGTCGGCCAGGCGCTCTTCTTCCTGCAGCATCAGCGACGTCAGGGCGAAACCCTGGTCGACATATTCATAATCCCAGTACCACTGCTGGCCGATGGCCTTGACGGTCAATTCGGGAGCCGGAACCTCGACTTCGCCGAACGAGAAGATGTTGGCGCCGAGATACTTGCGCTCGCCATCAGGGGTGGTGAGCTGGTCGCTCAGCACGCCGAAAGACGGAATGGCAATGATGATCAGCACGACGATCGGCAGGACCGTCCAGATGATCTCGACCATCGTATTATGGGTAAAGCCGGCCGGAACCGGATTGCGCTTGGCGTTGTAGCGGAAAACGATCCACGCCAGCAAAACCAGCACCAGGACAACGATGAAGCTGATGGACCACATCAGGATGCCATCGTGGAAAGCCACGATGGAGTCCATGATCGGGGTCACCGATGGCTGCAGATGAATCTGGCCTGGGACAGGATGTCCCGCTCCACTATCCTGCGCCGTGGCAAGAGCTGGGGCCAGCGCCATTGCGGCCGCCGAAATCGCCCCCATCTTTCTCAAGAACTGCCCGGTCACATTAAACCCCCGTATCGACTTCAATTGGTGCTCCACACCGGGATTGAGGGGCAAAAACAGCGGCATAGCATACGCCGCCCCGACTCAACCTCGGAGCGCAAAAACTCTTCCTGACCTAAATCACATCGCCAAGGCCGAGTCCATTGCGGCAAGCGGGCGCGCCACTGCGTCATATTGTTCGAGGCCAACCGCAAAAATGCCTCACCACCGCCGCAGTTTGGCGCGCATAAGCCTTGCAAAACGGGGCTTTGGTTGACTTGAACCCCAGCCTGTCGGAAACAGGAAAGCTCGCGTTCGCGCGCGATTCGTCTGGAGAATTGATACAGTGAAGCCAATTGTGAAGCGTCGCCTGGCCGGTCTGGGCCTTGCACTTATGGCAGTGGCGGCAGCAGCCGGCGCCAGCTTCGGTCAGGGCGTGGTCCGCGCCCAGTATGGCGACTGGCAGATGAGCTGCGACACGCCCCCCGGCGCCAGTTTTGAACAATGCGCCATCATCCAGAATGTGATGGCCGAGGATCAGCCCAATGTGGGCCTGTCGGTCATCGTGCTGCGCACGGCGGATCGTGAAGCCCGCCTGCTGCGCGTGCTGGCCCCACTCGGCGTGCTGCTGCCCAACGGGCTCGGGCTCAATGTCGATGGCGAAGATATGGGCCGCGTCGCCTTTGTGCGCTGCCTGCCCAATGGCTGCGTCGCCGAAGTGGTGCTTGATGACACGCTGATCGAAACCTTGTCGAAAGGCAGCAATGCCATTTTCGTCGTGTTCAAGACCCCCGAAGAAGGTATCGGCATCCCCGTATCGCTCAATGGGTTTGCTGATGGCTTCGCCCAACTCCCCTGATCCGGAGTAAAGCCGATGACTGACGAGCACCGCATATCGCCACGCCAGCGCACGCTGAAAGGCGGGCGCATCGTGGTCAATGACGGGTTTTCGACCTTTCAATGCACCGTGCGCAATATGTCGGAGACCGGCGCTCGCCTCAAACTGCCCAGCATTGTCGGCATTCCCGACAGCTTCCAACTGGTGATGGATGACGGCCGTAAATTCGCCTGCACCGTCGTCTGGCGCACCGCCACCGAAATCGGCGTCACCTACGCCGCAACCTGAACAAAAAAGCCGGACAAGCGCTCAACGCACTGGTCCGGCAAGTCATCAGGAAACGGGACCGACGGCAAAACCGGCCCGGAAGATGGCACGAGCGCGCATAGCGATTGTCCGTACCAACAGGGACGCGTCGGCATCAGGCTGACGCAAATCCGGCTTGATCAGAGGCGGGCGCTGCAGGCGCGGGCGGCGCTGAGCACCCGACCAGCCTGGCCCGGCGTGGTCATCGCCACGACAACGTCATCACGTGAAATGCCGAGATCGCTGAGGCGACTGTGATCGAGATCCAGCAGGGCTGACAACGCGACCCGTCGGGTATGCGCGGCCTGGGCCTGGGCGATCCAGCGCGCGAAGGCGGCAATTGGATTGGCTGGCGTGGCGGCCGCGATTGACCGCTCGCCGGGGAGCGAGAGAGCCATGATAGTCTCCAAACATGTGGTTGTGCCGAGGGAGGTCGGCGGGGCCGGCGCGAGAATATTGCGTCGATGATCAAGAGCTAACGCTCTGGACATCCATTCGTCCAACAAATAGATTTCATCTACCCTATCAAATTGAGTGATGGTGATTGCGATGGCATCTCCCCTCGATCTCGATCAATTGCAGAGCTTCTGCGCCATTGCCGATTGCGGCAGTTTCACCGAGGCAGCGCGCCGGGTGAACAAGACCCAGTCGGCGGTGTCGATGCAGATCAAGCGGCTGGAAGAACGGCTGGGCCAGTCGCTGCTGACCCGCGATGGCCGCAGCGTGACGCTGACCCTGCATGGCGAGGCGCTCTATGCCCGCGCTCGCAAGATGCTGCGCACCAATGCCGAAATTCTCGATCATTTCTCCGATGGCGACCTGGCCGGCTCGATCCGCTTCGGCGTGCCCGACGACTATGCCGTCCGCCTGCTGCCGGTGATCCTTTCCAGCTTCCAGCGCACCCACCCCAAGATCGCCGTCGACGTCGCCTGCATGGCCTCCGAACATTTGCTCGAAGGCATGCGCGCTGGCCGCTACGATCTCATCGTCTTCACCCAGGGCACCGAGCAGAATTACGGCGAGCTGTTCCGCACCGAAAAAATGTTCTGGGTGGCCAGCCATGGCGGGCGGGCTTTGGCCAGCGATCCGGTGGCCATCGCCTGCGGGCCGCAATATTGCATCTGGCGCAAGGACGCGATGGAAGCGCTGGACCGCAGCGGGCGGGACTATCGCATCGCCTATACCTCCTCCAACGCCACCGCGATTTCGAGCGCCGTGCTGTCGGACCTGGCTGTCGGCTTCCTGCCGGAAAGCGCGCTACAGCCGGGCATGCGCGTGATCAATGACGAGATCGCCCTGCCCCGGCTCAACGACGCCCAGATCGCGCTCAAGCGGGCCAGCCACGCCTATGGTGGCATCTATGACGCGCTGGCCAATCATATCGTCCAGTCGATGGGCAATCTCGACGCACCACGCGGGGCCGAGGCGGCGGAGTAGTCGCCCTCGGTCGCCGCCCTCGGGTCGAGCCCAACCCTCGATCGTCACCCTCGGGCTTGACCCGAGGGCTCTTCACTTCCCCAGGTCAGACGAAGTGCAGCATCCTCGGGTCGAGCCCGAGGATGACGGTCTGTGGGTGACTTTGTGGACGAGCCCTCACCGAACCCTTGACCAGCCCCTTCTGATATCGCACCAGAGAGCATGGCCGACACCCTCACCAATGCCGCCGAATTTACCGTCAGCGAAATCTCCCAAGCGGTCAAACGCACCGTCGAGGATGAGTTCGGCCATGTGCGCGTCCGCGGCGAAATTTCCGGCTTTCGCGGACAACATTCCTCGGGCCACGCCTATTTCACCCTTAAGGATGAAAGCGCCTCAATCGACGCGGTGGTGTGGAAAACCAGCTATGCCAAGCTGAGCTTCAAGCCGCAGGAAGGGCTGGAGGTGATCGTCACCGGCCGGCTCACCACCTTCCCGCGCTCCTCCAAATACCAGATCGTCATCGACAATATCGAGCCGGCCGGCGCCGGCGCGCTGATGGCATTGCTCGAAGAGCGGCGGAAAAAGCTGCTGGCCGAGGGCCTGTTCGACCGCGACCGCAAGCGCGCCCTCCCCTATCTGCCGCGCGTCATCGGCGTCATCACCTCGCCCACCGGCGCGGTGATCCGCGATATTCTGCATCGCCTCGACGACCGCTTCCCCAGTCATGTGCTGGTGTGGCCGGTGCGGGTGCAGGGTGACACCTGCGCGCCCGAAGTTGTCAACGCCATCGAAGGCTTTAACGCGCTGCTACCCGACGGACCGATTCCTCGCCCCGATCTGCTGATCGTGGCCCGCGGCGGCGGCTCCATCGAGGACCTGTGGGGCTTCAACGAGGAAGCTGTAGTCCGCGCTGTCGCCGCCAGCGGCATTCCAATCATTTCAGCTATCGGTCACGAAACCGATACGACGCTGGTCGACTACGCCTCGGACATGCGCGCGCCCACGCCCACCGCAGCCGCAGAAGCGGCGGTGCCGGTGCGGGCCGAACTGATCGGCTATGTCGACGATCTGGGCTCGCGCCAGCGTCAGGCCGCGCGCCGGCTGACCGGCAGTGCCCGTGACCGCCTGCGCGCCGCCGCAGCCGGCCTGCCCCGCCCCGGCGATCTCGTTGCCACCCAGCGCCAGCGCCTCGACCATGCCGCCAGCAATCTGTTTACCGGGTTGCGCCACTCCGTGCAGGAGCACCGCCTGCAATTTTCGCGGCTCGAGCCTCGCCTCGGCCCCAAACTGCTGGAGCGTCGTCAGGCCGAATTTAGCGAGCGGCTGCGCAATCTCTCCATGCGCGCCGATGCCGGCCTGCGCCAGACCGTCGATCGTGCCCGCCTGACCCATAATCCACGTGCCGAACGCCTCGCCGCTGCTGCCGGCCGACTGGTCGAACGCAAGCGCGCCCAATTCGATGCCATATCGCCCAAGCTGTCGCCAAATGCGCTCAAGTCCGAACTGCGCCACTCCCAGGGCCAGTTGGCGCCACTGACCGCAAGACTGCTGGCCGGCATCACCCAGACGCTGGCCGACCGCCGCGCGGGGCTGGCCCAATCGGGCAAGCTGTTGGCCTCGCTGAGCTACAAAAATGTGCTGGCGCGCGGCTATGCGGTGATCAAGGATGGCGAGGGCAATCTGGTGCAGCAACGCGCTGGCCTGCAGCCAGGCGACATGGTGGCTATCGAGTTCGCCGATGGCGCAGTGGGCGCGACCATTGCCGGCAGTCCGGCGGTCAAAAAGAAGCCCCGTCCCGCCTCGGACGGCGACACGCAGGAAAGCCTCTTTTGATCTGGCGCATTGCTCGCTATATCGATGCAACGCTTGAAGGAGTGCCAGCATGAACATCTTCGACAAGGGCTTCGCGCCCACCGAGGCGGTCATCCGCTATCTTGATGGCGACTATGTCGTGCTCAAGCCCGGCAGCTTCGTGCGCTGCGCCATCACGCAAAAGCCCATTCCGCTCGATGAACTGTTTTACTGGAGCGTCGACCGGCAGGAGCCCTATGCCGACGCCGTTGCCGCCCACACCGCTTTCGAGCGCTTCGGCCGCGGAGTCTGACGGTGGCGGCCGCAGCGTCGGGCCCCAGCCGGTTCCTTTTCATTTCCAACGGTCATGGCGAAGACGCCATCGCCGCAGCCGTCGTTGCCCAGCTCCCCAATACGGTCGCCGTTGAAGCCTATCCGATGATCGGCGCCGGCAATGCCTATACCGGGGTCTGCCCGATTGTCGGGCCACGCGCCACGCTGGCCTCCGAAGGCTGGCGCAATGTTAAAGGCTCACTGCGCCGCGACATCGCCACCGGCGGTCTGGGCACCGTGCCCCCGGCCCTCGGCTTCCTTCGCAAGATGGTCGGAAAATATGATCGCGTGGTCGTGGTCGGCGACATGGTCGGGGTGCTGGCCTGCTACCTCACCGGCCATCGTGGCCTCTATTATCTCGACGTCTACAAAACCGGCGCCGCCCGGCTCTATTCCAGCGCCGAACGCTGGACCATCAAGCGCGCCTGCACCACGATCTTCTGCCGCTCCGACAGCCTGGCGCAGGTGCTGGAACAGGCCGGCGTCGATGCGCGCTCGGCCGGCAATGTGATGATGGACACCATTCCGCAGGGCGATTACGACGCCAACAGCAGGCGCAGCCGGCCAATGGCGGTGACGCTGCTGCCGGGCAGTCGCGCACTGACGGCGGAAAGCTTTGCCCTCCAGGTCGATGCGCTGCGCACCCTGCCGACCGAATTGCGCCCGGATGTCTTCCTCGCCGTCGCCGGCAGCATCAATGTCGATGATCTGGCGCGCAAGACCGGGCTCAAACGCACCTCCATGCTCAGTGTCGAGCCGGGTGATCTCGGCGAACTTTCCGACGGCGACCTGACCATCCACATGGCGCGTGGCGGGGCGATGGGCAATCTGCTGCTGGCCTCCGATGTCGTGCTGTCGCAGGCCGGCACCGCCACGGTGCAGGCACTGGGCCTGGGCAAGCCGGTAATCACCTTCATCAACCCACGCGACCGCCGCTCGCGCTTCAACGACGAACAGCAACTCTTCGGCGAAGCCCGCACCGTCACCACCGCGGAGGCCCCCGCCATCGGGGCCGCCCTGCACCATTTGCTGGAAAATGATGATGAGCGCCGCCGGCTGGCCGGCATCGGCCGCCAGCGCATCGGCGGCCCAGGAGCCATCCACGCCATCATCGACGCCCTGGTGCGCTAAGGCTGGCTGGCCAAAGTGGTGCGCTGCAAGGCCATCAGGTAGCCCAAGACCAGCACAAACAGCATGGTTTGCGGCAAGATACCGAACATGGCGTTGGTCAGCCCCAACACGCCATAGCTCACCACCAGCATGATACTGCCCAACACCAGCGCGTGGTTTTTCCGCGCCGCCGCAGGCCATAGCAACACCAGCGGCGACAGCATGACGAAGCAATAGGCGAGGATACCGAACAGGCCTGCCATGGCGGCAAAATTGGCCAAATCGTTGTGGTAATTGTCCAATTCGGCCAACCCAGCCATACCCGGATACAGTTGGTTGGCGAAGGGCATGATCTGGCCCAGCCCAATCCCCACGATTGGCGACGATTTGAACGCCGCCAAAGCCGAATTCAGCATCGCCAACCGGATGCTATCCTGTTCCCGGATCGCCTGTGCCACTGGCGTCTGCGCAATGAGCACGGACAGCTCGGACGCGTCAGGGACCTGCTCGGGCGGAAGCCCCGCGGCGGCCTGGGCAATCTCGTGGTCGGCCAACTCGGCCGCATCAAAGAGCATGGTGGTTGCGCGATTATCTGGCGAGAGTGTCGTCAGCCCTACCGCCGCAGCCAATATAATTGCCACCCCGACAAGGGTCAGCCAATCGCGCCGGTTCCACCACACCAGGAAGGGAACCGCCACTGCCGCCGTCGCGAACCAGGCCAGCAATGGGCCACGGGAGCCCGACAGCAGGACCGCGACCAAGCCAGCCAGTGGCCCGATCAAAAACAGCAGCCGCATCGGCGATCGCCCGGCAACAACCCCTGTCAGGGCCATGAAGCCCAGCACGGCAGCAATGCCGCCATAGTGGATGGGATTATTGCCGACACCAACGCGCATGCCCTCAATCGACGCGGTCTCGGCGAGCCCCATCAGGCAGGCGGTCACGGCACCGGTCAGGCAGGCCAGGGCAAAGGCATAGGGTGACAGCCATTCCGGGCTGCGCTGGATCAGCACTGCGACGCCGGGCGCCAGCAAAAATGCTGAGAACACGGCCAGCGGCAGCAGATCCAGTTCACTCTTATAGACAAAGGGAATGGTGAGCGCGATCAGCACCAGAGCCAGCAGCGGGAGTCGAGCCGGCCAGGTCTTCAGCACGGCGTCACGGCTAACCAGCGCCAGCCCCAGCCCAAACAGGCCGGCCGCCAACACGATATAGTCGGCCACGAAGGGCGCCGTGCCCATGAAGGCGAGCCCGGAGACCAACATGATGCTGGAAAGGGAATTCAGCACGCCGCTATCCTCGTCTAATACAGCAAAAAACCTGACCGCGAAGTCTTACGGCTTGTAGGTTTCGGGCTCGAGCAGGCGGTGCAGGTGGACGATGAAATAACGCGTATGGGCGTTGTCGACGGTCATCTGCGCCTTCTGCTTCCACACCGCATAGGCCGATGCATAGTTGGGGTAGAGCCCGACGATGTCGACCTTGTCGAGATCGGAGAAGGTCACGCCCTCAAGGCTCGACAATTCGCCGCCGATCACGAGATGCAACAGCTGCTTGGTGGGATCTTCATTTGCCATCGGTCAGGTCCGTCAGTGAGGGAATGGAGAGTTCGGTGTCGCCGGCATCGGGCGCGGGACAACCATAGACTTTGATCAGTGCCGCGTGCACCAGCGGTTTTAGGCTCATGTCGCTCAGCGCTGCAAGCGCCCCGTGGCGCACGTCCCGCTTGTTGAATAGCGGGAACCCCTCGCACACATCAGCAAAATCGATGCCCGCCTCGTTCAGAATGAGCGCGGCGGCGGCAATATCCCAGTCCTGGCTGCCGCGCCGGGCCACGGCGGCGTCGAGCTTGCCGGTGGCCACCTGCACCAGCCGATAGGCCAGCGAGGGGAAAGCGGGGCCGCGGGTATAATGCAGGCCGGCCGTCTGCATCTCCTGATGCACGGCGCCCGGCGCCGGAATCAGCGGTGGCGCACCGGCCCGGCGGCTACGGCGAATGAGCTGGCCATTGAGACGCGCGCCGCCACCCTTGAGCCCGTCATACATTTCATCGCGCACCGGGGCATAGACCACCCCCGCCACCGGCACGCCATTTTCGACCACCGCCAGCGAAACCGTCCAGCTGTCCTCGCCGCGCAGGAACCCGCGCGTCCCGTCAATCGGATCGACGATAAACACCCGTTCGCATTGCAGCCGGCTAGGATTGTCGGCGGTTTCCTCGCTCAGCCAGCCATAATCGGGACGGGCATGCAGTAAAGAGGAGGCCAGATAGCGGTCGACCAGGATATCGGCCTCGCTCACCGGCGAGGCATTCTCCTTGTTCCAGCTCTTGACGTCGCGCCGGAAGAAGCTGCTGGCAATGATCCCGGCCGCGACCGCAGAGGAGCGGAGCAGTTCGAGATCGTCACTGTAACTGGTGGCGGGCGCTGGCATTGCGGGCCTTTTAGGCTTGGCGCGTGCCTTGGGCAAGGCCCCCGCCCCGCCGCAGCGCCGGGTGGCGGAATATGGCACGGTTAATGCCACCGCACCGAGCGCGGTTAATCGGTTCCTACCCGGTGCAAGACACCGCTAACCCTCTCGAAAAACAAGATAAACTTAACCCAACCGATTAAGGAGGCAGGTAAGGCGGCGCGCTATGGTGGGGGCATAAAGAGAGCGCAAAAAACAGCTCTCGAAGTTGACAGGAAGGCGAATTCAAATGGTTCATGGTGTCGCGATGGAAGGGACTTCGGTCGTTCTCGCATTCGGCCGCCCGACGCTGGCAGATCGCCGCTTCGTGGCTGCCAACGACAACGGCCCCAAAGATCCCGTCAAGACCGTTACCGTGCGCCGCATGCTGGAACAGAGCGGCGTGGCCATCAAGGTCAAGGTGCCGGTCACTGAATTCATCGGCGTCGCCGTGGCGACCCGCATCTCCGAAGAAGGCGTGCTGACCAGCTCGATCGAGCTGGTCCACTCCGACAACGAACTGAATTATCGCGTGTTTGAGGAAGAGGGCAATCACAACGTCGTCGCGGAATGGCAGAACTGGGGCAAGAAGCTCCGCCTGCCGCTGTTCATCAAGGCCGGCGACGGCGCCTATATGCCCTATAGCCAGCAGGTTGATGGCGTCATGGTCGGCAGCTCGGCCTCGCGCCGCAAGCTGGTCGCCGAAGCCAATCGCCGCCCGCGTTTCCTCAACCGCCGCAAGCCGGGCGCCCAGCCCGACGCCTAAGTTTACTGCGCCTCCAAAGCACGTCAAAAGGGGTGAACCGGTGGTGCGGTTCGCCCCTTTGGCGTTTTAAAAAATACGCCACCGCCGCATGGTGTGCATATTGAGCCGCCCGGAGGATGCTGGCATGAAACACGAAGACATTTGGGATGAGCAGGCGGCCAAGAGCTACGACACGCCCGGCACCGGCATGTTCGCGCCAGAGATACTCGGCCCCACGGTCGACCGCCTGGCGAAATTGGCCGGCTCGGGCCGCGCTCTGGAATTTGCCATTGGCACCGGCCGGGTCGCCGTGCCGCTGCGCGAACGCGGCGTGCCGGTCGCCGGGATCGAGATTGCGCCGCCCATGGTCACCCAATTGCGAACCAGGGCTGACGAGCAAACCATTCCCGTTGTCATTGGCGATATGACCAAGGCCACCGTCCCCGGTGAATTCTCGCTGGTATTCCTGGTGTTTAACGGCATTTCCAATGTGCTCACGCAGGACGAGCAGATCGCGTGCTTCCGCAATGCCGCGCGGCATCTAGGCCCGGGTGGGTGCTTCGTGATCGAATTATGGGTTCCCGAGCTGCCCCAGGCATTGCCGGCTGCGCAGGCGGTGGTGGGGCGCAGTCAGAATGGCTACATGCTGGTCGACAGTTTCGATGTCGTCGCCCAGCACGTCATTTCGCACCACTTCAACTTTGCACAGGATGCTGCGCCCACTCTGTTCCGGTCACCGCACCGCTATGTTTGGCCGTCAGAACTCGACCTGATGGGACAACTGGCTGGATTTACGCTAGAAAGCCGCCACGCTGATTGGACGGGGTCGGCCTTCACCGCCGCATCCAGATCCCATATTTCCGTCTATCGCCTGCCGTAACCGCGCTACCACACCCAATCGGCCAGCAGCGCCAGCGTCAGGGCAATGCCGACATAGTGGTTGGATTTGAACCGGGCCAGGGCATTCTCGGTGCCCCCGGTATCCAGCGTCTGCACCTGCCAGGCCAGAATGCCTGCCGCCACCAGCGACAGCACCGCAAAAATAATGCCGCCGCCGACCATCATGGCGGCCGTCAGCCACAGCAGATAGGCTACGATATAAAAGCCGGAAACGATCAATCGGGCCTGCGCGCCAAACAGGCGGGCAGTGGATTTAACGCCGATCAGCGCGTCATCCTCGATATCCTGCAGCGCATAGAGGGTGTCGTAACCGATGACCCAGAGGATGGTGCCGAAATACAGCAGCAGCGCCGGTACGGCGAGGCCGCCGGTTTGTGAACTCCAGCCCACCAAGGCGCCATAGGAGAAGGCCAGCCCCAAAAACGCCTGCGGCCACCAGGTAACCCGTTTCATGAAGGGATAAATCGCCACCAGCACCAGCGAAGCCACGCCGGCCCAGACGGTGAAGCGGTTGAACTGGAACAGGACCACCGAGCCCAGCAGCGCCTGCGCCACCAGAAACGCCAGCGCGTCGCGGGCCGTCACCTGCCCCGAGGGGATCGGACGCGAGCGGGTGCGGGCCACCTTGTCGTCGATGTCGCGGTCGACAATGTCGTTAAAGGTGCAGCCGGCGCCGCGCATCAGGATGGCGCCCACCAGCATCAGCACCACGCCCCACCAGTCAAATCCCTGCGCCGGATTGGCCACGGCAGCCAGGGCCAGCCCCCAGGCGCAAGGCCAGAACAGCAGCCAGAAGCCGATCGGCCGGTCCCAGCGCGCCAGCCGCGCATAGGGTTTCAGCCAGGCCGGGGCATAGCGATCAACCCAGTTGCCGGATTGGGCATCGGCAACGGTGCCGGAAGGATTTGCGTCTGGCATAGTGCCACGACCTCGTGGTTCGACAAGCTTAACAAGAGGTCTACTCCAACTCCGCCAATCACAGTAGACCTCATCCGGCCTTGTCGCAGGACGAGGTCGTGGCACAATGCCGCAAACTGGATTTCGTCATGCCCCGTACCCACGCCACCCTGCCTCGCCTGTTCGTTGAACCCGACCTGATCGCGGGAACCCAGCTCACCCTGGGCAAGGACCAGTCGCTGTATCTGGCGGCGGTGCTGCGCAAGAGCGTCGGCGATGAGGTGGTGCTGTTTAACGGACGGGACGGCGCCTGGCTGACCCGACTCACCAGCGACTCGAAAAAGTCGGTCGCACTCGAATTGGTCGAACAGATCGCGCCGCAAACGCCGGTATCGAATCTCTGGTATGGCTTTGCCCCGCTCAAGACCGAGCGGCTCGACTATGTGGTACAGAAGGCTGTGGAAATGGGTGTCGGCACCATCCAGCCGGTCATCACCCGCTTCACCCAGGTCAATCGGCTCAAGCATGAGCGGCTGCTGGCCAACGCCATCGAGGCGGCGGAACAATGCGAAGTGTTGAGCGTGCCCACAGTCGAAACCGAGATCACTCTGGAGCGCTTGCTCGACAATTGGCCCGCCGAACGGGCGTTGATCCTGGCCGATGAGGGCGCCGCCTCATCCTCGCCGGTCGCGGCGCTGGCCGCGCTCAAGGGCCGGCCGGTCGGGGTTCTCATCGGGCCCGAGGGCGGATTTTCCGACGAGGAACGAGCCAGATTGCTGGCACTGCCCTATATTGTGCCCATCAGCCTTGGCCCCCGCATCCTGCGGGCCGATACGGCGGCGGTGGCGGCGCTGGCGGTGATTCAGGCGACCATCGGCGATTGGCGATAAAAGCCGATTGCTTTCGGCTTGGACGGCGCTATGTTCCGCGCAATTATTTCCTGCAGAGTACGCCGAATGGCTGACCACGAGACGAACGAGCCGCTGATCGAATCGCGCGCCGACCTGATTGACGCCATGGCGCGCGGGTGCAAACCCGAGAGCGACTGGCGTATTGGCACCGAACACGAAAAACATGTGTTTCATACCAACCCCTTACGGCCCGTGACCTATGAAGGTCCGCAGGGCATTCGGGCACTGCTCGACGGCATTCAGGCCGAAACCGGCTGGCACCCCTTCTATGACGGCGACAGCCCGATCGGGCTGCGCAATGACGAAGTGGCCGGCGGGATTTCGCTGGAGCCCGGCGGGCAGTTTGAACTCTCCGGTTCTCCGCAGGCCGATTTGCATGGCACCGCCGCCGAACTCGCCGAACACATGGCCGTGACCAAGAAGGTCGCCGCACCGCTGGATATTCATTTCCTCGGGTTGGGCGTCACCCCGATCTGGTCGGTCGACCAGATCCCCTCGATGCCGAAATCGCGCTACGGCATCATGAAGCCCTATATGGAGCAGGTCGGCACGCTGGGCACGTCGATGATGTTCCGCTCCTGCACCGTGCAGGCCAATCTCGACTTTTCCAGCGAAGCCGACATGGTCAAAAAGCTGCGCGTCGCGGTGGCGCTGCAGCCGGTGGCCACCGCTTTGTTTGCCAATTCGCCCTTCTCGGAAGGCCGCGAGTCCGGCTATCTGAGCTATCGCAGCCATATCTGGCTCAACACCGACGACGCCCGCACCGGCATGCTCCCCTTCGCCTTCGACGAGGGTTTCGGCTTCGAGCAATATGCCGACTATGCCCTTGATGTGCCGATGTATTTCGTCATCCGCAATGACCAGTATGTCAATGTCGCAGGCGAGAGCTTCCGCGCCTTCCTGCGCGGCGAGCTGCCGCAATTGCCGGGCGAAAAGCCGACCAAGAAGGATTGGGAAGACCATCTCTCGACCATCTTCCCCGAGGTACGGCTCAAGCAGTTCCTCGAAATGCGCGGCGCCGATATGGGCGACGAGGCTTCGGTGGTGGCGCTGTCGGCATTCTGGACCGGCCTGCTCTATGACGAGGTTTCGCTGGAAGCCGCCTATGAGCTGATCGAGCCCTGGTCCAACGAAGACCGCGAGCAGATGCGCCGCGAGGTGCCGCGCCTGGCGCTGATGACCCCGCATGACCGCTCCAACCTCTATGATGTCGCCGCGCAGGCCGTGGGCATCGCCGAAGCGGGCCTCGTCCGCCGCGGCCGCCGCAACGCCCAGGGCAAGGATGAAACCATCCACCTCGCGCCCTTGGAAGAAACCATCCGCCTCGCCAAATCCCCAGCCCAGCGCTGGCTGGACAAGTTCCACGGCGAATGGAACGGCGACCTGACCCGCATCTTCAAAGAAGCCGAAATGTAGGCTGGGGCCACAAGCCTCTCCCCACCCACAATGTCACCCCGGCCTTGAGCCGGGGCCCATCCTGAGATCTCGAGATGGATCCCGGCTCAAGGCCGGGATGACACCGCGTTTTGGGGTGCGCCGGAGCAGAGCCCTTGCCACCGCCGCCCCGCTGGTGCATCACGCCCCCAGCAATGACGGAGGCTATGATGCGGGTTTTGGTGATCGGTTCGGGCGGGCGCGAGCATGCCTTGGCGTGGAAAATCGCCCAGTCTCCCCAACTGACCAAGCTGTTCATCGCCCCAGGCAATGGCGGCACCGGCGCCGTCGCCGAAAATGTCGTCATCGACATCACCGACCATCAGGCCGTGACTGACTTTTGCAAGCTGATGGCGATTGATTTCGTCGTCGTCGGCCCCGACGCGCAGGTGGTGGCCGGGCTGGGCGACGATGTGCGCGCCGCCGGCATTGCCTGCTTCTGCCCCAGCAAGGCCGCAGGCCAGTTGGAAGGCTCCAAGAGCTTTACCAAAGCCCTCTGCGACGAGATGAATATTCCCACCGCCGCCTATGGCCGCTTCGATAACGAAGCCGCCGCTTTGGCCTATCTCTACACTCAGGGCGCGCCGATCGTGATCAAGGCCGATGGCCTCGCCGCCGGCAAGGGCGTTACCGTCGCCATGAGCGTCGACGAAGCCGAAGCCGCCATTATCGACTGCTTTGCCGGCGCCTTTGGCGCATCCGGCGCCTCGGTGGTGATCGAGGAATTCATGGAAGGCGAGGAGGTTAGCCTGTTCGTTCTCTGCGACGGCACCGACATTCTGCCGCTGACCACCGCCCAGGACCACAAGCGCGCCTTTGAGGGCGACACCGGCCCCAATACCGGCGGCATGGGCGCTTACTCCCCCGCCCCGGTGATGACAAAAGAACTCTATGACGAAACCATCGAGCGGGTGATCTGGCCAACCGTTCGGGGCCTCGCCGCGCGCGGTACGCCCTATCAGGGGGTGCTCTATGCCGGGCTGATGCTGACCGCGACCGGCCCGCGTCTGGTGGAATATAATGCCCGCTTCGGCGACCCCGAAACCCAGGTGCTTGTCATGCGCATGGAGAGCGACCTGCTGCCGCTGCTCTACGCCACCGCCACCGGCACGCTGGCCGGCCATGACGTGGCCTGGATCGACCAGTTCGCATTGACGGTGATCATGGCGACCGAGGGCTATCCGGGCCATTATGGCAAGGGCTCGGAAATTCGCGGCGTCGACACGGTCAATCGTGATGACACTATGGTGTTCCACGCCGGAACCCGTCGCGACGGGGAACGTTTACTTGCTGCTGGCGGTCGCGTGCTGAACGTCACCGCGCTGGGCAAGGACCTCAAAGAGGCGCAACAGCGTGCTTACGCGGGCGTGGACCAGATTGATTGGCCAGAAGGCTTTTGCCGCCGAGACATCGGCTGGCGCGAGCTCGCCCGCACGTCCGTCTGAACCATTCCTCAACTTCGCCGGCCTAGGCTTCCGCAAGACCGTCTTTGACGCAGCATCGCCCCGCTCCCTGACCCCGCTGCAATTGCGCGGTCAGGCCCTCGGCCAGCAGCTGCGCTCGAAAGGCAAGGAGCGGGCCGGCATGAACAGCGGAGGGCTACCTCGGATCGGCGTGGCACTGGGCGGCGGGTCCGCCCGTGGGCTGACGCATATTCCCTATATCGAGGCGATGGACGAGCTGGGCCTCAAGCCCTCGGTCATCGCCGGCACCTCCATTGGCGCGCTGATCGGCGCCGGCTGGGCCGCCGGCATGACCGGCAAGGAGTTGCGCGAACACTCCTATCTGGTGCTGGGCACCATGCGCACCATCGCCAGCAAATTATGGGCCGCGCAGATTCGCGGCATTGGCGGCATTCTCAAAAACGGCATTTCGATGCAGCTCGACGCCACCAGCATTGTCGACGCCTTCGCCCCGAGTGATTTTCCGCTCGAATTCAAGGATCTAAAGGTGCCGCTTTATGTGGTGGCCACCGATTTCCAGTCCTGGCATCAGGTGGTGTTCAATACGGGCCTGCTGCGCCCGGCCATTGCCGGCTCCATCGCCATTCCAAGCCTGTTCAAGCCGGTGCTCTACGCCAATCACATTCTGGTCGATGGCGGCGTGGTCAATCCGTTGCCGCTGGACCAGGCCGATATCGACACCGATTTCCTTATCGGCATCGACGTCAATGGCGACCCCTCCGAGGGCCTGACCAAAACCGACCACAAGGCGCTCGATATCTGGTTCGGCTCGGCCCAGATCATGATGCATTCGCTGACCGCCCACATGATGGCGGCCTATCCGCCCGACATCTATATCCGCCCCCATGTCGCCGCCATCGGCGCGCTGGAATTCTGGCGCGTCCGCGAAATCGTCGCCCATGCCGAACAGGAAAAAGAACGCTTCAAACGCATCCTGGCGCAGAAAATCGAAGACTACATCGCCGATCGGGTCGAGGTCATCGACAGCAATTAACGGCAGTAGCCTCAAAAAACTCGGTGTCATCCCGAGATCCATTTACCGGCACAATCTCGAGATGGGCCCCGGCTCAAGGCCGGGGTGACACCGTGGGTGGGACTCCTCTTGTCGAATCCCCCCATTTCCAGTCGACCGGCTCAATCGACACGGAGCCCGCATATGGCACAAAATCGCGACCGTCAGGTCACTGCCACTTGCAGTTGCGGGCAGGTGGAAATCGAAGCGTGGGGCAAGCCGATTGCCAGCGTCATCTGCCATTGCGACGACTGCCAGGCGGCCGGGCTGATCCTGGGCGCATTGCCGGGCGCACCGCCGATGCTCGACGCGGCGGGGGGCACCGCCACGGTGCTCTATCGCAAGGATCGGGTGCGCTTCGGCAAGGGCGCGGAACTGCTGGTGAGCCACAAGCTGACCCCGGATTCGGCGACCAACCGGGTGGTGGCCAGCTGTTGCAATGCGCCTCTGGCCGTGACCTTCGATGATGCGCGGCATTGGGTGCCGCTCTATCGCGACCGGTTGAGCGGCGCTGTGCCGCCAATACAATGGCGCATCTGCACCAAATTCATCCCCGAAAACACCGCCCTGCCCGGCGCCATCCCGAGCAGTTCCATGTACCCCTTTGGCATGATGGCCGCGCTGGCGCTCTCGGCGCTGGCCATGCTGCTGCCGGGGTAAGCTGAGGATACTGCCCTAGTTTGGGTGTCATCGCTGCGTAAGGTCCAATAGGATTGCGCCCTTACGAACCGAAAGCCTGACATGTCCGCACTCGACACCCGCATTGCCGCCCAGATCGCCACCGAAATCGTCGCCCGACCCGAGCAGGTCAAGGCGGCGGTCGAATTGCTCGACGGCGGGGCCACGGTGCCCTTCGTGGCGCGCTACCGCAAGGAAGTGACCGGCGGGCTCGACGACACGCAATTGCGCAATCTGGCCGAGCGGCTGACCTATCTGCGCGAGCTGGAAGCGCGCCGCGCCGCTATCGTGAAATCCATCGACGAGCAGGGCAAGCTCACCCCGGTGCTGACGGCGTCGATCATGGGTGCGGTGACCAAGGCCGAGCTGGAAGACCTTTATCTGCCTTATAAGCCCAAGCGCCGCACCAAGGCCGAAATCGCCCGCGAGCGCGGGCTTGGCCCGTTGGCTGAAGCGATTTTGGCCAACCGCGCTAGCAACCCCGTCATGCTGGCCGAGAGCTACCTCACCGAAGAGGTTCCCGGCACCAAGGAAGCGCTCGAAGGCGCGCGCGATATCGTCGTTGAAGGGCTGAGCGAAAACGCCGCCCTGCTCGGCCAATTGCGCGCTTATATGCGCGACAAGGCCATGCTGCGCGCCAAGCTGGTCAAGGGCAAGGAAGAGGCCGGGGCCAAATTCTCGGATTATTTCGACCATGCCGAGCGCTGGAACAAGGTCGCCGGTCACCGCGCGCTGGCGATGATGCGCGGGCGCGACGAAGAGTTTTTGAGCCTCGACATCGAGGTCGATGCCGACGTCACCGAGCTGGTCAAGCCGATAGAGCGCTTCGTTGCCGGGGCCTTGCAGGCCCAGGGCAATGGCGCTGGCGATGCCTGGCTGCGCGAGGTGGCCGGCTGGGCATGGCGCACGCGGCTGCGCATCACCCTCTCCATCGATCTGATGGTGGAACTGCGCGAGCGGGCCGAAGTGGAAGCCATCGCGGTGTTTGCCCGCAATCTCAAGGATCTGCTGCTGGCCGCCCCGGCCGGCGCCCGCACCACCATGGGCATCGATCCCGGCATTCGCACCGGCTGCAAGCTGGCGGTGATCGACGCCACCGGCAAGGTGCTCGATACCGAGACCATCTATCCGTTCCAGCCGCGCAATGACGTGATGGGATCGCAGGCCGCCATCGGCCGGCTGATCGCCAAACACAAGGTGGAACTGATCGCCATCGGCAATGGCACCGGCAGCCGCGAAAGCGAAAAGCTGGTCGCCGATCTGATCGCCCGCCTGCCGACCCCGCATCCCACCAAGGTCATCGTTTCGGAAGCCGGCGCCTCGGTCTACTCCGCATCGGCGCTGGCGGCAGCGGAATTCCCGCAGCTCGACGTCTCCTTGCGCGGCGCGGTGTCCATCGCCCGCCGCCTGCAGGACCCGCTGGCCGAACTGGTCAAGATTGAACCCAAAGCCATCGGCGTCGGCCAGTATCAGCACGACGTCGACCAATATCGCCTCAACCGCTCGCTCGATGCCGTGGTGGAAGATGCGGTGAACGCAGTCGGCGTCGACCTCAACACCGCCTCCGCCCCCCTGCTGGCCCGCATTTCCGGCCTCGGCCCCTCGGTGGCCGAAGCCATCGTGGTCCATCGCGATGCCAACGGCCCGTTCCGCAGCCGCAAGGCGCTGCTGGAAGTGCCCCGGCTGGGCCAGCGCACCTTTGAGCAGAGCGCCGGATTCCTCCGCATCACCGGCGGCACCGAGCCGCTCGACGCCTCCTCGGTCCACCCCGAAGCCTATGGCGTCGCTCGCCGCATCGTCGCTGCCTGTGGCCGCGACCTGCGCTCGATCATGGGCGACAAGACGGCGCTGGCCGGGCTCGATCCGCGCAGCTTCGTTGATGACCGCTTCGGTCTGCCCACGGTGCGCGATATCGTGGCCGAACTGGAAAAGCCCGGCCGCGACCCCCGCCCCGCCTTCAAGACCGCAACCTTTGCTGATGGCGTTGACGATATCAAACACCTCAAGCCCGGCATGATGCTGGAAGGCACCGTGACCAATGTCGCCGCCTTCGGGGCGTTTGTGGATATCGGCGTGCATCAGGACGGCTTGGTCCACGTCTCCCAGCTGGCCGACAAATTCGTCAAGGACCCGCATGAAGTGGTGAAAGCTGGCGACGTGGTCAAAGTCCGCGTGACCGAAGTCGACGTCCCCCGCCAGCGCATCGGCCTCTCCATGCGCAGCGAAACCGCCGATGACGCCCCCCGCAACGAACGCCCGCGCGACACCCGCCCCACCGGCAACACCCGTCCAAAACAGCCCGCCCCACCCTCCGGCGGCCTCGGCTCCCTCGGCGACCGCCTGGCCGAAGCCATGCGCAAGGGCAAGAACTGACCACAGCCTCACCCCACCCACGATGTCACCCCGGCCTTGAGCCGGGGCCCATCCTGAGATCAGGCCGGCGAATACATGTCAGGATGGATCCCGGCTCAAGGCCGGGATGACACCGCGTTTTGGACTACCGCAGCGCCCTAAAAAACTCCCGCAACATCGCCTCCGACCGGCTGGCCCCCAGCCCGCCAATCACCTCCGGCGCATGGTGGCAGGTCGGCTGCGCAAACAGCCGCACCCCATTCTCTACCGCCCCGGCCTTGACGTCCTCAGCGGCAAAATACACCCGCCGCAGCCGTGTATGGGCGATCGCCCCGGCGCACATGGCACAGGGCTCCAGCGTCACATAGAGATCGCAGCCATCCAGCCGCCCCGAGCCGCGCTTGGCCAGCGCCGTGCGGATCGCCAGCATTTCGGCATGCGCGGTGGGATCGTTCAGCGCCTGCATCCGATTGCGCTCGGCGGCCAGCACCACCCCACCTTCCATGATCACCGCGCCAATCGGCGCTTCGCCATTGGCGGCGGCGTCTTCGGCGAGGGACAAAGCGAGGTCCATGGGGGATTGGCTGGGCATGTTGCTTCCGTAACCTCTTGTGCGCGGTTTCGCAAACGGGTCGGCAGCCTGCCCGCCATCGCCTATATTACCGGCTCAGGAGAATCGCCCGTGCCCATCCGTCAGCTACCCGAAGATCTGATCAACCGCATTGCTGCCGGCGAGGTGGTGGAGCGGCCGGCCAGTGTGGTCAAGGAGCTGGTGGAAAACGCCATCGACGCCGGAGCCAGCCGCATCGTCGTCACCACCGCCGAAGGCGGCAAGGGGCTGATCCGCATCGAGGATGACGGCCACGGCATGGGTCGCGCCGATCTCGAATTGTCGGTCGAGCGCCACGCCACCTCCAAGCTGAGCGAAGACGAGCTGGACGATATCCGCACGCTGGGCTTTCGCGGCGAGGCGCTGGCCTCCATCGGTTCGGTGGCCGAGCTGTCGATCGCCTCGCGCCCGGCCGATGCCGAAAGCGGGTTGCGCCTTGAGGTGCATTTTGGCCGCCGCGCTGGGCCGGCCCCGCTGGCGATGAACCGGGGCACCATTCTCGAGGTGAAAAACCTCTTCGCCAAGGTGCCAGCGCGGCTGAAATTCCTCAAGACCGACCGGGCCGAGGCCGGGGCGATCACCGATGTGGTCAAGCGCCTCGCCATGGCCAATCCGGCCGTGCATTTCGTGCTCAATGGCAGCGATCGCTCGCCCGCCAACTGGCCCGCCGTCTCTGGCCAGGGCGCGCTTGAAGCCCGGCTCGGTCAGGTGATCGGCGATGATTTCGCCCGCAATGCGGTGACCTTGGCCACCAGCCGCCATGGCGTGGTGGTTGCCGGGCTCGCCGGCCTGCCGACCTATACGCGGGCCAATTCGCTCAGCCAGTTCTATTTCGTCAATGGCCGCTCGATGAAGGACAAGGTGCTGGTCGGCGCCGTGCGCGCCGCCTATGCTGACTATATCTTCCGCGACCGTTTCCCCGTGGTGGCGCTGTATATCGCCGTCGATCCGGGCGAGGTCGACGTCAACGTCCACCCCGCCAAGGCCGAATTGCGCTTCCGCGATGCTGGTGCCGTGCGTAGCGCCGTGATCCGCGCCATCGGCGAGTCGCTGACCGCCGCCGGCTTCAAGGCCTCCGGCACCGTGGCCGAAGACGTGCTCGGCGCCTTCACCACCCCCGCCTATGCCAGCCCCGCCCCGACCCAGCCGACACGCTGGAGCAATCCCCTGCCGCTGGCCGGCTATGAGCGCACAGTGGGCACCGGCAGCGCCAACCCGTTTGCCCCCGACTATGCCAGCCAGTCCGGCCTCGCCGGCTTCACCGAGCCCAGCGCCCGGGTCGAACCCGAAGCCCCCGGCGCGCTGATGGAATATCCGCTCGGCACCGCCCGCGCCCAGATGTTCGACAATTTCATCATTGCCCAGAATGAAGAGGGCCTGCTGCTGGTCGATCAACATGCGGCGCATGAGCGGCTGGTCTATGAGCGCTTCAAGGCGCAACTGGCCGCCGGTCCCATCGCCAGCCAGGCCCAGTTGATCCCGCTGATCATCGAACTGCCCGAGGAAGATTGCGCCCGGCTCGAAGACGCGGCTGCCGAGCTGGAAGGCTTCGGGCTCTATCTCGAACGCTTCGGCCCGCGCGCCATTGCCGTGCGCGAAACCCCGGCTTTGCTCGGCACCTCCGATATTGACGGGCTGGTGCGCGACGTTGCCGATGGGCTGGCCGAATGGGACAGCTCCCGCGCTGTCGCCGACCGCATGGATGCCATCATCGCCCGCATGGCCTGCCACGGCTCGGTGCGCTCGGGTCGTCGCCTCCGCGTCGATGAAATGAACGCGCTGCTGCGCGACATGGAAGCCACCCCCCATTCCGGCCAGTGCATTCACGGCCGCCCCACCTATGTCGCGCTCAGCCAAAAGGATATCGAGCGCCTGTTCGGACGGACCCGATAGCACATGACCAGCGGCATTCATCACGTCACCCTGATCACCGCCGAGGTGCAGGCCAATGTGGATTTCTATGTCGGCTTTCTCGGCCTGCGGCTGGTCAAGCGCACCGGCGGCTATGAAGACCCGCGCCAGCTACATCTGTTTTACGGCGATTACGCCGCCAGCCCCGGTTCGCTGCTCACCTTCCTCGTCTGGCAGGGCGGCTCGGCCGGACAGGCCGGTGCCGGCCAGGTCAGCGAAATCGCCCTGGCCATCGCCCCCGCCTCCATCGGCTATTGGCTCGAACGGGCACTGCGCCATCAGGTTACAGTGGAAGGCACAGCGCAGGAATTCGGCGAAAGCGTGCTGCGCCTGCGTGACCCCGATGGGGTGATGCTCAAGCTGGTGGGCGCGGACCTCCCAGCCCTGACCACGCCGCAAAGCGATATCCCCGCCGAACACGCCATCCGCCGCATTCGCGGCGTAACGCTGCTGTCGGATGTGCAGGAGGAAACCGTCGGCTTCCTCACCAGCCATTTCGGCTTCCGCGCCGGCCCGGTGGAAGGCACGACGCAGCGCCTGCTCTCCGAGATCGGCGACAGCCTCGATATCCGCGATGCCTCCGGCTTCTGGCCCGGCGCAGCCGGAGCCGGCACATTCGACCACGTGGCCTTACGCGCGGTCGATGCCGAGCAGGTGGAAGCCGTGGAGCGCGTGTTGCGGCAGCGCAATTCCAGCCTCACCAATCTGCATGACCGGCATTATTTCACCTCGCTCTATGTGCGCGAACCCGGCGGCACGCTGATCGAACTGGCCAGCGACGGGCCGGGTTTTACCCTCGACGAACCGCTGGACACCCTGGGCAGCGCCCTGTTCATGCCGCCCGACGCCGCCGACTCCGAAGCCATCAAAGTGATGCTGCCGCAATTCGGCCTGCCCGGCGACGACCGCGTGGTCTACCGCGATTTGATCTACACCCACCGTTTCTACACGCCCGAACAGCCGAACGGCCAAACGCTGGTGCTGCTGCACGGCACCGGCGGCGACGAAACCGATTTGCTGCCGATAGCGCACCGCGCCGCGCCCAACGCCACCCTGCTCGGCCTGCGCGGTCGCAGCACCGAAGACGGCACCAGACGCTGGTTTCGCGGCCTCGCGCCGATGCTGTTCGACCAAAAGGATATCCGCTTCGAAGCCGGCGCGCTGGCGGCATTCCTCGAAGAAGCCCGCAGCGCCTATGCGCTCGACCCCTCGGGGCTAATCGGACTGGGCTATTCCAACGGCGCCAATTTCCTCGCGGCGGCGCTATTGCTGCAGCCAGAGCTATTAGCGCGCCGAGCCATCTTGCTGCGACCCGTGGCGGTGCTGGATCAGGTGCCGGAGGCGGATTTGCGCGGAGTCGAAGTGCTCGTTCTAGCCGGCGAGCGCGATGCCTATCGTGCCAAGAGCGAGGCGCTGGCGGCCATGCTGGAAGCGGCGGGGGCGGCTGTGCGGCTGGTGGTGGTCTCCGGCGGGCACGAGCCGGGCGACGCCGACGCAGCGGCGATTGCGGAGTGGCTCAACGCACGTGCAAGCGGTCCCACCCCCTCCTAGCCTCCCCCATCAAGGGGGAGGTACAGATCGAGTTTAGGGCACGATTTTGCCCACGAGTGGAGCGATATACCTCCCCCTTGATGGGGGAGGCTAGGAGGGGGTGACGGTTAGCCCCGATCCTACTGAAACACACTCGCCCCACGATCTGCCACGCCCACCAGGCTCCTGAATCCGGCAAACAACTCGCGCCCCATGCCAAAATGCTGGGACCGCAAATCCTCCGTCGCCGGCGTGCGCGAGAAGAATTCCTTCTCATCGCCCAAAAACGTCAGCGTGCCTTCATTGGCATCCAGCCGGATCATATCCCCATCGCGGATCTTCGAAATCGGCCCACCGTCCACCGCTTCCGGCGTCATATGGATCGCCGCCGGCACCTTGCCCGAGGCGCCCGACATGCGGCCATCGGTGACCAGCGCCACCTTGAAGCCGCGATCCTGCAAAATCCCCAGCGCCGGGGTCAGCTTGTGCAGTTCCGGCATGCCCAGCGCGCGCGGCCCGGAGAAGCGGACCACCGCGATCATGTCGCCGGTCAGCTCGCCAGCCTTGAACGCGGCCTGCAAGCCTTCCTGGCCGTGGAACACTTTTGCCGGAGCCTCAATGATGCGGTGTTCCGGCTTGACCGCCGAGACCTTGATCACCGAACGCCCCAGATTGCCGGAAAGCAGCTTGAGCCCGCCGGTCGGCGAGAATGGCGCGGCCACCGTGGTCAGCACCTTGGGCAGCGCCGATTCATGCGGCGAGGGCTGATAGGTCAGCTTCTCGTCGATCAGCTTGGCTTCCACCGTGTAGCCGGAGAGGCCATGGCCCCAGACGGTCTTGACGTCCTCATGCAGGTGCCCGCTTTCCAGCAGTTCCTGAATCAGAAACCCCATGCCGCCGGCAGCGTGGAAATGGTTCACATCGGCAACGCCATTGGGATAGACGCGCGCCAGCAGCGGCGTCGCGTCGCTCAGTTCGCTCATATCGTCCCAGGTCACCTGCAAGCCAGCGGCAGCGGCGATGGCGATCAGATGCATGGTATGGTTGGTCGAGCCGCCGGTGGCGTGGAGGCCGACCAGGCCGTTGACGATGGCCTTTTCGTCGATGACGTGGCCGACCGGGGTGTAATTATTGCCCTGGGCGCTAAGCGACAGCGCCCGCACCGTGGCTTCGCGGGTCAAGGCATCGCGCAACGGCGTGCCCGGATTGACGAAGCTGGAGCCCGGCAGATGCAGGCCCATGATTTCCATCAGCATCTGATTGGAATTGGCGGTGCCGTAGAAGGTGCAGGTGCCGGCCGAGTGATACGACTTGCTCTCGGCTTCGAGCAGTTCGGCGCGGCCGACCTTACCCTCCATATAGAGCTGGCGGACCTTGGCCTTTTCATCATTGGGCAGGCCCGACGGCATCGGCCCGGCGGGCACGAAGACAGCCGGCAGATGGCCAAAGGTCAGCGCGCCGATCAGCAGGCCCGGGACGATCTTGTCGCAAATGCCGAGATAGACGGCAGCATCGAACATGTTGTGGCTGAGCGAAATCGCCGTCGACATGGCAATGACGTCGCGCGAAAACAGCGACAGATCCATGCCCGGCTGGCCCTGGGTGACGCCGTCGCACATGGCCGGCACGCCGCCGGCCACCTGCGCCGTGGCGCCGATTTCGCGGGCCGCCTGCTTGATGATCTCGGGATAGAATTGATAGGGCTGATGCGCGCTGAGCATGTCGTTATAGCTGGTGACAATGCCCAGATTGAGCGACTTGCTGCCGGCCAGCTGCGCCTTTTCGGTCGGGGTGCAGGCGGCAAAGGCGTGGGCGAGGTTGCCGCAGGACAAGACGGTGCGGTTGACGCCGGCTTCGCGCGCGGCATCGAGGCGGCTGAGATAATCGCGACGGCTATCGCGGCTGCGGGCCGCGATCCGGTCGGTGACATCCTGAATGGCCTGACGGACAGACATAGGCGAGCTCCTGACTTTCAGTTGGGCGCGCGCTCGCATGGAACAGTGACCTGCACCGCTCTCGAGAACGCGCCGATGGAGCCCTTCGTGGCCTAAGCGATCAATTGGGGATCGCGAAGGGGACTATGGGCACCAATAGACGTTGACAGCATGGCCGGACCGCAAGACGGCGCGGATGGGCATGTCCTCGATCGGACCATCACCCAGAGCCGTGTCGAGAACGGCGGCCTTTTCCTCTCCTTCGATGTGAAGATACAGCCCATCCGTGCGGAGGAGACGCGGAAGGGTAAAGGTGACGCGTGGCTCGCCCGCGCCGGGAGCGCGGATAGCCAGCACCGGGCCGGCGGCGCTGAGCGCCTCGGCCAGCGTATCGCCGCCGGGGAAGAACGAGGCGGTGTGCCCGTCATTGCCCATGCCCAGAACCACCGCGGCGAACTGCTCGGGCAACTCGCCCAGCAGGGCATTGGTCTTGGCGATATGGGTGGCGTCGGGTTCGTCGCCACCGGAATAAAGCGGGAAGAAGCGCGCCGTGGCGGCCGGTCCCTGCAGCATGCGTTCATTGACCAGCAGCGCATTGGAGCGGTCGCTGGTGTCATCGACCCAGCGCTCGTCCACCAGCGTCACGATGACCTTGGACCAGTCGATATCCTTGGTCTTGCCCAGCGCCTGGAAGAAGCGGCTCGGCGTCGAGCCACCGCTGACGGCAATCGCCGCCATGCCGCGGGTTTCGATGGCCGCGCGAATGCGATCGGCAACGGCCTCGGCCAGTTCCTTGGCCAGGGTCGGCTTGTCAGCAAAACTGCGGCGGTCAATGGTCACTTTAAGTCTTCCTTTCAGTCACATGGCGCTGTCATCCCGGCCTTGAGCCGAGATCCATCCTGAGATGGAATGAGCGGCATGATCTCAAGATGGGCCCCGGCTCAAGGCCGGGGTGACATCGTGGGTGGGAGAACCTCACACCCTGTTATTCATCCTCATACCACGTCCGGCCGTCGCGTTCGATCAGGGCGATGGCGCCGCTCGGGCCCCAGGTGCCGGCGACATAAGACTGCGGCGGTTCGCTCGAGCGGTCCCAGGCCTCGCGGATCGGGTCGATCCACTTCCACGCGGCCTCGAGTTCGTCGCGACGCATGAACAGCGTCTGGCTGCCGCGAATGACGTCCATCAGCAGGCGCTCATAGGCTTCCGGCGTGCGCTCATTGAACGTGGCGGCAAAGCTGAGGTTGAGCGGCACTTCGCGCAGGCGCATGCCACCCGGACCCGGGTCCTTGATCATCATCATCAGCTTGACGCCCTCGTCGGGCTGCAGGCGGATGATCAGCTTGTTGGCCTTGGGCGCGCCCTCGGCATGGTCGAAAATCGAGTGCGGGATCGGCTTGAACTGGATGCAGATTTCCGAGGCGCGGCTGGCCATGCGCTTGCCGGTGCGGAAATAGAACGGCACCCCGGCCCAGCGCCAGTTTTCGACATCGACCTTGAGGGCGACGAAGGTTTCGGTGCGGCTGCCCTTCTTGTCGTCGGGCAGTTCGTCCTGATAGCCGGCCACCGAGGTGGTTTCCGACTTCACGCCCTTATACTGGCCGCGCACGGTGTTCTTGGCCACTTCGCCATTGCTTATTGGCTTCAGCGCGCGCAGCACTTTGAGCTTTTCGTCGCGCAGCGCATCGGCATCGTCGCTGGCCGGTGGCTCCATCGCCACCAGGCACAGCAGCTGCAGCATGTGGTTCTGGATCATGTCGCGCAGCGCGCCGGATTCGTCGTAATAGCCGCGCGTACCGGCCCCGACCGATTCCGCCACGGTCAGCTGGACGTGGTCGATATGCGCCGAATTCCAGATCGGCTCGAACAGCGTATTGGCGAAGCGCAGCGCCAACAGGTTCTGCACCGTCTCTTTGCCGAGATAATGGTCGATGCGATACACCTGATCTTCCTTGAAGATCTTGGCGACGCCGTCATTGATTTCCACCGACGAGGCCAGATCATGGCCCAGCGGCTTCTCGATGACGACGCGGGCGTCGCGGCGATAGAGCTTCTTCTTGTGCAGATATTCGGCGATCGGCTCGAACAGATCGGGCGCCACGGCCAGATAGAAGGCGCGCACCACCTTGGGGTCGTCGCGCAGCTTGGCGCCGAGATCGCCCGAGGTTTCGGGGTTGCTGGCATCGACCGGCACATAGGAGAAAATCTTGACGAAGCGGTCGATCACCGCGGCGTCCTGATATTCCTTTTCCACAAAGGCGGTGATGGCGTCGCGCGCCACCTGCTGGAAATCGGCATCGCTCAGCTTGCTGCGCGAAGCGCCGATAATGTGGCTGGTCTCGTCGAACTGGCCGTCCTTGAACCGGTGATACAGCGCCGGAATCAGCTTGCGCTTGGTCAGATCGCCCGTGGCGCCGAACACCACATAATCGAAAGGCTGGACGGGAATGATGCGGCTGGACACGAGGGGCTAGTCCTTAGTTAGAAGCGAAATTCTGGCGGGCGAGGATGACGGCGCCATGCAGCGGCTCGAATTTGGGCAAAGCGACGAAATCGCCATAGCGCTGTTGGAGCATGGGGAACAGGCGTTCGCCAAAGCCGCCGACAACGGCCATCACCTGGGCATTGTGGCGTTTGAACCAATTGGCATAGGTGTCGATATAGCCAAACTCGATGTCGAGCATCTTGTTGGCCACCGGATCGCCCTGTTCGAGATATTCGATGAACAGCGGCATCAGCTTGCCGAATTCGGCCGGTGCGCGCCCGATCAGGGCATCGTCGCACCCTTCCTTGCCATCATTGCTGATGACCTTCAGCTCCAGCGCCGTGCCAAACGCCCAGGACATCACCGCCTGATTGTCCCCGCCCAGCTGGGCGATCACCGCCTTGGTCAGCGGCGAGCCTTCGACCAGCCCATCCTCGGATTCCACCGCGTAGCGCATCAATTCGCGCCCCAGGATAGCGCCACTCATCTGGTCGCCGGTGGGAAAGCCCCAGCCGCCGGCCTGATGGCGTTCGCCATCGACGATGGAGAGCGCCGCCGAGCCGGTGCCGACGATGATCACCCCGCCCTCGCCGCCACCCAGCGCGCCGGCATGGGCAATGTCGATATCGTCATAGACCTGCACCCCGGCAAACGGCCAGGGCCGCGCCGCGAACTCGGCGCGGGCACTATCCATCCGGCCGCCGGCCATGCCGAAACAGGCATAAGTATTGGCGGTTTCGCTGAAATCGAGGCCCGCTGCCTTGAACACGTCGCGCGTGCCATCGCTGATAGCGCGGAAGGCGGGCTCGCCATCGTCGATCTGCAGATTGGAACGGCCGTTCTTGACTTCGGCGAGAGTCTTCAGATTCTCGTCGGCCAGACGCACGCGGCAATTGGTGCCGCCGCCATCAACGCCAAGATAATACCTGGGCACGCGGGGAATCTCCGGGATGGAACGGAAGGTAAAATATCGTTTCGGCGCGGACCATAATGCCAAAGGTGCTAAGACGAAAGTAGAATAAGGCACAAAAAGCGCCCGCTAGCGGCAAGGTGGCGCATAGTCGGCGCATACCGGCGGCGCAACCGGTTCGGCACGGAGACTATTTCCCGCTATACCGCAGCGGCGGACGGAAATGGAGAGTGATACAATGACACGACACGTATTGATCCTGGGGGGCGCCCGCTCGGGCAAGACCGCCTTTTCCGAGCAATTGGCCATTCGCAGCGGCAGTCGCCCTGCCTATGTCGCCACCGCCGAAGCGCTCGACGCCGAAATGCGTGATCGGGTGGCCAGCCATCAGGCCAGCCGCGCCACCCGCTTCACCACCATCGAGGAACCGCTGGCGCTGCCCGAGACCCTGCTGCGGGCTTCGGCCAAGCATGACGTGATCCTGGTCGATTGCCTGACGCTGTGGATCACCAATCTGCTGCTGGCCGAAATGGATGTCGCCCTGGCGGTGAGCGAATTGGGCGCCGCGCTGGTGCAGATCGAAAACTGCAAGATCATCCTGGTCAGCAATGAGGTGGGCCAGGGCATCGTGCCCGACAACGCCATGGCCCGCACCTTCCGCGACCTGGCCGGCGCCGCCCACCAACGCCTCGCCGAAATTTGCGACGACGTGCATTTCATCATTGCCGGCCTGCCGATGACCCTGAAAGGCGAAGTCGCCGAGCGCGCCGAAGGGCGAATTTACCGGGCCTGAGGCCACCGGTGACAGTCCAAACTCGATGCCATCCCCTCCCCCTTGAGGGGAGGGTTAGGGTGGGGGTGTCGTGGTCTCCACACCCACCGCGCCAGGGGAGGTTCCGACACCCCCACCCCGGCCCTCCCCTCAAGGGGGAGGGAGAAGAAAGAGTCCCTCAGGCCACAAACACCAGCAGCCCAATCACCACACTCACCCCCAGCAGCACATTGAGCGTGCTGCGATACAGCACCAGCGCCCGCAGGATGTCACTCCCCACCAGCGCCGATTTGCCACCGCCAAACTGCGGCAGCGCGACCAGTTCCCCGTCATAACTCCGCGGCCCGCCCAGCGCGAAGCCGAGCGCGCCGGCAAAGGCGGCTTCAGGCCAGCCGGCATTGGGCGATTCATGCTTGCGCGCATCGCGGCGCGCCATCGCCCAGGCCTTCGACGGGCTAGCATGCGGGGTGATGAAACAGGCGGCGGTGATCAGCAACGCCGTCAGCCGGGCCGGAATCCAGTTGACTACATCGTCCAGCTTGGCCGCCGCCCAGCCATAGTCGCGATAGCGCTCATTGAGATGGCCGATCATCGAATCGGCAGTGTTGATCGCCTTGTAGACCGCGATCCCCGGCAGCCCGAACAGCACCAGCCAGAACCATGGCGCCACCACGCCGTCCGAGGTGCTTTCGGCCAGCGTCTCGATAGCAGCGCGCGCCACCCCGGCCTCATCCAGCGCCTGCGGATCGCGCCCGACAGTATGGCTGACCGCTTCCCGCCCAGCCTCCAGCGAGGTCCGCAACGCGGTAGCCACCGCCTCGACGGCGCGCCCAAGTTCCTTTTGCGCCAGAAACGGCGTGGCGACGAGAATTTCCAGCACAAAGCCAAACGGGATGCTGCGCAAGAATTGCTGCACCAGCACGGTGATGACCAGCGTCACCCCCAGCAGCATCGCCAGCGTCAGGATGCCGGCATCGCGGCGCTGGCGCGGGGTCCGTTCGCGCTTGTCGACGCCCTGCTCCAGCCAGGTGATGGCCCGGCCGATCCAGACCACCGGATGACCGATCAGCGCCAGCAGCCGCGGCGGATAGCCAAGCCAGCGTTCCAGCAGCAGCGCGAGGGGAGCGATAAAGGCGTGCATGATGATTCCGGACCCAATATTCAGCCGCCCTACCTAACCACTGCAGCACCCCCACGAAAGCGGGAATCTCTTTACCCCAGCGCTCCCACACCCTCGATGTCATCCCGGCCTTGAGCCGGGACCCATCCTGAGATGGCGAGCTCGGCGCGCGTGACACCCCCACCCTTGATCCCTCCCCACAAGGGGGAGGGAGACGATGAACACGGACGCTGGCGCTGGCGCCTCCCTCCCCTTTGATGGGGAGGGATAGAGGGTGGGGTGGGCCAGGCACACCAAGACGTCAATAGTGACGCCTACTCCGCCAGCGCCAGCAACGCATCGATATCCAAATGCGCTTCCAGATGCGCCGCCAGCGCATCCAGCGTCGCCTCGATGCTGGCTTCATAGGCCAGATCCGCACTGGCGCCGGCCCCCAAAAAAGCCCGCCGGAACGGGTCGGCAGCAAACAGCCCATGCAGATAGGTGCCACTCACCCGCCCATCGGCGCTCACCGCGCCCTCATGGTCGGCCCCGATCTGCGCAAACGGCCGCCCCCGGTCCGGCCCCTCAGTCACCCCCATATGCATATGATAGCCGCTGATGCTCTCGCCCGACGCCGCGTGACGGGCCTGCTCGACCCGCAATTGCTTGACCGGCGTCAGCACCGTCTCGACATCGAGCAGCCCCAGCCCCGCGCTCGTCCCCGGCGCGCCTTCAATCCCATCCGGATCGGCAATCGAGCGCCCCAGCAGCTGATAGCCGCCGCAAATCCCCAGCACCCGCCCCCCGGCCCGGTGATGCGCCGCAATGTCGATATCCCAGCCATGCTCCCGCAGCGCCGCCAGATCGCCGCGCGTGGCTTTCGACCCCGGCAGGATGACCAGATCGGCATCGCGCGGCAAAGCCTGCCCCGGCTCGACCAGCACCAGCGTCACCCCGGGCTCGGCCCGCAACGGATCGAGATCGTCGAAATTGGCAATCCGCGGCAGGCGCGGCACGGCGATGGTGAAGCCACCCGAACGAGCCGTGCTGTAATCCTCCAGCGCCAGCACATCTTCGGCGGGCAGTTTCCCCGCGTCAGCAAACCACGGCACCGGCCCCAGACAGGGCACGCCGCTCCGCTCGGCAATGAAGCGTACCCCATCGGCAAACAGCGCCGGATCGCCCTGAAATTTGTTGATTAGGCTGGCCCGGATCAGCCCCGCATCCTCCGGCGCAATCACCGCAAACGTGCCGACAATAGCGGCGATGACCCCACCGCGCTGGATATCCCCCACCAGCACCACCGGCACTTTCGCCGCCTGGGCAAAGCCGAAATTGGCCAGATCATTGGCCCGCAGATTGACTTCCGACGCGCTGCCCGCGCCCTCGACCAACACGATATCGGCCGTCTCGGCCAGCTCGTTAAACGCCGCCAGCACCTCGGGCATCAGCCTGCCGCGCTCGGCCCAGTAGGCCCGCGCCGACATCGACGCCCGGCGCTGCCCTCGCACCACCACCTGCGAGCCGGTTTCCTGCTCCGGCTTGAGCAGCACCGGGTTCATCGCCGTAATCGGCTCTCGCCGCGCCGCGCGGGCCTGCAACGCCTGTGCCCGGCCAATCTCGCCGCCATCGGCGGTCACGGCGGCATTATTGCTCATATTCTGCGGCTTGAACGGCGCCACGCGCAGCCCACGATTGGCCAGCGCCCGGCACAGCCCCGCCACCAGCAGCGATTTGCCGACATCGGAGCCGGTGCCCATGAACATCAGGGATTTAGCGGGCAGAACACAATCCTTTCGCGAAAATGATCTTGGCAGGTGGTGTCACCCACCCCCGATGTCACCCCGGCCTTGAGCCGGGGCCCATCCTGAGATCATAGCATATGACCCAATCTCAGGACGGGTTCCGGCTTTCGCCGGGATGACACCGAGCTTTTGCAGGCTTTGGTTACGCCCCATCCACCACATGCGCATACGACCCCATCACCCGCCCAATCGCCGCCCCCATCGGCGGCAGCGCCTCGCCCCGCGCATCCGTCGCGGCAAACAGTGGCGGCAGGCGGGATTGCTTGGCCGACGAATAATGAAACTCATGGCCATTGAGCCGCCCCGGCCACGGCAAGGCCCCGGACTGCACCAACCGCCGATAGCCCAAAATCCGCTTGGGCCGATCAATCCGCGTGGTCACCGGCAACAGCCCGGCCATTTCATGGCCCTGCCCGGCTTTGTCCACCAGCGTCTCGCCCAGCACCATGAAGCCACCGCACTCGCCATAGAGCAGCGCCTCGCGGTCGCGCGCCGCGACCAGCCCGGCCTTGAAATTCACCGCATTGGCGAGGGTCGCGCCATGCAATTCGGGATAACCACCCGGCAGAAACACCGCGTCGCAATCGGCTTTGGGTGCTTCATCCCCCAGCGGCGAGAAGAAGCTCAGCTCAGCCCCGAGTGCCCGCCAGCCATCCAGCAGATGCGGATAGGCAAAGGCAAAAGCGTCGTCGCGGGCAATGGCGATGCGCTGGCCCAGTGGCGGCAGCGGCGCGGACGGCGCATCAGCTTCGGGCAATGGCGCGGCCAGCGCTTGCAGGCGGGCCAGATCGACATAGGTGCCGATGGCGGTGGCAGCGGCGTCAATAAAACCAGCAAAAGCCGCCATTTCGCCCGGCAAAACCAACCCGAGATGGCGCTCCGGCACCACCAGCGCCGCATCGCGCGGAATAGCCCCGAGGCACGGGATGCCCGTCGCCGCCAGCGCCTCGACCAGCATGCGCTCATGCTTGGTCGACGCCACCCGGTTGAGGATGACGCCGCCAATGCGCACGCCCGGCCGCCAATTGGCAAAGCCGGCCACCAGCGGCGCCACCGACTGGCTCTGCCGCTCGCTATCCACCACCAGCACCACCGGCAGTTCGAGCAATTCGGCCAGATCGGCAGTCGAGCCGGTATTGTCGGCCGCGCCATCGAACAGCCCCATGACGCCCTCGACCAGCAGCAGATCGGCCCCGGTCGCCTGCGTGCTGGCCAGCGCTTTGAGCCGCGCGCCACTCATGGACCACGGATCAAGATTGACCGCCTCGCGCAATGCCGCCCGCGCCAGAAACGCGGGGTCGATATAGTCCGGCCCCGTCTTGGCCGGGGCCACCACCACGCCGCTTTGGCGCAACGCCGCCAGCAGACCGAGGGTGATGACGGTCTTGCCCGAACCCGAACGCGGCGCGGCGATGACGAGGCCCTTAGCCAAAAATATGCCTCCTGGCGGCGTCGACATACCAATCGAGCGAAGCGCGATAGGCGCTGACCGGCCCCAGCACGATGATGGCGGGCGTCGGCACCTCAGTCAGCGTGCCAGCTGCGGCCAGCGTGGTTTCGATCACCGCCTGCTGCGGTGTCGCGGCATGCGAAACGATGGCCAGCCGTTCATTGCCATCGCGGCCGGCGGCGATCAGCTTTTGCGAAATCGAGCCGAGATGCTTGACCGCCATGAACATGACGATGACCGGGGCTGCCTTGGCGATGGCCGGCCAATCGACGCCCTGCGGCACCGCGCCAGTTTCGTCGTGCCCGGTGAGGAAAATCACCGCATGATTGGTGTCGCGATGGGTCACCGGAATGCCGGCATAGGCCAGCCCGCCCAGCCCCGAGGAAATGCCCGGCACGATGCGGAACTTCACGCCCGCCCGCGCCAGCGCCCCGGCCTCCTCGCCGCCGCGCCCGAACATGAAGGGATCGCCGCCCTTGAGCCGCAACACCCGCTTGCCGGCCTTGGCCAGCTCGATCAGCTGCAGGGTGATATCGGCCTGCTTGGGCGACGGCTTGCCGCCGCGCTTGCCGGCAAAGACGATTTGCGTGTGGCGCGGCGCCATGGCCAGCAATTCGGGCGACACCAGCGCGTCATGCACGATGACATCGGCCTGCCCCAGCGCATGAAACGCCAGCAGCGAGGTCAGCCCCGGCCCGCCGGGACCAGCGCCGACCAGCCAGACCGTGCCGGGCTGCATTGCCGGAAAATCGGCGTGATCGAGCCGGGCGAAATGGCCGGAAGAGTGGCGACGTTTGAACCAGTTGAGCATCAGGCAGGGCCTCGGCAGGAGGGATCGCGCAGCGCGGTCCCGGGTTGGCCTTGTGAGCCGCTATCGGAATAGGCACATTGGAAGGCAGGAGAAACGCAAAACCGATGAAGATTCTGATCCTTGGCGGCACTGGCGAAGCGCGCGAACTGGCCAACCGGCTGGTGGCGCTGGGCCATGACGTGATTACCTCGCTGGCCGGGCGCACGCAGGACCCCAAATTGCCGCAAGGCGAATTGCGCATGGGCAATTTCGGCGGCATTCCGGGGCTGGCGGCTTATCTGCGGATCGCCAAGATCGAGCGACTGGTCGATGCCACCCACCCTTATGCGGGGCAGATTTCCATCAACGCCGTGGCGGCGGCGCAGACCATCAGCGTGCCGCTGGTGCGCTATATGCGGCCGGCCTGGGAGCAACAACTGGGCGATGACTGGCTGACCGTGGCCAATGCCGCCGAAGCCGCCGCCGCCCTGCCGGCCAATGCCGAAGTGCTGCTGACCACCGGCCATACCGGGCTGAGCCAGTTTCTCGAACGCGACGATTGCCATTTCGTGGTCCGCACCATCGAGGCGCCGGCCGAAAAGCTGCCGCCGCATGCGCGCCTGCTGCAATCGCGCCCGCCTTACACGCTCGACGCTGAACTGGCGCTGCTGCAGCGCGAGAACATTACTCATCTGGTCACCAAGAATTCCGGCGGCGCGCAGACGGCGGCCAAGCTCGAAGCGGCCCGTAGGCTGGGCGTGAAAATCATCATGATCGCGCGCCCTGCCTATGGCCCGGCGCTGGAAGTCGATAGCCTCGACGCCGCCATCGCCGCGCTCCAGCGCGACGCCTGACCAAAGCTCAGCGCATCGAAATCGGCCGGACAGAGCGCCAGCGCACAGGTGGCATAAGCCGATTTCTGCTTGGCCAATACCAGCGGCCCCGCCGCAGCGGCCACCGCTTCGGCAATGGACGAACGGCCGATAGCCGCAAAAACCACCTCTGACGGGGTCGGCATGTCCTCGGCCAGTTCGGCATCCGCCAACAGACGCAGCGGCACATCGAAATGGCTGGCCGCATCCATCAGCGCGACAACACCGGATTTGCGACTGTGACTGGCAATGGCGGTGAGAGCGGAGGCCTCGACCCCCAGTCTGGCGAGGCAGCGTTCCAGCAAGGCGACGATTTCGTCGGCGCTCGCGGCGCTGTTGCAGCCGATACCGGCCACCAGCCTGGCCCCTTGGGGCAGTGTCGTTCCCGTCGTCATCATCGCCTCTCAAAGCAAGAGGCAGGTTCACTCAAGACCGTTGCAGCTCCGGACTTGGTCCCCGATTTGGGTCGACCGCACCGGATTCTGTTTCAGTTCCTTTGTCGGAACTCTGCGCCAATCTGGTTCTAGGCGGGCAGAAGCGCGTGGTCAATCAATGGCTTGCGCCAGACGCCGGCCAGATCAGAATGCTTCTGAAAATGATTTGCAAATTCAACGACTTGCCCTCGATCCGCGGAGCGGTTATGGGCAATATCGACCAATCGGAAATCGCTATTGTGAGCATCACTGCAAACCGAACGCTGGCCATTGCCGCCGCGAGCCTTGTCGTCGGCATTGTGGTGCTGGGGCTGAAATTCCTCGCCTGGAATATCACCGGCTCGATCGCGCTCTATTCCGACGCGCTGGAATCGATCGTCAATGTGGTGACCGCCATCGTGGCGCTGATCGCGGTGCGGCTGGCGCAGAAGCCGGCTGACGCCGCCCTGCCCTATGGCTATCACAAGGCCGAATATTTCTCGGCGGTGATTGTCGGCGTGATGATCATCGTCGCCGCCATCCTGATTTTCCGCGAGGCGGTGCTCGGCGTGCTGAGCCCGGCGCTCCCCGAGGCCCCGGTGCAGGGGCTGGTGGTGAGCGCGGTGGCCACGGCGATCAATGCGGTGTGGGCTTTTGTGCTGATGCGGCATGGCCGCAAGGTGCGTTCGCCGGCGCTCGAAGCCGATGGCAAGCATTTGCTGACCGACGTGGTGTCGACCATCGGCGTGCTGGTCGGGCTGGCGCTGGTGTTTATCACCGGCTGGGCGGTGCTCGATGCGCTGCTGGCCGGGCTGGTGGCGCTCAACATCCTGTGGTCGGGCTGGGGCGTCATCCGCTCCAGCGTCGGCGGACTGATGGACGTCGCCGTGCCGGTCGACACCCAGAAAACCATCCGCGAGGTCATCGCCACCAATGCCGATGGCGCCATCGAAGCGCATGACATCCGCACCCGACAGGCCGGCAAGCTGGTGTTCATCGATTTCCATCTGGTGGTGCCCGGCGCCATGAGCGTCGACGCGGCGCATAGCATTTGCGACCAGATCGAAGCCAAATTGCGCGAAACAGTGGAAGACGTGCAGATCACCATCCATGTCGAGCCCGAGAACAAAGCCAAGCATGCCGGCATCGTGGTGGTGTGAGCCGGGGCTTGCACCAACGCCCCGCCGCTGGCAGATTCCCGCCATGCGCATTCTCCTCACCCTGCTCCTCGCTTTGTTCACCACCCCCGCTTTTGCCCAGGGCTGGAATCACTACGACAATCCCCGCTTCGGCTATGGCGTCGACATTCCGCCGGGCTTTACCGGCAGCGATCTCAGCGACAATGGCGATGGACAGGGCTTTCAGAAGCTCGACGCAGCGGCGGGCCTCGTGGTCTGGGGCGGCTATTTTCTCGATGATTTCGAGACCGAGGTGAGTGCGGCGACGGCCGAAGCGGAAGCTGACGCCTGGAATATCACCGGCCAGACCACCACGCCGCGCTGGGCCGAATTCTCCGCCCTCAAAGGCATCCGCATCCTGCACCAGCGCATGGTCATGCTCTGCGATGGGTCCAGCTATGCCGCGTTCCGGGTAGAATATTCGGTGCGGGATTCCGCCGAGATGGAAACCGACATCAACCGCCTGACGCGGTCATTGCGCGGTGATGGCTGCTAGGGCTTGCCGAAGACACCCCGCATGCACAATGCGCCCCTCCCCCTTGAGGGGAGGGCCGGGGTGGGGGTCGTTTCGTGGCCAACTGGACGACCCCCTCCCTCATTCCCTCCCCTCAGGGGGGAGGGAGGCGAAAGAACCGATACACTCAGCTCGACTCCAGATCGCCGGTCCAAGGAGCGAAGCTCCCCTAAAACTCAATCCCCGCCTGCGCCTTAACCCCGGCGCGGAAATGATGCTTGATCTCGGTCATTTCCGTCACCAGATCGGCGATCTCGATCAGCTCATCCTTGGCATTGCGCCCGGTGACGATCACATGCGTATCCACCGGCTTGTTGCGCAGAAACTCGACCACTTCCTCAATCGGCAGATAGTCATAGCGCAGCACGATGTTCAGCTCATCGAGCAGCACCAGCTTGTTGCTCGGATCGTTGATCAACACCTTGGCCTGTTCCCAGGCCTTGCGGGCGGCGGCCAGGTCGCGCTGCCGGTCGGCCACGTCCCAGGTAAAGCCCTCGCCCATGGCGTTGATGGTCACCAGCTCGGGGAACTTCATCAGCACGTCGCGCTCGCCGGTTTCCCAGACGCCCTTGACGAACTGCACCACACCCACCTTGAAGCCATGCCCCAGCGCCCGGAACACCATGCCGAAAGCGGCGGTGGATTTGCCCTTGCCCTTGCCGGTATGGACAATCAGCAGCCCCTTTTCCTGGGTCTTGGTCGCCAGAATTTTGTTCCGCGCCTCGCGCTTCTTCTTCATCTTTTCGGCGTGATAGGCGTCGCGCTCGGCTTCGCTCATCAGGTCGGTTTTCTTGACGGGCTTATCGGTCATCTGGAATCCTCCAAAAAGGCAAAGGCGGAATTGGAACGCGGCGTCCACAGCCCGCGCTGGCGGGCCTCGTTGAACTTGGCGAGCAGTTCGTCATAGCCATGGGCGTTGCTGGCGCGGATAAACTCGCGCACCGCGTCACTTTCGACAAACGCCTCAAAAGCCAGATCGAAATGATGCGTCTTTACCGCGCCGGTGGTGGCGGCATAGGCGAACATGAAATCCACCGTGGCGATGATTTCAAACGCGCCGCGATAGCCATGCCGCATCATGCCGGCGATCCATTTCGGATTGACCACCCGCGAGCGCATCACGTGGGAGATTTCCTCTTCCAGCGTGCGGATCACCGGCCGCTCGGGACGGGAATGATCATTGTGATAGGCGGCGGGTTTGACCCCGCTCAGTGTTTCGGCGGCGGCGGAAAGCCCACCCTCGAACTGGTAATAATTATCGCTGTCGAGCAGGTCATGCTCGCGATTATCCTGATTGTGGATCACCGCATCGATATCGCCGAGCCGTGCGGCAAAGCGCTCGCGCTGCGGCGTGCCGTCGGCCTGTGCGCCATAGGCATATTGCCCCCAATCCAGCGCCCGCTGGGCGAGATCGGCCTTGCTGGTCCAACTGCCGGAATCGATCAGCGCATTGAGCCCGGCCCCATAGGTGCCCGGCTTGGAGCCAAAAATCCGGTGTCCGGCAGCGAGCCCGGCGTCACCTTCGGACTGCCCCTCGGCCATCAGCCCCAGCGCATCACTGCGCATGCGGGCGGCGATGGGATTATCATCAGTCGGCTCGTCCAGGGCGCCGATCGCCCGAATGGCACGATCCACCAGCGCAATCTGCGCCGGAAACGCATCGCGGAAAAACCCCGAAATCCGCAAGGTGACGTCCACCCGCGGCCGCCCCAGCTTGGCCAGCGGAATGATCTCATAGCCAGACACCCGTAGCGAACCCGGGTCCCAGGTTGGCCGCGCGCCGACCAATGCCAGCGCCTGCGCGATATCATCGCCGCCCGTCCGCATATTGGCGGTGCCCCACACCGACAGCGCCACCGCGCGCAGATGATGGCCATGATCCTGCAAATGCCGCAGCACCAGACTTTCGGCAGATTTCTGCCCCAGCTCCCAAGCCGTCGGCGTCGGCACCGCCCGCGAGTCGATGGAGTAAAAATTCCGCCCCGTCGGCAACACATCCAACCGCCCGCGCGACGGCGCCCCCGACGGCCCCGGCGCAATGAACTTGCCATCGAGCCCATCCAGCAACGCTGCCAGCTCCGCCGGCCCCGACGCAGCCAGACGCGGCCGGATAGTGCTTTCCACCGTCTCCAGCACCGCCTTGGTAGCAGCCCAATCCTCGGGCACGGCTCGGCCATCGACCAGCTCCGCCGCCAGATTTTCCAGCAGTTCCACCACATCGCCCAGCGTGCGCAGAGAACCCGCGCCAGCCACGTCTGGCCCCACCCACGGAGTGCCGAGCTTGACCATCAACGGATCAAACCCCAGCTTGAGATCATCCGCCAACGCCCGGATCAACGACGCTTCACCGGCGATTTCCCCACGCGGCACCCGCGCCAAGGCCACGATCAGATCGCGCTGCAAATCCCCCTGCGGCGACTGCCCGAACACATGCAGCCCATCCCTGATCTGCGCTTCCTTCAGATCACACAGGAAATTATCGATCTTGATCAGCGCCTCGGTCTCATCCTCCGGCAGCCCGATATCCCGATCCAGCCGCGCATCGCGGGTAAAATCCAGAATCCGCCGCTTGAGATCGACCAACCGCCGCCGATCCATCCCCGCCGCCGCGTAATATTCATCGAGCAGCGCCTCAAGGTCCTTGAGCGGCCCATAGGTTTCCGCCCGCGTCAGCGGCGGCACCAGATGATCGATGATCACCGCGCCAGTCCGACGCTTGGCCTGCGTGCCCTCGCCCGGATCATTGACGATGAACGGATAGAGATGCGGCAACTGCCCCCACAGCGCATCCGGATAGCTCGCCGCATCCAGCGCCGTCGCCTTGCCCGGCAGCCATTCCAGCGTCCCATGCTTGCCATTATGGATCAGCGCCTGCGCGCCAAACTCATGCCGCAACCACAGATACGCCGCCAAATAAGCATGCGGCGGCACCAGCACTGGGTCGTGATAGCTGAGCGTTTCATCCAGCTGATAGCCCCGACCGGGCTGGAGCAGGATGGCCACATTGCCAAAGATCAGCGCCGGGAGGTGGAAACTGTCTAGGCGCAGGAAGGGGTCGGTCGTTGGTGCGCCCCAACGCGCCGTCACCGCCGACTGGATGGCGTCAGGCAACTGAGCAAACAACTCACCATACCGCCCAAGACTCAACCGCGCCGCAGACGAACCCCGCCCCGGCTCAGCATTGGTCGGCCCGGCTTGCAGGGCGGCGATGAGATCGGCAGCGGTCAGTGCACCGGACAGGTCCAGCGTGTAACCCGCCGCCGCCAGCGTCTGCAAAATCGCCACCGTCGACGCCGGCGCATCATAGCCAACGCCATTGGCCAATCGTCCATCGCGCAGCGGATAATTCGCCAACACCAACGCAATCCGCCGCTCACCGCGTGGCGTTGCCCGCAACCTTGCCCAGTTCGCCGCCAGCGACACCGCCCGCTCAATCCCCGACGCATCCGGCGTATAAGCCGTCAACGGCACCTGGCAGCGTTCGTGCCAAACCGCGTCGGCCTTGTGCCCAACGATCAATCCGCCGATCCGCCCATCCACCTCAGGCATGACCAGGAACATCGCCATGTCCTTGGAGCTCAGCCCCTGGATATCGGCCTGCCACTGCGCCTCCGACCGCCCCGTCTGGATCAGCTGCAGCACCGGGGCGTCACTGGTCGAAAACGGATTGGTCTTGGCGTCGAGCCCATCAATGCCCAGCGCAAAGCCGGTGAGGTTGAACACCGCCGAGGGCGGAAAGGCGCTTAGCGCATTCTGCACGAAGCGAACGCAGGCCGCTTCTTTGAGCGAGGAGACCAATAGCGGCACCGGGGCCAGCCCTCGCGCTTCGAGCGCTGCAATGATCGCTGCGATGGTGGCCGTGCCGGCGCCTTCGAGCGCGGCGCGGTAGAACAGAATCGGGATATGCGGCGCGTCTGGAACATTTGCATGCAGCGCGCGCAAACCCGCTTCGTCGGTCATCCCGACGCTGGGATGCCAGAGACCGAAACGGGCGAAAGGCTGCGGCGCACTATCCGTCAGCAAACCAGCAGAAAACGGCAAGCCTGCTGCAAGCTTGTGCTGCTCCGTCGCCAGCGTGTTGAAGGCCGCCAAAATCGTGTCGGCATTGTCCGGGCCGCCGGCAACGAACAGGGAATGCAGGCGCATCCAGTCGTCGGGATGGACGCTGGAGCGCGCTTGCAGGATCGGATCGGGGTTGGCGTCGCCGGGCAGCAAAACCAGCGGAATCTGGCGGTTGCTGCACAATGCCGTCAACTCGTCGACGCCATATTGGAAATAGGCCGCGCCGCCGATCAGCCGCAGCACGACCAGCCTGGCATGCGCAACAGTCTGCTCCAGCCACAGATCGACCGACAGATTATTCGACAGGCGCAGCGTGTTGGCGAGGCGCAGTTCACCCTCCCCGGCCCGGTCGGCAGCGCCGGCCAGCATGGCCAATTCGCTATCGGCCGAGGAGGCAAACACCAGTGCGCCGGGGCGCTGGGCGAGGTCGATGGCCTCGCCTTCCTGCTGGATGGCCCCGGCCTGGGCGGAGAGTAAGTGCATGTTGCGTCAGGCCTTTTTATCTCAGGCCGCGGCGGCAGCGGCCTGATTGAGGCTGGTAGTGATGGCGGCGTGGTCGAGCGGGCTTTCGCCAATCACCACCAGAGCGGTGTCGCGCACTTCGCCATCCTTCCACGGCCGGTCGAAATAGGCGGTGACGCGCGGGCCGACGGCCTGGATCGCCAGACGCGCGGCGGCGCCGGGAATGGCGGCAAAGCCCTTGAGGCGCAGCACGTCATGCTCGCGGATGGTCTTTTCGATCACCGCCAGCAACTCATCCTTGCCGCTAACCGATTGAAGGCGAATGGAAAAACTGTCGAAATCATCATGCTCATGAGTTTCCCCGCCATGCTCCAGCTCGTGGTGGCTGGGGCGGTTGGCGATGTCATCCTCGCTGCCCATGCCCATCCCGAGCAGCGCGGCGATGTCGACATGACCGTTGCGGGCATGCAGCAGACCGACGCCGGGGCGCAGTTCGGCGCGCAGATTGGCTTCCACCTTGGCCAGCGTTTCCGCATCGACCAGATCGGTTTTGTTGAGGATCACCAGATCGGCGACCGACAGCTGATCCTCGAACAATTCACCCAGCGGGGTTTCGTGGTCGAGCATTTCGTCCTGACGGCGCAGCACGTCGATGGCGGCTTCGTCGGAGGCGAAGCGCCCCTCGGCCAGCGCCGAGGCGTCGGCGACGGTGACGATGCCGTCAATGGTCACCTGGGCCTTGATTTCCGGCCAGTTGAAGGCGCGGATCAGCGGCTGGGGCAGCGCCAGGCCGGAGGTTTCGATGACGATGTGATCGAACTTGTCCGGGCGGGCGAGCAGCGCCTGCATGGTGGGAATGAACTCATCGGCCACGGTGCAGCAGATGCAGCCATTGGACAGTTCCACCATATCCTCTTCGCGGCAGGTGTCGTCGCCGCAACCGGCGAGGATGTCCTTGTCGACGCCGAGATCGCCGAATTCATTGATGATCAAAGCGATGCGCTTGCCCTTGGGGGCGTGCGCCAGCAGGTGGCGGACCAGGGTGGTTTTGCCGGCGCCGAGGAAGCCGGTGATGACGGTGGTGGGGATCTTGGTGGTCATGCGCGGGCTCCAACCAGATTAGTGCTGCGAGCAGCGAAAACATCATTGAGCTTGCCGAACACCGTGGTCAGCACCAGCCAGAGCACCAGCGAGGTGCCCAAAGTGACGGCGGCAAATTCGGTGGCGAGATGGGCGGGGACGGCGCTCGGCTCATCGGGAGCGACGGGCGCGCCGATGATGTGAGGGATGACGACCAGCGCCGCGGCAACGGCAAAAGCCCAGCCGGCGCGGGTCTTGGCCAGCAGCAGGCAAGCCGCGCCGGTGGCCAGCGCCGTGCCGGCCCACCACAGTTGGCGGGGGAAGACGTCGGCGGCGGGCATGCCGGGCAGTTCGGGGGCGAGGCCATAGGCCGGCGCCAGCGAGAAGGTGATGAAACCGGCAATGCCCCAGAGGAAGCCATTGGCGAAGGTGATCGGGATATTGGCGAACATTGAGACGGCGCCGATGACCAGCGCGAAGCCGGCGGCGGCGAGCACCGTGGCGAGCGTCGTGTAAGCGGTGCGCTCAAAGCCGTCCTGCGGCGCCCATTCCTCCACTGCCTCGGCCTCGGTGGCGGCGGCGTCGTGGCTGTGTTCTTCGGTGGCGTCGCCGTGGCTATGGCCGCCTTCGCCTTCGAACGTTTCGGCATGCAGGATCAGCGGGGTGACGCGGAAATGCTGGATCGCGGCCGTCAATAGGCCAGCGGCCAGCGCTGCGAAAATCGCAGCGGCAAACAAATTGCGGATCATGATTATTCTCTCGTGGTCTGCCTTAGTGGCAGGGAAAACCCATGGCGTGACGGGTGTCGTGGGCGCCGTTATGCAGGCGGAAATCGCCGGCAAAGCCGGTGCCGACCAATAGGGTCAGACCGAGCATGAGCGCCAGCGAACCGGCAATGAGACGCTGGGAAATCGAGAGCGACTGGAGGCCAGTCGAGGTAGTGGTCGCAGTATTCATGGCAGCACCCTCCGTGCGCGGAATAGTTATTGGGCGTTGAGCCCGGCTCGCGTGTTGGCAGGTCTCCTGGCTTCGCGGTGGAGATAGTGCCCTCGCCTTCCCGGCTTTCGCCAGTGGCATGAGAGGGCACGCACCGCTTACAGTTGCGGGGGCAGCCACGGTTTTGCGCCCTGATGGGTACGTCGCACCGTGTTCCCTTTTCCAGCCTGCCGCCTTGGGCTTCAGGCTGGGTATCCCTCCGGCTCAACGGCCTTCGGGAACCAACACAGGTCTGGTGTGCCACCAAATGGCGCGAAGTGCAACGTCAGGTCGCCGTTGCTAGGAAAACCGCCGCCGGGTCAAGCCCGCGGGGAACGCCTGCGGGCTGATTTGCCGCCCCAAGGCAGCATCGACTCACACTAGAACCCGAACCAACAGGTCTCAGGAGATTGGACATATGAAGCCCATCAAATTCAGCCGCGAGGAAACCAAGGCCATCGTCGCCGAAATCCAGGATTACTTCCGCAACGATCTCGATCAGGACATCGGGGCGATCCCAGCCGAGATGTTGATGGCCTTCTTTGCCGACAAGATGGGCGCCTATTACTACAATCGCGGCGTCTATGATGCGCAGACCGCATTGAAGGACCGCATGGATTCCCTGCATGACGATTTGTACGGGCTTGAGCAACCCACCAAGCATCGACGCTGAGCGGCACGCTCACCGCCGCCAAAAAACGCAGGTTGCCGCTTTCGCGACAACGGCACAGCGGGTAGTGAAGAGCAGTCGTCTTTAGGAGGAAGCCTTGGGCTTCAACGTCGCCACCCTGGCGCCCATCGGGCTGCTGCTCGCTTCCAACATCTTCATGACCTTTGCCTGGTATGGGCATCTGAAATGGCCAAGTTCGGCGCTGTGGATAGCGGTGCTGATCAGCTGGGGCATCGCGTTTTTCGAATATTGGCTGGCGGTGCCGGCCAATAGGATCGGCGGCGCGGTCTATTCGCCCTCCGAGCTCAAGACCATCCAGGAGGTGATTTCCCTCTCGGTCTTCGCCGTGTTCACGGTGTTCTATTTCGGCGAAAAGCTGACGCTGAACCACGGCGTCGGCTTCGTGCTGATCGGGCTGGGCGCGTTTTTTATCTTCAAGGGGCCGTTGAAGTAGGGGCTGCTGATAGGCCACTGCCGTCGCCACACTCTCGATGTCACCCCGGCCTCGAGCCAGGGCCCACCCTGAGATCTCAAGATGGATCCCGGCTCGAGGCCGGGATGACACGGTGGTTGTGGGAGCTCCGAGGATTTCTACTTCAAGCAATCCACCATATCAGCCGCCAGCCCGCGTAACAGATTGGGGTAAAGCTCCACCCCGGCGTCCAGCGCACTGCCCTCTGGGTCCAGCGTGCCGGCTTTGGCGGTGCTGCCTTCGGTGATGGCGGCGATGATGCTGGGCGGGAAATTGGGTTCGGCGAAGACGCAGGTGGCGCCCAGTTCGGCGACCCGGGCCTTGAGTTCGTCAATCCGCGCGGCGCCGGGCATCACGTCCGGGGTGACGGTGACCGAGCCGGCCAGGGTCAGGCCGAAGCGGGCCTCAAAATATTGATAGGCATCGTGAAACACCACGAAAGGCCGGTCGGCGACCGGTGCCAGCGTGGCGGTGAGTTCGGCTTCGAGGGCGTCGAGGCCGGCGATGGTCGTTGCGGCATTGGCTGCATAGGCGGCGGCATTAGCCGGGTCCGCGTCTGACAGGGTGGCGGCAATCTGGGTGACCATCAGCGCGGCGTTCTGCGGATCGAGCCAGAAATGCATGTCGCCTTCGCCATGTTCGTCATGCGCCTCATGCTCTGCATGCTCATCTTCGTGGTCGCCATGCTCCTCATGGCTGTGGGCGTCAAACGCGCCGCCTTCGCGCACGGACAGCAGGGTGATGCCGGGGGCATCGGCCAATTCGACGACGGTCGCGTTGCCGGCAAGGGTGACCAGCGCATCGGCGAGAAACATCTCCATGCCGTGGCCGGTCCAGAACACGATATCGGCGGCTTCGAGCGCCCCGGCGTCGGAGGGTTTCAGGGCGTAGCTGTGCGGCGAGGCCGCGCCTTTGACGATCAGCGTTGGCTCGCCCACGCCTTCCATCACCGATGATACCAACGAATGCACCGGCTTGATCGAGGCCACCACGCTGGGCGCGGCCCAGGCGCTAGTGGTGAGCAGGGCCGTGGACAGCAGGGCGAGAGGGGCGAGCAATTGCATCAGCGTGACTTTCGGTCTGGGATCTGGTGATATGTTATGTTATTACGTCTTGCCGCGATGTTATGCTATAACGTATTTAGCGCCGTCAAGACCGGTCAGTGCAGATTTTTTTGCGACGACCGGCCATGACGACAGACTGCCACCCCGTCCCTCCCCTTGAGGAGGGTGCGACAGAACCGAGACCAGAATGAGCGCAACAGTGCCGCGAGAAACGCTGATCACGCTGACCAATGCCGGGGTAACCAGTGGCGGGCGAACGCTGGTAAGCGGGGTGGATCTGACCATTGCGCGCGGCGAGATCGTGACGCTGATCGGCCCGAACGGCTCCGGCAAATCCACCACCGCCAAGCTGGCGACCGGCGTGCTCAAGCCCAGCATGGGCACGGTGACGCGCCAACCGGGGCTGCGCATCGGCTATGTGCCGCAGAAGCTGAGCATCGACTGGACGCTGCCGCTAACGGTGGAGCGGCTGATGACGCTGACCGGGCAGCATTCGCCCAGCGCTATCGACGCGGCACTGGAAGCCGTAGGCGCGACGCGGCTGCTCAAGGCGGCCGTGCAGGAGCTGTCGGGCGGGGAATTCCAGCGCGTGCTGTTTGCCAGGGCGATGATCCGCAAGCCCGATCTGCTGGTGCTGGACGAGCCGGTGCAGGGGGTGGATTTTTCCGGCGAGGTGGCGCTGTACGAATTGGTGCGGCAGATCCGCGACACGACGCGGAGCGGGATCTTGATGATTTCGCACGACCTGCATGTGGTGATGGCCGAGACCGACACGGTGATCTGCCTCAATGGCCATGTGTGCTGCCGGGGCACGCCCTCGGCGGTGAAGCGCAGCCCCGAATATCTCAAGCTGTTCGGCGAGCGGGCCGCGGGGTCGCTGGCGATCTACCAGCATCATCACGACCATGAGCATGACGCGGATGGGCATATCCACCACGATCATGACCATGCTCACCACGACCATGCGGAGCATGACCATGTTCGGTGATTATTTCTCCCGCGCGCTGATCGCCGGCGTGGGGCTGGCGCTGGTGGCGGGGCCACTGGGCTGCTTCGTCGTGTGGCGGCGCATGGCCTATTTCGGCGACACCATGGCGCATTCGGCGCTGCTCGGGGTGGCGCTGAGCATCATCCTGTCGATGAATATGACGCTGGGCGTGTTCGCCGTGGCGGCCCTGGTGGCGGGGGCGCTGATCGTGCTGCAACGGCAGGCGACATTGTCGACCGATGCGCTGCTCGGCATTCTCAGCCATTCGACGCTGGCCGTGGGGCTGGTGCTGGTGGGGTTCCTCACCAGCGTACGCATTGATCTGATGGGGTTTCTGTTCGGGGATATTCTGGCCGTCTCGGTGGAGGATATCGCCATTATCTATGGCGGCGGGGTGGCCATTCTCGCCATTCTGATCCTGGCCTGGCGGCCGCTGCTGGCTTCCACCGTCAGCGCCGAACTGGCGGAGGCCGAGGGGCTGCGGCCGGAGGCGAGCCGGATGGTGCTGATGATCCTGATGGCCAGCGTCATCGCCATCGCCATGAAGCTGGTCGGCGTGTTGCTGATCACCGCGCTGTTGATCATCCCGGCCGCAACCGCGCGGCGGCTCAGCAGCACGCCGGAAATGATGGCGGTGGTGGCGGCGGTGCTGGGCGCTATCGCCGTAGTCGGCGGGCTGTTCGGCTCGCGGCAATGGGATACCGCATCGGGGCCGTCCATCGTGGTGATGGCCTTGATGTTATTCCTGGTGTCGTTGACGGTACCAGTGACGCTATTGTTCGGCAGGAGGCAAACCCATGGCACATAGTCACGATGTTCCGAGCGATCTGACGCGCAATCAGGGCCTGGTGCTGGGCGCGCTCACCCATTCGGTGGGGCCGCTGAGCGCCTATGACATTCTCGACCGGCTGCGCGGCGATGGGCTGCGCGCGCCGTTGCAGGTCTATCGGGCGCTGGACAAGCTGGTGGAGCGCGGGCTGGCGCATCGGCTGGAATCGCTCAGCGCCTTCGTCGCCTGTGCCGACGCGGATTGCCACCGCAAGGGGCTGATCGCCTTCGCCATCTGTGACGGTTGCGGCAAGGTGGATGAATTCACCGACGCAGTGATCGAGGAACGGCTGGGCGACTGGGCCAATGCCAAGGGCTTCACCGCCGAGCGCACGACGATGGAAATCCGCGGCAAATGCGCGGCGTGTGGCGTGGCGGCCTAGCCTATTCGGCCGACCCAAAACTCAAGAAATGCACCGCCGCCGAGCCGTATTCGCGGCGGTCTTCCAGGGTGAAGCCGGCCGGGATTTCGATCTTGGCGTCGACGCTTTCCTCGAATACCAGCGTGGCGCCAGGGGCGAGCCAGCCATTGGCGGCGATATGCGCCAGTGCCTGTTCGCCCAGGCCCTGACCATAGGGCGGATCGAGAAACACCAGATCGAACTGACCAAAGGTGCCCGGAGTGCCCAACGCGGTGGCGTCGCGGCGCAGCAGCTTGGTGATGCCTCCTGCCCCGAAGGCTTCGATGTGATCGCGGATCAGCCCGCGCGCTTCAGCACCGATATCGACGAAGGTGACATGGCTGGCGCCGCGCGACAGGGCCTCGAAGCCCAGCGCGCCAGTGCCGGCGAACAGGTCGAGCACGCGCACCCCGTCGAATACCGGACCAAGGCGGCTGGCGAGGATGTTGAACATCGATTCGCGGACGCGGTCTGCGGTGGGGCGGATGGAGTCGTCGGCAGGCGAGCTGAGGGCCTTACCGCGAAATTTACCGGCGACGATGCGCATGAAACTCGTCTTTCGAATGCTTGAGACATCACCCCCGGGTCAGGCCCGAGGGTGATGATAGTGGGGAAGCCTAGGCCTTGGGGCGACGCGGACCAGCAGGCCGACCAGCACCACCGGAAGGGCGACCAGCGCCGCCCGAGGGACGACCGGCACCGCCGGACGGGCGACCAGGGCCACCGGCGGGGCGACCGCCTGCAGGCCGGCCAGCACCACCACCGGGCTTGCCGAAGCCGCCAGCGGGACGACCAGCGCCGCCCGCAGGCTTGCCAAAGCCACCCGGCTTGCCGAAGCCGCCGGGGCGCGGGCCCCGAACGGGTGCAGCGCCATCGCGCTTGGGCATGGGCTTGCCATCAGGACGCATGCGCGGCTTGCCATAGGTCTTGGCCTCGGAGCCGAATTCGTCGCGGCCGGGGCGTTCCTGGCGCGGACGTTCACTGCGCTGCGGCGGGCGCTCGCTGCGCTGCTGCGGCCGTTCGCCGTCGGCGCGGAAGCGGGCCGGCTTTTCGGAGAAGTTACGGCCGGGACGCTTGGCCTCGCCCTTGAAGGCAGCGCCGTCGCCGCGTTCACTATCGGGACGCACGCGCGGCGTGAACTCGCGGGGAGCCCCATCAGCCACCGCATCGCTGCGACGCGGACCGCGGGGCGTACCGACGAACTCACGACCCTGCGGCGGCCGGGTGCCACCCTCGGGACGACCAGCACCGTCGCGCGACGGGCGCTCGCCAAACGGCTTCTTGTCACCGTAGGGCTTCTTGTCACCATACGGCTTTTTATCGCCGTAAGGCTTTTTGTCGCCGAAGGATTTCTTGTCACCAAACGGCTTCTTGTCGCCGAAGGATTTCTTTTCGCCAAACGGCTTCTTGCCGCCAGCGGGACGGGGCGCGGCCTTGCCAAAGGTGCTGGCCGACTGGTCTTCACGATCGGGACGTTTCACAACGCGGGTATTGAGTTTAGCCACAAATTCCTCGGAGGCACGGCCCTCTTCATCGTCAAAATGGATCTGGCGGGGCGGTGGTGCATATTCGTCGTCACGCGCTTCTTCGCGCTTGACCATTGGCTTGCGGCTGTCGAAGCGGCCGGGACGGTCCTGCCGGGGGCGTTCGGCGCGGACTTCTTCTTCGGTCTTTTCGGCGCCATCGGTGAAGCGGAAACGCTGACGGGCGATTTCGACGGTATTGGTGCCACGGCCGGTCAGGCGGTCACGGGTCGGCTTGCCGATCAGCGCATTGGCTTCGGCCGGCATCTCGCTGTCGAAATCGACATCAGCGGCATCGGCCAGCTTCTTGCCGAGCTGATCGCGCAGCATCTTGGCCTTGATGGTCTCGACCGCACCCACCGGGATGTCGCCGAGCTGGAACGGGCCGAAGCTGACCCGGATCAGCCGGTTCACGTCGAGGCCCAGCGCGCCCAGCACATTCTTGACTTCGCGGTTCTTGCCTTCGCGCAGCGCCAGCACCAGCCAGACATTGGCGCCCTGCTCGCGCTCCAGCGTGGCTTCGATGGGTCCATAGCGGATGCCATCGATCTCAATGCCGTCCTTGAGCTTGTCCAGTGCCGCCTGTGTGACGGTGCCGTGGGCGCGCACGCGATAGCGGCGCAGCCAGCCGGTGGTCGGCAGTTCGAGGACGCGCTTGAGGCCGCCATCATTGGTCAGCAGCAGCAGGCCTTCGGTGTTGATATCGAGACGGCCAACCGTGACGACGCGCGGCAGGCCATGGGCTTCAAGATGCTCGAAAATGGTCTCGCGACCCTCGGGGTCCTTCTCGGTGACCACGAGGCCGGCAGGCTTATGATACAGCCAGACGCGGGTGCCCTGACGGGCGGCCAGCGGGGCGTCATCGACCATGATCTTGTCACGCTCGGTGACGTTGAAGGCGGGGGTCAGCACTTTTTTGCCGTTGACCACGACGCGGCCCTCGGTGATCCACACCTCGGCATCGCGGCGGGAGCACAGCCCGGAACGGGCAATGACCTTGGCGAGACGGTCGCCGGTGTCGGGTTTGGTAGGGGCAGAGTCGCTCATCGGGCGTACTTTCATGTCATGCGGGACCCATCGGCCTGGGGATCAGGCGGGCGGCGCGAAAAAGGCGAAGCGGCCGGATGATCCGGCCGCTTGTAAAATTTGAACTGGCGCTGGGGTCAGAGCCCGATTTCGGAATCGGTGAGCTTGACGCCCCGACCGCCGAAACTGTCGACGCTGGTGCTCGGACCGGTCTGGCTCGCGCGGATCGCCTTGCGCACCGCCTCGGGGCATTTGGGATCGTTGATCGAGACCAATTCGCCACCGGGGGTCGAGCAGACCAGCTCGGAATTGCCGACGCGGGTGAAATATTCATCGGGCGGCAGATAGAGCGGACGCTTGCTGGTGGTGGACACCGACATATTGGCGGCGCGCATGCGCGCGGTCAGGGTCCGGGCTTCCTGCTCGGTCAGCGGGCGACCGGACAGCGAGCGCAAATCGACCACCTTGGCGTTGCGCAGGCGCTGCATATCGGCCTCGGTGAGATTGGTGGTGTCAATGCGCACCGTGTCGCTATTGACCGGCAGCTGCGCCAGCGCAGCTTCCTTGGCCGGCGCTGGCAGCGCCTGGCCAGAGGCCGGCAGCACCAGTGGCGCGCGCGCGTTGGTGATGTCCGCCTTGGGCGCTTCGCCCGGCAGCAGACCGACGCCGCGCGCCGTGGTTGTCATCACTTCACGCTCGAAGGTGCCGAAATCGGTCAGGGCGTTGCCGCCCTCAACCGTGGTGCACGCGCTCAGAGCCACAGCCAGCACAAGGCCAAGAGCTGCCATACCGGCCCGGCTGAGTGTTTCCAGAGCAGCTTGCTGCCCGGTCAATCCAATACGCATGAAACGTCCTTCGCGATGTCGGCGGCGCTTATAGCGCATTATGCGGCCTAAGACCAGATTCTGGCGGTAACGTGTCGCGGCATTAATTGGCGACCTGACGCGGCCGCCCCAACCCGATGAGATCGGCCAGCAGCAGGATCACCCCAGCCGTGATGGCGATGTCGGCAAGGTTGAAAATATAGAAGGACCAGGTGCCCCAATGCAGGTGGAAAAAATCGGCCACCGCGCCATAGATCAGGCGATCCAGCGCATTGGATAGCGCGCCGCCAATGCATAGCGCCAGCCCAATCCGGACCAGTGCGGAATCGGCCCGCAGCCACCAGATCGACAGCGCCACGATGGCGACGACCATGACCATGCCGAGCACCCAGGCCGGCATGCCATCGAGCAAGCCATAGGAAATCCCGGTATTCCACACCAGCACATAATCGAAGAAATCAGTGACGCGCAGGATTTCGCCACCGCGCCAGCCAGTCATGGCGAACGGCACATAGCTGGTGAACACCTCGACGCACGGCGCAGCGCCAATGGCGATGCAATCCGCCGACACCTGAACCGCCTTGTGGGCGCGGTCGATGCCGAAGGCGAGGATGGCCATGGTCAGGGAGAAATAGACGGTGGGGTTGAAGAAGGATTTCAGATTCATCGGGACTCCCACCACCCCCTCCCAGCCTCCCCCATCAAGGGGGAGGTGGAATGCGGGGGATTTGACTGGATCGAGCCACAATCGCCGAACCGCACCTCCCCCTTGAAGGGGGAGGCTGGGAGGGGGTGGCCGGGGCTATTCGCCAAGGCGATTACAGCCCTGCCGCAGCGCGTTCGCGCAGGGCCTGGGCGTCGCGGGGGGAGACGTCGGGATATTCGGCGTCCGAACCAACCTCGGGCAGGATCTTCCACGAGCGGGCGCAGCGCTGGCCTTGTGCCAGTGCCGGCACCACGGCGATGCCGGGCACGTCATCCAGCGTGAAACCCTCGCCCGGACCAGCCACAACCTCAATCGCCGAGGTGATGGCGATTTCGGCGAGGTCCTGGCCCTTGAGCGCGGTCACATAGCGCTCATCGGCAATGAACACCTTTGGCGCCGCTTCGAGCGAGGAGCCGATGCGCTTTTCGCGACGCTCGATTTCCAACGCGCCGGTGACCACGCGGCGGACCGCACGGATCAGCGTCCACTTGCTGGCCAGATCGTCGTTGAGCCAGTCGGCCGGCACTTCGGGGAAGAGCCGCAGATGGACGGACGAGCCGTCCTCAGGATGCCGCTCGAGCCAGACTTCTTCCATGGTGAAGACCAGGATCGGGGCGAGCCAGGCGGTGAGGCAATCGAACAGATGATTGAGCACCGTCAGCGACGCCCGGCGGGTCCCCGAGGAGATCGGGTCGCAATAGAGCGCGTCCTTGCGGATATCGAAATAGAATGCCGACAGCTCGATATTCATGAAGTTGGTGAGCAGCGTGACGATGCGGCGGTAGTCGTAGTCCTTATACGCCGTGCGCACCTGGCTATCGAGCTGGGCCAGCCGATGCAGCATGAGCTGCTCCAGCTCGGGCATGTCGCGGAAATCGACCGTGTCGCTGGGCTGGTAATGCGCCAGATTGCCGAGCAGCCAGCGCATGGTATTGCGCAGCTTGCGATAGCTGTCCACCGTGGTCTGGATGATGTCCTTGCCCAGCCGCAGATCTTCCGAATAGTCGGACGAAGCGACCCAAAGGCGCAGAATGTCGGCGCCATATTGCTTGATGATGTCCTGTGGGGCGACGGTATTGCCCAGCGACTTGCTCATCTTGCGGCCTTCGCCATCCATGGTGAAGCCGTGCGTCAGCACGCCCTCATAAGGGGCGTGACCATTGGTGGCGCAGCTTTCCAGCAAGGAGGAATGGAACCAGCCGCGATGCTGGTCCGAGCCTTCCAGATAGAGCGAGGCCGGGAACTTCAGATGCGGCCATTTTTGTTTATTGCGCAACACCCAGGCATGGGTGGTCCCGCTGTCGAACCAGACGTCGAGCACGTCGGTGACCATCTCATAGTCGTCGACCGCATAGGCGTCGCCGAGATAGCGGGCCGCAGCGCCGGGCTTGAACCAGGCATCGGCGCCCTCTTCCTCGAAGGACTGGGCGATGCGGTGATTGACCGCCTCATCCTGCAGGAGGGCGTTGGTCGCCTTGTTGACGAAGACGGTGATCGGCACGCCCCAGGCGCGCTGGCGCGACAACACCCAATCGGGGCGGTCGGCGATCATGGCGCGCAGGCGGTTCTGGCCGGCGGCGGGGTAGAATTTGGTGGCGTCGATGGCGTTGAGCGCGCGGTGGCGCAGGGTATCGCCCGACGCGCCCATGATGTCGCGGTCCATATAGACGAACCACTGCGGCGTGTTGCGGAAGATCACCGGCTTCTTGGAGCGCCAGGAATGCGGATAGGAATGCTTGACGCGACCACGGGCGACCATGGCGTTGCGCTCGGCCAAAGCAGCAATGACGCGGTTATTGGCATCGCCCTTCTTCCCGTTGTCATCGATGACGCGGGCGCCATCGAAGCCGGGGGCTTCATTGGTGTAGAAGCCGCCATCATCGACCGCATAGGGGATGGACGGGTCGATACCCTTGTCCTTCAGCACGCGCGACGAATTCATCCACAGCTCGAAGTCCTCGAGGCCGTGGCCGGGCGCGGTGTGGACGAAGCCGGTGCCGGCATCATCGGTGACGTGATCGCCATCGAGCAGCGGCACGGCAAAGTCATAGCCGCCGCCATGGCCCTTGAGCGGATGGTGGCAGATCATGGATGCCAGAGCGTCGGCGGGCACAGCGCCGCGATTTTCGTAGGCTTCGACCTTGGCCTTGGCGAACACTTCGGCCGCCAACTTGTCAGCGATGATGTATTTCTCGCCGATCTTGGCCCAGTTCTCGGCCGGGGCCCGCGTCACTTCATAGAGGCTGTAGTCGACACGCGCCGAGTAGGTGATGGCGCGGTTGGCCGGGATGGTCCATGGCGTGGTGGTCCAGATCACCACCGAGGTACCGGCAAAGGCGCCATCGGCGACCGGGAACTTCACCCAGATGGTGTCGCTCTCGTAATCGGCATATTCGATTTCGGCTTCGGCCAGCGCGGTGCGCTCGACCACGGACCACATCACCGGCTTGGAGCCACGATAAAGCTGGCCGCTGGTGGCGACCTTCATCAGCTCGCGCGCGATCTGGGCTTCGGCGTCAAAGCTCATGGTGAGATAGGGATTGTCCCACTCGCCGAGGATGCCGAGACGCTTGAATTCAGTGCGCTGCACATCGACCCATTGCTCGGCAAAGGTGCGGCATTCCTGGCGGAATTCGACCAGCGGAACGTCGTTCTTGTCCTTGCCCTTGGCGCGGTATTGTTCCTCGATCTTCCACTCGATGGGCAGGCCGTGGCAGTCCCAGCCCGGCACATAGGCCGAGTTGAAGCCCAGCATCTGCATCGAGCGCGAGACCAGATCCTTCAGCGTCTTGTTGAGCGCGTGACCGATATGGATATTGCCATTGGCGTATGGAGGGCCGTCATGGATGGTGAACAGCGGCCGATCCTTGGCCTGCTCGCGCTGCAGCGCGTAAATATCCATGTCTTCCCAACGCTTGAGCCAGCCCGGCTCGCGGTCAGGCAGACCGGCGCGCATGGGGAAGTTGGTTTCCGGCAAAAACAGGGTGGCCGAATAATCGGTTTCGGCGGCGCCCGGGGCAGTATCGGTCATGGAAACGGCAATCGGTAAAGGGAGATTTGCCGCCTTTTAGCAAGGGCAGGCCCAAGGGGCAAAGGTTGATTTGGGGCGGTCAGGCCAGAAGCGGCAGCAAACGCCGGCGCACCAGACCGGCAAGATCGCCAAACAGGCCAGGATAGAGCTCATCGGACACCGCCACGGCGCGACGGGCGCGGCCCGCATCGGCATGGGCCTGGTGGATGGCCTGCCGGATCGCTGTGATGTCGCGCTGATGTGGTTCGAACACCGTCACCGTGCCGAAAACGGCGGCGCGGCGGGCGTGATAGAGATGCTCCAGATGCTGGGGGAAGGCAATCTGGGGCAGGCCCAGCCCCAGCGCCATGCAGAGGCTGCCATGCTGGCCGGCATGCAGCATCAGCCGGCTGCGGCGGGCGATCAGTTCGAGCGGTACCGGTGCCTGTTCGATGATGACGCCGGCCGACGTCAGCTGCGCGGCCAGCTCAGGGCCGATGCCCGGCATGAATAGCCGCGTGGGCAGGGCCAGACCGGCGATGGCAGTCATCAAGGCCTGGTCGTCGCGCTCGGCGGTCGAGAAATAGATAAAAATCTCATCGCCGCCACCACCCAATCCGCGCGGCAGCGCCTCGTTGAGCGGCGGCAGGAGCGGCTCGCTACGCCACGGGCCGTAGGGATCGAGAGCGGGAATAGTGCGCGGCATCGACACGGCGTCGCGATAAATATCGGAAAACCGCGTGATCGGCGGCAGGCCGAAATGCTGCAAGGCGCGGTTGACGGCACTGGTGAGCTCGCGCTCGGCATAGATGCGGGTGGTGTGCTCCTCCAGCAGGGCGGGGAAATCGTCCATGCCCGCCGGCGGCGTGGAATAGCCGGTGCCGACGGCGACCATCGGGATATCGGCGATGCGGGCTGCGAGCATCGCGATGGGCGAAAAATCGCCGATCAGCATGCTGCTCTGGCGCGCCTCGATGGTGGCCAGCCACCACCCGATCTGGGGGATCAGCCGGTCGGCACTGGCAAAGCCCAGATCGCCGAGAAATTCGGCCCAGCTGGCAGTATTGGGATTGCCGGCGGCGGCGCGGCGCGTGGAATCAAGGCCCAGCCGGGCGCCGGCAAATACAAGATCGCAGAGCGGCGCGAGTTCGCCGGCATGCTCCATGCGGCAAAGCGCGGCGTCATAGACAAAGCCATCGCCAAGCGCCTCGGCCATGGCTTTGAGGGTGGTGAGATGGCCACGCCCTGCCCCGCCTTCCCAAGCCAGCAGGACGCGGCCAGTATTTTTTGGCATCAGGCCAGTTGCTGGCAGACCGGGCCGCAATTGCCGGGGACGAGTTCGCACTCCGGTGGCGGCGGCGGCTCGACCACGACAACGGGTGGCACGACAGCGGGCGGCGGCGGGCCGACAATTACCGGCGCAGGACCGCCCGAGCTGGTGATAATCGATGGCGCCCCATGGAGGTTGGGCAGGCATTGGGCGGCGTGCGCTTTCCGGTCGGAGAAGAACAGGCCGATGCAGGTGGACGTGTGTTGCGCATAGGCGCGCTGAATTTCCGAAGCCTGGACCGCCATCCCGGCCCCGGCGACGAGGGTAACGGCAGCGGTGGCGGCAGTGATGGCGCGGCGGGTACGACGGTACTTTTCCATGGGCTAACCTTTTTCAAAATCAGCCAACCCTAAAAAACCGGGCGCGAGCCCGCATCCGACACATGTTCGATGCCGAGCCGGACCGTGCGGGGTACTTGCACAAAGGGCAAAACAGGTATGCAGTGTGCTTCGCGCCCCTCAAGGGACCGAAATGGACGCCATTCTCGGGCTGATCGAAGACATCTATGCGGCGGGCGCCGACCCGGCGCAGTGGCAGCACGCGCTCGGCACCCTGGCCAACCTGACCGGCAGCATCGACGCCACCATGGGCGGACAAACGGCAGCGCATGTGCCCCTGCTGGTCAGCGTGCGGACAGACCCTGACAAAGTCCGCAGCTATGCCGAGCATTATCACCGGCGCAATGCCATGCAGTTGGCGATGCATGCGACCCCGGTGGGCCGGCCGGTGCTTGATCGGATGGTGGTCGACCACGCCGTTTTTCGCGCGGGAGATTTTTATAATGAATGGTGCGTGCCGCAAGGCTATCTGCATGGCGCGGCGCTGAATTTGGCCACCTCGCAAGGGTGGCGAGCCACCCTGATGATCTCGGGGAAGCGGCAATATGAGCCCGACACGCTTCAGTTGATGTCAGTGGTGACGCCGCATCTGATCCGGGCCTTTCAGTTCAACCAGTTGCTGTACGAGACGCAGACGCTCGGCCTGGGCGCCCTTGCGGCGCTGGAATATCTGGACCGGGGCGCGCTGCTGGTCGGGGTCGGCGGCGCCATTCGCGCTGCCAACGCCATCGCCGAGACCATCCTCGCGCCCGGCGATGGACTGGTGCTGAAAGACGGCCAGCTCACCTGCAGCAGCGCCAGCGAGACAGCGACGCTGGAGCGGCTGATCGGGCAATGCGCGCGCGGCATGATGACCGCCGCTGAAGGGATGATGCAGGTCAGCCGCGCCGCAGGACAAGCCCCCTTGCAGGTGCAATGCCTGCCCTTCCCGGCTGGCAATTGGTGGCCCGGCTTTAGCCCGCAACTGGCGGTGATCTTCATCACCGATCCGGATGCGCGCATGGCGCAGGTCACCCAGCGCCTGCGGCAACGCTATGGGCTGACACCGGCCGAGGCCAATCTGGCGTGGGAAATCATGCGGGGCGGCGGGCGCAAGCGGGCGGCAGAGACACGCGGCATCTCGGTGGCGACGGCGCGCAGCCAACTCACCGCCATCTTCGACAAGACCGGCGTGAGGCGGCAGGCTGAACTGGTGCGGCTATTGCTGGATGAACAGCCCGCACCGCCGATCAGCGAATAAAACCCAGTTTCGCGTCCAGATCGCTCAATGGCTGGGCGGCGGCCAAGGCTTCGCGGGCCTTGCGGCTGTCGCGGTCCATGGCGGTGATCAACTCGTCGAGGCCGGCGAACACCTCCTGGCCACGGATATGGCCAACCAGAGCCACGCTGATGGTCTGGCCGTAAATATCCTCATCGAAATCGAACAGATGCGTCTCGAAGGGCGGGCGCTGATTGTCGAACATCGGCTTGCCATAGGCGGCGACACCATCGAACAGCCGGTCACCCAGCCGGGCGCGCACGGCGTAAACACCCTGGGCCAGATGGAAATTGGCATGGGTCATGGTGTTGGCGGTGGGATAGCCGAGCTCCCGGCCCCGCTGGTCGCCCTTGACCACGCAGCCATTGAAAAACCAGTGATAGCCCAGCAGCCGATTGGCGGCGGTAACGGCGCCCTCGGACAGAGCGGCGCGGATGCGCGAGGAGGATATCACCTCGTCGCCCTCATCCATCAGGTCGAGGATTTCCACGGCAAAGCCCTGCGCTTCACCAGCCGCCTTGAGGAAATTGGGGGTGCCGCGACGCTGGCGACCGAAGTGGAAATCGGCGCCGACAATGACGCCGGTGACGCCCAGCGCCTCGACCAGAAAGCGGGAGACGAAATCCTCGGCCTCGATCTGGGAGAAGACGCGGTCGAAATTCAGGATGGTGATGGCGTCGAGCCCAAAGGCCTCGACCAGCCGCGCCTTGGCATCGCCATCGGTGAGGCGGAACATGAAGGGCGCCGGGGCGAAGACATCGCGCGGATGGGGCTCGAAGGTCAGCACCATGGCGGGCACGCCGGCCTGCGCGGCTCTGGCCTTGAGCGTATTCAGCACGGTCTGATGGCCGCGATGCACGCCGTCGAAATTGCCGATGGCGACATAGGCGCCGCGCAGGCTGGTGGGCACCGCATCCAGCGCATCAAGACGAATGAAGCCGGCCATCATCTCACCAGGTCAGGCGCGGCAGGAAGCCGGCCATGGTGGCGCGGCTGGGCGCCACGAGATCGGCGATGGCCTGCGGATCGGGCTTGCCGAAGGCGTCGAGTTCGGCGGCGTGGATCGAGCCGGTGACGAACAGCAGATCAATGCCGAACTGGGCGGCGCCGGTGGCGTCGGTGCGCACGCTATCGCCAATGGCGAGGACGCGGCGCTTGTCGAGCGGCTTGCCGGCAGCGACCTCGGCGAGGCGGAAGGCCTCTTCGTAGATCGGCTGATAGGGTTTGCCAGCCATCAGCACCATGCCGCCCATGGCGGCGTAGAGATCGCCCAGCGCGCCGCCGCAATAGATGATCTTGTCGCCATGCTCGACCACGCGGTCGGGATTGGCGCAGATCATCGGCAGCTTGCGGCTGAGCCAGAATTTGGCCCGCTCACGATACAGCTCGGGGGTATCGTCATCGGTATCGAGGTCGGTGACGACGACGACTTCGGCTTCATCGGCGCCGGTGCGGCGCACGTCGAGCCCTTCATAGAGCGCGTCATCCTCAGTGGCCGGGCCGACGTGATGGATGGCTTTGCCGCGATATTTGGCAATCATGGCGCGGGTGGCGTCGCCGGACGAGACGATGGCATCATAGGCGCCGCGATGCACGCCGAGCCGGTCGAGCATCTCGATGATCGGGCCGGATGGGCGGGGCGCATTGGTGATGAACACCACTTTGCCGCCAGCCTGACGATATTCGGCCAGGGCCTCGACGGCGCTGGGAAAGGCGGCGACGCCATTATGGACGACGCCCCACACATCACTCAGCACCGCGTCGTAGCGGGTGGCAAGCTCGGCAAGGCCGGAGATCGAAGGCAATTGGCTGGTCATCGCTAAATTCCGATGCGAACAGGATGGGCGTTCTATGTGGCAGCTTGGGGGTAGGGATCAAGGGGAAACGGACATCGACCTTGGTATGGAGACCCCAGCGAGGCGGACCGTGCCTATTCGGCGCGGCGCAGTTGCGGGCGGACCGGCTCCAGCGTCAGGTCGGCGCGGACCGGGCCGGGAGCGGCGATATGGGGCCCCTGCACCAGCACGAGCCCGTCTTCCAGCAGCTCGATGATCTGTCGTTCGCTGGTGATGCCGGTGGCCATCAGCTTGATGTCGAAGCGGGCGATGTAATTGGCGATGTCGGAGGCATGGAAATCGGTGAAGGCTTCCGGCTCATCGATGAAATGGGTGGCGTCGATCCGCAGCGAGCGCACGCCCTGGGCGGCGAACTCGGCGATATCGAGGCGCAGCGATTTGACGCCCGTGATAGAAAAACCAACGCCCTTGCGCGCCAGGGCATCGGCAATGGCGCGCTCGGCCAGGGTCAGTTCCTGCCAGTCAGCCGCGCTGATGGCAAAGATCAGGCCGGCAGCGATGGCGCGGTTGGCCTCGATCGTCGCCATGAGCTGCTCGGACGCCGCCGCATCGCCCAAAGTGGCGCGCGACAGCGGAATATAGAGAGCGATCGGCTGCCCGCCGGTGCGCGAGCGGCGGGAAATGGTGATGGCTTCAAGCAGGCCAACGCCCTCGATCTGGCGCAGCACATCTTCGCCACCGCGACGGGGCATGAAATCGGCACGGTCGGCCAGATCGCCATCTTCCAGCATCAGGCGCGGGACTAGGTCATAGCCCTGCGGGCGGCGCTGCGGCAGCGTCACCACCGGCTGGATATGGTAGATCAGCCGGTTTTCGGCCACGGCCTGCCGCAGCAATTGCAGGGGGATGATCGGCTCGCTTTCGCGCTGGGCCGGCGGCGGCGGGGCAGCAGCCAGCACGCGCTCGCTTCTAGCAGGCGGGCGGGTCCGGTCTTCGATGTCGGCCACCGCCTCGGCGACCTGGCGAATGACGGTGCCCAGCACCGAAATATCGGCCTCGACGCCATCGAGGCGTCCACTGGGATTGATATCGGTAATGGCGTTGATGCGCTGGCCGAGCACGGCGCCGGCCTGGGCGTCGGTGGCGAGCAGGCGGGAAAGATCCTCGATGCCTTTTTCCAGCCGGTTCTCGGCGCGCTGGCGCAGGCTGCGTTCCAGCAGCACGACACAGACGCAGCCAAACACCACCGCTGCCAGAACGGCCTCGGCAGGCGTGAAGGTCAGCCCGAAATAGGCGGCGGCGCCGATGGCGACCGCAGCAAGGGCGATGAACGTGTAGACCAATGCCTGCACGGGCGGACCTCGAACCCTTTCAGAATGCCGGGATTCGGCTCATCCCTCATAGCATCGTGCAACAGGCGGCAAAAGCGCGGAGCCGGCGCTCTCCCTAGCCTATTTGCGCGTTTCATGTGGCGAAGAGGTTCCAGGCCCGGGAAAAGAAGCGATGGAACAGCACTCGCTGGGCCGCGCCGGTCGCTGCAGCCGAACCGCCGAGCTTGCCGATGCCCACCGCCGGGCGGGCTGCACCCGATTCTGGCAGCAGGCCCAGATGATGTTCGACGCGCGCCAGCAGGCGCTCCACCACCGGACGCGGCATGACGCCATCGATCACCGCCAGATCAAGCTCGATCACGGCGCTGGTGCTGACGACGGCCGTCGCAAGCGCCCGGCCCGCCTCATCGAGCCAGCTGCCGGCATGGGGCTCCAGCGCCTCCCAGTCCCAGCTCAGCGGATTGCCCTGCGGCAGCGCCGCACCACAGGCTTCGAGCTGCTGTTGCAAGGCAAAAATGGATGCGAGATCCTGCACATAGGTCGGACGCCCGGCGCTGTCGGAAACCAGGATGGCGCCCAGATTGACCGCATTACCCTCGCGCAGGATGCCGTCAATCGCCATGCCGGAGGCCACGAAAGTGCCCAGCCGAAAATAGGCCAGCCCCCCGGGACGCGGGTCGGTCCAACCGATAAATTCGGCCCAGCAACCGGCGTCGCCTTCATTGACCCATTCGGCGGGGAGGCCGGTCAGGTCGCCGAGATGCGCGGCGATATCGAGGCCGCGCCACCGCTCGACCTGCGTCTCGGGCGCGCCCAATTGGGCGAGCTGGCGCTCGAAATGGGCGGGGCCGGCGACGCCGATGCCAATCAGACGTTCCGTTTGCTGCGCGCTCATGCCGGCGCGGATGGTGGCGATTTCCGTGCTGATCTCGGCAAAGATGGTGTCGATATCGGGATAGGCATAGCTGCGACGGACGCTGGTCAGGGTGTTGCCCGTCATGGCGAGCAGCAGCACTTCGAAATGCCGCCAGCCGATTTCGACCCCGATGACATAGGCCGCCTCTGGGTTGATATAGAGCGGGGTCGCGGGCTGACCGCGCCGGCCGCGCAGCACTTCGCCGCGCAGCACCAGCGCGCGCGCCTCCAGATCGGACAGGATGCGCGAGGTGGTCTGCGGGCCCAGACCGGACAGCCGGGCCAGCACCGCATTGGACGCGCCCGGATTGAGGGCGATCAGGGTCAGCACCGCCCGTTCATTGGCGAGGCGAACGCCGGATTGCGCGAAACCGCGGGCCACTGGTTCGGCCCCATCAACAGGCGAATTGTTTTGCATGGCGCTGGAGTTAATAGGCAGAGCGCGGCGCAGGCAAGCGGCAAAACGGCGTAGCTCAATCCGCAAAATGCAATTGGTCGGAACGGATTATTTACCCTGTTGGGGAAGTATTGCCAGAACACCGGGCCGCCCCTGCGGCGAACACCGGGCAATAGTACCGAACGAGGACCGTGCCGCATGGCGATGCAGACGCGAAGCAACGGCGAACCCCATGGCCGGCTGCTGCTGATCGACGCGGACGATGCCGCTGCGCAGCTGGTGGCCGACATCCTGACCCAGAGCCTGGGCGGTTGCCTGCGTGTCACCGTGGCCAGTTCGGGCCGCCAGGCGGCGGACCTGCTGCGCCAGAGCGGCTTTGATATCGTGCTCGCCGATCTGGTGAGCCTGAAAGATCTCAGCGACAGCAATGACGACGCGGTGGCGCGCATGGTGCGGCTGGCCGATGGTGCGCTGTTTGTGGCTCTATCGGATGGCGCATCGGTGACGGCGGCCGTCGGGGCAATGCGGGCTGGGGCGCATGACTATGTGGTCAAGCCGGTCAACGGCCCGGCGATGGCGGCGCGCATCGGCGAGCTGGCCCAACGCCATGGCAAGGCGCGGGCGCTGGCTATCGAGCCGCGCGCCGAGGGCCTGTCGGATTTCGCCGGCTTCATTGGCGCCTCCAGCGCCATGCAATTTGTCTATGAGCAGATCGGGCGCATCGCCACCTCGTCGGCGCCGGTGTTCATCACCGGGGAAAGCGGCACCGGCAAGGATGTCTGTGCCGAAGCGCTGCACTCGAAGGGCCCGCGCTTCAACAAGCGCATGGTGGCGATCAACTGCGCGGCAATTCCGCGCGACCTGATGGAAAGCGAATTGTTCGGCGTGGCGCGCGGCGCCTTTACCGGCGCCCATGACGACCGCAAGGGCGCGGCCGAACTGGCCGATGGCGGCACGCTGTTCCTCGACGAAATCGGGGAAATGGATCTGTCTTTGCAGAGCAAGCTGCTGCGCTTCCTGCAGACCGGCACGCTGAGCCGGGTCGGCGAATCGGGCGTGCGGCAGGTGGATGTGCGGGTGATCTGCGCCACCAATCGCAATCCGATGCAGCTGATCTCGGAAAAGAAATTCCGCGAGGACCTGTTCTATCGCCTGCATGTCCTACCGATTCACCTGCCGCCGCTGCGGCAGCGGCCGAATGATATCATGGTGCTGGCCCGCCATTTCCTGGCGCGCTATGCGGCCGAGGAGCATAAGCGCTTCAGCGGCTTCGCTCCCGAAGTGGCGAGCCTGCTGACCTCGGCGGAATGGCCGGGCAATGTGCGGCAATTGCAAAATCTGGTGCGGCGACTGGTGGTGATGTGCGACGGCGGTGACATCACCATGCCGATGCTGCTGGCGGCCGATATCGAATCACGCGGCGTGGTGGCGCCGGTGGAAGCCGCGCCGCGCCCCGAACGGCGTCCCGTCGTGCTGCCGATGTGGCAGCAGGAGCAGCGCATCATCGAAGACGCCATCGCCAGCTTCGGCGGCAATGTCTCGCTGGCGGCCGCGGCGCTGGAAATCAGCCCTTCCACGATCTACCGCAAGCGACAGGGCTGGGCCGAAATGGCCGCGACCGGCTAAGGCAGGCGCTAAGGCGTATTGGCTTCGCGGGCCTTGACCCGGTCGAGGCCGAGATAGTGTTCGCGCAGGATCACGACGATGCCGGAGGCGACGATGATCACGGCGCCGAGCAGCATCGTCAGGGTCGGCACATCGCCGAACACCACGAGGCCAATGACCAGGGTCAGCAGCAGCGAGACATATTCGAACGGGGCGATCACCGACATGTCGGCATAGCGGTAGCACGAGGTCAGCAGCAGCTGGCCGATGCCGCCGGCAAAGCCCGCCGCGATGAGCAACGCCGCCTGCTCCGGCGTGGGCATCACCCAGCCAAACGGCAGGGTCAGCAGCGACAACAGGCTGGCGCAAATGAAGAAATAAACCACGATGGCCTCGGTGCGCTCGGTCTGCACCAGCCTGCGCACCTGCATCATGGCAAAGGCGGTCAGGATAGCGCCGCCAAAGGCAGCGATGGCGCCCACGGCTTCGCTATCACCGAGCACCCCGCCACCGGAAAACAGCGTCAGGCGTGGCCACAGGATAACCACGACGCCGCACAGCCCCACGATCACGGCCGACCAGCGAAACGCGTGCACCCGCTCCTTGAGCAGCAGGGCGCTGAACATCACGATCAGCAGCGGCGCGGCATAGCCAATGGCGGTGGATTCAGGCAGCGGCAGACGGGTCAGGGCAAAAAAACCCAGCCCCATGGAGCTGACGCCAATAATGGAGCGCAGCGCATGGCCGCCAAAATTGCTGGTGTGGAGGGCCGTGCGCAACTGACGACGCCATAGCAGCCAGACGACGACTGGCAGAATGGCGAAGAAACAGCGAAAAAACACCAGTTCCCCAGCGGGGATGGTGCCGGTGGCCTTGAGCAGGGTCGCCATGACGACGAAACAGCAGACCGAGAGCACTTTGAGCGTGATGCCATGCAGGGGGCCAGCCCGGGGGCTGGCGGCGGGTGCGAGAGCGCTCACGACAGTCTCTTAATAGCCAGCCAGAATCAGCGGCTGGAGGCCTGCTCCAGCTTTTCCTTGGCAATGCGCGCGGTGGCGAAAGCCTTGTGCTCGGGGCCAACGGCACTGCCGCTCTTGACCACCTTGCCGGTGGAATCCTGAAGTTCCCACTGCCAGTTGGCATTGGGGCCGCTGCCGCCCTTGAGGCGCAGCTTGATCTGAAGGGTGTTGTCCTGGGTCATGACTGCCTTATGGCCCAGCTTGGCGCGGGGGGAAAGAGGGAAAGTGCGCGATAGGGGCAGTTCCCCGCAGCGATGAGCTTATCCCTCTTATCCCCGCCGCCAAATCTTCCGGCATACTCCACCCATCTTTCCGGGATACGGGCGGCGCTGCAGCGACCGGTGTCCGGCGAGACGGTCGGGAGGGGGGAGGTCGCGCTCCGCCCTGGGCTGTGCGGATGGGGCATTCGGGCATGGGGCTACGGTTCCATGCTGGGGCTTGCGGTCTGCCTTCCGAGAAAAACCCGACGCCCCGAGGCGGTTCGTCTCACTATTTTATACTTACCAGAGGCGACAACCGCCTCGGGGCTCCGCTCGTTCATGACAACCGCACCACAGGCGGGGCCTTGGCACGCCTACACTTCGGAGAACCGATATTCGATGCGATCGCCCGAGAAGGTGAGGTGATCGCGGATCGGCTCGACCAGCGGACACGGGTCGGGATAATAGGTGACCTGATCGGGGCCATCGGCAGTGAGGGTCTTGATGGTGTAATAATGGGCCTCGCCCTTATAGGGGCAGACAGTGCGGGTCTCCGAGCGCTCAAGGATATCTTCGCGAATATCGGCACGCGGCAAAAAGATGCGCAACGGCGCGCCCGGCTCGTCGAGTTCCAGCGCGTGGAGCGAACTGCCGATTTCGGCATCGTCGAACACCACATGCACTCGGCCGTGGGCGGGCCTGATCTTGATATCCTTGTCGAGACATTCGCGCGTCATGATGGCCTGCCACTTTCAAAAATTGGAGCGATCAGGGTCAACGCACGGGAGCAAAAGCGGTTCACCCGACCTTGACTCATCAGAGCACCAATCTTATATCCCCTGCACCCTGTTAGCACTCTACGTCTACGAGTGCTAACAGTGCCGAAATTACAGTATTGTGCTGCCAAAAGGAGCAAAAAACATGGGCTTTCGTCCTCTGCACGACCGCGTGGTCGTCCGTCGTCTCGACGGTGAAGAAAAGACCAAGGGCGGGATCATCATCCCCGACACCGCCAAGGAAAAGCCCTCCGAGGGCGTGATCGTCTCCGTGGGCCCCGGCGCTCGCGACGAAAGCGGCAAGATCAATGCGCTGGACGTCAAGGCTGGCGATCGCGTGCTGTTCGGCAAGTGGAGCGGCACCGAGGTCAAGCTGAACGGCGAAGACCTGCTGATCATGAAGGAATCCGACATCATGGGCATCGTCGAAGTCTAAGCGACTTCGCTGCCCTTTGTCATTTTCCCAACCAACTTTAAGGAGCGCCCCTCATGGCCGCTAAAGAAGTAAAATTCTCCACCGAAGCCCGCGACAAGATGCTGCGCGGCGTCAACATCCTGGCCAATGCGGTCAAGGTGACCCTCGGCCCCAAGGGTCGTAACGTCGTTATCGAAAAGTCCTTTGGCGCTCCGCGCATCACCAAGGACGGCGTTTCGGTCGCCAAGGAAATCGAACTTGAAGACAAGTTCGAGAACATGGGCGCCCAGCTGGTTCGCTCGGTTGCTTCCAAGACCAACGACACGGCCGGCGACGGCACCACCACCGCTACCGTGCTGGCTCAGGCCATCGTCAACGAAGGCGTCAAGGCCGTCGCTGCCGGCATGAACCCGATGGATCTCAAGCGCGGCATCGACATGGCCGTTCTGGAAGTCGTCGCGAACCTGAAGTCGCGCGCTGCCAAGATCACCTCGTCGGCTGAAGTTGCCCAGGTCGGCACCATCTCGGCCAATGGCGAGAAGGAAATCGGCGACATGATCGCTGAGGCCATGCAGAAGGTCGGCAACGAGGGTGTCATCACCGTCGAAGAAGCCAAGACCGCTGAGACCGAGCTCGATGTCGTTGAAGGCATGCAGTTCGACCGCGGCTACCTGTCGCCTTACTTCGTGACCAATGCAGAAAAGATGACGGCTGTGCTCGAAGAGCCGCTGATCCTGCTGCACGAGAAGAAGCTCTCCAACCTGCAGGCCATCCTGCCGATCCTGGAAGCTGTTGTTCAGTCGCAGCGCCCGCTGCTGATCATTGCCGAAGACATCGAAGGTGAGGCTCTCGCGACCCTCGTCGTCAACCGTCTGCGTGGCGGCCTCAAGGTTGCTGCCGTCAAGGCTCCGGGCTTCGGCGATCGCCGCAAGGCCATGCTGGAAGACATCGCCATCCTGACCGGTGGCCAGGTGATCTCGGAAGATCTCGGCATCAAGCTCGAGAACGTGACCATCGACATGCTCGGCACTGCCAAGCGCGTTGAAATCACCAAGGAAACCACCACCATCGTTGATGGCGCTGGCTCCAAGGACGACATCCAGGGCCGCGTTGGCCAGATCAAGGCGCAGATCGAAGAAACCACTTCGGACTACGACAAGGAGAAGCTGCAGGAACGTCTGGCCAAGCTCGCCGGTGGCGTTGCAGTGATCAAGGTCGGCGGCTCGACGGAAGTTGAAGTCAAGGAGCGCAAGGACCGCGTCGACGACGCGCTGAACGCTACCCGCGCTGCTGTTGAAGAAGGCATCGTCCCCGGCGGCGGCACTGCCCTCCTCCGCGCCTCGTCCGACCTCAAGGTCAAGGGTGCAAACTCTGACCAGCAGGCTGGCGTCAACATCGTTCGCCGTGCTCTGCAGGAGCCGGTGCGCCAGATCGCCAACAATGCGGGCGACGAAGGCTCCGTGGTTGTCGGCAAGATCCTCGAAAGCACCTCGCTGACGTTCGGCTACAACGCCGCAACCGGCGAATATGGCGACATGATCGCCATGGGCATCGTTGATCCGGTCAAGGTAGTGCGTCATGCGCTGCAGGACGCCGCATCGGTGGCTTCGCTGCTGATCACGACCGAAGCCATGATTGCTGAACTGCCGAAGGACGCAGCGCCCCAGATGGGCGGCGGCGGCGGCATGGGCGGCATGGGCGGTATGGACTTCTAGTCCAGCCAACCCGGATAAGTTTGAGGTTCGTTTCTTCCCAGTCACGAACTTCACGCAAGGCGCGGTGGCAACACCGCGCCTTTTGCTTGCGCGCACCCGGCCCGGTCGCGCTAGAATAGCCCAACCAATCAGTGAGGATTCGATGCGGACACCCCGACGCGGCAGCGCCTTCGATCAGGCCGAAGCCGCCTTCAAGGCCGCCACCACCAAGCCCGTAGCAACGGCAACGCCGAAAGTGGCCACGCCACCCCAGGGCAAGGAAATGGTAACGCTGCGGCTGGACCGCGCCGTGCTGGAGCATTTTCAGGATGAAGGTCCGGGCTGGCAGGACCGCATCAATCTGGCGCTACGCGCCGCCGCCGGGCTCGAAGCCGAGTAGCCGTCGCCAGCTCAGCGGAAGAAGAGCAGCCGCAGCGCCAGGGCGATCGAGACCACCACCACCAATGGCCGGATGATCTTGGCGCCGTAGCGGATGCCGGTGCGCGCGCCGATATAGCCGCCGATGATCTGACCGATGGCCATGGCGATGGCCACCGGCCACACGACCGCGCCGGCCGGAATAAAGATCACCAGCGCCGCCAGGTTCGACACCAGATTGAGGATCTTGGTATTGCCCGAGGCCCGGGTGAGCCCAAGGCCGAACAGCATGACGAAGCCGATGGCGAAGAACGAGCCGGTGCCCGGCCCGAAAATCCCGTCGTAAAAGCCCACGACCAATCCCAATATCGGAACGAACGGGCCAAATGGCAGCCGCGCGGCCTTGTCGGCGTCCGAGAGGTTGGGCGCAAACAGGAAATACAGCGCGATGCCGATCAGCGCGACGGGCACCACTATGTCGAGCAGCCCGACATCGGCTCGCTGCACCACCAGCGCACCCAGCAGACTGCCGGCAAAAGTGGTCGTAACGGCAGGCACCAGGGCCTTCAGCGAGACAAAACCGCGCCGCCAATAGGTGACCGCGGCTATCGTGGTGCCGACGACCGATTGCATCTTGTTGGTGGCCAGCGCCGCAACCGGTGGCAGGCCAGCCGAGAGCAGCGCTGGCACCGAAATCATGCCGCCGCCGCCGGCGATGGCATCGATGAAGCCGGCCAGCATGCCGACGGCGCCCAGCGCCAGAAGAACCATAGGGTCGAGCATGAGGGTCCGGCGGGTTTAGTTCGGTGGGTCGAGGGGAGGCGTGGCGTCGGCGATCCGGCGCTCATAGATCGGAATATTGATCATCGAGGACATGAAGCCGCTCATCATCAGCTGAAAGCCGCTGACCAGCGCTGTCAGCGCCAAAATCACCGGGCGCATGGTGGTGCTGGGGTTCAGTGCGCCGAAATCGCGCCGCGCCCATTCGCCCAGCCCCCAGAACAAGGCCCCTGCCCCGATCAGCATCAGCAGCAGCGCCACCAGCAGAATACGCTCCAGCGTCAGCGCTTCGAGCATGCGGTCATAGTTGCCCGAGCGCGGAATGAAGCCATAGCGCGAGGCAAAGCGGCGGCCGATGATCGCAAAGGCGATGGATTGCACGCCGACGATGATGCAGAGCGCCGCCACCAGGAAGGTGTGCACGTCGAAATTGACATGGCCGAGCCGGAACGGGCCGGGCAGCAGGATGCCGCCGACCAGCAGGCCGACGCCCAGCAACATGATGCCGGGATAAAGGAACAGCCAGCGTGGAGAAAACAGCAGCAGGAAGCGCAGATGGCGCCAGCCGTCACGGAACGAGCGCAGATGCGGCGGGCGCGAGCGGCCATCCTTGACCAGCGTGGTCGGCACTTCGCGCAGATCGAGCTGGGCCAGCGTCGCCTTGACCACCATTTCGGAGGCGAATTCCATGCCGCTGGTGCGCAGATTGAGCGCCAGCACTGCGGCACGCGAGAAGCCGCGCAGCCCGCAATGGAAGTCGGCAATCGGGGTGCGGAAGAATAGCCGCCCCACGGTGCTCAGCACCGGATTGCCGATATAGCGGTGGTGCCAGGGCATGGCGCCGGGGCCGATACCACCCTTGAAGCGATTGCCCATGACTAGATCGGCACCATCACGAAGCTGTTCGACAAAAGCGTCGAGCCGGGAGAAATCATAGCTGTCGTCGGCATCGCCCATGATGATGTAGCGGCCGCGCGCGGCCTGGATGCCACCGGCGAGGGCCGCGCCATAGCCGCGCTGCGGCACCGGCACCACGCGGGCGCCAAGGCCTTCGGCCAGTTCACGCGACCCATCGGTCGAGCCATTGTCGGAGATGACGATTTCCCCGGCGATGCCGGTGCGCGCAAGAAAGCTCTGCGCCTTGGCGATGCAGGCCGCCAGCGTCTCGGCCTCGTTGAGGCACGGCATCAGGATGGTCAGTTCAAGTTCGTCAGCCACATTGCCCCCCGGACCAGCAAGCTGCTTGTGCCGTGAATCGGAGTCCGGGGCAATTGCTGCCTCAACTGGCGAGCTTGGCCGCCAGTCCCAGTTGCTCGAGGAAGCTGGTCAACTGCTGCTCGGCCGGGGTGCCGGGCCACTTCGCCGTGCGCGAAACGATGAGACAGGCTTGGCTTTGCAACATAACCCCGTCTTCGAGCACGCGCAGGCCATTGGCGGCCAGCGTCGAGCCCGTAGTCGTGATATCGACCACGATATCGGCCACACCGGAGGCCGGGGCGGCTTCGGTGGCGCCGAGGCTTTCTACCGTGCGGTATTCGGCAATGCCGGCGCGGGCGAAATGCTGGCGGGTGATGGTGATATATTTGGTGGCGATGCGCAGCCAGCGGCCATGCCGAGCCCGGAAATCGGACGCGACATCGGCCAGGTCATGCATATGGGTGACATCGATCCAGGAGTCCGGGACGGCGACAACCACATCGGCCGCGCCAAAGCCCAACTCACCCGCCACCACCACACTGGCCGGGCCGGATTCGCTGGTCTCGTGGATCAGATCGAGCCCGGTGACGCCGATATCAATGGTGCCGCGAATGAGTTCGCGGGCAATCTCGGAGGCCGGAAAGAAGCGCACGGTGACGTCCGGCATGCCCTCGATGGCGCCGAGATAGGAGCGCGCGCCGCCGGGGCGGGTGATGGTCATGCCGTTGGCAGCGAACCAATCGCGCGTAAGTTCTTCGAGGCGGCCCTTGGAAGGCACGGCCAGAGTAATGCCGCTCATGGGCGGACCTCCGCTTCGAGACGATCGACCCAGACGGCGCAGCCGGAGGCGGGAATAGGTGCCTTGGCGCCCAGCCGTTCGAGCAGCCGGTCATATTGACCGCCCGAGGCCAGCACGGCGCCATTGGGGCCGCGCATCTCGAAGACGATGCCGGTGTAATAATCGAGGCGCGGCGAGAAGCTGGCGTCGAAGCTGACGCGGGCTTCGCCCAGCCCGTTGAGATGACGGCGCAAGGCGCGGATCGGCGCGCCAAGCATCAGCTTATGCCGGTGGGCCAGCGCTTCGACCTGAGTCAGCGCCTGCAAGACCGGCCCGGAAATGGCGAGGTAGTCGCGCAGCAAAGCCAGCGTGCTGGCCGGCACCTGCGCGGCGTCGAGCGCCTGCTGTTCGAGATAGCGCTCGGCGATTTCCTCGGGCGAGCGGCCATCCGAAAGGCTGAGGCCAGCGGCGACCATCTGTTCGGTGACGCTCTCGACCAGAGCCGCCCGGCTCGGCTGCTGTTCGCGTAGCGCGTCGGGAGCGGCGTCGAGCCGGGTCAACAGCCGGTTGAGCGCCTCGGTGTGACCGAAGCGATTGCGAATACGCGGCCGCCAGGCGTCGGGCATATCGGCCTGCACCAGCAGCGCCTCGAACAACCCCACGCCGCCAAGCCGAATATCGGGAGCAACGCCAAAAATGGACAGGGCGGCACGGGCGAAGGTCAGCACCTGATCGAGCGCCACATCGCCGTCGGGCTGGGCCAGCAACTCGATGCCGGCCTGATCGAATTCAGCCGGTCCGGTCGACCGCTGGCGAAAAATGGGGCCCATATAGGAGAAGGCCGCCGGCTTGCCAACACCGTCCTCGATATAGGATTTGACGATGGGCAGGGTGAAATCGGGGCGCAGGCAATATTCGGCGCCGGTGACATCGGTGGTCAGCAACAGGCGCCGGCCGAATTCCTCGCCGGCGAGATCGAAATAGGGGTCGGCCGACAGCAGCAGCGGCGGCGTCGCCCGGTTGGCACCCTGGGCTTCGACCAGCGCTTCGAGCTGGGTGCGGCGGAAAGCGCCGTTGGTCATGCTGATGCTCCCGGACGCAGCATCATGGTTCGCTCAGCAGCTTTTTGATGGCGTCCACCAGCTTGTCGCGCTTGATTTCGAACTGGCCCGGCCGGGCAGCCTTCCACTCGGCATTGTCGGTGATGGCGGCAGCCGCCTGCTTGCCGGCGATCAGATCCTTGATCTGCAGAATGCCCTGCTCGCGCTCATTGCTGCCTTCGATGACGACGGCCGGTGCATTGCGCTTATCGGCATAGGCGACCTGCTTGCCGAAATTCTTGGTGTTGCCGAGGAACATTTCAGCGCGGATGCCGGCATTGCGCAGCTCGGACACCATGGCCTGATAGGCGGCGGTCTGTTCCTTGTCCATGACGAGGACAACCACCGGGCCGACCGGCTCGGTTGAGCCGAGATTGCCGGTGAGTTTCAGCGCATTGGCCAGGCGCGAGACGCCGATGGAAAAGCCGGTGGCGGGCACCGGCTCACGGCGGAAGCGCGACACCAACCCGTCGTAACGGCCACCGCCGCCGACCGAACCAAACACCACGTCCTGGCCCTTTTCGTTCTGCACCTTGAAGGTCAGTTCGACCTCAAACACCGGGCCTGTGTAATATTCGAGGCCGCGCACCACCGAAGGGTCGATCTTGATCTTTTCGGGGCCGTAACCGCCCGCATAGAAGAGAGCTTTCATTCGACTGAGTTCATCTATTCCCTCAGTGAAAGACGGGCTCACCTTATTTATGTAGTCGTTCACCGGGAAATTGACGTTAGGCCTTAAAGCCGCCGCACCTTCAAACCCTCCGACCCTAGCGGCATTCTGTTCGGCTGCTATGCTGGAAAACAAAACGCCTAGAATAAATTCTGCTTGCTCAGAGTTAAGGCCGGCGCCTTCTGTGAAGTCTCCACTTTCATCTTTTCGACCGGCGCCCAGCAGGAGTTTTACGCCCTCTGGGCCCAGGCGATCCAACTTATCGATCGCACGCATCACAACCAGCCGGCGGGTAGGATCGTCCGCCAAACCAATAGCGTCGAGCACGCCGTCGAGCACTTTGCGATTGTTCACCCGGACAACGTATTTGCCCTCAAGGCCCAGTGCATCCATGACGTCGGCCATCATCATGCACATTTCGGCATCGGCCTCGGGGCCGGCGGCGCCAACGGTGTCGGCGTCAAACTGCATGAACTGGCGGAAACGGCCGGGACCGGGCTTTTCGTTGCGGAACACATAGCCCTGCCGATAGGAGCGATAGGGCTTGGGCAGGGTCTCAAAATTCTCGGCGAAATAGCGGGCGAGCGGCGCGGTGAGATCGTAGCGCAGGCTCATCCACTGCTCGTCATCGTCCTGCAAGGAAAACACGCCGGCGTTGGGCCGGTCGGTGTCGGGCAGGAACTTGCCGAGTGTCTCGGTGAACTCGAAGAGCGGGGTTTCGACCGGGTCGAAGCCGTAGCGTTCATAGACTTTCCTGATCTTGTCGATCATGGCGCCCACCGCGGCAATGTCGCCGGGCGTGCGGTCCTCGAAGCCGCGCGGCAGGCGCGGGGCGATCAGTCTGGTCTTTTCGGTCATTTTTGGCAGTCCTGAGAAGTCGCGCCGGACTTCGTTTGTCGCATCGTTCTCGCGGAAAACCGGTTCCCACTTCCCGCACGATGCTCTAGCGGATCAGGGAGATTGAGACAACAGGCGGGTGGAGGCGGCCGGGATTGCCCCGGCCGCCCATGCCCTACATGCCAGGCCTCCGCAGCGGCGGCGGCGTGGTGCGGCTGGGCGCAATGTCGAGCCAATAGGCCCGCGTCGCATCGGGCGGCAGGCCGATATCGGCCCGCAGACGATCCGGCAAATTGTCCGGCATCCTGGGCCGGTGCCACCAGGCCGAGATGGCGGCGCCGAGCACAGCGAGCAGGCCGCGCTGATACACGGCGTCGGCGATGGAGAATTCAAGGCGCAGCACAACGCCGCCCTTGGGAAGGCTGTCATAGGACATGATGGTTTCCGGGCGCGCCACGACGCGAACCGGCCTCTATTGGGTTGGATGGCAGATGGAGGGGGACGCGCAGTCGTGAAACGACCCGGGTCAGCTCATCAACGTTTGGATGCTAGAAACGTCCGCGGCGGTGAGCCGGGCGACAAAGACTGGCCTAGGCCAGATGGCAATGTCGGAGCGCGACACCCGGGAGACGTACAGTCATGATTTTCATGCAGTGCCTCCCTTGGGTTGGCGTTAATGGACGATCGGTTTTTAGATCGCGATTCCGTGATCCGCAAGTATAGATGTGGCAGTCTGTCGCAGAGGCGGCGAATTGTTGCATGGCTGCAACAGGATGGCGAACGGCCGGCTTTACTTCGGTCGCGTCAACGCCCCGCGCTCAGCCTCGACTTCGCTGCGGCAGAAGCAGCCTTCGATGTGGTCATTGACCAGCCCCATGGCCTGCATGAAGGCATAGCAGGTGGTGGGGCCGACGAAATTGAAGCCGCGTTTGCGCAAATCCTTGCTGAGCCGGACCGAAGCGTCGGTCTGGGCCAGCCGGCGCAGGTTTTCCCAGCTCAGATCATCGGGACGATGTTCGGGCTTGGTTTCGAAGCGCCAGATATAGGCGGCGAGCGAGCCGAACTCGCGCTGGATTTCCAGCGTGCGCTTGGCGTTGTTGATGGTGGCGGTGATCTTGCCGCGATGGCGGATGATACCGGCGTCTTGCAGCAGGACTTCGATATCGGCCTCGGTCATGGCGGCGACCTTGGCAATATCGAAGCCGTGGAACACTTCGCGGAAGCGCTCCCGCTTGCGCAGGATGGTGATCCAGGACAGGCCGGACTGGAAGCCTTCGAGGCAGATTTTCTCGAAGAGCCGCGTGTCGCTGGTGACCGGACGCCCCCATTCGCTGTCATGGTAATGGCGATAAAGCGCATCATCGCCGGGCCAGGGGCAGCGTGGCAGACCATCGATAACCGGTGCAACGGACATGGGCGAGCTACCTTCAGGATCGAATATCGGAGAGATGCTTAGACCGTCAGGCGGGCAATTGGAAACGCGGCCGACGCCATTTGGCACAAGAGTCTGGTGATCGGCCAGCGCAGTTCGCCCTAACCAGCCGCTAACCATCAGTCCCAGCAATGGTTTAACCATGCCGGTTCACCGCATGTTGGACAATATGCAGCATGGTGCGCAGCCAGAGCCGGCGTGGGGCCGGTCGGATGCGGATGCTGCCATGATCGGGACCAAGACAGCTAAAACCGGCGCGCTGGCGCTGCTGATGGCGTTATCGACACTGCTGCCGGCTCATGCCGGAGGCTTGCAACCGGGATGGCGCTTCGCACCGCCACCGGGGATCACCATCACCCAGAACAAGCCGCGCCATGCGCTGGCCTTGCAGGCCAATACCCAGGTCAATCCGATCTATCTGCGGCAGGTGGTGCAATATCCCACCAGCGAGCGCAGCGGCACCATCGTGGTCGATACACGGGCGCATTTCCTCTATTTCGTGCTCGGCGACGGGCGCGCCCTGCGCTACGGCATCGGCGTGGCCAAATCGGGCTTTGAGTGGACCGGCACACATCAGGTGACACGCAAGGCAGAATGGCCGAGCTGGACACCGCCCGCCGAAATGCTGAAGCGCCGACCGGAGCTGCCGCGCCACATGGCGGGCGGGCTGGATAATCCGCTGGGCGCGCGGGCGCTGTATCTGGGGTCGACGCTGTACCGCATCCACGGCACCACCGAGCCGTGGAGCATTGGCCAGAATGTGTCTTCAGGCTGCATCCGCATGACCAATGCCGATGTGATCGACCTGTTCGAGCGCGTCAAACTTTACACAAAGGTGGTGGTCCTTTCCTAAGGACTTTCCACGAGAGTGAAGCTGCTCCCTGTGGGGCACTGAACCTATGGGGGCCTGCAGCATGGCTCAGCTAATTGCTCTTGTCGCTCGTTTCGGACGTGATGAGCGGGGCGTCTTCGCCGTGATCTTCGGCATCATGGCCATCGTGCTGGTCGCGCTGAGCGGGGCCGTGGTGGACTATGTGACGCTGGAGCAGGCCCGCAACCGCTCGCAGATCGCGCTGGACGCGGCAGTATTGGCGCTGCAGCCGGAAATCCACAGCGCGACGCTGACCGACGAAGATATCCGCAGCCGGGCCGAAGCCTTGATGCGTGATCGCATCAACGATGCAAAAATCAAGGCCGATGTGGATACGATCCGCGTCAACAAAGAAGAAGGCTCACTGTTCCTTTCGGCCCGACTTACTGTGCCGACCAATTTTGTCGGTCTGGTGGGGGTCCACACGCTCAGCGCGGTTGTCCGCTCGCAGGCGGCACGCGGGCAGCTAAACGTCGAAGTTTCGATCGCGCTCGACATTACCGGCTCCATGGCCGGGCAGGACATTGAGGATCTCAAGGAATCGGTAACGGGGCTGGTCGATGTCATCATCAAAGACGATCAGGAACCCTATTATTCCAAGATAGCGCTGGTGCCGTATGCCCAGGCGGTCAATGCCGGCAAATATGCCGAAGCACTGCGCGGACCCATTCGGGGACCAAAGGATATCACCAGCATTTCCTGGGCCAGTGGCAACACCAAAACCATCACCGGTGCGACACGCGCCAAACAGAGCAATGTTGAAATCAAATCGGCCAAACATGGCTTCAACACTGGAGACTGGGTGTATATCTGGGACGTGCAGGGCATGACCCAGATCAATAACAAGCCGTTCCAGATTACCAGCGTCACGCAAGACGCCTTCAACCTGTTAAACACCAGCACCGGCACTTACGGCACCTATTCCCGTGCCGGAAGCGTAGTGAAATGCCATGTCAAAAATTGCGACGTCGTGGTGACGTCACCCAATCATGGCTATGCCAATGACGACGACATCTACGTTGCCAATGTCTTGGGCATGACCGCGCTGAACAATCGCATCTTCCGTATTTCCAACGTGACGACCGATACGCTGGTCCTGCCCGACCTCGCCATCGGCGGCGGCGGCACCTATGTCGCCAATACCGGCAAGCTGCACTGCACCTGGCAGAACAAGGTGGAAGGGTGCAGCTATTTCGTGTTCACCAACACCTCAAAGGCGACCCAGATTCTCGCGGCGACCACCTGCGTAACGGATGGCACCGTCAAGGGCATCTATGACCAGCCGCCGACCACGTCCTTCATGGGACGGAACTATCCAGCCGCCAATACCTGCCCCGACGCAAGCATCATCCCGCTGACCGCCGATAGGGCCGCTCTTAAGAATGTCATCAACGGCCTCAAAGCCAAGGGCAATACGGCGGGCAGCCTTGGCATTTTGTGGAGCTGGTACATGCTATCGCCCCATTTCGCCTCGGCCTGGCCGGAAAGCGCCCCCGCCCCCGCGCGCTATGACGAGGAGCACCTGCTGAAGGCGGCGATCATCATGACTGACGGTGAGTTCAATACAGCGCATTGCGACGGTGCGGTGTCACGGGATTCCAGCGGCGGCACGGAGCGGATCAATTGCAACGCCACGAATGGCAAGCCCTATGATCAATCGCGTGCCTATTGCGATGCGATGAAGGCCAAGGACGTCGGCATCAAAATCTATACGGTCGGCTTCAACATTCGCAAAGGTACGGAAGCTGCCAACATCATGGCCTATTGCGCCAGCAGCCCCGACCACGCCTTCCTCGCCCAGGACGGTGCCCAATTGCGTCAGGCCTTCGATCAGATCGCCAAGAATATCTCGGCATTGCGCCTGACGCTATAAAGCGCGACAGCGGCCGGGCTGTCTCTGCAATGATCAAGCACCGGCATAGTTGCGATCGGCGATCAGGGGGCCGCGGCGGGAAGGCCATCAAGGACCATACGGGCCCTTCGATCGCTGACCTGTCCGGTGCTACGGCACGCCGGCATTGGTCAGTTGGCCGGTGGCAAAGGCCATGGTCGCGGCGGCGCTGAGGGAATCGCTGCGGGCCTGGGCTCGGGCATATTGCGCCTTGAGCAGACCGGTCTGGCCGACGCTGATATCGGACAGCGTGCCCAGGCCGTTCTTGTAATAGTCGAGCGTGGCGTCGTAATTGGTCTGGGCCGCATTCACCAGCTCGGTCGCTGCGGCATAGCCTGACAGACTGGTGCGCAACACGTCATAGGCGACGACGATTTCCCGCGCCGCCATATTCTGCATCTGGGCAAATTCCTGCTCGGACGCGGCAGCCTGGGCGACCGCCGCCTCCATGCGCGCATCGCGCAATCCACCATCGAAAATCGGCATGGTGACGCCCAGCAACAGGGCCGCATTGGGCTGGTTGACGTCGAGACTGCCGATCGTGCCAAAGCGGCTGTCATCGACCGAGTAGTGCCCGATAACCTGATTGGCGGTGCCGGTCATGGCGATCTTGGGCATGAACTCGGCCCGCGCCGCGGCAATGCCTTCCTTGTTGGCCTTGACCCGAGCGAAGGCCGCCTGCACGTCGGGACGACGCTGCAATGAGGCGACGATCAGATTGTCCAGATCGGTGGGCACGGCGCGCGGCAGCGCGCGGCCAGAGACATCCTCCACATTGATCTTGGTGGTGGGCGAAATGCCCATGGATTCGAGCAGATAATGATAGGTATTGCGCTCGCGTCCGGTGGCCTGGGTCAGATCGAACTCGGCCTGCGCCACCTGCTGCTTGGCCTGCGCCACTTCCATGGTGGTGGCGATGCCCTGCCCCAGCCGCGCCTCGGATGCCGCCAGCACCACCTTGGTATTGGCCAGTGCCTCACGGTTGATGCGGGTCTGCGACCGCGCCGCGCTATACTGGAAGAAGGCGTTGCTGACGTCGAAGATGAGCTTTTGATGCGCCGCATTGAAGGTGACATTGGCGGCGAACGACAATTGCCGCGCACTGGCCAAAGCCGCATCGCGCCCACCGAAATCGAACAGCAGCCATTTGACCGCCAAAGCCGGCGCCACCTGCAAACCGGAGCTGGTGACCGAGCCCGATGACACGGTGATCAGCGGCGTATCGATGCCGGGTACCGTATTGGAAGTGACCGCATAGCCAGCCAGCGCATCGGCGGTAAGAATGGGCAGATAGGTCGCCTCAACAGCGCCCGTCGCTGCGGCGGCCTCGCGCGCCCGCTGCCAGGCGGCGCGGGTCACCGGATTGGACAGCTGGGCGATATTGATCAGTTCGGGCAGGCTATAGCTGTGGTTGGCATCGAGCTGGGGGGCGGCGATGACGATGGGCATGCTGGCGTCGGGCGTCACGCCATAGTCAGCGCCCCCACCACCGACGGCGGCTTGGCCGGCAACGCCGCGATAGGGCGTGGTGGCGCTTGCGGGTGCCAGGCTCAGGCTGCTGGGCGCACAGGCGGCAAGGCCCAGCGCCGTAAGCCCGGCAAGGGCGAGGCCCCAAAAGCCGCGCGCCCTCAAAACACCTGCTCCGTGGCGCTGGAGAGTTCAGCCTGCAATTTGCGATAGAGCACCATGGTTCGATCCAGATCCCGTTTCCATCCGGAGCGCGGCCGGGCATAGCGCGTAGCCAAAATCTCCAGCCGTCCGAGCGCAGCCTCACTGCGGGCCAGACGCCGCATCAGCTCCGCCTGTGCGGGAGGCTCGGCGCTAACCATAGCGGAACCAGCCCGGTCGAGGAACTCGGCCGCCGACGCTTCATAGGCAAGCGTTGCTGCTTTCACACAGCGCGGGGCGCCAAACAGATAGCGCGGAGCCTGCCGATTGGCTTCCACCCGCACCAGCGTCTGCGCTACTTCGTCGACAGCATCGGCAATGGTGCGCCCATGGGGCAGCACCGGCGAGCGGATCCGCAGCCGGTTGGCCTCAAAAATCGAGAGGCTCCCCAGCCGCCGCGCTTCGGCCAGCAGCGGCCAGACGCTCGCCAGCCGGGTCGGCTCGCGCCGCAGCGCATTGCGCAAGGGCAGCACTGCGCTTCGCAGCGCCTGGGCAAAAGCGCCGGTGACGCTGACTGGCCAGATGCCCAGAAACACCAGCGCCACCACCACATTGCCGAGCAGAATGCCGATAACTCGGTTGGTGGCGACCGACACGTCAAAGCTCGGCCCAAAGCCCGGCAACACGCAGAGGAAGAAGGCCAGCGCCATCTGCCAGCCCATATACTGAATGCGGCTGCTGCCATTGGACACCCAGGCGGCGATGAAGCTGCCAATGCCCACCAGAACCAGCAAATGGCCGATATCGGTCATCTGCGGCATGAACAGGAATATGGCACCGACGCCCATCACCGCGCCGATCAGACAGCCGGCAATGCGCAGCGCCGATTTGTGCAGGGTTTCGCCAGCACTGCCCAGCGCCACATAAAAGCAGGTGATCATGGCCGTGTGGACCTCGAACCAGTCCCAGGCGGTATAGATGAGGTAGGTGATCAGCACCGCCAGCAGCGCCTTGAGGGCGAACTGCAGATAGACCGGATTGGTGAAGGCGTCGGGGGCCAGCAGCGGGGGCTTCGGCTCGGCAGCGACCGCTGCCGGAATGGTGCCGGCCCAGAGCCCGGCGAGGCGTCTGACGGGGTCGGCCAGCGGCCCCGCCGGCATTGGCTTGCCCTGCCGCACCGCATCGGCCAGTGCAGCCAGCGACGCCGCAGTATCGGCCTGTTGCCCAGCGGGTAATGCCACCGCCAGCGCCAGCAGATTTTGGCTGTCCGGCGCCATGGCGACCAGCCGCCGTGCTTCGTCGCGGGAGAAATAACCGAACAGCCCGCCCATGCCGGTGAAAGTGGCGAGGTCCCCTGCCCCCGCCGCCAGCAGCGCTTCGCCCTCGGCTCGGGCCGTCGCGTCGCCCGCCAGCAGTCGCGCCGTGATGCTCAGCCGGTCGGCAATGGCGCGCCGCGCCAGATGCGCCGGATTGGGCCCGAGCAGCGCATTGACCAGAATCAGCGTGGCCATGGGGAAAAACACCACGACCCACATCCAGCTCAAGGCGCGCGACAGCAATTCCGGGATCGGGATGATGTCGTAGAGCGTCATCACGAAGGCGAAGACGAAGCCGATCGTTGCCGCGATGGCCCCAGCCCGGCTGGCCTGCGAGAAAAACATGCCGCCAAAGGTGAACAGCACCAGCAGGGCCAGCCGCAGCATCGGCTCATCGGCGGCCAGTTGCAGAAACAGCAGCCCGATCAGAATGCCCACCGAGGCGGCGACGATCAGCCCACCGGCGATCAAAATGCCGGAACCGGCATTGTTGCGCGCCGCAAAGAAGATCAGGTAGCAGGACAGGGCCGCCTCGAGCACGTGCTGGCTCATGGCGATCAGCACCACGATCATGCAGGCCAGCGCCATGCGCAGCGAGGCGCCCAGCCGCCCGTCATAGGGGCGCAGTTCGGCGCGCAGGAAGTCCGTCAGGCGGGCGCTAGTGGTTGCCGCTGCCATCGCCGGTCCCCGATTGGGTGTCGGAAATGACGACGACAGCCGAGGCGCCCACCCGCATCAAACCATCCGGCGGCTCGTGCAGATGCACATAGACCGGAAAGCGCTTGGCGACCTTGATCCAGTTGAGCGAGTTGGACACCAGCGGCAGGCCCAGAATGGTGGCCGAATCCTCCGAGCGCACGCCCCAGCCAATCGCCGAGACGGTGCCGGCAATCGGATTGTCGGCGTCGGCCATGACGAAGACCTGGGCGCTATCGCCGATGGTGATGGACGGCAGCTCGGTTTCGCGGAAAAACGCCACCGCCTCCCAGCCCGAAGTATCGATCAGCGAAAACACCGTCTGCCCGGTGAGCACATATTCCCCGGCCGGCATCACCAGCCCGACGACACGCCCGTCGAAGGGGGCGTAAATCACCGTGTTGTCGAGGTCGCGTTGCGCCAGCCCGACGGTGGCGCGCGCGGTATCGACCTGGGCCTGACGGGTATCGAGCGTGCCGATGATGCCGCTGGCGCCCTGCGATTGCTGCAGGGCCTGATCGAGGCTGACCAGCGAATCATTGAGCGTGGTGCGCGCCTGATCGACCTGCTGGGCAGTGACGAAACCCTGCGCCAGCAACGGCTCGAGCCGATCCAGCGTCTGCTGGGCCAGATCGGAATTGAACTTGGCCCGCTCGATCTGCTTCTGCGCCACGTCGGCATTGCTCTGTTCGGTGGCGATATTCCGCTCGCCCTGCGACACCTCGGATTGGGCGGCGCGCAGCTCGGCCTCGGCCTGCTGCAGGCGCAGCTGATACGGCTCGGGGTCGATGCGGAACAGCACGTCGCCCTTGCTGACGCGGGCATTGTTGGCCACCTCGATGGCAACAATGCGCCCCGGCACAGTGGACGAAATATGCACGATCGGCGCTTCGATTTCGGCGACATCGGAGCGCGGGCTATGCACATTGGTGGACCAGGCCAGATAGATCAGCCCGAGCGTGACCGCGAAGATGGCGTAGCCAATGATCTTTCCCAATACGGCGCGCATCAGCCAATCACCCCCGACCACAGCAGCCACGCCACAATACCGCCTGAAATCGCCAGACACAGATAGACCAGCGGCGGGGCGGGCAGATGCTCATCCAGCCGTAGCCGGATCAGCAGGGCCCGCACCACCAGCGCCAGCACCACGCCACCAACGGCGCAGATGATCCAGGCGGGAAAGAACGAGCCGAACACCGGAACCGATGGCGCCCGCGCCGTCCCGGTGCAACCCACCAAAGCCAGTGCCGCCGCCGCTGTCAGAAAAAACCGGATCATGTGTGATTTCATAAAAATGAAGAATTTCAACAACCGACCCTACACGCAGTTGGTTGCAACGGTAAATCGAAGGGTGCCGCGGCTTCACCCCGCGTCAATCGGCGCGACGTAAAATCCAGGCGCGGAGATGCGCCCATCCCGCGAACACCGATATTGGTCAGGAAGGAATGGTACCGCCTCCCCGGATTGAACGGGGGACCTCTAGATCCACAATCTAGCGCTCTAACCAACTGAGCTAAGGCGGCAAATGCTCTGCGAGGGATGGCCGAAAGCTCGTCCCGAAAGCGGGCGGAACATAGGTCGAGAAATCTGGGAAGACAAGCTCCGATTTTGCCTTGGCGGACTATTGGCGCCGAAGCGCGGTTTAACCATCCCAAAGGAAGGCAAAGCCTGGTGGCTGCACCGCACTGGACCCTGCCGGCTGCACCCTATATTGAAGAAACCTTGCAGTTCCGGGGATAATTGTGCCGGAATGACACGATACGCCGGCGCATCCGTAACGGAGAATTAATCGTCGATGGATGCTGACTGGATCACATCACCGAGCGCCCGCCGCGTGCTGCAACACGCCGGGGATTCGCGCCCGGCCTGGCTGTGGTCGCAGGATGGCCTGTTGCTGCTCTGGCAAAATGACGCAGCATCGCTGTTTCTGGCCAAGGTCAAGAAGCATGGGCTGAAGCTGGCGCCGACCGCCGTGCCGATCAAAGGCCAGATGGCGCGCAGCATCAGGCTCGGCTCGATCGGGCGGACCAGCCTTGCCCGCATTCAGTTCCTTGCCGGCGGCAAGCCGGCCTCCAGCACCTGCGCCACTACGCCGCTGGTCTGGCAGGACGGCCAGACCGTGCTGCTGGTGGTGGGGGTCGACCCCATCGCGCCAGAGATCCTGGCGGCAGCCGGCACTGATTCTGAAGGCACGGCCCCCGAGCTGGTCACCAGTGAAGCTGAGTCTGTTCCGGCGGAAGCACCACCGCCGCAGCATGACGACGTAGCGGCTGCCTTGGCCGATGGGGCTGATGACGAACCCGCTCCCGACAACACGGCGCAAGAAGATGCCGTAGAGCGCCCGATCGAATCCGACGACAGCCTCTATGCCCGCGAGCTGGAGAACTGGCGCGAGGCCGACGGCTCGCCGACGCTTGAGCTGGTTGCCGCTGCCTCCCCCGAGGACGCAGAAGAGACCGAATCGCCCGAAGAAACCGAGCGTCCGGCTGGGCCCAGCCGTCTCAGCCAGTTGGTGGACCGTCTGGCGGCCGATGAGGCGCTCTACACGCCGCTGACCGCAGCCGATGATGTGCCTCCCCCCGCGCCCGTAGCGGACGAGCCGGCACCCGTGAGCCTGTTCACCATCACCGGACGCGGCTTTGTGGCTGATGCAGAATTGGGGCCGGAGCAGACCGACGCCGAAGCCGATCTGGCAGATCTGGCGGTGCTCGACGCGGTGGCGGACGAGGCCCCGCCAGTCGCCGATGAACTGCCCCCCGAGCCGGTCGCGGATGCCGATACGGTGGAGCGGGTGTCGCGCTATAATTTCGATGAGCTGTCGCGCATCCTCAATGATCGCGTCGGCGATGCCGCCCCGGCGGCCAAGCCGACCACCGAGCCGGTGCCCGCGCCGACGCGCACCGGGTCCCTGATCAATCTGGGTGGCGAAACGCTGGTGCTCAACCGGCTGCCGCTCGGCATTCTGGTGTTCCGCGACCAGCAGGTGCTGTTCGCTAATCGCGCCATCACCGAAATGGTGGGCTATGATTCGGTGGAGAATTTGCGCGCTGCCGGCCTGGCAGCGGTATTCCCCGCCGCCGGGTCGGAAGGCGACGACGCCGGGCCGGTGAACCATCTGGTGCAGCGCGACGGCACGCTGGTGCCGGTGACCGCGCGGCTGCAGTCAATTTCCTGGCAGGGTCGCCCTGCCCTGATGCTGTCGGCCAGCACGACAGAAGTGCGCACCGGCCATGAAGCCGCGGTCAATGCCTTCGCCCAGAGCTTTGCCGAAATCCGCGGCGATGGCTTTTTCCAAACCAACCGGGCCGGCGTGATCAGCGCCATCACCGCCCGCAGCGCCAGCCTGCTTGGCGCTGACGGCATGCTGGAGGGCAAGCCGCTCTCGGCGCTGGTGGCACCGGGCGAGTTGGCCAATCTGCGTGAATTTCTTGAGCGCCCCGCCCGCTTCGCCGAAACGGCGCGCCCTTGCCTGACGCTGCGGGCCGCCTCGGGCAATGCGGAAATCATCGTGTTCGCGCAGGGCCAAGCTGGCGTCATCACCGGCTATTTCGGCTTTGTGCGGGCCCGTGACCTGTCGCCGCTGAAGCTCAAGGGTCCTGCCGATGCCGATCCGGGCCTTTTGGCGCGGATCAGCCGTGGGGTGCGGCGGCCGCTCAATACCATTATCGGCTTTTCCGATCTGATCCGCTCCGAGGCCTTCGGCGCGCTGCAGAATGAGCGCTATGAAAGCTATGCCGAGGATATCGCCGCGGCCGGCAACGAAATCGCGGCGCTGGTGGATGAGCTGGACGACTACGCCCGGCTGCGCGATGGCCGCTATCTGCCGCATCGCGCCAGCATCGACCTGACCTCGCTGCTCGAAAGCTGCATCATTCGCATTCGCCAGCAGGCCAGCGGCGCGCGGGTCATCGTGCGCAATGCCATTTCGCAGAGCCTGCCGCGCGTCACCGCCGACCGGGCCTCGCTGGCGCAGGCGGTGCTCAACCTGTTGGCTAGCGCTATCGACCAGACCCCGACTGGCGGCGCGGTGGTGATTTCGGCGCAGCATACCGACGAGGGCGGCATTGCCGTGCATGTGCGCGACAGCTCGACCAGCGCGGTGGATATGGCCGAGCGTTTCGTGGTGTTCCGCGATGGCGTCGGCCGGGATGGGCAGATGATGACGCCGGTGCGCTCCAGCGTCGGGCTGGCGCTGACCCGCTCGCTCTTGGCCGTCAACGCCTTCTCGCTTTCGGTCGATCCGGCTGGAGAACAGGGCATGTTGTTCTCGCTGCTCATCCCCGCCGATCTGGTGGAACGCCCAGCTACACCTGAGACGGCGAAATAATCCCTGGGCGGACTGCAGAAAATTAAGTGGAGTGGGGCAATCAGCTAATGGGCTGATACTATTTCATTTTACGCCCGGTTCTTTGAATCATTCCAGACTGCAAGTCTTTGATATCGTTTGGTAATATTGACTCTCATGCCACCATTGTGAGAAAGCGGCTTCACTGCGGGCCTTGACCCCGCCTGACCCGAGAGAAACGCCATGACCAAGACCTCGCGCCTCGCCCTTGCCCTGCTCGGCAGTGTTGCCCTGACCGGCCTCGTTTCCCCCGCCTTCGCCCAGAGCGGCGAAGTCAATATTTACAGCTACCGCGAGCAGAGCCTGCTGCAGCCGCTGCTGGACAAGTTCAGCGAAGAAACCGGGATCAAGGCCAATGTGCTTTACGCCGGCGACGGCCTGCTGGAGCGCGTCGCGGCCGAGGGCGAATTGTCGCCGGCCGACGTGGTGCTGACCGTCGATATCGGCAATCTGGTCGGTGCCGAAGAGCAGGGCCTGACCCAGGAGATCACCACTCCGGTGCTGGACGAGCGCGTGCCGCAGGCCTTCCGCGATGACAATGACAACTGGACCGCATTGTCGCTGCGCGCCCGCGTGTTCTACGTCTCCAAGGATCGCGTCGACGCCACCGCGCTGAGCTATGACGACATCACTGGTCCTGAGTGGAAGGGGCGTCTGTGCACCCGTGCTGGCGACCATGCCTATAATATCGGGCTGATTGCCCAGCGCATCGCCGAGCATGGCCTCGACGAAACCCGGACCTGGCTGACCGGCGTGCGTGACAATCTCGCTTACGCCCCGACCGGCGGCGACCGCGAAGGCGTCAAGAACATCCTGGCCGGGACCTGCGACCTGTCGATCACCAACACCTATTATATGGGTGCGATGCTCAACAACACCGCCGAGCCGGAGCAGAAGGAATGGGCCGCCTCGGCGCGCATCATCTATCCCGACGCTGACGGCGAAGGCACCCAGGTGAACGTGGCCGGCGGCTTCATTGCCAAATATGCCCCGAACGCCGAAAACGCCAACGCACTGATCGCCTTCCTGCTGTCGGACGAAGCCCAGGGCATCTATGCTGACACCAATTACGAATTCCCGGTGGTGCCGTCGGTGTCGCCGTCGGAACTGACGCTGAGCTGGGGCACGCTCAAGCCCGTCAGCACGCCGCTGGTCGAGGTCGCGGCCCACCGCGCCGAAGCCGCTGCGCTTGTCGATGAACTCAAGTTCAACGAAGGTGCGCAAAACTAACACATCGCGCAGCTCGCCTGCGCCGACTGACACGGTGGTTGTTTGACAACGAACGACACGGCATCGCGACGCGAACAGGCCGGCAGGGGATTTTCCCTGCCGGTCGTTCCGTTTTTGCTGGCTGCATTGATGGGCCTGCCGATCATCTGGCTCGGCTGGGCAGCGCTGGCGGCTATCGGTGGCAGCAATGGGTTGGCTGCGACCATGCTGCCGACGGCTTTGCGCGAAACCGGACTGCTGATGGCATCGGTGGGCGTGGTCACCGGCTGCGTCGGCCTGCTCGCCGCCTGGCTGGTGACGCATTACGAATTTCCACTGCGGCGGCTATTCGATTGGGCGCTCGTGTTGCCCTTGGCGGTACCGACCTATCTGGCGGCCTATAGCTATGTCGAGTTCCTCGGCTTTCCCGGGCCAGTGCAGACCCTGCTGCGCTCGTTCAACGGCGCCAAGACGCTGCAGGATTACTGGTTTCCCGATATTCGCAGCAGCTGGGGCGCGGTGATCGTGCTGTCCAGCGTGCTTTACCCCTATGTCTATGTCGCCTGCCGGGCGTTTTTCCTGATGCAGTCGGCCAGCCTCAATATCGCCGCGCGGACCTTGGGCGCCGGCGGCATGCGGACGTTTTTCACCGTGACCCTGCCGCTGTCGCGGCCGGCGCTGGTCGTGGGCGTGACGCTGGCGATGATGGAAGTGGTCAACGATCTGGGCGCCGTCCAATATTTCGGCATCAACGCCATCACCGCGATCATCTATTCCACCTGGATCAACCGCTCCGATTTCGGCGGCGCGGCGCAGCTGGCGGTCACCGTGGTGCTGGTCATCGGCCTGTTGATCGCCGCTGAGCAGCGGGCGCGGCGCGACCGGGTCTATCTGGCGCATCGCGACAGCCGGGTGCCGCCGGCGCGGGAGCCGCTCGCGGGCGGCCGGCGCTGGGCGGCGTTTGTGTTTTGCCTTGCCCTCTTCGGGCTCGGCTTCGGTATTCCGGTGGGCCAGCTGACCTATCTGGCCTTCCGCGTCGTGCTGCCCGAAACCATCGCCATGACCGTTGCCGCGCTGGTGCCGACCATCATCCTGGCCGCGCTGGGCGCAGCAATCACCGTCATTGTCGGGCTGGTGGCGGCCAAGCTGGCGCAGCGCTCCAATTCCAGCGGCCGGGGCGCCATCCGGCTGGCGACTTTGGGCTATGCCATTCCCGGCACGGTGCTGGCGCTGGGGCTGCTGCAGCCGCTGGGTCAGGCCGATCTGTGGTTCAACCGCATGACCATGGCGCTGTTCGACTGGCGTCCGGGGCTGATCCTCAGCGGCTCAATGGCGGCACTGCTCTATGTCTATTCCATCCGCTTTCTGGCGGTCAGCCATTCGACCATCGATGCGGCGATGAAGAAGCGCGGCGATTCCATGCTGCATGCCGGGCGGGTGCTGGGCGAACGCGGGCTGGGCCTGCTGTTCAAGATCGATCTGCCGACGCTGATGCCAGCCCTTTTGAGCGCGGCAACGCTGGTCTTCGTCGAAATCGTCAAGGAATTGCCAGCCACGCTGCTGCTGCGCCCGCTGGGAATCGATACGCTGGCGACGCTGGTTTATATGCGGGCAAATGTCGGACTTTTTGCCCAGGCAGCGCTGCCCGCATTGTTCATTGTGCTGGCGGGGCTGATTCCGGTGATTCTTGCTACGCGGCTGGGTGATCGTAGGAAAGTATAACAAGGCAACCTGCTGCCATGTTAGTGGCGATCCAATATATGTTCGCAATGGACGTTCCAGTTTTGGAACGTCCGGCCGATGGACTGGCTGGCGGCGGCGCCGCCACAATGGGAGCGACCCTATGGACAAGACGTTGCAGGCCTTCGGGCTGGCGCTGGCACTGACGACGGCAATGGCCGGCGTGGCCATCGCTCAGCCGACCGAAGTGCGAATTGGCGTGGCGCTGGAGCCCCCCACGCTCGACCCCACCGCCGGGGCCGCCGAGGCCATCGACATTGTGGTCTATCAGAATGTTTTCGAGGGCCTGACCCGCATCGACCAGAACGGCGCTGTGCAGCCAGGCCTCGCCAGCGACTGGACCATCTCGGATGATGGGCTGACCTACACCTTCAAGCTGCATGACGGCGTGACCTTCCACGACGGCTCCAGCTTCGATGCCGAAGACGTCAAGTTCACCTTCGAGCGCATCCTGGCCGAAGACAGCGTCAACGCCCATCGCGAATTCTACGAGCCGATCACCAGCGTCACCGTGATCGACCCGCTGACCGTCGAACTGACGCTGGACCGCCAGATCGGCCGCTTCCTGTTCGATTTGGGCCGGGGCGACGCGGTGATCGTGGCGCCGGAAAGCGCCGACAACAATGCCAATGACCCCATCGGCACCGGCCCCTTTGCCTTCGTGCAGTGGGACAAGGGCAGCCGGGTGATTCTGGAAGCCTATGGTCCCTATTGGGGCGAGCCGGTGCAGCTGACCAAGGTCAGCTATGTGTTCATCAACGACACCGCGACCATGACCAATGCGCTGCTGGCCGGCGATATCGACGGCACCAATAATTTCGGCCAGGAGGCGCTCGGCGTCTTCGAAGGCAATCCGCAATTTACCATTCTGGCGGGCTCGACCGAAGGCGAAACCATCCTCGGCACCAATAATCGCAAGCCGCCCTTCGACAATCTCAAGGTGCGTCAGGCCATGGCTCATGCCATTGACCGCAAGGCGATCATCGATGGCGCGACCTATGGTTACGGCACGCCGATCGGCAGCGCCTTCGCGCCGCACAACCCCTATTATGTCGATCTGACCGGCACCTATCCCTTCGACATCGAGGCCTCCAAGGCCCTGCTGGCCGAGGCCGGTTATCCCGATGGCTTCAACGCCACGCTAAAGCTGCCGCCGCTGGCCTATGCAAAGCTGTCCGGCCAGATCATTGCCAGCCAGTTCGCCAAGGTCGGCATCAAGCTCGAGCTGATCAATGTCGAGTTCGCGCAGTGGCTTGAGGACGTGTACACCAACAAGGATTTTGACCTCACGATCATCAGCCATGTGGAACCGTTCGACATTGGCAATTACGCCAACCCCGACTACTACTTCGGCTATGACAACCCCGCTTTCCAGGCGCTGATCGAGACCCTTAATGGCACGACCGACGAAACAGAGCGCAAGGCTCTGGCCATCGAGGCACAGACCATCCTCGCCGTGGATGCGGTCAATGGCTATCTGTTCCAGCTGCCACAGACCGGCGTGTGGAACAGCAAGCTCACCGGCATGTGGCAGAACTCGCCCATCGAAGGCCTGGTCCTGCGCGATATCCGCTGGACCGAGTAACTTTCGTTTCGCGCGTGTGAATACCCCCACCCTTGATCCCTCCCCACAAGGGGGAGGGAGACGATGGGGCGACGTTCACTGGCACAATCTAGTCCCGACACCGGACAGGCCTCCCTCCCCCTTGTGGGGAGGGAATGAGGGTGGGGGTGTCATGCCCCGATATTTCGCATGATCCTCTTCGCTTTCCGCCGTTTCCTGGGCTTTGCCGCGACGTTATTCGTCGCGGCACTTGTCGTTTTCTGGCTGCTCGACCTGCTGCCGGGCGATCCGGCCCAATTCATTCTCGGCATCAACGCCACGCCGGAATCAGTGGCGCGGCTGCGGCAACAGCTGGGGCTGGATGCGCCGGCCCATGAGCGCTTCTTCAGCTGGATCTGGGGCATGCTGCAGGGCGACTTTGGCATGAGCACCACCCAGCGCGCGCCAGTGGCAGACCTGATCTGGGGCCGGCTCGGCGTGACGCTGCCGCTCTCGGTCTTTGCCATGGTCATCTCCATGGTGGTGGGCCTGCCACTCGGCATTCTGGCGGCACGGCGGCGCGGCAAGCTGCTGGATACGGCCATCATGGTCACCGCCCAGACCGGCATCGCCATTCCCAATTTCTGGTTCGGCATGCTGCTGACGCTGCTGTTTGCCGTCACCCTGCGCTGGTTGCCGCCGGGTGGCTTCACCCCCTGGCATGAAAACCCGACCCTGGCGCTCCGCGGGTTGATCCTGCCCAGCCTGGCGCTGGCACTGCCACAAGCATCCATTCTGGCGCGGGTGATGCGCACCGCGCTGGTCGATGTTACCGGCCAGGACTATATCCGCACCGCGCGCGCCAAGGGGCTGACCATGGGCGAGGCGGTGTGGCGGCATGGCGTGCGCAATGCGCTGCTGCCGGTGCTGACCATTCTGGGCCTGCAATTCGCCTATCTGGTGGCCGGCACCATCATCGTCGAAAACGTGTTCTACCTGCCTGGCCTGGGCCGCCTGATCTTCACCGCCATTTCCGAGCGCGACCTGATCCTGGTGCGCGGCGCCACCATCATTCTCATCGTTGCGGTGACCGCTACCATGCTGCTGACCGACATCGCCTATGCGCTGGTCGACCCGCGCCTGCGCGAAAGGAGCGCGCCATGATCAAGCGCCTGCTGGCCCATCCCAGCCTGGTTATCGGCCTCGTCGCCACGCTGCTCTTCGTCGCCATCGGGCTGGTCTCGCTGGTGTGGACACCCTACCCCATCGACGAGATCGATATCCCGCGCCGCTTCCTCGCCCCCGGCGGCGAACATTGGCTGGGCACCGACAATTTGGGCCGCGACATGGCCTCGCTGCTCATGGCCGGCACCTGGACCAGCTTTCTCGTCGCCGCCATCGCCGTGGCCATCGGCGCCGGCATCGGCGTGCCGCTGGGGCTGGCGGCTGCCGCCTGGGGCGGGCCGGTCGAATGGCTGGTGCTGCGGTTTTCCGATTTCCTGTTTGCTTTTCCGGCCGTGGTTGTCGCCATCCTGATCACCACACTGGTCGGCCCCAGCGCCATCAACGCCATCATCGCCATCGGCATTTTCAACATTCCGGTCTTTGCCCGGGTGGCGCGCGGCGGGGCGCTCAGCATCGCCACGCTGGATTTCGTCGCGGCCGGGCGGCTGGCCGGGCTGGGCAATGCCGGCATCGCCTATCGCCATCTGCTGCCCAACATCATGAGCCTGATCATCGTGCAGGGCACCATCCAGCTTTCGCTCGGCATTCTGGCTGAAGCCGGGCTGAGCTATATCGGGCTGGGCACCCAGCCACCGGCCACCAGCCTCGGGCTGATGCTGCGCGACGCACAGGGGCTGTTCCTGCTGCATCCCTGGCTGACACTGGTGCCGGGCCTCTGCATCGTGCTCATCGTCATCGCGCTCAATATTGCCGGCGACGGCTTGCGCGACGCCATCGATCCCCGCCTGCGGCAAGGAAATCCCAATGTCCTTACTTGAGGTATCCGGGCTCTCGGTGCGCTTCGGCACCAGCGCAGCCGTGGCCGATGTCAGCTTTACCCTGCAGCGCGGCGAGCGCTTCGGCATTATCGGCGAAAGCGGCTCAGGCAAAACGCTGACCGCCCTGGCCATCTCCGCCCTGCTGCCCGAAGGCGCAGTGATGGGCGGCACGATTCTGCTCGATGGCGTGCCCCTGCCCCAAGGCGAGAAAGAAATGGCGCGGCTGCGCGGCCAGCGCATTGGCATGGTGTTTCAGGAGCCGATGACGGCGCTCAATCCGCTGATGCGGGTGACCGACCAGATCGAGGAATCGATCCGGCTCAACACCGCCCATGGCGCCACCCAGTTCGAAGTGCCGGCGCTGCTCAAGGAAGTGGGGCTGGAACTCAAGCATGGCGACCGCTTCGCGCATCAGCTCTCGGGCGGACAACGCCAGCGGGTGATGATCGCCATGGCTTTGGCCAGCCGGCCGGACATCTTGATTGCCGACGAGCCGACCTCGGCGCTGGATTTGATCACCCAGCGCACCGTGCTCGATCTGATCGCCGAAATCTGTACGCGGCGGCGCATGGCGCTGTTGTTCATCAGCCACGATCTCAAGGCGGTCGGCGCGCTGTGTACGCGGGTCGCGGTGATGCACAAGGGCCGACTGATCGAGACCGGCCCGTCCGCCTCGGTGTTTTCCGCCCCCCAGCAGGTCTATACGCAAAAGCTGGTGGCCGCCTCGCGCTTTGACGTGCGGGCGCTGGAGCGCCCACCACTGGGCGAAACACTGCTCACCGTCGACCGGATCACCCGCGACTATCGGCAGGGCGGCGCGCTGTTCTGGCCCGACAAGCCATTGCGCGCGGTTAATGAAGCCAGCTTCTCCATCGCCCGTTCGGAATGTCTGGCGCTGGTAGGCCCCTCGGGTTGCGGCAAGACCACGCTGGCCAAGATCATTGTCGGGCTGGATCGGGCGACCGCCGGCGAGGTGCGACTGGCGGGAACCGCCTATCACGGCTCGGACCTGCCCAAACCGCTGCGCCGCGACATTTCACTGGTGTTTCAGGACCCGTTCGGCAGCTTCAACCCCCGCCTGACCGTCGCCGCCTCGGTGGGCGAACCGCTGCGGCTGGAGCCCGGACTGAGCCCCGAAACCGTCCGGGCGCGGCTGGTGGAGGCCGTCGAAGCCGTGGGGCTCGATGAGGCCATGCTGGCGCGCTATCCGCACGAGTTTTCCGGCGGGCAGCGGCAGCGGCTGGCGATTGCCAGGGCGCTGGTGACCAAGCCCAAGCTGCTGGTACTGGATGAACCAGTCTCGGCGCTCGACGTGTCGGTGCGCGGCGAAGTGCTGGCGCTATTGGCGCGCCTACAGGCCGATTTCGGCCTGACCTATCTGATCATCAGCCACGACCTCGACATGGTCGCCGCCATCGCCGACCGGGTGCTGGTGATGGACGCTGGCCGGATTGTCGAAGAAGGCAAGCCCGTGCAGATTTTCGAAGCCCCGCAGCATCGCCTGACCCAGGATCTGGTGGCCGCGCGCCTGCCCGAGATCGGCTAGGACTTCCCGCGGACTGGGCCCGCGGGAAGATAAACTCGGTGCTACTGCACCGTCACTCCGGCCGCCTCGATTACCGGGGCCCAGCGCGCCACTTCCGACGCCACATGCGCCGCCAGTTCCTCCGGCGTGGAGCCGACGACGATGGCGCCGACGCCGGCCAGGCGTTCCTTGACCGCCGGATCATTGACCGCCGCGACGGCCGCCGCATTGAGCTTGGCGACCACCTCGGGCGGCGTGCCGGCAGGAGCGAATAACGCGTTCCAGGTGTTGGTTTCATAACCGGGAACGCCGGCCTCATCCATGGTCGGCACATCGGGGAAGCTGGCGGCGCGTTCCAGCGTCGTCACCGCCAAAGCCCGCAGCGTGCCGGCCTTCATATGCTCGGTGGCCGAGGGCAGATTGTCGAAGATGATCGGCACCGCCCCCGAAATGGCATCGACCAGCGCCGGACCGGAGCCCTGATAGGGCACGTGAACCATGTCGGTGCCAGTCATCGACTTGAACAATTCGCCCGACAGATGCAGCGGCGTGCCATTGCCCGACGAGGCGTAAAGATGGGTTTCCGGCTCGGCCTTGAGCAGGGCGATCAGCTCTTCGACGGTCTGTGCCGGAAACTCCGGATTGACCAGCAGCACATTGGGCACCGTGACCAATAGCGAGATCGGGGCGAAGTCGGCGGACGGATCGAACGGCGGCGTGGCGTAGAGCGAGGCGCTCAGCGCGTGGGTAGCGATGGTGCCCATCAGGATGGTGTAGCCATCGGGTGCGGCATCGGCCACCGCCGTGGCGCCAAGAACGCCGCCGGCGCCGGCCTGATTGACCACCAGCACGGTCTGGCCGAGCTGGGTGCTCATCGCTTCGGCAACGATGCGGCCGACCAGATCGGTCGAGCCACCGGCGGCGAACGGGACCACCATATTGATCGGCTTGTTGGGAAAGTCCTGCGCGGTGACCGGCGCAGCGACGGCGAGCGCCCCGGCCATGGCCAGGGTGACGAACAAGGATTTCATGCGGTTCCTCCAAAGCAGCCAAACCGGAAGTCACCACCCCCGGTTTTGGTTCCCTGCCTTCGGCGGAATTTTACCCCTCAGAGCAGCCCGATATAGCTGCCGAATGGCTCCAGATCGAGTTCCCCATCCAGCGGCGCGGCGATGACGCCGGGGCACCCCGCATCATGCGGCGTCAGCCCCTCAGGCAGCGCAAATTCGGCAGCGCTTTCGCCCATGTTGAAGACACACAACAACCGCTCCTCGGTCGTTTCACGGATAAAGGCGAGCACATTGCCCGGCGCATCCAACAGCCGAATACTGCCCTTGGCCAGCGCCGGATGAGACCGGCGGAATTTCAGCAGCGCGCGGTAAAACTCCAGCACCGAGCCATCAATGCCGTCCTGCGTATCGACAGCATGCAGCAGATGTTCAGCCGGCACCGGCAGCCAGGTGCGGTTGGCGGTGGAGAAGGCGCCATTGGCGGCATGCGCCTGCCACACCATCGGGGTGCGGCAACCGTCGCGCCCCTTGAACTGCGGCCAGAACTCGATGCCATAGGGGTCCACCAGATCCTCAAAGGCCAGCTCGGCCTCCTTGAGGCCCAGTTCCTCGCCCTGGAACAGGCAGACCGAACCGCGCATCGCCAGCAGCAGAGTCGCGGTGAGCCGGGTGAAGGCGGCCTCCTGCCCATGCACCGCCCAGCGGCTGATATGGCGCACCACGTCGTGATTGGAAAAGGCGAGGCAAATCCAGCCATCGGGCGCGGCGGCTTCGGTGGCGGCAATCGAGGCCTTGAAATGCTCGGCGGAAAAGGCCCCGCCGAGATAGTCGAAGGTATAGGCCATGTGCAGATGGTTATCGCCCGAGGTGTATTGGGCCATGATCTCAAGCTGGTGCTGGCTGTCACCGATTTCGCCGACCGTGGTCTTGCCCGGATATTCGTCGATCAGCGCCCGCAGGCGCGTCAGGAAAACGAGGTTCTCCGGCCGCGACTTGTCGAAGAGATGTTCCTGGAAATTATAGGGGTTCACCGCCGGCGCGGTCGAGGCGTTGAAGTCCTCCGGCTTGACCACCGGATTGGATTCCAGCCCCAGCGAGCAGAAATAGAAATTGACGGTATCGAGGCGGAAGCCATCGACGCCGCGCTCCAGCCAGAAGCGCATATCGCCCAGCAGCGCATCCTGCACATCGACATTGTGGAAGTTCAGATCCGGCTGCGAGACCAGAAAATTATGCAGATAATACTGCATGCGCCGGCTATCCCACTGCCAGGCCGAGCCGCCGAAAATCGAGAGCCAATTATTGGGCGGAGTGCCATCGGGCTTGGGGTCGGCCCAGACATACCAGTCGGCGCGCGGATTGGTTCGCGACTGCCGGCTTTCGGCAAACCAGGCATGCTTGTCCGACGAGTGCGAAATCACCTGATCGATGATCACCTTGAGGCCGAGCGAATGGGCCTTCTGCACCAGCCGGTCGAAATCCTCCAGCGTACCGAAACTGGGGTCGATGCCGCGGTAGTCCGAGACGTCGTAGCCGAAATCCTTCATCGGCGAGGTGAACACCGGCGACAGCCAGATGGCGTCGACACCGAGATCGGCCACGTAATCGAGCCGGCTGGTGATGCCGACCAGATCGCCGACGCCATCGCCATTCTGATCCTGAAACGAGCGCGGGTAGATCTGGTAGATCACCGCGCCGCGCCACCAGTCCCTGTCGACCTCGGGTTCCTCGATCGTCTTGGGCTCGGTCATCATGGTGTTGGCAGACATGTCGATCTCCGAGGAAGGTGAAGCAGGCGTCAGGCAGCGCCGTGGCAGCGCTTGTATTTCAGACCAGAACCGCAGGGGCATGGATCGTTGCGACCGAAAGCGTCGCTGCGGATCGGGGTTTGCGCCGCCGTCAGGCGATGAGCACGATAAAGCGTGGCGACGATTTCGGGAATGATCTGCGGCGCGTCGTTGACGAAGGCAATATATTCGGGATCGTTCTGTTCGGCTTCGTCCAGATCGGGGTCGGTGGCGCCCAGCAGCGTCATGATGGCAAAAGCCGCTTCCTGGGCCTGCGATTCCTGGCGGCTCTTGAGCAGCTTTTGCCAGCCGCCGAGGCGCAGGCTCATCGCCGTTTCAAAGCCCACAACCCAGATTTCCCAGAGGATGTCGGTTTCGTCGTCGTCATCGACTTCGTAAAGCGGCTCGTAGCGCGCTTCGGCCAGTTCCGCAGTGATTTCGTCATGGCGCGCGGTAACCAGCGCGATGAGTTCGGCCTGATCGACGCCCGGCACATCGAAGTCCTGGTCGCCCCAAACCAGAGGCAGCCATTCTTCGGGCGCGATGGGTTCGGGCGAAGTGGCGACGCCGCAGAGGAAGCCATCGAGCTGGCTCAAGGTCATGCTTTCATCGCCAAGTTCGATGAGCATGCTGTCGAGGCGGAGCAGGCTTTCTGGCAGTTCGGCGAGTTCGTCCACGGGTAGTCCGATCAGTGGGAGGGCAGATTGTTATGATCTGCCCTCCCACTGGCGCAAAAGCAACGGGCTCAACGCGTATTGTGCAGCAACCCCTGAAATGCCCGGTAGCTGGATTTCGGCGTGCGCTGCTGGGTTTCGTAGTCGACATGCACAATGCCGAAGCGCTTGTTGTAGCCCTCGGCCCATTCGTAATTGTCGAGCAGCGACCAGGCGAAATAGCCGCGCACATCGGCGCCCTGCTCGCGCGCAGTCAGCACCGCCTTGAGGTGGTCCTCGTAATATCGCACCCGGCGCGGATCGTCATTGCCCTCCACTTCGGCCATGCCGTTCTCGGTGACGTAAAGCGGGATCTTGGTATATTCATTGGAGACGCGGACCAGCAGGTCGCTCAGCCCCTGTGGGTAGATTTCCCAGCCCATTTCGGTCTGTTCGAGCGGACCTTTGACCTGCTGGACCACCATGCCTCCGGGCTCGCCCGCCTTGTAGATGCCGCGCGTGTAATAATTGATGCCCAGCCAATCGAGCGGGCGCGACACCACTTCCATGTCTGCCTGATAGTTTGCCGGCAGGTGCTCACCCAGCCAGTTGGTCACCACCTCGGGATATTGCCCCTTGAGTACGCCGCCGAGATACCAGCGGTTGAACAGCGCATCGCCCAGATCCAGCGCGGCGAGGTCTGCCGGACTGTCGGACGCCGCCTCGGATTTTTCGAGGTTGAGCACGATGCCCAGATTTTTCGCGCCATTGGCCCGCAGCGCATCGATGGCGGTGCCATGGGCATAGAGCACGTGGTGCATGGCGCGCGCCGTCGCGCGCAGATCGCGATAGCCGGGGGCATGAATGCCAAGGAAATGGCTGAGGAAAGCGACGCACCACGGCTCGTTGATGGTTGCCGTCGCGTGAAGCCGGTCGCCGAATTTCTCCGCCACCAGCGCCGCATAATCGCCGAACCAGCCGGCGATATCGCGGTTCATCCAGCCGCCCTTGTCCTGCAGCGCCGAGGGCAGGTCCCAATGATACAGCGTGGCGAAGGGCTTGATATCGCGGGCCAGCATGCCATCGATCAGCCGGTCATAATAGTCGAACCCGGCCTGGTTGATGGCGCCGGTGCCCTCGGGCATTAGCCGCGGCCAGGCGAAGGAAAAGCGGTAGCCATCAAAGCCGCCATCGCGGATCAGATCGAGATCAGCCGGCCACAGCTCATAATGATTGCAGGCGTCGCGGCCGGTGTCGCCATTGTGGACATTGCCCGGGGTGGCCGAGAAACTGTCCCAGATCGAAGGCCCGCGCCCGTCACGCTGCCCACCCTCGATCTGATAGGCGGCGGTGGCGACGCCAAAGGTAAATTGCGGGCCGAAATCCTTGCGCTCAATGGAAAACATGCACACTCCTCTGGCCGGCGTTCGCCGTAATGGAGCTAGCCAATTAGCGCAGGCAGAAGGCTTATGCAATCGATTGCATAAAAAAACCATCAGCTCCGCAGGCCGGGCCGCGCCACGAGGATGGCTTGCGCAATAGCCCGGAATGCGGCCGCTTCCGCGCCATCGGGCGCAGCAGCAACCGGCGGCTGGCCGGCATCGGAGCCTTCGCGGATCGACATCACCAGCGGCACCGCGCCGAGGAAATCCATCTTGAGATCAGCCGCCGCCTGTTCCGCCCCGCCGCTACCGAAAATATCGTAGCGGGCGCCGGTATCAGGGGCGATGAAATAGCTCATATTTTCGACCAGTCCGAGCAGCGGCACATTGAGCCGGTGCAGCATGTCGATGGCCTTCTTGGCGTCGATCAGCGCCAGGTCCTGCGGCGTCGAGACGATGACCACGCCATCGACCACCGCCTGCTGGAACAGCGAAATATGAATGTCGCCGGTTCCGGGCGGCAGGTCGATGACCAGAATATCGAGCCCGCCCCAATCGGTTTCGCGCAGCAGCTGGCGTAGCGCCGAGGTGGCCATCGGGCCGCGCCACACCACCGCCTGATCCTTGGTCAGCATCGAGCCGATCGACATGACCTTGAGCCCGAAGGCCTCATGCGGCGCAAAAATCCCGTCCTCCCGCACCGTGGGCTGGCCGTCGATCCCGAGCAGGCGCGGCAGCGAGGGGCCATAGAGATCGGCGTCGAGCATGCCGACCCGCAAGCCCTCGGCCTGCAGCGCCAGCGCGATGTTGACGGCAGTGGTGGACTTGCCGACCCCGCCCTTGCCCGAACCCACGGCGATGATGTGCTTGATGCCGGGCACAGCGGTTTTGCCGGCAGCCACCGGCTTGCCATGGGAGAAGGTCGGACCGGCCTTGGGCGGCGCCTTGCCGCCGGTCAGCGACACCATGATCTTGCGGGTGCCGGCAACCTGTTGCGCCACCAGTTGCGCCTGCTCGCGGGCCGGGCCGAAGGCGGCCTCCATGCCCGGCGCCACCGCGATGGCAAAAGCCACCGCCGAAGGCGTCACGATGATGTCGGAGAGGCCACCATAGCCAGCCAGATCACCACCGCCCGGAATTTCCACGGCAGCGAGGGCAGACTTGATGGCGGCGGCGAGTTCAGTATCGGCCATGGGACCTCATTGCGCTGGGCGCGCTTCCCAGGCCAAAACGAGTGAGCGGTGCCGACACATGCGGCAACCAAGAAGGGATCACGGACCCCTCATCCGCCCCTATGGGGCACCTTCTCCCCTGCGGGGGAGAAGGCAGAGAGTAGTTCAACCCTTAGAGGATCGACTGGCCGGTGGCCTTCCAATCCTTGAGGAAGCCTTCGATGCCGGCATTGGTCAGCGGGTGATCGGCAAGCTTGCGGATCACCGCCGGCGGAATGGTGGCAACATCGGCGCCGGCCAGCGCGACCTGGGTCACGTGGTTGGGCGAACGGATCGAGGCAGCCAGGATTTCGGTATCGAAAGCGTAGTTGTCGTAGATGATCCGGATATTCTCGATCAGTTCGACGCCATCGAGATTGATGTCATCCAGACGCCCCAGGAACGGCGAGATATAGGTCGCGCCGCATTTGGCGGCGAGCAGCGCCTGATTGGCCGAGAAGCACAGCGTGACGTTGGTCTTGATGCCGCGTTCCTTGAAGGTCTTGGTGGCCTTGAGGCCGGCCAGGGTCAGCGGCACCTTGACGACGACGTTCTCGGCCAGCGCGGCGAGCACGGTGCCTTCGGCGATCATGCCGTCATAGTCGAGCGCCGCAACCTCAGCCGAAACCGGGCCGGGAACAATGCCGCAGATCTCCTTGACGACTTCCTTGAAGTCGCGGCCGGACTTGGCGATCAGCGACGGGTTGGTGGTAACACCGTCAAGGAGGCCGGTCTCGTAGAGCTCCTTGATGTCCTTGATTTCCGCAGTATCGACGAAGAACTTCATGGTTCTCTCCTATATGGCTTTAAGTCAGATGTAGCACGGCAAAGCCCTGCTACAAGGGCGGACAACAGCGTTATTTGATGGCAGCCAGCATGGCGTCGGCCAGGTCACCAACCCGATCTTCGGGGATGCCGGCAACATTGATGCGACTGTCACCAATCATATAGACGCCGTTGGCGGCTTTAAGGTGTTCCACGACTGAATTTTCCAGCCCGAGCAGCGAAAACATGCCGCGATGATCGGCGATAAAATCGAAATCCTTGGAGTTGGAGCGCTGGCGAATGGCCTCGCTGAGCTTCTCGCGCAGGCGGATCATGCGGCCCCGCATGGCGTTCAGCTCAGTCTCCCACTCGGCCCGCAAGTCGGGGTCTTCGAGGATGGTGCGGATGATTTCGGCACCATGATCGGGCGGCTGGCTATAGGCGCCACGGATGATGTTGAGCAGCTGCGACTGAGCGATGTCCGCCTGCGCCGCATCGCGGGCGATCAGGATGGCCGCGCCGACGCGTTCGCGGTAGAGGCCGAAATTCTTCGACCCCGAAAAAGCGATCAGCGCCTCAGGAACCGAGGCAATCACCTTGCGGGTGCCATAGGCATCTTCAAGCAACCCATCGCCGAAGCCGAGATAGGCCAGGTCGATAAAGGGCAGCGCGCCGGTACGAGCGAGGCTGGCGGCAACCTGATCCCACTGCGCATTGGTGAGGTTGGCACCGGTCGGATTGTGGCAGCAGCCATGCAGCAGCACCACATCGTCCTTGCCCAGCTTATCCAGCGCCGCCAGCATTTCGGCAAATTTGACGCCGCGCGTCTCGGTGTCGAAATAGGGATAGGTCTTGACCTCAAGCCCCGAATTCTGGGCAATCGGATTGTGGTTCGGCCAGGTAGGATCGGAGACCCAGACCGTGGTGCCGGGGCGGGCGCGGTTGACCAACTGCATCAGCACCCAGAGCGAACCCGTGCCGCCCGGCGCCTGCGCAATACGAACCCGGCTTCGGTCGACACTATCGGCCAGCGCCAGATCGAGCACGGCGGCGCCATAGCCCTTGTTCCCGGCAATGCCGAGATAGGTCTTGGTCTTGCCTTCCGACAGGATTTTCTGCTCGGCCTTTTTCACCGAACTCATGATCGGGGTGGTGCCCGCTTCGTCCTTATAGACGCCGACCCCGAGGTCGATCTTGGTGGGACGCGGGTCTGCCGCGTATTCGCCCATGAGCGCCAAAATCTTGTCGCCGGGGGCCTTGGAGAGGGTCTCGAACATGTCAGGTTTGTTCCTGGAAAAAGGCAGGGTCTTTATAGGCGGCGGCGTAATTTTTGCAATGCGGGGAACGCCAGCGGCGCCCTCAAAATCGCTGGTTCAGCGTGACACGCCCAACCGATCCAGCTCCGCCAGCAATTGCGGAATGATCTCAAACAGATCGCCGATCAGCGCCACATCGGCCAACTTGACCAGCGGCGCTTCGGCATCATTGTTGATGGCGATGATGGTCTTGGCGCCCTGAATGCCGGCCAGATGCTGCAGCGCCCCGGAAATGCCGATGGCGATATAGAGATCGGGGGCGATGATCTGGCCGGTCTGGCCGATTTGCCAGTCATTGGGGGCGTAGCCGGCATCAACCGCCGCGCGGGTGGCGCCAATCGCCGCGCCGAGTTTTTTGGCCAGCGTTTCAATCAGTTGGAAATTCTCGGCCGACCCCAGCGCCACGCCACCGCCAACCACCACCTGCGCCGTCGCCAGATCGGGCGTATCGCTTTCGGTGCGATGCTCGGCGAGCAGCCGCACGGCGGAAGCCACCGGACTATCAATGGCTTCGATCGGCGCTGCATTGCCTGTTGCCGCCGGGCGGAAGGCCGAGGCGCGCAAAGTCAGCAAATGCTTGGGCTGGTTATCGGTCAGGGTCTGGATGGCGTTGCCGGCATAGATCGGCCGCTCGAACCGATTGGGACCGAGAATCGCCACCACATCCGTCACCGGCATCAGATCGAGCTGCGCCGCCAGGCGCGGTATGACATCCTTGCCCACCGAACCGGCGCTGGCGACAACGTAGTCATAGCCCGGCGCCAGTGACGCCAGCACGCTGCTGACGCCATCCGCCACCAGCTCGCCCTTGGCCGTCAACACCCTCACCACCCCGGCAAGGCCAGCCGCAGCTTCAGCTGCACCGCCCACCTCATTCGCCATGACGAGCACCGTGACCGGGCCCAATGCACCAGCCGCCGCCACAATGCGGGCCGTGGACGGCGACAACACGCCGCGATCATGATCGGCAAGAACCAGCACGCTCATCACAACGCCTCCAACTGCGACACCGTGGTGGCAATGCTCGTGGCTAGCTCGGACACCGAACTCACCGTCTTTCCGGGCACCCGCTCGGGCGGCGGGGATATTTTCTCCACCGTCAGCCGCGGCGCCAGATCGACGCCAAATTCGGCGGCAGGACGAACAGCAAGCGGCTTGGAGCGCGCCTTCATCACCATCGGCAGCGCCGCATTGCGCGGCGAATTGAGCCGCAGGTCGGCAGTGACGATGGCGGGCAGCGGCAGCGCCAGCGTCTGTCGCCCGGAATCGACCTCGCGGGTGACTTCCAATCCCGCCCCGACAATTTTGATCTCGGAGGCGAAGGTCGCCTGCGGGCGATTGGTCAGCGCGGCCAGCATCTGGCCGACATGATTACTGTCATCGTCGACGGCCTGCTTGCCCAGCAACACCAGCTCGGGCGCTTCCTCTTCCACCACTTTGGCCAGCAGCTTGGCGATGGCGAGGGTTTCCAGCGCGGCGTCGGTTTCGATCAGGATGCCGCAATGGGCGCCCATGGCCAGCGCGCTCAGAATGACGTCGGTGGCGGCTTTCGGGCCGATGGAGACGACGACAATTTCATCGCCCTGCCCGGCCTCGGCCAGTTGCACAGCCGCTTCCACGGCATGCTTGCAGAACGGGTTCATCGACAAGCGCACGCCGGCGGTTTCAACGCCGCTGCCATCGGCCCGCACCCGAATCCGGACGGCGTGATCGACGACGCGCTTGATGGCGACCAGGATTTTCATGATGGGCTCCAATCTGCTGGGTTCATGTCAAACTTGGCCAGGACCGGCAAGCCGCGCCGGGGGAATTTTGACCCATGGACGAGGGCGTTGTTGGAAATTGCTGCCGATCCGTCGCGACGGCTCCAACAAGCACGATGTCATCCCGGCCTTGAGCCGGGACCCATCCTGAAATGGACCGACCGGCGCAATCTCGACAGACTGATGGGCCGGCGAAAGGAAAACCATGCTAATATTGACGCCTTCGATTGGGGCAGCGACACTGACCCAGAATTAGACCGCTTCGGACCCCTCATGCCTGTACTCAACCGCATCGCCGAATTTCATGACGAAATCACCGCCTGGCGCCAGGATTTCCATGCCCATCCGGAAATTCTCTATGACGTGGTGCGGACTGCCGGCGTGGTCGAAAGCAAGCTCAAGGAATTTGGCTGCGACGTTGTGGAGACGGGAATCGGCCGTACCGGGGTGGTCGGCATCATCCATGGACGCAGCAACAAAAGCGGTCGCACCATCGCGCTGCGGGCCGATATGGACGCGCTGCCGATAACCGAAAAAACCGGCAAGGACTATGCCTCGACGGCGTCGGGCAAGATGCATGCCTGCGGCCATGACGGCCACACCGCCATGCTGCTGGGCGCGGCGAAATATCTGGCCGAAACGCGCAATTTCGACGGGCGGATCGCTTTGGTGTTCCAGCCGGCCGAAGAAGGCGGCGCCGGTGGCAAGGCGATGCTGGATGACGGGCTGGTCGAGCGCTTCGGCATTGATGAATTTTACGGCATGCATAATTGGCCGGGCATGCCTCTGGGCCATTTCGGCATTCGCGTCGGCGGCATCATGGCGGCGACCGACCGCTTCTATATCGACATTACCGGTCAGGGCGGCCATGCGGCGCGGCCGCAGACCACCATCGATCCAATCATCGTCGCGGCCAATATGATTGTCGGGCTGCAGTCGATCGTGTCGCGCAATGTCGACCCGATGGCCAATGCCGTGCTGTCGGTGACCATGGTCGAGGCCGGCGAGGCCGATAATGTGATTTCCCGCACCGCGAAAATCACCGGCACGGTGCGCACGCTGGATGGCAGCGTGCAGGATCTGATCGAGGAGCGGCTGAACCAGTTCGTGCCGCAGCTGGCCAAGAGTTTTGGTGCCGAAGCCAGCATCCGCTATGCGCGCGGCTATCCGGTGACGGTGAACGCCCCGGCGCAGACCGAGTTTGCCGCCGAGGTGGCGCGCGAGGTGGCTGGCGTCGACCGCGTTGACGCCGACGCTCCACCATCGATGGGCGGCGAGGATTTTTCCTTCATGCTCAACGAGCGCCCCGGCGCCTATATTTTCCTCGGCAATGGCGACAGCGCCGAATTGCACACCGACGGCTATGATTTCAACGACGCGGCGATCCCAGCCGGCACCAGCTATTGGGTGCGGCTGGCCGAACGGGCGTTGCCGGTGGGGTAATTTCCCCCATCTGGATCGACAAATGGACTTAGCGACGAGCTAAGTCCGAACTCGCTTCCCGCCCCAAAGGGGGCGGGTGACATCGTAGCCGTGGCGGCGGCTTGCCCCATTCCAGTGTTCAGAAGCCCATTTTGCCCAAGCTGACAAAAATCACCCCGGTCCTGCTCATCTTGCTGATTTCCAGCTTTGGCGGCTGGATCGCCACGCTGCTGGGACTGCCGGCGGGCTGGTTGATGGGTGGGGCGCTGGCGGTCACGGCGGCGGCGATGGCTGGGGTTAACATCAACCTGCCCGATTGGCTGCGGGACGTGACCTTCGTGCTGATCGGCATGTCGATGGGGGCCAGCGTGGCGCCGGACAGCCTGACGCTGATTGCCAGTTGGCCGATCAGTCTGGCCGGGCTAGTGCTGGAGCTGGTGCTGATCATCTGGCTGACCGGCTGGATGCTGGTGCGGGTGTTCAAGCTCGATGCGGGCACCGCCTATCTCAGCTCGTTTCCCGGGCATTTGTCCTTCATTCTGGGGATCGCGGCGGCCGGAGTGGGCGATTCGCGGCAGATCGTCATCATCCAGGTCATCCGCATCCTGATGCTGACCATTGTGGTGCCGCTCGGCGCGATGTTTCTGCCGATCGATCATTTGCCCCAGGTTGTGGCGACGGATTTTCTCGATATCGGACAATTGCTGGCACTGGCGGCGGGCTGCATTGCTGTCGGAGTGGTGTTCATTCGGCTCAAGGTGCCGGCCGGTTTCGTGCTCGGCTCCATGGCCGCGGCCACCGGGGCCAAGCTCGGCGGACTCTATATCGAGGCCATGCCGCTGCCGCTGGTGACGGTGACCTTCATCCTGACCGGCGCACTGATCGGCTCGCGGTTTTCCGGCATTACCTGGCCCGAATTCGCGGCGGCGGCCAAAGGCGGCCTGATCGCCACCATCATGACGGTAGGCATCGTCACCGTGATTGCCTATGGGGTGAGCCTGTTGGTCGACATGCCGTTCGGCCAGATCTGGCTGGGGCTGTCGCCGGGCGCGCTGGAAGGCATGGGTGCGCTGGGCATCGCGCTGGGCTATGACACCGCCTTTATTGCCTCGCACCATGTCATCAGACTACTGCTGCTCAGCTTTGCCATTCCCACCGTGGTGGTGCTGATCCGGCGGCGCGAGGCCGCCACATTTGCCCGCCAGAATGCGTCGTAATCGGAGAACACGCCATGATCAAAACCATTGCCCTGCCCCTTATCCTGGGCGCCCTGCTGACCGCGCCCGCCCTAGCCGCGCCGATCTGTTCGGGCAGCTTTGCGCTAAGCAAAGACCTGCACAGCGAGGCCGACATCAACGCCTACAATCTCCGCACGCTGCAAAGTCGCGGCATCGACGCCACCGCCTCTGAAATCTGGGGCGGCTGCATCCGCGCCTGGGTGCGCGGGCCCGATGGCAGCCAGCAGATGCAGTTTTTCGAACCGCTGAATTACCAGCGCGTGGAATAAGGGGGCGACCCGCTCCCCTAATCTCGATGTCATCCGCGCCTTGAGCCGGGACCCATCCTGAGATTTCGAGATAGCCCCCGGCTCAAGGCCGGGGTGCACCATTTCCCTTAGGCTATCGCAATAAAGCCGTAGCCATTGGCGCCCAGTTCCAGCGTCGTGCCGTCCAGCGCAGCATTGTGCGAGACCGCCTCCAGCGCGCCGCCCTCGGCAATCGACAGCGTATGCGGCTCAGCCGATAGATTGAACACACAGAGCAGCGTTGCCCCGTCCAGCGTGCGGGTAAAGGCCAGCACCGGCTCGGCGGTCTTGCGGAAGGCGATATCGCCGGTCAGCAGCGCCGGATGCTGTTTCCGCCACGCCAGGATGTTTCGGTAAAACGCCAGCGTTGAATCCGGGTCCGCATTCTGGCTGGCGACATTGAGCGCCGACTGGGCATATTTGACCGGCAGCCACGGCGTGCCGGTGGTGAAGCCATTGGGGGCATCGCCCTCGTCCCACGGCATCGGCGTGCGACAACCGTCGCGGCCCTTGTCCTCGGGCCAGAAGCGGATGCCGCGCGGATCGGTCAGCTCCTCGAACAGAAGATCGGTTTCCGGCAGGCCGAGTTCCTCGCCCTGATAGAGACACACCGAACCCTTGAGCGACAGCACCAGCGCCGCCGTCTGCCGCGCCAGATCGACCGGCGACTGGCTATGCTCGGCCCAGCGGGTCATGTGGCGCGGCACGTCGTGGTTGGAAAAGCTCCAGCACGGCCAGCCATCGGGACCAGCCTTGAAGAACTGCTCGATGCGGCTGCGGAAATGGGCGGCGGTGAATTGCGGCCCGAGGAAATCAAAGCCGTAGCACATATGCAGCGTGTCGCCGCCGGCGGTATATTGCGCCATCAGTTGCACCGACTGGTGGCTGTCGCCGACTTCGCCGACCGAGGTGGCGCCGGGGAATTCATTCAGCAGCAGCCGGACGCGCTTGAGGAAGTCGACGTTTTCCGGCTGGCTCTTGGAGTATTTATGCTCCTGCATGTCATAGGGATTGACCGCATAGGGCAGATGCTCGTCGCGCTTGTTGGCGGGATTGGAGCGCAGCTTGGTGTCGTGGAAATAGTAATTGACGGTGTCGAGGCGGAAGCCGTCGATACCGCGCTCCAGCCAGAAGCGCATGATGTCGAGCACTGCCTGCTGCACATCCACATTGTGGAAATTCAGGTCGGGCTGGCTGGCGAGGAAATTATGCAGATAATATTGCCCCCGCGTCGGGTTCCACTCCCAGGCGCGGCCACCGAACACGGCCGGCCAGTTATTCGGCGGCGAGCCATCGGGCAGCGGATCGGCCCAGACATACCAGTCGGCCTTGGCATTGGTGCGGTTGAGCCGAGATTCCTGGAACCAGGGATGCAGGTCCGAGGTGTGGCTGACCACCTGATCCATGATCACCTTGAGGCCGCGGGCATGGGCCTGCGCCACCAGGCTGTCGAAATCATGCAGCGAGCCGAACAGCCGGTCGACCTCGCGATAATCGGACACGTCATAGCCCATATCGGCCTGCGGCGACTGGGTGATCGGCGAGAGCCAGATGCAGTCGACGCCGAGGCCGGCGATGTGATCGAGCCGCGCGATAATGCCGGGCAGATCGCCGACACCATCGCCATTGCTGTCCTGAAACGAGCGGGGATAAACCTGATAGATTACCCCGCCGCGCCACCACTCGGTCATATCCGACTCCAGTCTGTTGTTGGGCGAAGGCTAGCTTGTCGCGGCGCCGAAGGGAATCGTGCGTTGCGCAAGAGGGGGATGCGCCTGTCGAACACGCGGCTCCCTATTCGTCGTGTCGGCAATGAGCAGAGGAGGCCAGTATGGTGCATATCTTGCGGGCGGCGGAGCGAGCGCCAAGCCCGAGCCGGACGATCCGGTTCGAGGGCGATGCCTATGGCACCGGGATCTCGTTCTTCTCGGTCGACAATGACCCCGGCCAGGGCCCGAAGCTGCATATCCACCCCTATCCCGAAACCTGGATCGTCAAATCGGGGCGGGCGCGCATCGTCGCCGGCGACGAGACCTTCGAGGTCGGCCCCAACGATATCGCCGTGGTCCCCGCCGGCGTGCCGCATAAATTCACCAATCTGGGGCCGGACCGGCTGGTGATGTTTTGCGTGCACGCCGCCGGGACGATGGTGCAGGAGAATTTGGAGTAGCGGCCTACACCACCGCGCTGATCAGCGGCTCCCCCGCAAAATGCGCATCCAGATTGGCCACCAGCAGTGCTCCCATGGCGTCGCGGGTCTGCACCGTGGCGCTGCCCTGATGCGGCGAGAGCACCACATTGTCGAGGGCGAAAAACGCCTCGGGCACCTGGGGTTCGTCTTCGAACACGTCGAGCGCCGCGCCGCCGAGGCCGCCATTCTGCAATAGCTCCAGCATGGCCGGCTCATCGATCAGCGTACCGCGGGCGACGTTGACCAACATGCCCTTGGGGCCAAGCGCTTCCAGCACCTCGCGGCTCACAATCCGCTCGGTGCCCTTGCCACCCGGCGCAATCAGCACCAGCCAGTCGCAGTCCCGCGCCATGTCGAGCAGGCTGTCATAGAACACATGCGGCTCGGCGGGCTGGCGCTTGCGGCCATGATAGACGACGCGCATTTTCATCGCCTGGGCGCGGGTGGCGATTTCCTTGCCGATGCGGCCGAGACCGAGAATGCCCACAGTCTTGCCGGTCAGTTCAGAGAACAGGCCCATATTGCCGGCCGGCCATTTACCCTGCCGCACATATTGATCGGCCTGCGGAATGCGCCGCGCCAGCCCGATCATCAGCCCGATGGTGAGTTCGGCCACCGCATCATTGAGCACGTTGGGCGTATTGGTGACCCGGATATTGCGGGCCTTGGCGGTCTTGGTGTCGATATTGTCATAGCCGACGCCGAAGCTGGAGATGATTTCAAGATTGGGCAGCGCGTCCATCAAGTCGGCCTGCACGCCGGAGCCGGCATGAGCGCGGATGCGCGCGCCATTGGCAGCCAGCCAGGCTTTGGGATCGGCCTGCTCATGCAGCTTGTGGACAGTGTAGCGCTCGGCCAGCGCCGCTTCGCAACTGGACAGCAGCTTGCCAGTCTGGAGAATTTCGATGGTCATGGGCGGACTCGTTGAATCTGGTATGGCAGCACCATAGGGCCGGGGCCGTCGCTGACAAGGGCGCATGTCAAAACTTAGCCCTTGCGCTAAGTGTTCAGTATTTTATACTTAGCCATATGGATCAGTATCAAAACCAGCTCGACGGCATTTTCCAGGCCTTGGCCGATCCGACGCGGCGGGCGGTGATCGGGCGGCTGGGGCGCGGGCCAGCCAGCGTGGGCGAACTGGCTTCGCCCTTTGCCATGGCCCTGCCCTCGTTCATGAAACACATCCAATTGCTCGAACAGACCGGGCTGATCCGCACCAGCAAGACCGGCCGGGTACGGACCTGCGAAATCGACCGCACAAGGCTGGCCGCCATCGATGGCTGGCTTGAGCAACAGCGGGCGATCTGGACGGATCGCACCGACCGGCTGGACCAGTTCGTCACCCAACAGAAGGAAGCCAAGCCATGAATTTCGATCCGAAACGCGACCTCGAAATCAGCCGCATCATCAAGGCGCCGCGCGCCAGTGTGTGGGAAGCCTGGACCACGCCGGCGCAATTCGAGAAATGGTGGATACCGGCGCCGACACTCTGCCGGGTGGTCAGCATGGATTTGCGGCCGGGCGGCGCGCTGACCACGGAAATGTCCGAGGACGGCAGTGTTTTCACGCCGCATCTGGCAGCCTGCTATCTCGATCTCGAACCCGGCCGCCGGCTGGTATTCAGCACCGCCATGGTCGAAGGCTGGCGCCCGGCTGACGCCCCCTTCATCAGCATGACCGCGGTGGTGACGCTGGACGACGATCCCCAGGGCACCGCCTATCGCGCCGTGGTGAAGCATCAATCCGACACCGCCCGCGACCAGCATGAAGCACTGGGCTTTCACGATGGCTGGGGCACTGTGGCGGCGCAGTTGGCAGCGCTGGTGGAACGCTAGAACAGGCCCCTGCATAACCGCGATGTCATCCCGGCCTTGAGCCGGGATCCATCCTGAGATCTCGAGATGGGCCCCGGCTCAAGGCCGGGGTGACACCGTGCGTGGGACAAATCTTGCCCCCGCCCCCTCACAAACTCAAAATATACAGCCATCCCGAAATGGTCAGCGCCGAGGCAATTGTCGCGATCAGGATGGTGTTGGCCGCCACGCTCACCCCGCGGTTGTAGTAGGTCGCAAAAATATAGACGTTGATGCCGGCCGGCATGGCCGACAGCAGGATGCCATAGCGGGCAATGTCCATCGGCACCCGCAGCACCCAGATCATCAGCACATAGGCGATGGCGGGGTGGACGATGAGCTTGATCACCGAGGCGACCAGCGCCTGTTTCCAATTATCGGACAGCTTGAACTCATTGAGCGCGCCACCAATGCCGAACAGGGCGGCGGGCACCACGGCCTGGCTCATCATCCGGAAAAACGCGTCGGCCGGCTCGATCAGCGTGAGCCCGGAAAAATAGCCGATCATCCCGGCGGCAATGCCCCAGATCAGCGGATTGGAGCCGATGCGCTTGAGCGCCACCAGCAGCGTCTTGCCCAGCGGCTGGCCGTCGCGGCGCATCAATTCGATGGTGAGCATGCCGGTGGTCAGCAGGATGGCGCCATGCAGGCCGATGATCGACAGCACCACCGGGAGCGCTTCAACCCCATAGGCGCGCTGCATGATCGGCAGGCCGACCAGCACGGTATTGGTGAAGGTGCCGGAAAACGCCACCGAAACTGCTTCGCCGGGGCTGTTGCGGAAGATCTTGAGGGCGATAACGATGCCGAGCGCAAAGCAGATCAGCGCCCCGAGATAAAACGGTCCGATAATGCCGATATTGAAGGCGGAGCTGAAATCGCTGGTGATCAGCGAGTGGAACAGCAGGCAGGGCGTGGCGAAATTATTGACGAAGGCAATCAGGCTCTTGATGCCCTCGGCCGGAAACAGGCGGAAGCGCACGGCGCCGAAGCCGAGCCCCATCAAGGCAAAGATGGGGATGATGATCGAGACAATGGCGAGCATGGGCCGGGGTTCCGGGGTCGGAGGGCGGTCCTGCCTACCCCTCGGCTGCGCCCCGGTCAACGCCGATCTTGTATGGAAGATTCACAAGCACCGCCTCGCGCAATAACGAAACTCGAAACCTTCACAAACGAAATTGAAACGCGTAGAAACGAAAGCAATAATTGGAGACAGAGATGGCCAGCAGCAACAGCGTCGACATTTTCGTCATTGGCGGCGGCATCAATGGCGCCAGCGTGGCGCGTGACGCGGTGGGGCGCGGCTATTCGGTAGCACTGGCCGAGATGAATGATCTGGCCTCGGGCACCTCCTCGGCAGCGACCAAGCTGGTGCATGGCGGGCTGCGCTATCTCGAACATTACGAATTCCGCCTGGTGCATGAGGCGCTGGCCGAGCGCGAAGTGCTGTGGGCCGAAGCCCCCCACATCATCAAGCCGCTGCGCTTCGTGCTGCCGCACCACAAGGGGCTGCGCCCGGCCATGGTGCTGCGCGCCGGGCTGGCGATGTATGACTATATGGGCGGCCGCCGCCTGTTGCCGCCGACCAAGACACTGGATTTGACCCGCCACGAAACCGGCAAGCCGCTGAAGCCGGGCTATCGGCTGGGCTTTGAATATTCCGACTGCTGGGTCGATGACGCGCGTTTCGTGGTGCTCAATGCCCGCGACGCCGCCGACAAGGGCGCGGCCATCCATGTGCGTACCAAGGTGACCAGTGTTCGCCGCGATGCGGGCGGCTGGCTGGTCGAGCTGGATGGCGAAGCCGGACAGCAGAGCGTGCGGGCCAAGCTGGTGGTCAATGCCGCCGGGCCGTGGGTGGATCAGGTGATCACCGGAGCGATGGGCCAGACCGGCGCGCATAATGTGCGGCTGGTCAAGGGCAGCCATATCGTGGTGCGCAAGCTCTACGACCACGATCGCTGCTACATGTTCCAGAACAGCGACGGCCGCATCATTTTCGCCATCCCCTATGAGGATGACTTCACCCTGATCGGCACCACCGACCAGGATTACACCGGCGACCCGAAGGACGTGAAAATCTCGGCGGCGGAAACCACCTACCTGCTGAGCGCCGCCAGCGAATATTTCGCCAAGCCGGTGACAGAGGACCAGATCGTCTGGAGCTATTCCGGCGTACGGCCACTATTCGACGACGGTGCCAGCGCCGCGCAGGAAGCCACGCGCGACTACGTGCTCAAAGTGGATGGTGATGCGGCCAGCGGCGCGGCGATCAATGTGTTCGGCGGCAAGCTGACCACCTCGCGCCGACTGGCGGAATCCGTGCTGGAAAAAATCGAAAGCGTGCTCGGCAGGAAGGGCAAGGCCTGGACCAAGACCTGCCGCCTGCCCGGTGGCCAGTTCGAACCACTGGCTTTCGACGCCGAGGTTCGCCGCCTCGGCATGGCTTATCCCGACATGCCCGCCGGCCTGCTGCGCCGGCTGATGCGGCTCTATGGCACAAAGGCCAAACTGGTGCTGGGCGACGCCACCGACATCGGCGGATTGGGCCAGCATTTCGGCGCCGATCTTTACGCCGCCGAGGTGGATTATCTCATTGCCAATGAATGGGCGCGGACGGCACAAGATATCCTGTGGCGCCGCACCAAGCTGGGGCTGCGGGTGAACGGGGACGAGGTCGCCGCGCTGGAAGCGTATTTGGCAACACACACCCTTCCCTTCTCCCCTTGAGGGAGAAGGTGGCGCGCAGCGCCGGATGAGGGGTTGCATCCACACGCATTGAAGCGATGGGATGACGCGGAACCCCTCACCCTGGATTTCTGCTGAACGCAGAAATCCGGTCCCTCTCCCTCAAGGGGAGAGGGGAAGACGGAGTCGGAGGAGAGAACTATATGAGCGGCTATATTCTGGCGATCGATCAGGGGACCACCTCGAGCCGGGCCATCGTGTTTGGCGCGGACCGCACCGTCGTGGGGGTGGGGCAGAAGGAATTCACCCAGATCTTTCCGCAGGATGGCTGGGTCGAACATGATCCCGAGGAAATCTGGGAGAGTGTCGTCTGGTCGGTGAAAACCGCGCTCAAGGCGGCCAAGGTGGACGCCTCGGCCATCGCTGCCATCGGCATTACCAACCAGCGCGAGACCACGCTGATCTGGGACCGCGCCAGTGGCAAGCCGATCTACAATGCCATTGTCTGGCAGGACCGGCGCACCGCCGCCTATTGCGCACGGCTGAAAAAAGCCGGGCACGAACCGCGCATCACCAAAAAGACCGGCCTGCTGCTCGATCCGTATTTTTCCGGTACCAAGGTCAAATGGCTGCTCGACAAGGTGAAGGGTGCGCGCAAGCGGGCCGAGAAGGGCGAACTCGCCTTCGGCACCGTCGACAGCTTCCTGATCTGGCGGCTAACCGGCGGCAAGATGCACGCCACCGACGCCACCAATGCCAGCCGCACCCTGCTGTTCGATATCGGCAAAAATCAGTGGGACAAGGACCTGCTCGCCCTGTTCGAAGTACCGGCTTCGCTGCTCCCCGAGGTCAAGGATTGCGCCGATGATTTCGGGGTGACCGACGCAAAGCTGTTTGGCGCTGAAATTCCTATCCTCGGCGTGGCGGGCGACCAGCATTCCGCCAGCATAGGGCAAGCATGCTTCAAGCCGGGGCTGGTAAAATCGACCTATGGAACGGGCTGTTTCGTGCTGCTCAATACCGGCCCCGATCTGGTGCGCAGCAAAAACCGCCTGCTGACCACCATCGCCTATCGGCTCGATGGCCAGACCAGCTATGCCCTTGAAGGCTCTATCTTTATCGCCGGCGCGGCGGTGCAGTGGATCCGTGACGGGCTCAAACTGGTCAAGCATGCCAGCGAGACCGGTCCGCTCGCGGAAAGCGCCGATCCGAGCCAGAATGTCTATATGGTGCCGGCCTTTGTCGGTCTTGGCGCGCCATGGTGGGATGCCGAAGCCCGCGGCGCCATTTATGGGCTGACCCGCAATTCCGGCCCCGCCGAAATCGCCAAGGCGACATTGGAAGCGGTGTGCTACCAGACGCGCGACCTGCTTTCGGCCATGCGCAAGGACTGGAAAGGCAATGGAAACACGGTGTTACGGGTCGATGGCGGCATGGTGGCGTCGGATTGGACCATGCAGTTTCTTGCCGACATTCTTGATGCCCCGGTCGACCGCCCGATGATCCTCGAAACCACCGCGCTCGGCGCAGCATGGCTGGCCGGCTCGAAAGCCGGCGTCTGGCCGGGCATGGAAGAATTCGCCGCCAGCTGGGCCCGCGACAAGCGCTTTGAACCGAAAATGGACCCGACAGAGCGCCAGCGCAAGGTCAAGGGCTGGGACATAGCAGTGCGAAAAACCCTGACAAGCTAAAGGGTTAGGCCCTAGCCACGCCAGGCATCAAAACTGCCGCCGGCGATCATCGCCCAATACAGCTTGCCGCCGGGGCCACGCGCGGCGGCGAGGCCGAATTCGACAAAGCGGTGACTGAGCAACGTGCCGCGATGGCCGGAGGAATTCATCCAGCCCTCCAGCGCGCCCTGCAGATTGGTATAACCCTTGGCGACGTTCTCACCCACCGCACCAGTATAGCCCGCCGCCGTCACCCGCTGCCGCAGCGTGACGCCAAGGTCATGACTTAACTCGTTTTTTTGCGCCATCAGCCGCGCCTGGGCGCGGGCGGCTGCCTCGAGATTGCCGTTGTAAGTCCAAGGCGGCGCGCCATTGGCGGCGCGGACGGCGTTGATCGCCACAAGGATTTCAGCGTCGGTCAGGGTTTCGGGCGTGCTGGCCCCCTTGGGCACCATGGGGATGGTGGCGGCGCAGGCGGAAAGTGCCGCAGCGGCGCCGAGCACGAGGAAGCCGCGACGGGTGGTGTGAAGCATGGTCGGTCCGGAGTTAGGCCTGATCATAGGCGCTGAGCAGCAGCGGCAGCACCGCCAGATCGATGGTGATGGGCTTGCCGGCCGCCAGATCCCAGCAGGCACTCAGCGCCGCATGGGCGCAAGCCCAGCCGAGCACGCGCTTGCGGGCAAAGCCGAGACGGGCCTCGAATTCATCGGCCAGCGCCTTGATGCGGCGCGGATCGGCGACCAGCGCCGGCGCGCCGATGGGATTGCGGAAGACATTGGCGACCTCATAAAGCGGATCGCCGAGCAGGCCCTTGGGGTCGATGGCGAGCCAGCCGCGATCGGACGACATGATGTTGTCGTGGTGCAGATCGCCATGCAGTGGCAGCTGCGCGCTGGGCCGGTCGAACAGCCGCAGCGCGATGCCGCTGGCGCGAGCATAGAGGTCGCGCGCGGTGTGGGGCCAGACGCGGGCATCGGTGTCGAACAGGGCCTGGAAGCGCTCGCGCAGCGGCTCCAAGTCCTCGGGCATGCCAGCGCGAGGCCGGTGCAGATTGGCGACCAGGGTGCAGAGCGCAATGGTGGCATCGGCATCATGTCCGGCGCGGACGGCATCGCCCAGCGTGCCGCCATCGAGCCATTCCATGAAGATGGTATCGCCATGGATATCGAAGACGGTGGCCGCGCCCTCCCCGTCATACCAGTTCATCAGCATGGCGCCGCGCCGCTCCTCTTCGGCCGCAGCCGGCTTGAGGATTTTGAGGGCGGCGAAGTTGCGGCCATTCTGCTCGACGCGGAAAATGACGCTGCCGGCGCTTTCGGCGACCAGCGACGATTTGGTCAGGGACCAGCGGATCATGGCGCGATTAAGCGCGGTTTCTATGGGCGACTGATTCATTGTCGCCATTAGAGCAGAAGGCGCGCCCGGTTTCGACGGGGTGGACGAAAAATGCCGCCAATCTTCATGCAAACGTGATGCTAACGCCTGGGTAAGCCTGCCAATTGGCCAGATGGCAACCCTAACGACAGAAAGCTCTGGCCCGGCAAGGACTGGTTAGCCCCGCCGGCGTAGGGTGATCAGACGCGAAGCCAAGTCCGACAGGGAGGAGCTTGCGATGACGCATCAACCTTATGATGACCGGCGGGAACCGGCCGAACTCGCCGATATCCTTGCCGCCGACGAGGCGCATCCGAGCCTTGGCCGGCAGATCTTCAACGGGCTGAGTGGCCTGCTGGTGCTGCTACTGACAGGGGTGGTTATTGTGTTGATGGTGCTGTGGAAGTCGCCGTAGGCGGCAGCTGAATTATCAGTCGACACCCTCCCCCTTGCGGGGAGGGATCAAGGGTGGGGGTGGTTTGGCCCCAATATTGGGGCTCTCATACCCCCTCCCTGTTCGATCACGGAGTTAGTAGGCTAACTCCTATCTCGCTTCCCTCCCCGCAAGGGGGAGGGTGAACCCGGTGGACGGGGCGAGGGTGAGATCGCTGGCTACTTAATCCGATACGCGTCCTTCGCCGCCTGGTAGCTCAGATGCTTGGCGATATCGCGGGCCGTGGCTTTGGTGATGCGGTTTTCACCGACCCAGCGGCCGAGGAAGCCGCAGACTTCGCGGCGCCAGACGTCGTGGCGGGCGGGGATCGACAGCAAAGCGCGGGTGTCGTCGTTAAAGCCGGCCAGATTGTAGAAGCCGGCGGTTTCCACCACCTGATCGAGATAGCGACGAATACCCTGCGGGCTATCGTGGAACCACCAGGGCGGGCCGATCATCAGGCTGGGCCAGTAGCCGGCCATTGGCGCCATTTCGCGGGCATAGGTGGTTTCGTCGAGCCCGAACATCAGCAGCCGCAGATTGGGTTCGTTGCCGCATTTCGACAGCAAAGCCCGCAACCCGTTCACAAAATCGGTGGGGCCCGGAATATCGGCGCCCATATCGGTGCCGCGTTCGGCCATCACCAGCGGATCGGTGTTGCGGCGCGAGCCGGCATGGATTTGCATGACCATGCCATCCTCAACCGAGAGCAGCGCCATTTCGGTCATCATCTGGGCGCGGAACAGCTCGGCATCAGCCGCGTCATGCTGGCCGGCCAGCACCTTGTCGAGCAGTTCCTGCTTTTCCGGCCCGCTCAGATCGGCGGTATTGGCAGTTGGCACGCCATGGTCGGTGGCGACTGCGCCGAAGCGACGGAAATATTCGCGGCGATTGCGGTGGGCATTGATCAGCCCGGCCCAGGTGGCGATGTTTTCGCCAGTGATCTCGCCGAATTTCTGCAGGTTGTCGACGATGTTGGCGCGGCTGGGATCGGTCACGTCATCGGGGCGATAGGTGGTGCGGACCCGGCCGATCATGCCGTCGGCTTCCATCTTCTGGTGATGCACCAGCGGGTCAAGCGCGAATTCGGTGGTGGCGATGACTTCCACCCGCGCCCGGTCAAGCAGCGCATGCGGCAGCAGATCGGGGGTGGCGAGCGCCGCGTCGATGGTGTCGTAAATGGCGTCGGCCGTGCTGGAGGACAATTCCTCCTTGAGGCCAAAACCCCAGTCGAGCGAATGGTCGATCCAGGTCTTGGATGGGGTGCCGGCGAACAGGTAATAATTGGCGGCAAACAGGCGCCACGCATCGCGGCCAGCGGCGACCGGCTTGCCATCCTTGCGGGGCACGCCGAGATCGTCATAGCTCAGGCCCCGGCTGCGCAGCATGCGCAGCACATAATGGTCGGGCGTCAAAAACAGCGCTGCCGGATCGGAAAAGCGCTGATTATTGGCAAACCACGACGGATCGGTATGCCCATGCGGACAGATCAGCGGCAGGTCGGCCACATCGGGATAGAGCTCGCGCGCGATGGTCTGGGCGGGCTCGGAAGCGGGGAACAGGCGGTCGGGATGAAGATGGGTCATGCGCTATTTTTGCCATGATCCGCGCGGCAGATCAATCAGCTTCCATACAAGATTCGCATAGGCGGCATTTTAGCTAAATTAACTGCAATGGGAGGATGGCGTTCGTGCCCGGGAGGGGTCGGGCTAGTCTTATCGATAGCGGGTGAGAAACAGCGCGAACGCGGCTGCCCAGGGCTCATTTTCGGTCGTTTTGACCGATGATTGAGGGGTGATCTCATGGCGCATATCGATAGCAGTGGACTGGATAGCGGGTTGCTCCTGGCGCGCAAGCAGGCGCGGCAATCGGCGCATGTGCAGCGGGCCCAATTGATGCTGCTGGCCGCCGGCATGGCCGCCATCGGGATCGTCGCGGTGGCCGCCGCAATGATGACCACAGTTTTTTAGACAGGATAGCGCTGAACCACTAGGGTGCGCCCGGGGAGAACACCGGCTGCCAATGCGAATCCTGCTTGTCGAAGACAATGAAGACCTGGGCGAGGCGATTGAAAAACGCCTGCGCAGCGCCGGCCACTCGGTGGAATGGGTGCGCGACGGCAATGACGTGGTCGGGGCCGCCGAAGGTGATGATTTCGACGCGGTGGCGCTCGATCTGATGCTGCCCAATCGCGACGGCATCGGGCTGATCGCCGAATTGCGCAAACGCAAATTCAATGCCCCCATTCTGGTGATCACCGCCCGCTCGGAAATCGACGACAAGGTGAGCCTGCTCGATCTGGGCGCCGATGATTATCTGGTCAAACCCTTCGATCTGCGCGAGCTGGAAGCGCGGTTGCGGGCGCTGATCCGGCGCACCGGCGGGCAGACCACCAGCACGCTGGGCGTCGGCAATCTCGAAATGGATCTGGCGGGTCTCAATGCCAGTGTCGGCGGGGCGCCGCTGGAACTGGGGCGGCGCGAATTCCGCTTGCTGGAAATTCTGGTCACCCATGCCGGCAAGGTGGTGCCCAAGGAGCGGCTGATGAACCAGTTGTTCAATTTTGACGAGTCGGTATCGGTCAATGCGCTAGAGCTGCACATCTCTCGACTGCGCAAGAAACTGGAAGCATCGGATGTGGAAATCGGCACCGTGCGCGGGGTCGGCTATGTGGTGCGGGCGCCGCATGGGTAGTCGGTCTCATGGCGCCCACTAAATCCTTCTCCATCCGCCGGCGCATTCTGGCGCTGGCGCTGGCGCTGTTGCTGGCGGCGGCGGTGGTGCTGATCGTGTTCATTCGCGATTATGCCGAGCGGGCGGCAGATCAGGCGTTCGATCGGCTGCTGGCGGCATCGGCGCTGACCATTGCCGGGGCGGTGCAGGTCGAAAACGACACGGTGATTGTCGAGCTGCCTTTCGCCTCGTTCGGCATGTTTTCCGGGCGCGACCGGGTGTTCTATGCGGTGGAAGACCCGAGCGGGCGGGCGGTGACTGGCTATGAAGATCTGTCGGTGGCACTGCCGGAGTTGGCCTCTGCGGGACCCGTGTTTGCCGACACCATCTATCGTGGCGAACTGGTGCGGGTGGCCAGTGTCGGGCGGCTGACCTCGTCGGGCGGCGATGCCGATTGGGTGACCATCCACGTCGCGGAAACCCAGGCAGAGCGCGAGGCGCTGGCGGCGGAAATTCTCGGCAACGCCATCGTGCCGGTAGTGGCACTGACGCTGCTGGCCATTGCGCTGGTGTGGTTCGGCATCGGGCGGATGTTCGCGCCGCTGTATCAGCTGGAACAGGAATTGCGCGGACGGGCGCCGGATGACCTATCGCCAGTGGATGTGCCGGTGCCGGTGGAGGTGAGCCAGCTGGTCTCGGGCCTCAATGCCTTCATGGCGCGGCTGGGCAGCGCCATGGAGCGGGTCACCGGGCTGGTGGCCGAGGCCGCCCATGAGGTGCGCACGCCGCTGGCCTCGCTGCGGGCGCAGGCCGAAGTGGCGATGGATGAACAGGACCCCGAAGCGCTGCGCAAGCGGGTGCGGCGCATCCATCAGGGCGCGGTGCAGGCCAGCCAATTGGTCAGCCAGCTGCTGATGGAAGCGACGGTGTCGCATCGCCTGGAAAATCAGGAAACCGACACGGCGGCGTTTGGTGCGGTGGTCGAAGAGGTGCGGCAACGGCTCGATCCCGATCAGGCCGGCAGACTGATGGTCGCCCTGCCCGATGCCGTGGCGACGGCAATCGTGCGCGGTGACCGGGTCGCGCTGCGCGAGATGGTGCGCAATGTGGTGGACAACGCCTTGGTGTATTCGGATGGGCCGGTGGAAATCGGCGGCAGCATGAATGAGGGGCTGATCACCATGGCGGTGCGCGACCGGGGGCCGGGCATCGCAGCGGCGGAAAAGCCGCTGGTGCTGGAGCGGTTCAAACGCGGCAGTGCCAGCCGGAGCACCGCCGGCTCGGGGCTGGGGCTGTCCATCGTCAAACGGGTGGTCGAGGCGCATCGCGGCGCGCTGCGGCTACTGGACCGTCCCGGCGGCGGGCTGGTGGTCGAGATCGACCTGCCGCTGGCGGGACGCAAGGGCAAGGCCGAGCCGAAGCGGCGGGCGCTGGGCAGCATGGCGGTAGCCCTGCTTGGCCTGCTGCTGCTCGATCCGCGCGGGGCGCAGGCGGCCTCATCGACCTACCCGGCGCCCGATGGCAGCAGCAACACGGTGCTGACCATTGTCGGCACCACCGATACGCCGCTGTTTGTCGGCTTCGTAGCAGGGTTTCAGGCGCTCTACCCCAATGTGACGGTGGAGTATGACGAGCAGGATTCCCTGCCGATGTATGAGAATTTCCTCTCCGGGGCGATGCCGCCGCCGGACCTACTGATCAGCTCGGCTGCCGATCTGCAGATCAAGCTGGCCAATGACGGTCATGCCATGGCCTATGACAGCCCCTGGCTGGGCGGGCTGCCCGACTGGGCGCATTGGCGCAATGAGGTGTTCGGCTTCACCTTCGAGCCGGCGGTGATCATCTATAATCCGGGCCGCATCAGCGCCGCCGAGGTGCCGCGCACCCATCTGACGCTGGCCGAATTGCTGGAAACCCAGACCGAGCGTTTCCGCGGCGCGATTGCCACTTACGACATTGCCGTTTCCGGCGTGGGCTATCTGCTGGCGTCCCAGGACCAGGTGATTTCATCCAATTTCTGGCGGCTGGCGGCGGCGTTCGGACGGGTGGGCGCGGTGTTTTCGGGCTCGAGCCCGGCCATTCTCAATGGCGTTGCCGATGGCTCGCTGGCGCTGGGCTATAATGTGCTGGGCTCCTACGCCTTTGCCCGCAAGGCGGCGGGCGCCGAAATTGAAATCGTGGTGCCGGATGACTATGTGCTGGTGCTGACGCGCGCCATGCTGATCCCGCGCGACGCGCCGCATCCCGAATTGGGCAAGGCGTTTGTCGACTTTGCCCTGTCGCCGACCGGGCAGGCCATCGCGGCGGGAGCGACGGCGCTGGGTTCAGTGGTGCCGGGCGCCAGTGGTGAGTGGACCAGCGAAGCCATCGCCGCGCGCGGGCGCGGGGTGATCCAGCCGGTGGCGCTGGGGCCGGCGCTGATGGTGTCGCTGGACCAGCAGCGGCGGAAACGCTTCCTCGACAGCTGGGGCGAGATTGTTTCGCCCAAGCCGTGAGGGCCAATAAAGCCATGACAGACATGCGCATTACGCATGGATAAGACCTAAGTTGCACAATATTGGCAAATATTCGGGGTTTTTGAGGGTTAACGCCAAGATAACCACACGGAACGCATAGCTGCCCTGTCCTTTGCACCCTAGTAAAGCGGCAGGGGTGAGCCCATCTTCCTAGTCATGAAAGCGGCCCGGCAATTCGGTTGGGTCACAAGAGGAACTGGCACTATGAGCACCCCCCGTAAGTCGTTTTTTTCGACCCTTGGCACCTTCGTTGAAGTTTTCGGCAGCGCAACTGCTGTCTCCAACGCTGTCGAGGCAGGCCGTGCTCCGCAGGCCAAGCACTTGCGTAACCTGGGTATCGATCCCGACGCTTTCCGTTCGATCGGCCGGTAGCAATCCGGCGAGCGCTGGTTGCTTCATCCCTCCTGAAGCCCAGCCCGCCGCCTGAGTGATCAGGCTTGCTCCGTCGCTGTGGCGCGCCGCTCTCCTCCCTGTGTGCGGCCCGCGCCTTGCGGATGATCTGACGTGAGAAAGCCCGGATCCCTTGAAAAGGGCATCCGGGCTTTTGTTATTTCTGGGTTGGGTGATCAGTCTTCGTCGCTGGCCAGTTGGCCGAGTACGGCACCCTTGCCGCGCAGGCGGAGCCAGAGCGGCACCAGCACGGCGGCGGCGGCCAGCGCATAGAGCGTCAGCGCGATCGGCGACTGGATCAGCACCATCGGATCGCCCTGGCTGATGGCGAGACCGCGCCGGAGCTGTTGCTCGGCCATCGGCCCCAGGATCAGCCCGACCACCACCGGGGCGATTGGGTAGTCGAAGCGCCGCAGCAGATAGCCCAGAATACCGAAGGCCAGCAGCAGCATCAGCTCGAACGAGAAGCGGAACGGCCCCAGATGCCCGGACATGGCGCCATTGGCGCCCAGCGTGCCCAGCGTAGCGAACACCAGAATGCCGCCATAGAGCCACGGCTTGGGGATCGACAGCAGCTTCACCCACAGCCCGATCAGCGGCAGGTTGAGCACGATCAGCATGAAGTTGGCGACCAACAGGCTGGCGATCAGCGCCCAGACCAGGCTGGCATTGTTGGTGAACAGCAGCGGGCCGGGCTGCAGGCCGAATTGCTGGAACCCGGCCAGCATGATCGCCGCTGTAGCGGTGGTCGGCAGGCCCAAAGTCAGCAGCGGCACCAGCGTACCGGCGGCGGAAGCATTGTTGGCCGCTTCGGGACCGGCGACGCCTTCGATGGCGCCATGGCCGAATTCCTCGGGCTTTTTGGCGAAGGTCTTTTCGGTGCTGTAGGACAGGAAGCTGGCGACATCGGCGCCGCCGGCCGGCATGGCGCCGATGGGAAAGCCTACCGCCGTGCCGCGCAACCACGGCATCCAGCTGCGCTTCCAGTCTTCCTTGGTCATCCAGACCGAGCCTTTGACGGAGAGGACTTCGTCCTTGACCTGGCTACGGTCGGCGGCGGTCTTGAGGGTTTCGCCAATGGCGAACAGCGCCACGGCCAGCGTGGTCACCTCGATGCCGTCGAGCAGATCGGGAATGCCGAAGGAGAGCCGCGCCTGACCGGTTTGCAGGTCAATGCCGATCAGGCCGAGGCCCAGACCGATGAACAGCGCAGTGAGCCCGCGCAACGCCGAGTCGCCGAAGGCGGCCGACACGGTGATGAAGGCCAGCACCATCAGGGCAAAATATTCGGCGGGGCCGAAGGCCAGCGCCATCTTGACCACCCAGGGCGCGACAAAGGCCAGCGCCAGCGTGGCGATCAAACCAGCGACGAAGGAGCCGATGGCAGCGGTGGCGAGGGCGGGACCGCCCCTGCCTTGCCTTGCCATCTTGTTGCCCTCGAGCGCAGTGACGATCGAGGCGCTTTCGCCCGGCGTATTGAGCAGGATGGAGGTGGTCGAGCCGCCATACATGCCGCCGTAATAGATGCCGGCAAACATGATCAGCGAGCCGGCCGGATCGAGCTTGTAGGTGACGGGCAGCAGCAGCGCCACGGTCAGCGCCGGGCCGATGCCGGGCAGCACGCCGACGGCGGTGCCCAGGGTCACGCCAATCAGCGCATACATCAGGTTCTGCCACTGGAGTGCGGCAACCAGGCCCTGCGCGAGAAGTCCGAAAGTATCCATGTCAGCTAGGGTCCGATCAGGGAATAAGCCGTTCGAGCGGCCCGGATGGCAGCGACAGCTGCAGGCCCTTGGCAAAGAGGAACCAGACGATGAAAGCGACGACAGCCCCGATGGGGATGGTCTTCCACAGCGGTCCGCGGCCAAAACCCTTGGCGGTGAAGGCGAACAGAATGCCGGTCGCCAGCGAGAAGCCGATGGTGGACAGCAGCAGGATTTGCGCAATCAACCCGGTGACAATCCAGATGATCGGCACGAAATTATCATCAGCGCGGGCCGGAAAGGCGCCCCGCAGCGCCGACACCACGGTGCCGACGGACAGCGCCAGCAAGCCAGTGGCGATGACATAGGGGAACACGGTGGGGCCGACCTTGGCCTGGATCGGGGGGACCCGCATCTGGCTGGTCTGCCAGATGATGACCGCAGCGATGCCTGCCAGAATGGCCGCTATGACAAGCGCCGCCCCATCGGGGCGGCGCGAGAGGTTGGGTTGGCCTAAGCTCATTCGACCAGGCCAATGTCTTTCAGGATGGCTGCAGTGGCTTCCGTATCGGCAGCCAGCTGGGCGGTGAACGCGTCGCCAGCCAGATAGGTATCGACCCAGCCCTTGGTTTCGAGCGTGGCCTTCCACGAAGCCGAATTCACCATCTTTTCGATGTCAGCGGTGATGGCGGCCTTCTGCTCGTCGGTGATGCCGGGAGCGGCAGCAACCATGCGCCAGTTCTGCAGGTCCATATCGACACCGGCTTCACGCAGGGTCGGTGCATCGACGCCCGGGATGCGGGTGTCGCTGGAGACGGCGAGCAGGCGCAGTTCGCCGGCATCGATCTGAGCGGCAAACTCGGAATAGCCCGAGATACCGACAGTCACCTGGCCGCCCAGCAGGGCCGCAAGGGCTTCACCACCGCCCGAATAGGCGATGTAGTTGACCTGCGTCGGGTCGACACCAACGGTCTTGGCGATGAGGCCAGCCGTGATGTGATCGGCGCCACCGGCCGAACCGCCAGCCCACGCCACAGCGCCCGGCTCAGCCTTGAGCTTGGCCACCAGGTCATCCATGGTCTTCAGCTCGGAAGCGGCAGGGACGACGACGACGACGGCTTCACCGGTGAGGCGGGCAATCGGGGTCACCATGTCGAGGGTTACAGGCGAAGCGTTGGTGAGGATGGCGCCAACCATCACATAGCCACCGACGATCAGTGCATTGGCGTTGCCTTCGTCCTGATTGACGAACTGGGCGAGCCCGATGGTACCGCCGGCACCAGGAACGTTGGTCACCTGGACATTGCCCGAAATGCCGTCAGCCTGGAGGGCCTCCTGCATGGAACGGGCGGTCTGGTCCCAGCCGCCGCCGGGGGCAGCAGGCGCCATGATGGTGTAGTCGGCAGCGAAAGCAGGAACAGCCATTGCGCTCGAAATCAGCGCGGCCAGAAGCAGCTTGTTCATAAGTCCTCCCATATCAAAATCCGGAACGTCGTTGCGTTCGTGACAGGCAGACTAGGCTGGGGTCCCTGTCACCGTCCTGTCACCACGGCACGAAACGCCATGCGACTTCGGTCCGAGTGGATATTTCACCACCAGATTGCGCCAGCAGACGGGCAATTGCAACGGGGCGCGCGTGCCCCCCTCGCCTCTCACACCCAGCGGGTCATCCCGGCCTTGAGCCGGGACCCATCCTGAGATGGCTTCACCGGCATGATCTCGAGATGGGCCCCGGCTTTCGCCAGGGTGACATCGTGGCTGGGGTTAATACGTCGTCCGCCCACCCGACAGATCAAACACGCTGGCCGTGGTAAAACTATTCTCCTTGCTGACCAGCCAGGCCACCATGGCCGCAGCCTCATCGACTTCCAGAAACCGCCCACGCGGGATGCGCACCAGCATATAGTCGATGAATTCGGGGGTCAGGGTTTCCAAAATCCGCGTCTTGGCAGTGGCCGGGGTGATGGCGTTGACCGCGATATCGAACTTGGCCAGTTCCTTGCCCAGCGATTTGGTGAGGCCGATGACGCCGGCCTTGGCCGCCGAATAGGCCGACAGATTGGGATTGCCCTCCTTGCCCGCCACCGAGGAAATATTGACGATGCGCCCATAATTGCGCGCCTTCATCGAGGCGATCATCACCTTGTTGACGTAAAAAGTGCCGTTGAGATTGACCTCGACGACGCGCCGCCATTCCTCGGGATCGTAGTCCTCCAGGCTGGCATTGGTGCCGGCAATGCCGGCCGAATTGACCAGAATCGAGACCGGCCCCACCTGCTGCTCGACCTGGGCATGGGCGGCGACGAGGCCGGGATAGTCGGTAATATCGACCACCACACTGGACGCAGCGGCCCCCAGCGCCGCAATGGCCTGCGCCAGAATGTCGGCATCGCGATCCCACAGGCTCACCTTGGCGCCGCTGTCGATCAGCCGCTGGGCAATGGCAAAGCCGAGGCCCTGCGCGCCGCCGGTGACGACGGCGACCTGTCCATCAAGATCGATCTGGTTCATTGGGGAAGACTTTCACTGGCAAGGAATTAGCACCGCACGATAGAGCGCCGCGCCCGACTTGCCATCCCCAATCTGTCTCAAGCCTTGCCCGGATCACTGTCGTCAAAATGGCCCCATTCGGTGAAGATGCCGCCGACCAGCCGATTGCGCGAATTATCCGGATCAAGCGGTTCGCGCGGATCGGGCGTGCCCAGTTCGAGCGAAGTGTGGCTGGCAGCCCAGCCGAAATCGGGGTCCGGCGCGTTGACGAAAAAGGCATTGGGATTGTTGGAAATGCCGTACATCGTGCGATGCCCCAGGCCGGTCATATCGAGCGCGTGATCAACCAGGCCAGCCAGATCATCGCGGTTGAACCATAGCCGCGCCTCACGCGGAGTGCCCGGCTGACCGGCGGTGCAGATGCGGATATTGAGACATTCGATGCCGAACTTGTCGAAATACAGCCGGCTCAGACTCTCGCCAAAAGCCTTGGAGACGCCATAGAGCGAATCCGGCCGATACGGCGCGTCGACGGCAATCGGCACCTCGGCGGTCGGGTACATGCCCAGCGCATGATAGGACGAGGCAAAGATCACCTTTTTGACGCCAGCCAGACGGGCCGCCTCGAAGATATTGTAAGTGCCGATGATGTTGGCTTCGAGCACGGTCTGCCAGCCGGCCTCCTTGGCCATGCCGCCGAAATGCACCACCGCGGCAATGTCCTGGTTCATCAGTGCATCGACCGCTGCCCGGTCGGCCAGATCGGCGAGACTTATCTCGCCCCCATCGGCCGCCGGCACGATATCGGTGGGCAGATAGGCCCGGCCCTGCTGCCCAAACCACTGGCGCAAATGCGTTCCCAGCCGGCCCGAGGCACCCGTCAGCAGAATTTTAGCCATGCGTCAGTTCCTCAGACGGCGCATCGGCGCGCAGGCGGGGATCGGGACGGGGAACGGCGCTGATCAGCGTCTTGGTATAGTCGTGCTGCGGCCGCTCGCAAATCTGCGCCACATCGCCGATTTCGACGATTTTGCCATTCTTCATCACTGCCACCCGGTCACAGAAATAACGGATGACCGAAATGTCGTGCGAAATGAACAGATAGGACAGCCCGAATTCGGACTGCAGATCGCGCATCAGGTCGAGCACCTGATGGCGCAGTGACACGTCGAGCGCCGAAGTCGGTTCGTCGGCAATGATCAGGCGCGGTCGCACCGCAACGGCGCGGGCAATGGAAATGCGCTGGCGCTGGCCGCCGGAGAAAGCATGCGGATAGCGGTCGCCAATGTCCGACGGCAGGCCGACGCGTTCCAGCAATTCCTGCACCCGGTCCTTCATCTGGGTTTCGCTCATCCTGGTATTGGTGCGCAGCGGCTCGGAGATGATCTGATAGATGGTCATGCGCGGATTGAGCGAGGAATGCGGGTCCTGAAAGATCATCCGCACTTCGCCATAGAGCGACTTCATCCCCGCCTTGCCCAGCGAGGCGATATCGACCGAACTGCCATCGCCGCGCCAGTAATTCACCTGCCCACCGGTGGGGGTATAGACGCGCAGCAGGGTGCGACCCAGCGTGGTCTTGCCGGAGCCGGACTCCCCGACCACGCCCACCGTCTCGCCCTGATTGATGGTGAGGCTGACCCCGTCAATCGCCTTGAGATAGGCGGTAGGCCGACCGAAAAAGCCGGCATTGAGCGGAAAATGCAGCGCCAGATCGTTGATCACGGCGATGGGCTTTTCGGCTTCAGGCCGCTCGGGGCGCGGCGCCGGGGTTTCGAGCTTCAGCACCGAGCTGAGCAGCGCGCGGGTATAGGGCTGCTGCGGGCGGGCGAACAGGTCGAAGACATTGGCCTCTTCCACCTTCTCGCCCCGGAACATCACCATCACCCGGTCGGCAATCTGAGCGACGACGCCCATGTCATGGGTGATGAACAACACCGCCATGCCCCGGTCGCGCTGCAATTCGCGGATCAGCGACAGGATTTCGGCCTGGGTGGTGACGTCGAGTGCCGTGGTCGGCTCGTCGGCAATCAGGATTTCGGGATTGCACGATAGCGCCATGGCGATCATGGCGCGCTGGCGCATGCCGCCGGAAAACTCGAAAGAATAGCGATCCAGCGCCGCGTCCGGATTGGGGATGCGCACGCGGTCAAGCAAAGCAGCGGCGCGTTTGCGGGCCTCGTCCTTGCTGATCTTTTCATGCAGCAGAATGGTCTCGATGATCTGGTGGCCGATGGTATGAACCGGCGACAGACTGGTCATCGGCTCCTGAAAAATCATGGCGATGCGGCGCCCACGAATCTGGCGGATTGCCGGGCCGCTATTGCCCAGCGCCACGATATCGACCGAACCGGTCTCGGTGGTCAGCTCGATCTTGCCGGCGGTGATCTCGCCCGGCTTGGGAACGAGCTGGAGGATGGCGCGGGCGGTGACGGATTTGCCCGAACCGCTTTCCCCCACGACGCACAGCGTCTCGCCGCGATGCAGGTCGAAGCTGATATCCTTGACCGCATGCAGCACCGATTTGTGCATCGGGAACTCGACCGAGAGATTGCTGATCTTCAGGATCGGCGCGGCAGTGTCGATCATGGCAACCTCACTTGGCATAGGGGTCGGCGGCGTCACGCACGCCATCGCCGAGAAAATTGAGCGACAGCACCGCCACCACGACACAGACGCCCGGCACGAACATCCACGGCGCCTGGGTGATGGCCCGCAAATTCTGGGTATCCTGCAACAGCACGCCCCAGCTGACGATGGGCGGTTGCAGCCCAAGCCCGAGGAAGCTGAGCGAGGTTTCGGCCAGGATCATGTTGGGAATGGCCAGGGTGACGGCGGCGATGATGTGGGAATAGAGCGACGGCATCATGTGGCGCATGATCAGGCGGAATTCGCTGACCCCATCGAGCCGCGCGGCAATGACGAAATCATCGCTGCGCAGGCTGAGGAAGCGCCCCCGCACCACGCGGGCAATTTCAGTCCAGCCAATCAGCGACAGAATGATCAGGATGGAGAAATACACTTGGAGCGGCGGCCAGTCCTTGGGCATCGCGGCGGCCAGCCCGAGCCAGAGCGGAATGGTGGGCACCGAGCGGATGAATTCGATGACGCGCTGGATCACCCGGTCGATCATGCCACCGCGATAGCCGGAAATGCCGCCCAGGATCATGCCGATCACCAGCGACAGCCCGACGCCGACGAGGCCGATGGACATGGAAATCCGCGTACCGTGAATGGTGCGGCTGAGCAGGTCGCGTCCCAGCCGGTCGCCACCGGCGAGGAAGAAGGGCTGGGTCGGATCGAGCGGGCCGATGAAATGCAGGTTGGTCTCGAACAGGCCCCACATTTTATAGGGCTGGCCGGCGACGAACAGGCCGATGGGAATGATCGCACTCGGATCGGTGGTGAAGACCCGGCGGAAGCTCTTGGGATCGAGCTGGATATCAAAGCCGGTGACATGGGGCTGGAACTGGCCATCGACAAACCAGCCGATCGCCTGTGGCGGCGCGAAAGTGTAGCGCGGATCGAATTTGCCCGGATCATAGGGGGCGAGGAATTCGGCGAACAGCGCCACTAGATAGATGAACAGCACCACCACCAGCGAAATCACCGCCAGCTTGTGTTTGCGGAACTTGTTCCACATCAGCGTCCATTGGCCGGCGGCTTGCAGGCTGCCACCCACGACCTGTTGGTCGAGCAGATGGTCGTCACTCTGGGGGAGAGGGGTTTCGAGGCTCATTGCAGACGGATCCTCGGATCGGAAATCGCCAGGAGAATATCGGAGACCAGGGTGCCGATCAGCACTAGGCCGCCACTGAGCAGGATGAAGGCACCGGCCAGATACATGTCCTGGCTCTTGAGCGCCTGCAGCAGCAACGGGCCGGCGGTGGGCAGATTCAGCACCGTCGAGACGATGAGTTCGCCCGAAATCAGCGCCGGCAGCACCCAGCCAACGGTGGAAATAAACGGATTGAGCGCCACGCGCGTCGGATAGGTCAGGATCAGCCGCGCTTCGGGCAGGCCCTTGGCGCGGCCGGCCTCGACATAGGGCTTGTGCAGCTCATCGAGCAGATTGGCGCGCATGATGCGGATCAGCGAGGCGGTGCCGGCAGTGCCGAGCACGAAAATCGGCACCCAGGCATGGGTGATGAAATCCCACAATTTGGCCAGCGACCACGGCGCATTCTCGAAGGCTGGCGAGAACAGCCCGCCGACCGAAACGCCGAACCACATGGTGGTGATATAGAGCAGCACGATGGCCAGCAGGAAATTGGGCGTCGCCATGGCAAGGAAAGCAAAGGCGGTGGAGAGGTAATCGGTCACCGAATATTGGCGGGCGGCGGAGTAGATGCCGATCGGCAGCGCGAAGGCCCACATCAGCACCAGCGTGCACAGCGAAATCAGCGCCGTCATGCCCATGCGGCCCCAGATCAGCTCGGTCACCGGCTGGCGCCATTCGAAGCTGTCGCCGAAATCGCCCCGGGCAATGCCGCCGATCCATTTGAAATATTGCACCACCAGATTTTCGCCGAGGCCGTAGCGGTTGCGCAGCGACTCCAGCAGCGCGCTGTCGACGGCTTCGCCGGTCTGGGCAATCTGGGCGGCATAGGTGGAGACATAGTCGCCGGGCGGCAGCTGGATCACCACAAAGGCCAGCACCGAAATGGCCAGCATGGCAGGGATCATGCCGGCGATCCGCTTGAGAATATAAAACAGCATGACGCGCGACACTCCGTGCGGGGATGGCCCGGCCGACTGGCGGCCGGGCCTCAAGCGGGGACTACTGCTTGAAGTAGAACTGCTCGGTATTCAGCGTGCCCGGATCAGGGTGGATCCAGCCGACCGGGGTATCTTCGGGGACGTTGCCGAGCGTATTGCCCACCACGGCAAAGCTGTTGATCGCGGTACTGACGCCGATCTGGTAGAATTGATCGGCCGCAATATCGAGGATCTGCTGGAACAGCGCCGCCTGCTTGTCGGGGTCCGAGGTGCCCTTGATCTGGTCATAGAGCGACCACTGGTCCTTGACGTAAGCCGGGGGCTCCTCGCCGCCGTCGCCGATATAATATTTCGCCCAGTCGATGGCGAAATTGGTCTCGGTGGAGAAGGGGAAGTAGTCGCGCGGATCGATGAACACGTCGATGCCGCCCGAGGTAGCGCCCCAGACGACGATGTCGTGCTGGCTGGCGGTTTTTTCCTCGTAGAACCGCGTGCGGTCCATGGCAGCGAAGCGGGCATCGACGCCCACGGCTTGCCAATATTGCACGAACAGCTCAGCCGCATCGGCCATGGCGCCCAGCGCGGTCACTGCCGCGACATTGACCACCAGCGGACTGCCATCCGGCGCCAGCCGCAAGCCATTGCCGCCCCGCTTGTCGAGACCGATGGAGTCGAGCAGGCGATTGGCTTCAGCCACGTCATATTCGAGATACTGGGTGGCCAGCTTCTCATTATAGAACGGCGTGCCCTGGCGCGGCGACACCTGCTGCGGCGTGCCCTGCCCCAGATACAGCGTGTCGATGATCGCCTGGCGATCCAGCGCATGGGACAGCGCGATGCGGAAGTCCTTGTTCTGGAACACCGGCTGCTTGACCGGGTCGTGCGAGTTGAGATTGACCGAAATGGTCATCGCATTGCCGACGCGGGATTCACGGCTGCTGATATGATAATTGCCGGCATCCATGCCCTCGGCCAGCACCGGCAGATTGGGCGGATTGGCGATGTGGCGCACTTCATAGTCGATTTCGCCGGCCAGCACGCCGAGTAGCAGCGTTTGGGCTTCGGCATTCACCGAGATGCTCAGATCGTCGATATAGGGCAGCTGGTTTCCGGCAGTGTCGACCTTCCAGTAATAGGGATTGCGCTCCAGCGTCACGCGGGTCGCGCCGGCCACATAGGGGTCGATGATACGCCAGGCCTCAATGGTCGGGCGTTCCGGATTGCGCCAGCGCTCGATGGCCTCGATGCCGATGCCGCACATGGCGATCATCCGCTCGGCCCAGTCTGCCGCCCCGGCCGCCTTGGCAGTAGCATCCGCCTCGGCGTTATATTTCGGCAGAAACGGGCTGCAATAGGCCTTGCTGAGCATCGCCAGCTGCACGCCATAGACGCTGGCGGCATTGATGATGAACAGCCCGTTCGGCTTGGTCCAGGAAATGGTGAATTCGGTCGGCGAGGTCACGGCGATGGTCGGCAATTCGCCCTCGACCGTCAGCCAGCCCGGCTTGGTCGGAAACAGCTTGGCGTCGGGGAGGACATCTTCGATGAAGAAGGCCACATCGTCGGAGCTGAAGGGCGAGCCATCCGACCACTTCATGCCCTCACGCAGGGTGAAGGTGAAGGATTTGCCATCGGCGCTGGCGGTGTAGCCGGTGGCGATATTGGGCACCACTTCGCCGGTCCAGTCGGCATCCCAGGCCAGCAGCGGCTCGTAGCCAAAGTGGGTGAAAAGCATGTTGCGGTCATTGCCGCCAACCATGCCACCGCGGAACGTCCCCCCATACTGCCCCACTTCTGCCACCGGCACGATGACGCGCGGGTTTGCACTGACCCGCTCGGCAACGGCCGGCAGCGCCCCGCTGGCGACCAGCGCGTCGAGTTCAGGGGCCTGTTTGTAGTCCTGAGCGAATCCCGCACTGGCCAGGGCCAATACGGAGATTCCCGCTAATGCGGCTCGTGTGAAATGCTTCAATGTTCCCTCCCATCAAGCTTTGATCGATGGCACTTTCGTATGACAGCAACATTCTTGTCAATAAGAAATCATACTTCTTTTAAGACGCCCTGATACAGCCCCCAATTTCTGGCGTTGACAGGGCGCGTTTGGCAATGTTAGCTCGAAGCAATCATACTACTTTCTTTGCAGCAGGAGACTGACGTGACCTTCGACGAAATCAAAGCCAAGATCGGTACGGGCCTACTGTCCTTTCCGGTGACGGACTTCGATGCGGCGGGGGAGTTCGACCGCGACTCCTATGCGAAACGCCTGCAATGGCTGTCATCCTATGACATCTCGGGCCTGTTCGCGGCGGGCGGCACCGGCGAGTTCTTCTCGATCGGCTATGATGAATATGACGATGTGATCAGCACCGCCGTGCGCAACAGCGCCGCCAATGTGCCGGTGCTGGCCGGCGTCGGCTATGGCACCCGCCTCGCCGTCGACCTGGCCAGGCGCGCCGAAAAGGCCGGCGCCGCCGGCATTCTGGTGCTGCCGCATTATCTGATGTTCGCCGAGCAGGAAGGCATCATCGCCCATATGAAGGCGATCTGCGACGCGGTGCGCATCGGCGTCATCTATTACGCGCGCGACAATTCGCGACTGACCCCGGACTCGCTGGCCCGCCTCGCCGAGATGTGCCCCAATTTGATCGGCTACAAGGATGGCATTGGCGATCTGCAACTGATGGTGCAGGTGGCCAGCCGGATCGGCGACCGCATGGTGCATATTGGCGGCTTGCCGACCGCCGAAGTCTTCGCCCAGCCTTATCTGGAAATGGGCGTCACCACCTATTCCTCGGCGGTGTTCAACTTCGTCCCCGAGCTGGCGCTGCGCTTCTACAACGCCGTCCGGCAGCGCGACAGCGCCACGGTGCAAAGCCTGCTCAAGAGCTTCTACCTGCCGCTGATCGCGCTACGCGACCACAAGCGCGGCTACGCGGTGTCGATGATCAAGACCGGCGCCGAACTCGTCGGCCGCCCGGCCGGCAACGTCCGCAGCCCCCTGATCGACCTCGACCCGCATGAACGCGAAATCCTCGCCGGCCTGATCGCCGCGCACCGCTAAACACCCTCCCTGGTGTCAAAAAGCCCGGACCAGAAGGTCCGGGCTTTTTGGTTTGTACTGGGGAATTGAGCCTTACCCCACCCCGAAACGCGATGTCATCCCGGCCTTGAGCCGGCCCCATCCTGAGATGGTTTCATCGGCATGATCGGGGGATGGACCCCGGCTCAAGGCCGGGTGACACCGCGGGTGGGGGAGAGTAACCCGCCAAGCTACCGCCCATACGGGTCCCAGCCATTGGCCTGAAACAGCGCAATAATATAGCCAAAGGTGAAGGCAAAGGCGGTTTCAAACGGCGCGGCGCCATCAATATCGGGGACGTGATCCGGCATGATCATGCAGTCGACGCCCACCTCCTTGTAGAGCCGCAGGCTGGCCGGCATGTCCATGTCGCCGGCATCGGGAAATTCCTCGGTGAAGGAGAAACGCCCGCCCTTGATATTGCGGAAATGCACGTTGAAAATTTTCTTCCGCTCGCCGAACCAGCGGATGATATCGCCGATCTCCTCACGCGGATTGACCAGACTTTCCGCCACCGTGCCCTGGCAGAAATTGAGCCCGTGATAGGGGCTTTCGGCGATGGAAACGAATTTCTTGAGCCCTTCGGCGCTGCCCAGCACCCGCTCCTCCATGCCCCGATAGCCCGGCGGCGTCAGCGGATCATGCGGATGGCAGGCGAGGCGCACCTTGCTGGCTTCGGCCACCGGCACGACGCGCTCGAGGAAATAGGTGATGCGCTCCCACATCTGCTCGGCACTGACCTGCCCGGCCCGCGTCAGCACCTCGCCATCACTCGCCTGATCGGCGCGATAGGTGGACAGCAGCGCGCCGCCGCGGCCGCGCTCGGAGGTGGTGCGGGGAATGCCCATCAGGTTGAAATTATACTTGGTCGCCTTGATGCCGAGATCATCGCCCAGCATCTCGATCAGCCGGCAAATGCCATCCAGCTCGCGCTCGCGCTCCGGCTCCTGCCCCAGCACGATGCCCGGCGATTTGACCCTGTCGACACCGGCCGAGGAGAGCGGCAATTGCACCATGTCGAGCACCAGCCCGGCCGCATCGATGCGGTCGATGTGCCGCGCCAGCACGTCGCGCGTCCAGCTATAGGGACTACCCGCCGGATCGATGCAGACATGGACAATGCCGAGCTGGGCCAGTTGCCGCAGATAGCGGTCGCCCACCTCTTCCAGCTTTTCGCCACTGAGCTGGGTGCCGATATACATGTCTGGCCCTCATGTTTTATGATTTCTCCAAAGTTGTATGAAATATTTGGCCATGCTACAAGAAAAATGCGCGACGAGGGGCGTGCAGAGCAGATATTTCCTGCAGGCGCGACGCGGCGCAGGATGATATGTTCGCTCACCTTGGTATTGAGATGCGGCAAAGGACAAATGGCGGAAATCCCAGCGATACGACTGACGGATCGGGTGAAGAGCGGCCTGGTGCAGATGATCCTGCAAGACAATCTGCAGCCCGGCGACAAGCTGCCGACGGCAGACCGGCTCTGCGAGCAGTTCTCGGTCAGCCGCACCGTGGTGCGCGAGGCCATTGCCAGCCTCAAGGCGGAAGGCCGGCTGCGCTCGCTGCGCGGCAGCGGCGTCTATGTCAGCGCCCCGCCCAAGCCCTCGGGCGGTTCGATGTTCATGGAGGCGCCGCAGGATATCGGCGACGTGCTGGATTTCATGGAATTCCGCATGAGCGTGGAAATCGAGGCGGCGGGGCTGGCGGCCGAGCGGCGCACCGAAACCAATCTGCTGCGCATGGAGCAGGCGATGAGCCAGTTCGCGCGGCATCTGGACGACAATACCCTGGCCACCGACGCCGATCGCAGCTTTCACCGCGCCATCGCCGACGCCACCAACAATACCCGGTTTCGCCTGTTCGTCGACGAAATGGGCGAGCGGCTGATCCCGCGCCGGGCGCTGGGCGCCAGTTTCAGCGACGACACCGACAAGGCCGAGTTCCTGCGCAATATCGACAGCGAGCACCGGCTGATTTTCGAAGCCATCACCGAGCGGCAGGCCGACGCCGCCCGCAGCGCCATGCGCCAGCACCTCGAAGGCGGCCGTCGCCGCTACCGCGAATGGAGCCTGGCGCATGATGCGGTGTGAGGCCTAAGGGGCGCGATCCTGCCCGCGAACAGAAAGCCAAAACCATGCACCAACCCGAGATCACCATGGTCATCGCCGAGCGCTTTGGAGTGGGGGAGAGCCCGGTCTGGGATGCGGCGCGGCAATGGCTGTGGTGGTGCGATATTCCGGCCGGGATGATCCACGCGCTGGATGTCGCCAATGGAACGCGACAGCGCTGGGCGTTTGACGAGCCGGTGCCCAGCTTCGGGCTGGCGCAGCAGGGCCGGCTGGTGGTGGCGCTACGCCATGATGTGGTGCTGTTCGATCCGGCCAGTGGCCGGCGCGAGACCGTGGCGCGGATTGCGCATGCCAAGCCGGAGATGCGGCTCAATGACGGCAAGGTCGGGCCGGATGGCGCCTTCTGGGTCGGCAGCATGGATGCCAGCGGCGACGGCCCGCCGGCCGGCCAGCTCTATCGCGTCGGCCCCGATGGTTCGGTGCGGGTGATTGCCGAGGGCATCGCCATTGCCAACGGGCTGGCGTGGAACGCTGCCGCGACGCGGCTCTATCATTCGGATTCACGCGGCGATATCTGGCTTGATTGCTGGGATTTTGCCGTCAGCGACGGTGCAGTCAGCAATCGCCGTCGGCTGCGCGAGCATGACGAAGCGGCGGGCCGGCCCGATGGCGGCGCCTGCGATCTGGACGATATCTATTGGTCAGCCGGCCCGTCGGCGAGCCGGATCAACCGGTTTTCGGCTGATGGGGACTTGCTCGGCTGGGTCGACGTGCCATTGCGCAATCCGACCATGCCCTGCTTTGGCGGGCCAGATCTGCGCACCATCTATGTGACGAGCCTCGACTCCAAGTCCGACGCCGCTGGGCTGGATGGCATCATCAGTTTTCGCGTCGAGACCCCCGGCGTGCCCGTCGCCCGGTTTGGGACCTAGCCCTTGCCGTAAGTCGATGGCGGCGCGCCGACCACCCATTGCTCCAGATCGGTGGCGGTGCCGGTTTGCAGCCCCGACAAATCTGACAGCAGGTAGATGGCAAGCCGCGCCACTTCACTGGCCGACAATAGCCGGTCCAGTGGCAACGTGCTGGCGGCGGCGTCGACCCAACCTGGCCCCTTGCCCAGAATGTCAGCCTGCATCTGTTGCTCGCCGGTAGTGTTGGCCCAGCCCATATTGATGGCGTTGACCCGGATGCGGTCGGCGACATGGGCATTGGCGGCATTGCGGGTCAGCGTCGCCAAGGCGCCCTTGCTGGCCGAATAGACCGCCAGGTCCGGCGCGCCGCAATGGGCGTTCATCGACTGGATATTGACGATGGAGCCGGGCGCGCCGCGCTGGCGCAGATGGGTGATCAAGCCGCTCATCAGCAGGAACGGCGCGCGGGCATTGACGGCAAACAGCCGGTCCCACAGCTCGGCCGTGCCATCGAGAAAGCTGCCGCGATCCGTCGCGCCGGCAGCATTTACCAGCCCATCCAGCGGCCCATTTTCCAGCGCTTCGGCCAGCAGCCGCGGCGGCACCTGCGGATCGCTCAATTCGCCAAACACCAGTTCGGCCTTGGGCAATTCGGCCCGCACCGGCCCGGCCTTGTCCGGATTGCGCCCGGCCAGCACGATACGGCTGGCGCCATTGGCGTGAGCGTGGCGGGCGATTTCGAGGCCGACGCCCTGAAAGCCACCGGTGATGAAAATGGCTTTGCCCAGCAGGGCTTGTCCAAACGGCGCAGTCATCGGCCTCGTCTCCGAAAAATCAGCTTTGATCGGTCAGCCGCACATACAGCGCGGTGACCACCAGAATGATGGCGCCGAACAGCATGCGCCGCGCGCCCTCGGGAATCTGTAGCAGGGTGAGCAGCGTGCCCAGCACGGTCAGGATCAGCGCCCCGACAATGGTGCCGGAATAGCTGCCGCGCCCGCCAAAAATCGAGGTGCCGCCAATGACCGCAGCGGCAACCGAGGGCAGCAGCAGCGAATTGGCCAGCGACAGCGATGGCGCGCGAATAATGCCGACATAGAGCAGGCCGGTGAGGCCGGCGATCAAGCCAACCAGCGTATAAAGCGCCATCAGCACCTGCCAGGAGCGCACGCCCGAGAGGCGGGTGGCGTTCTCATTGGCGCCGATGGCGTAGAGCAGCCGGCCAAAGCCGGTGCGCCGCAGCCCCCAGATGATGAGGATGGCGAAGGGCACGAACAGGTACAGCGCATTGGGCATGCCCATGGTTCGGCCAGTGCCCAGCCATTCGAACATCCCAGGAATTTCCGAACCGGTATTGATGACATAGCGCTGATAGACCTGCAGACACCCGGTGCCGATCAAGCCGGTGCCCAGCGTCATAATCAGCGGATGGACGCGGCAGATGCCGACGCCGAAGCCGTTGACCAGCCCCATCAGCACCGCCGGCACCAGCGCCAGCGCGATGGCCGAAGGGCCGCCGACCAGCGGCGTCAGCGAGGCCACGACAAAGGCGCTGACCGTGGCGACGACGCCGGCCGACAGGTCGATGCCGCCGGTGAGCATGGTCAGGGTCTGGCAGGCGGCCAGCATGGCCAGCGGAATGGCGAAGCGGATGGTGTTGCCGATCCAGCGCTCGTTGAAAATGCCCGGCTGCAGAAATTCGAGCAGCCCGATCAGGGCAAACAGCAGCAGCACCAGCGGCAGCACCGGGTTTTCACGGATGATCCGGGCGCTGTGTTGCAGCGGTGACAGGGTCTCGGCTGGCATAGTCATCAGCGTCGTCCTTTCATGGCCAGCAGGCCGCCGATCATCACCACGGCGACCATGATGATGCCTTCGATGATGGTGGTGACGTTGGGATCGACCGAGAGCAAAGTGAGATCGAGGCGCAGAGTGCGCAGGATGAAGACGGCGATGATTGGCCCGAGAAGGCCGCCGCGTCCGCCCGTCAGCGAAATACCACCGAGCACGACGGCGGCCACGCTGGCCAGCAGATAGGGGCCGGGGATCGGCTCGCCGATGCCGGTGCTCAGGGTGATGGCGATCCCGCCCAAAGCGGCGAACAATCCGGCCAGCGCATAGGCGGCGATGCGGGTCAGTCCGATCGGCACGCCGGAGCGGAAGGCCGCATGCTGGTCGCTGCCGATGGCGTAGATGGACAGGCCCAATTTGGAGCGGCGCAGCGGCAGCCAGATGATGGCGGTGAAGGCGATGAGCACGACCAGCGCGCGCGGCAACCAGGCGGTCCATTCGGGCGGCAGGCCGGGAATGGTGACGCCGCCGACCACCAGCGCCCGCAGCCAGGGCGTCGCCGCGCCGCCGGGAGCATTGAGGATCAGCAGCGCCACGCCCTCCCAGACGAACAGCATGGCGAGGGTCACGACGATGTCGGGCACGCGGCTGAGCACGATCAGCAGACCATTGAGCGCGCCCATGCCGGCTCCGGCCAGCAGCACGATGAGCACGACCAGCCCGGCATTGGCCTCGCCCATTTGCTGCATCAGCAGCGCGGCGATGACCCCGGCCACCGCCATGATCGAGGCGATGGAGAGATCAATGCCGCCGGCAATGACCACGATGCCCATGCCGATGGTGGCGAAGGCAAAAGGCAGCGCCGCGCGGGCCAAAGAGTCGAGGCCGGAAACGCCGAAATTGGGCTGGATGATGCGGGTGGAGACCAAGAGGATCAGCAGGATGACGCCGAGGCCCAGCGTCCAGCCATGGCGAGAAAGCACGGCACTCATGGCTGGGCTCCGGCGTTGGCTTCGGCCTCGGTCAGCCCATAAGCGGCCCGCATCAGGTTTTGCTCGGTCGCGTCAGCGGCGTCGATAATGTCGACCACCTTGCCGCCGAAAATGACGATGGCGCGGTCGCAGGCCAGCGCCACCTCGCCCAGCTCGGAGGTGTAGAACAGGATGGAGGCTCCCTGCGCCGCCAGCTCGCGCAGCAGCGGGTAAATCTGGTGCTTGGTGCGCACGTCGATGCCGCGCGTCGGGTCGAACAGCAGCAGGGTTTCCACCCCGGCAGCGACCCAGCGGCCAATGGTGACCTTTTGCTGATTGCCGCCCGACAGCCGCCGTACTTCGGCCTGGGCGCGCATATCGATCTGCAGCCGCGCCACCGCATTGGCGACCTGCGCCGCTTCCTGGCGCATCGGAATGGCGCCCCATTTCGAGGGTCGCGCCAGCAGCGGCAAAGCGATGTTTTCGCGCACCGAGCGCAGCATTAGCAGGGCGTCCTTGCGGTCGCCGGGCACCAAAGTCAGGCCGCGCGCAATAGCATCGGCGGGGTGGCCAAAGCTGGCCGGCTGGCCATCGACTGCAATGCTGCCGGCCTGGGCGCGACGAAAGCCGGAGAGCACGTCGAACAGTTCATCCTGTCCCTGCCCTTCCAGCGCCACGACGCCCAGCACCTCGCCGCGATGCAGGTCAAACGACACATCCTCCAGCTTGGCCCCAGCACTGATATTGCGCACCGCGAGGCGCGGCGTGCCGGCTCGGGTATCGGCCGGCCGCTCGCCACTCACCTCGACGCGGGTGGGCACGCCGCCCAGCATCAGCTCGACAATGTCTTCCTCAATGCCGGGCGCGATGACAAAATCACCGACGGTAACGCCGTCGCGCAGCACCGAGGCACGGTCGCAGACGCGGGCGATTTCGGCAAAGCGGTGCGAAATATAAATCACCGAACGCCCGCTATCGGCCTGGGCGCGAATGACCGTCAGCACGCGCTCGACCAGATCGGTCGGCAAGGCGGCGGTCATTTCATCGAGCAGCAAAACCTTGGGCTCTTTGGCCAAGGTCATGGCCAGATCGAGGATGCGCAACGTCGCCAGCGGCAAATGCGCAATAATGGCGTCGAGCCGCAAATCGGCGATGCCCAGCTCGCTCACCCAATGGCGGAACGGCGCCAGTTTCACATCGATCAGCCGCAGATTGTCGGCCACGTCGAGGTCGGGGATCAGCGAGGGCTCCTGATAGACCGGCATGATACCGGCGCGGCGCGCCTGCGCCGGCGAGGTAAAGCGGCGGTCCTGCCCATCGAGATGGATGTGGCCGGCATCGGCGCGCAGGGCGCCGGTGAGAATTTTGACGAAGGTGGACTTGCCCGCCCCGTTGGCCCCCATCAGCGCGACGATTTCGCCGGCGGCCACGGTGAGCGACGCATCCTTGAGCGCCACGACCGCGCCGAAGCGCTTGGTCACATTGCGCGCGTCCAGCACAGGACGCACCGAAGCTGCTTCCGTCATATAGGCGACACCCTACCCTGGTCGGCCGGTAAATTGTCCCCGGCCCGCAGGCCGGGGACAGCGATCAGATCACTCGCCGGGACCCTTGCAGGCGATGATTTCCTCGGTGGTGTAGGTGGTGAAGTCCGGAATCGAGGTGCTCACCGGCCATTCGGAATCAAGGTTGGGGTTCTGCGCCTCGGCGATCTTGGCCTTGCCCTCCTCCGAGACGTTGTCCCACAGCTCAGGCGTGACCAGCACGGTCTTCTCGGCCGGCGCCTTGCCCTGGAGAATCTGCAGCGCCACAGTGACGCCGGCCCCGCCGATCGAGCCCGGATTGGTCACTGCTGCACCGACGAGACCTTCAACGCTGGCCAATTGGCCAACAAAGCCGGCATTGTCGGCGCCGACCACGGGCACCAGCGGCGTTTCGGATTCGACGAAGGCGTCGACGATGACGTTGTCGATGCCCGAGGTCCACACGCCATCAAATGGGATGCCGGTGGCCATATAGTCGAGGATCTGCTGCTTGCCCTGATCCTGCTGCCAGTTGGTGAACACTTCCTGGCCCACTTTCACGTCCGGATATTCGGCCAGAGCGCGCTTGAAGCCTTTATCGCGGTCGTCATCGGCCGAGGCCCCGGCGGCGCCTCGCATATAGACGACACTACCCTTGCCGCCGATCTGTTCGAACAGCCATTTGGCGCCGAGATAGGCGTATTCTTCCTGGTTGTTGGAGACCACATAGGCGGAGGGCTCCGTCACCGCCTGATCGACCGCCACCACGACGATGCCGGCATCGGTGGCTTCCTTGATCGCCGAATTGATGCCTTCGGGATTGGCTGGATTGACGACGATGGCGTCGACACCGGCCTGGATCAGATTGCGGATGTCTTCGAGCTGACCGGCCGCGTCGGTATTGCGGTGCGCAATATTGAGCGAGGCGACCAGACCGGAATCGAGGGCCTGCGCCTTGATGGAGCAGATCATTTCCTCGCGCCAGCCATTGCCCTGCACGGTGTTGGAGACGCCGATCTTATATTCCTGGGCCGCAGCGGCGCCGCTGAGACCAAGTAGAATAGCGACCGCGCTGGCGGTCATGAGCAGCTTCGTCATGGTAGTCCTCCCTTAAGACTATGGTCAGTCTTGCATATTCTTTTGATCACTTCACGTATGGATTGAGTACATCGCGCGCCAACAGGAAGCCGCGCTTGAGTTTGTCGTCACTGCCTTCGAAATCGCGGTCTTCATGCTCGATGATGACCGGACCGTTATAGCCGGCGCGGTAGAGGCCGGAGAAGAACTGGGCCCAGTCGATATCGCCAAGGCCCGGCATGCGCGGCACCTGCCAGCCGATCCCGACCGACATGATGCCGTTTTCATACAGCCCGTCGCGGTCGATCATCACGTCCTTGGCGTGGACATGGACCATTTTCGGGCCGAATTCGCGGATGAAGCGCGGCTGGTCGATCATCTGCCAGACCAGATGGGACGGATCGTAATTCATCCCGACGCCATCGCGCCAGGTCTCGAAAATGCGCCGCCAGATCTTTGGCGAATAGGCGATGTTGTGGCCGCCCGGCCATTCGTCCTGGCTGAAAATCATCGGGCAATTTTCAAAGGCCAGCGTCACCCCGGCGTCGCGCGCATGGGCCACGATGGGGGCAAAGATGGTCTTGGCCCGCGCCCAGTTGTCCTCGACATTAAGCGCGCGGTCGCCGCCCATAAAACTGTTGACCACCTTCACCTTGAGCAGGCCGGCGGCAGTGATGACCTGCTTGAGATGAGCAATGACCGCCTCGCGATGGCCCGCATCGGCATGCAGCGGGTTGGGATAATAGCCCAGCCCGGAAATGCTGAGCCCCCGTGCGGCAAGCTCCTGATTGATATCCGCCGCCTGCCCGGGTGACAGCGTGGCCACATCGATATGCGAGGTGCCGGCATAGCGCCGCGTCTCGCCGCCGCTGCGGGGCCAGCAGGCGATTTCCAGCGCGGTAAAGCCGCTGCTCGACGCCCAGTCGGCGACATCCATCAGCCCTTCATCGGCAAAGGGCGCGGTCAGAATTCCCAGCTTCATTGGCTCACTCCCACATCGACCCAGCGTCCCTGTTCGGCGCTGCGCAGCACCGCATCGCAGAACAGCATTTCTTCATGGCCATCTTCAAAACTGGCGTAAGTCGCCGACGCCGACCGCCCGCCGGCCAGCACATCGGCATAGACCGCGCGGAACAGCGCAAAAAACGTATCGGCAAAGCCTTCGACATGCCCGCCGGGCAGGCTTGCCGCCGCGCTGCCGATGGCATTCAGCAGCCCCGGATCGCGCTGCAGCAATTGATTGGGCGCATCGCGATGGCCGAGCCAGAGCTGCTCGGGCTGTTCGGAGTGCCAGGCGGCAGAGCTGGCCGAGCCGCTGATTTCCCAGTTCATCGCATTCTTGCGGCCATGGCTGATCTGGCTGGTGGTGATGGCGCCGCGCGCGCCATTGCCGAAGCGCAGCAGGATCAGCGCCGCATCATCGGTTTCGATGCGGCGGGTTTCGCTCGCCTGCGCCCCGGACCTGGCGAAGGTTTCCACCGGCCCCAGCGGCCGCTGCCGCTCAGGAATGAAGGTGGCGAGATCGGCGAGGATTGAGGTGGGCCGCAAGCCGCTGATGAAGCTGACCAGATCGAGCAGATGAGTGCCGATATCGCCGACCGAGCGCAGCGCCCCGCCCTGCCCGACCTCCAGCCGCCAGTTCCAGTCGCTCGGCTCGGCCAGCCAATCCTGATGGTAATGCCCGGTGATCAGCCGGATCTCGCCCAATTCGCCCGCCGCGACCATGCCCCGCGCCTGCTGATTGAGCGGATAAAACCGCGTGTTGTAGCAGACGGCAGCGCCGCGATTGCTGGCGCGGGCCAGCGCAACCATTTCCGCCGATTCCGCCGAGGTCATCGCCAGCGGCTTTTCGCAAATGACATGCTTGCCGGCCGCCAGAATGGCTTTGACCTGCGCATAATGCGCATGATTGGGCGAGGTGACATGCACCACATCGACGCCCGGATCGGCCAACAGCTTTTCCAGTGAGCCATAGGCCTGAGGCACGCCAAGCGCCGCCGCCCGTTCGGCACCGCGTTCGGCGCTCGAGCCGAGCACACCGGTGACGCGCACGCCCAGCCGCCGCAGCGCCCCCAGATGCACGCTGCCGATAAAGCCCGTGCCGATGATGGCAACACCCAGATCATGCAATCCGGTCATAAATCCTCCCGCGCCTAAACCACCGAATAACCCCCATCCACCGGAATGCAGGCCCCGGTGATGAAGCCCGAACCTTCCGAAGCCAGAAACAGCGCCACCCCGGCAATGTCGTCGGGCTGCCCCCAGCGCCCGAGCGGGGTGCGCGTGGTGACATTGGCGACATGCACCGGATCGGTGCGGCTACGGGCAGATTGTTCGGTGACGATGAAGCCGGGCGCGATGGCGTTGACCCGCACCCCGTCCGGGGCCCAGGCGATGGCCAGCGATTTGGTCAGCTGCTCAATCGCCGCCTTGCTGGCGCCATAGGCCGGATTGCGCGGGCTGCCGAAGCGGGCATACATCGAGGCGATATTGATCAGGCTGCCGCCGCTGGCCTTGAGCTGGGGGTAAAACGTCTCGGCGGTGCGGAAACTGCCCAGCAGATTGACGTCGACCACCTTGGCGAAAAACGCCGGGTCCATTTCCTCGCCGCGCGCGGTGATGGCGGCGCAATTGACCAGAATGTCGAGCCTGTCGATGCTCTGCCCCAATGCGCTGACGGCAGCGCCATCGGTGACATCGAGCTGAACATAGCGGAAGCGCTCGCGATCATCCTCGGCCGGCTGGTCTTCAACGCCGGTGATGGTGACGTTGGCGCCCGCCGCCTGAAACGCGCGGGCGATGGACGCACCAATGCCGGCCCGGCTGGCGCCGACAACCAGCACCGACGCGGCAGAAAAATCGAAGTTGACCTGCATCGGCAAACTCCCCCCTGTCCCCACCATCGCCGAGGATTGGCCGTCTGGCAATCGGCTCGATGCGCGACAATGCCAAGCACCTTGCCCTCGATGGGTGCGCCATGGTCTCGTGGGCCAAATCGGAGGGCAAAATGCGCGCACCAATCAGAATTCTCGTCATCGGGCTCGGCACCATGGGGCGCTCGCATGCGCTGGCCTATCTGCACAATCCGGGCTTCGAGATTGTCGGGCTGATGAGCCGGTCGATCAAATCCGCCAGCATCCCCGACGAGCTGCAGGGCCTGCCCCTGTTCGAGGATTTCGACAGCGCGCTGGCCACCACCAGGCCCGACGCCGTCTCGATCAATTCCTGGCCCAATACCCATGCCGAATACGCCATCAAGGCGATGGAGGCCGGGGCCCATGTGTTCATGGAAAAGCCCATCGCCACCAATGTCGCCGATGCCAAGGCGGTGGTGGCGACGGCGCAGCGAACCGGGCGCAAGCTGGTGCTGGGCTATATTTTGCGGGTGCATCCGAGCTGGATCAAATTCATCGAACTCAGCCAAACCCTGGGCAAGCCGCTGGTGATGCGGATGAATCTCAACCAGCAGAGCAATGGCCCCGCCTGGTATGGCCACAAGAACCTGATGGACTCGCTGACCCCAATCGTTGATTGCGGCGTGCATTATGTCGACGTGATGTGCCAGATGACCGGCGCCAAACCCGTCCGCGTGCATGGCATCGGCGCCAAATTATGGGCCGACGCCGACAAGCAGAATTACGGCCATCTGCATGTCACCTTCGATGACGGCTCGGTCGGCTGGTATGAGGCCGGCTGGGGCCCGATGATGAGCGAGACCGCCTATTTCGTCAAAGACGTGATCGGCCCCAAGGGCGCGGTGTCGATGGTGCCGGGCTCGTCCTCGGGCAAGGACCAGCTGCACGAGATCACCGACTCCGCCGATATCGACCGCCACACCAAAACCGACATGCTGCGCATCCATCATGCCGAAGTCGGGCCGGACAAGAATTTCCTCCGCCCCGACGAATTCATCTCGACCGAGGACGAGCCGACCCACCAGGAATTATGCGACCGCGAACAGGCGTTTTTCCTCAAGGCCATCATCGAGGATATCGACCTCAGCGACGCCATGGCGGCGGCGGTGAGCAGCCTCGAAATCGTGCTGGCGGCCGAGCAGTCGATTGCTGAAGGGCGGGTGGTCGAGCTGTAGCCCGGCCCCACCGTGCTCCCTTCCCAACGATGACAAGACCAGACGTTATCGATATCAGTAGCGCCTCGTCTGGAGGAATGCCCAATGCAACGCAGATCGCCGACAATGGCCGACGTGGCCCGATTGGCCGGCGTGACGGCGATGACCGTATCGCGGGCGCTGCGGCAGGAGGGCGCGGTTTCCGAGGCCACGCGCCAGCGCATCCAGGCCGCCGCCGAGACGCTGGGTTATGTGCTCGACGGTGCGGCGGCAGGGCTGAAGGCGGGGCGCACCGGCTTCGTCGCCGTGGTGATTCCGACGCTGAACAATTCCAATTTCGCCGAGACGGTGCAGGGGTTGACCGACCGGCTGGCCGGCTCGCGGCTGCAGGTACTGCTCGGCTACACCAACTACCAGATCGAGGAAGAAGAGCGCGTCATCGAATCCCTGCTGGTGCGGCGCCCCGAAGCGATCGTGGTGACCGGCGGCGACCACACCGAGCGCGCCCGCCGGCTGCTGGCCAATGCCGGGGTGCCGGTGATCGAGATGTGGGAAATCCCCAGCGCTCCCATCGGTCAGGTGGTCGGCTTCTCCAATTTCGACGCCGGCAGGCTGATGGTCGAGCATCTGCATGCAGCCGGCTATCGCCGCATTGCCTTTGTCGGCGGCACCGCCGCGCAGGACGCGCGTGGCATCGAGCGGCGGCGCGGCTATGAAGCGGCGGTGCTGGCCGCCGGCCATGATGCGCCGCGCGTGCTGGCCTTTGGCGAGCCGCCGATCACCCTCAAGCAAGGCCCCCAGGCGGTACAGGCCTTGCAGGCGCGCTGGCCCGATCTCGACGCGGTGATCTGCGTTTCCGACCTGCTGGCCTTCGGCATGCTGGCGGAATGCCAGCGCCAGGGCATCGCCGTGCCTGGGCAATGGGCCATTGCCGGCTTCGGCAATTACGATGTGTCGGAGGCCACCATGCCGGCGCTGACCACCATCGATGTGCAGGCCCGGATGATCGGCACCCGCGTCGGCGACGCCATGCTCGAGGCCATCGCCGCCGGCGGCAACGCCGAGCCCCGCATCCTGCTCACCGATATCAGTCTGGTAGTGCGCCAAAGCACATAGGGGTATCGCCATTCGGAGGCTTGTCGACCATGACAGTTATCGATAACAATGCTTATTATCAATCAAGGCTCGTATTCGATATCTGGCGGCCCAGTTCGACGGCCATGCCGTGCTCACTCCGGTTATTTGAGGTCACCATGCGTTCCATCGTCATTCACGCCCCCAAGGATCTGCGCATCGAAGACAGCGCCGCCGAGGCCCCCGGCCCCGGCCAGGTGCTGGTGCGCATCGAGCGCGGCGGCATTTGCGGCTCGGACCTGCATTATTACAATCATGGCGGCTTCGGCACGGTCCGGATCAAGCAGCCCATGGTGCTGGGCCACGAGGTCTCCGGGCGCATCGCCGCGCTGGGCGAGGGCGTCACCACGCTCAAGCTGGGCGATCTGGTGGCGGTCAGCCCGTCGCGCCCCTGCGGCCACTGCCGCTATTGCCAGGAAGGCAAGCAGAACCACTGCCTCAATATGCGCTTCTATGGCTCGGCCATGCCCTTCCCCCATATTCAGGGCGCCTTCCGCGAGGAGCTGGTGGCCGATGCCAGCCAATGCGTCGTCGCCAACGGCCTCAGCGCCGGCGAAGCCGCGATTGCCGAGCCGCTCGCGGTCTGCCTGCACGGCGTCCGCCAGGCCGGTGAAGTCCTCGGCAAGAAAGTGCTGATCACCGGCAGCGGCCCCATCGGCGTGCTCTGCGTCTTGGCCGCCCGCCGCGCCGGCGCCAGCGAGATCGTCATCACCGACATCACCGACCAGACGCTGGAACACGCCAAGCGCGCCGGCGCCGACCGGACCATCAACACCGCAACCGATACCGAGGCGATGACCGCCTATGGCGTCGACAAGGGCTATTTCGACATTCACCTCGAATGCTCGGGCGCGCCGGTGGCTTTGGCCAGTGGCATTGCCGCAGTCCGACCCAAGGGTGTGATCGTGCAAGTCGGCATGGGCGGCGACATGAATTTGCCGGTGCAGTCGATCACCGCCAAAGAACTCTCGCTCAAAGGCTCGTTCCGTTTCCATGAGGAATTCGAAACCGCCGTCCGCCTGATGCAGGGTGGCTTGATCGACGTAAAACCGCTGATCACCCACACCATGAAGCTGGCCGACGCCGTGGCGGCGTTCGAGCTGGCGTCGGATCGCAAAGTGGCCATGAAGGTGCAGCTCGAAATGGCTTAGGCCGTTTCTGCAAACTACCAGAAAACCGTCAGCATGCTGCAAGAAAAGGGGCAGAAACCGGCCTCTTTTCTTGCTGCTATCAGCGCCAGGCGCTGACTGCCTCGACCATGCCGGCCAGCGGCTGGGTGCCGTCGACCATCAACACATCCGGCTCATTATTCGGGCGTTCCAGCGTGCGCAACTGGCTGTCGAGCAGCGCCGGCGGCATGTAGTGGCCAGTCCGCTCGGCCATGCGCTGCTCCAAGACGGAACGGGGCAAATCGATCATGACGAAGCGCAAATTGGGACCAACGGCCAAGCGCAGCCGGTCACGATAGGCGAGCCGCAGGGCCGAGCAACTCGCGACCGCGCCACGATTTTCTGTGACAATCGCCGCGCCGATACGGTCGAGCCAGGGCCAGCGATCAGTGTCATCGAGCGGAATGCCGCCGGCCATTTTGGCGACATTGGCCGGGCCATGCAGCTCGTCGCCCTCGATATAGGGCACGCTCCAGCTGGCGGCCAGCGCCTCGGCCAGCGTCGATTTTCCGCAACCGCTGACCCCCATGACGATGAACTGGCTCGTCATTTTCAGAGCGAAACCGTAATGCCGCCATCGACATAGAGCGTATGGCCATTGACGAAGCTCGACGCATCCGAGGCCAGGAACACCGCAGCGCCAACCAGCTCATCGACATTGCCCCAGCGCCCGGCGGGGGTCCGCTTTTCCAGCCACGAGGAGAATTCAGGATTGTCGACCAGCGCCTGATTGAGCGGCGTCTTGAAATAGCCCGGCGCTATGGCGTTGATCTGGATGCCATATTTGGCCCAGTCGGTGCACATGCCGCGCGTCAGATTGCGCACCGCGCCCTTGGTGGCGGTGTAGGGCGCGATGCCGGGGCGCGCGAGTTCGGCCTGCACCGAAGCGATATTGACGATCTTGCCGCGCCCGCGCGCGATCATGTGTCGGGCCACGGCCTGGCCGGTATAGAACACGCTCGACACATTGGTGCGCAGCAATTGCTCCCAGCGGTCGACGGGGAAATCCTCCAGCGCGCTGCGGAACTGCATGCCGGCATTGTTGACCAGAATTTCGATGGCGCCGAAGCGCTGCTCGACCGCATCGACGCCAGCCACCACCGCGTCATGGTCGGTCACGTCAAAGGCGGCAATCTCCACCGCCAGCCCGTCGGCCCGCAAACTCGCGGCGGCGGCTTCGAGCTTGTCGGCGTCACGGCCATTGAGCACCACCCTGGCGCCATAGCCGGCCAGACCCCGCGCCAGCGCCAGGCCAATGCCCTGGCTTGAGCCGGTGATCAGCGCCAGCCGGTTGCTGAGATCGAAATGGTGAGTGCTCATGCTGTCATCCTGTGTGGGTATGAGGCGGGTGCTAGAGCACCGGCGAGGGCAAGGGCTGGCCGGAAAAATGCGCATCGAGATTGGCCAGCACCAGCCGGCCCATCTGCTGCCGGGTTTCCGCGGTCGCGGCGCCGATATGCGGCACGACGAGCAGATTCCCGGCGGCCAACAGATCGGTGGCGACGTTGGGCTCGCTTTCAAATACATCCAGCGCCGCGCCCCGCAACCGGCGCTCGCGTAGGGCGCTGGCCAGCTCGACCTCATTGACCAAAGCGCCCCGGGCGACATTGATCAGCAGGCCATCGGGACCAAGCGCATCAAGCACCTCGCGCCCGACGATATGGCGGGTTTCCGGCGTCGCGGCAGCGGCGAGGATCAACACATCGCTGGCCGCGGCCAGTTCAAGCAGTGACGGATAATAGCGATAAGGCACCTCGCGCTGCGAGCGATTGGCATAGGCGATACTGCCGCCAAAGCCCTCGAGGCGCCGGGCGATGCTGGCCCCGATGCGGCCCATGCCGAAAATGCCATAGCGCGCACCGGCGACCTTGCGGCCGAGCGGCATTTCGCCGGCGGCCCAGCTGCCGTCGCGCACATAGCTGTCGCCGCGCACCAGCTGGCGGTTGAAACCGACCAGCAGCCCGATCGCCAGATCGGCGACATCATCGGCCATCAGATCGGGCGTATTGGTGACGCGAAAGCCCTGCGCGCGGGCCTGTTCGAGATCGATCTTGTCATAGCCCACGCCATTGATGGCGACGATTTCCAAGCTGGGCATCGCCGCCGCCATGTCCTTGGCCAACCCCAGATGGCCACCGGTGACCACGGCGCGAACCACTGGCCCCACCTGCTGGAGAAACCTGGCCGGGTCGGACTGCTCATGCCAGCGATGCACGGAGAAACGCTGCGCGAGTTCGGCTTCGATGGCCGGCATGAGCGGATAGGTGAGGACGAGATCAGGCTTCACGACAAGTCTTTCCAGCAGGTCAGCCGCGGCCGACGAAAGGCATCTGGGTGGCCATGAGCGTCATGGTGAGCACATTGGCCGAGAGCGGCAGCATTGCCATATTGGCGACAGCCTGGCCGATCAGCGCACTGTCGATGGTGGGCTCCATCGCCGTCGAGCCGTCCGCCTGCAATGCACCGGTCCCGGCAATCTCCTTGGTCATGTCGGTGCCGGCATTGCCGATATCGATCTGGCCGCAGGCGATGTTGAAGCGCCGGCCATCGAGCGCCGACGATTTGGTCAGGCCGGTGATGGCGTGTTTGGTGGCGGTATAGGGCGCCGAGTTGGGACGCGGCGTGGTGGCCGAGATCGAGCCGTTATTGATGATGCGCCCGCCCTGCGGGCTTTGCGCCTTCATCTGGCGGAAGGCGGCCTGCGTACACAGGAAGGCCCCGGTCAAATTGGCCGCCACCACCTGATTCCAGATCTCGAAATCCAGCTCATCGATGGGCACCGCCGGGGCCGACATGCCGGCATTATTGACCAGCAGGTCGAGCCGCCCATAGGTGCTGACCACGGCGGCGAACAAAGCTGCCACGTCAGCCGGCACGCCGATATCGGCGGCATGCACCATTGTGTCGCCACCCAGTTCGGCAGCAGCCGCCTGCAGCACCGCTGCGCGGCGGCCGGTCATGACCACCTTGTAGCCGGACTGCAGCAGGGCTTTGGTGATGGCCTTGCCGACGCCGGTGCCGGCGCCGGTGACCAGGGCAATACCGCCGCTCATGACAGGGTACCTCCCAATTCGTCTTCGATATGGGCGGTGATGATCTCGGCAAAGGTCTGTTCGGCGCGGAAGCCGAGCGACAGCGCCAGGGTCGGGGCATAGTCATAGGCCCAGCCATCGACGATCTTGATGATGCGCGCATCGGGCTCGCGGCGGATCAGGCGGACGGCCTTGTCGCCGGCCACGCTGCGCAGCGCCTCGATTTCGTCGGCAACGGTGGCCGACAGGCCCGGCATGATCAAATTGCGGCGCGTGCCCAACCCGCTCAGGTCGATACTGGCGCCATGCAGCAGGAAGCCGATGGCCGAGCGCGGGCTGGCGAACCAGTGGCGCACGCTGTCATCGACCGGCAAAACCGCCTCCTGCCCCACCAGCGGCTCGCGCAGGATGTTGGAGAAGAAGCCCGAAGCCGCCGCGTTCGGCGTACCGGGGCGAATGCAGATGGTGGGCAGTCGAATGCCGATGCCATCGAAAAAGCCGCGCCGGCTGTAGTCGGCCAGGAGCATTTCGGTCATCGCCTTCTGCGTGCCATAGCTGGTCGAGGGCGCGGTGAGGAAGTCATCGCCGATGGGCGAGGCAAAGGGCGGGCCGAACACCGCCAGCGAGGAGCAAAACACCACGCGTGGGCAATAGGGTTGCTTGATGCCTTCGAGGCGGATCGCCTCGAACAGATTGCGACCGCCATCGAGATTGATGCGGTAGCCCTTCTCGAAATCGGCTTCGGCTTCGCCCGAAACCACGGCGGCGAGATGGAAAATCACGTCGGGACGGCCGGCCACCAGCGTGGTTGCGGCGCCAGCGACCGACAGATCGGACACCACCTGCTCGATCTTGCCAGCGAACCCGGTCGGGGCCGGCGGCTGGATGATATCGGTCAGCGTCAGGGTCTCGATCGGCTTGCCCGCCACTACCCCATCGGCAGCCAGCCGGCTGGCCAGCTTGCGGCCGATCATTCCGGCCGCCCCCACGATCAATACATGCATTTACTTATCCTGTTTACGAGAGCGGTCGGGAGCTCGAATCAGTCGGACCAGACGCAACCCTTGGAGCGCATCATCTCATAGCGGTCCTCGATCGACATTTGACCCTTACGGTGCATCTCGATCAACTGGCTTTCGGTATCCTCGCGATCCTGGCAGGCCTTGGCCAGCTTGGCGACATTGTCGGTCCGCACTACCACGACGCCATCGTCATCGCCGACAATGATGTCGCCCGGACGGATCAGTTCACCGCCGACAACCACCGGATTGTTGATGGTGCCCAGCGTGTCCTTGGAGGTGCCCTTGATGCACAGGCCCAGCGAGAACACCGGGAAGCCGATGGCGCGCAGGCCAACGCCATCGCGCACGCCGGCGTCGATCACCAGACCGGCAATGCCCTTGCCGATGCAGGCCGCCGCCAGCACGTCGCCAAAGCCCCCCTGATTGGGATTGTTGCCGGCGCTGAGCACCAGAATGTCGCCGGGCTGGGCCAGGTTGATGGCCTCGAAGATCATCAGATTGTCGCCGATATGGCACTGCGCGGTTATCGCGGGGCCACAGAATTTCAGGCCCGGCTTGATCGGCTTGATCTGCGGATCGAGCGCACCCAGCTTGCCCTGCGCTTCGTGAATCGTCGCCGGGCTGAACTTGCCGATGGCTTCGAGGTCGGCTTTGGCGGGGCGCTCGATATTACGGATGACATGGGCCATTTGGAAAACCTTGGGGTTGGATTGGGGGAGGCAGGAACGAGCGCAGGACAGGGAGACGACGCGATGGTCGCGACGGCCTGATTGCGCCGGTTTCGCCCCCATTTCGGTGTTGGTATTGAGCGAAGTCTGGCGGGATCGCAGGAGGCTGACCAATACCGAATGTCCAATCGGGCTATAGAAAACGGCTATGGCTTGGCCGCCCCTATCGCTGGTCCTTATGGCCTAAGAACAAGACGCGCTTGGCCGTGCCCGCCGTTCATTCCTAAATTGCGGGCCACTTCCCCAGAGATGAAAACCGTTGAGCATGGACGCCACGACAATCGCCCCGCCCGCGACCCATGCAGCAGAAAGCGGGCTGACGCTGAGCTTTGTCGGCTCGCGCGCCCTCATGCTGGATGCGCCGGGCGACTTCGAGATCGCCGTGCAGCAGCGCGTCTGGGGCCTGGCCGAACATCTGGCCGATTGGAGCGAGGTCGCCGAAGTGGTCATCGGCGTCACCAATCTGCTGGTTATCCTGACGCGCAGCGGCTGCGCCGATATCGAGGCGGTCAGCCAGCGGGTTCGCCACGCCTGGGCCAATCTGCCGCCGACCCGGATCGCGGGCCGCTGCATTGAAATTCCGGTCACCTATGGCGGGGAGCTTGCCATCGACCTGCTGGCCGTCGCCAAACGCGCCGGCCTGACGCCGCGCGAGGTCATCGAAATTCATGGCGCGGGCCACTATACCGTGGTCACCGTCGCCAGCTCGCCCGGCTTTGGCTATCTGCATGGGCTGGACCCGCGCATTCACATGCCGCGCAAGACCACCCCCTCGCTGAGCATGCCGACCGGCTCGGTGACCATTGGCGGCATGCTGACCGGCGTTGCCGTCACCACCGGGCCCAATGGCTGGAACGCCATCGGCCATTCCGAGATGAAGCTGTTCGACGCCACCCTGGCCGAGCCTGCCGTGCTGCGCTCCGGCGACCGGGTGCGGTTCCGCGCCGAGAGGATTTTGCTGTGATTGAGATCGTCGACTGCGGCACGCTCAATACCGTGCAGGATCTGGGCCGCTTCGGCCGCCGCTCCATCGGCATCGGCACCTCCGGCGCCATGGATGAGCTGGCCCTGCGGGTCGGCAATATCCTCGTCGGCAATGAGGAAGGCGCCGCCGGCATCGAGCTGCAGACCTTCCCGTTCCGCCTGCGCTTTACCCGGACCACCCGCTTTGCCGTGACCGGCACCGACGCGCCGGCCCAGCTCGACGGCACCCCCCTGCCGCCCTGGTGGACGAGCCAGGCGCAGGCCGGCCAGGAATTGCTCATCGCGGCGCCCGAACGCGGCGCGCGGGTCTATGTCACCATCGCCGGCGGGCTGGCCGTGCCGCTGGTGATGGAGTCGCGCAGCACCCATCTGCGCGGCGGTTTTGGCGGCCTCGACGGCCGGGCCTTGCGGGCGGGCGATCACCTGCCGCTCGGTCCGGCGGCGGCGTCATCGGCCTGGGAGATCGGCGCCTTGCCACCGGCCTATGCTGCCGGCCCGGTGCAACAGGTTCGTGCGATTGTCGGCGCCGAATTCACCCTGCTGCCGCTGGCGCTACAGGCCGAATTCTGGTCGGCAGACTGGACCATCTCGGCGCAAAGCGACCGGGCCGGTTATCGGCTGCGCGGGCCGGAGCTGAAATTGCCCAAGCCGGTGGAAATGCGCTCCTATGGCGTGGTGGCCGGCATCGTGCAGTTGCCCCCCTCGGGCCAGCCCATCGTGCAGTTGAGCGACGCCAATACCGCCGGCGGCTATCTCCGGCTGGCCGGCATCATCGAAGCCGACCTGCCCCGGATCGGCCAGGCCCGGCTCGGCAGCCGCATCCAATTTGTCGAAGTCGACTTCGCCACCGCCCAGCAGGCCATGGCCGACATCGACGATTATCTGACCGACCTGCGCCAGACCCTTGGCGCGCTGCACATTGCCCACACTCGATAGACGGAGACACCAGTGAAGCTCGATATCAATTCGGACATGGGCGAAGGCTTCGGCAATTATTCGGTCGGCGATGACGCCGCCATTCTCGGCTCGGTGACCTCGGCCAATGTCGCCTGCGGCTTTCATGCCGGCGACCCCAGCATCATGGCGCATACCGTTGCCATGGCCAAACAGGGCGGCATCGGCATTGGCGCCCATCCCGGCCTGCCCGATCTACTGGGCTTTGGCCGCCGCACTATGGCGGTCGACCCCAAGGACATGCGCAACATGCTGATCTACCAGATCGGCGCGCTGCAAGGCTTTGCCGCCGCTGCTGGCCATGAGGTGACCCATGTCAGCTATCACGCCGCCTTCGGCAATATGGCGACCGCCAACCGCGAGCTGGCAGATGTGATGACCCAAGCCATCGCGGCGGTCGATCGCGATCTGATCGTGTTTTCCATGCCCGACACCGAGGTCGAATTCTCGGCCCGGGCAGCCGGGCTGCGCACCATCCAGATGTTCCTCGCCGACCGCGGCTATCGCGAGGATGGCTCGCTGGTGCCGCGCGGCCAGTCCGGCGCGCTGATCACCGAGATCGACAGCGTCAAGGCGCGCATCCACCGCTTCGTCGAATCCGGCACCGTGCTCACCGCCGACGGCCAGTCCATCGGCATGCGCGCCCAATCCATCCTGATCCACAGCGACACGCCGGGGGCCGCGCAGATCGCTGCGGCGGTGCGCCAAGCCATCGTGGAGGCCGGCGGCGCAGTAGCCCCGGCGACCGAGATTGCCGCCTGAGGCCGATATCTTCATTTGGTACTCAGCGGACCGCGCATGATACAGCACGCTGGACTAAAAAATGGGGATCGTCATGGACATCCGTCGCCTTAACGCCTTTGTCAAAGTCGTGGATCTGGGCAGCGTGACGCGGGCCGCTGGCGTGCTGCGCCTGGCCCAGCCGGCGTTGAGCCAGCAGATCGCCGGTCTCGAACTCGAATTCGGGGTCAAGCTGCTGGTGCGCAGCCCGCGCGGCGTGACGCCGACCCCGGCCGGCATGGTGCTGTATCGCTATGCCAGCGCCATCCACCGCCAGCTCGAAGAAGCCCGCCGCAACGTCAAGGACACGGCGGGGGGCCTGTCGGGCAATGTCACCGTGGGGCTGGCGCCATGGAGTTCGGCCTCGCTGCTCGGGCCGGCTTTGCTGCGCGCGGTGCGGCGCGAGCATCCCGGCATCCTGCTGCATATCTTCGATATTTTCGGCATGGCCTTCAGCGAAATGCTGCTGCGCGGCCGGATGGATCTGGGACTGCTCTATGGCGATTCCGCGCCCCGGGGCCTGCACTACAAGACGCTGTACCAGGAAGAATTCTGCCTGATGGCGTCGGAAACGCTGCTGCCGGCGGAGCCCGGTCCCATCGACCTGCAAACGCTGGCGAGGCTGCCGATGATCCTGCCGACCGAGGAATCCTTCCTGCGCCAGATGGTGGACCGCCACTGCCGCAGCGCCGGGCTGACCCCGACCATCGTCGCCGAAGTGCAGTCGCGCCACGTGCTGGCGGCGGCGCTGTCGGATGGGCTGGGCGCGGCGGTGCTGCCGGCCAGCGTCGCCCGCTCGATGGTGACCGGCGACAGCGTCACCCTGCGCCCGCTCGCGCCGGCCATGAGCATGCCGGTCTCGCTGGCGATCCCCGACAGCACCGGGCTGAGCGATGCCGCCTATGCGGTGCATGAATTGCTGGTCGGGCTGGTGCGGGACAACTCATCCTTGCTGCTCGACGCCCGCCTCTAGCAGCGTCTGGACCACCCACCATCAGCGGGTGGTCCATTTTGGCGCTTAATGCATGCCCTTGCAGAAGCTGATGATCCGCTCGCAGGCCAGTTCCAGCGAGGCGGTGTCGGTGGCGTAAGAGATGCGGAAATACGGGCTCGTGCCATAGGCCGTGCCCTGCACGGTCGCCACGTGATGTTCCGCCAGCAGCGCAAACACGAAATCGGTATCGCTATCGATCTTGCGCCCGCCCGCCGTGGTCTTGCCGATCAGGCCGGCAATATTGGCGAACACGTAAAACGCGCCGGATGGCTTGTGGCAGGTGATGCCGGGCGCCAGCCGCAACTGCTCGACCACCATGTCGCGGCGGGTGCGGTAGATTTCGGCCTGCTCGGCCAGCAAGTCCTGCGGACCGTTCAGCACCGCCACCGACGCGGCCTGCGCCGGGGTGCAGATGCCGCCGGTTGCCTGCAACTGGATGGCGTTCATAGCGGCAATCAGCTCCCGCGGACCACCGGCATAGCCGACGCGCCAGCCGGTCATGGCATAGGCCTTGGAGACGCCATTGACGGTCAGCGTCCGCTCCTTGAGGCGGGGCTCCACCTGGGCGATGGTGGCGAATTCGGCGCCGTCATAGATCAGATGCTCATAGATGTCGTCGGTCAGCACCCAGACATGGGGATGCTCCAGCAGCACTTCCGCAATGGCCTCCAGATCCGCGCGCGGGCCGGCGGCGCCGCTGGGATTGTTGGGGAAATTGATGATCAGCCAACGCGTCTTGGGGGTGATCGCCGCGCGCAGATCCTCGGGACGGAGCCGGAACAGCGTCTCTTCCGGGCACGCCACCGCCACCGGGGTGGCGCCCGACAGATGCACGATATCGGCATAGGTGATCCAGCCCGGCGACGGGATGATCACTTCATCGCCCGGATTGCAGGTGCCCATGATGTTCAATCTTCGGTCGTCCTCACCGCCAAACGGCAACATAACTTTCCCGTAGGAAACAGCGGGAAAGGTTACATTATGAAGCAGGCAAAGGTGCTCACAGAAGCCGAATTCAAACGGGTGCTGGCCGTTACTGCGCAGGGCAAACATGCTGGGCGTAACGGAATGGCGCTGATGCTGTCCCATTATGCCGGGCTGCGCGTAGGTGAGATCGCAACGCTGTATTGGTCCGACCTCATTTCCGCTGATGGGCAGATCGTCGAACAATTCTATCTGAAACCAGAGAACACCAAATCCAACGAAGCCAGACCCGTACACTTGAGCAAACGCCTGCAACGGGAGTTGACCCTCTACAAGGCCACGCAAAGCGTCAAACCTATTGACCCATTGATCCAATCACAAAAGCGCGGAGCGTTCTCAGCGAATAGCCTGTGTCAGCTATTTGGACGCATCTACAGGGATGCTGGAATCAATGGCGCAACCTCACATAGTGGCAGGCGCTGGTTCATTACCCGACTTGCGCATTCTGGCGTCTCACCAAAGGTCATCATGACGTTGGCAGGGCATCGCAGCTTGGCGACCACGCAGCGCTATATCGACGTCAATGATGAGATGATGGCCAGGGCAGTCGATATCCTTTGAGGTCAGAGTACGTGTAGCTGCCCGAGCGCAAATAAGGTGCCGTCGATCTAGTGCGAGATCCTCTCGAAAAGTGGGCGCCAGGCCTTGCCGGAGCTGGATTTAGAATGGCTACGGATGATCGGAAGGGTATTGTTTGGTGTATTGGTCGGAAAAACCACCAATAGCCCTAAATTTCCAAAACCTAGCGGGCGCCGCTTATCGATCTTCCCACCTAGGTCGATACAAAGTGATTTCGCCCTCTCCCACTCGTCTTCAGTCCTAAATCCTGACTTGTCTGGAGGCAGAGCAAAGCTCTCGGGGCCCAATATCTGACATGTGAAAAAGTCGAGATCGATGTCTGAAACCCGCGAAAACTTTCCCAAAATTAGCTTCTGTCCCTCGGCAGTAGACGCTAGCGCTACCACTCGCACCTTAGTTTCGGTGAGGACCTCTCTGTTGTTTTCGATAAATTGGAGAACATTCTCTGAGAGAGATTCCCCTGTAGCTGCTAGGTCGTCGATAATCACCACTGCAGCAGCTGGACCATGCTCCTTAGCGCGCTCCGTATAGCGTTTTGAAAAACTGACTTGGCTAATGATGTTGGAAACGCTGATCTTGTTCTCTTCGGCGTAGAGAGTGGCGTAGGCGGCGCCACTTTTTCCTTCGCCATCCACGTATGTAATCACAATATCAGACCGTCGCTCATGGAGCGAACGCATGACAGGCACCGGTAGGCCCGGTCGCAGCGCAGCAAAAGCCTCGCGAACGCGCTCCCTGACGAGGGCTTCACTGAACACCTTCGTACGCTGCAGCAAAGTGAAGAGGATCCTTTGATCCTTCAGCCCTTCAATCTGCTGATACCAAGAGCGTATTTCGTCAGAGCCAATATGCTGCCCCCTGTATGTTGGCCAACGTTTTGCAAGCGCTGCTACTTCTTCGGATAGAATTAATGCAGAATGTTCTTCACGAAGTGCGGAATTCGCCAGCTCCTCGCTCAAATTGTCGGAGATGAGTTGCTGAGCCCCGATGTCCATTAGCCAACGACCGAAGATAGGAAGAACGAACTCGTAAGCACCCGCTGACTCACTCAGAACCCCACGCGTTACGAAGTCGTTCAGCACCGCCACAATCTCGCCCTCAGTAATAAAGGATGAGGCCTTGCTGGCGGCCACATTTGTAGCGGTAATTGGCAAACCAATTCGACCACATCTTGCAGTGGCTACCAGCACTCGGGTCCGACGCAAAATGTCGGGTTCTCGCTCTGCTATCGGGCGTGGTACGCCGTCTTGCCAGAGATGCGCGAAAGAGTTTGATCCTAACGCTGATATAGCATTGTCTGTAGCGGCCTTGACCTCGTCAAAAGTAATATCAGTGTCTTTTTCCTCAACTGCACGCTGTACGACAGCAGCGCACACGATTTTGGCAAAATATGGGTTTCCGTTTGAAGAGTTGTATACCTCTGATATTGCGTCCTCATGCCAGTTTATAATGGAAGCGGTGGGCCTCCTTACCATCCCCTGAAAGTCGACCCACTCCCTTTCCCGAGAAAAGTAGTTCAAATTCACGCGGGAAAAATTGTTGAGCTTCTGTCCTTGGCGCTCCATAATAAATGGCATGTTTTCGCCGCCGACCAATATAAGGGAGAAATTAGCTCTCCGCGAGATTGATCTAAGATTGGCAAAGAAAGTCTCAGCTAGATTGCCCTGTAAGAACAGTTCTTGATGGATCTCGTCGAACTCGTCAATTATGAAGATGAATCGTTTTGTAGGAGAAACTTCTGCCGCAACCTCTGAAATGACTACCAAATGTGAAAGCGAACCGTCGTAATCGCCGCTTTCCAAGGATATATTTTGACCAAGTTGGCTCCTTAGAATCGCTCGATGTTTAGACCTAGGGATTTGACGCTAGCCTTCGGATCTGCGTTGGCCACGTCGCCCCAAAGTATATAATGTGCTGAAATGTCGTTTGTTGGGTGATTGGTGGTAGCAAAATCTATGACGGCATTTGCAAGAGATGTTTTTCCAACCCGTTTTTGGCCTGTTATATAGAATGGCTCCATTACTTCTCGAAGAAGCTTTGAGGCAAGGGTGCGGACAAGGTCGGTTCGGCCAATAAAACTGTCACCTTTAGCTACACTTGTGCTGTAGGGCGACCAGTATTCTAGTGATGGCCAATCAACATTTTTGCTTTGAGATAGTACTTTCACATGGAAATCGGCCGAAATTCGATCTGGATTTCCAATTTCGCCCCATTCAATATGGAGCAAGAACTCTGCATTGGAGCATTCTTTGGTGACCAGTGCTTCCAAGACAACCGAAAAATCGCCTGGTTTGACGCTCCCTAAATTTGTTGCAACATTATCGAATACAAGATCATCGCTGCCTGAGAGCACGGATACGTTCACGTCGAGGGCTAATCCGGCCCCTTTGTTTCTCAGCGGAATTACTAGATGAAATTGGCGGCCTTCCTCATAGAGCGGGTACCGCTTGGCGAGTGTATCCTCTCCTGCCCAACCTTTGACAACGACAGCTCGATACTGAGACCTCACGTTCATCAAAAACTGTTCCACGCACCGTTGTGTGCTATCCAACAGTTTCAAAAAGTACTCATTTGACAGACTGGAGGGATATTCCTCCACCATAGCTTTCATGTCATCTACAGTTCTCTGGCAATCCTCAAAATTCTGGAGAAATTTTGCGTCCAACGATTCCAGTTTTTGTAGCGAACCAAATAGAACCTCTGTAGAGCTTTTCAACTCACGCAAATGGTGCGGGCCAAAGTATGCACGTACAATACTATGGCTAAGGGATCCTAGAATTGACCTGCGAGCACCAACCAAGGCCTGCAGGTCGCCGTAACTGTCCGTAAGAGGAGATAGATTCCCAGAGATCGTCTTGTGGGCCTGTTGCAGGGTAGCAAATTTCTCGTAGGTCTGTGATCGTGGCTTCATAGATAGAAATGTGCAAATCTCCGGGGCGCTGGTCTCGCACAATTCAACTATCAGCCTCTCAAGATGATTGGTTGAATTCGGTTCTGGAATGACGCCATCGACAGAAAGACACCTAAATATCACCGAGGGAACAGTAGGTGACTTACTTCCCGTTCTGTTAAACAAGGCGATGGCGTCCGCAATCGATCCTATGTCCGAAGTTGAGTTCGATTGAGCGAACAGCCAAGTCCGCAAAGCTGATTTCGCATCCGAAATTCTACCGGCCGCGATAAATCTCTCGATCTCAGTTATTGGATCATCAGAATTTTCGCCAAGCGCTGTTACAATGAATTCCACGTACTTCTCCCATAGTGCGGGCACTTTCACAGAGAATGGCTTCCTATGCCATGCTTACATTTTGAAACCCACAGCTGTGGATTTCCGCTGCGTCAAATTAGCAAGTTTTTCTATTTCATCTGGAGCGGTTGCTATCCGAATCTGAGCGACGACAGAGCAACGCGCGCCCCCCCGCTTCTGCGCAGCGCGTTCACTTAAACGTTCTGGGATCATGCCAATCCACTGCAAACTTGCCCCTTACTTACTGGGTTTATCCCAGCTTCCTTCGAGCTGTTTGGCCATGTCGTCTGGTACTACATCCGAATAATAGGATTCGATCAGCCGAACCGACGTGCGCATGTTGATAGCCAGCGTGTAGATGTCAGTGCCTTTACGGATTTGGTTCGACGCGTAGGTGTGACGAAAGCTGTAGGCCGGAAGCATCCGCATTTGCCCTACGAAGCCCCACAGCTGACCTTAGCCCCTTTTGCACGCAACAGGTGCTGAACGCTGCCAAACACCAGAGCACGGCCCCTCTAGCATGACCACTCACATAATCAGTCGGTGTCCGTGCCAATCCGGCGCCAGCTTGGACGCTTCTTCGGTAGGTCGCACTTTCGAGTAGAAGGTATCGATCATCTTTGTGGACGTGCCAGCGTTGATCGCCAGCAAATGAGGGTGCACGTTCGAACGCAGCATTTGCGTGATGTAGAAGTGCCTGAACGAGAAACTATCCCGCAAACGCCCATCGCTCGCCACTTTAAGGCTAGCTGCCTCCAAAAGGCTGTTCAGCCCCTTTTTGAAGGTTCGAAGGCCCGTACCGTCGGCATTGAAAAACACGGGGTCTGTTTTCTCAACCACACGCCCAATCTCCAAGATAAAGACATTTTTCAGTAGACTAAGCGGGACGAGGATTTCTGGCATCGTCGCAACCTCTCGCCCCATGCCTTTCCCACGCGCATGCAGGATAATGATGTCGCTGGGCTTTTTGTCTTTGGTGACAGTCCTGCGTTCTTCGATGTCATTCCAAGTTAGGTTAAACAGCTCAGTTGGCCTCAACCCGGTGTATCCGGCTAACGAGACAAAGGCGTGGAGTTTAACACGATCATTTCGCACGTGCTCATTGATGTGCGTCTCGTAAACGCGCTTTTCACTAAGCGCGAGCAGCCGCATAAATTCATCCAGCGTGAAAGCCGGACGGGACTTCACCACACGGCGCTTAGAACGTTTGATTTCAATGGCCGGGACTTTTTTGGTGTAATCTCGTTTTAGACCATACTCAAACAGCTGGCGGAGCAGCAGCGCCTCTTTGGATAGAGTGCTATCACTTGGCGGGCCCTCTTTGACTGGACGCCGTATGCTGATCGTTTTGCCATTCACCGTACGATTGTATCGAATGAATGGCTGCTTCGAACCTGGTCCACTCGTCCAGTAGTCCCTGCGCCATTCCCAATATTCTTCGATGTCGATAGTTTTGATGGTGGCGAGCGCCTTTGTGCCGAAGTGGCCAACGAAATAGTTTCGAATGACGGGCAGATAATCCTTACGCTGGTATTCAGCGCGCTGGCCTCGCTCTATCTCTTTTTCGATCAGCGCAATAAATTCCCCAGCTACGTCAGCAAAGGATTTTGGCTTCAGCAGAACACCGTTACGCGCGAGAATGCACTGCTCCTGCCAGATGCCTTCAGCCATAGACTGAGCTGTCTGCTCGTCTCGTGTTTTCAACGAAAATCGAAGCTGACCATGCCCACTAACGGAAAATCGCAAGTACCAGAGGCCATCTCGCTCATAAAGTGCGTAGCCTGATGAAAGTGGATTGCCCTCTTTGGCAACTTTGATTGTCTGTCCCATGCACACATCATAGTTTCGATGGGCATCAAAAATCGAGCATTGATATAGCGAGAATCAAAACCGACGCCGACGCGCGTTGCTCCCAATTGTGCTAGGTTTTGTGCTAACCGGTCGGCGCTTCTACGCTAAGTCATTGGAGCAAAAGAGCTGTGCTAATTTTGTGCTAGCCAAATTTAGCAAGCCCTAGCACAGCGTGGGCACCACTGTTTTCTTGTAAGTTATTGATTTTACTAGGAAAAAATGGTGCCCGGGACCGGAATCGAACCAGTGACACGCGGATTTTCAATCCGCTGCTCTACCAACTGAGCTACCCGGGCAACGGGGCGGAAGGGTCCGCCCGGCTGAAAGCCATCGGCCTTATAGGTGATGGTTTTTGAGGGTGCAAGCGGGAAAAGCGTATGTGGAAAAGGAGTTTGGGATCATGCACAGGGTTCGCTCGGTCCAAGCGAGCAGCGCGCGTGCCAAGGCGGGAGCAATCTGGCGTAAAACGCCGAGAACGCGGCGGTGACAGCAGCGAGGATGCCAGAAATAGCTGGGGCGCATAGTGCGACATCGCTACTGCGCATGTGGAAAATCCCTGCTGCTTGCGGCGCGACGGGCGGTAGCGACCGGGACGGCGTTGCCGCGATACAGGCAGTATGCGGGAGTGCGGCGGGGCGGGAATTAGAATTCGTCGTCGTCGCCTGAGTCGGCGTTGTTGTCGCCGACCATGGGCTCGTCATCGCGGGCCGGAATGACGTAGGCGCCGGTGAGCCAGCGGTTGAGATCGACGTCGGCGCAGCGCTTGGAGCAGAAGGGGCGGAAGGCTTCCACCGCCGCCTTGCCGCAGATCGGACATTTCTTCTCGGGTGCCATCAGACGCCCGACAGGGTGGATTGGTTGAGCCAGTTGAAATGCACCGGATAGCCCTCGCCGGCGAGCAGTTGCGCGGTTTCCATCAGCGGCAGGCCGACGACGCCGGTGTAGGAACCGGAGAGCTTGACCACGAAGGCCCCGGCAATGCCCTGGATGGCGTAGCCGCCGGCCTTGTCGCGCCATTCGGCGCTGGCCAGATAGGCTTCCATCTCGCGGGTCGAGAGGCGCTTGAAGCGCAGGCGGGTCTCGGTGAGGCGCTGCCGCTTGGCGCCGGAGGGCGTCAGCACGGTCAGCGCGGTATAGACGCGGTGGGAGCGGCCCGAGAGCAGGCGGAGGCACTCGGTGGCCTCTTCCATAGTCTCGGCCTTGGGCAGGATGCGGCGGCCGACGGCGACCACCGTATCGGCGGCCAGCACCAGCGCGCCCTGGCCAAAGCCGGCAGAGCGGGCCTTGTGCTGGGCGGTCAATGCCTTGAGGTCGGCGAGGCGAATCGCCAGCTTGCGCGGCAGCTCGCCCTTTTCGGGTGTTTCATCGACATGAGCCGGCACCAGATGCTCGGGCTCAATGCCGATCTGATTGAGCAGCGCCAGCCGGCGCGGCGAGGCCGAGGCCAGAATCAGGTCCGGGCGGCTGGCCATCAGTGGCTCACTTGAATCGGTAGGTGATACGGCCCTTGGTCAGGTCGTATGGCGTCATTTCGCACAGGACCTTATCGCCCGCCAGCACGCGGATGCGGTTCTTGCGCATGCGGCCTGCAGTGTGGGCAATGATCTCGTGCTCATTCTCCAATTTGACGCGAAACGTCGCATTGGGAAGCAATTCAACCACTACGCCCGGAAATTCGAGCACTTCTTCCTTCGCCATTCTGTCTCCTGAAAGGACCATGGAGCCTAAGGCGATTTGACAGATTCAAATCGCCGGCTCCAGTGTTTATTACCGCAAGGGGGTTTCCGAAAAGCCGGTTCCCAGTTTTTCGCCCCTTGCTCTAGGCATTGATTTGCCGACCGAAGGTCGGAATTTGGCCGGAACCTACTTCAATTCAACGGATTTGTGAACCACCGGAAACCAAGGGCTCCAGCCGCTCGCGGACGCGCTGGCGCAGACTGTCGCGCAAGGCGCGATAGGCGCTCAGCACCACCTCGCGATTACCCTCGACCAGCGAGGGGTCCGGCACGTCCCAGGACTCGATAGCGCCGGCCTCCAGCTCCTTGCGGGACACGGCCTCCAAGGCGTCGTCGGACAGGGTAATCACCAGGTCAAAGCGGTTGGCGACCAGCTCGTCGAGGATATGGGGGGTATGGACGCTCATATCAATGCCGATCTCTTCCATCACCTCATAGACGAATTGATCGGCCTTGCCGCCATGCACGCCCACCGAGCGGGCGATGATGCGACCGGGGAAGGCCTGCCGCGCCAGCGCGGCGGCAATGGGCGAGCGCACCGAATTCATCGAGCAGACGAACAGCACCGTGGGCAGCTCGCTGGTGGCCTCGTCAATGCGGCTGGCATAGGGCTGCACGGCGCAGATCAGGGTGAACAGGCGCCTTGCGGTGTTGAGATCGATCACCAGCTTGTTGTCGAGCCTTGTGCGCAGCAGTTCGGCGGCTTCGTTATGCATGCCGCGCCGCGCCATATCGACGGTTTCGATCTGGAACGGCATGGCCGAACGGATCGCCTCGTAATAGGCGTCGCGAATGCGGAAATAATCTCGGATCAGCCGGCGGAACGGGGTCAGCGACAGATAATGCGCCGCGATCGGCTGGAAGGTTTCGGGATGGCGCACGTCGAGCACGATGTAATTGCCGACAATCGACATATGCAGGGCGAACGGCCCCTTGGCCGTGACCCGCGCCGGGCGGAAACTATTGTCTTCGAGCAGGTCGAAAATGGCGATGCGCCACTCATGCACCTCGTCGGGATTGATCGAGGTGATGGTGTTGGGATCGAGCGTGACGGTGACCAGGCGATCGGTAGCAGTCGGTTTCGCCTGATTGTCCATCGCGATGCTCAATGGTTGAGCCTGATGGAAACCGAGCGACCGTGGCCGTCGAGCCCTTCGACCTCGGCCAGAATCACCGCCGCCTCGCTGAGCGCGGCCAGAGAGGTGGGGTCGCAGCCCAGAATGGAAGTGCGCTTGACGAAATCGAGCACGCCGAGCCCGGAGGCGAAGCGGGCGGTGCCGGCGGTGGGCAGCACGTGATTGGAGCCGCCGACATAGTCGCCAATGGCTTCGGGCGTGTGGTGGCCGAGGAAGATCGCGCCGGCATGGCGGATCAAGGGCAGGATGGATTGCGGGTCATCCAGCGCCAGTTCGACATGCTCGGAGGCAATGCGGTTGGCCAGGGCGACGGCCTCGGTGAGCGAGGCGACGGTGATGATGGCGCTGTGCTCGTCCCAGCCTTCGCGGGCATTGGCCGGATTGGGCAAGGCGTTGATCTGGCGATCGACCTCGGCGGCCACGGCGTCAGCCAGACCCTTTTCGGTGGTGACCAGGATCGAGCGGGCGCCGGAGCCATGTTCGGCCTGGGCAATCAGATCGGCCGCGACCCAGGCGGTGTTGGCCGAGCCATCGGCAATGACCAGCACTTCAGAGGGGCCGGCGATCATGTCGATGCCGACCTTGCCAAACACCTGGCGCTTGGCGGCGGCAACATAGGCATTGCCGGGGCCGACAATCTTGTCGACCGGCGCAATGGTGGCGGTGCCATAAGCCAGAGCGGCCACGGCCTGCGCGCCACCAACGCGATAGATCTCGGTGACGCCGGCAATCTTGGCGGCGAGCAGAATGGCCGGCGCAATCTGGCCATCGGGGGTCGGCACCACCATGGCGATGCGCTCGACACCCGCGACCTTGGCGGGCACGGCGTTCATCAGAACCGAGGAGGGATAGGTGGCCAGACCGCCCGGGACATAGATGCCCACGGCATCGACCGGGGTCCAGCGGGTGCCCAGGGTCACGCCCAAGGCATCGGTATAGATCTGATCCTGCGGCTGCTGCTTTTCGTGATGCGCCCAGATGCGGTCATGCGCGGTCTGCAAGGCGCCGCGCACGGCGTCGTTGACCTGCGCGGCGGCGGCGTCGATCTCGTCGGTGCCGATTCGCAAATCGGCGGCGGTATAGCTGGTGCGGTCAAACCGGTTGGTCAGCTCGACCAGCGCAACGTCGCCCCGCGCCTGCACGTCGGCGATGATGCCGGCGACCACATCATTGACGTCCCGGCTGGACTCGCGCTTGCCATCCAGCAGGTCCTGGAACCGCTGTTCAAAATCACTATCGGCGCTATCGAGGCGAATCGGCATGCAAGAACTTCCTGTAAATTTTCACCGGCCGGGGCCGGCTGCGCAAAGCAGCTGGGTTCAATCCAGCGCGTGAGCGGGCTTGGCAGTGGCGGCCCAGGTGGCGCCGAGATCCGACAGGCGGGCTTCGAGACATTCGACGCCGAGCCGCACCGTGCCGCCGCCGGCAAAACTGAGTTCGATAATGCCGGCCGGGCCATCGATGGGCATGAAGGTGATGGCGAGCAGGTTGAGCACGCCTTCGGGCGCCGCCGGATCAAAGCCATTGCTGACCACCGACTGCACCGCATCGAAATGCAGCGCGGCGCGCTTGCGCACGCCCTTGTCGCGCCGGCCGGAGCCCGATTCCCAATCGAAGCGGTTCATCAGCAGGGCAAAGCGGCGGTCGCCGCGCGCATAGCCCATGTCAGCCACCCGCACCACGGCGTCCTGCACATGGGTTGAGATGACTTCAAGGTCCTCGGTATCAAGCGCCAGCAGCTTGAGATCGCTCATGGATGGTCGGCCCTTTTTTGGCGTGCAAACGACCCTATCTGGTCACGCCCTTCCCGATCTACAAGTTTGAGCTGATAGGGGCAATGCGGCGGCGCAGAAAAGGCGTGCCAAAGCGCCGCCTGTGTGCGGTTTTCGAGCGATGATGGCGAGGCGATTGCCTCCATGGATAGTTAGATAGTGAGACAGCCGCCTCGCCATCATGCCGGGATTTTCGCAGGTTGGTTCAGGTACGCCAATGTTGCAGACGCAGCTGCCGGTTTCCTCTGCCCAATGGGAGCGACCTCCCATCCCCGACCGTCCCCACGCTCATCACTCGTCATGATCGCGCTCTGGCGTGGGCGATGAGGGGAGTATGCGGGAGGAATTGGGGGCGGGGATAAGATGGATAAGTCATCCAATCCACCGCGCGTCACCCTCGGGCCTGACCCGCGGGGACTGTACTTGCCGCACGCTCAACAAGTGAAGAGCCCTCGGGTCAAGCCCGAGGGTGACGGCTGGGGTGGTGGAAGGCGCACAGCCTTCTCAGTCGACACCCTCCCCCTTGCGGGGAGGGATCAAGGGTGGGGGTGGTTGGCCACGTTCATCGGGGCTCTCGCCCCCCTCCCGGCTCGATGACGGAGTTAGCAAGGGCTAACTCCTATCTCGCTCTCCCTCCCCGCAAGGGGGAGGGTGAAACCGGTGGGTGGGCGATACTTTCCATCCACCGTGTCCCCGTTTGTGGAAAGCTTTAGGGCGGCGACCGCCGCCCTACCCGGCCAGCCGTTCGATCTCGGCGCCGCAGCGGCTGAGTTTGTCTTCCAGGCGTTCAAAGCCTCGATCGAGGTGATAGATGCGGGTGACGATGGTTTCGCCCTGGGCGGCGAGGCCGGCGATGACCAGCGACACCGAGGCCCGCAGATCGGTCGCCATCACTTGCGCGCCCTTGAGGCGGGTCCTGCCGTGGACGGTGGCCAATTGGCCATCGACCGAAATATCGGCGCCGAAGCGGGCCAGTTCGGCCACATGCATGTAGCGATTCTCGAAAATGGTTTCGCGAATCTGGCTGGTGCCCGAGGCCATGGTCATCAGCGCCATGAACTGGGCCTGCAGATCAGTCGGGAAGCCGGGGAACGGGTCGGTTTCAACATCGACCGGCAACACACCATTGCCATTGCGCTGGACGCGCAGGCCCTCGGGCTCAACGGTCAGCTGGACGCCGGTGCGGGCCAGAATATCCAGCGCTGACTGCAAATGCTCGGGGCGAGCGCCCTTGAGCAGCACATTGCCGCCGGTCATGGCCGCGGCCATGGCGAAGGTGCCGGTTTCGATGCGGTCGGGAATCACGTCGACGGTGGCGCCATGCAGCTTTTCCACGCCCTCAATGGTGAGGGTGCGGGTGCCGATGCCGGTGATTTTCGCACCCATCGCCACGAGACACTCGGCGACATTGGTGATTTCGGGCTCCTGCGCCACATTCTCCAGCACCGTGACGCCCTTGGCCAGGGTGGCGGCCATCAGAATGGTGTGGGTGGCGCCCACCGAGACTTTTGGGAACACGATATGCGCGCCGATCAGGCCGCCCTTGGGCGCCTTGGCGACGACATAGCCCTCATCGATGTCGATTTCGGCACCCAGCGCCTTGAGGCCAAAAAGGAACAGATCGACCGGTCGAGTGCCGATGGCGCAGCCGCCAGGCAGCGAGACGCGGGCCTCGTGGCAACGAGCCAGCAGCGGGCCGATGACCCAGAAGCTGGCGCGCATCTTGGAGACCAGCTCGTAGGGCGCGGTGGTGTCGACGATATCGGCGGCAAGAAAGGTCATGCGCTGGCCGACGCCCTCCTCCTCACCGCGACGGCGGCCATGCACGGCGATATCGACGCCGTGATTCTCGAGGATGCGTTCGAGTTGCTTGACGTCGGCGAGGCGCGGCACATTCTGCAGCACCAGCGGCTCATCGGTCAGCAACGAGGCGATCATCAGCGGCAAAGCGGCATTCTTGGCGCCCGAAATCGGGATTTCGCCATTGAGTTCGTTGCCACCGATCAAACGGATACGGTCCATAGTCTTGTCCTATATGGCGGGCACAGATGCCCATCTACCTGGAAGGGGAGGTAGGCCAAGTCCTAGTTGCCACGTAAGCCAGACTCGCCGCACTCAGCGTCGATATGGGCATATTCACGTGAGGACGGCCTGCAACTCGTTGCTCTCTGCGCTTCCGGTGCTCACGTACTGCTGTACGCTCCGCTCCGGTTCTCGAAAGCCACGCCTTTCGTCTCGTCCTGACGTGAATCTTCTCCACATCGCAGTTCACTATCATCATAGTCGCCCGAAACTGGTTTACGGTTTATTGACCGTATCGGTTCCGGGGGGCGATTGGGGATCGGGCGCTTGCTGCTCGGATTGCTCGCGCGCCTTGGTCTGCCCCTTTCGCCGCTTGAGGTTTTCACGGAGCTTTGCGGCCAATCTTTGCTCACGTTGGGCGGCTTGTTGGGTTTTGGTCATCGCTGTGGGGAATCGTGTTGGCCGTTGAGATGGTTGATAGGCGTTTTTTGGCCTTGCGTCGAGGTTGGGCCTATGGCAAAGGAGCCCCGTCGCGCCGGGTAGCCCTACCCAACACCGCGCCGATGCTGCCGTAGCTCAGTGGTAGAGCACCCCCTTGGTAAGGGGGAGGCCGACAGTTCAATCCTGTCCGGCAGCACCAGTTTTCCCTTTGAAATCCTAGAGCTATCTGGTTTTACCAGGCAATCTGAAGCCGCCAGTGATTACACACGGGCGGTCCGCATGGGCCTTTCCATGCCTTGTCCTTTCAAGCATCGCAGCGCACTCCCTACGCGCTGGCTGAATTGGCACTTCCGGGCCTGCGGCCTATTGCTGGTCTTGGCGGGAGCGTGTCTAAGCCATGGCACAATGTAAGGGCTTGCCAATGCTTGATTCTTTCCTGCCGCGTGCGGCGCTTGGTGCTGGGTTGCTCGCCCTTGGCATGGTCGGTGGGCTTGCCCTGACCTCACCGGCATGGGCTGCGCCCGCAGTGAGCGGATGTTATGCCGGCAGCGAGGGCAACAGCGGGTTTGCTTACGGCGGGAACGCCTGTTCGGCGCCGACCGGATCGGCCGGTTCGGATCGGTGGGACACCACCGGCTTTATCGGGCTCAGCTTTTCCATCGGCGACGGCTTCAATCCCCATCTCGCCGTCGGCCTGCGCCACACCAACGTCAATCCCAGCAATTTCGTCTATGGCGGTGAAATCAACGCCTCGGTCTCCCTGATCAAGGGGCTCGAGGACATGCAAGTTCGTCTGCTCGGCATCGCCGGCGACGCCGGCACGCTCGGCGTCGGCCTGCTCGGGAATGCCGGCATCGGCTGGGATTTTGGCGCAAATTCGCTGTTGTTGAACGCCGGCCTGCAGGTGCCGTATGCGCGCTTCTTCATCGACTATACCGTTGATGACAGCGCGCTGCGCGCCTTCCTCGAGGCCAACTCCTACGGCAGAATCGAAACCGTGCAGAACACGCTGACCTGCGGCAGTGGCACGGTGCTGGCCAATGGCGCCGAAATGCTCCAGCAATGGGCAAGCGTCCTGCCCTCTACGGGCGTGTCGGGCGATATTTTCGCCGGATCTATCTTGTTTCCTGGCGCCTTCACCGAAGCCTTTGCCGGCGCCCCGTCGACTGCCTTCGTCAACGGTCAGTCCTGCTTCGAGGTGGGGCAGATACTTAACTAGCAGCAGTCCTGCGCCATATTGTACGCCTTGCGCCAGCGGCGGGGCGCACACTTACGCTTGCCCGGTTTTTGAACAGGCCGGCTGAGGCGTGGGCGCGGGCAACCCTAAATATGCCAACCCCTTGAATTCCCAAATTTATCCACCATGTATATTGGGCGGGGTCGCCCGCACCTCAATATAATAAAATATTTGGAGCACATGATGGGAAGAAAACCATTCATGCGGCCCGTTTTTCTTCGGCTAAAACAAAGCCGGACTGGAAACTATCAGGCTCGCAACGCCTCTGAGGCAATGGAATACTTGAAGCTTTTTTGGCCTGGCGCCAGAACCGGCGAGTACAGGCGTGCAAAAGCCATGTGTCGCAGCGCCTTGGACAACCTCGTATCGGCCGAGTCCGCGCGCAACTATTTGATTGCGGCAGCGGAGCGCGCCGGCATTCTCGACCGCGTCGTCAACCAGAGCAGCGTGCCGCCCGCACATGCGGCCGCATAGCACTGCCGGCGCATCACGCATATGCGCTCCCGGCATTTGAGGAACCTACCCCACCCAGCTAGAAGGAAATGAACATGACCAACATCAACTATTCCGCCCCCGCCGAACTTTTTCCCGGCAGGAACGCGAAAACATCGCGCCAGATCGGCTATCGGCGCTTCGCCTCGGTTGCTGAGGCTGTCCGCTTCGCCGTCGAGGATATGCCGGCCATCTTGCTGCGCGGGGCTTACCTCGAAGTGGAAGAGAAGCGTTTCGACGGCTCGCAAATCCGCACCCTCTACAACGCTGAAACCTTCCCACTGGCGCGTGCTGCGTAAGCTTGGAGCGAAACGCCGCAGGCTTTCGCCGAACGGTTGCATCCATGCCGGCAGAGCCTGGTGACTGAAAGACAGACCGCCCCGCAATGCAGCGGGCCGGTCCTTTCGCCGTTGGATAACAGACAACAACAACTCTGCCTTGCGGCTCAGGCCAGGATGGCGGTGCCGTTGGTCTTGTTGGCAGGCCTGGGGCTGTAGGAGCGGATGGCGGCGGCCGGTGTCACGTCGGCGGGAACGGCAGGGCGTGGCGCCAGGGCCTTGGTCTTGGGGACGCTTGCCGGCTTGGGTTTTGCAGCCGGGTTCATCGCGCGACTGGCGGCGGCGAAGCGGCGTTTCTGGCTGGGAGACATGTCGGCAAGCAGGCTGGTGATCAGCGGCAGCACCCGCTCGTCAAAATAGTCACGGGTAACGCTAGCCCCGACACTGATCCCTTTATTGGTAATATTGAAGTCGATGCGGTCTTTCACTCGTCCGCACCTTTTAAATATTGCCCATAGCAGTGTGATGACATGGCTCTGCCGTCAAATCATTGGCGAAATTCGATTCCCCGGCCGGTGTGCGTTCATTAGAATCGCGCCTTCGGCCGGCTCGACCAATTCATACAACTGAACCGCAGACGTTAACGACGACGGCGAGTTTGTGGTTAATATTTGGTTAATGAAATTGGTAAAGTTTTAGGCTTTTTGTCTGCTTTTCGACGGCTCCAGCAGGCCAGATCCCTTCCCCCAAACGGCGTGCCGTGCAGTAGCCACGAGAAAAATAGCTCGCCTCTAAATTCTGTAAGCCCTTATTTTTACTCAGCTAATTTCCTACACGCAGATTCACCCGCCGCGTTTTCCTGGTGCAGATGGCCAATGTGGTTTGGCCGCTAGCTCTGCGGCGGCGGCGTGTGATTGCGGCGGGCAGCGCTGTTAATAAGGGGTGATAACCACCCGCGGCGGTGGATGGCGGGCGTGAGATATGGCATGCCATGCTTAACGCTGGTAGTTAATGACTCCTTAACGGGGCCTATCGAGGTCGGCAGGGCGAAGGCTGAGGCGGGTACGGCACACGAAGATGCCGCGCTATTGCCGCCCAATATATCGAGGGGAATCGCCGAATGGTTGCGGCATGGGTTGAGACGCTGGCCGACAGGGTTGGGCTGAAGCCGAAGCGCGTGGCCCCGAGCCGGCGCCCGGTACCGCGCGCGCCGGCGGAGCGTCCACGCGGCGATGTGTTCGAACAGCGATTAGAGGCCATTTTCGAGGGCACGCGCCCGGTGGCGGGTCGCGTGGTCGGCGGCAGCCTGGAATTCGCTGGCCTGAGCGAGATCCGCTCCGCGCTGGGCGTGACCTGGGACCTGGTGCGCGAGCGCGTGCGCCAGATTACGGAAACGGAACTGCAGCGGCAGCTGCGGCCGCTCGACCTCTACCGCATCTACAATAATTCAACCTATCTGCTGTGCCTGTTCGACCTGTCCGAGGCCGAAGCGCGCAGCAGAATCGGCCTGATTTCCCAGAGCATCTGCGACGCGCTGGTGACGGAAATTCCCTTCATTCGTGGCCGCATCCGGCCGGAACATTTCGTCGGCACCCTCAATGGCGGAGCCCTGCATGGCGTTGAGGGGACGCTGATCGACCGGCTGTTCAATTACACGCGGACGATCAAGGACGAAGCCCAACGCAAGACCGCCGGCAGCACGCGCTCCCTGGTGGACCGTTCAAGAGTGCTGTTTTCGCCGTGCTGGAAGCGCTCCAAGAATGTCGTGGCGCTCAACCGCTGCATTCTGGATGCCAGAGGGCGCGGCCATGGGCAAAGCCGATTGGCCTATGGGGACTATGACGAAGCCGCCGCCAATCTGGACTTTCTCATGCTGTCACGGGCGGCAAAGTCGCTCTACGAGATGAAGCCGTCCGGACGCGCCGCGCCGGTGCTGATCCCGGTGCAATATGAGACGCTGAGCAATTCGCGCAGTTTTGCCACCTACGCGGCGCTGCTGGCCGCAATTCGCGGGCCATACCGGCGGCTGATTGCCCTGCAAATCGTGGATATCGACAGTTCGCATACGCCGCAGGCCATATTGGAGGTGGTGAACAGACTGTCGCCACAGGTCAAATGGCTGTCGCTGACCTTCGACCTGTCCGATCTGCGGATTGCCGAAGCCGCGCAGCTGCCGGTCTGGGCGCTGGCGACCGATCTCAGCAATTGGCGCAGCACCGACGGTTCGGTGTATCAAAAGCTGTGCCAGCTTCGCGCCGTCGCCTCCGCCGCCGGGCTGAACACGATTGCGCGCGGCGTCGACTCCGTCGGCCTGGCGCAATTGGGGGTCAAGGCCGGCATCACCTATATGGACGGCTCAGCGATCCAGCCGCTCTCCTATAGTCCACGCCCCATCAGCCCGCTAACGGCAACGCCGTTCGGCTTTTCGTCGGGCGATTTCATGAAGCGCTGGCATACCTGACGGCATTAGCCGTGGCTCGGGGTCAGCGTCGGGTCAGCTCGACCACTGGAATGACGTCGCGGGTGGTGGTCTCTGCATATTTGGCGAATTGCGGAAACAGGCTCGCCTGTTTGGCATAGACGCTGTCGCGCTCGGCCCCGTCCAGCACGCGGGCGCGCACCGGAATGCGCTCGATCGTGGTGCCATCGCCCACTGAGATATCAAACTCGGGCTGAGCGACAACATTGTGAAACCACGCCGGGTCCTTCGGGCCGCCGCCATAGGAGCCGAAGACATACCAGGGGCCGGCTGCCTCTTGCAGGAACATCAGCGGCTGAGTCCGTTCCAGGCCGGATTTCGCCCCGCTAGCGTGCAACAGCAGCACCGGGGCGTCCTTGAAATGGCCGCCGGGGTGGCCGCCATGGCGATTGAAGTCGGCGATAACCTGCTCGTTAAAATTGCTCATGCTGCCAACCTCATCTGCCTTGGGAAACAAGCCTTACAACTATCCGCCGGCCTGTCGAGGACGAAAGCGCGTCCCCTCTCTGAGCGGAGAGGGGACGCAGGCGCCTAGATCCAATAAGGCGGGACGCCATAATGGTCATAGACCTTGCGGCCATTTTCGGCGGTCCAATAATCGTCGTCTTCATCCTCATATTTCGGCGCATTGGTGAGCTGCTCCTTGGTCACGTCGACCCGGTAGCCGCCCAGGCTCTCGTCGTAATTGAGCTTGGACCAGGGCAGCGGATAATGCTCGTTGCCGATGCCGAGGAAGCCGCCGAAGCTGAGCACGGCATAGGAGACCTTGCCGCTGCGCTTTTCCACCAGGATGCGCTCGATCGAGCCGATATGCTCGCCCCGCGGATCATAAACCTTGGTGCCTTCAACCTTGTCAGAGGCGATGAGATCGTGGGTTTCCTTGACGGTGCCGTCGCCAGCGCGAATGTCTTCGTAAGCCATCTCGTTCTCCTGTGTTGGGTGTGCTGGGTCAACGTCGCCCCGGCGCAGGGGTTCCGACAAAGAACGGGGGAACTCCCGGCGCAGCGGCGCATTTGATCTCTGAGCAGTCCTCAACCCCATATGCCAAGGAGAAGTGCCATGGTTTTTGACAGCCTCCGCGACCGCATCGGTGGGCACGACAAGATTACGCCGATGGGTATCGCCCATAACAGCCTATTCACCGCCAAGGAGAAGATCGACCTGCTGCAACAGCTCAAGGCGGATGTGACCGGCGCCAGCCATGAGGGCGAGGATTTCGGCTTCGACGCCGACGAGATCGATCGCGCCATCGCCGAAATTCGCGAAGGCGTGCAGAACGGCGTCGGCACTCAAACGGTCTTCAAGGGAGATTTCTGATGGCAACTGTCCCCAAACAACCCCTGCCCAATGTGGCGCGGGTCGATGCGCTGGTCGACGAAAATGGCTCGCGCATTGACGTGCCGGAAAATTCGCCCCTGCGGGTGGCCGGTGAGCATGACGCATCGGTTGGCGGCACCAGCCCGACCAATTGGTGGCTCTATGGGCTGATCGGCCTCGCCATCATCATCGCCGTGCTGCTGGTGATGCAGATGCTGCAGGGCGCGCCGGCCACCGATATGCAGCCGGGCACCCCGACCTCGGAAAGCGTGGTCACGCCGGCGACCGATCCGGCCATGCCGGTGGCCCAGTAAACCCACCGCACCACGAAAAAAGGCGCGACCCGGAGGTCGCGCCTTTTGTTGGTCTAGCGTCGCGATCAGCCGTTGATCGGGGCGATCTGGATTTCGACGCGGCGGTTCTGCGCGCGGCCCTGCTCGGTAGCGTTGGACGCGATCGGGCTCGTTTCGCCCTTGCCTTCGATATAGAAGCGGCGCTGATCGATGCCCTGATTGGCCAGAATGGTGGCCACGGAAACGGCGCGGCGCTGGCTGAGGCTGAGATTGTAATTATCGTCGCCCTGGCTGTCGGTGTGGCCATAGACGTCGACAATCGACTTATCAAACTTCTTGAGCACCAGCGCGACCGAGACCAGCGTCTGGTTGAAGCCGGGGTTCACCGTCGACTGATCGGTGGCGAAGGTGATGTTGGACGGCATGTTGAGCACGATGTTCTGGCCGACACGGGTCACCGAAACGCCGGTGCCCTGCAGCTGTGCGCGCAGCTCGGATTCCTGCTGGTCCATATAGGCGCCGATGCCGGCGCCGGTCAGGCCACCCACGCCAGCGCCGATCAGCGCGCCGACGCGCGGATCACCACCGACCGCCGCGCCGACCAGAGCACCAGCCACCGCGCCACCACCGGCACCGAGCAGGCCGCCGCCGGCGGTGTTGGAAAGCTGCTGCTGGCCAGTATAGGCGTTGGTCGTGCAGGCAGAGAGTGCCATGGCGGCCGCGAAAGCGACCAGAATCTTCGACTTCATCAAGAATCCCCCTGAAGGATTGGTATATGGCCAGTTGGTGACCACTGAATACGGCAGCATGGTGGTGAACGATAGCGCCTGAACGGCAGATGAACCAGTCTTGGCGATAATCAGCTATTCGCCCAGCCGCCATCGACCAGAAATTGCTGGGCCGAGATCATGGCGCTGTCTTCTGCGGCCAGAAACAGCGCCATGCGCGCCACGTCCTGCGGATGAGCGTGACCGGCCAGCGCCTGCTCGGCCTCGATGCTGCGCAAAGCCGCCTCGTCGATCCACAGCGCCAGCTGGCGCTCGGTGATGACCGCGCCGGGCACCAGCGAATTGACGCGAATGCCGGATTTGCCCAGCTCGCGCGCCATGGAACGGGTCAGGCCATGGATCGCCGCCTTGGCGGTTTCATAGATGGGAATGCCGGGCGACATGATCATCCAGCTGATCGAGCCGGTATTGATGATCGAGCCGCGCCCGGCCTTGATCATGCCCGGCGCCACGGCCTGGATGGCAAAGAACGCATGCTTGAGATTGACCGCCATATTGTCATCCCAATAGGCGGGCGTGACCTGACGCCAGTCATGGCGCTGGTCATGGGCAGCATTATTGACCAGCACCAGCGCATCGCCATGGGCTTCGGCAAAGCCGGCAATGGCGGCCTGATAGGCCGTGGTGTCGGTGATATCGCAGGCGGTGAAGCGCACGCTGTGGCCGGCTTGGGTCAGCTCGGCCGCCAGTTTTTTGCCCTCGGTTTTGGCGATATCGACAAAGCCGACCTTGGCGCCCTGCGCGGCAAAGTGGCGGACAAGACTTTCCCCAATGCCCGAGGCACCGCCTGAAATAACGACGGGCGTGCTGGACAGACTGGGATAATGCGCAAATTCGATCATGAAGCCTCCGGTTGACCGCGTGGGTAGCGCGGGCATGCCGGGGGAGCAAGTCTAGCGTTCCCTCTCCTCGGGGGAGAGCGGGAAGAGGGCTCGCGCTACCCGCGCGGGGCGACGTCGCGCGCCTCCATCGCCTCGAGCAGCGCCACCACCTTGTCGACATTGGCCAGATGCCGGGTCTCCATGGAGAAATTCAGCGTCACATGCTCGCGACCGGGGCAAAAGGTGACGATATTGGTGGCCGGGTGCCAGGCGCCGCAATAGATCGGCTCGATCAACCCATGGGTCATCGGGCCATAGGTGCGGTGCGGCGGCACCAGCGTCAGCACCACATGGATGCCGCCATTGAAGCGCCAGAAGCGTTTGCCCGGCAGCGCGGGCAGCACGCGGTTGAAGCCGCGCAGCGCCTTGAACATGGCGTTCATCATCACCTGGAATTTGGTGATGTCCTTCTGCTCGATGCTGGCCACGGTAGCGTCGACGGCGTGGACGTAATCGACGAAATCCTCGAGCACGGTGAATTTGGCTTCCAGCGCCCGCACCCGGAAAAACTCGTCATCGGCGTCGTTCCGCCGGGTATCGAGCATGGTATAGGCGGCGGCGATCACCTTCTTGCTCATCGCCTTTTCGGCGCCGGTGCCATTGAGCGCGTGGGTCACCAGCGCAAACAGCAAGGAGCGCTGCCGCACGCCGAGCTTGTTGGCCAATTGGCGCAGTCGGTGGCGCTGCAGCGCCAGGGTGCGGAAGCCCCAGGGCTGTTCCGCCGGTGCCAGCACGCTGGCGATGGCGATATAGAGTACCGCCATGAACCCACCCTGCAGCGCCCCCTTGCAGCGGGCGCGCCAACCCAGCCGATTAGAACGATCCGACATGGTGCCGTGGCTGGCCGATTGCGAGCGGGTCAGCAGCGCCGAATCCGAACCTTCAAGCAGCGCATGGCTGGAGCGGATCTGGATGATCGACGCCCGCCCCGCCGCATCCGGCCCGCCCCGGCGCACCGCCGCCATGACGCGGAATAGCGGCAGATCCTTGTGCTCGAAGATATCCAGCGATTTGCCGAGCCAGCGGTCGGGATAACCATCCAGTTCATCCACCAGCTCGACAGTGGTGATGGCATCGAGAATATGTTTGGGAAAGGGTTGGCCGGGGCGCGCGCCGGCAAAGCCATGCGTCAGCTGCGGCGCCAGCGCCACCATTTCGGCCACCAGATTGCCCAGCCGGTCCTGATCGAAGCTCTGGGTGGAAAAGGCGGTGAAAAACACCGTGTCCTTGCCCTCGAACAGGAACCACTGGAAATCGGTGAACAGGGCCTGCGGATGGCGGCGCACCGCGGCCTGGGCCAGGTCGAGAATCTCGGCCGGCTGACCAGCAAAGCTGGTCGACGAAAAACTCTTCACGGAACTCACCCCCTCATGAGACCCACGCAGCTTTCACGTGATGGTAATCCGGGAGCTGTTCGGCTTCAACTGGGCGCAACGCCGTCCGTTAACGCGCCGATAGCGCGGCGAACTGCTCTGGCAGACCCAGCCAGACAATCGACACAGACGCATTGGCAGATGGGTCGCTTCACCTTAGAATGACTCTGATGTTTTCGTGCAGCCACCTGTTGCTTGAACGCGTTAGCAGGTCGCGCGGCGAATTGACCTATGTCAATGCGGTCGCCGCCAACCTAGATATGCTCTCCTCGAAGCAGGGTTTTCGGCCCGGCAGCAGCGGGGCACGGAAGGATTTTTCGATGGATTATCGCGGCATATTCGAAGAGGCAGTCGACACGCTGCGGGCGGAAAAGCGCTATCGCGTGTTCGCCGATATCGAGCGTATTGCCGGCCGGTTCCCGCGCGCCATCTACCGTGATGACGCCGACAACCAGCGCGAACTAACCATCTGGTGCTCCAATGACTATCTGGGCATGGGCCAGCACCCCAAGGTGATTGCGGCGATGCAGGATACGGCCGGCCGCCTCGGCGTCGGCTCGGGCGGCACCCGTAATATCTCGGGCACCAACCGCCCGCTGGTCGAGCTGGAGCGTTCGCTCGCCGATTTGCACCGCAAGGAAGCCGCGCTGATCTTCACCTCGGGCTTTGTTTCCAATGAAGCCTCGATCGCCACCATTGCGCGGCTGCTGCCCGATTGCATGATTTTCTCCGACCAGCTCAACCACGCCTCGATGATCCAGGGCGTGCGCCAGTCGGGCATGGAGAAGAAGATTTTCCGCCATAACGATGTGGCCCATCTGCGCGAATTGCTCGCCGCCACTGACCGCAAGCGGCCCAAGCTGATCGTGTTTGAATCGGTTTACTCGATGGATGGCGACATCGCCCCGATCAAGGAAATCTGCGATCTGGCCGAGGAATTCGGCGCGCTGACCTATATCGATGAAGTCCATGCCGTGGGCATGTATGGCCCGCGCGGCGGCGGCATTGCCGAGCGCGACGGCCTGATGGATCGTATCGACGTCATCGAAGGCACGCTGGCCAAGGGTTTTGGCGCGATGGGCGGCTATATCGCCGCCAACAAGGCGATCGTTGACGCGGTGCGCTCCTATGCGCCCGAATTCATCTTCACCACCTCCCTGCCCCCGGCGCTCTGCGCAGCGGCCCACGCTTCGATCGAGCATCTCAAAACCTCGACCCATGAGCGCGTCATGCATCAGCGCCAGGCGCGGCTGACCAAGGCGATCCTGGCCGATGCCGGCCTGCCGGTGATGGACACCGAAACCCATATCGTGCCGCTGATCGTCGGCGATGCCCGCGCCGTCAAGGCCGCCAGCGACATGCTGCTCGACAAGCACAATATCTATGTGCAGCCGATCAACTACCCCACCGTGCCCAAGGGCACCGAGCGCCTGCGCATCACGCCGACGCCGCTGCATACCGACGAAATGATCTTCGCCCTGCGCCACGCGCTGGTCAGCGTCTGGACCAGCCTCGAACTGCCGCGCGAAGCCGCCGACGCCAAGATCACGGCGCGTAAGCTGACCTCGGGTGATCTGACGCTGCCGACCAGCGGCGGCTGAAGGAACGGGCAAACCGGCCCGCTATTATTGGGGCCGGTGCCCAATTCCAACATCGCAAACGCGGTGTCATCCCCCGCCTTGAGCCGGGACCCATCCTGAGATGGGTGTGCCGACTTGATCGGGGGATGGGCCCCGGCTCAAGGCCGGGGTGACATCGTGGGTGGGGCGTACCGCAACACACACACTGGCGAGCGCACGCCCCGTTCTTTCGTCATTGCCGGGCTGGTCTCGGCAATCCAGCGATGGATGCGCGCCCCCATGGACCACCCGGACAAGCCGGGTGGTGACGGTGGGGAGAACGGGTGTTGACGGCGTGTGGAATTGACGGCGAGCGAACGCCCTAGCTCGTCAGCACGATCCGCATCAAATCGGCGGTGTTCCTGGCGCCCAGTTTTTCCATCACTCGCGCCCGATGCACTTCGATGGTGCGGGGGGAGATGCCCAGTTCGCGGCCAGCTTCCTTGTTGGACTGGCCGTTGGTGATCAGCTGCAGCACTTCGCGCTCGCGCGGGGTGAGTTGGGAGAAGCCGCGCACCTCCACCGGACGCCGCCCGCCCTGCATCGCTCCCAGATGCACGTCGCGGCGGAGCGCGTCGCGGATGACGGTCAGCAGATGCTCGGTATCGATCGGCTTGGAGATGACGTCGGACGCCCCCAGCTTCATCGCCGTCACCGCCGCCTCGACCTGCGGCGCGTCGGCCAGCATAATAGTATATGGTATTAAATACGGTTGAGGTTAAATGCACTGAGACCGTAGCAGCGTCACTGACAGGCCTCGTTGGCGAGGTCGCCGCTAGTAGGTAACAAGCGGCAACCGTCGTCAGCGCCTCTAGGAGCTAGCGCAACGGAGCCAATCTCAGGGCGTCAACCGGGTCCATCCGAATGCGACAAACATCTGCGCAGTTACCGGTCAGCACCATGGTCAAACTGTCACGCTGCCCGTCTGCAAGAATGGTGAAAACAACACCGGCGATTGTTTCATGGCTCTGAATGCCGTTTGGGAGGCTGACGGACTCAACCTGGAAATTCGGTCCAAGCATTTCTTGGGTCTCAGAGGCAACATTGGACTTCATGCGTGCGATCCGGTCATTTTGGTCACTCGCGTATGCCCAAAAAATACCACCAGCGATTATTGCGGCAAAAGCGAGTGCCGACCCCCACAGCCTGAACTTGCCACGGCGAATTTGCTCAGCTGGCGATAAGATTGGCGATCCGGCTTCGGCAATTCCAGTAGCTCCTTGGGTTGATTTGCGTTTTCTTGTCCAAAAGAAGACCGCCAGTCCAGCCGCGAGCCCCAGCATCAAAGCAAGTTCGGAATGGCCAAATGGTAAGGCTACCGCACCAATCAAAAACCCTCCAAGGGTTGCCCCGATTACCTTCAAAGCTCGATATATTCTGCTCATACAAATACCCCCTTGCGGACCTTCCGCTGCGACGTATTTGGTATAACGGTATCATCTGATCTGATAAATGGTATTGTTGGATATTTTCATTGTTGCGCGTCTGGGACACCTCATTGTCCATGAGCCAACGAGCCGACTATCCAACCATTTTCAAAGAGCGCTTGAAGGCGCTGCGTGAGGCCAAGTTGGGTTTAACGCAGAGCGGGCTCGGTGCTGCTGCGGGCCTCTCGCCTGTTACGATCAGTAAGTTTGAGCAGGGGGTAAACTTACCCACGTTCGGCGCGCTAATGGCGCTCTGCGAGGCCTTGGACGTTTCACCAAGTGATCTGGTGGGATGGCCCTCAGACGGCGCGGGTCAGCAGGCAATAGACACCAGGCTATACAAGCTTCAGAAGGCGCTTCTTAAGCTCAAACCCGGACAGGCGTCGGCAATCTTGGAAATGGTCGAAAAACTGAGCCGGGACTAATCGGCCGCGAGGTTATGATGGCATTGAAATGGACTGGCTCTCTAGATGGCCTAAAGCAGGCCGTCACCTTTGCTGGACGCGTAGGTGAATGGGATGAGGAAATTGACCCAAAAGTGTTCAGGGGCACAGGTGGTGAATTGCTTCGCTACTGGCCCTCGACCCATTCAATCCAATTCCAAGGGAAAGGCGCGGAAAGCTTCGAGGCCGATCTGAAGGCGGAAATCAACCGCACTCGAAATACCTTGGATTTTGGTGACTAACCACACCGGGCTCGCGTTCGCATAGGTGAGGGGGAGCTTCGCACCCCACTCACCGCGCCTCCGAAGCCTATCGGCCGGATGGAAACAAGATCGGGCCAGCATGGAATCCACCTATTCGGCGATATATAAAGTACGTTATATTATACCAGTGACAACGATGGCTGGTATAAATGGAACTAGGCCTTATGCGAATAGAAGCGCCGCCAGATCTCTCTCTGGTGGCAAACTCCGGAACTGACGCTTTCGATCAGATGCTGGAGTTCTTTACGACCCAACTTAGCAACAAAAACACACGGACTGCCTACCATCAGGCGGTCCGAAGTTTTTTTAGATGGTTGGAAGGAACGGGCGTCCACGAGCTACGCGATGTGAAACCCATTCACGTGGCAGCTTGGGTTGAGACCATGCGGGAAAGCTACGCCATTCCCACAGTGAAGCTAAAACTCACGGCGGTAACGATGTTGTTCGACTGGTTCGTCGTTAAGCACGTCATTCTTACAAATCCCGCCAAGTCCGTGCGGAGCCCGAGATACAGTATCCAGACAGGCAAAACGCCAGTGATGAGTGCGACCCAGGCGAGGTCACTCCTGACCGCGATCGATGACTCCACCGTTATCGGCCGTCGAGACAAAGCTCTAATAAGCCTGATGCTCTATACGTTCGTGCGCGTTGGGGCAGCGTTGACGATGAGGAAAAGCGACGTACTGCTGAGACAGCACCGTATGTGGGTAAGGCTCATGGAAAAGGGGGGCAAAGCGCACGAGATGCCCTGCCATCATGAGCTTGAAGATACATTGCGCGCCTATCTTAACGACTGCCAGATGGAACCCGATCAAGCATACCTTTTCCGCTCCATAGACAGATCAGCCCAACTCACCCTGAAAAGGCTGCTGCCGGCGAATTTCTATCAGCGAGTGCAGGTACACGCGCGGGCTGCTGGGCTTGACAGCCACATCACCAGCCATTCTTTTCGAGCCACCGGGATTACCACGTATCTATCAAACAAGGGCTCGCTAGAGCTCGCTGCAAAGATGGCCAACCATAGCTCCACACGGACGACCCAATTATACGACCGCCGGCATGATGCAATCGCCGTAGCCGAAGTCGAGAGAATACGGTTTGAATGACGTCCCTGGACTGAACAGGCGCGTATGTCAGGTACTCGCCCGGACATGGGACCCACTCGGCACGGTGGTCAGGGGTGGGTTTGACGACGAATATGATTCCTACTCTCTAGGCATACAACGCCTTATCCTGTCTGGAGCATCGCCCAAAGCGGTAGCGTCCTATCTGCTGAGTATTGAGGTGGATCGCATGGGACTTGTCCCGGACCCGACAAGAGCAGCGAAGGTAGCTCGGATATTCTCCACCTCGTTGGTGGCTATACGATGACCGAAATCCCTGGCGTCCTCAACACACCCTATGACGGGGAGGCACCTGCTGGCAGCATGGGGCAGCTTTCCATTCATCCTGATCCGGCGGGCCGATGAGCCTGCTGCCGGGTGGTGGACGGCGATGGGCAATTTGGTTGCCGATGGTGAGCCGGGCGAACTGCAGGTCAGCATGCCTATTGCCCTCAAAGGCTATTTCCGCATCCTGAACAGACCGCGGAATGCTAGCAGGGCGAGTGGTTCCGTACGGGCGATCTGGTGCAGGTGCGCCGCGACGGCACAGGTGCTTCTATTTCCTCTCACGCCTCAAGGACATTATCCGGCGCCGTGGCGAGAACATTTCGGGGACCGAGCTCGATCAGGTGCTCGCCCAGTACCGTCTGCGCGGCTCGGGGCCGCGATCGGCGTTGACTCGCCCTTTGGCGACCAAGACATTCTCATGGCTGTGGTGCCAAAGCCAAGTGCAAGCCTGGAGCCTGGAGCCTGGAGCCTGGAGCCTGGAGCCTGGAGCCTGGAGCCTGGAGCCGCAGGAAATCCTCGCATGGTGCGAGGGCAAGCTGGCCTCGATCAAGCGTCCACGTTATGTCGCGATTGTCGAGAGCATGCCGCTGACGCCAACCCACAAGGCTGCCAAGGCCAGCATGCGGCGGACCTCCACTTTCCTCATTTGCCCGAGAGCAGCCCGCCCCGCCGCCAGCACGATACTTCAAAAGGTGTGTCGAGGCGGCAGCGGCCGCGGACGACAACGCTCTCACCATGTGTGGTCAGCGTAATGAGAAGGTTGATGCCCGGGTCTATCTTGCTTGAAGGCATGTCGATCGATACCAGCGTTTCTGGCGTGACTGAGGCATTGTCGGGCAGCTCGACTGGAAGGACGCCGACCAGAGCCAGGTTGGAGCGGTGAATGCGCTCGAATGACCGCGCAAGCACAGCCTTCACGCCCAGCGCCCTTATGCCCTTAGCGGCCCAATCGCGCGCTGAACCGACCCCATAGTTTTCGCCGGCAACGATGACCAGAGGCTGCCCCTCGTCGCGATAGCGCTTGGCGACCTGGTGCAGGTCGCCGCTGTCTCCGCTGGGAATGTGGCGGGTGGTCCAGCCCTGACCGAGAGCATGGGCAAGGCGGGGATTGGCAAAGGTGCCGCGCGCCATGACTTCGGGATTGCCGCGGCGCGCGCCGTAAGTGCCGAAAGCGTGTACGGGAACAGCGCAATCCGTGAGATAGCGCCCCGCCGGGCTCTGTGGATCGATGCGACCAACCGGCGAGATATGGTCGGTGGTAATGAGATCGCCCAGCACCAGCAGGGGCCGAGCCGGTGCAAGTATCTGTTCGCCTGGCACGTCGCTGAAGAGTCCGGGAAGACAGATATAGGTGCTGTCCGAAGGCCAGGAGAAAAGGTCACCCTGCGGCGTTTCGAGCGCTTCCCAGCGATCAAGATGTGGATTGCTGACGCTTTGGGAGAAGCGGATGCTAGAGACGAGAGCCTGGACCTTGGCGTCCTGCGGCCAGAGGTCCGAAAGGTAGACGGGCCTGCCGTCAGGCCCACGCGTGAGCGGATCGTTCGCGATATCCATTCGCAGGTGACCCGCGATGGCGAGGGCAACAACGAGCGGTGGTGAGGCAAGAAAATTGCTCTGCACCGCCGGGTGAATGCGCGCCTGGAAATTGCGATTGCCGGAGAGGACGGCCGCCACATTGAGCGAGGCTTCGGTAATTTGCTCAGCTAGGCCTCGGACCAGATTGCCCGAATTGCCGACGCAAGTCATGCAGCCGACGCCGGTCACCCAGAATCCGAGCTTCTGGAGGGGCTCGAGGAGACCGAGCTGTTCGAGATATGCGATGACCTGCCTGGAGCCGGGCGAGAGACTGGTGCGGACGTGGGTAGGGACTTCGAGGCCGAGCTCCACGGCCTTGCGGGCAACAAGGCCGGCAGCGACCATGGCGGCGGGGTTTGCCGTATTTGTGCAGCTCGTAATGGCGGCGATCACCACATCGCCGCTCGAGAGCGCCTCGCCTCGGGGGGCGTCCTCGAAGGCGGTCTTGACCTGATCGAGCGTCTGCACCTGATGCGGCAGGCTCGGACCTGAAACGGTGGGGACGACCAGCGCCAGATCAAAGGTGAGAACCCGGTTATAACGGCGCTGACGCGGCTGCAAGACTTTGTGGCGACCGAGATAGGCCGAGAGGCGCTCTGCGGCGGCGATCTTGCCTACACTCGCGAGATAGGCACACGCGATCTCATCGGGCGGGAACAGCGTTGCTGTTGCTCCATATTCCGGCGCCATGTTCGATACGGTTGCGCGGTCGGCCACGGTAAGCGCGGCGGCGCCCGGTCCGAAACATTCGACGATCGAGCCGACAACCCCGTGAGATCGCAAAAAAGCTGTGAGACGCAAGGCGATATCAGTCGCCATGACGCCGGGAGGCGGCGCGCCGACAAGCTCGAGCCCGACAAATTCGGGCTGCGCCATTTCGACCGGCTGATCGAGCAGAACGGACATGGCCTCAATGCCGCCGACGCCCCAGGCGAGTATCCCGATTCCGCCCGCCATCGTGGAATGGCTGTCAGTGCCGACGAGACTGTCCGGATGCATCCAGCCAGCTTCCGCGCGAACCGGCTCGCACCATTGTTCGAGATTGACCTGGTGGACGATCCCGCCGCCCGAAGGAACGACTTCGAGGTTTTCAAAAGCCTGTTCCGCCCAGCGCAGAAAAACGAAGCGCTCTTCGTTGTCGCGATATTCCTGGTCGAGATTGACCCTTTCCGAGCCCTGCCCGGTCGCGGTGTTGACCACGGAATGGTCGATGACGAGATGTGTTGGGCGCGCGAGCTTGATATCCTCGGCCTTGCCGCCTGCCTTGACATGGCGATGGCGGAGGCCAGCAATATCGAGCAGGGTTGGCGTTCCGGCATAGTCCTGCATGAGGACGCGATGCGGATAGTATTGCACGACCTCGCCCCAGGCCGGGACAGCGGTCATTGCGAGACGGCGAATGACGCTTTCGAGCATGATGAGCTGGGCAATGGGCGCATCTGCCAGCTCAGGCGCGGAGGCAACAAGGCGATCGAGTGCGATCTCCTTGAATGCTACCCCGTCCTCCATCACCTCGTGAACGAAAGAGGGCGCGCTCATTGCTCGATCGCGACGCCACTAATGGATGCCGGTTCGGAACCTGGCACAGCGAGAACGATGTTTTTTTCGATCAGGCCCTTGATCTCGTCGATGCTGAGCCCCAGTTCGGTCAGAACCTGCCAGGTCCGATCGCCTGCCGGGGGCGGATTGGTTGCGGTCTTGGTCACCCCTTCCATGGCGATGGGCAGTGCAGGAAGCCGGACATTGGTGCCATCGGGCAGGGCGACGGTCATCAGGCCATCGGTGGCGGCCAGATGTGGATCTTCGAAAAGCTGTTCGGGTCGGCGAATTTCTGCGAAGGGAATACGGGAGCGCTCGCAAAGGTCGGTGGCCTCGGCGAGGTCGAGACCAGCAAAGAATGTACGCAGCTCGGTCATGAGCTGAGGCCGAACGACGATGCGCTGATTGTTGGTTAGAAGCTCCGGATCGGCTGCTAGCTCTGACAGTCCGGCCTCGGTCGTGAACCGCTGCCAGTGGGCGTCGCTGGTAATGCCGACGAATAATCGCTCCTCATCCCGGAGCGGGAAGATGTCATAGACGGCCCAGGCGGAAACGCGGTTCGGCATGGGCGGAACCGGGTCGTCGATCTGGTCGGCATAGCAAAGATGCTGGCCCATGAGGAAGACTGCGGACTCATAGAGCGAGGAGCCGACGAGCTGGCCCTTGCCCGTAATGTCACGCTGTCGCAGGGCAGCCTGGATGCCAATAACGGCAAACATGCCGCCGACGATGTCGATGACCGAAGAGCCGGCGCGCAGCGGCATGCCCTTCGGCCCGGTCATATAGGCAAGGCCCGACATCATCTGCACGATTTCGTCAAGCGCTAGGCGGCTGCCATAGGGGCCGTCGAAAAAGCCCTTGAGCGAGGCAAAGACCAGTCGCGGATTGATCGCGCTGAGCGTCTTATAACCAATGCCGAGGCGATCCATAGTGCCGGGACCGAAATTCTCGATCACCACATCGGCTTCCGCCACGAGCTTCTTGATGAGCGCATTGCCCTCGGTCGTCTTGAGATCGACCGCGAGGCTATGTTTGTTGCGGTTGAAGAAGCCGAAATAGCCAGTGCCAAAGCCCTTGAGGTGCCGCGTCGGATCTCCACCGGGGGCCGGTTCGATCTTGAGCACCTCGGCCCCGAGATCAGCCAGGATCATGCCGCAGCACGGACCCATGACGGTGTGGCCGAAATCGAGGACGCGAATGCCCTTGAGAGGTCCGTCAGTCATCAGCGGCCCCCACCTTCTTGTCGCCATCCGGTCCTGCAAAAAGGTAAGGAATGGTTGGCGGCATCGGGCCCTTGATGCGTTGTCCCTGCTGCATCTGCTCAACCGTGTGGGCGAGAATGCCAACCGACCGCGAGAGAATGAAAAGGCCGCGTGCTTCTTCGGCAGAAAACCCGAGTTCGCCGAAGATGACAGCGGTCGCGCCATCGATATTCATCGGCACGCGGCGTCCTTTGGCGGATTTGAGCGCTTCCTCGATGGCAAGGCCGGCGCGGAGATATTTGCCCCCGCCCTCGCCCGCCGAAGTGGCTTCCCGCACAAGCGACATCAGTGGTTCAGCGCGCGGGTCGATGGGGTGGAAGCGGTGCCCGAAGCCGGGGATATGCTTGCGCTGGTCTACATGGTCGGCAACGAGCGCCTGAGCAGCAGCCTCGACATCGGGCGCATCGGCGATCTGGCTATAAAGGGCCAGACATTGCTGGCCTGCACCGCCATGAACATCCCCCAGGGCATTGATTGCCGACGCCATGGCATTATTGACACCGACCCCGCAGGTCGCGCTCATACGCGCAATCGCGATGGAGGGCGCGTGCGGACCGTGATCGACGGACGCCACCAGCGCGCCTTCGAGCAGCCGCTCCTGGGTGGGCGTCGGCATGCCGGCCCGCGTCATCAGCCAGATCATGGCAGTGAATGAGACCTTGCCGATCAGCGATTGCACCGGCTGGCCCCGCAGATTGATCACGCCAGGCTGGATTTCGATGATGCTGGTGCGCCACCATGCGGATGCGGCGTCGATATTCTGGCTATCGGCAGAACTGCTCATTTAGTCAGATCCCGGAATGGAAGTTCAGTGTTTGATTGAGGCTACTGCCAGGTTGGGACAACGCCTCGGGCCACGGCGTCGCCCCACCAGGTGTCACATGCACCATTACCGTCTCCGCCGATGCTGCATGTGTCTGTCCCTGGAAAATGACCTGGTGCAGCCGGAGCGAGGTTCGTCCAATCCGCATCGCGCGGGTGCCCGTCCTGATGCCTTCCCCATGGGAGAGCGATGCGTGGAAATCGATCTCGGTGCGGGCAACGACGGTGAGGCTGTCGTGCGGGAGAAAAGGCCGAACGTGCTTTGCGAGGAACTCGTATCGACCATTGGCAAAGAACACACCGAACACCGCGTTGTGCACATGTTTCTGAAAATCGATGTCGGACACTCGGACGGCGTCTTCGGTCCACTCGAACGTGGTGAGATCCAGGTTGCTCACTCGCTACGGCTTTCCTTGACAGCAAGGCCATATTCGCGAACGGCCTTCTCGCGATAGGCGCGCATTTCTTCATTGGCCTGGCGGCCGCGCAGGAGGCCATCTGCGAGCGGCATGTCGCCCACGGCCTGGAAGAGGCGCTTGGTCGCGGCGAGAGCTTCGGGCACGCGACCGGCGAGGAGACGCGCACATTCGTGCGCTTCCTCGAAGACATCACCGGACGCCACGCGAGTGATGAGGCCGATCGAGGCAGCCGTGTCTGCATCGATCAGCTTGCCGGTTGAGACCATCTCGAAAGCCCGCTTGCGCCCTACCTGCTTGGTGAGGTTGGCCATCACGACCGCCGGAACGAGTCCGTGCTTGATTTCGGGATAGCCGAGCTTGGCTTCCTTGTGAGCGATGGCGATGTCACAGGCCGTAGCAAGGCCGCAGCCGCCACCAACGGCATAACCCTGCACAGCGGCGATGACGACCTTTTCCATGTGCGGAATGCTGTGGTGTAGTTCATAGGTGAGGTTGGCGCGATGAGCGACGAGATCGGCCTTGTCGCTGGTGAGCTTAGCGAATTCCTTGGTGTCGGCACCGGTGCAGAAGCTGGTACCGGCACCACGAATCAGGACCACCTTGACCGTTTGATCCTTATCGGCCGCCTTGAGCGCCGCCGTCAGATGCGCATAGAGCTCGCTGTCCATTGCATTGAGTTGCTCCGGACGGTTGAGCGTGAGTATCCGCACACCATCAATGTCCTCGACGAGAAGGCAAGCCATCGAAATTCCTCGCAGTTCTTCTTAGTGGAACTTTATTCTGCGTGGAAGAATGTGTCAAGCGCGGTGGCCGTGCTTTCTGTGGTATTGATCGCGCGCTAAGTCAGATTTCATCTTGAGAATCAACGACGAAAGGCCCGCCCGAGCACGGATCGGACGGGCGTTGCAGATCTGGTGAATGCAGGTGTTTGGACCGAGTGCCCGCTACTGCGGACACCCATTTGCCAAAGGCATCGCCGGTATCAGCGGCGCCCATTTGCTTTATTCTATCGAAATGTTTGCGTCGCGAACAAGCTGCTCGTAACGAGCGAGGTCGGCATCGAGAGCCTTGGTCAGCACTTCCGGGCCGCCGCCAACGATCTCATAGGCCTGGGTCTGGAGATGCTTGACGACCTCGGGGTCGGCAAGGATTTCGTCGACTGTATCGGCGAGCAGCTGGATTCGGTCTTCGGGCGTCCCATCGGGAGCAAACAGGGCGAACCAGGCATCCATTTCATAGCCGGGCAAGGTCTCGGCAACGGCCGGAACGCCTTCGAGCATCGGCGATGCCTCTGCGGAAGTCATGGCCATCGGGATCAGGGCGCCGCTTTCGAAGTGCGGAGCGCCAGCCGGCAGGCCGGTGAACGAGGCGGCCAGTTCGCCTGAAAGCACCGCCGTGATCGCCGGCGAGGTACCGCGATAGGGGACGATGGTGGTTTCGATCTCGGCATATTGCTGCAGCAGTTCGGTCGCGAGGTGCGACGTGCCACCTAGACCGCCATTGCCGATAGTCACCTCGCCTGGATGCTCCTTGGCATAGGCGATGAGCTCGGGAAGCGTCTTGAGACCGGTTTCCGGATTGACGGCGAGCACCTGGAAGAAGCGCACCGGCATGGTGATGGGCGCAAAATCCGCCTTAGGGTCGAAACCGACATCCTTGTAGAGGAACGGGTTGGTCGCGATCGTGCCGGTCGAGGCAAAGATCATAGTGTAGCCATCGGCCTCGGAACGCGCCACTTCGCGCATGGCGAGATTGCCGTTTGCGCCTTCGCGGTTCTCGACAATGAAGGACTGGCCAAGCGCCTGGCCGAGCTTGTTGGCGATGAGGCGGGCCATAAAGTCGGTACCGCCGCCGGGGGCTGCTGGCACCAGGATGCTGACGGTCTTTTCCGGATAGTTTTCCTGGGCGATGGCCGTGCCGGCTGCGGTCAGCATGGTCGCTGCCGCCAGGAGAGTGGTTAGGGGCTTGAGCATGATTCCTCCCTTGCTCATTCTTGGGTGAACTAGATGGCCTTGGCCAAACTGGGCGCCAGCTGGCCTGGTTTTGTTGGTCGGCTGATCGCCAGGGCGACCGCTTCATCGGCGCCCTCGACGATGATCACCTGCGAGCCGATCGGCATTGCTGCGGGCGGCTCCATCAGGGGGATCGCAGCGAGGCCTTGCGTATCGAGGCCTGCCGGAGCGATGAGCGCGTATTTCTTGGTGGCGAAGTGACTGGTGAGCGCCTCGAACGTGGTCGCATTCAGGGCCACGGATTCTGTCCCGCTGCAGCGAATACTCTGGGCCGTTTCGGTATCGGCCTCGATCAGCGCGAACGGCTGTGCCGTTCCGCCTGTCGTAAGCACGAGGATGGCATTAACCATGCCGATCTCACACTGGAGCATCAGGGTGGCTTCGTAGCCGGCCTCAGCAATGAGGGCCTTGATGCGAGCTGCTGCGGCAGCGGATTTGCCCGGTGCAAAATCGAGCCAAGTCTGGCAGACTTCGATAGTCATTTCAGGCCCCTGAGATCGCGAGGGGCACGGCGAGTTCGGCGTGCATGGTGCGATTGCGTCCGCTGCCGCCTGCCGGCGGCCAGTGTCCGGTTGCAACGGCCTGGCGCCGGATGTCGGTGCGCTCGGCGAGGCTTTCGTAGGGGTAGATGTGCAGCAGCTGGATCGGATCGATGCCGGTTGAGCTGAAGACGCCGGTTATCGGCTTGATCGCCAGCCTATGAGGCAGGTTCTGGCGCCAGCCTTCGCGCGCTGCGACCAGCGATTCGGGCGACTGCAGGACATATCGACGAATTTCGAAGAGGGGCGCGTCAATCTTCCGGGCGCTAGCAAGGCCATCAAGGTCAGGTAGCAGTTCGAAATCGACGGCATTGTCCGCTGGCTCCAGCGTGGAGCTGGTGCCGTGAAGGACGAGCCCTCGGCGGGGACCGCCCATAACGATGGTCCATGCCCCAATGAGGTCCGAGCCTGCCTGCCGCGCATAGGCACTGGCGTCGGCAGCATCAACGAATTCGGCCAGTCGATACATATCTTAGAAATACATTCTGACAAACAGAATGTATTTCTAATGTCAGCCCCTCTGCTGCGTCAAGCCCGAATTGGATTCGAATCGGTGCGCCGCCCTAAATAAGCTAGCTACAACAGTGGATTGCACGGAATTTTGGGTAGTGCGCCCATTTGGTCCGGCAGGCAGCATTTCGCTAGAATTGACACCGTCGACTAATAGAATGCAGTTCTGAGGCGCGGCAAAGGAGGAAATGTTGCGCGCTTGGCGTCAAGGCAGTGCTTGCTTGAGCGTTCGAGCGTATCCACCGATCCAACCTGGCCCTGGTTGGGGGCTTTCCGGTGGAAATGTCTTCTGACGTACAGATAGCTCCGCAAACCCTGGTGCCGATCGAAGTGCCGGCGCAGGACATCATGCCCGGCATGGAACTCTCCATCACGCTCACGTATCAGGGCGAGAGCGTGCAGATCCCCCCGCTGCCGCCTCGACACCCCCTTTGAGGTGTCGTGCTGGCAACGCGGCGGACTGCTTTCCGGACGATAACGAAAGAAGATGTCAGCCGAACTCGGCTGACTTTTCTAAAAGCTGCGCCGAGTTCTGGCGCATAGCCGCCTTGGCCACCTTGTGCGTCGGCGTCAGCGGCAGGCTATCCACGATAGCCACGAAGCGGGGACGCTTGATCGAAGCCAGCTTGGCGTCGCACCAAGCCACGATGTCCTGCGGCTCCAGGGTCGCACCAGGCTTCGGCACAACGGCCATCAGAATGTCCTGGTCGCCAAATGGAGAATCGACGCCAATGGCGGCTCCCAGCAGGACCGAAGGATGCTGGGTCAGAACCTGGTCGAGCTCGGCCCCCGATATGTTCTCTCCCCGCCGGCGAATGATGTCCTTCAACCGGGAGAGGAAATAGTAGAAGCCGTCACTATCGCGGCGCACGAGGTCTCCGGTGCGAAACCAGCCCTCCTGCCAGGAGGCAGCGGTCTGTTCCGGGTCGCGGAAATAGCCCTGCATGGCGCTGGGTGTGCTGACCTGCAGCTCCCCAGGCTCTCCATCTTCAACCACATTGCCGTCATTGTCGACAACCCGGCACTTAGCCCATGCGCGCGCTGGATCAGGATGGATGGAAAGCTGCCCCATGCTGCCGGGAGGCGTATCCCCCGCATAGGGCGTACCGAGAATACCGGGAATCTCAGTCATGGCGTATCCGCCGATAAGATGCGGAATGCCGAAGCGCGTTCGAAGGGGCTGCATCATGCCGTACCGGACGCCGTAGATCTTCCTCAGCGTATGGTCCGGCCTGTACTCGTCATCGGGTCGGTTCAGTAGGATCGCGGCAATCGCTTCGATGATGTTGGTTTGCGTGATCTTGTGGCTATCGACAGTCTTCCAGAAGGAAGATGCCGAGAAGCGAGGCTCTATGAACAGGGCCGCGCCGGCAGCCCAGGCCCCGGCAATTGAATAGAACAGGGCATTGATGTGGAACATCGGCAGGATGGACAGCATGTGCTCATCGGACTGCAGATGTAAGCGCTGAACGAAGGCCTCACCAGCCGCGACGAAATTTGCCTGGCTGTGCATCACCCCTTTGGGCATGCCCGTCGTGCCGGACGTATAAACGATCAGAAGTGTCGAGCCGGCACCGGCGGGAGAAAACGCCACCTTGTTCTGGGCGAAGAGGGCATCGTCGAGACGCTCGAACCTCGAATTGGAGTGCTCCGCCGCCACCTGCAGGGCGACGACCTGGGCGTATTCATCGTAAAGAACGATGCCGGGCTCGCAGTGAGAGATGATCCGCGATGCCTCTAGTTCCTTATAGTCCGGGTTGATCGGCACGAAAACAGCTTCAATCAGGGCGCAGGCCTGAAGGACCAGCGGGTGCCAGGCGCTGTTGCGCGCCATGACAACCACCCGGTCGCCTTTGCCAATGCTCCGGCTGACAAGGCCTGCCGCCAAGCGGCGGGCGTCACGGACCATTTCCTGCCAGGTCCAGCGGCCCTGTCGGTCGCCGAGCATCAGGCTATGAGGCTTTGCCTCGGCCCGGCTGGCGATGAAGTCGGTCACGGACCCATCGTGGTCCCGGTAGAGGCGGATAACGTCGAACGGCGCGAGGTCCCTAGTATTCGAGCCGACCATCAGTCCTTGCCCTCATAAGGGATATTTTCTCTGGTGAGCCGCCACATTTCCCGTGCGGCCTTGTTCTGCTGCTCTTCGATGAGGTGCCCGGCAAGGCCCCCGGCTCGCGAAACCACCGCCACGCTCCGCATCGCCGAGATAGGAACTCCGATGTCGAGTAGGAGCGCCCCGATCGCACCGGTAGCGTTGATGGTGATGTGCTTGCCGTAATTGGCATCAACGGCGGCGCCAAGTTCAGCGAGGAGATCGCAATGCGTACTGGGGACGCCACTTTGTTTCCCCACCTCGAGCAGAGCGCCGGTGCGCGGATCATCGGGCTTATGCAGACGATGGCCGAAGCCCGGAATGGCGTGGCCCGACTGTCGGTGTTCCTGCACCACCGCCTCGAAATATGTTCGCGCGTCTTGCGCCTCTTTGCCAGCGGCGAGGATTTTGGCGCACCCGTCCATGGTGCCCGCAAAAACTGACCCCACGGAGAGAAGCCCCGCTGCAATGGCGACCTGCGGTTCCTCGGGAACGCTATCGGCGGTGAGCCGCGCGATCATCGATGTGGGTGTCCATCCATGTTCCATAAGCGTGACGAGACAGGCGTCCAGCACCTTGGTCTGCCCCGCATCCGGCACCGTGTGGCACACAAGGAAGTAGAGCATTTCGGTGAAGCTGCGCTGTCCGATGAGTTCGCCGGCCAGGCTCTTCCCGCGGATCGTCACCGACGATGCGTCAGATGTCGCGATATGTGTCTTTACCCCGGCCATGTTCAGCCCTCCCTGGCGCCATCGGAGAAACGCCCGGGACCGCTATTGAGCTCGGGGGCAATCCCCCGAAGATCGGAATGCGCTCCGTTGAGGGCGAGCGGCAGACGGACGAGTTTCAGCTTTTCGTCCTGCGCGTCGAGAAGCAAATCCATGGCCAGGGTCTGCGGGTGCTCGACCACCTGGGGGATGGAATGGATCGGCGCGCACGGAACGCCAGCGGCCTCGAGGACCTGCATCCAATAACCAAAGCCCTTCTGGACGATCTTCTCTTCGATCAACGGCAGCAGGACTGAACGATTCTGGGTGCGCGCCGAGTTCGTCAAGAACCGCGGGTCCTCGACCCATTGCGGCTCACCGAGCACCGCCGCGAGCTTTGCAAAGAGTCGGTCATTGCCTGCGGTAATCACCAGTGGCCCGTCCTTGGACTGGAACGCCTGATATGGCGTGAGGGAATTGTGACCCGTGCCAACGCGGGGCGGGATCGTGCCGGTGGCGCCATAGTCGGCAATGTGGCGAGCGGTCCAGCCCATCGCGGTTTCGAAAAGCGATGTGGTAACCACCCCGCCCTGCCCGGTCCGTTGCCGCTCCAGAAGAGCTGCCAGCGCGCCAATGACCGACCACATGCCGGTGCCGAGATCGACAACCGAGGCGCCAACGCGGGAAGCAGGTCCCTCAGGGTCGCCATTGATGCTGATGAGGCCCGAAAATGCCTGAAGGAGCGGCTCATAGCCGGGCTTACCGGCCATGGGCCCCGCATTCCCGAACGCCGTCTGCTCACAATAGATCAGCCGCGGATTGATCGCGCGGAGGTCATCTGCGCTGATTTCGAGTTTTTCGGGCACGCCCGGGCGGAGGTTGTGAACGAAAATGTCCGCGTTGCGGATGAGATCAAGAAAGAGCGCGCGATCCTGCTCTTGATCGATGGAGAGGACCACCGACTGCTTATTCCGGTTCATCAGGTGAAAGCTGGTGGAACTGCCGGCAACGAAGGGCGGGCCCCAGCCGCGGGCATCATCACCGCCAGGCTTTTCGACCTTGACGACCTCTGCACCAAGATCTGCAAGAATTGAGGCTGCATAGGGCGCAGCCAAATTTTGCCCCATCTCTACAACCTTAATGCCCTGGAGCACTGAAAGCCCCTTGCCGCCACCAAGTGTCATGCAACCCTCCCTGCTGTAGATCGTGCGACCTACATTCTATCTAACGCAAAGATATTCTGCAAGACAGAACTACGCCGTGGGCGCTTTTCCACCGATCTGGCGCTGCACCTCCTGCACCATATTGGCCAGAAGCTGCCTGTGACGGTCAATGGATTCATAGGTGAAACGCGAGCGGAGTCCGCTTATCGACATCGCGCCGATCACCGTTCCGGCCTGGCCGAAGAGAGGGGCGGAGACCGCGGCGGCGTCCGGATCACGTTCCCCGAGCGACACAACGTAGCCATCCGTCCTGATGCCTTCGAAACGTGAGCCCTCCTCCCCCTCGAACGCCAGAATAGCGAGGCCTGCCGCACCTTTATTGAGAGGCAGGCGATCGCCCTCCTCCACATGGTGACGAATGGCATGGGCAGAATTTTGGCGGACGACGCAGACGCGCTGTTCCCCGTCCCGAACGTAATAGGATGCGGTCTCGCCGCTTGCCTCTGCCAACCTGTTGACCGCGTCCTTGAGGACAACCGTAAGGTCAAACCCCTTCTGATACGACCGGGCCAATTGAGCACACGCAGGCCCAAGCGCATACCGGTTGTCCGTGCGCCGGCGAACGAAGTCAAACCGCTCCAATGACACGAGGATCCTCAGGATGGTGCTTTTATAGAGTCCCGTCGACAAGGATATCTCATGCAGAGTCATTGGCGCATTGCCATCAACGAGGCTCCGCAAGATTGTGAGCGCGCGGTCAACTGCCTCGACGCCTTTTTCCATTTATCAATCCTTATATTCCTGCCTGGGGCCAACGGATTTGCCCGCCATTCTGCGCCTATGTCTATGAAGTAACCCGAATTACCCTTTCGTCGAATACCCCTTTTGAGACTTTCGACAGGCAGCCAATCGGATCCACCTTAGAACACAGTTCCACTCTTCTCGCCCAACCATAAAAAAGGCGCCGGCAAGAACTCACCGACGCCGTAGTTCTGCATTTCAGGGGCTCGTCACACCTCTTCGAGGCTGTCCTCGCGCAGCTTGCGGAACTTGGGAAGCAAGACCGATGCGATGGCGAGTAGGGTCAGAAACAGGATCACCGCGCTGATCGGCCGCTGGACGAAGACGGTGAGATCTCCGCGCGACAGCAGCAGCGCACGACGAAGATACTCTTCCATCAGGGGCCCAAGCACGATGCCCAGCAGCAGAGGAGCGGGCTCGCAGTCGAACTTGGCGAGGACGTATCCGACGACGCCGAAGAACGCGAGCAGATAGAGATCGAAGGAGGAGCTCGCCAAGCTGAACACGCCGATGCAGCAGAAGGCAATGATGGCCGGGTAGAGGATACGGTACGGCACAGTCAGAAGCTTGACCCAGAGACCGACCATCGGAAGGTTCAGGATAAGCAGCATCACATTGCCGATCCACATCGAGGCGATGAGGCCCCAGAACAGCTCGGGCTGCTTGGTGATCAGGCTCGGTCCCGGCTGGATACCGTGGAGGATCAGCGCACCGATCATCAGCGCCATCACCGGCGTAGAGGGAATGCCAAGCGTGAGCATGGGGACAAAAGAGGCCTGAGCACCGGCGTTGTTGGCCGCTTCGGGCGCTGCAACGCCTTCGATTGCGCCCTTGCCGAACCGGCTGGGGTCCTTGGCAATCCGCTTTTCGAAAGCATATGCGCCGAGCGCGCCCAACAAGGCGCCGCTGCCAGGAATGAGCCCCAGCACCGCTCCAAAGCCCGTTCCGCGAAGGATAGGCGCGAACATGCGCCGGAAATCCTCGCGGGTCGGCATAAGTCCCGTCAGCTTCTGGACAGCGAAGGTCGAGCTGCCATGCTTTTCCAGGTTACGAATGATCTCGGAAACCCCGAACAGCCCCATCGCCACCACGACAAAGTCTATACCATCGACGAGATGATCGTTGCCGAAGGTGTAGCGGAGAGAACCGGAGTTGAGATCTGTGCCGACCGTGCCGAGCAGAAGGCCGAGCACCAGCATTCCCCCCGCTTTCAGCAGCGAGCCGTGCGCGAGGACGATAGTTGCGACGAGGCCAAGAACCATCAGGGCGAAATACTCCGCCGCCCCGAAGGACAGCGCCACCTGGGCCAGGGGCACCGCCAGCAAGGCGATCATGAGGGTGGTCACCGTACCAGCAAAGAAGGAACCGATTGCAGACGTCGCCAAGGCGACCCCACCGCGCCCCTGCCTCGCCATCTGATAGCCGTCAATTGCGGTGATGACCGACGTTGTCTCACCAGGCAGGTTCACCATAATGGAGGTGGTGGAGCCACCATACTGGGCGCCGTAGTAGATACCTGCCAGCATGATCAGTGCGCCGATCGGGGAAAGACTGAATGTCAGCGGCAGCAGCATCGCCACCGTGACGGTGGCACCCAAGCCCGGCAGGACTCCGATCGCAGTGCCAAGCGCCGCCCCGATGAAGCAGAACATTAGGTTTTCGAAGGTCAGGGTGACCTGAAGACCGAGAGCAAGGTTCGAGAAGATGTCCATTGCTGGTCCCTAGAAACGGAAGGTGAATGGGGTCAGGGACATACCCAAACCGTAGATGAAGGTGAGCACACAGAAGACCGAGAGCCCGGCCGCCAACACAAGAGCACGGACGATGTGGAACTCCTCGCTGGCGAGCGAGGCCAGGATCACGCTGAGACTCACGGCGGGTACAAGCCCGAGAGATCGAATGGATGCCCCGAACACGATCACCGACAATGAAAGCAGGATCACGGGCCGCAGTTCGACGCCCGTTATCGGCTGCCCCTTGGTTCGGAGGGCTGTGAAACAGCACCCCAAACCGATCGCGGAGAGGAGGTAGCCGAGTACAACGGGAAAGAACCCCGCACCCATCTGGCGGACAGAGCCGAAGTTATATTCTTGCCCGACGACAATGGCGCCGACGCCGATCATCAGGAATACCAGGCCAGCCGCCAGGTCACGGGGATTGCGGGTGATATCCATATCGCTTCTCTGAGGTTGACAAGTTACTCGATAGTGATGCCGGCAGCCTCAACTACTGCGGCCCACTTTTCGCGCTCCGCTGCAATGAATGCACCAAACTCATCAGGCGTGCTGCCGATCGGTGTCGCGCCGCCATCATTCTGGAGCCACTTGACCATCTCGGGGGCCCGCGCTGCGCCAGCAAACTCTTCCTGCAGCTTGGAAACCACGGTCTCGGGCGTATTCTTCGGCACGAGGATGCCGTACCAGGTGGTAATGGCGATGTCCCCGAAGCCTAGTTCGGCCGTTGTTGCGAGTTCTGGCAGCACCGGCGAGCGCTCAGGGCCGGTGAGCGCGAGAGCCCTCACGGTGCCAGATTCAAGATGCGGCATTGCTGACGGCAGCGGCGCGACGAACATTTCCACTTCGCCACTGACCACTGCGGTCATGGCTTGGGCGGCACCGCGGTACGGGATGTGGAGAATGTCGAGGCCAGCAACCATGTTCAGCAGCTCAGCGCCGAGCTGGTTCGACGTGCCCGCACCCGCAGACGCAAAGGAGAGTTCGCCCGGACGGGACTTTGCGTATTCAATGAACTCAGCCAGCGAATTTGCCGGAACTTCGGCGTTAACGAGAATGGCAAGGGGAGCTGCAGCCAACTGCGTAACTGGCTGGAGTGCCTCGGCGGGATCACTGGCCATGTCGGGGTAAAGAACCGGGTTAACGGCCATTGGGCCGAAATTACCTAGGAGCAGCATATAGCCATCGGGCTCAGCGCCGGCCACGGCATCGGTACCCACATTGCCATTGGCGCCCGGGCGGTTGTCTACGATAACCTTCTGACCGATGCTCTGCGTCACCCTGTCAGCAAAAAGTCGCGCGAGCGTGTCGGTGCCACCGCCTGGGGTGTAGGAAACGACCAGCGAGATCGTGCGGTTCGGATAGTCGTCCTGTGCCGCAACGCCGGGCGCCGCCATGGCACACAGTGCAAGCCCTATCATCAGTTTCGAAACATTCTTCAGCATTCCATCCTCCGAGAACAGCTGGCATTCTATCATTAAGAACGCGGTGCCGTCAGATAGAATTTAAGGTCGGTCTATTGTCAAGTGTTTTCAAGCTTGCTGCGCTCTACGATTGGACGCCGCCGTATCAACGCAAGGGGGGGCTCGGCGGCAACAAGCATTTCGTCAACCCTCTTTTTGCTTGATTGCAGGCTACGGCCCGTTTCTGCACCCTGCCCCGTCTGGAGCGCTAAGCAATGCCGGTAGATGGCCGTATCAGCCGCGCGGTCACCTGCAGACCCAGTTCCTTCGCGGCGACTGCTAAAAGGGGCGTTCCTGGCGTGGGTAGCTGAGATGCGCCAGTGCCGAAGTTCCACTTTCTCCAAATTCTTGCCAAAAGCCGCCATCCAACTTCCGGCCCAAATCTGCCGGTAGGCCAGTGTCCGATTTTGAGGAACTCCGCCTGAAAGCGGTCGGTCCGCACCCCCACTCCGAAAGTAGCCGCTGAAGAGCAGGCTGGCGGTTTTCAGGACATCCACTTGCCACTCTCGCTGCTATTTGCCATAAGCAAGCCGTATGCGAACTTGTGCCTAAGTTCGCCGCGGATTTCGCCTTCGAAATCCAGTTGTACTTTGTTCGAAGGGTTAGGGCAGCCCGATGTGCGGCCAATCTCGAAATCATTGCATAAGCAGTGAGGTCGGCAGGTTGGCTGTGTTTTCAGAACAAAGTGCTGACCATGAAAAATCAAAATAAAATTGTCGACTTCGCCGTTGAGCAGGCTGCCCGCCAAATTGCTCAACTTCTGGGGCAACGCTATTTGCCTATCGAAATGGAAATCGGTCCAGGCTGCTACTCCGTTAACCTGTACTATGATCGTCCAGCCATAGCCTCGTCGGGCACTAGTGACCTCTGGCAATGCTTTTTGAACGACCGTCGCAAGATCGAAGATATCCTAAAGCTACATATGGGGTCAGATTGGACCGAGCATGCATCGTTGCTTTCCGACAAGCAGCCGCGAATGCTCGATGACGGTACCTTCATTGTGTCCGTAGTGATCGCGGTGAAGGCTGAATATGATCCATGGGGCGGTGACGAGCACGCAGCAGAAGAAATGATGACGAACAACTGTGACCTAAGCGCGTGCTACGTACTTCCTTATCATCGGACCATTCAGGAGGCAGTTAGTGGGATCCTGAATGGGCCTAAGTTTGATGTGAACGCGCTCAAAGGTTTTGCCCGGGACATAGATCCTGAAGAATTTGCTCGGGACCTACTCGACCTGACCGGGGATTAATTGGAAGCTGTACCGTCATATTTTTGACGGTACAGCTTCAAACTCGTTGTAGTCATCGGGTTCACCGTGACACTCTGACTATCGATCACCCCGGCCGAGGGTGAGGCCTCTCGCCCTTCAAGCTCGGGGTGACCATCACCAGGTGATGGTTGATGATGGCGAGCAAGCCGCTGTCACGCCAGTTATAAAAATAGCGCTGCACCGTCGATGGCGGTGGAAATTCCCCAGGCAGCAGGCTCCACTGGCAGCCGCTTGAAGCCATGCAGAGAACAGCGTCCATTACCGCCCGTAAATCCGTGGTTCGGGGGCGACCGGTAGATCGCGCCGGCGGCAGCAGGGGCGCAAGGATCGCCCACTCCGGATCGGTCAGATCACTTGAACAGCGACGTCCACGTCGCGCATACTGGCGTCGGGCAGTTTCAGTCCAGGCCATTGTGGTCTCCGTTCAGTCTCGCAACCGAACTGAATCACAACTTGCTGAAACTGCTCAACTCTTTTTGGTTGAGCTCTAAGGTGGGGAAGATGCTGATTGATATGAGGACAGGTGCCAAAATTACCAAGGTCCCATTTGCGAAGGAATACGAGGCGTTTCTGTCCCGAATGTCCGACTCGGAATTGATTGAGATAAAGACCGAACTCAATGAAAAAATCCGAGGTACAGATATTCAGACCGCAGGTTGGATGCCGGGCCGCGACTGGAAAGGCACTGTTTTTCAGCCGATTTACAACAAAGCTGCGCGCGGAGACAGCTCAGCTGCGGCTCGATGCTTCGGGCTGATTGTCTGGCAAGTTTTTATGGAACGGCCTGAAATTTGGACCTCGGGTCGTTTTGAAAACAAAGGCGAGCCGATCGGCAGCCGCACGTACTTTCAGCCAAACTACGTTGCTCCCTTAGCGAAATAGCAGCCTCGGCAAGCCGCTGATCATCACGAGCGCATAAGGAAACCTGAGAAAAATGCTGACCTAAAGCGCCACATGCTCATGACGGCGCTAGAGCAGCAGACGGTGGCAAAGCGGTGCTGACCGGAGATTAATTGGAAGCTGTACCGTCAGATTTTTGACGGTACAGCTTCAAACTCGTTGTAGTCATCGGGCTCACCATACACAGCATTATTCGCGACAGCGTCCACCTCGGCCCTTTTGAAACTGTTTCTCAGTCTGCGGACAGCGGGGCTCACCTGATCACGAATGTGTAGATAGCCCCAACCAATCGCACCCGTGCCAACCGGCTTAGGATATACTCGAAGGTCGCTTAGCGCAGCGCTAGGGGTGTGTACCGACTTGGTGAACGCCTTGAGTAGGTAGTCAGTGCTCGACCCAGCCATCCAGGGTCGCACGTCAAGGCTATCAACCAAGGTACGGTGCTGGAAGTCAGCTACCAGCAAGGGATCAGCTAAAGCCTGCTCAAACTTCTCGCGATGAGATGACCTGCTAACCAAGATAGCATGCCAATGAAGGTTTGTGATCTCCGAGCCAGACGTTCGACCATACTTGGCCTCATTGTGGTCTGCTGCCACGATAGCCAATGGCCAGTCTAGAGCCCGGCCCTTGTTGGTCCAGTGGTTCCCGAGGGCCTTTTTAGCCGCTGTCATATAGAGGTTATGGAAGGCGTCCATCTCGAGGGATGAGTCAGCCTGCGGTAGACCTCGATTAAACTTGCTGCGTGCCATCTTTCCGCGATTGAACGTAGCAGAAATAAAGAACGCATTTGCCGACATATACTCGTCAAGCGACGAGTAGCGTTCCGCAACTTCGCTGGATCGGAATTGCTGGATAATTCCATTTACCCAGGCCGCATACTCTTTCCGTTGTTTTTCAAGCGACAGCGGTGCAATTATATTTTTTGAAATCTTTACATTCGAACGATCATTTGAATTTGAAGATTTTGTTTGAATTTTCAATTTGGAAAATTTCCACGTTTAGACTTCCCGGGCGGGAGCCGCCAGAGATGCCAAAATTGTTTTCTATTGGGGTTTGCTCAAGGGAGTTCTCGCATGAGCTTGATCAATTTACCCCCATACCGACCCAGTGGAAAGGAAGGTGAAAACGAAAGTTTCACGGGTATTTAGTCGTCTGTCGCCATTAACACGCGCACTTCCGTTGAAATGATCCAGAAGTTCTACATGCCGGAAATCACGCCTGAGCATCGCGCTGCGAGCTTGAACCCCAAATGGGGCCGCTGACGATCCGCCAGCGGCGCCCGAGGGTTCGGGCCCCACAATCTTGGTGGCATACTCGGGCTTGATGCTCAGCACAAAATCGTGCCGAGGGCAGCGGACATTTACCCTTATGAGTCTACTTGCCTAAAAACTAGGAATGAAGGCGTTTGCAAATCTAGCGCGATTCAGACAGCAGGCTTGACTTCAATATCCAGTCGCGAAAATCGTGTAATGCCCGATGATGCGGGGTCTGTGCTGGATAAGTTAAATAGAACGCCTTCTCACTCAGGCACCGGTGACCAACGGGTGCAATTAGGCGCCCGTTCTGTAACTCATCCCTGACTAACTGTTCGTATACAATCGCTATCCCCAGGCCATCGCGCGCGGCTTGATACATCAGAACCGAGTTCTCAAAACTCATTTTGTGCGATGCCCGGGGTATCTCGCCGCCCACCGAGTTGAGCCATAGGTCCCAATCACCCGGTCTAGCTAACGAATAGAGCCATGTGCCATAACGAAGGTCCTCGATAGCGTTAATTGCCCCGTTCTCAACCATGAAGCTCGGGCTGCAAACCGGCACCAAATCCATAACCAGCAGTCGGTGGCTTATTGTACGCGGCCATCTTCCGTCCCCCAGCTGCACTACGACGTCAGCCTTGGCCTGCGCAATGTCGGTGTTTCCCATCGTAGTGGTGAGCATGATGTCATGTTGTGGAAAGGCCCGATGAAAATCAGGCAGACGCGGCATCAGCCAGCGCATTGCCAAGGTCGGTGGGCAGGCAATATGCAGGGGCTGCTCGGCATTCTGTTGGTCGATTTGTGAGGCAGCATCAACCATCATCGCGAAGGACTGGCTCACAGCCGAAAGAAAGTGCACCCCCGCGGCAGTCAACTTCACCTGACGGTGCGCGCGCCTAAAAAGACTGGTGCCGAGTTCGCCTTCTAGCAAAAGAATCTGCCGGCTGACGGCACCTGGCGTGACATTGAGCTCTTCTGCGGCGCGGGTGAAACTTAGATGCCTTCCGGCCGCTTCGAACGCTCGAATCGCCTTCAGAGATGGCAGTCTGCGCATCGTCGTTCCTTGACTTCAACTCAACTAAGTGCCTGTTTTTCTCGTTTGACCGCATCCTCAGTGGCACGGATAGTCCTGCTCGAACTTGTAGACGAGTGGGTCACATTCAATGGTTGAAAACGTAAGTCCAGTCCTTAATTTGTGCCAAGCTCCGGATTTGGCGACAAGACGTCCCAAAATTGCTGTTCCAGCCGGCGCATGTGATACTCATGCTCACCTGTATGAGGACGGTCAGTATCCCCTAAAACCAAGTCGCCCATTTACGCCCGCCGCGGTCCGGATAGACGACTATCGTGCTATGCTGACAAAACTGGGGATTCAACGGGCAGTGATCGTCCATTCGGGTGTCCATGTGGATCACCAGATAACGATTGACGCGCTCAAAGCATCGAATGGCCAGTGGAGAGGCATCACCGTTGCCGATCCTAATATGTCCGAGGCCGAGATCGCTGATCTGAATGCCGTGGGCTTCAGGGGCGTACGCTTCAATCCGTTCAACGCACCAGTAGCCGGCATCGCAGGCATCGAGGAGTTGTCGGAACGTATCGCGCCTTTCGGATGGCATGTGCAATTGCACATCAACGCTGCTGATCTGGTGGATATGGCGCCGCGCCTTAGGCAACTGCCGGTGGAGATCGTCATCGATCATCTGGGGCATATGCCGACAGCACTGGGTATCGATCACCCGGGTTTCCAGTTGCTGCTCCATATGGTCAAGAACGAGGGTTGGTGGATCAAACTCTCTGCACCCATGCGCTTCGAAGATGCGCAGTTGCCCTATTCCTCGTTGATTCCATTTGCTCAGGCGCTGATCGCTGCCAACCCGTCACGCATGCTTTGGGGCAGTGACTGGCCGCATGTTAGTTTTTCGGGGACCATGCCGAATGACGCGGACCTTCTCGACCTGCTGGCTATATGGGCGCCCGACCCGGAAGTTCAGAAGCAGATCCTGGTTGATAACCCAGCTCATCTGTATGGCTTCAAATGAATGTCTATATGTGGCACCGAGAGCCATGGAGGCGCGGTGTCTGTTCAATTACTGACATCACCAAAAAAATAAAAACGGAGGAGAAAATGAAGTCATTTTTGGCCGCGGTATCTGTTGGCTTGCTAGCCGCTATCCCACTGGCGGCAAGCGCACAGGAGTTCCCGCAGAAGGAAGTCTCACTCGCCATCGCCTTCTCTGCGGGCGGCTCTACCGACGTGCTGGCTCGCTATGTGGCAGACGGCTTGGGCAAGTCCTGGGGCCAGACGGTTGTGCCACAAAATTTGCCAGGCGCTGGTACAGCAATCGCTGCAGCCCACGTAGCTGAGGCAGAGCCTGACGGATATACGATTTTGTTCGTCTCCTCCAGCTACACGACCAATGCTGCGCTCCAGCCCAACCTGCCATTCGATCCCAAGGCCGATCTGATACCCGTCGCCAGCGTCTCGCTTGGCCAAAGCGCGGTGACGGTCGGAAGCGGGGTTCAGGCCACTACGATCACCGAGTTCGTCGAAGAAGCCAAAGGCCGCGGCATGTTCTATGCGACGGCAGGCTTGGGCAGTTCTTCCCATTTTAGCGCAGAACTGTTCAATGCCGCGACCGACTCGAACATCGAGCCTGTACACTATAAAGGTGCCGCTGAATCGATACCCGACCTCGTAAGTGGACGGGTAGACGCATGGTTCGGTAGCGTCGCTCAAGTCTTACCTGCGGTTCATGCCGGACAGCTTCGCGTACTCGCTGTAAGCAACGAAATGCGCGCACCCGCCCTGCCGGATGTGCCGACACTAATAGAAGCAGGCATCGAAGGTGCTGATCCGCGCGGCGTCAGGATGCTGCTTTTTGTTCCTGCCGAGACGCCCATCGCTATCCAAGAACGCATCAACGCCAGCGTCAACGAATTGATGCGCACTCCTGAGGCGATCGAATTCCTTGCCAGCCAAAGCTTCCTGGCAGATCCGAAATCTGTCGCAGAAGTGACGACACTGGTCAGCGAAGAAATTGATCGGTGGAGAGATATCGCAGAAACCCGCGGAATTGTCGCTGAGTAACAACCCGCCGGGAGGCCGGACCTTGTCCGGCCTCCCGGCAAGTCTTCAGTTGCGGCGTTTATTTCGAGTTGTGGGGGCGGGCATGAGAATTGCCAATGTAAGAGACTTCTGCGTGGGTCTTTTGTACCTGATTGCGGGCGTGACAATTGCCATCGGCGCAAGCAGCTATCGGATGGGCGTCGCCAGTTCCATGGGGCCAGGATACTTTCCGTTCTGGATCGGCATACTGCTCGCACTGACCGGACTTGGTCTCTGCATACGTGCCAACATGTGGTCCGGCGAAGCTCAGCCTGTCGGCAAGTTTGATCTCAGAGTTTTACTCGCCATTATAGGCGCGGTGGCGTCCTTCGGATTACTGCTGCCACGTGGTGGGATCATCGTAGCTGTCGTAGCCGTCGTTGCCATATCCAGCCTTGCCTCCCGGAACACATCAGTTCTGTTCACCGCCGCGACGGCGATCGCCCTTTCTGCAATCTCGGTATTGGTCTTCGTGGTCGGACTTGGCCTTCGATTTCCTGTATTTCCGCGGCTTTGAGAAGAGATAGACGATGGAACTTCTGAACAATCTGTCCATTGGGTTCAGCGTTGCCCTCACCGCACAGAACATTGCCTATGCCTTCATGGGCTGTCTTCTAGGAACGCTGATTGGCATCCTTCCTGGTCTCGGCCCCCTGGCGACGATTTCTATGTTGCTCCCATTCACCTATGGTCTCGAGCCGGTTACCGCTCTGATCATGCTGGCGGGCATCTATTACGGATCGGCCTATGGCGGTTCTACGACCGCGATCTTGGTCAATATGCCAGGCGAGACCTCATCTGCAGTCACCGTTATTGATGGCTACCAGATGGCTCGAAACGGACGGGCCGGCGTTGCGCTATCGACAGCGGCCATTGGATCGTTCTTTGCCGGCACGGTTGGAACCCTGACCGTCGCCCTGTTCGCCATGCCGCTGAGCAGCGCCGCCTTTAGTTTCGGCGCGCCTGAGTATTTCGGGTTGATGGTCGTTGGTCTGGTTTGCGCGGTATCACTGGAATCCCGATCATTGCTCAAGTCCCTTGGCATGGTTCTAGTGGGCCTGTTTCTTGGAAGCGTGGGCACCGACGTCCATTCCGGCGTGCAGCGGTTCACTTTCGGCATGCCTGCCCTGTGGGAGGGCATCGACTTCATCGTTCTAGCCGTTGGGATATTTGCCATTGGCGAAATTGTGGGCAGCCTCGAGAACGGCAAGCCACCTGAATCATTTGTTAAGAAGGTCAACAGCCTGTTCCCAAACTGGGAAGATATTCGCAGAATGACTCCCGCGATATTACGCGGCACGATGATCGGCTCGTTCTTTGGGCTGTTGCCGGGCGCAGGTCTGTCGATAGCTTCGTTCTTTTCGTACAGTTTCGAGCAGAAGGTTTCTCGTCATTCGAGCGAGTTCGGCAAAGGCGCAATCGAAGGCGTGGCTGCTCCCGAGGCGGCCAACAATGCCGCAGCACAGACTGCATTTATACCGACCCTTATACTTGGCGTTCCGGGCAGTGCGACCATGGCCCTATTGCTCGGCGCCATGATCGTTCACAATATTCAGCCTGGTCCAAGCGTCATCAATTCCAACCCTACCTTGTTCTGGGGTCTCATCGCCTCGATGTGGATCGGCAACCTGATGTTGGTAATCCTCAACCTTCCCTTGGTTGGCATATGGATCAAACTGCTTTCCATACCTTATCGAGCGCTCTTTCCGTCAATACTGGTGTTTTGCTGCATCGGGATTTATTCGGTACGATCCTCCACGTTTGACATCTTTCTGGCCATGTTGATCGGCGCAGTTGGTTACCTGATGCGCAAGCTTGAATGCCCACCGGCGCCGCTCATTCTCGGCTTTGTGCTGGGGCCGATGATCGAAGAAAACTTCCGACGCGCGCTTGTGCTTGGAAGAGGAGACCCGGCAATATTCTATCAATCCCCCATTTCGATATCCCTCATCATGGTCGGAGCAATCGCCTTGGCGGTGACGGTTCTTCCAGTCTTCAAGCGCGCTCGTGTTGCGAGCGAGGAAGAATAGTCAGCGGCCAAGGCTGCCGCATTAAATTTAAGCAAAAAGGACTGCACATACTATGAAGCTCATGCACGGCAAGGTTTCTCCTTTCGTCCGCAAGGTAATGATCGCAGCGCACGAAAAGGGCCTGGCAGATTCGATCGAAATTGTCCCGACTGCTGTTGGTCAGGGAAAGGTCAACGACGACCTGATGAAGCTCAATCCCATTGGAAAGATACCGACACTTGTCGTCTCGGAAGATTTCAGCATCTTCGATTCTATGGTGATCTGCGAATATTTTGATTTTCTCAAGTCTGAAAAGCGGCTTATCCCGGTGGACCCGATGCAACGCATTCGGGTTCTGACGATAAACGCTGTGGCGGATGGTTTGCTCGTAGCATTGACGCTGGCAAAGGTTGAAGCATCGCGCGCGCCGGAAAAGCAATGGGCGGAGTTCCATGCGGCGCAAACGGCTAAGGTAATGGCCTGCCTGGCGTCATTGGCCGACGCCGAGCTTGGAGGTGAGGGGCCCATCAGCATTTCCGAAATCGCGACCATTTCTGCATTGGGAATGCTGGATTTTAGAGCGCCGGAAATCGACTGGCGGTCCCGGCACAAGGCTCTGGCCGCCTGGATGGACAGGCAGGCTGACCGCGCGTCGGTTCTCGCGACAACACCTAACTGATCGCACCAGGTACGATCAGGCAACGGGCATCAGGTTCGACAGGGAAGAGCCATAATGTTGGGTTTCAGAATTGAACGTAGTGTTCCGCGTGTAGAACAGGTATGGGTCGACAGGTTCGCGAGCCTTCCGGTCGCCAATGTCAGCGATGCGATGTCCCGAATGTTTGCGGGTGGCGCATCGCTTCGACCCATGCATGCGGGCGGTTCCCTAGCCGGCCCCGCCTTGACGGTGCGCACGTCTCCCGGCGATAATCTGATGATCCAGAAGGCGATCGATATCGCAGGGTCGGGCGACGTCATTGTCGTGGATGGCGGCGGCGAGGTTACCAACGCCTTGGTCGGTGAGTTGATGATCGCTCACGCCCGCAACAGGGGGATCGCTGGCTTCGTGATTAACGGCGCCATCAGGGACCACAAAATGATATCAGCCGGTAATTTTCCTGTTTTTGCGGTGGGCGTCACTCACCGGGGGCCACACAAGAACGGGCCAGGCGAGATCAATGTTTCTGTCTCGCTCGATGGCATGGTCGTGTCTCCGGGGGATCTGGTGCTCGGCGATGCCGATGGCGTTGTCGCGGTACCCCAATCCCATCTTGCCGAGGTTTTTGAGATCGCCGAGGAAAAATATCGGATGGAGGCCGCGCAGCTGGTGGCTATCACCGAACGTCGCAATTCGCGCGACTGGATCAACGATGCGCTTCGGCGTTTGGGCGTGTTGTAATTGATACGGGTTTACGCTGACCTGAGCCCGGAGTTCCCACCGGTCTAGCAGAGAGTCCGCGGGGTGATTTGATGCGCTCCCCGACTTCGGACCACCCGGCATCAGTGCGCCTGCGGCACGAGCACCTTCGTGTTCGACCCACTGCATATCTGGCGCGCTAATCGAGACCAAACCGAACGCGCTCGATCGGGCAGCACCGCTGCAAGGCTGGGACCTGCCGGAGGAGTTCCAGCATTTGTGGCATCTGCTTGAGGCCCGCATGGGCAATCGCGGTAAGCGCGAGTTCATCCAGATCCTGCGATTGCTGGAAGCCATGCCCCAGGTCGTGGTCACCGCGGCGGTGACCCATGCCATTCAGCTGGGCGCCATCGGCTTCGACGCGGTCAAGCAGATCGCCCAGGCCCGGCTCGTCAATCGACCGCTCCGGAATGCAGAGAGCCCGGTCTCACGGCTGGTCATCAGGCGTAAGTTTCGAAAAGTGTTTCGTACCAAATTCTGTATGGATCACCGTGGCCGCATTCTCATCGACCTCGGCTGTTTGAATAAGTTTTTGGGAATTAGAGCGATCCACTGTTACCACCCGGGCTTCGCCGCCGATGAGCGCCACGGTGAAGGTCGGCTCATCCAAGCGATTAACGCGATCCCGCTCCGCCATATGGGCGAGTAATTTCGATCGGTACGCAGCGTCAGGTTCATGAACGTCCAAGAAATCAGACATTTGAGCACGGTTCACCGCACGGCCCCTGACGGACAGTTTTAACGATAGGACCATTCGGGATAGCCGATCTGCCAACCTAGCCCTCAATGCAAAAGCTTCATCGCCAGTCGCGTGCTGAAGTAGCTTGATACCCTCTGTTACTTCTTCTGCAGGAACCTGTCGGTCGGACGCGCTGGCCAAGGCTTCTTTCGCTTTGGTCAACTGGTCGGTCACCAGCTCAATCTCACTTTGGGTCTCTTCAAGGCGGTCGCGCAGATAAGCGACGGAGACGCTGGATTGATCAATTAGGTCATAGGTTTTGTCACGTCGGGCGGTCAGCAGCCGCAGGCGTTCTTCAATGGCGGTGATTTCCTGCTCAAATTCGTGCGCACGACCACCGGCATCGCTGGAACGAAGCAATTCAGTGAGATTCACCTCTCGGGTAAACGTAAAAAACGCTTCCTCGAAGTGGTCGTAACGCCAGCCCTCCTGCACGTCGCAACCAAGCTTCCTAATTGCGTTGCTGCACTTTAGATATTTGCCGCCTTGTGGCCTGGCCCCTTTGTTGACCAATCGCATTTTGGCGCCGCAGTATGCACAAGTGGCAATGTGCGAAAAAATATTCTGATACGTATTGCCCTTGCGCCCGCCATGGAGAGTTGCACGCCCGCGTCGTGCTACCTGCACCAGCAAGAATTTATCCTCCGAGATAACCGCCGGAAAGTATCCTTTGATGGGTTCACCGACGGGAGTGCTCACGCCATCAACGACGCGGTGGGGCTGAAATTCGCCTACCACTGCCCGGTTTTTCAGGATTTTCTCCACGTACGAGCTGTGCCAGCCTTCTGAGCGGCCAAATGGTTTTGAACCCTGTGAATTGAGCATGCGGACTATGGAATGTGGCCCCATGCCCTCCAAGGCAAGGTCAAACATGCGGCGAACGAGATCCCCCTTGCTGCTATCGAGGACAAATTGTGTTCCATCGTCAGATAGTCGAAGCCAGGCTGGAGCGTGTTTCGTCAACTTTTTTGTACCAATATTGGCACGCTTTTTCTCCCAAGCGGCAGCGACGCGAACGCTTTTGATGTGCGACTCTTCATTGGCCCGGCTCATCACCACAATGGAGTAGATGAGGGACTGAAGATTATCTTCACCCGCGCGATAAACCTGGCCGTCAGATAGGGTTACGACATTTATCCCGGCTTGGGTTATCGCCCATAGCAGCTGGAGAGCAGGCCGGATTTTCTCGCGGCTTAGGCGGTCAAGTGACTCCACCAACAGATACGAGTTCCTGGGTATCTCGCCGGCCTGAACGGCGGCCAAAAAAACGGAAAGTGCGCCTTTGGCAGCGTTAGCGCCTTTGAAGGCCGACACGCCAATGTCGTGGAGCTTGAAATCTTCAACGAGTCTAAGCCCATGATCTTGGGCATATTTGCCACTGGCGTCCACCTGCCTGCGCAGGCTGTCACCTTTGAGCTGCTCCAAGGTGGACATACGTACATAAGAATAAGCGAGTGGCGGTGCGGTCATAAATCAATGCTACGGTATCGGTCAATTTAATACCATACGCTATTATGAAGACCGGCGTGCCGGTGCGCATCGATTTGACCCGGCGCAGCAGGCCCAGCCCACTCTCCTCGCCGACCCGCAGATTGAGCACGACGATGTCGGGTCGCCGTCGCTCCAGGCTGACGATGAAATGCGCCGCCTCCAGCGAAAAAATCGTCTGGAAACCTTCGAGGCGGAACAAAATGCTCAGGGCCTCGCAGGTGGCCGGGTCCGCATCGACAATGTGGATCATCCGGTCGCGGTTCAGGAAGGAATGGTAATAGATGCCGTCGCTCATGTTGCCCTCTGCCCAGTTCAAATTCACGCTGATCGTGACCACCCGGTTCGAGGCGTTGTCGGCGAGGCCTACCGAGGCAGGTCCGCTGGCGCGGCCAGCAGGTGAATCGCTAAGGTAGTTTGCGCTAAGTGTTCCTGCCGTCGACAAGGACAACGCGTAGGATAGACCAGGCGATTATATACTTCACACACCCATACCGAATCAGTGGGAGTGGTGATAAGAAGAATCGATGGACGCGATCAATTTCGCTAAAGAGAACTGGGCCGTGATTGAGCAAGCGCCGTGGGCGTTTGTGGTGTGCGCCGCGCTATTCCTAGGGATCGGCTTCGCTGTCTCTAGTCGTCTGACATCCGAACGATTGGCTTTAGCCGAGGATCGCGTAACCGACTACAAGGAAAAGCTTGAGGGTAAGTCCCCGGAAGAAGCGGCGCAGCTGATTGGCGCTCTCGAAAAGAGATTGTCTGCGATAGAACCCCTCACGCTCAGCGGGAGGCAAATGGACGAGTTGGCTGTTGCACTTAGCAAAGCCCCGGCGACCGTTGACGTTGTTCATGATGGAATTAGCGCTGGCTCAAAGAAATTACATGGGCAGTTAATGGCCGTTTTTCAGAAAAGCGGATGGGCTGTCGATCAAGGTATGATTGTGGGTATGGGCATGCAGCCTAAGTCGGCGATAGCAATTTTCGCCAGAAATGGCACCCCCGGTCTCCAGACGATGATTTCAACTTTCCACGAAGTCGGTTTGCAGTTTGAATATCAAGACGAAGAAAGAATCATAAGCGGGCGTCCCAACGCCATTTACCTGCTGGTCACTTCTCCGACTTCTTAGCCTCTGGCTTTGCCTTCGCCACTTTCTTCAACGCACGGTCAAAAGCCGCCTCGTCCTCGTTCGTTTCGAGTTCGCGGGCGGCTTCTTTGAATTTGTCGATCTGCGACTTATTGGGGTTCGAAAAGGCTGTTTTGGCGGTACTCACCGGGCAAGTTCCTCGTATCTCTGACCGCCCGTAGATCGCATTGTCCGATCTTTGAGCGGTCGAATTTCTTCTTCAGTCTACCGTCCACCGAAAGCATCTCATCGCACCCTAAATCGAGAGCCGTGGCGACATGAATGCGGTCTGCTGCCTTTTCGGAAAACCCTTCATTCCAATAAAGGTCACGCGCACGTATGGCCACGAAGGGCGACATGCCATGTACTTGCACACCGTCTTTGCCAGATAGAAGCAATCGCTCAATCCGGTTTTTCAACGCCTCGTCCGGCTCTTGCATTCGGTCCACGCGCAGCACTTCCGCAACGGTCATCATCGAGGTCCAGACCTCGATTTTTCCATCCCGGCTGGCGTTGAGAAGGCGCTTGGTCATATCTGCGTCTTCTGGATGATCTAGAGGGAGCTTCCGCTCCTCCTTCAACATCTCGATAAAACAGCAGGCGTCTAGGTAAACCCTAGTCATCGCCCCTCGTTCTGTCCAAAAAGGAAACTACGCCTTCGTCGCCAATCATGTCTTTGACGCTGCCTGGTAGGGCAGAAAACTCTGCGTCACTCAGGCGAGGATAAACCAGAACGTCACTCACCGTCATTTCCGTTGGGGAGCCAGTGAGGCGATCTGCCGTGATCATTCCGCCAAGGTGTACAACTGCGTCCTTGTCTTCGAATGCCGCATAGACCTTTGCGTAAAGACCCGCCGCGTATGCGCACTTCACCGTCGCAGCGGACGCGAAGTCCTTCAAATTGAAGTACCCATTTTCCTTATACCAAGTCGCGGGTCGCCCTTGGAGCGACCCTTGGTAGGTGAACGGCTCCTCTAGGGCTTCCTTCATCAGCACCGCTGCCGACTTGGTCAGTTTCTCCCACCTCGGCTCATCATCAGCGCCGGTCAGCAAGCCAATGCGAATTGCTTCGTCATTGTCCATTTCAGCGCCTAGCGCGACGAAGCTTTGGATGGTCTTCTTGGTGAAGTTGGAGGGAACCCGTTGCGGCGCCTTCGTCAGACCATAGGACGAGAAAAACTCAATACCCGCGTCAAATCCGGCAACTGCTGCAGTATCAAATTCACTGTAGCTCTCAACGGTGCTGCCAAAGGAGCTATCGTAGAAATCGGAGGCGACCAGATCGCCAATCGATATTTTCGCGCCAGCATCGTCAGCCAAGTTACGGAGAAACCGCTCCACGGAGCCCGACAGTTTTCCAAGCTTATCCAGTCGGACGCCATGGCCTCCGGGATTAATTTCTAGCTTGAATCGCAAACGGGCCATCTTCCGGCCTACTCGATACGCGCCATGTAAACGGGCCCCCTTACCTACCAACTGTTTGATAGGTCAACCGCTTGCCGACGATAGCACGGAGGGCGTGACCGGCGCGAGCCTGATCATCAACCCCAAGGGCAATACGGTTATTGTACCGGAAATCGAACTCAGCCAGATACCGGTGCAGGTGCTTTTCAGAACAGTGCTGGTACACGCCTTTCATCCCCCTCTTGAAGATGCTGAATACGCCTTCGATGGTATTCGTGTAGGCCTCGCCGCGAACGTATTCCTCAGCGCCGTGGTTGACCGTCTCGTGGCCAAGGAACTCGCGGGCAATCTTGGTGTAGAGGCGGCTTTCGTCGGTGTTCAGAATCGTCTCGCGGTTGACGTTGGCAGCGACGATGTTTCCCACGGTGGTTACGTCCGCACGGTCAACGTGGAAGGAACGGACAGAGCCGCCGCGCTCAACCAGAGCGACAACCGCGCGCTTGCCAGAAGGGCCGCGACGGGTCTTGGACTTGAATGGCTGGCCGCTGGTGCGAGTGGTCGGCTGTTCTTCGGTCTTGCCGAAGTAGGTTTCATCCGCCTCAACCACGGAACCGTTGCCGCCCATCGGGGACAGGTCGCCAGCGCGCATTGCTTCGCGGATGCGGTGCGCAAGGAACCAAGCGGTCTTGTAGGTGACTTCAAGCGTCCGGTGAATCTGGTGGGCAGAGACGCCCTTCTTGCTCGACACCATCAGGTGAATGGCCTGCAACCACTTGTGCAGTTCTAGGTGGCTTTCCTCAAAGATGGTGCCGATGCGAACCGTGAACTGGCTACGGCACTGGCCGCACTTCTTGAGGCCGTGGCGGATAACGCCTTCCGGGTTCTTCTTGGAAGGCTTGGTACGGACGTTGTTTAGGACATAAATCCGCTCGACACCCCCGCAATGCGGGCACACAGGACCATTTTCCCAAAGCGTTGCTTCAACATGAGCAAAAGCAGCGGCTTCATCGTGGAAATAGGGCTTGGAAAGAACGGACATAGAGGTAACTCCTTGAGATCATTAGACCTCAAGTACATGGGTTTGTCAAATACATAATCGCCATAGACCACCTATATATTAGGTTTATTTGCCTATCGCGCAAATGTCAACGGAATTCAATCCTATATTTTTGGCAAAGGAAAGGCCGGCGACCAGGGATCGCCGGCCGGTCTGGTTTAGCGCGGGCTGGCGCGCAGCGCGTCGCGAATTTCGGTGAGCAGCACTTCTTCCTTGCTCGGCGCGGGGGCTTCGACCACGGGCTCGGCAGCGGCCTGGCGCTTGAGCTTGTTGATGCCCTTGACCACCATGAACAGCACGAAGGCGATGATGGTGAATTTCACCACGGCGTTGATGAACAACCCGATATTGAGGGTGGCGATACCGGCATCCTTGGCGGCGGCGAGCGAGGGCACCGCAATGTTGTCGGGGTTGGACAGGACGATGAACAGATTGGAAAAATCGATGCCACCGATGATCAACCCGATCAGCGGCATGAACACGTCGTCGACGATGGAGGAAACGATGGCGCCGAAGGCAGCACCAATGATCACGCCGATCGCCAAGTCAATCATATTGCCTTTGATGGCGAAGTCCCTGAATTCCTTGAACATTGCTGGCTCTCTAGTTTGGTGTCCGTCCCTACCCAAGACGGCCGCACGATATGCGGGGATTAAGAATTCCTTAGCTGACGGCTAAATGCAATGGGTCCACAGTAGGTCTTGCGCAGGTTTCATGGCGAGCCGATAGTCCGGCCGCACCCCGACAGCCCAGGACTGCCACCAAAATGCCCGCTCACAAAGGCGATGAAGCAGCCCGTCTCAGACAGGCGCTCGACCATATTCCGCAAGGCGTTGCGGTGTTTGACGCCGCCCTGCGATTGGCCACGTCCAATAGCCGCTACAACACGCTGCTGGCGCTGCCGCCCGAGCTGATCAAAATCGGCATGCCGCTATTCGACATCGCGCTGTTTCTGGCCGACCGGGGCGATCTGGGCGTCGGCGACGCGGCGCGGCTGGCCATTGAGCGCATCAATGTGCTGACCGCGATGCCCAGCACGGTGACGCAGCGGCTGGGTAATGCCGGGCAGATGCTCGAATTTCATTCCAGTCGCCTGCCCGATGGCGGCCTGGTGGTCAGCTTTTCCGACGTGACGGCGCGGGTGCGGGCCGAGCGGGAACTGGCGGGGATGAACCAGTCGCTGGAAGAACGGGTGGCCGAACGCACGGCGGCGCTGACCAGGGTCAATGCCGAGCTTGAAACCGCCCGCGCCAAGGCCGATGCCGCCAATCACGACAAAACGCGGTTTCTCGCCGCGGCCAGCCATGACCTGCTGCAGCCGCTCAACGCGGCGCGGCTCTATACCTCGACGCTGATCGAGCGCTCCAAATCGACCGGGCTGGCCGATCTGGCCAATTCCATCGAGGCGTCCCTGACGGCGGTCGAGGAAATCATGGGCGCGCTGCTCGATATTTCGCGCATCGACAGCGGTGCGCTCAAGCCGATGCTGGCGCCAGTGGCCGGGCGCGATGTGCTCAAAAAGATCGAGCTGGAATTCGGGCCTATGGCGCGGGCGCGCAATATTACCCTGCGCGTTGTCGGCACCGATGGCTCGGTGCTGGCAGACCGGGCCTTGATCGGCCGCATCGTGCAAAATCTGGTGTCCAACGCCATCAAATATACCCCATCCGGCGGCAAGGTGCTGGTCGGCTTCCGACGGCGCGGCAGCCGCTTGCGGCTCGACGTGGTCGATACCGGCATCGGTTTCAATCGCGACCAGCACAAGCTGCTGTTCGCTGAATTCTCCCGGCTCGAACGCGGCGCCCGCATGGCGCAGGGACTGGGGCTGGGCCTATCCATCGTGCAGCGTCTGGTGACTGCGCTGGGGCTGACGCTCGAACTCGACAGCACCGAAGGTCGCGGCTCGCGCTTCTCGCTGTTCCTGCCGTCGACGCGCACCGTCCGCGCCACCGAGGAAGCCAGCATCGCGCCCACCGAAATCAGCTTCGGCACGCTGGGGCTGAAGATCCTCTGCGTCGACAATGAGCGGGCCATCATCGAGGCGATGGAGGGGCTGCTGCGGCATTGGGGCTGCGATGTGCGCAGCGCTCTGTCGCTCAAGCAGATCGACCGCGAGGGGCTGCTCGAAGGCTGGTATCCCGATCTGGTGCTGATGGATTACCATCTCGACCAAACTTCTGGCCTCGATGCCATCGAATGGCTGCGGCACAATCTGGGTGGCCATCTGCCGGCGGCGCTGGTCACTGCCGACCGCAGTCCGGCGGTGCGGGCGCTGGCCGAAGAGCGCGGCATTGCCGTGGTCAACAAGCCGGTCAAACCCGCCGCGCTACGCGCCGCGATCAGCGGGCTGGCCAATCAGAGCCGCACCACGGTCAAGCGCACCGGCTAGCCGTTGCGCCTCAGGCTATAGCGGTGAACAGCCCTGCCTTGCGCCGCTCCAGCGCCCACCAATAGATCGCGCCGCGCGCCACGAACCAGCAATGCATGGCGGCCCACAGCCCCCAATTGCCCAGCACCGGCTCCAGCGCCAGCGCCGCCACCAGGAACACCACTAGCGAAATCACCATGCCATTGCGCATGGTGGCATTGAGCGTGGTGCCCACCAGAATGCCGTCATAGACAAAGGCCGGCATGAAGGTGACGGTGCACAGCGCCGCGATCGGCAGATAGGTCAGCGCATAGGCCTGCACTTCGGCATTGGTGGTCATCAACCCGATCACCAATGGCCCGGCCAGATACCAGGCCACACCCAAGGTCAGCGTCAGGATCAGGCCCCACAGCATGCTCAGCCCATAGGCCTGATCGAAGGCCGGTCGCCAATTGGCGCCCACGGCCTTGCCGGTCAGTTGCTCGGCCGCCTGGGCGATGCCGTCGAGGAAATAGGCAATGATCATCAGCAGGTTGAGCAGCACCGCATTGGCCGACAGCGCCACCTCGCCCATGCGCGAGCCCTGTGCTGCGAACCAGCCATAGGCGCCCATCAGCGCTGCCGAACGGATCATCAGATCGCGGCTGAGCCCGAACATGCGCTTGAGCGCGACGGCGTCGAGCAATTCGCCCGGCGCGATCTTGCCGAGCACGGCGCGCAGCCCGCCATAGTGCCGCAGCAGCACGGCAAGCCCGACAATGCTGGCCACCACCTGCCCCAGCACCGTGCCCGCCGCTGCGCCGGCCACGCCCCAGCCCAGCCAATAGACAAAGCCGATGCTGAAAATGATGTTGATGCCATGCAGCAGCATCTGCAGCGCCATGCCGGTCTTGGCCGAGGCCCGGCCATAGAACCAGCCGAGCAGCGCGTAATTGACCAGCGAGAACGGCGCCGACCAGATGCGGACGTTGAAATACTCCGCCAGCGCGGTACTCGCCCCGGACTCAGGCGCCAGGGCAAGCGTCGCCAGCCATAAGGTCGGCGCAGCCAGCGCGATCATCAACACGCCGATGCCGACACCGAGCAGGATGGCGCGGCTGACATGCAGCAGCCCGTCACGCGGGTCGCGCGCACCAACCGCCTGCGCCGTCAGCCCGGCAGTGCCGATGCGCAGGAAATAGGCCAGCGAAAAAATGATGTCGAACAGCAGCGCGCCGAGCACCAGCCCGCCCAGCATGCCGGCATCGCCCAGCCGGCCGATGACGGCGATATCGACAATGCCCACCAGTGGCTCGGTGATGAAGGCCACCGAGGCCGGCAGCGCAATTTTCCACACATCGGCGTGGCGCACGTCGAACGGATGCTGCGGGCGGGGATTGGTGGGCATGGGAAAAACTCGGAGGGATCAGCGTTTCCTAGCACAGGATCGCCGCCGCCTCCCACAGCGGCATTGCAGCGCAGGGATCGTTCAAGTATCGCCCCTCATCCGCCCTTGGGCACCTTCCCCCAGGAGGGAGAAGGGAAAGGCGCTTTCAGCCGCGCCCCTTGCTGAGGCGGATGAGCAACCAGATCGGGACCACTAGCGCCGCGCCGGTGGCGATATAGCCGCCCAGATTGCGGAACAGACCGGCGCCATCGCGCAACGCCTCGCGCACCAGATCGATGGCCCCATTGACCACGCCCTGCACGTCGACGCCAAACACGCTCATGGCAAAGCCGACCAGCAGCGAGATGAACGCCAGCTTGAGCATGACATTGATGGGATGCCCGCCAAAGAAGCGCTCGATCGGGGAACGCCGCGTCTCGGTCTGGGGTTGATCGCTCATGCTGGCCTCGCCCTATTGTGGTGCTGGGGGATCATATAGGGTGTTTCTCGATTTGCAGAAGGTGTGACTTGCCAAGTTTGTGCTCAACCCACACCCCCTCCCGGCCTCCCCCATCAAGGGGGAGGTGCTGGGCCGGTGGGTTTGGTGAGATCGTGCCGCCATCACGGAACGACACCTCCCCCCTTGCGGGGGAGGCTGGAAGGGGGGATTTTTGACCCCGGTATTGCCCCCCATCATCGCCGACTGGTTCGCCCGCAAAGGCTGGTCCCCGCGGGCGCATCAGCTCGACGTTCTCGCCAGCTGGCAGGACGATGCCTCGGCGCTGCTGATCGCCCCGACCGGCGCCGGCAAAACCTTGGCCGGGTTCCTGCCGACGCTGGTCGATCTGGCGGAGGGCAAGTTCGAGGGGCTGCACACGCTCTATATTTCCCCGCTCAAAGCGCTGGCGGTCGACGTACAGCGCAATCTCAATACGCCCATTCTGGAAATGGGCCTCAACATCACCGCCGAAACCCGCACCGGCGACACGCCGCAATCGCGCCGCGCCCGGCAGCGGCAAAAGCCGCCGCATATTCTGCTGACCACGCCCGAGCAGCTCTGCCTGCTGATCAGCCATCCGCATGCCGATCTGTTCTTCGGCTCACTCAAGCGCATCGTGCTGGATGAATTGCACGCGCTGGTCACCTCCAAGCGCGGCGAATTGTTGTCGCTGGCGCTGGCCCGCATCGCCAAACTGGCGCCCGATCTGCATATCACCGCGCTCAGCGCCACGGTGGCGCGGCCCGATCTGCTGCGCGACTGGATTGCCCAGCCGGTGCCGCAGCGGCCAACCCATCTGCTCACCGCCACGGGCGGCGCGCCGCCGGTGCTGTCCATACTCGCCACCGAGGAGCGCCTGCCCTGGGCCGGGCATTCGGGCCGTTATGCCCATCGTGAGCTGTACGAAACCATCAAGCAGCACCGCACCACGCTGCTCTTCGTCAACACCCGCAGCCAGGCCGAAATGCTGTTTCAGGGGCTGTGGGCGATCAATGACGACATGCTGCCGATTGCGCTGCATCATGGCTCGCTCTCGGTGGAACAGCGCCGCAAGGTGGAAAGCGCCATGGTCTCGGGCAAGCTCAAGGCCGTGGTCTGCACCTCGACGCTCGATCTGGGCATCGACTGGGGCGATGTGGATCTTGTGGTACAGGTCGGTGCACCCAAAGGGTCTTCGCGCATGCTGCAGCGCATCGGCCGCGCCAATCACCGGCTCGACGAGGCGTCCAAGGCCGTGCTGGTGCCGTCCAATCGTTTCGAAGTGCTCGAATGCGAGGCGGCGGTGGAAGCCGTGGCCGAGAACCATCAGGATAGCGAAGACCCAGTGTCGGGCGGTTATGACGTGCTGGCCCAGCATATTCTGGGCATGGCCTGCGCCGCCCCCTTTGCCGCCAACGCGCTTTACGACGAAATCCGCCGCGCCTGGCCCTATCGCGACCTGCCGCGGGGCCAGTTCGACCGGGTGCTGGATTTCGTCGCCACTGGCGGCTACGCGCTGCGCGCCTATGAGCGCTATGCCCGCCTCAAGCTGACCGACGATGGCCACTGGCGCATCGCCAATCCGCAGGTGGCGCAGCAATATCGGCTCAATATCGGCACCATCATCGAGGAACCGATGGTGCGGGTTCGGCTGGTGCGAGCGCGCGGCGTCAAGAAGGGCCAAAGCAATAGCCCCATAGGCGCTGGCGGGCGGGTGCTGGGGGAAATGGAGGAATATTTCTTCGGCACGCTGCTGATCGGCGACACTTTTATGTTCGGCGGCGAAATCGTCGCCTTCGAGGGCATGCGCGACAACGAGGCCTTCGTGTCGCGCGCCCAGTCGGCCAACCCGAAAATTCCCAGCTACATGGGTGGCAAGTTCCCGCTCTCAACCTATCTGGCCGAGCGGGTGCGCAAGCTGCTCGATACGCCCGAAAGCTGGTCGGTGCTGCCGGATCAGGTGAGCGACTGGCTGCGCCTGCAGCGCGATATTTCGGTGCTGCCCAAGCGCGATAGCCTGCTGGTGGAAACCTTCCCCCATGGCACGCAGAACTATTTGGTGTGCTACCCCTTCGAAGGCCGCCTGGCGCACCAAACCCTGGGCATGCTGCTGACCCGACGGCTGGAACGCGCCCGCGCCCGGCCACTGGGTTTTGTCGCATCCGAATATGCGCTGGCCATCTGGGGGCTGGGCGATTTGTCCGGGCTGATCCGCAGCAAGCGGCTATCGCTGGATGAATTGTTTGCCGAAGACATGCTGGGCGACGATCTGGAAGCCTGGCTCGATGAATCGGCGCTGATGAAGCGCACTTTCCGCAACTGCGCCATCATCTCCGGGCTGATCGAGCGCCGTCATCCCGGCAAGGAGAAATCGGGCCGCCAGATCACCATGAGTTCGGACCTGATCTATGACGTGCTGTATCAGCACGAGCCCGATCACATTCTCATTCAGGCCACCCGCCGCGACGCCGCGCGCGGGTTGCTCGATATCGAGCGGCTGGGCACCATGCTGGCCCGCATTCGCAGCCACATCGTGCACAAGCCGCTGGCGCGCGTCTCGCCTCTCGCCGTGCCGCTGCTGCTCGATATCGGCAAGGAACCCATTTTCGGGGAAGGCCGCGAATCTGCTATGGCGGAAGCAGCCGACGAATTGCTGAAAGAGGCGATGGGCCAGAGTTGAATCAGCCCCAATATCAAGCCGAGGTCACGGAGACGCCGATCTTGCGCTTTGCCGGACATAATTTTGAGCCGCTGCCTTCGGGTGCCCTCTATTGGCACGCCGAGCGCACCCTGCTGGTCGCCGATCTGCATTTTGAAAAAATGGCCAGCTTTGCCCGGCGCGGCCAGTTGCTGCCGCCCTATGATACCGGCCTGACGTTGGCGCGGCTCGAAGCCGATCTGCGGCGCACTCATGCGCAGCGTCTGGTGTCGCTCGGCGACAGTTTTCATCGCGCTGATGCGAGCAAGCTGCTGACCAATGCGGACCGGATGCGGCTCGATGCGGTGACCGAAATGGTCGAGTGCATCTGGCTGTCGGGCAATCACGATCCGGCCCCGCACGCCATCGGCGGCATTTGCCTGCCGGAGCTCGAACTGGCCGGATTGACCCTGGCGCATGAACCGCAACGCGGTGCCAATGGGGTAATCAGCGGACATTTGCACCCCGCCGCGCATGTGCTGATGCAGGGCCGCTCGACCCGCCGCCCCTGCTTTGTCCACGACAACCGGCTCATGATCCTGCCCGCCTATGGATCGTCGACCGGCTCGATCAATATCCTGTCGCCGGCCTTTGTCGGCCTGTTCCACTGGCCGGCGCTGGAAGTCACCATGCTGGGCAAGGACCGGACGTATCCGGTCAGCCCCAAGCGGCTGGTGCGCGGTTAGCGCCGGAACACCACGCCACCGAGCCAGCCGGTGAACAGCGCCAGCAGCACGCAGACCAGGCCGTAGAGAAATGGCTGCTGCACCGAGGTCAGCGCCAGGAAACGCTCGAAGCCGATCTTGCGCACGGCAAAGCCTTCCGACTTGCGGGCGATGATCTCGCCATTCTTGAACACATAGGTCAGGGCGATATAGGGACCGGGGGGCGCGTTGCTGGGCAGGGTCAGGCGCGCCGAATAGAAATTGTCGGCGAGGAAATTGACGGCGTTCTCCTGCACCCCGAACAGGCCCTCTTCAGTCATCAGCCGCACCAGTTCGCGGCCGAAGATTGCGGTCTTCCACCAATCGGCGCTGGTGGTCGACAGCGTATAGGCCTCGGGCAGGATGGCGTTGGCGGTCAGGGTGGTGACATCGGTGATGTCGGTCAGCCGGCTGCTCGACAGCACGTGGAAATAGCTTGGGAAATTGCGGAACTCGACCTGATCGGTGTTGATCCAGGCGCCGAAATTATTGGTCATCTGGCGGGCGACGCGGTT